>NZ_JBIVED010000010.1:0-382086 GCF_044747445.1 Streptomyces sp. NPDC090083 | reverse complement strand
TGCGTTTCCGACTCTATCAGACCGTTTCCGGTTCCGATTTCCTCGGTGCTTTCCAGGTTTCCGCTTCCGCGTTTCCCTTTCCGGCGGTTCCGACTTTATCAGAAGTTCTGAGTCGGAATTTCCGGCCCTCCGGGAGTGGCTCCCGTACACGCGAAGTGTCCGGGTTCCCCCTCAGGCGGAGCCGTAAACGTACTGGAGCGGGCCGCCTCGATGCAAATCGAGGCGGCCCGCTCCAGGTTCACGCGTACGAGAGGTCGTACGGCGGTCAGACCTCCACGACGACCGGGAGGATCATCGGCCTGCGCCGGTAGTTGTCGGAGACCCACTTGCCCAGCGTGCGGCGGATGAGTTGCTGCAGCTGGTGGGGCTCGACCACGCCGTCCTGGGCCGAGCGTTCCAGGACCTCGGTGATCCTCGGGACCACGTCCACGAAGGCGGAGTCGTCGATGCCGGAGCCGCGGGCCTGGATGTGCGGGCCGCCGGTGATCTTGCCGGTGGACGAGTCCACGACGAGGAAGACCGAGATGATGCCCTCGTCGCCCAGGATCCTGCGGTCCTTCAGCGCCGGCTCTCCGACGTCGCCGACCGAGAGGCCGTCGACGTAGACGTATCCCGCCTGGACCTTGCCCGAGATCTTGGCCTTGCCCTCGATGAGGTCGACGACCACGCCGTCCTCGGCGATGACGATGCGGTCGTGCGGGACGCCTGTCATGGCGCCGAGCTCGGCGTTGGCCCGTAGGTGGCGCCATTCGCCGTGGACCGGCATCAGGTTCTTCGGGCGGCAGATGTTGTAGAAGTACAGCAGCTCGCCGGCCGAGGCGTGTCCCGAGACGTGGACCTTGGCGTTGCCCTTGTGGACGACGTTGGCGCCCCACCGGGTGAGGCCGTTGATGACGCGGTAGACCGCGTTCTCGTTGCCCGGGATGAGCGACGAGGCCAGGATCACCGTGTCGCCCGAGACGATGCGGATCTGGTGGTCGCGGTTGGCCATGCGGGACAGTGCGGCCATCGGCTCGCCCTGGGAGCCCGTGCAGACCAGGACCACTTCGCTGTCCGGGAGGTCGTCGAGCGTCTTGACGTCGACCACCAGACCCGGCGGGACCTTCAGGTAGCCGAGGTCACGCGCGATGCCCATGTTGCGGACCATCGAGCGGCCGACGAAGGCGACCCGGCGGCCGTACTCGTGGGCCGTGTCCAGGATCTGCTGGATGCGGTGGACGTGGCTGGCGAAGCTCGCCACGATGATGCGCTTGCGGGCACTGCCGAAGACCTGCCGCAGGACGTTCGAGATGTCGCGCTCGGGCGGCACGAATCCCGGGACCTCGGCGTTGGTCGAGTCGGCGAGGAGAAGGTCGATGCCTTCCTCGCTGAGCCGGGCGAACGCGTGTAGATCCGTGAGACGGCCGTCCAGCGGGAGCTGGTCCATCTTGAAGTCGCCCGTGTGGACGACCATGCCCGCGGGGGTGCGGATGGCGACCGCGAGGGCGTCCGGGATGGAGTGGTTGACCGCGACGAACTCGCAGTCGAAGGGGCCGATGCGCTCGCGGTGCCCTTCGGCGACCTCAAGGGTGTACGGCCGGATCCGGTGCTCCTGGAGCTTGGCCTCGATGAGCGCGAGGGTCAGCTTGGAGCCGATCAGCGGGATGTCCGCCTTCTCCCTGAGGAGATACGGGACGCCGCCGATGTGGTCCTCGTGGCCGTGCGTGAGGACGATGCCGTCGATGTCGTCGAGGCGGTCCCTGATGGACGTGAAGTCCGGCAGGATCAGGTCGATTCCGGGCTGCTCCTCCTCGGGGAAGAGCACGCCGCAGTCGACGATGAGCAGGCGGCCGCCGTATTCGAAGACCGTCATGTTCCGGCCGATTTCCCCGAGGCCGCCGAGTGGGGTGACCCTCAGGCCGCCTTCGGGGAGCTTGGGCGGCGGGGCGAGTTCAGGATGCGGATGACTCAAAAGACTCTCCTACCCATGCGCGCCACGTACCTGTGGGCACGTGGCGCGCATGACGTTCGTGCACATGCAGTTGTCGGTGTGGGATGCGGGCGCCGAAGCCCCGCGTATTCAGTTGTGAAGTCCGTTGTCAGAGCTGTACCCCGCCGGCGGCAAGATCGATCTTGAGCTGGGCGATCTCCTCGGGCGAGCACTCGACCATCGGTGAGCGCAGCGGTCCGGCGGGCAGTCCCTGGAGGGTGAGCGCGGCCTTGGTGGTCATGACGCCCTGGGTGCGGAACATGCCGGTGTAGACGGGGAGCAGCTTCTGGTGGATCTCGGTGGCCTTCTGGACGTCACCGGAGACGTACGCCTCCACCAGGGTGCGCAGTTCGGGCGTGACCACATGGCCGACGACCGAGACGAAGCCGACCGCGCCCACGGAGAGCAGCGGCAGGTTCAGCATGTCGTCGCCCGAGTACCAGGCCAGGCCGGTCCGTGCGATGGCCCAGCTGGCGCGGCCGAGGTCGCCCTTGGCGTCCTTGTTGGCGACGATCCGGGGGTGCTCGGCGAGCCTGACCAAGGTCTCGGTGCCGATCGGGACACCGCTGCGGCCGGGGATGTCGTAGAGCATGACCGGCAGTTCGGTGGTGTCGGCGATCGTCTTGAAATGGCGGTACAGGCCCTCTTGCGGGGGCTTGTTGTAGTACGGCGTGACGACGAGCAGGCCGTGTGCGCCGGTGTGTTCGGCCGTACGGGCGAGTTCGACGCTGTGGTGGGTGTCGTTCGTGCCGACGCCCGCGATGACGTGGGCGCGGTCGCCGACCGCTTCCAGTACGGCTCGTACGAGATCCGCTTTCTCCGCGTCGCTGGTGGTCGGGGACTCACCGGTGGTGCCGTTGATGATCAGGCCGTCGTTGCCTGCGTCCACCAGGTGGGTAGCGAGCCGCTGGGCGCCGTCGAGGTCGAGTGCGCCGTCCGCCGTGAAGGGCGTGACCATGGCGGTGAGGACCCGCCCGAAGGGGGTCTGCGGAGTGGAGGTCGGAGCCATGGGGAACACGCTACTCGCTGCTCAATGCGGGGTCTGCCTTAGGGGCAGGCGACAAGTCGTGACAAATATGGAGCCCGGCACTGCCTGCTCGGGGGTTCAAGCAGTGCCGGGTCCGTTTGATCAGGCTAGATGAACTTCTCTAAATGCCGCAATACGGACACTTCGCGCAGTCCATCCGTACATGTGTGCCCGAGGGGCACACAGAGGTGCGCTACGGGGCGACACGACCGTTGGCGTTGAAGGCGGAGTACGTGAGCGGCATGAGCCTGGCCCACTGCTCCTCCATCTTCTCGCCGACCATCTCGATCTCCCGCTGCGGGAAGGACGGGACCTTCGCCAGCTCGTGCTGGGTGCGCAGGCCGAGGAAGTGCATCAGCGAGCGGGCGTTGCACGTGGCGTACATCGAGGAGAACAGGCCCACGGGGAGGACGGCACGGGCCACCTCGCGGGCGACGCCTGCTGCGAGCATCTCCTGGTACGTCCCGTACGCCTGACGGTACGACTCCTCCATGGCCTTCTCCACGAGGTGTTGTTGCTCCGGGGTGCCCTCGACGAACACGTACTTGCCGGGCCGCCCCTGCTGGACCAGCTTGCGTGACGCGTCCGGTACGTAGAACACCGGCTGGAGCTCCCTGTAGCGGCCCGATTCCTCGTTGTAGGACCAGCCGACCCGGTGCCGCATGAACTCACGGAAGACGAAGATCGGAGCACTGATCAAGAAGGTCATCGAGTTGTGCTCGAACGGGCTGCCGTGCCGGTCCCTCATCAGGTAGTTGATCAGCCCCTTGGAGCGCTCAGGGTCCTTGCCCATCTCCTCAAGGGACTGCTCGCCGACGGTCGACACACGGGCCGCGAACAGCACGTCGGAGTCCGCCGCACTGTGTTTGACCAGCTCAACGCTGACTTCACTGCGGAGGTCGATCTTCAAATCGTCGTCGGATGTGGGGGTCACGGTCGGAAGGTCCTTCCCATCTTGTGCTCTTGGCGAGCGCCACTCTACGGCCCGCCAAACCGGACTTTCACTGTCGTGGCTGAGCGAATTCGGTGAAACAGGGCACCTTTCACCGCATTCGCTCGTCTGTACCAGTAAGAACCTTCCGTTCGATCCCCGAAGGGAGAAGCACCACCGATGTTCCGTCGGAGCGAACCCGTCCCGTTCGCCTTCATCGCCGAGACCGACCGCTTCCGCAGCAATGTCACCCCGCCGCCGCGTCAGCGGGCCTCCGCCGGTCAGCTGGCCGGACGTTGGCTCCTGGGTCTCACCATCGTCGCCGGAATCGTGGGCTCCTTGGTCCTCGGGATGCCGGCGCTGTCACAGAACAACCTCTCGACGCAGCATCAGCAGTCCCAGGCCTCCGACAATCGCTGACCTGCCGGACGGGGTCGTACAGCTGACCATGACTCATCCGGACCCCCAGCGGTGGTGACCGGGAACATGGCCGGATAGCCTCACCGGGCACAGCCCACGCATGGATTCAGTGAGGACACCAGTCGTGCCCCTGCCCTTCCTTACGGCCGACCGCGCATTCGAGGCCGCGGACGAGCTCGCGCTGCCGTTCGACGACCGCGACCGCTGGCGGCGCCCCTACCGGCCCGGACCGTGGCGGGTGGCGGTGGCGGCGCTCGTGCTGCTGCTCGCGTCGTACGTGCTGTTCGCCGCGGTCATCATCGCGTTGACCGGCTCGCGCTCCGAGGCCGCGGTGATCCTCTGCATCGCGCTGGTCGTCATCCTCTGCGCCCTGCGGCTGCTGCGCATGGGCGTGTGGGTGAGCGCGCGCGGGCTGCGCGGTGTGCGGTTCTTCCTCACCCGTACGGTGCCGTGGAACCGGGTCGCCGCCGTGCGCACGGTGCAGCAGCCGGTGCGCTGGCTCGGCCTGCCGCGCACGGTGCAGGGCCAGGCGCTGGTCCTCGTGCGCAAGGACCGTGCCGCGGAGGACGTGACCGCGCTGCTGACCACGCACGACATCGACTTCCTGGCGCGGGCCTCCGCCTTCGACCGGGCCGCGGACTCGGTCGAGGTGTGGTCCGACGAGTACCGGCGGAGCTGACCGCCCGACAGCAGTCGTACGCCGAAGGGGCCGGTCCGCGGTGCATGCGGGCCGGCCCCTTCGGCGTACGGTGGCGCGTCGTCCTGCGGGTCAGGCCGGGACGGGGCGGCCGTCGTGCAGGGCGATCGCGCGCTGCATCGCCTTGCGGGCGCGGGGGGTGTCGCGGGCGTCGTGGTAGGCGACGGCGAGGCGGAACCAGCTGCGCCAGTCGTCGGGGGCGTCCTCGGTCTCGGCCTTGCGCCTGGCGAAGACCTCGTCGGCGGAGTCGCGGTCGATCCGGCCGCCCGCGGTGCGCCTCAACTCGTCGACGGGCAGGCCGCCTTCGGCGTCGAGTTCGGCGGCGAGGCGGTTGGCGTTGCGGACGAACTGGGTGTTCTTCCAGAGGAACCAGACACCGATCACCGGCAGGATCAGGACCGCGATCCCGAAGGTGACCGTGATGACCGTGCCCGACTGGATGAGCATGACGCCGCGGCTGCCGACCAGGACGAAGTAGAAGACCAGGACGGCGGCCGTGACAGCGTAGGTGATTTTGGCGCGCATGTCGTGAGCCTCAGCCCAGGTCCAGGAAGTGTTCCAGGCCGAAGGTGAGGCCCGGGGTCGTCACCACGCGGCGGGCGCCGAGCAGGATGCCCGGCATGAAGCTGCTGTGGTGCAGGGAGTCGTGCCGGACGGTCAGGGTCTCGCCCTCGGCGCCGAGCAGGACCTCCTGGTGGGCCAGCAGGCCGCGCAGCCGGACGGAGTGGACGGGGATCCCGTCGACGCCCGCCCCCCGCGCGCCGTCCAGGGCCGTCTCCGTCGCGTCCGGCGCCGCGGCCGTACCCGCCTTGGCGCGCGCCTCGGCGATCAGCTGGGCCGTGCGCGTGGCCGTCCCGCTCGGGGCGTCGACCTTCTTCGGGTGGTGCAGTTCGATGACCTCGACCGACTCGAAGTAGGGCGCGGCGATCTGCGCGAACTTCATGGTGAGGACGGCGCCGATGGAGAAGTTCGGCGCGATGAGGACGCCCGTCTCCGGGGAGGCGGCCAGCCAGCCGGTGAGCTGCGCGAGGCGTTCGTCGGTCCAGCCCGTGGTGCCGACGACCGCGTGGATGCCGTTCCGGACGCAGAAGTCGAGGTTGTCCATCACCGAGGCGGGGGTGGTCAGTTCGACCGCGACCTGGGCGCCCGCGGCCGTGAGCGCCTCCAGCGAGTCGCCCCGGCCCAGGGCCGCCACCAGTTCCATGTCCTCGGCGGCCTCGACGGCTCGTACCGCCTCGGCGCCGATGCGGCCCTTGGCTCCGAGGACCGCCACACGCAGCTTGCTCATCGTTCTTGCTTCCTTACCGGATACGGGTTCCGAAACCGGCTTCGGGTTCCGAAGGCGGGTGTCAGGCGACGGCGTCGTGCAGTCGGGCCGCCTGCTTGTCCTTGAGGGGGCCGATGACCGACAGCGAGGGCCGCTGCCCCAGGATCTCGCGGGCGACCTCGCGGACCTCGTCCGGGGTGACCGAGGCGATCCTGCCCAGCATGTCGTCGACGGACATCTGCTCGCCCCAGCACAGCTCGCTCTTGCCGATCCGGTTCATCAGCGCGCCCGTGTCCTCCAGGCCGAGGACGGTGGAGCCCTGGAGCTGGCCGACGGCGCGGCCGATCTCGTCGTCGGACAGGCCGTTGGCGGCGACCTGGTCGAGTTCGTCGCGGCAGATCTTCAGCACGTCGTGGACCTGCGAGGGCCGGCAGCCGGCGTAGACGCCGAAGAGTCCGCAGTCGGCGAAGCCGGACGTGTACGAGTACACGCTGTAGGCCAGGCCGCGCTTCTCCCGGACCTCCTGGAAGAGGCGGGAGGACATGCCGCCGCCGAGCGCCGTGTTGAGGACCCCGAGGGCCCAGCGGCGCTCGTCGGTGCGGGCCAGGCCGGGCATGCCGAGGACGACGTGGGCCTGCTCGGTCTTGCGGCCGATCAGTTCGACCTTGCCGGTGGAGCGCAGGACGCGGCGGCCGTCGCGCGGGGCGATGGGTGCCGCCTGCGGGGTGCGGAAGGCGCCCGCCTTGTCGAAGGCCGCGCGGACCTGTCGTACGACCTTGTCGTGGTCGATGTTGCCCGCGGCGGCGACCACGAGGTGGGTCGGGTCGTAGTGCTTCTTGTAGAAGCGGCGGATGCGGTCCGCGGTGAGGGCGTTGACGGTGTCGACCGTGCCGAGGACGGGGCGGCCGAGGGGGTTGTCGCCGAACATGGTGCGCGCGAACAGGTCGTGCACGCAGTCGCCCGGGTCGTCCTCCGTCATGGCGATCTCTTCGAGGATCGCGCCGCGCTCGACGTTGACGTCCTCCTCACGGATGAGGGAGCCGGTCAGCATGTCGCAGACCACGTCGATGGCGAGCGGCAGGTCGGTGTCGAGCACGCGCGCGTAGTAGCACGTGTACTCCTTCGCCGTGAACGCGTTCATCTCGCCGCCGACCGCGTCGATCGCGGAGGAGATGTCCAGCGCGCTGCGCTTGTGCGTGCCCTTGAAGAGGAGGTGCTCCAGGTAGTGCGTGGCGCCGTTCAGGGACGGTGTCTCGTCGCGGGAGCCCACGTGTGCCCAGATGCCGAAGGTCGCGGAGCGGACCGAGGGCAGCGTCTCGGTGACGATGCGCAGACCGCCCGGGAGGGTGGTCTTACGGACCGTGCCGATGCCGTTGGTGCCCTGGATGAGGGTTTGGGTACGGGCGACGGCCCGCGCCTCCGAGGAGGTGCGGGCCGTCGCCGTGGAGCTGCTCGACGTCACTTGTCGCCGTCGTCCTTCTTGTCGTCCTCGGTGTTCTCTTCGCCCTCGATGACGGGGATCAGGGAGAGCTTGCCGCGGGAGTCGATCTCGGCGATCTCGACCTGGACCTTCTGGCCCACGCCGACGACGTCCTCGACGTTCTCCACGCGCTTGCCGCCGGCGAGCTTGCGGATCTGCGAGATGTGCAGCAGACCGTCCTTGCCCGGGAGCAGCGACACGAACGCGCCGAAGGTGGTGGTCTTGACGACCGTACCCAGGTAGCGCTCGCCGACCTCCGGCATGGTCGGGTTGGCGATGCCGTTGATCGTGGCGCGGGCGGCCTCGGCCTGCGAGCCGACCTGGGCACCGATGTAGATGGTGCCGTCGTCCTCGATCGTGATCTCGGCGCCGGTGTCCTCCTGGATCTGGTTGATCATCTTGCCCTTCGGGCCGATGACCTCGCCGATCTTGTCCACGGGGATCTTGACGGTGATGATCCGCGGGGCGTTCGGGGACATCTCGTCCGGCGTGTCGATCGCTTCCATCATCACGTCGAGGATGTGGAGGCGGGCGTCACGGGCCTGCTTGAGGGCGGCGGCCAGGACGGAGGCGGGGATGCCGTCCAGCTTGGTGTCGAGCTGGAGGGCGGTGACGAACTCCTTGGTGCCGGCGACCTTGAAGTCCATGTCACCGAAGGCGTCCTCCGCACCGAGGATGTCGGTGAGGGCGACGTAGTGCGTCTCGCCGTTGATCTCCTGGGAGATCAGGCCCATGGCGATACCGGCGACGGGGGCCTTGAGGGGCACACCGGCGTTCAGCAGCGACATGGTGGAGGCGCAGACCGAGCCCATGGACGTCGAGCCGTTCGACCCGAGGGCCTCGGAGACCTGGCGGATCGCGTAGGGGAACTCCTCGCGCGTCGGCAGGACCGGGACCAGGGCGCGCTCGGCGAGCGCTCCGTGGCCGATCTCGCGGCGCTTCGGGGAGCCGACGCGGCCGGTCTCGCCGACGGAGTACGGCGGGAAGTTGTAGTTGTGCATGTAGCGCTTGCGGGTCACCGGGGAGAGGGTGTCCAGCTGCTGCTCCATGCGAAGCATGTTGAGGGTGGTGACGCCCAGGATCTGGGTCTCGCCACGCTCGAACAGCGCCGAGCCGTGCACGCGCGGGATGGCCTCGACCTCGGCGGCGAGGGTACGGATGTCCGTCACCCCGCGGCCGTCGATGCGCTTCTTCTCCTTGATGACGCGCTCACGGACCAGGGACTTGGTCAGTGCGCGGTACGCGGCGGAGATCTCCTTCTCGCGGCCCTCGAACTCCGGGAGGAGCTTCTCGGCGGCGAGACCCTTGACGCGGTCCAGCTCGGCCTCGCGGTCCTGCTTGCCGGCGATCGTCAGCGCGGAGGCGAGCTCCGGGCGGACGGCGGCGGTGAGGGCCTCCAGGACGTCGTCCTGGTAGTCGAGGAAGATCGGGAACTCGCCGGTCGGCTTCGCGGCCTTGGCGGCGAGGTCGGACTGGGCCTTGCAGAGCACCTTGATGAAGGGCTTCGCGGCGTCCAGACCGGAGGCGACGACCTCCTCGGTGGGCGCCTCGGCTCCGCCCTTGACCAGCTGGATGGTCTTCTCGGTGGCCTCGGCCTCGACCATCATGATCGCGACGTCGCCGTCCTCCAGGACGCGACCGGCGACGACCATGTCGAAGACGGCGTCCTCGAGCTCGGTGTGCGTCGGGAACGCGACCCACTGGCCGTTGATCAGCGCGACGCGGACGCCGCCGACCGGGCCGGAGAAGGGCAGACCGGCCAGCTGCGTGGACGCGGAGGCCGCGTTGATCGCGACGACGTCGTACAGGTGGTCGGGGTTGAGCGCCATGATCGTGGCGACGACCTGGATCTCGTTGCGCAGGCCCTTCTTGAAGGACGGGCGCAGCGGGCGGTCGATCAGGCGGCAGGTGAGGATCGCGTCCTCGGAGGGCCGGCCCTCACGGCGGAAGAAGCTGCCGGGGATCTTGCCGGCGGCGTACATCCGCTCCTCGACGTCCACCGTGAGGGGGAAGAAGTCGAGCTGGTCCTTGGGGTTCTTGGAGGCGGTGGTGGCCGACAGCACCATGGTGTCGTCGTCCAGGTACGCGACGGCGGAGCCTGCGGCCTGCTTGGCCAGGCGGCCCGTCTCGAAGCGGATGGTGCGGGTGCCGAAAGTACCGTTGTCGATGACGGCCTCGGCGTAGTGGGTCTCGTTCTCCACTAGCGTTTTCTCCGTTACTTGTCGTCTTTCGTCCCTCCCCGCCCGTGTGGCGGGGGGACGGTGGCGGAGAAGCGCTGTCTGGTGCGGGCCGGTCTTCGATCGAAGCACCCGGGGCGTCAGTGCCCGGGGGCCACTACCGAGGACCGGCGGCTGCGAGGCGCGCTTCTCCTCTTCGTTGTCGTGCTGTCTTCGTACGGTGCCGTACTGGGTCGTACGTCCCGCGTCGTGCGTTGTGCTACCACACTACAAAGCGTGAGTGACAGTCCGCACGTTTCCGCACGTACGGGCAGTCCCTGCCTACGGCAATCCGTGCGTACGGCAATCCGTGCGTACGGCAATCCGTGCGTACGGCAATCCGTGCGTACGGCAAAGGGAGCGGCTCCCGATCGTTTCGGGAACCGCTCCCTTCACGGCGTCTTACTTGGCGCCCGCCGCACCGCGGCGGATGCCCAGCCGGTCAACCAGGGCACGGAAGCGCTGGATGTCCTTCTTGGCCAGGTACTGGAGCAGCCGGCGGCGCTGGCCGACCAGGATGAGCAGACCACGACGGGAGTGGTGGTCGTGCTTGTGGGTCTTGAGGTGCTCGGTCAGGTCCGAGATGCGGCGCGAGAGCATGGCGACCTGGACCTCGGGGGAGCCGGTGTCGCCCTCCTTCTGACCGAACTCGCTGATGAGCTGCTTCTTCGTAGCGGCGTCGAGCGACACGCGTACTCCTCGTAGTCTTTGATGTGCCACCGAGTGCCCCTGGTCCACATCTCAGGGGAGCTTCCGTGACTCGGGTGGCGGGGATCCGCTGGGCGCTGCCTCCAGGGCGTGAGCTCCGGGGGTGCGTACACAAACGGCCGCTACACAGCGTACCAGCCTGCGAGGATGCCCCGGTCCAGCTCCCCGAAGGCCCCTGAGCGGCGGGGATGCGGCCACTAGGGTGATTCCATCCATGGACGGAACGCGGAAACCCATGGTGGGACACGTCGGTTCTTCGGGAAGGGGTCGCTGCGCCATGGCGGAGACGGAGCAGGAGATCAAGGCACGCAAGGAGCGGGAGCGGGACGAGCTGTACGCCCTCGACATCTCGGGTGTCGAGTGGCGCGGCGCGCCGGGCACCGAGGACCACGAGGAGCGCGTCGAGATCGCCGACCTGCCCGACGGCGCGGTGGCCATGCGCTCGTCCCTCGACCCGGGGACCGTCCTGCGGTACACGGAGGCGGAGTGGACGGCGTTCGTGCTGGGGGCGCGGGACGGGGAGTTCGATCTGGAGGCGGCTCCGGAGGGGGAGCAGCAGCCGTAGGCGTAGGCGTAGTCGTCGTAGGCGAGAAGGAAAGGGGTGGCACGCGTGCGCGTGCCACCCCTTTTACGCTGCCTGCCGTGCCGGTGGCGGGCGCGTCAGCTGGTCAAGGACCGGACCGTCGCGTACACGTCGAAGACGGCGAGGGCCAGCGGCACCAGCGTCAGCAGGACGAAGCCCTCGGCGATCTCCAGGAAGCGGCCCCAGAACGGGGTGAGTCCGCTGCGCGGGACGATCAGGCCGATCGCCGTCACGAGCGCGGTGGCCGCGGCGATCGCCGCGACGAGCCAGACCGTACGGAGGTCGAGACCGCTGCGGTCTCCGGCGAGCGCCTCGCGGATCAGGGAGTGCGGCGGGTTCAGCGCCAGGCCCAGGCCGAGCAGTACGAGTGAGCCGAGTCCGGCGGCCAGGACGGGAGCGACCTGGGCGGTGTAGCGGAAGAGGTGGGCGCGCATCAGCAGCGCGACACCGGTCGCGAGGGCGAGCAGCTGAGCCCAGACGTCGTGGGAGAAACCGAGGACGGCCGTGGCCCCGACGGCGGTGACCGCGCAGCCGCCGACGAGGCCGACGAGGAGTTCGTGGCCGCGGCGCGCCTGGGCGGCGACCCGTTCGGTGTCGACCGCCTCCTGGGCGGCGGGCTCGGCGCCGTACGCGCTGCGCGGGGCGGTGTTCGGGGGGTCGAAGCCGATCGGCAGGCGGGCGAAGCGCATCGAGAGGGACGGCAGGAAGGCCAGCGCGCCGACCGCGACTGGGGCGCACAGGGCGGCGATCTCGGACGGCGTCCAGTGGGCCCGGATCGCGATGAACGACACGATCAGGCCGACGGCGGACGCGGAGACGAGGGCGACGAAGGGCGCGTCCCCGCCGGGTGAGCACAGGGTGAGCACGACGGCGGCCACCAGCACGGCCGCGCACGCGAGGAGGAACTGCAGCCTGCCGATCCCCTGGCCGTCGGTGAGCGGCAACAGGCCCGAGCCGGCCACCCCGATGTTGGGCAGCGCGCCGAGGCCCAGCGCGATGGCCGAGGCGCGGTCGTCGTAGACGCGGGCGCGGACGCAGGCCAGGACGACCAGCAGGACGCCGACGACCGCGGCGAGGATGCCGGGGAGGCCGTTCATGTCGTGGCGCGGGTCGGCGGTCCAGGCGACGAACGCGAGCAGGGCGGGCAGCACACCGCCGCCGACGAGCCCGGCCGCGCGGGTCAACTCGCCGCCCCACAGGGTGTGTTCGCGGGTCACCGCGGCCGAGACCGCCTCGGACACGTCGTCGAACACGGCCGGCGGGAGCGACTCGGAGAAGGGGCGCAGGGTGAGGAGTTCGCCGTCGAGGATGCGCTGGGCGGCGAACGTGCGGGAGCTGTCGAGGACCGTGCCGTCCCGGCGCACCAGGTGATAGCCGACCGGGGCGCCCTCGGCGGGGCTCTGCCGGGAGAGCCGGAGGATCTCCGGATAGATGTCGGCGACCGGGATGTCATCGGGCAGTGCCACGTCGATCCGGCTGTCGGGCGCGACGATCGTGACCCGGCAGAAACCCAGGCCCGGGCCGGTGCCGACAGGGGCTCCGGTACCGGGCCCACCCGCCGCGGATGCCGTGATGCTCACCTGCTGCTCCCCCTCGTGATGAATCTGCGTCTGCGTCGTGAAGGTGTCGCGCGGGGCGTTCCGCGCACCTTCACATCGCGCTGAATGCCCTGTTTCTCCAGGCTGGTTCGCGTGTGCTCGCGCGAACATCCGGCACCCTACCGCTCACCCGACTGCCGTGAAGTCAGTAGGATCACGCGGCGGCCTGCGTCCGCCTGACACGGGGTGGCGGACGGTAGTCCCGGGGCCGCGCAAGGGAATTGGTGAGCAGTGAGCCACATCGTCGTGAAGCGCCCGCCTCGCGCGCTGCCGTCCGAGGTGCCCACGGAAGAGATCGTCCTGCAACCGCCGCCCGCGCTGCCTCGGGGACATCAGGAGAGCGTCCTGATGCAGTTGCTGCCGACGCTCGGCATGGGCGGCTCGGTGGTGTTCTTCTTCACGAACGGACAGCCGTTCATGAAGATCATGGGCATGGTGATGATCGTCTCGACGGTCGCCATGTCCATCGCGATGGTGGTCCGCTTCCGCCGCGGCTCCCAGGGCCAGCTGGCGGACCTGCGCACCGACTACCTGCGCTACCTGGCACAGACCCGGCGGACCGCCCTGGACACCGCGCGGGCCCAGCGCGACGCGCAGTACTACCTCCACCCCTCCCCCGAGCAGCTGTGGGCGCTGGTCGCCGAGGGCAGCCGGGTGTGGGAACGGCGGCCGGGCGACGAGGACTTCGGCCAGGTACGCATCGGCCTCGGCCGGCAGTCGCTCGCCACTCCGCTCATCGCCCCCGAGACCGGCGGGGTGGAACAGCTGGAGCCGCTGACCGCGGGCGCGATGCAGCGCTTCGTGTCGGTCCACGGCACGCTCGAGGACCTGCCGATGGCGATCTCGCTGCGCGCCTTCTCGTATCTGACGATCAGCGGCGAACCCGAGTCCGTACGGTCCTCCGCCCGCGCCCTGGCCGGCTCGCTGGCCGCGCTGCACTCCCCCGAGGACCTGGTGATCGTGGTCGCCGCGGCCGGGGAGAACCTGCCGCGGTGGGAGTGGGCCAAGTGGCTGCCGCACGCGCAGGCGCCCGGTGCCACGGACGGCGCGGGCAGCCGCCGCCTCATCGACAGCGACATCCGCGAGCTGGAGAACCTGATCTCCGCCCGGCTGACCGGCCGGCCGCGCTTCCACCCCACCGCGGCTGCGCTCCCGGACGAGCCGCACATCGTCGTCGTCCTCGACGGGGTCTCCCTGCCGCCCGACTCGGTCCTCGCCAACTCCGAGGGCCTGCAGGGCGTGACGCTCGTCGATGTCGTCCCCGGCGAGCCGGCCACGGTACGCGGCGAGCTCTCCATCGTCGTACAGCCGAAGTCGCTGCATCTGGAGTCCGGTCACGGAGATGTCTACGAGGGGACGCCCGACGCCCTGTCGTACGCGTCCGCCGAGGCGCTCGCGCGGCAGTTGGCGCCGCTGCGGATGGCGTCCGGCGGGGACGACGACCAACCGCTGCTCGCCAACCTGGAGTTCACCGATCTGCTGAATCTCGGGGACGCGGCCTCCGTCGACACCCAGCGCACCTGGCGGCCCCGTTCGCTGGCCGAGCGGCTGCGGGTGCCGATCGGGCTCGGCGAGGACGGCCGGCCCGTGATGCTCGACCTCAAGGAGGCGGCCCAGGAGGGCATGGGCCCGCACGGCCTGTGTGTCGGCGCGACCGGTTCCGGCAAGTCGGAGCTGCTGCGCACGCTGGTCCTCGGCCTCGCGGTGACGCACTCCTCCGAGACGCTGAACTTCGTCCTCGCGGACTTCAAGGGCGGTGCGACCTTCGCCGGTATGGCGCAGATGCCGCACGTGGCGGCCGTGATCACCAACCTGGCCGACGACCTGACCCTCGTCGACCGCATGGGCGACTCGATCCGCGGCGAGCTGAACCGCCGCCAGGAGATGCTCCGCGACGCGGGCAACTACGCCAACATCCACGACTACGAGAAGGCACGCGCGGCGGGCGCCCCGCTCCAGCCGATCCCCTCCCTGGTCCTGGTGATCGACGAGTTCAGCGAACTCCTCACCGCCAAGCCGGACTTCATCGAGATGTTCGTCCAGATCGGCCGGATCGGCCGCTCGCTCGGCGTGCATCTGCTGCTGGCCTCGCAGCGTCTGGAGGAGGGCAGGCTGCGCGGTCTGGAGACCTATCTGTCGTACCGCGTCGGCCTGCGCACCTTCTCCGCGGCCGAGTCGCGGGCGGCGCTGGGCGTGCCGGACGCCTACGAACTCCCGAACGTGCCCGGGTCCGGCTTCCTCAAGTACGGCACGGACGAGATGGTGCGGTTCAAGGCCGCCTACGTGTCCGGGACTTACCGCTCCGGCTCCTCACAGGCCGGGTTCGGCGCCGGTCAACTCCCGGTCGACCGGCGGCCGGTGCTGTTCACGGCGGCCGAGGTACCGGTGCAGTACACGACGGTGCCGCGGCAGCGCAGCGAGTCCCCGGACGTCGACGACGCCCTCGCCGACACGGTGCTCGACGTCATCGTGCGGCGGCTGGAGGCGCAGGGCCCGGCCGCCCACCAGGTGTGGCTGCCGCCGCTGGACAGCCCGCCCTCGCTGGACGGACTCCTGCCCGGCCTCACGGCGGTCCAGGGCCGCGGACTCACCCAGCCCGGATACGAGGGCGCGGGCCGGCTGGTGGTGCCGGTCGGGCTGGTCGACAAGCCGTACGAGCAGCGCCGCGACCACCTGTGGGTCGACTTCTCGGGCGCGGCCGGCCATATGCAGATCGTGGGCGGCCCGCAGTCCGGCAAGTCCACCCTCCTGCGCTCCCTGATCTGCTCCTTCGCCCTGACCCACACCCCGCACGAAGTCCAGTTCTACGGCCTCGACTTCGGCGGCGGAGGCCTCGCCTCGGTGGCCGGTCTGCCGCACGTGGGCGGTATCGGCTCCCGCCTCGACCCCGAGAAGGTCCGGCGCACGGTCTCCGAGGTCTACGGCGTGATGACGCGCCGCGAGGAGTACTTTCGCGCCGCGGGCATCCCGTCGATCGCGGAGTTCCGCTCCCGTCGGGCCCGCGGCCAGATCCCGGTCACGGACCAGCCGTGGGGCGACGTGTTCCTCGTCATCGACGGCTGGGGCAACTTCCGCGCGGACTACGAGGGGCTGGAGGCGGCCGTCCTGGACATCGCCGCGCGCGGCCTGGGCTTCGGCATCCACCTGGTGCTCACCGCGTCCCGGTCGATGGAGGTCCGCGCGAACCTCAAGGACCACCTGATGAACCGCCTCGAACTGCGGCTCGGCGACACGATGGACTCCGAGATCGACCGCAAGGTGGCGGTGAACGTGCCGACGGGTGTCCCCGGACGCGGTGTGTCGCCGCAGCGGCTGCACTTCATGGCGGCGGTCCCGCGCATCGACGGCCTGGTCTCGGACTCGGACCTGGCCGACGCCACCCAGGCGCTGGCGGCCGAGGTGTCCCGGCACTGGGAGGCGCCGGGGGCGCCCGAAGTACGGCTGCTGCCGCGCGAGTTGCCGGCGGAGCAGCTGCCGTCGGGCGACCGTCTCCCGCAGCGGGGTGTCGCGTTCGCCATCGACGAGAACAACCTGGAGCCGGTCTTCGTCGACTTCGAGCAGGACCCGTTCTTCCTCGTCTTCGGCGAGAGCGAGTCGGGCAAGTCGAACCTGCTGCGGCTGCTGATCAAGCAGGTGACGGAGCGGTACTCCGGCGACGAGGCGAAGCTGTTCGTCATCGACAACCGGCGCGCCCTGCTGGACGCGACCCCGTCCTCGCACCTCGCCGAGTACATCCCCATGTCCAACGCCATGGACCACCACATGGTCGCCCTGGCGGACCTGATGCGGCGCCGCACCCCGACGGCCGACGTCACGGCCCGGCAGCTCCGCGAGCGGAGCTGGTGGCAGGGCCCGACGGTGTACGTCGTGGTGGACGACTACGACCTCGTCTCCACGTCCAGCGGCAACCCGCTGGGCAACCTCACGGAGATGCTGCCGTTCGCCCGTGACGTCGGCGTCCGCTTCATCATCGCCCGCTCCTCGGCGGGCGCCGGGCGTGCCGCGTACGAGCCGTTCATGCAGCGGATGCAGGAACTGGGCGCCCAGGGCGTCGTCCTGGCGGGCGACCCCGGGGAGGGTGACGTGCTGGGCGGCGTACGGCCGCGGCCGATGCCGGTGGGGCGAGGGGTGTTCGTGTCGCGGAAGCGGGGGAAGCCCTTGGTGCAGACGGGGTTGGTGCCGGAGACGGTGTACTGACGGGCGGCGATGCGCTCGTGACGGCGTCCGGCGCCGCCGTCGTCGCCGACGTCGCCGACGTCACGGACGTGAAGACAGTCGGCCGGGGCCGGTCCGGTCCCTTGAACCGGGGCTACGGACACGCCAGTTGCTAGGTTGACGGACCGATCCCGTCCGAAGGATGGGGTCTTACGGGGACACGGGGAAGGGATCCACACGTGGCATGGGACGAGTGGGAACAGCTGAAGAGCCAGGCCGCGCAGAAGCAGTCCACGCACATGCGGCTCAACCAGATTCCGGCGGACGACGGCGGCAGCACACCGCAAGGTGATCTGACCGTCAACCACAAGGACCTGGCGGCGATCGGCGACCGGGCGTTCACGCTCTGGCAGGATCTGGGCCGCTACGGCCGTGACGCCTGGTCGAGCAGCCAGACCGCGGCCTCCGATCTCACGACGCAGGGGTTCAAGCTCGGCGGGGCGCTGGACCACGTACAGCAGCGGTGGGAAGAGCAGCTCACCAGTCTGCTCGACGCCTGCGCCCATATCTCCAACCACATGGATTACACCAAGAAGGCGCACCAGGGCGACGAGTTCTATATATCCGGGCAGATCAGCAGCATCTCGACACTGGACAAGGGGTTCAGTGAAGGGACGGGTCACTGATGGACCTCGACACGCTCCGATTCGGGAACTTCGCTGCGCTCGGCACCGCCGTGGACGACTGGTGCCAGGTGGTGAAACACCTGGAAACCCTTGAGAAGGACGCCCGCGAAGGCCTCAAGGGGCTGGCGGACAAAGCCAGTTGGTCCGGAGTCAACGCGACCGTCTCCCGCGAGTTCATCACCAAGACGGCCGGCGAGTTCACCGACGCCCACACCCAGGCGACGACGATCCGCAACATTCTCCAGGACACCCACGACGAACTCGTCGGCTATCACGACCAGTTGGTCGAGACGATCTCACGGGGTCTCAAGAAGAACCTCACCGTGATGGACACCGGCAACGGCTCCTTCACCGTCACCATGAACATCCACCCCGACCGCGCCGCGAAGGGAACCACGGTTCCCGAGCACAGCCAGCAGGACGTGGACGAACTGCTGGAGGACGTCAAACGCCTTCTCAGCAGGGCGACTCACAGCGACGACACCGCCTCCGACGTGCTGCGCGCGATTGCGGACGAGGCCCGGTACGGCTTCTCCGGCGCGGCGTACGGGGACCGCGACTCCGCCGCACAGGCGCTCAAGGATGCCGAGAAGTACGCGAATCTCATCAAGACCAAGGGCGACTCCATGTCCCTGGAAGAATTCGACGATCTCAACCGGCAGCTCGCGGGATACCGGAACGACCCCCTGTTCCAGGAGAAGTTCGCCACCACACTGGGCCCGAAAGGCGTGCTGGACTTCTGGGCGGATCTCTCCGATCCCTCCGACGGAGGCGATCTCCAGCGGGCCCGCCTGGACCAGCTGGGCGATTTCCAGAAGAACCTCGGCCTCACCCTCGCGGGCGCGACGCGGTCGGACTCACCGGCCATGCGGCAGTGGGAGGACACCATGGTCGACCTCGCGGACGACCCCGTCCAGACCCGTGGGACGCGGGTCTACGGCTTCCAGCTCATGAGCAACCTCATGCGCGTGGGGGACTACGACGACACGTTCCTGGACAGGTACGGGAACGCTCTCGTCGCGACCGAGAAGAAGATGCGGCTTCCCGACCACTACTGGAACGGCAACGGCGGGCCGCCCATGCCCAAGATGAACTTCATCGGCGAGGACTTCGGCCGGGACCCGATGACCGGCTTCATGACGGCCCTGTCGAACAGTCCCGACGCCGCGACCGCGTTCTTCAACGAGACCCAGCCCCAGGACAACGCGGAATGGGTGCTCAAGGACCGCCCCGCGTTCGACGACACACCGTTGGACAGCCACGACGGGAACCAGTCGCGCGAGGCCACCGGGAACGCGCTCGTCGCCGCGGCCACCGGCGTCAACCCCAATGACCCGCACGCCGTTCCGGTGGACCACAGTGCCGCGAACCGCAGTGTCCTCGACCGGTCGCTGAAGATCATCTCCGGTACGGGTGACGACTTCGCTCCCGAGATGCGGGACGACATGGCGAAGGTGCTGGTGAACTACGGCGACGAGGTGCACAACACGGCGAGTTCGCTCGCGGACGATCCCGGTGACCCCCGCCAGCTCGACCGGCACCAGCTGCTGGAGGTGACGAAACAGGTGTCCCGGGACCAGCACGCGTACGGAATCCTCAACGACGGTCTGAACAAGGAGATGGTCCGCGACATCTACACGGACCACCCGAGCGACCCCAAGGAGACCCTGCTCCGGGCCGGGCACACGGTGGGCTTCCTGGAAGAGGCCCGCTATCAGGCCCTGGCGACCGACAAGGAGGATCCCTCGTGGAACGCCAAATGGCTGTACCACGGCTTCGGTGGCGCCGTGAACTTCATTCCGGTCGTCGGTGACGCGGCCCAGCGCGGCGTCGACGCCCTCGCCTATCAGTGGCAGTTGGACGAGCAGGCCCGTATCGACGACGACAACGCACGCCAGAACGGCGAAGTGTTCACCGCACGGGAGAACCAGTTGCAGAAGCTCAGCGACCTGTGGATCGACGCCAATCCGGACCACGGCAACAGCAACCGATACACACTGACCTCCGAGATCAACGGTGCCGCGTTCGACGGCAACGCGCGGGCTCAGGGACTGGCGGGCAACCAGTGATCACACGCGCACCGGGATCCTCCGTGCGGCGCACGGCCGCCGCGGTGACGATGCTCGTCCTGGCCACGGCCGGCTGCACGGACTCGGGCTCACGCGCCTACACCGTTCCGGACACGGTCTGCGGTGTGGCCGTCGACTCGGATCTCCTCTCGCCCCTCCTCCCGGACGGCGAGAAACTCACCCAGCGCGCCTACGACGCCGGGCAGGAGAGCCCGCGCTGCCGCCTGTCGGTGGACGGCAAGCTGGTCGTCTATCTGACGGGCGACGTCGTCGCCGCGGACACCGATCCCCTCAAGGTCCAGGACCGGGCGCTGGTACGACTCGGCAACCCCGCCGCCGTCGACATCGGTGACGGCGCCAGAGTGGCCGACAACGGGGCGCTGGCGGTGGCCCGGTGCGCGTACGAAGGCCGGCAGAGCAAGTTCGTCACGTTGGTGCAGCTCCAGAAGAAGGTTCCCGCGAAGACCTCGCAGCGGCGGGACGCGTTGCGCTCGTTCCTGGAGTCCTACTTCCCGAAGGCCATGGCCAAGCAGGGCTGCACACAGGCGAGTTGAGCCGCTGCCGCGGATGAACACCCTGCGGCCCGGAACACGACGACGGGGTGGGCACCTCCCGTGCGTGCCCACCCCGTCGTCTCCGGCCGAACCGTCCTCCGCGAACAGGCTCACGGCCTCCGCGAACAGGTCCACGGCCTACGCGGAGATACTCACGGCCTGCTCGAAGAAAGAACCCGGCGGCCTAAGAAGCTGGCGGCCTACTCGAAGAAGCTGGCGGCCTTCTTGTCGCCGCCGCGGTAGTCGCCGCCGGCCTGGTGCACCTTCTGCGTGATGGACAGCAGCGCCTGGTGGATGGCGCTGGTGTGGCTGTCCCACTCCTTCGACTTCCGCTGGAAGGAGTCGTAGGCGTCACCGGCCCAGCCCTCGGCCGCGTCGTGAACGCCCTTCTTCAGCGCCGTGAGGTCGCTCTCCAACTGCTTGGCCAGATTGCCGAGTTCAGTGGCGAGCGCGTCCAGGGTGCCGTACTTGACGGCAAGATCCTGCATGTGCGGCGTGCCGGTCATGATTCCTCATCTCCTTGACGATGTGAAAGGGACCTCGCGGTCCGGGGTGCGACGCTCGGGGCGGTCAGTAGAGGTTGAGCGCCGAGGTCTTCGCACCGGCGTCCACTTCGATGCTGGAGATCGTGGAGTGGAGTTCGTCCTCGAGCTTGTCCTTGTCCTGCTTGGTGAGGTGGATTCCGTTCAGGAAGTCGTCGAGCATGCGGCCGATCCCGGCCATGTGCTCGTTGATCTCGTGCTGCTTGGTCTTGAACGCGTTGGCTCCGAAGCCCGTCCAGTTCGCCTCGATCATGTCGATGCAGCCCTGGAGCTTCTGCAGGTGCTTCTTGACGTTGTCGTACCTGTCGATGACGTTCGTCTGGAGCTTTTGTACATGTGCGTCATCAAGCTTGCGGCCGTCAGCCATCTCGGCACTCCCTTTCGCGAGAGAGGTTGGTGTTCGTTGGTGCGCAACACCGAGTGGTGAGGCGCTGGTTGGTCGGGTGGGCCCGGTGCACGAGCTCTCATGCGCCTCGCCGCGAACGGGCCACGGCGAAGGCTCCACCGCCGAGCACCACCACGACCGCCGCGGCACCGAGAGCGACCCACAGGGTGGTACTGCCGGACGAGCCTGACGCCGCCCCTGCGGCGGAGGTCTGGCCGCCCGAGGTGGGGGTCTGGGACGAGGTCGGGGTGGAAGCGGAGGGCGAAGCGGCCGTGCCGGTGGCCTGCCCGGGCGTCTTCTTGTTGGTGACGGGATCGACGTCCGCGGCCCCGGGGTCTCCCTTGCCCTTCAGGAGTACCTGCGCCGGCCGGATCGTGCCGTAACCGAGGTACCGGCTCGGGGTGTTCTTCGGCCAGTCCCGTCCCGCGGTGTCGATCATGACGCGGAGAACCTGGTTGGCGGTCCACTTGGGGTGGGCGGACCAGATGAGGGCGGCGGCGCCGGAGGCGATGGCGGTGGCTTGGCTGGTACCGCTGCTCTTGGAGCAATACGACTTGAACTTGTTGTCGCACCAGACCGGTACGTCCACACCGGGCGAGGCCAGGTCGACATAGGCACCGCTCTCCGAGAACTTGGCCACCTCGCCGTTCTCGTTGATGGCTGAGACGCCGACCACACCCGGTTCTTTGGCGGGATAGCCGATGTAGTTCTCGCCTTGATCAGCACCGTTTCCCACACCGGCGATGAGGAGCTTCCCCTTCGCCTGGGCGTACTGCACGGCTTCGAGCTCGCCATCGATCGGGAAATCGCCACCGAACGACAGGTTGATGATCTTCGCGTCGGAATCGGCGGCGGCACGGATCGCCTTCACCGAAGTGTCGCCCTGTTTCTCGTCCTTCTTCCCGATTCCGGTGAGCACCGTACGGATCGGGATGATTTTGGCTCCCGGCGCAACGCCCTTCAGGCCGCCGCCGCGGCCCGTCCCCGCGATGAGTTCGGCCATGGACGTGCCGTGTCCCTCATAGTCGTCCGTTTCATCGCCGGCGGTCGCCGTGACGTCGACTCCGGGCAGCACCTGCCCCTTCAACGAACTCGTGTCGGGGTTGACGCCGGTGTCGACCACCGCGACCGAAACTCCCTTGCCTGTACTGACTTTCCACAGCCCCTGGGCGTTCATCGCGTCCAAGTACCACTGCTGCGACTGGATGTCGTCGGCAGCCGCCGAAGGGGCGAGCCCGACGGACATGACAGCCAAAGCACCGAGCGTCGCGCCCACGGTGGTCACATGCCTCCGGGCGTTCCTCGCCCACAGCGCGGCCTTGATGCGGCGTACGCCAGTCTCTGACTTCATGCTTGTGTACGTCCTCGGTCGTTTCGGTCAGTCGGTCGCGGGCGGCGCATCATCGCGCCGCGCGTCGTCACGCGAACGCTTCTTGTCCTCGGCGGCACGCTGTTGACGCTGTGCTCTCCTGCCGCCACTCCGGCTCGTGGGCGCGCCGACCACACCGTCCGCGTTACCCGTGGATCGCCGCTGTCCCGGCGCTGGTTCGTTCGCACCGATCACTCCACGCTGGCCCGGCTTCTCACCGCTCGGACGAGTTCTGGAGGTGCCCTCGCCTCCGACGACTGTGCCGCGAGGAACCCTGGAGCCCGTCGAACTCGGGCCGCCTTCAGACGTGGGCCTGCCGCCCACCACGCCACCCGTTCGGGCAGCGCCCGTGGCCCTGGGGCCAGTTCGCGGCGAAGGCTGACCGGGCACGCCTCCCACCCGTCCGCCCGGCGCACCGCCGGTGCGTGCACCGGTCGTACCCGTACTTCTGGGTACGCCGCCGGTGACACCCCGCCCCATGGGCGACCTGCCCGTCGCAGATGCCGACCCACGGGCAGCGGTACCCTGCTGGCCAACCGCGGACGCACGGCTCACCGGCCCCTCAGGACCACGGCCCGTGCGGCTTCCCCCGGTGGTTCCTTCAGCAGCGGTGACTCGACCTTGAGCAGGTCCGAAGGATCTGCCGCCAGATCCGCCACCACGCACGGCCGATCCTCCGAAGGCGGGCGGTATCGCGCCCCCTGTCCCCATGGGAGGCAGCACCCCTGCCGAAGGACCACTGGGCCCGGAGACGGGTGTCGTGGGGGTCGCCGGTGTCGGCTTCACGATGTCCTGTGGCAGCGTACCGACGCTGTTGATCTCGGTACCGACCGTGGGCCGGTGCACGTCGAGACTGGAATGCGCGGGATGGTGCTCAGTCGGCAGGCTGTCTCCGGTGTCGTCGGTCGACACTCCGACGTGGCCGCTCCCACTCTCACGGACAACAGCTCGGTGGACTGGTCCTGAGCTGGATTTGTCAGTGGAACCGGAGCCGCCCCGCACCGGGGTTTCGATCGGGGCCTGAATCCCCACATTGGGCATCGCCCGATACGGCTCCGGCGCCGCCTTCTCCAACTTCGCCAGTTCCGACCCCGACACCGAGTAGAAGGACGCCAGCCGGTTCATCTGGTTGATCGCCTCTTGGCGGTCCTTCTCTACCTGGACCGCCTCGCTGTACTGCTTGTTGCCCTCGAACTGCTGGAGTACCGGGAGCTGTCCCGGCTTCTTCTGGTCGGCGATGGGGCGGGAGTCCCGGGGCGGCAGGGAACTGCGCACGGAGGCCAGGCCCGTCGCCGCGGCCGTGACCTGCACTCCGGCGCCGTCGGCGTACGTGGCCAGGCTCTCGGTGTGCGTGGCGAGTCCCTCTCCCCACTTCTGGAACGCGTTGCCGGCGTCGCCCTGCCAGTCGTCTCCCGCGTGCTTGAGATGACGCCGGAGCTCCACGGCGGCTTCGTTGATCGCCTTGCTGGCCTTCGCCAGCGTCTCGCCCGCGTGCTCCAGGTCGGCGGGGTTCGACTGATGGACCAGGTCGATCATGGCGTTGAGCTTGTGGTCCTCGAAGTCCGTGACCTTGCCGTAGGTGAGGAGGCGGACCCGCTTGAATCCGAACGCGTCGTGCATCACGTTCGACACGCCCGACAGCGCGTCGACCTGGCCGACCTGAACGTCGACACGCTGCTGGTCGGTCAGCGGCTTCGGCGCCTTGTCGTCCCCGCTCACTACTGGAGTCCCTTCGTGGACTTCTTGGCGTCGCTCAGCTTCCGCTCGCCCTCACCGGACTTCTTGTCCTGGGCTTCGGTGTACAGGCGGTCCGTCTCGACCTGGATCTCCCAGAAGCGGCGTCGCTGGTCGTCGTCCAGGCTGTCGAAGCCGTTCTGCGCGCCCTGTGTCGCGATGCCCATGGCTTCGATCTGCAGCCCCAGCGTCTTGGAGAGCTGCGTGATGTGCTCGTGGACCGACTGGTACTGGGCGAACAGAGCGTCCGCCTCGTGGAAGTCGAGGCCGTGCCCGCTGAGGGATGCCCGCGAGACACGCTGCGCTCCCAGCTTGGAGGCGCTGCCCGCCGAGTCCTCGAACTCGGACAGCAGTTTGTCTATGCGCTGCTTGAACGTCGTCAGTACACCGGCGCCGACCTTGAGGTCGGCAGCCGTCTTCGGTGATGCCCCGCCTGTCATGTCCGCAGGAAGCATGATGCCTTCCCTCCCCGTTTTCGTCGCCTGCCCCTCGGGCGACCGCACCCCGTGAGCGTTCCTCTCCGCAACGCGTTCACTCTAGTCGCTTCCTGTGACAGTCCCAACTGCCTTATGCGACAGCTGTGCTACCACTCGACCGAGCTTCACCGCGTCTTCACGGCGGTCTCTCGCGCCCACCTGGGCCGCTGCTGGCTCCTGACGCTACGTGGCCTGCGGGACGGTGGCGTGGGTACGGCTGCTCAGGTGGCGTGGCCGCACACCTGTGAGTGAACCTCGGGGCGGGTTGAGGGGCGGTGCGGGGCCGCCGTTGCAGCGTGGCCATTGCGAACGGCGGCCTCCGGTTGCGTCAACTTCCCTTGCGGGCGCGCTCCTTCGCAGGTCGCGGCCTCTTGACAGAGGGACCGAGAATGTGAAGGCGCCGCCCGCCGGTGTCGCCGTACGTCAGTCCAGCCCCGCCACTCTCCGCGCCCGCTTCCGTGCGTCCCGGGTCGCCACCGCCGCGCCGCCGAGACCCGCCACCAGCACGGCCGCGCCCAGGGCGACGTAGGTCGCGAGGCGGGCGTCGTGTTCGTCGGGGGTCTCGCCGAGCTGGAGCTTCGCGGGGGACGGGGCCTGGGCCTTGGTGAGGCCCTCCTGGGGATCGGGGGACTCGATCGGGTGGTCGTCCTCCGTGAGCGCGCGGACCGGGTCGACGACTCCCCAGCCGACGAGGCGGTCGTGGCCGGCGATGGTGCGCTCGGCGGTCTGCTCGATCTGGGCGACGACCTCGCGGGCGGTCCAGTCCGGGTGCTTCGCCTTGATCAGGGCGGCGACGCCGGCGACGTAGGGGGCCGAGAAACTCGTCCCGTTGTCGGAGCAGTTGCCGCCCTTGGGCACGGTGGAGATCATGTCGACGCCGGGTGCCGCGACGCCGACGAAGTCACCGGACTGGGAGAAGGACGCGCGTTCGTTGTTGCGGTCGGAGGCCGCGACGGCGAGGACACCCGGGTAGGAGGCCGGGTACGTCTTCTTGACGTTGCCGCCCAGGCCGTCGTTGCCGGCCGACGCCACCACCACGATCTTCTTCGACAGCGCCGAGTCGATCGCCGATTCCAGGGAGGCGTCGGGCTTCACCGCGTTCGACGTGTCCTGCGAGATGTTGATGACGTCGGCCCCGGCCTGGACCGCGTAGCTGATCGCCTGCGCGAGCGTCTGGGCGGTGCCGTGGCCCTCCGCGTCGTTCTGCTGGATCGGGATGACGGTCGCCTCGGGGGCCAGGCCCACGAAACCGGTGCCGGCGACCGGGCGGGCGGCGATGATGCCGGCGACCTTGGTGCCGTGTCCCACGGTGTCGGTCGTGCCGTTCTCGCTGCCCCGCTCGATCGCGTCGCCGTTGCTGTCCTTGAGGTTCTTCGGCATGAGGTTGCGGCCGCTCTTCACATCGACCGCATGAGCGAGCTGGGGGTTCTTCACGTCCACGCCGGTGTCGATCACCGCCACCCGTACGCCTTTGCCCTTGGACTGGTTCCACAGCTCGTCGAGGAGGACGCGCTGGAGAGCCCAAGGACGGCCCGGGTACTTCTTGTTGGGGAACGTGCACTGGTCCGAGAAGGAGTCGTCCGCCGACGCGGGGGGCGCGAGCGCGACCGTGGCCACGGCGAGCGTCGCGCCCGCGGCGACCATGGCCGCCGTAGCACGGAGGGACCGGAGGGAACGGAGGGACCGGAAAGGAGTCGTGTACGGCATGACCGGCCCTCTCTACGAGCCCTGCGGTTGACGTGCCGCCGCCGTCGACAGGCGGGGGCCCGTGGGCAGGAACTCGGACCAGGACGCGGGGATCGGCGCCGGATCGACGTCGGCGTACCCGAGGCGGATCTGGGCCTGCTCGGCCTCCTGCTGCTCCTGCTTGCGTTCCTTGGCCGTCGTACCGATGCCCGCGTCGCTCGTGGCGCTGTCGGCGTTGGACTGCAGGACGTACCGCAGCCCGGTGTCGGTGACCAGGAAGACGGGGCCGGCCTTGGTCTCCTCGCCCTGGAACTGGCGGAACAGCTGCCCGGAACCGGGGGTGACGTACGCGCTGGTGGAGCCGGTGGGGAGCGGGGCCGGGAAGTCGGTGCCCGCCCAGGTCGTCAGGGTCGTCTCGCCCTTGCCGCCCACCTTCTGCAGGACGTTGCAGATGGTGCTGCGGCTGCCGGACGCGTCCGAGGCCTCGTTGACGGCCGTGGGTTCCCTGGTCGGCCAGCGGTTCTCGGCGCCGAACGTCCCCTTCGGCTCGATCGCGCCCGGGCTCACCCCGGTGGCGTGACCGGCCTGGCCGAGCGGGGCCAGATCCTTGCTGTAGAGCAGGAGTTGGGCGACGAAGGCGGAGATCTGCGCGACCCGGCCGGGCAGCACCACGTAGTAGTGCTGCCCGCTGGCGTCGGACGCCTTGAGCACCATGCCCACCTTGTCGGCCGACGCGTCCAGCTCGCCAGGGGCGCCGGCGGCCCTACCGGCCGCGGCGCCGATGGACGGGAAGGCGATCGGGTCGCCCTGGTGCAGGGTGGCCAGCCACTCCTGGGAGACGCGCTCGGGGTCGCGGCCGGAGCCGACGACCGCGCGCAGCAGCAACTCGTCGTTCTTGTCCACGCGGTACGCCGTGCCGCTCGCGTCCACCACGTAGCGGTTCTTGTCCGGGTCCACGACGTAGAGCAGTTCGCCGCCCCGCAGCCGCTGCCTGCCCTCGGTCTTCTTCATGTCGCGCGCGGCGAGGACCAGCGCCGCCTTCTGGATGGAACTGCCGCCGGCGCTCGGGCGCTCGCAGACGGCCCAGCGCTTGTCGGCGCCCGCCTCGCCCGCCGAGGGCAGACGGTCGGGGGCGTACGGGATGCCGACGGTGACGCCGTGCGGGATCTTGCCGCCGTCGAGGACCGACTCGTCGACGGTGACGACCTCGCCCTGACCGGGGTTGAGGAGGAGTTTCGCGGACGCCATGTTGAGGACGGGGTGCAGCTGCACCGTGTCGCCGGTCTTGAGGACGACGTAGCGGGTGGTCGACTTGCTGGCGATGATCACCTTCGACTTGGGGGTGTCCCAGCCCTGGGGCGCGGTCGGTCTGAACATGCCCCACGCGCCGAAGACCGCCATGACGACCACGCCCACGATGACGCCGGGCACCACTCCGCGCAGCGGTCGCGGTGCCCCCTCCTCCGAGCCGTCCGGTGACGACTGCACGAAGGACGCCAGCATGCGCCGCTTCGCGAAGGTGTAGGCGTTGAGCTGGTCCCGCCGAGATGCCATCTCTGTCTGTCTCTCCCCGTGTTGAGCCTGGGCAGCGCTCGGGGGTCCACCGTCCCCCGCCCATCGATGTCAGACCGGGCACCTACTATGCCTGTTATCCGAGGGGACTTGTGGAGCGGGTAGGGTACCTGGACCTTCAGGGCCCTGTGGGGTGCTGGAACAGCGGTGAGTCGTGAGTAAAACGGGGGGATGGAGTGATGGCTTCCGGAACGCGGACGCGGTCGCGTGACCGGTTGCGCGCGAGGGACTCCGGGTCACCCGGGCAGGGATCCGCGCAGCCGCCGTCCGCAGCGGGCACACCGTCCCAGGGGCCGGGCGGACTTCACCTCAGAACCCGCCGCGGACAGGCCGGGGCATTCCGGTTGCAACGCCTCGTGCTGCTGGAGATCGCGGCGGCCGTCCTCCTCGTCGGCTGGGCGATCGACCCCATGGCGATGGTGCCCGCGGGCGTCGTCGCCGTCGTCCTCGTCCTGCTCGCCTTCGTCCGCCGGCGCGGCCGTTCCCTGCCGGAATGGCTGGGTACCGCGCGGGCGTTGCGCGCACGCCAGAAGCGCACCGCGGGCAGGGAGACACCGCCCGGCACGGAGCCCGGTCTCGTACCTGCCCTGGAGTGCGATCCGACCCTGCGGACCTATTCCTACGGCGGCCGGGACCGGCGTCCGGTCGGGCTGGTCGGGGACGGCACCTTCGTGACCGCCGTCGTGCAGGTGGAGGCCGACGTCACCGCGCTGCGGGCCGACCGGAACAGACAGCCGCTGCCGCTCGCGCTGGTGCGGGACGCGCTCGAAGTGGACGGTATCCGGCTGGAGTCGGCGCAGCTGGTGCTGCACACCCAGCCCGCGCCCGCGCTGCACCTGCCCCAGCACTCCGTGGCCGTCACGAACTACGCGCCGCTGCAGGAGCAGACCGGCGCCCCCGCGGTGCGCATCACCTGGATCGCACTGAAGCTCGACCCCGAGCAGTGCCTGGAAGCCGTGGCCGCGCGGGGCGGGGGGCTCACCGGGGCGCAGAAGTGCGTCGTGCGCGTCGCCGACCACCTCGCGAGCCGGCTCACCGGCGCCGGTTTCCGCCCGACGATCCTCAGCGAGGAGGAGCTGACCGCGGCGCTCGCCACCTCCGCCTGCGCGAACCCCCTGGTGACGGCGGAGGCCGGAAGGACCGAAACGCGGGAACGCAGGACCGAGGAGTCCGGCCGCAGCTGGCGTTGCGACAACCGCAGACACACGACGTACTGGATCCGCCGCTGGCCCCAACTGGGCGGTCGCGGGCCGTCGTTGCCGCAGTTGATCGCCCTGCTGACGGCCACCCCCGCACTCGCCACGACGTTCAGCCTCACGCTCGCTCCCGGGGAGCGCCAGGAGGTGTCGATGTGCGGACACCTGCGGGTGACGGGACGCAGCGACGACGAACTGGTCGCGGCACGGCGCGCGTTGGAGGGCGCCGCACGCCACACGGGCACGGCACTCACGCGCCTCGACCGCGAGCAGCTCCCGGGCGTGCTCGCCACGCTGCCTCTCGGAGGTGCCCGATGACCGCGATGACGATGCTGCGCAGCGGCCTCGGCCTGATCGGTCCGCGGCACGGACGGCACGTGCTGTCCCCCGAGCAGGTGGACGCGCTCTCCCTGCCCATCGGGGACGACGGCGTCGTGATCGGCGTCGGCTCCGAGGGCCAGCCCGCGGTGCTGGGCCTCAACCGGCCCACCCCGTACGACGTCGTCCTCATCGGCGGCCTGTGGACCGTGCAGGTCGTCGCCCTCAGAGCGGCGGCGACCGGGGCGCGCGTCGCCGTGGAGACCGGTCGGCCGCAGGCCTGGATGCAGATGGTCCACGCCATGGGCGGCGGCCAGAACGGCCTGGCGGTGTACGACGTGGGCCGCGTCCCGCCGCAGGGCGCCTCGGCGGGCACACCCGTGCTCGTGGTGCGGGACTGCGGCATGCGCCCGCCGCGCGGACGGGTCGTGTCCGGGCCCTGGCAGTCGGTGCTGACCCTGCTGCCGTACCTCAGCCCTGTCGCCCCGCGACTGATGCGGCAGGCACGGCTCGTCGGGGTGCAGCGGATCTCACCGGACGAGGCGGCGGAGCTGGGCCGCGCCATGGCACTTCCCCGGGCCGATGTCGACTCCCTGCCCACGCTCGCCGACGGCCTCACGCTCTGGTGCGGCGACCGCGACCGCCAGTACGTGATGACACAGCCGACGGACGCGGAGGTCGGTCTGCTGGGTGTGGCCCGGCGGATGGACTGAGGGGTACGGATCCGCACCGGGCGGACGGATCACGGCATCTCGGCTGTCCCATTTGGCCGTTTTCCAGAGGGATGTGAGCCGCTATCGACGGTCTCGGTCCCGTGAGCCCGCACTAAGGGGTGGGCGGGCCTGCCGAGTCCACGGTTTTGGTGATTAGGCTGGGACGGGGCACGTCACGAGTTGTCCGCGAGCGAGCGGTCCGTGGCCCAGTGGCCCCAGGGGGACAACCCGGCGCACCGGACGGTGCGAGCGGTCGCCCCGGCACGGCATGAGGGTGCTCGACCACACCAGGAGGAATTGTGAGCAGCGATCGGGACGGGATCCGCGGGGGCTGGGCCACGCCCGGCGATGACCAGCCCGACGACGAGTCCGCCATCGAGATGACGGGCGAGTTCACGATCGACTACGCGCCGCCGGCCTGGTACACGCAGAACTCGAACGGCGCGACGGGCGCGAACGGCGTGACTGGTGCGCCCGGCGCGTCGGACGCGTCCGGGCAGACCCCGCCGCCGCCGACTCCGGCGACCGGTGCGGCCGTGCCGCCGCCACCTCCGGTCGGACCGGCGTTCCCGGTACCGGCGCCGCCGGACAACTCCGGCTTCCAGAACGGCTGGGCGCCTGCCGCGGCAGTCCCGCCCGTGGGCCCGGCCGCGGTTCCCGAGCCGGAGGACCCCGACAGCGGTGACCTCGTCAGCGGAGCGACGATGCGGATCTCGTCGACCGCGTTGAAGCGGGAGATCGCGGAGCGGGGTGGCACGGCGACGGGTTCGCCGGAGCAGCACGACGAAGAGACCCCCGACGCCCCGGCCCCGGCCGATGTTCCCGTGGACGTTCCCGCGGAAGGCGCCGAGCGCTCGGACGCCGATGGCGGCACCGGTGACGCTGAACCGGCTTCCGAGCAGCGGGAGTTCGAGGGTGAGGCGCCTGCCGACGCCAGTTCCGCCGAGGCCGTCGCAGATCCCGACGCCGCCGAAGTGAGCACCGGCGCTCAGGACGAGGACGCCGCGGTCGCCGACGCGAGCCCGGACACCGGCACGGACACCGGCACGGACACGGGCACGGACACTGACGCAGGCACAGCCCCGGACACGGCTGCCGCCGAGAACGCCGACGCCGAGCCCACCGCCGACGCGCCCACTGCCGCCCCCGAGGACACGGAGGCCGAGCCGACCAGCGCCGACGCCGCGCCGTCCACCACCGGGAACGACTCCCCCGACCAGGGAGCCCCCACCGACACCACCGACCCGGCCGCCCCGGCGGACCCGGCGGACCTCGTCGACCCGACCGATCCGGCAGACCCGTCCACGGACCCCACCGACGCGACCGACGACGCAGCGGACGTCCCGCCCGCCTGGACTCCCCCGCCCGCCCCGCAGAGCGGTATCCCCCCGCTGCCGCCCTCCTACCAGCCCGCAGCCCCGGCCGCCGCCGACCAGTGGCCCGCGCAGCCCCAGCCGCAGGTGCAGCCTCAGCCGCACGTGCAACCCCCGGCCCAGCCGCAGCCGGTGGACGCCGCCGCGCCCCAGCCACCCGCACCGCAGCCTCCCGTCGCGGCCCCGGCCCAGCCGCCGTTCCCGCAGCAGCAGCCCCCGTTCCAGCCGCAGCCGCCGCAACCGGCACCGACGGCCTGGGACGCGCCCCCGCAGACCCCTCAGAGCCAGCCCCCCGCACCGAACCAGCAGGACGGCTACGGCTTCCCCCAACCCCCGACACCCCAGGCCCCGGTACCCGCCCCGGCCCCCGCCCCGAACCAACAAGGCGCCTACGGCTTCCCCCCGCCCCTCGCGCACCCGGGCCCTCAGGCCCACCCGGACGCCCCGCGCACCGCCAACCAGCCGGACGGCTACGGCTTCCCCCAGCCCCCGGCACCCGCCACCCCGGCCCCGGCCCCGCCCGTCCCCCCGCAGGCCGGTCCCGGCACCGCGCTGCCGCCGCAGGCCCCCGCGCAGTACGACCCCGCGCCCCAGGCCCACCCCAACCTGCCCCCGCAGGCCCCTCAGGCACAGCCGCAGTCCCCGCCCCCGCCGAACACCCAACAGCCCCACCCCCAGTCCGCGCCCCCGGTCGACCCCCGGACCGGCGCCGCCTGGCCCCAGCCCATCCAGCACGACCAGCGGCAGCCGACCAACCCCGCTGCCGCGCCGCTGGGTTACACCGCCGCCGTGGAACTGTCGTCGGACCGGCTGCTACAGAACAAGAAGCAGAAGGCGAAGAGCGGGCGGCCGGGAGCCGCGCCGTCACGGTTCAAGATCGGCGGGAAGAGGGAAGAGGCCGAGCGGCAGCGGAAGTTGGAGCTGATCCGGACGCCGGTGCTGTCGTGCTACCGGATCGCGGTGATCAGCCTCAAGGGCGGTGTCGGCAAGACCACGACCACCACCGCGCTGGGCTCGACCCTCGCCACCGAGCGCCAGGACAAGATCCTCGCGATCGACGCCAACCCGGACGCCGGCACCCTCGGCCGCCGGGTGCGGCGCGAGACCGGGGCCACCATCCGTGACCTCGTCCAGGCGATCCCGTACCTCAACTCCTACATGGACATCCGCCGGTTCACGTCCCAGGCGTCGTCCGGTCTGGAGATCATCGCCAACGACGTCGACCCGGCCGTGTCGACCACGTTCAACGACGAGGACTACCGGCGCGCGATCGACGTGCTGGGCAAGCAGTACCCGATCATCCTCACGGACTCCGGTACGGGTCTGCTGTACAGCGCGATGCGCGGGGTGCTGGACCTCGCCGACCAGCTCATCATCATCTCGACGCCGTCCGTGGACGGCGCGAGCAGTGCGAGTACGACGCTGGACTGGCTGTCGGCGCACGGGTACGCCGACCTGGTGTCCCGTTCGCTCACGGTCATCTCCGGGGTCCGCGAGACCGGCAAGATGATCAAGGTGGAGGACATCGTCAGCCACTTCGAGACGCGCTGCCGGGGTGTCGTGGTCGTGCCGTTCGACGAGCATCTCGCCGCCGGTGCGGAGGTCGACCTCGACATGATGCGCCCGAAGGTGCGGGAGTCGTACTTCAACCTCGCGGCCCTGGTCGCCGAGGACTTCGTCCGCCACCAGCAGATGCACGGCCTGTGGACGAACGACGGCAACCCGCCCCCGGTACTGGCCCCGCCGCTGCCGGGCCAGCAGGGCTATCCCGGACACCCGGGCCAGCACGGCCAGCAGGTTCAGCAGGGCCAACCCGCTTATCCGGGCCAGCAGCCGTACCCGGGCCCTCAGGCTCCCGGCGAGCCCTACGGCGGGCAGCCCTATCCTCCGCAGGCTCCGCCCCCGGCCCAGCAGCCCGCCCCGCCCTATCCGCAGCACCCGGGGCAGCAGCCTCCGCCGCCGTACCCGCAGCACCCGGGCTACGGGCAGCCTCAGCAGGCTCCTCAGCAGGACGGTGAGCAGGCCCCGCCTCCTCCGCCGCCCGCGCCCCCGCAGCAGTAGGCGCACGCGAAGGGCGGCCGGTGCCCGAGAGCACCGGCCGCCCTTCGGCGTCGTAGGAACGGGAACGGCTACCCGGCGTCGGGCTCGTCGGCCGCGTCCGCCGAGATCAGTTCGCGGCAGCGCTTCACGTCCTGGGCCATCTGCTCCAGCAGGCCCTCCAGGGAGTCGAACTTCGCCTGGCCGCGCACGAAGGCGAGGAAGTCGACGGCGACATGGAGGCCGTAGAGGTCGAGGCCGACGCGGTCGATGGCGTACGCCTCGACCGTGCGCTCGGTGCCGTCGAACTGCGGGTTCGTGCCGACGGAGATCGCGGCCGGCATGGCCTCGCCGCCGACGTGCAGGTAACCGGCGTAGACGCCGTCCGCCGGGATCGCCGTGTGGGGCAGGGTCTCGACGTTGGCCGTCGGGAAGCCCAGTTCACGGCCGCGCTGGGCGCCGCGGACCACGACGCCCTCGACCCGGTGCGGGCGGCCGAGGATCTCGCGGGCGCCCTCGACGTCGCCCTCGGCGACCAGCCGCCTGGTCAGTGTGGAGGAGAAGGGCTCGCCGCCGCCCGCCGCACCGCTCACGTAAAGATCCACCACCTCTACCTCGAAGTCGTACGTCTTGCCCTGTTCGGTCAGGAAGGCCACGTTGCCCGCGGCCTTGTGGCCGAAGCGGAAGTTGGGGCCCTCGACGACCGCCTTCGCGTGCAGCTTGTCCACCAGCACCTTGACCACGAAGTCGGCCGGGGACAGCTTGGAGAACTCCTTGGTGAACGGCAGGATCAGCGCCGCGTCCACCCCCAGCTCGGCCATCAGTTCGGCGCGCCGGTGGTGCGGGGCGAGCAGCGGCGGGTGGCTGCCGGGGCGCACGACCTCGCTGGGGTGCGGGTCGAAGGTGACGACGACGGAGGGAATCCCCAGCTCACGGGCGCGTTCCACGGCATGCCGGATGATCAGCTGGTGCCCGCGGTGGACCCCGTCATAAGAACCGATGGTGACGACACTGCGCCCCCAGTCCTCAGGGATGTCCTCCAAGCCACGCCAGCGCTGCACTGTGACCGCTCCTCATCGAACCCGTGTCCGTGTGTAGACCTGTGTCGTCGACCTCTTACGCAGGTCTAAGGGTGCCATGCCGGGGGCCTGCGCCCCGCATCGGCATGGAGGCTGTGACCGGGCGCACGTACCCGGGCCGCTACGCCGGTACGCCCACCCCGGCCAGGTTCTCGATCATGCGCCGCGTGCCGGGTCCGACGACGGCCGCCCAGTCCTCCGGGGTGTCGGCCAGCCAGCGGGCCATCAGGGCGGCGAAACCGGGGACGTGCCGGCCGAGGTCGACCAGCCCGTGGTCGAAGCGGGTCGCGCCGGCGGGGGTGCGGACGAGCAGCCGTCCGGTGCGGTGGACGAGGTCGCGGATCTCGTCGTCGTCGCGCCGCCCCGCCGTGTGCAGGAGTGCGTCGAGGACGGCCGGGTCGTGCTCGTGCGCGAGCAGGAACTCCAGGAGTTCGCGGCGCAGCGGGCGGGAGGCGGGGGCGCCGGGGGCCGCGAGCACGGGCGCGAGGGCGGTGCGCACCGGCGCGGGGCCGCCGTCCAGGAGGCCGGTGACCAGGGGGAGGAGGCTGGCGCGGGCGGCGGGACCGTGGTCGAGGCAGCGGTCGACGTAGAGGGCGAGGTGGGCGGCCGTCTCCGGCCACCGTACGGCGGTCTCGCGGACCAGGGCCGCGGCCCGGCGCACGAGGGACGGCGTCGCGACGTCGGCGAGCGTGCGGACCGCCTCGCTCGCGTCGGGTCCGTGCAGCCGGGCGCGGAAGGCCTCCAGGACCGGTTCGGGGTGTGTGGTGAGGGCGGCGGCCAGGGCGCTCGGCGGGAACCGGGGGTCGCCGGACGCGAAGTGCCGCAGCGCCCGCGGGAGATGGTGGGCCCGGGTGTGCGGGTCGCGGACGAGGAGGGCGAGGGCGCCGCCGTGGAGGGCGGAGTCGGTGGCCCGTCCGAGCAGGAACTCGGCCGCGTGGCGCAGGAGTTCGCGGTCCGCCTCGGTCCGTACGTGCGGGGCGGCCAGCAGTCCGTACGCCACCGCCGCCACCCTGCGCGCCGGCCGCTCGTCGTGCGCCCACCGGTCCACGGCCCGGCACACGGCCGACGGCTCCTCCTCGGCCAGCACCGCGAGGAGTTCGTCGGCCCGCCCGTGCGCACAGCCGACGAGCGTCTCCGTCAACGCGTCCAGCGCCCGCCGCCGATGCGTGTGCAGCAGGGCCTGCGCGGCCGTCGCCACGGTCGCCTCCGGCGCCGCGGGCAACGACCGCTCGTCGTCGAACCAGCGGGCCAGAAGCGGTTGTACGGCCACGGGGTCGGCGGCGAGCAACTCGGCGGCGGCGTCGAGGAATCGGGGCGCGGCGGGGGTGTCCCGCGGCGCGCCGTCGGCGAGCACGAGCCGACGCAGCAGCTCGAAGCGCCGGGCGTCCGGCAGGTGCAGCGCGGTCCAGAACGCGGGCGCGAACTCCTGCGGTACGGGAGCCTGTTGCCGCCTTCGCGTCACCAACTGGTCGGCCAGCAGGCGCAACGCGGGTTCGTACGGCGTCGCGTCGGGAACCAGGAGCAGCACCTCGGCCAGCAGCCGGGCCGCCCACCAGGAGTCCGGGTCGGCGTCCAGGGCCGCCGTCAACTCCTCCATCCGCACGCCCAGTTCGGTGGTTCCACGCTGACGGGCGAGGAGCAGCAGGGCCTGTACGACGGGGCCGATGCGGTGCTGCGGTACGGGGAGGGGGTGCCCTGTGCGTGCCGTGCGAGGGCGGTGGACCAGGGCCCGCAGGGCCTCGTCGAGGTCCAGGTGGGTGCCCTGGATCCAGTCCGCCAACTCCTCGTGGGCGAAGCGGTATCCGGTGCCGGCCGGCACGAGAAGCCCCTCGGTGAGCACGGCCGAGGCCCACCCGGTGCCTCCGCCGAGCCTTGCGGGTGCGGGTCCCCAGGGGAACACCGCCTCGAACGACTCCCGGTCCAACTCCCCCTGCCCCGGGCCGAGACTGCGCCGCGCGGCTTCGTGCACCTGGCCGGACACCTTGGCGGCGAGGCGTCGTACGGGTGTGCCGCGCAGGCCGTTCTCGGCGGCCAGCCGGACGGCGATCCGGAGGCACATGAGGTCGAGGTAGGCCGAGAACACCTCGTCCCGGTCGAGTTGGGTGTCGGGGGCTGCGGGCAGTGCGGCGAGCACCTCGGAGAGGAGCCGGAGGGTGAGCGGGTGCCGGGCGTCGGCACCGGTGAGGACGCCCTCCGGAATCCCGTACGCTCCACGCGCCCGCCGGGCTTCCTCGGGCCGCAGGTCCCCCAGCCGGACACAGCCCGGCACCACCGCCCCCAGGGCTCCGGAATCCCGCCCGCCGTACGTCAACTCCCCTGGAAACCCGGCCCCTTCCCAGTACTCCGCCCGGCATCCCACCACCAACCGCGCCCCCGTCTCCCGCAGCCACTCCCCCGTCCCCTCCGTCCACTCGCCCAGCCGGTGGGCCAGCACGGGCGGCATCTCCTCAGGTCCGTCGAGCAGCAGCAGCAACGGCCGCCCGGCGTCACGGGCCACCCGCGCCAGCCGCTCGGGGCCGATGTCGCCGAGGTCGCCGGAGCGCCCCGGCGGCGAGACGGACGCGGCGACGATCCGGGCCGCCCGGTCCACGGCCCTGCGTACCGCGTCCGCCACCGACGTGTCGTCGTCGCGCAGATCGGCGCCGCGCAGCCACACCGTGGGGGCCGGTTCCGCGCCCCCGTTGCGCCGCGCGGCGAGCACCGCGAGTTCCGTCGTACGGCCGCTGCCGGGTGGTCCGACGAGGCCGAGCACGGCGGCCGGGCTGTCGAGGAACGCGGCGAACTCCCCTGCGAGGGCCGGGCGTTCGACCGGGTCCACCGCGGTTGCCGGGCCCACGAAGCCTGCCAGTGCTCCCGGTGGGCCGTCCGAGCCGACCGAGGTCGCCGTCAGTTCCAGCACGCCCGCCAGGTTGAGGTCGGCGCCGTAGGCGGGGACGGTGGCCGCGTTGCGCGCCAGGAGGTCGTCCAGCAGGTCCGGGCCCGCGCTCAACATGCCTTCAGGCGGCCGGAGTCGGCGCAGCGGCACCGCGAAACCCGAGTCCCGGAGGCCGGATTGCAGGGCGGTGCCGAGGATGCCGACCACCGCGCCGGTCGCCGCGTCCAGGACCGGGCCCCCGGCCGCTCCCCCGCCCAGCCGCAGCGCGTCCCGGCCCGCCGTGCCGATCGCCAGCTCCAGGGCGTCGTCGAGGAGATGGAAGCGGTCGGTGGCCGTGTAGGTGACGGAGACCGCGCCGAGGACGCGGGCCTCGCGCCAACAGCCCGCGGCGACGCGCACGTAGGTACCGGTCCCGACGCGGTCCCGGACGGTGACGGGGAGCGGGGCGACGCCCAGGCCCTCCGTGCGGACGAGGGCGAGATCGAGGGCGGGCAGCGGGGTCACGGCGTCGGCGGTCACCAGGCAGGTGCGGTCGCCGGAGGCGTGCAGGAGGAGGCGGGGCAGTCCGTCGACCGCCTCGTGGCTGGTGACGACCGTGCCGTGGTGGTCGGCGACGAAGCCGGTGCCGCGCGGGCGTCCGGCGAGGTCGCGGATGCGCACCAGGGACACGTCGGCGGTGGTGGGGACGGTATCCGTCGCGTCGGCCGGTGCGGACGCGGCACCCCGCGCCGGCCTCTCCCCCCGCGTGCTCTCCCGCGTCCGACGGGCGCCGCCCGTCCGCGGGCCACGTCCCGCCATGGTCGGACCTCCCGCCGTACCCGTGCCCTGTGTTCGACGGTAGGCGTGGCGTGATCGGCGGGACAGATCGCGTGGTGAACGCGCCCCCTTCCGCTCCCTCGGTTCACTCCGAGCGCCTGCCCGGACGGGTGAATAGAGGCGGAGGGTTGGATACACCCTAGGGGTGGGGGAACCGAGGGGGACCGTGGAGCGGCGGGAACGCAGACCCCGTGACCGCCGCTCCACGGGCGGGACCTGAGACCCCGCCCGTGCTCCGGCTCCGGCGGGGACCGTCAGGCGAAGACCGCCAGGCTCTTCGCCTTGCCCTTGTGCTCCTCCACGAGCGCCAGGAAGCGGCCCCCGGGATCGAAGACGCCGACCGCGCCGACCCCCGCGTACTCCTCGGGGATCTCCAGCCGGACGCCGTTGAGCAGCAGCTTCGCCCGCCGGGCGTCCACCGACCAGCGCGGGAACGCGGCCTCGGCCGCCTCCGCGATCGGCATCACCGTCAGCTCCTCCTGGAGCTGCTCCAGGGTCTTCGCCGTGTCCAGCTTGTACGGGCCGACGCGGGTGCGGCGGAGGGCCGTGAGGTGGCCGCCGACGCCGAGGTCCTCGCCCAGGTCGCGGGCCAGGGCCCGGATGTAGGTGCCGGACGAGCAGACCACCGAGACCACCAGGTCCAGCACGGGGGTGCCGTCCTCGGCGACGGCGTCCCGGACGTCGTAGACCGTGAAGGAGGAGATGGTGACCGGGCGGGCGGGGATCTCGAAGTCCTCGCCGTCGCGGGCCCGTTTGTACGAGCGGACGCCGTCGATCTTGATGGCGCTGACCTTGGACGGGACCTGCATGATCGCGCCGCGGAGCTTGGCGATCCCGGCGTCGACGGCGTCCTGGGTGACCTTCGAGGCGTCTGACGACCCCGTGATCTCGCCCTCGGCGTCGTCGGTCAGGGTGCTCTGCCCCAGGCGGATCGTGCCCAGGTACTCCTTCTCCGTGAGGGCGAGGTGCCCGAGGAGCTTGGTCGCCTTCTCCACTCCCAGGACGAGGACGCCCGTGGCCATGGGATCGAGCGTTCCCGCGTGGCCGACGCGGCGGGTGCGGGCGATGCCTCGCATCTTGGCGACGACGTCGTGCGAGGTGAAGCCCGACGGCTTGTCCACGATGACAAGGCCGTCGGGCGTCCGGGTTTTCTCGGTCATTCGGCGGTGTCGTCCTCGTCGTCCTCGCCGGGCTTCTTGTACGGGTCGGCGTCGCCCGCGTAGGTGGCGCCGGCCGAGACCTCGCGGACCTTCTCGTCGGACTGCCGGGCCTTGTCGAGGAGGTCCTCGATGGTCCTGGCGGTGTCCGGGAGGGCGTCCGCGACGAAGGTGAGGGTCGGGGTGAACTTCACGCCGGCCGCCGCGCCCACGGCGGAGCGCAGGACGCCCCGGGCGCTCTCGAGTCCCGCCGCCGCCTCGGCCCGCGTCTCGTCGTCGCCGTAGACCGTGTAGAAGACGGTCGCCTCCCGGAGGTCACCCGTGACGCGGGTGTCCGTGATGGTGACGTGGGTGCCGAGCCGGGGGTCCTTGATGCCGCGCTGCAGCTTCTGGGCCACCACCTCTCGGATGAGGTCCGCCAGCCTCTTGGCACGCGCGTTGTCGGCCACTGGTCCGTCTCCTTAGTAACTACGTCGTGCTGCAACTACGTCTTGCCGCTTGCTTCAGTCTTCGTCGCTGTGGAGTCTGCGTCGAACGGAGAGCAGTTCCACCTCGGGCCGCGCGGCGACGAGTCGCTCGCAGCGGTCCAGTACGTCGGTGAGGTGTCCCGTGTCCCCGGAGACCACCGCGAGCCCGATCTCGGCCCTGCGATGGAGGTCCTGACTGCCCGTCTCGGCCGCGCTCACCGCGAACTTGCGCTGGAGTTCGGCCACGATCGGACGGACGAGAGAGCGTTTCTCCTTCAGCGAGTGGACGTCGCCGAGGAGCAGATCGAAGGACAGAGTCCCCACATACATGCGTGTCCGGATGTCCCGCCGGTTCGGGGTACGGGCGCCGGTCTCGGACGCCGATACAGGAACCGTACACGCAACGGCCGGGGCCGATCGACGGAAATACTCTCCGCCGACCGGCCCCGATCGCGTGCTGTGACGATCAGCCGCGAGGCTTCTCGCGCATCTCGTACGTCGCGATGACGTCGTCGACCTTGATGTCGTTGAAGTTGCCGAGGTTGATACCGCCCTCGAACCCTTCGCGGATCTCGGTGACGTCGTCCTTGAAGCGACGCAGACCGGAGATGGTGAGGCTCTCCGCGATGACCTTGCCGTCGCGGACGAGGCGCGCCTTGGTGTTGCGCTTGACCTCGCCCGAGCGGACCAGGACACCGGCGATGTTGCCCAGCTTGGACGACTTGAAGACCTCGCGGATCTCCGCCGTGCCGAGCTCGACCTCCTCGTACTCCGGCTTGAGCATGCCCTTGAGCGCTGCCTCGATCTCCTCGATGGCCTGGTAGATCACCGAGTAGTACCGGACGTCGACGCCCTCGCGCTCCGCCATCTGCGCCGCGCGGCCCGCAGCGCGGACGTTGAAGCCGATGACGATCGCGTCGGAGCCGGTCGCCAGGTCGATGTCCGACTCGGTGACCGCACCCACGCCGCGGTGCAGGACGCGGATGTCGACCTCGTCGCCGACGTCGAGCTGGAGCAGCGAGGACTCGAGAGCCTCCACCGAACCGGACGCGTCGCCCTTGATGATGAGGTTGAGTTCCTGCACCAGACCGGCCTTGAGGGCCTCGTCCAGGTTCTCCAGGGAGAACCGGACTCCGCGCCGGGCGAAGTTGGCGTTGCGCTCGCGCGCCGCGCGCTTCTCGGCGATCTGACGTGCCGTGCGGTCCTCGTCGACGACGAGGAAGTTGTCGCCGGCGCCCGGGACGTTGGTGAGACCGAGGACGAGGACCGGGGTCGAGGGACCCGCCTCCTCCACGTTGTCGCCCTTGTCGTCGAGCATCGCGCGGACACGGCCGTAGGCGTCGCCGACCACCATGGTGTCGCCGACCCGCAGGGTGCCTCGCTGGACCAGGACGGTCGCGACGGCGCCGCGGCCGCGGTCGAGGTGGGACTCGATCGCGATGCCCTGCGCGTCCTGCTCCGGGTTGGCCCGCAGGTCGAGCGAGGCGTCCGCGGTGAGGACCACGGCCTCCAGCAGGGCGTCGATGTTCAGACCCTGCTTGGCGGAGATGTCGACGAACATGGTGTCGCCGCCGTACTCCTCGGCCACCAGACCGAACTCGGTGAGCTGACCGCGCACCTTGGTCGGGTCGGCGCCCTCGACGTCGATCTTGTTGACCGCGACCACGATCGGCACGTCGGCCGCCTTGGCGTGGTTCAACGCCTCGATCGTCTGGGGCATCACACCGTCGTTGGCCGCCACCACGAGGATCGCGATGTCGGTCGACTTGGCACCACGGGCACGCATGGCGGTGAACGCCTCGTGACCCGGGGTGTCGATGAAGGTGATCTTGCGCTCTTCGTCGTTGACCTCGGTCGTGACCTGGTACGCGCCGATGTGCTGCGTGATACCGCCGGCCTCGCCCGCGACGACGTTCGTCTTGCGGATGGTGTCGAGGAGTCGGGTCTTACCGTGGTCGACGTGACCCATGACGGTCACGACCGGCGGACGCGCGACGAGGAACTCCTCGCCACCCTCGTCCTCGCCGAACTCGATGTCGAAGGACTCGAGCAGCTCGCGGTCCTCCTCCTCGGGGCTGACGATCTCGAGGACGAAGTTCATCTCGTCCGCGAGGAGCTTCAGCGTCTCGTCGGAGACGGACTGCGTGGCAGTGACCATCTCGCCGAGGTTCATCATCACGCCGACGAGCGACGCCGGGTTGGCGTTGATCTTCTCGGCGAAGTCGGTGAGCGAGGCACCGCGCGACAGACGGACGGACTGTCCGTTGCCACGAGGCAGCATCACACCGCCGACCGACGGGGCCTGCATGGCCTCGTACTCCTGGCGCCTCTGCCGCTTCGACTTGCGACCGCGACGCGCGGGACCACCGGGACGGCCGAAGGCGCCCTGTGTGCCACCGCGGCCACCCGGACCACCGGGACGGCCACCGAAGCCGGGACGGCCACCGCCGCCACCGGCGGGAGCACCCGGACGGCCGGCGAAACCGCCGCCACCGCCACCGGGACCCGCGGGACGGCCGGCGAAACCGCCACCGCCGCCACCCGGACGACCGGCGAAGCCGCCGCCGGGACGACCGCCGCCGCCACCCGGACCACCCGGACGACCGCCGCCGCCACCGGGACCACGGCCACCGGGGCCGCCACCGGGACGGGGGCTGCCGGCAGCGGGACGCTGCGGCATCATGCCGGGGTTCGGACGGTTGCCGCCGGGGCCGCCACCGGGACGCGGAGCGCCGCCCTGCGGGCGGGGCATGCCGCCCGGGGTCGGACGCGCGCCGCCCGGAGCGCCGGGACGGGGACCGCCCGCGGCACCCTGGGGACGGGGACCGCCCTGACCGGCACCCTGCGGACGCGGGGCGCCGCCGGGAGCACCGCCCGGACGGTCCTGGCCGCCGGGACGCGGGGCGCCGGGACGCGGCGCACCGGGGCGCGCCATGCCGGTGGAGCCGCCGGAGGTGAACGGGTTGTTGCCCGGACGGGGACCGGCCGGACGAGCACCGGGACGCGCGCCCTGGCCACCCGGACGGGGTGCGCCGGGACGGTCGCCGCGCTCGGGACGGTCGCCACGACCCTGACCGCCCTGGCCGGGACCGGCCGGACGGGCGCCGCCCGGACGGGGGGCCTGGCCTGCCGGACGCGGGGCGCCGGGACGCGGGGCCGAGCCGCCGTTGGAGGCAGGGGCGGCGGGCGCCGCCGGAGCCGCCGGAGGGGCGGTGAACTCGGGCGTGGTGGGCGCCGGCGAGGCCGGGGCCGGACGCGGCGCGGGGCGCGGGCCCGGACGGGGACCACCGGTGGAGGCCGGAGCGGCGGGAGCCGCGGGGGCGCTCTCGGCGACGGCCGGCTTCGGGGCCGACGGGCGCGGGGCGGCCGGACCCGGACGGGCGGCCTGCGCGGGAGAGGGGGCCGCCGGACGAGCCGGGGCAGCCTTGCGGGCGGGGGCGGGCTTGCCGCCTCCGCTGCCCTGCTGGAGGGCGTCTGTCAGCTTGCGTACAACGGGCGCCTCGATCGTCGAGGACGCCGAACGGACGAATTCACCGAGTTCTTGGAGCTTGGCCATGACGACCTTGCTCTCCACCCCGAACTCCTTGGCGAGTTCGTATACCCGGACCTTAGCCACTTCGCTCCTTTTAGGTCCGGGTGCGTCCGGACCGTCGCTACTTCATGGGCGTACTCATCGCGTGCTCATCGAGTGCTCATCGCAATCTCGACCTACTTCCAACTCGCGGAATACCGGGCCGCACGGAGGTTCCGTACGACTCGCTCTTACGGTGTTGCCTGCTCGACGTAGAGGCGCAACGCCTTTGTGTCGAGCGCTCCCTGGGCACGCAGCGCCCGTGGGAACGCCCGGCGGCGGACCGCCAGGTCCAGACAGACCAGGGCGGGATGCAGATATGCACCCCGGCCGGGCAGCGTACCGCGATCATCGGGGACGCATTCGCCCTCGATCGCCACGGTGCGCAGCAAGTCCTTCTTGGCCGCTCGCTCCCGACACCCCACACAGGTGCGCTCAGGGCATGCGCGGGCTCGCGTCCGGCCAGACACTGTTAAGTCTACCTCCCCGCACCGACCTCACCCTTTGGGGGCAAGAATCGAACGGCTGTTGTCGTGATCTGAGCCACGAGAGGCCGAGATCTATTCCCCGGGCTGGTCGGACGGCTGTTCGGTGTCGGGGCGGATGTCGATCCGCCAGCCGGTCAGACGGGCGGCGAGCCGGGCATTCTGCCCTTCCTTGCCGATCGCGAGCGACAGCTGGTAGTCCGGCACTGTCACGCGCGCGGAGCGGGCCGCGAGGTCGACCACCTCGACGCGGGAGACCCGGGCCGGGGACAGCGCGTTGGCCACCATGTCGGCCGGGTCGTCCGACCAGTCGACGATGTCGATCTTCTCGCCGTTCAGCTCGCCCATCACCGCGCGCACCCGGCCGCCCATGGGGCCGATGCAGGCGCCCTTTGCGTTCAGACCGCTGCGGGTCGAGCGGACGGCGATCTTCGTGCGGTGGCCGGCCTCGCGCGCGATGGCGGCGATCTCCACCGACCCGTCGGCGATCTCCGGCACCTCCATGGCGAACAGCTTCTTCACCAGGTTGGGATGCGTGCGGGACAGCGTCACGGACGGGCCGCGCACGCCCTTCGCCACCCGGACGACGTACGACCTCAGGCGCATGCCGTGCGGGTACGTCTCGCCGGGGACCTGCTCCTGCACCGGGAGGATGGCCTCCAGCTTGCCGATGTCGACGAGCACGTTCTTCGGGTCGCGGCCCTGCTGGACCACTCCGGTGACGATGTCGCCCTCGCGGCCCGCGTACTCGCCGAGCGTCGCGTCGTCCTCGGCGTCGCGCAGCCGCTGCAGGATGACCTGCTTGGCGGTGGTGGCGGCGATCCGGCCGAAGTCGGACGGGGTGTCGTCGAACTCGCGCGCCTCCTGCCCCTCCTCCAGGTCCTCGGGGTCCTCCTTCGCCCACACCGTCACGTGGCCGGTCTCCCGGTTGAGCTCCACGCGCGCGTGGCGGCGGCTTCCTTCGGTGCGGTGGTAGGCGATGAGGAGGGCCGACTCGATCGCCTCGACCAACAGGCTGAAGGAGATCTCCTTCTCCCGCACCAAGCCCCGCAGGGCACTCATGTCGATGTCCACGGCTACGCCTCCTCTGCGTTCTCTTCGTTGTCTTCGTTGTCGCCGATGCCGCCGGCACCGTCGGTGTCCTGGACGTCGTCGCTCTTGTTCTTGCGGTTGAACTCGACCTGGACGCGGGCCTTGACGACATCGGCGAGGGCGAGCCGCTTGGCGGTGGGCTTGCGCCCCTTCACGCCGGGCACCTCGACGTCGATGCCGTCCTCGTCCACCGCGATGATCCGGGCGACCAGCTCACCGCTGTCGGCCAGCTGGAACTTGACCAGCCGGTCGGTGGCGCGTACGTAGTGGCGGTGTTCGGTGAGCTCGCGCTCGGCACCGGGGGTCCCGACTTCGAGGGTGTACTCCCCCGCACCCATCGCGTCGGTCTCGTCGAGCTTCGCCGAGAGCGCGCGGCTGACATCCGCGACCCGGTCCAGATCGGCACCCGAGTCGGAGTCGACGACCACGCGCAGCACCCGCTTGCGTCCGACCGAGTCCACCGCGACCTCTTCGAGGTCGAGTCCCTGGGAGCTGACGAGCGGTTCCAGCAGTTCTCGCAGCCTCTCGCTCTGGGTCGTGCTCATCCGGGTGACTCCTCGGCCGCGTGTGCTGTTGTGGGTAGGGCGCGTGTCTGCACAAAGGGTATCCGGTCGCGGGGTGTGTTGCCGTCCACCTGTGCCTCCGGCGGTGGAGCGGGGCGCTGTTGGGCACGGGTGGGTGCGGTGGTGGGGCGCGCACCGGTCGGGGTGGGCCGGTCGCGCGGTTCCCCGCGCCCGTCGGGCCGGTGCACGAGCCGGTGACATGAGTCGGGGGTGTGCGCGGGTACCGTGATCACGGGCCGCGCCGCCCTTCTCGCCTTTTCGTTCGTACGAGCCCCCGAGGACGTCTGCCGTGCCGTTCCCCTCATCTCCGCGCACCCTCGCCGGGCCGCGCAGAAGGAGCCTGCTCGTCTCGGCCGCCGGGGCCGCCCTCCTCGCGGGCTGTTCCTCCGGTGCCGACGACTCCGGGACCACGGGCGGCAGCGCGTCCGCGGCCGAACACGCCCGCGCGCGTGCGGCCTCCGACAGCGAGACCCTCGTGCGCCACTACGACACGGTCCTCGCCGCCTACCCGGCCCTCGCGCCCCGCCTGGACCCGCTGCGCGCGGAGGTCGTCCGGCACACGACGGCCTTCGGCGGCACCCGCTCGACCCCGTCGGCCACGGCGAGCGCCTCGCCGTCGCCGACCCCGTCCGCTCCGGCCGCCGCCGCGACCGAGGGCGACGCCCTCGCCGGACTCGCGGCGGCCGAGCGCGCTCTCGCCGACCGGCGGGCCAAGGCGCTGCTCGACCTGCCCGGTGAACTGGCCCGTCTGCTGGCCTCGGTGGCCGCCGCCGGAGCCGTCCACGCGTATCTGCTGACGGAGGGTGCCAAGTGAGCGAGGAGAAGGCCGCGGAACTGACCGCGGTGCAGGCGGCCCTGGCCGCGGAACACGCGGCGGTGTACGGCTACGGCGTCGTCGGCGGCCGCATCCGCGAGGGCCGCCGCCAGGAGGCGAAGACGGCCTACGACGCCCACCGGGCCCGGCGCGACGCGCTGGTCCGTGAGGTGCGGGACCTGGGCGGCACGCCGGTGGCCGCGTCCGCCGGGTACGCGCTGCCGTTCCCGGTGCCGGACTCGGCGTCGGCCGTGCGGCTCGCCGCGGAGCTGGAGGACCGGGTGGCCGGGGTCTACTCCGACCTCGTAAGGGCGGCGACGGGCGGCCTGCGGGGCACGGCCGCGGAGGCGCTGCGCGAAGCGGCGGTCCGCGCGGTGCGCTGGCGCGGCGGGAGCGTACCCTTCCCTGGTCTCGCCGAGCGGGCCGCGACACCCACGGCCACGGCGACACCCACGGCGTGATCCGCACGGGGACGCAGGACGGCAGTACCGCAGGAAGGGAACGACTCGCGCATGGCTTTCGAACCGCCGCAGCGTCTGGTGAGGGCGCTCGGTGAGACGGCACCGAGCGGTGACGACTGGTTGGAGAAGCTGCCCGAGGTGGCCCGACAGGCCGTCGATCTACGCGAGTTGACGGTCGAGCGCGTGCAGGTGCCCGGTGGGCGGAGCAGTCTGGTCGTGCTGGTACGGCGGGCCGACGGCACCCCTGCGGTGTTGAAACTGGCCCCTGGCCGGGCTCGTCCCGAGAGCGAGCGGGCCGCGCTCGCGCGGTGGGGCGGGCTGGGTGCGGTGCAGCTCGTCGAGCCGTTCGCGGCCGAGGGTGTGCTGGTGCTGGAGCGGTTGCATCCGGATGTGTCGGTGCGGTCGCTGCCGGAGGCCAAGGCGTTGCTGGAGGCCGCGGGAACGTTGCGGCGGCTGTGGGTCGAGCCGCCCGGTGACCACGCGTTCGAGACCGTGACGGAGCGGACGGGACGGCAGGCCGTCGCCATGCGGGGTGCGGAGGGCGATGTCTCCGCGCTCGTCTCCGCCGCGCTGGACGCCCGCGAGGAGCTGTTGGCCGCGCCGCCCGAGGTGCGGTTGCTGCACGGGACGTTCCGGCAGAGCAAGGTGCTGGCGGCCGAGCGGATGCCGTGGCTCGCGGTGGGGCCGGATCCCGTGGTGGGTGAGTGTGCGTTCGATCTCGCCCGGCTGGTGCGGGACCGGGTGGAGGATCTGATCGCCACGCCGTCAGGTGCCGCGACGACCCGGCGGCGGGTCAAGCGGCTTGCCGAGTCCTTGGAGGTGGATCAGGAGCGGTTGCGGGGGTGGACGTTGTTCCGGGCCGTGGAGTCCGGGGTGCGGGCCCTGCGCGTGGGGCGGCCCCGGGATGCCGAGTTGCTGCTGGAGTTCGCCGGGTGGCTTTAGGCAGTCTTCCGGGTGCGGGTGCGCTGTGGCTGGTCGCGCCCACGCGGCGGAGCCGCACATGTCACAGCCCCGCGCCCCTAGCGGGGCGCTTCGGTGGGGCGGAGCCTCAGGGCCAGCACGGGGCAGTCCGAGGCCGCTCTGCGGGCTCGCTTCAGGGCTCGCGGCGGGATGGGGGAACCGTCCGTCAGCGGGTAGCCCCACTCGTCCAACGTGATGTGGTCGGGGAGGAGTTCCGCGCAGAGGCCGTGGGCCCGGCAGGACGTCCAGTCGATGTCGAGGTGTCGGTGGTCCATGGTCAGTGGGCCTCGTTCGGGATCGGGAGCAGGGGGGTGGTGTCGGTCGCCGTGCACACACCCCGCGCGTGGGCGTCGAGTTCGGGGGCGAACACGGTCAGCGCGCTGCGCACCAGGCGGGTCGTGCCGTCGGGGTGGTGGCAGGCGCCCCGGCCCTCCACCAGGCCCGACCAACGGGCCACGTCCTGGCGGGTGTTGCCCTGCGGGCCGGGGGTGGCCAGGGCCTGGAAGGCGGAGGCGATGCGCGGGAGGCCGTTGAGGCAGGGGCCGCACTGGCCGGCCGACTGGAGGGCCAGGTAGCGCAGGACGCGGGCGGTTTCGGCGACTCCGCAGCGGCCGGCCGGGAGCGCGGCCAGCACGCCTGCTCCCAAGTCGCTTGCGTCCAGGGCGCGTCGGGAGGCTTCGGCGGCCGTGATCCAGGTGCCGTGGTAGCCGCCGACCAACACCGCGGAGGCTGCCTCCAGAGGGAGCAGTCGGTTCAGCGGGAGGCCGAACGGGGCTTCCACGACCCGGACTTCGCGGCCCGGCGCGTGCAGGGTGCAGAGCGCGCTGCCGGGCTGGGCGGGGGTGCCGGCGCTGCGGAACCAGTCGGCGCCGTAGCGGGCGACCAGGGCGAGGTGGGCCAGGGTCTCCACGTTCTGGACGAGGGTGGGTGCCTTGCGCACCCCGCGTTCGCGGACCGGTGGGTGCTGGTGGCGGGGCAGCGGGGCGCTGCCGGAGACGTACTGCGCGAGCGCCGAGGCCTGGCCGGACAGGAAGCGTCTGGGCAGGCGGACGATCCGGACGGGCAGCGGGTCGTGGCGCCGGGCCAGGGCCGATTCCAGGTAGGAGGCGCCGTCCTCCACCGCCAGGTGAGCTTCCCCGGCGCCTACCGCCCTGGCCGCCAACTGCAGCCCGTCCAGGACGAGATGGGGTGACAGGCGCAGGAGGGTCCTGTCCTTCCGGCTGGCCGGTTCGCCTTCCGCGCCGTTCGCCACGACCACCGGCGCACGGCCCGTACGACGGCCCGCGTCGGCCACCGCGACCAGCTTGCGGTACGTCGGGAACGCGGCGCCTCCGCGGCCGGTGAGGCCGGACTCGGCGACCGTTCTCAGGACGCCGTCGGGATCTCCGTACGACAGGGGGCCGTAGCGGAGTTCGTGGGTGGAGAGGTCGGCCGCGGTACCGCCGGGGGCGAGGAGGCGGGGGGACATGTGGACGTCGGTGGAGGTGGCGGTCATGAGCGGGCTCCTTCGGCGGTGCGGAGCAGAGCGGCGGGGGTGCGGCGGGAGGCGCGGGCGGAGTGGGCCAGGCGGATGCCGAAGGCGGCGACCACGGCGGCCACGCAGGACACGGTCAGCCAGGTCATCCAGTCGGTGCCGGTGTCCGTGCCGATGCCGATGCCGTGGATCAGGGCGACCGGCCAGGAGGCGTACGCGAGCCAGTGCAGCGCCCGCCAGGTGCGGTGTCCGATGTGGTCCCTCAGGAAGCTGGTGACCAGGACCGCGAGCATCAGGTCGAGGGCGACCGTGCCGAGGCCGAGCCAGAGGGGTTCGTAGGCGGAGACGAACGGGACGACCGCGTCCAGGACGGTGATGTCCACATAGCCGTCGATCACCGCCATGGCGATGTGCACGGCCAGGAACGCCGTCGCGGAGAGGGAGAGGCCGCGGTGCAGGGCGACCGTGCCGAAGCGGGGCAGGCCGGGGAGGCGGGTGCGCAGGCGGACCGCGATGCCGAGCAGGACCACGACCGTGAACAGGACGAGGCAGACGGCTCCGGTGGCGCGGTTGGCGTACCAGAGGATCTCGGAGTTCACGCGGCGACCGCCCGGTGGGTGGGCCAGCCCGGGGTCGTGACGACCGTGCCGTCCTGGGCGACCAGGCGGGCGGGGAGGCCCAGGCGGGTCAGCCAGCGTTCCGCGCCCGCTCCCTTGACCAGGGACGCGGTGCTCGCCGCGTTCGCGTCGGCGCTCGTCGCGGCGGCGACCGCGACCGTGCGCCAGGGGCTGCGGACGGGGAGGCCGGTGCGCGGGTCGACGATGTGGTGCAGTTCGTAGCCGTTGCGGCGCCAGCGGCGGGCGGCGGTTCCCGAGGTGGCGAGGCCGCCGGAGCGCAGGGCGACCGTGGCGTACGTACCGTGCGCGGGCGTCTCGTCGACGGAACCGGTGACGTCCTGGACGCGGATGTTCCAGCCGCCGGCCGGGGGCTCCCCCGCGACGGCCGTGTCGCCGCCCAGGCTCACCAGGACGCCGCAGCCCGCGACTTGGGCGAGCATCGCCGCCGCCTTGTCGGCCGCCCATGCCTTGGCGGTGGCGCCGAGGTCCAGGCGGACGCCGGCCGGGACGGTGACCGTGCCCGTCGCCGGGTCCAGGTCGATCGCGCGCCAGCTCGGGGCGCGCTTCACGGTGAGGCGGACCGGGCGGTCGTCCTCGCGGACGAGGGTGAAGTCGCGGTCGTAGCCGAGGGAGTTCATGGCCGAGCCGACCGTCGGGTCGACCGCGCCGTCCGTCGCCTCCGCGGCGCGCAGGGCGACCGCCAACGCCTCGGCGAGCAGCGGGCTGACGGTGACCGGACGGCCCGACGCGGCTTCCAGGGCGGTCAGTTCGGAGTCGGTACGGAACCGGCTGCAGGCGGCGTCGACCTCGGCGAGGTGCCGGGCGAGGAGGAGGTTGCAGGAGTCCAGGAGGGCCGGGTCGGTGACGACCAGCCGGACGCCGGTCCCGAGGGCGCGCCAGTCGGCGGCGGCCGTCGTGCGCAGGGTCGCTGTGCTCATCACGACGCTCCCGACGTGGAGTCGGTGGAGCCGCCGGACGAGGACGTGACACCGGACGACGACTGGAGGTCCGACGAGGACGAAGACGAAGACGACGAAGAAGATGAGGACGACGAGGACGACGTGGTGCTCGAACCGTCCGATGTGGACGCGGTGGTGGAGGACGCGGACGGCGAGGGGGACGACGACGTGGTCGTGCCCGTGCTGCTCGCCGCCGTGTCCGCCTCCGCGTCCGACCGCACCGTGCCGACCAGGGCGAACACCCCGGCCGCCGCCGCCAGCGTGACCGCTGCCGTGACGGCCGCGATGCGCCGCTTGCCTCTGCGGACCGCCGTAGCGGCCCCACGCTCCTTGACTGTCATGACCGTTCCCCTCCGCAGTGACGCTCTGTCACGTCCTACGGTCGGGGACCAGCCTGAGAGAAGTCTGTGAGGCGGCCATACGCCCCACAAGAACTCTCTGAGAGGAATCTTAAATTGCTTGAGGCTTCAACAAGCTATGTCTGGTGGCCGCCGCTCACGCGGTGAGGCGGGCGAGCGCCTCGTCGACGGTCAGCTCCTCGCGCTCGCCGGTCCTGCGGTCCTTCAGCTCCAGGACGCCCTCGGCGGAGCGGCGGCCCGCGACCAGGATCTTCGGTACGCCGATCAGCTCCGAGTCGGTGAACTTCACGCCCGGGGAGACCCCGGCGCGGTCGTCGACCAGGACGCGCAGGCCGGCCGCGCGCAGCTTCTCCGAGACGTCCAGGGCGAGTTCGGTCTGCAGGGCCTTGCCCGCCGCGACGACGTGCACGTCGGCCGGGGCGACCTCGGCGGGCCAGCACAGGCCCTTGTCGTCGGCGGTCTGCTCGGCGAGGGCGGCGACCGCGCGGGAGACGCCGATGCCGTAGGAGCCCATGGTCACGCGGACCGGCTTGCCGTGCTGGCCGAGGACGTCGAGCTTGAGGGCGTCGGCGTACTTGCGGCCGAGCTGGAAGATGTGGCCGATCTCGATGGCGCGGTCGAGCTTGAGGCCGGTGCCGCAGCGGGGGCAGGGGTCGCCCTCCTGGACGACCACGACGTCGACGTACGTGTCGACCTCGAAGTCACGGCCCGCCACGACGTTCTTCGCGTGCGTGCCCTCCTTGTTGGCGCCCGTGATCCAGCCGGTGCCGGGGGCCACGCGCGGGTCGGCGATGTAGGTGACCTTCTCGCCCAGGCCCTGCGGGCCGACGTAGCCGCGTACGAGGTCGGGACGGCCGGTGAAGTCCTCGGCCGTCACCAACTCCACGGCGGCGGGGGCGAAATGGGCCTCGACCTTGTCGAGGTCGACCTCGCGGTCGCCGGGGACGCCCACGGCCACGATCTCGCCGTCGACCTTCACGAGGAGGTTCTTCAGCGTGGCGGAGGCCTCGACGCCGAGGTGGGCGGCGAGGGTCTCGATGGTGGGGGTGTCGGGGGTGGGGATCTCTTCGAGCGCGGGCACGCCGGCCGCGTCCACGGGCTTCGACTCGTACGTGATCGCTTCGGTGTTGGCGGCGAAGTCGCAGTTCGGGCAGTCCGCGAAGGTGTCCTCGCCGGCCTCGGCGGGGGCCAGGAACTCCTCCGACTTGGAGCCGCCCATCGCGCCCGCGGTGGCGGCGCAGATGCGGTAGTCGAGGCCGAGGCGCGCGAACACCTTCTGGTAGGCCTCGCGGTGCAGGGCGTAGGAGTGGGCGAGGCCCTCGTCCTCCGTGTCGAAGGAGTACGAGTCCTTCATCAGGAACTCACGGCCGCGCAGCACACCGGCCCGCGGGCGGGCCTCGTCGCGGTACTTGTTCTGGATCTGGTAGAGGATGACCGGCAGGTCCTTGTAGGAGGACGCCTGGTCCTTCACGAGCAGCGTGAAGATCTCCTCGTGGGTCGGGCCGAGGAGGTAGTCGCCGCCCTTGCGGTCCTTGAGGCGGAACAGCTCGGGGCCGTACTCCTCCCAGCGGCCGGTCGCCTCGTACGGCTCGCGGGGCAGGATCGCGGGGAGCAGCACCTCCTGGGCGCCGATCGCGTCCATCTCCTCGCGCACGATCCGCTCGACGTTCGAGAGCACCTTCTTGCCCAGGGGCAGCCACGACCAGATCCCGGCGGCGGTACGGCGGACGTACCCGGCCCGCACGAGCAGCTTGTGGCTGAGGACCTCGGCGTCCGCCGGGTCGTCGCGCAGCGTCTTCGCCATCAACTGGGACATGCGCTGGACCGGTGCGTTCGCCATGGTTCCTGTACTCCTGCCGGGAAAGGGTGATGGCTAGGAGGTTAGCCGGGCGTGCTGTGCCGGTGGAAATCGGTTAGCGGCGGCGAAGCGGCAGGGGGGCGCCCATCACGGCGTACGGCTTCGGGGCGCTCGGGAAGAGGACCTGGCGGGCGAGGTCCTCGTAGCCGAGGGAGCGGTAGAGGCCGCGGGCGGGGCTGTCGGTGTCGATCGCGGAGAGGATCGAGCGGGGTTCGGTGGCGGTGTCCGTGATGGTGGTGATCAGGGAACGGCCGGCGCCGCGGTTCTGGTAGTGCGGGTGGACGTGCAGCTCGGTGATCACGAAGGAGTGGTCGAGCCAGTCGTCGTGCTCGCGGGCGCGGAGGTAGGGCTCCACGACCGTGGACCACCAGTGGGTGCGGCTGTTGGGCATGCCGTAGACGAAGCCGACGAGGCGCTCCGCCGAGGTGGCGCCGAAGGCTCGTGCACCCGGGTAGGTCATGTGGCGCAGGACGATCTGCCTGCGTACGGCCACCTCGTCCGCGCCCAGGCCGAAGGCGATGGCCTGTACGGCGAGAGCTTCGTCGACGTGGGCCGAGAGGTCCAGGGGGGCGATCACGACGTCTGCGGGGTGGCGGTGGCCGTGACCGGGAAATCGCATGGGGGGAGAGTACAGGGGGGTGGTGGTCGTGTTGCGGGCGCGGGCCGTCCGTGGCTGGTCGCGCCCCTGCGGCGGAGCCGCACATGTCACAGCCCCGCGCGCCCGGGGGGACGCCCTTGATCGGGTCAGAACAGGACGCTCATGAACGCGCCGACCTCTTGGAAGCCGACCCTCAAGTACGCCCTTCGCGCCGGGGTGTTGAAGTCGTTCACGTAGAGGCTGACCACGGGGGCCACGTCCGCCAGGGCGTAACGCAGCACCGCCGCCATCGCGGGAGCCGCCACGCCTCTGCCCCGGTGTTCGGGGGCCACCCAGACGCCCTGGATCTGGCAGGCCTGGGAGGTCGCCGCGCCGATCTCCGCCTTGAAGACGACCTTGCCCTGCTCGTCGAGACGCGCGAACGACCGTCCCGAGCCCACGAGTTCGGCCACACGGGCCTGGTAGAGGAGGCCCCCGTCGCCGGCCAGCGGGGAGACGCCGACCTCCTCGGTGAACATCGCCACGCACGCCGGCATGATCGTGTCCATCTCGTCCTTGCGGATACGGCGGACGTACGGGTCGGCGGCGATGTCCGCGGGCATGCGGTCGGCGACCATGAGGGGCTGGCGGGCGCGGACCTCGCGGGCGGGGCCCCAGCTGGGTTCGAGGAGCCGCCAGAGCTGGGCGGTCGGCTCGGCCGGGCCGACGATCGAGGAGCAGCGGCGGCCCGCCCTGCGGGCGCGGTCGGCGAAGGCGCGGACGGCTCTGGGGGTCGCGCAGATCGGGACGAGGTTGGCGCCCGCGTAGCAGAGGGACGTCAGCATGCCGTCCTCGTACCAGCCCCACATCTCGCCGCCGAGCCGCCAGGGGTCGAGGCCGGCGACCTGTACCCGCGAGGTCACGAAGGCGTTCGTGACCGGCTCGCGGTCGAGCACGGCGAGCGCGGCGTCCAGGTCGCTCGGTTCGAGCACCCGAGAGGTGGTCTGGGTCAACACGTGCGGGGCCTCACCCTGAGGGTCTGCTGATCTCCGCACTGTACCCGCGGAAGCTGAGCGGTGCCGCCCCGTGCCGTGTGCTTTTCCGTGGAGGTGGGGACGGTGGACGTCCGGGGGCTGCCGCCCCCAGGCCCCCGCTGCCGGCCTGAACGGCCCCGCCCTCGGACGCCGGACGGGCTGATGCCGTCGACCGGTGCTGAGAAGCGAGGCCCAGGAGCCGAGCCGACGGGCAAAGCCCACAAGCCTTTTCAGCCCGCGACCGCCACCGTCGGCTCGCCCGAGGCCACCCCGTCCGCCTCCATCTGCTCGGCGATCTTCATCGCCTCTTCGATGAGGGTCTCCACGATCTTCGACTCGGGCACGGTCTTGATGACCTCGCCCTTGACGAAGATCTGGCCCTTGCCGTTGCCGGAGGCGACGCCGAGATCGGCTTCGCGGGCCTCACCGGGGCCGTTGACGACGCAGCCCATGACCGCGACGCGGAGCGGGACCTCCATGCCCTCCAGGCCTGCCGTGACCTCCTCGGCGAGCTTGTAGACGTCGACCTGGGCGCGGCCGCAGGAGGGGCAGGAGACGATCTCCAGGCGGCGGGGCTTGAGGTTCAGGGACTCCAGGATCTGGTTGCCGACCTTGACCTCCTCGACCGGCGGGGCCGAGAGGGAGACGCGGATCGTGTCGCCGATGCCCTGCGAGAGCAGCGCGCCGAACGCCACGGCCGACTTGATCGTGCCCTGGAAGGCCGGGCCCGCCTCGGTGACGCCGAGGTGGAGCGGGTAGTCGCACTGGGCGGCGAGCTGGCGGTACGCCTCGACCATGATCACCGGGTCGTTGTGCTTGACCGAGATCTTGATCTCCCGGAAGTCGTGCTCCTCGAAGAGCGACGCCTCCCACAGGGCGGACTCGGCCAGTGCCTCGGGCGTGGCCTTGCCGTACTTCTTCAGCAGCCGGGCGTCCAGCGAGCCCGCGTTCACACCGATGCGGATCGGCGTGCCGTGGTCCTTCGCGGCGCGCGCGATCTCCTTGACCTTGTCGTCGAACTGCTTGATGTTGCCGGGGTTGACCCGGACCGCCGCACAGCCGGCCTCGATCGCGGCGAAGACGTACTTCGGCTGGAAGTGGATGTCGGCGATCACCGGGATCTGCGACTTGCGGGCGATCGTCGCGAGCGCGTCGGCGTCGTCCTGCGTCGGGCAGGCCACGCGGACGATCTGGCAGCCGGACGCGGTCAGCTCGGCGATCTGCTGGAGGGTGGCGCCGATGTCCGACGTACGGGTGGTCGTCATGGACTGCACCGACACCGGCGCGTCGCCGCCGACCGCCACGGATCCGACCTGGATCTGCCGGCTCTTGCGGCGCTCGGCGAGCCGGGTCGGAACGGACGGAATGCCGAGAGAAATCGCAGTCATCTGCTGTGCAACCCCAAGTCGTGGATCAAGGCCCCGGTCCCGGAACAGCGGGCTCCAGGCTTCGAGATTACGTCAACCGCACGGGCCCGAGCACATCCCGAGGTTAAACCCACCCAATGGAGAGCGGCCCGGCACGAAAGATGCCGGGCCGCCACGAACCACGGGTGGCTAGGAGATTTTCACCGGGTTAACCACGTCCGCCACCAGGACGAGCAGGGTGAAGCAGACGAAGATCCCGGCCACCACGTAAGCGACCGGCATCAGCTTCGCCACGTCGAACGGGCCCGGGTCCGGCCGCTTGAGCACCTTCGCCAGGTTCCGCCGCAGCGCCTCCCACAGCGCGCCCGCGACATGCCCGCCGTCGAGCGGGAGCAGCGGGAGCATGTTGAAGAGGAACAGGGAGAGGTTGAAGCCCGCGACCAGCATGAGGGCCATGGCCAGCTGCTGGGTGGGCGGGATGTCGAGGGTGAAGATCTCGCCGCCGACGCGGGCCGCGCCGACCACGCCCATCGGGGAGTCGGCCTGGCGGGGCGCGCCGTCGAAGGCCGCGTTCCACAGGGCCGGGATCTTGCCGGGGAGGGCCGCGATGGAGTCGACGGCCTCGCCCATGCGGTCTCCCATCCAGGTGAGGGACTCACTGAAGTCCTGGCGGACGATGCCGGTGGCCGCGCTGAAGCCGAGGAAGCCGGCCGTGACGTACTGCCCCTGGACGATCTGGCCGCTGGAGTCCTTCTTGGCGACCTGGTTCGACGCGATCTTCGCGTGGAGGGTGAGGGCCTGGCCCTTGCGCTCGACGACGATCGGGACGGTCCTGCCGGGGGTGGCGCGGATCAGGTCGGAGAGCTTGTTCCAGTCCGTCGTCCTGACGCCGTTGAAACTGACGATCTTGTCGCCCGCCTTCAGGCCCGCCGCCGCCGCGGGGGACGCCGGGTCGGTCTTCTTGCAAGTGTCGCGGTTCTGGCTCTGCGCGATGACGCACTCGGAGACCGAGCTGACCGTGTTGGTCTGCTGCGAGATGCCGAAGCCCATCAGGACGGTGAGGAAGAGCGCGACGGCGAGGATGAGGTTCATGAAGGGGCCCGCGAACATCACGATGACCCGTTTCCAGGGCTTGCGTGTGTAAAACAGGCGGGACTCGTCGCCGGGCTCCAGCTCCTCGAAGGCGGCCGAGCGGGCGTCCTCGATCATGCTGCGCCAGGGCGAGGTGGACCGGGACTCGATCCTGCCGTCGGGTCCTGGCGGGAACATGCCGATCATGCGGATGTAGCCGCCGAACGGGATGGCCTTGAAGCCGTACTCGGTGTCGCCCCTGCGCTTGGACCAGATGGTCGGGCCGAAGCCGACCATGTACTGGGGCACGCGGATGCCGAAGAGCTTCGCGGTGGAGAGATGCCCCAGCTCGTGCCAGGCGATCGAGACCAGCAGGCCGACCGCGAAGACGACTATGCCGAGGATCATCATCAGGGCTGTCATGCACGCGCCTCCGCGTTCGCCGTGGTCGTCTGCGCTGTCAGTTCGCGGGCCCGGGCGCGCGCCCAGGTCTCCGCTTCGAGGACGTCCGGCACGGTCAGCGAAGTTCCCGTGGCCGGCGTCCCGTGTTCCTCGACCACCCGTGTCACCGTCTCCATGATTCCGTTGAACGGCAGCGCGCCCGCGCGGAACGCCTCCACGCACTCCTCGTTGGCCGCATTGAACACCGCCGGGGCCGTGCCCGCGAGCTGTCCCACGTGCCGGGCGAGGCCGACCGACGGGAACGCCTCGGTGTCGAGCGGGAAGAACTCCCACGTCGACGCCTTGCTCCAGTCGAACGCGGGCGCCGCGTCCGGGACCCGCTCGGGCCAGCCGAGCCCGATGGCGATCGGCCCGCGCATGTCGGGGGGCGTCGCCTGGGCGAGTGTCGAGCCGTCCGTGAATTCCACCATCGAGTGGACATACGACTGCGGGTGCACGACCACCTCAATGCGATCGAAGGGAATGTCGTACAGCAGGTGCGCCTCGATCACTTCGAGGCCCTTGTTCACCAGGGTCGCCGAGTTGATCGTGATCACGGGCCCCATCGCCCAGGTGGGGTGCGCGAGCGCCTCCTCCACGGTCACGCGCGCCAGGTCCGCCTTCGTACGACCGCGGAAGGGGCCGCCGGACGCGGTGACGACGAGCTTGCGGACGTCGGCGCGGGTGCCGGCCGCGAGGGCCTGGAAGAGCGCCGCGTGCTCGGAGTCCACCGGGATGATCTGGCCGGGCTTGGCGAGCGCCTTCACCAGCGGGCCGCCGACGATGAGCGACTCCTTGTTGGCGAGCGCGAGGACGCGGCCCGCCTCCAGGGCGGCGAGGGTGGGCGCGAGGCCGATGGATCCGGTGATGCCGTTCAGCACGGTGTGGCAGTCGGAGGCGGCGAGCCGGGTGGCCGCGTCGGGTCCGGCCAGGATCTCCGGGAGGGGTTCCCCCGTGCCGTAGCGCGCGGCGAGCGCTTCGCGCAGTGCCGGTACGGCGTCCTCGCGGGCGACCCCCACCGTCCGCACCCTCAGCCGGTACGCCTGCTCGGCGAGGAGGCCGACCCGGCCGCCGTTCGCGGAGAGGGCGGTGACCTCGAAGCGGTCCGGGTTGCGCAGCACCAGGTCGATGGCCTGGGTGCCGATGGACCCGGTGGACCCGAGGATCACCAGGGCCCGGGGACCGTCGCCCACGACGGGGTCGTAGACGAGATGGGGGTCGGCGAGGGGTGCTGGACTGGCAGGACTGTCGGTCATCCCTCCATTGTTGCCGCAATGGAGGGACTGGTGGACAGCGGTTCCCTCGGGCGGGTGGCTTATCGGCTCTCGTCGGTGATTGAAGGGAAATCCCCCTTTGTGAATACGGCGTGAAGGTCGTGTGATAACACTTCAGTCCTGCGCCGGTGGACTGCCGGTGCGTGGACGACATCCTGGGGGGATTCTCCATGCGGAAACGCTCTGCCCTGCCCGCGCTCGCGGGCGCCGTGATCTTCACCGGCACCCTGCTGAGCACGCCGGCCGAGGCCGCCGGCGGGGTCACGATCCACCACGTCTGGTTCGACAGCCCGGGCTCGGACAACCGGTCGAACGCGAGCCTGAACGGCGAGTGGGTGCAGATCAAGAACACCAGCCGGTCGGCGATCTCCCTCAAGGGCTGGATCCTGAAGGACGTCTCCAACCACCGCTACACCTTCAAGAACATCAAGATCGGCGCCGGCAAGTACATCAAGGTGCACACCGGCAAGGGCACGGACACCGCGTCGAACACGTATCAGGGCCGGGGCGCCTACGTCTGGAACAACACCAGCGACACGGCGACGCTGACGAAGTCCAACGGGAGCAAGGTCGACACCTGTTCGTGGACGACACGGGATCCGAGCGACAAGTACTGCTGAACCGGGGCCGGGGCCTGTCCGGCGGACAGGACTTCGCGGACAGGACCTAGCCGACCGGGCGGTGCAGGTTGTCCGTCTTGGACGGGCCCGGGGTCGTGTCGGCGATCCAGGGTCCGTCGCCCGAGGGGTCGACGATGCCCTGCTCCAGCCACGCGTAGGCGCCGCCCATGACGCCCTTGACGACCTTGTGGTCGACGGCGTCGGTGTTGGTCCACAGCCGGCCGAAGAGTTCCTCGACGCGGATGCGGGACTGTGCGCAGAAGGCGTCGGCGAGTTGATAGGCCTCGCGGCCGTGATCGCCCTGGGTGCGCAGGAGTTCGGCCCGTACGCAGGCCGCGCTCATCGCGAAGAGCTCGGCGCCGATGTCGACGATCCGGCCCAGGAATCCCTGCTTGGTCTCCATCCGGCCCTGCCAGCGGGACATGGCGTAGAAGGTCGAGCGGGCCAGTTTGCGGGCGTTGCGCTCGACGTAGCGCAGGTGCCGGGAGAGATCGACGCCATGGCGGAAGTCGCCGTAGGAGCCCGGGAGTTGGCCGCTGCCCGCGACCAGTTTCGGGAGCCACTTGGCGTAGAAGACGCCCGCTCCCGCGCCCGCTTTCGCCTTGTCCTGGAGGGACTTGTCCGGGTCGATGAGGTCGCCGGCGACCTTGAGGTGGGCGTCGACGGCCTCGCGGGCGATGAGGAGGTGCATGATCTCGGTCGAGCCTTCGAAGATGCGGTTGATCCGGAGGTCGCGCAGGACCTGCTCGGCGGGGACCGCCCGCTCGCCGCGCGCCGCGAGGGACTCGGCCGTCTCGAAGCCCCGGCCGCCGCGGATCTGGACGAGTTCGTCCGCCATCAGCCAGCCCATCTCGGACGCGAAGAGCTTGGCGAGCGCGCCCTCGATGCGGATGTCGTTGCGGTCCTCGTCGGCCATCTGCGAGGACAGGTCGAGCACGGCCTCCAGGGCGAAGGTGGTGGCCGCGATGAAGGAGATCTTCGCGCCCACGGCCTCGTGGCCGGAGATCGGCCTGCCCCACTGCTCACGCGCCGCCGACCACTCGCGGGCGATCTTCAGGCACCACTTGCCGGCCGCGACGCAGGAGGCGGGCAGCGAGAGGCGGCCGGTGTTGAGGGTGGTGAGGGCGATCTTGAGGCCCGCGCCCTCGGGGCCGATGCGGTTCGCGACCGGGACCCGGACCTGGTGGAAGCGGGTGACGCCGTTCTCGATGCCGCGCAGGCCCATGAAGGCGTTGCGGTTCTCGACGGTGATGCCGGGCGAGTCGGTCTCGACGACGAAGGCCGTGATGCCGCCCTTGCCGTCCGCCGACTTCGGCACCCGGGCCATCACGACCAGCAGGTCGGCGATCACGCCGTTGGTGGTCCAGAGTTTCACCCCGTCGAGGACGTACGCGTCCCCGTCCCGCACCGCGCTGGTCGCGAGCCGCGCCGGGTCGGAGCCGACGTCCGGCTCGGTGAGCAGGAAGGCGCTGATGTCGGTGCGGGCGCAGCGGGGCAGGAACTCCGCCTTCTGCTCGTCGGTGCCGAACAGCTTGAGCGGCTGCGGTACGCCGATCGACTGGTGGGCGGAGAGCAGCACGCCGACGGCGGGGCAGGCGGAGCCCACCAGGGCCAGCGCCTTGTTGTAGTACACCTGGGTGAGGCCGAGGCCGCCGTACTTGGTGTCGATCTTCATGCCGAGGGCGCCGAGTTCCTTGAGGCCGGCGATGACCTCGTCGGGGATGCGTGCCTCGCGTTCGATGCGGGCCGCGTCGATCCGCGTCTCGCAGAAGACGCGCAGCTTCGCGAGGAACTCCTCGCCGCGGCGGGAGTCCTCGGCGGCCGGGAGGGGGTGGGGGTGGATCAGGTCGAGCCGGAAGCGGCCGAGGAACAGTTCCTTGGCGAAGCTGGGCTTGCGCCAGTCCTGTTCCCGGGCCGCCTCCGCCACCTGCCGGGCCTCTCGCTCGGTGACGACGGGTTTGCTGGATGGAGCGGACATGAGGTTCACCTCGCCGCGAAGAGGGCCCTCGGACCATGGCGGTTACCGACGGGTGCTACCCGTTCGTATGTACCCGATCCCCGGCGAGGCAGCCACCCTTCGCGCGTCCGTCCGGCCGATGTCGACGAAACGGGCCCGCGTGTCCAGTGGCCCTCGGCGCCGGCCGGAGCCGGTGCCGGAGCCGATGCCGATGCGGGCCCGACGCCGGGCTCGATGCCGATGCCGGATCCGGTGCCGGAGACGTAGCCTTCACCCACATCCGGGATCGGGTGCACCGAGAAAGTGTCGAAGCGCTTCGACAGCCTATGGACACCTACACCGCCTGAAGCTAATGTCGAACCACCCTCACTCGCCCTTGTCAGCAACGCGCACTGTCGAAGCGCTTCACAAAGCTTGGAGAGCTGGATGGTCACCCTCGCCGAGGTCGCCCAGCACGCCGGAGTCTCGGCGAGCACGGTGAGCTATGTCCTCAGCGGCAAGCGGTCCATCTCCGGAGCCACCCGGCAGCGGGTCGAGCAGAGCATCCGCGAGCTGGGCTACCACCCGAACGCGGGCGCCCGCGCCCTCGCCAGCAGCCGGTCGAACATCATCGCGCTGATGGTCCCGCTGCGCACGGACATGTACGTGCCGGTGATGATGGAGATCGCCATCGCCGTGGCGACCACCGCCCGCCTGCACGGCTACGACGTGCTGCTGCTCACCGGCGAGGAGGGTCCCGACGCGGTGCGCCGGGTCACCGGCAGCGGCCTCGCCGACGCGATGATCCTGATGGACGTCGAACTCGACGACGAACGCCTCCCCCTGCTGCGGGGCACCGACCAGCCCTCGGTGCTCATCGGCCTCCCCGCCGACACCACCGGACTGACCTGCGTCGACCTCGACTTCGCGGCGACCGGCGCGCTGTGCGTCGACCACCTCGCCAAGCTCGGCCACCACGACATCGCGGTCATCGGCGAGGCCCCCGCGGTCTACGAACGGCACACCGGCTTCGCCGAGCGCACCCTCGACGGACTCCGTTCCCGGGCAAGGGAGTTGGGCCTACGGGTGCTGCACCGGCCGTGCGAGGGCGGGTACGACGCGATGTCGCTGACCCTGGCCCGGATCTTCGACGAGCGCCCCGGCACCACGGGCTTCGTCGTGCAGAACGAGTCGGCGGTCGAGCCGCTGCTCGCGCTGCTGCGGCAGCAGGGCCGGGCCGTGCCGGAGGACGTGTCGGTGGTCGCGGTCTGCCCCGATCAGGTCGCCACCCAGGCCTCGGTGCGGCTGACGTCCGTCGCCATCCCCGCCCAGGAGATGGGCCGCTGTGCCGTGGAGCATCTGGTGGCCAAGCTGGACGGCCGCGGCAGCGACGACGTCGTGCTGATCGCACCGGAGTTGACGGTGCGGGCGAGCACGGGACCGGCACCTGCGGCTTCCTGACCGGTCACGCTCCACGTGTTTGTGCGGTTACCCCTGTTCCGCTGTCCTCCAGGAGCACTCCTCGTGAACCAGCATGCCGACATCCAGTCCGAGGTCAGTCTCGCGCAGTCCTCCCCCACCGTCGGAACGTTCCGCGAGCGGGACGGCGCGCTGGAGTGGAGCGGCCGTCAGGAGACCCTGCGGATCGAACCGTGGGGGCCGGACGCGGTCCGGGTCAGGGCCCGGCTCGGCGGCCCACTGCTCGACGGGCTTCCCGGCGCCCTGCTGGACGAGGCACCGCCCGCCGAGGCGAGCGTCAAGATCGAGGACGGCCAAGGCACCCTGACCGTCGGCGAGTTGACGGTCGAGGTCAACGCCGAGGGCCTGGTCCGTTTCCTGCGCACCGCCGACTCCGGCGAACTCCTCGCCGAGGAGCGCGCCCACTTCTGGTGGCCCGGCTCGCGCCTCTACACGGCGGTCGGCAACGGCCACCACCGCCTGGAGCAGCGCTTCGCCGCGTACGAGGACGAGAAGCTGTACGGCCTCGGGCAGCACCAGCACGGCTGGCTGGACCAGAAGGGCCTGGTCCTCGACCTGGTCCAGCGCAACGCCGAGGTCGCCATCCCGGTGCTCGTCTCCAGCCGCGGCTACACCCTGCTGTGGAACAACCCGGCGATCGGCCGTGTGGAGCTGGCCGGCAACGGCACACGCTGGGTGGCGGACTCGGCCCGGCAGCTCGACTACTGGATCACCGCGGGCGACCCGGCCGACGGCCAGCGCCGCTACAGCGCGGTGACGGGCCGTACGCCGATGCTTCCCGCGTGGGCGGCGGGCTTCTGGCAGTGCAAGCTGCGCTACCGCACCCAGGACGAACTCCTCGCCGTGGCGCGGGAGTACAAGCGCCGCGGACTCCCTCTCTCCGCGATCGTCTGCGACTTCTTCCACTGGACGCACCTGGGCGACTGGAAGTTCGACCCGGCCGAGTGGCCCGACCCGGCCTCGATGGTCCGCGAACTCGACGAACTGGGCGTGAAGTTGGTGGTGAGCGTCTGGCCGTCGGTGTCCCCCCTGAGCGAGAACCACGGCGTGCTGGAACAGCGCGGCCACCTCATCGGCACCCAGTACGGCCCGATGGCCCACGCCGACTGGCCCGACAAGGGGGTCGCCTCGACGGTCCAGGTGGCCTTCTACGACGCCACCAACCCCGAGGCCCGCGCGTTCCTGTGGTCGAAGATCCGCGACAACTACCTTGCCCCGTACGGCATCACGGCCTTCTGGCTGGACGCCTGCGAGCCCGAGCTGAAGCCCGGCTTCCAGGAGAACCTGCGCTACTGGGCGGGGCCGGGCCTTGAGGTCGGCAACATGTACCCGGCGGAGAACTCCCGCGCGTTCGCCGAGGGGCTGCGTGCCGAGGGCGTCGGCGACGACGGGATCATCACCCTCAACCGCTCGGCGTGGGCGGGCAGTCAGCGCCACGGCGCCGCGCTCTGGTCGGGTGACATCGGCACCGACTTCCCGACCCTGCGCCGCCAGATCGCGGCGGGCCTCAACACCGCGCTGTCGGGCATCCCTTGGTGGAACACCGACATCGGCGGCTTCCACGGCGGCGACCCGGACGACCCGGCGTACCAGGAGGTCATGGTCCGCTGGTTCCAGTTCGGCGCGCTGTCCCCGCTGATGCGCCTGCACGGCTTCCGCGACCCGGGCATGCCCCTGGGCCCCGACATGACCGGCGGCCCCAACGAGGTCTGGTCGTACGGCGATCGGGCCCTGCCGATCCTGGAGAAGTACCTGCGGCTGCGCGAACGTCTGCGGCCGTACGTGCTGGACGTGATGCGCGCCGCGCACGAGGAGGGGCTGCCGGTGATGCGCCCGCTGTTCCTCGCGTTCCCCGAGGACGCGGCGGCCTGGTCGGTCGACGACGCCTACCTCCTCGGCCCGGACCTGCTGGTCGCGCCGGTGCTGACGGCGGGCGCCACGGTCCGTACGGCGTACCTCCCGGCGGGCGCGTGGTGGACGGACGCGTGGACGGGCGAGACGTACGAGGGCGGCACGGCGGTCACGGTGGACGCCCCGCTGGACCGCATCCCGCTGTTCCTGCGGGACGGGGCGGCCCTGCCGGTCGCCGAGTAGCGGTCGGGGCGCCCGGTGGGGGTGGGCGCCCGTGACGGTTCCGTTGTGCGGAACTGTGGGCTCCGTCACAGCAGCACCGATCTTGTTCTGCTGGACTCCTCCGATGGTGTTACGCAAGCTCGCCCTCGCGGCGGGCCTCGCCGCGTTCGCCCTGTATCTCTGGGGTCTGCTGCACGTCCTGGGCGCGCTGATCCAGGCCGAGGACGGCGGCGCCGGCTCCTCGCCGATCCTGCCCTGCCGTACGGCCGACGGGGAGGAGGGCGGACCGGAGGACCCCCGGGCCGTCCATGTCGTGGACTACTCCGTGGACTTCGTTCCGCTCAGGTTCGTCTGCGAGACGACGGGTGGGGGCAGCTACATCGCCGGCGCCGTTCCCGGGTACGTCAATCCGGCGGTGTTCGGCCTCGTCCTGGCCGGCCTCGGCTGCTGGGTCGCCGCGCTCGTCGTGGCGCCGCCCGGCCCTCGCGGAGTGCGCGGACCGGGCGGCTGACCGGACTGGGGGCGGATCAACTACTGGTGACGCTCTCGCTGTTGGTGGTGAAGTCCAGCCCGCCGGACGAGGACGTGATCTCGAAGCCGAACTGCAGGTCCCCGATGGTCACGTTGCCGAACCAGCCCTTGGTGTCCTTGATCCACTTGAGGATCGGCAGGATGTCGACCGTCCCGGAAGAGGAGTTGGAGCTGCGCACGAACGAGAACACGTCGTTGGAGCCGTTGTTGCCCTTGTAGACGGTCCAGGTGGAGCCGCCCAGCGTGAGGCTGCCCTGCGAGGTGCCGAGCGGGCCGACCGCTCCGGTCTTGTTGACCCAGAGCATGATCTCGTAGGCGTAGTTGGTGTCCCAGATGTCGTACGACGTGTTGTACGCGCCGGACGACGGCACCGTGACGTTGTAGCTGCTCTTGAGCGAACCGAGCGAGGTGATCGACTTGCCGATCACCTTCTTGGCGTTCGGATAGGCCTTGATGCCACCGGTGTTGGGGTGGTTGGCGTTGACACCCCAGTTGGTGCCGGAGTTGGCCCAGATGCACTGGCTGCCGGCGCCGGAGCCCCAGATGTCGTTGTAGAGCGTGTAGCCGTTCAGGGTGGTGGAGCCCCACTGGTCGCAGGAGCTCCAGACGGCGGCGGACGCGGGGGCCGAGGCGAGCGCGACGGTGGCGCCGAGCGCGAGGGCGGGTGCGAGAAGGGCCGTGAGTACGCGGCCCGGCTTGCGTGTTGCCATGGTGTCCCTTCCATGGGTGGGGGGGGGAGAGTGCGAGTGCCTACCGCGCCCCCAGGGTGAGGACGCGGTCTTCTCCGGCGACGAGGTCGAGCGGCTCCGTGCCGGCGGAAGTCCGGAGTTCGACGCGGTGGGTACGGGACGGCCGGATCAGCGCCGTGGCGGAGTGGGGGGTCCAGCGCAGCTCGACCTCCGCCCCGAACCTCGTGCGCACGCCGGTGAGTTGACCGTGCGGATAGGCCGCGGGCAGCGCGGGCAGCAGGACCAGCCGGTCCGGGGTCGACTGCACGAGCGCCTCGACCAGCACACCGGGCAGGGTGTGCGCGGCGTCCGCGTTGTACACATCGCGGTTCGGGTAGTGCGCGCTCATCAGCGAGGCGTGGAAGAAGTCGCCGTCGAGCACCTGCCCGAGCGCGTGCGCGACCCGCTCGCCGTCCCGGAGCCGGGCGGCGACGAGCGCGTGATGCAGATGCCCGTGCGCGGAGTCGTTCTCGGCGCCCCGGAGTTCGAGCGCGCGGTGCGCGGCGGCGGCGAGCCGCGGGGTGTCGTACGGATTGATCTCGTCCAGCGGCCACACGCCGTAGAGGTGACTGAGGTGACGGTGGTCGTAGCTGTCGTCGAGGCCCGGCCAGGCCCATTCGGCCAGCGCCCCCTGGGAGTTGACCCGCTGCGGGGGCAGCCGGTCGGCGAGCGCGCGCCAGCGGCGGGCCTCCGGCGTACCCGGGTGGTAGGCGGCGGCCGTTTCGAGCGCGTGCCGGGCGGCGGACAGGTCCATCGCCGCGTTGAGCGCCCCCCAACTGGCGTTCGCGGGCCGGTTCTCGGGCGAGTACGAGGGGACGACGACGAGCGGGCCGTCGTCGTCGCCGTGCCGCGTGGTGAGGAAGTCCTCGTAGAACAGGGCGACTTCGGCGAGTGCGGCGGCGGTACGCGGATCACGGGCACCACGCGTCTCGTCGTGGTCGACGAGCGGCTTGAGCAGCCAGTCGGCCCCTGCGGTCCAGACGTGCAGCGGGTACTCACGGCTGAAGTGGTACGACAGCCCGGACTCGCCGTCGGTGTGCGCGGGCGCGACGATCCCCCGGGCCCCGAAGACGGCGCGGGCGTTCTCCCGCCAGTCGTCGAGCTGACGGTGGATCAAGGAGGCGAGGGCGTCGGTGACTTCGGGCAGGGCGGTGCTCGCGGCCGAGGCGGTCTGGAGGTTGAGGTTCGCGTCGTTGGTGAACGCCCCCGACCAGGCCGTGTCCCAGTCCCCGGTCCACAACCCGGTGAGCCGGGGCGGAAGAAGCCCGCTGGCGGAGAGGAGGTGGTACCGCCCGGCGGCGAAGAGCCGTTCGAGCAGTGCCGCGCTGCGGGTCCGCTTCAGCAACTCGCTGCCCGGGAGCGCGCGTTCGGTGTCCTCGGCGTGCAGGTCGAGGGCGACGCGCCCGTAGGCGGTGCGGTGCAGGGCGAGATGCCGCCCGAGGAGAGCGTCGTAGTCGTGGGAGTCCGACCGCCCGTCGAGCAACTCCCGCAGTCCACGCGCCTCTTCCACGACGTCCAGTTCGCCGGTGTGCCGTCGCACCCGGGTGAGGAGCAGGAGCCCGGTGGCGCCGGTGATCCGGACCCCCGCCGGGGCGAGGCGCGTGGTTCCTCCGGTGACGACGGCCAGGGTGACGCCGGTGTACGCGCGGTCGCTGTCGGGGTAGCGGGCGCGGAGGCTGAGCAGGGCGCCTTCGGGGGTGAGGAGGGTGCCGTGGCCGACGGCCAGACCTGTCGGAGCGCCCGGGAGCCGGTGGTCCTGGGCGAGGTCGAGGGTGAGGTCGGGGGCCGTGATGTGCTGGACGACGACGTCGTCGGCGCGGGAGACGAAGACGCGGCTGCGCCAGTCGGGAGCGGAGGCGGCGGCCGTCACCTCGCCGGTGGTGAAGTCGACGGAGCGCCGGTATGCGCGGGCCTGTGCGGCGGGCGCCCTGTCCAGCCGCAGCTGGAACGCCGGGTGGAAGGGCTGGACCCACTGGAGCGGCCGGTCGTCCGTGAAGCCTTCGGCGGCGGTGAGGTCACCGGCGAGCAACCGGGCCTGGAGCGCGGGGAGTTCGGCCGCCAGGTGTGGGGGCCGGGCGTGTTCCGCGCCGTTCGGGCGGACGAGGGTGTGGTGGGTGACGATCACACGGTCGTCGTTCGGAGCGCCGAACACGAGGACGCCGTGGTGGCCGTTGCCGCTGAGGAAGGCGTCCTCCCAGCGGGTGGCGGGGAGCGGCTCCCAGGTGGCGTGCGCGGGGCCGGGGGCCGGTGGGGTCGCCGGAGCGGGTTCGCTGGTCATGGGCGCAACACTGCCGCATCGAAACGGCCGAGCATGATCTCGCCCTCGACGGTCGTGTCGGTGAGCAGGTCCCGGTGGGCGCCCGGGAGACCGACGGTGACGGGTTCGCGGCCGTGGTTGAGGAGGAACAGGAGGTCCCCGCGCCGCACGGCCTCGACGCCCGGCGGGAGCCCGTCGAGCACCGGGCGCGCTCCCGCGTCGGCGGCGACCCGGGCGAGCAGGCCCCGCAGCGCGGCCGGTTCGGGGAGCGTCGAGACGTACCAGGCCCGGCCTTTGCGCAGGACCGCGGGCAGGCCGTCCAACTCCCCGCCCTGGTACGGAACCACCTCGTCTACGCCGTCGTCCTCCGGCTCGATCTCCTCGGACCACAGCGTTCCGCGGAACCCCTCGCACTCCACCGTCTCCCCCGCCTCCAGCGGCCACCACTCGTGCAGGGTGCGGATGCCGAAGAGGTCGCGGAGGCGGGCGTCCATGCCGCCGGGGCGCACCCGGTCGTCCTCGTCGGCGATGCCGGTGAGGAAGCCGGAGACCAGGGTGCCGCCGGCGCGGACGTGGGCGAGGAGGTTGTCGATCGCGGTGTCCGTGAGGAGGTAGAGCTGCGGGACCACGACCACCTTGTAGGCGGAGAGGTCGTGTTCGGGGTGGGCCAGGTCGGTGGTGTGGTGGGACTCCCACAGGGCGCGGTGCCAGGCGCGCAGGACGTCCGGGTAGTCGACCTCGGTGGAGGGACGGCCGTCCTGGGACCCCGCCCACCAGGCGTTCCAGTCGTGCAGGACCGCGATGTCCGAGCCGATGTGACGTCCTGTCACATGGGGGCCGATGCGGGCGAGTTCGGCACCGAGCCGCTTGACCTCCTGGAAGGTGCGGCCCCGCTCCCCCGCGTGGCTGAGCATGCCGGAGTGGAACTTCTCGGCCCCCTGGCGGGACTGGCGCCACTGGAAGTAGCAGACGGCGTCGGCGCCCCGGGCCACGGCCTGGAGGGACCAGAGGCGGTTGAGGCCGCGCGGCTTGGGATGGTTCACGCCGCGCCAGTTGACGGGTCCGGCCGCCTGTTCCATGAGCATCCAGGGGCCGCCGTGCGCCTGGGAGCGGGTCAGGTCCTGGACGAGGGCGGCACTCTGGGCGCCGAGCGGGTCGCGTGGATCGGGATAGAGGTCGACCGAGACGACGTCCTCCTCCTCGGACCAGCGCCAGCCGTCCTGTCCCGTCCACAGCGGCATGAAGTTGGTGGTGACCGGGAGGTGCGGGCTGTGCCGGCGGACGATGTCGCGCTCGGCGGTGCAGCACTCCAGGAGCATGTCGGAGGTGAAGCGCCGGAAGTCGAGCACCTGGGTGGGGTTGTTGAGGTAGTGGGCGTGGCGCGGGGGCAGGACGCCGTCCCAGGTGTCGTAGCCCTGGCTCCAGAAGGCCGTGCCCCAGGCCGAGTTGAGGGCGTCGAGCGTGCCGTACCTCGCGCGCAGCCAGCGGCGGAAGGCGACGGCGGCCTCATCGCCGTAGTCGAAGGTGCAGTACTCGTTGTTGATGTGCCACATCGCGAGGGCGGGATGGCTGCCGTAACGGGCGGCCAGGGCCTCGGTGATGGCGGCGGCGCGCTGCCGGTAGACGGTGCTGGAGTGCGCGAAGTGCTGGCGTCCGCCCCACCATTCGATCCGGCCGTCGGCGTCGCGGGGCAGGGTCTCCGGGTGCAGGCGGCCGAGCCACGGCGGTGGCGAGGAGGTGGGTGTGGCGAGGACGACGCCGATGCCGTTGCCGTGCATGAGGTCCATCAGCCGGTCCAGCCAGCCGAACTCCCTTGCTCCCGGCTCGGGTTCGAGTCTGGCCCAGGAGAAGACGCCGAGGGTGACGGAGTTGACGCCGGCGTCCTTCATCAGCCGGACGTCCTCGTGCCAGGTCTCCTCGGGCCACTGTTCGGGGTTGTAGTCGCCGCCGAAGAGGATGCGCCCGCGCGTGGCGTCGCCGAGGTGGGGCATCAGAGCCGTTCCCCGTACTGGATGCCGCGCCCGTTGGTGGCGAGGTGCAGCCGGTCCGCGTGCGCGGGGTCGACGGCGAGGGCCTCAGGCATGCGCATACCTCACTGTGTGAGAGGGGCAGGGAGACGTGCTGGTGGCAGGCGCGCACGACGCGTCAGCCCTTGACGGCGCCCGTGAGCATCCCCTTCTTGAAATGCCGCTGCACGAACGGCGACAGCACGGCCACCGGCAGCAGGGCCATCACCATGACCGCCATCTGCACGGCGAGCCCGGACAACTCGCCGGTCTTGATCGCCTGGCCGAGCCCCACCGGGGCCTCCTGCTTCTGCACCAGCTGGATCATGACGTTCTGCAGCGGCATCATGTCCTGGTCGTTGAGATACAGGGACGCGTTGAACCAGGCGCTCCAGTACCCGACGGCGTAGAACAGCGTGATCACGGCCAGCACCGCCCGCGACAACGGCATGACGATCACCCACAGGATCCGGACGTCACCGGCGCCGTCGATCCGCGCGCTGTCGATGAGTTCCTGCGAGATCCCCATGAAGAACCCGCGCAGCACCAGGATGTTGAACACGCTGAGCGCGCTGGGCAGGATCAACGCGAGATAGCTGTCGGTCAGGCCGAGCGACTGCACCAGCAGGTACGTCGGGATGAGCCCCGCGCTGAAGAACATCGTCGCCAGCAGCAGCATCAGGATCCACCGGTGCCCGAGCGATCCGATCCGCGAGAGCCCGTAGGCGCAGAGGACGGACACCGCCATGGAGAACGCCGTGCCGACGACGGTGATGAGAACGCTGATGACCGCCGCGCGGGTGACCTGGCCGCCGCCGAGGAGTTCCCGGTAGGCGACGAAGGTGATGCCTTTGGGCACCATGACGAGCCCGCCGGCCTGGTCGATGGTCCTGCGGGAGGAGAGGCTGGTGACGAGGACGATCCAGAGCGGGAAGAGGATGGCGAGACAGGCGAGCGTGAGGACGAGTCCCTTGCCCGCGAGACCGGCCCTGCCGGGTTCCTCCTCCCAGACGGGCCGCGGCGGCGCGGCCCAACGCCCGGGCGGTCGTGCGGACTTGGCGGACCCGGAGTGCTCGACGGGTGGGTCGACGACGGCGGTCACTTCTTGTACACCCCCTGCTCGCCCATGAGGTGGGCCACTTTGTTCGCGGCGAGGACCAGACCGAGGCTGATCACGCCCTTGACGAGTCCGGCGGCGGCCGCGTAGCCGAAGTCCTGGTTGCGGACGCCGTTCCACCAGACGAAGGTGTCGAGGACCTCCGCCGCTCCCGGTCCCACGGCGTCGCGCTGGAGCAGGATCTGCTCGAAGCCGACGGTGAGCGCGTCGCCCACCCGCAGGACCAGCAGCAGTGCGATCACCGGCCGCAGGGCGGGCAGCGTGACGTGCCACATGCGGCGCCAGCGCCCCGCGCCGTCCATCGCGGCGGCCTCGTACAGGTCGGGGCTGACGGAGGAGAGCGCGGCGAGGAAGACGATGATCCCCCAGCCCGCGTCCTTCCACACGCTCTGTGCGGTGATGAGGAACTTGAAGGTGTCCGGGTCGGTCATGACGTCGAGGCCGTCGAAGCCGTGTTGCCGCAGGAGTTGCGAGAACAGGCCCGCCCCGCCCAGGAGTTGCTGGAAGACGGCGATGACCAGCACCCAGGAGAAGAAGTGCGGGAGGTACAGGATCGCCTGGGAGAGCGCCCGGACCCGGGGCCTGACCACGCTGTTGATGAGCAGCGCGAGCAGGATCGGGATCGGGAAGAAGAGGACGAGCTGGAGGAAGAACAGGACCAGCGTGTTCTGTACGGCGCTCCAGAACGCGGAGTCCGCGAAGATCTGCTGGAAGTTCTCCAGGCCGACCCAGGGGCTGTGCAGCATCGAGACGATGCCGTTGTCGCTGACGTAGGGGTCGTAGTCCTCGAAGGCGACGATGTTGCCCAGGATCGGCAGGTAGTTGAAGACCAGGATGAGCAGGACGGCCGGCAGGGTCATCAGGAGCAGGACGCGGTCGCGCCGGAGCCTGATCCGCCAACTCACCCTCGCCGCGGGGCGGTTTCCTCGCGGGCCGGTGGCGTTACGGGACGCCACCGGGGTCCTTCCCGTCGTGTCGGCCTCGGTCCTGCTCCGAGGCACCGTGCTGTGGGACACGGCCGTTCTCCTTGCCTCGGTGCCCGGTCAGCTTGCCGCGGAGCCGTTGTCGTCGAGCAACTTCTGGTACCAGGCGCGGAGTTGGTCGCCGCCCTTGCTCTTCCAGTCGGAGACGGCCTGCTGCATGTCGCTGATCTTCTTGCGGCCGCGGGTGATGTCGTCCTCCAACTGCTCGAAGTCGTTCGAGAGGTTGGTGTAGCGGCTCGGCTCGGTGATCTGCTGGCCGTAGAACGTCGACTTCTTCGTGAAGGCGCCCATCCGCTGCTGCCACTCGACCTGTGCCTTCGCGACCTCGGGGAAGTCGGGGTGGGCGATGGTCGCGGCGGGGCTGGCGACCATGACGTAGGCGTTGATGACCTCGTTGTTGCCCTGGTCGGTCTTGGTGGGCACACCGTCCTTGACGGTGTAATGGGTGCCCTCCACGCCGTAGTTGGTGAGCATGTACTCCTTGGTGCCGTACGGCGCGGCGGTGACGTTGGCGACGGCCAGCGCGTCGCGGACGACCGACTCGGACGCCTTCTTGCTGATGAAGGCGAAGATGCCCGCCGGTTCACCGGCCCAGAGCGTCGGGGCGCCGCCCGCGTGGCCGAAGATGTCCATGCCCCAGATCTTGTAGTCCGGGTTCTGCGTGGCCTGTTCGGCGGTGCGGCTCCACCACTGCGAGATGTCCTGGTTGTAGATGAGGAACTCGCCCGCGGCGAACTTGGGGCCCGGGTCGGTGGCCGCGCTCTTGCCCAACTTGGCGTCGGGGTGCACGTATCCGGCGGCGAACAGCTTGCGGGTCCACTCCAGCGCCTCCAGGTACTCGGGGGTCTCGATGCGGTTGATCAGCTTGCCGTCGACGAGGTTCCAGCCGAGCGCCTTCTCGCTGCCGGAGAGGACACCCCAGGCGTTGAACGCGGTCCACTTCATGTCCAGGCAGGCCCAGCGCTTGGCCCTGGCATTGGTGATCTCCTTGGCCAGGGCCATGAACTCGTCGGCGGAGGTGGGGACTTCGTACCCCTCCTTGTCGAAGATGTCCTTGCGGTAGAGCGGCACGATGTTGGCGACGTACGAGGACGGCATCGGCAGTCCGCGCAGCTTGCCGCCGAAGACGCAGCGCTGCCAGGCGTCGGACGGGATCGCCGCGAGGTTCGGGTAGTCCTTGGCCTTGTCGCCGGAGAGGTAGGGGCCGAGGTCGGCGAACTTGCCGATGATGGCGCTGGGTATCTTGCCGCCCATGTTCCAGCTGGGGACGACCACGACGTCCGGGATGTCGCTGGAGGCGAGCACCGCGCCGAGCTTCTGGTCGTAGGTGTTGCCGTCCTGGTTCTGCCATGCGACGTCGACGCCGATCAGGGCGTTCATCGCCTTGTAGTAGGCGTTGTCGTTCTTCGGCGGGGAGCCCCAGAACGGCGACATGATGCTGACCTTGCCGCCCTTGCCGAGCTTCTCGGGCACCGACGTCTTCAGCGTGCCGAGGTCGAGCTTGCTGGTGAAGCCGACCGCCGAGCCGTTCTTGGAGGCGATGTCCGGGGTCACCACGTTGCCGGCGACGAACGCCGGCAGCAGCTTCTTGACGCCCTTGCCCTCCGAACTGCCCCCGCCCGACCCGCTGTCCGAGGCGCCGCAGGCGGAGAGCAGCGGCACCCCTCCCGCCACCGCTGCGGCGACGACCGCCGTGGAGGCGAGGAAGCTTCTCCGGCTCGGAGCGGAGGCGGCGGAGGCGTTCGGCGTCATTGCGTCAACCCTTCATGGCGCACCAGGAGACCCGGCGGTGGAGCCGTCGGCTGCGGTGTCGTGAATGGAACAGAGCACTTAGTCGAAGCGCTTCGATGTTGCTGCGAGGTTAAGTGAACACCCAGGGGTGCACAAGGGTCGCTCCCAAGATTCCTCGGCATGGCCTGAGGTGACCTGTTCGCATGCGCTGCTTGAAATATCAGTGAAGGTCCCTTGACACCCGGCGTCCGTCGAATCAGCATCGAAGCGCTTCGAAAGCGCCTCTCCGCTCCATCGCAAGGGGAACCCCACGTGACCGCACAAACGCCGCCTACGCCGCCTTTCCGCGATCCGCGACTGCCGTTCGCGAAGCGCATCGACGACCTGCTGGCGCGGCTCACCCCCGACGAGAAGGTCGGCTTCCTGCACCAGTACGCGCCCGCCGTGGAGCGCCTCGGCGTCGCCGCGTTCCGCACCGGCCAGGAGGCCCTGCACGGCGTCGCATGGATGGGCCCGGCGACGGTCTTCCCGCAGGCGGTGGGCCTGGGCGCGACCTGGAACGAGGATCTCGTGCGGCGGGTCGGCGACGCGGTGTCCCGGGAGGTCCGGGCGATGCGGGCCCGCGACGACCGCGTCGGCCTGAACGTGTGGTCCCCGACGGTGAACCTGCTGCGCCACCCGCTGTGGGGCCGTAACGAGGAGGGCTACTCGGAGGACCCGGGGCTGACCTCGGCGATCGCCACCGCGTACACGCGCGGCCTGCGCGGCGACCATCCGGCGTACTGGCGCACGGCGCCCGTCCTCAAGCACTGGCTCGCCCACAACAACGAGACGGGGCGCGCCGTCTCGTCGTCCTCGGTGCGCCCTCGCGTCCTGCACGAGTACGACCTGCGCGCCTTCCGCGGGACCGTCGAGGCCGGTGCGGTGGCGGGCGTGATGCCCGCGTACAACCTGGTCAACGGCCGTCCCAACCACGTGTCGCCCTACCTGCGCGAGCAGTTGCGCACCTGGACCGACGAGGACCTGCTGGTCTGCTCGGACGCGGGCGCGCCCACGAACCTCGTCGACTCGGAGCACTACTTCGACACCCACGAGGAGGCGACGGCGGCCTCGCTGCTGTCCGGTGTGGACAGCTTCACCGATCACGGCACGGACGGTTCGACGATCGTGGCGCGGGTCCAAGGGGCTCTGGACCAGGGCCTGTTGACCGAGGCGGACGTCGACACGGCGGTCCGCCGTCAGCTCTCGGTGCGGTTCCGGCTCGGCGAGTTCGACCCGGAGCACGACCCGCACACCGGCACCGAGGACTTCGACACCCCGGCGCACCGGGCGCTCGCCCAGGAGGCCGCCGAACAGGCGGTGGTGCTCCTCAAGAACGACGGCCTGCTGCCCCTCGCCCACGACACCCGCCTGGCCGTGGTCGGACTGCTCGCGGACGAGTGCAAACTCGACTGGTACAGCGGCACGTTGATCCACCGGTCCACACCGCTGGAGGGGCTGTACGAGCGGTTCGGCGCCGAGCGCGTCGAGTTCGCGGAGGGCGTGGACCGGGTCCTCCTGCGGACCCTCCGGGGCACCTTCCTGCACGTCCCGCCCGCCGACGTGGCCGACGAAGTGCGCGGCGCCGAGGGCGCGTTGGACCCGGCCCTGCTCGCCGGCCGCACCGACCTGCCGCCGCTCACCACCGACCCGGACGGCACCGAACTCGCCCTCGTCGACTGGGGCGAGGGCGTCCTCACCCTCCGCGCGCCCGACGGGCGCTACCTCTCGGTCGCCGACGACGGCTACGTCCGCGCCTCCGCCGACCAGCCCGGCGGCTGGGTCGTCCAGGAGACGTTCCGCCTGGAACCCCACGAGAACGGTCACCTCCTGCTGCACATCGGCACGGGTCGCCACGTCTCTGTCGCCGCCGACGGAGTGAAGGTTGCCGAGGAGGGCGCGGACGTCTTCGAGGTGGTGGTCGCCGAGCGCGGCGAGGACGCGGTGGCCCGGGTCGCGGCGGCCGCCGACGTGGTGCTCGTGGTCGCGGGCAACGACCCGCACATCAACGGCCGCGAGACCGAGGACCGTACGACCATCCGCCTCCCCGCCCACCAGGAACGCCTGCTGCGCGCGGCCCGCGCCGCGAACCCGGGCACGGTCCTGGCCCTGGTCTCCGCGTACCCGTACGCGGTCGACCCGGCCGGCCTCCCGGCGATCCTGTGGACCGCCCACGGCGGGCAGGCGGCGGGCACCGCGCTGGCCCGTGTCCTCGCCGGCGACGTCTCCCCCGCCGGCCGCCTTCCCCAGACCTGGTACGCGGCCGACGCGGACCTGCCCGGCCTCCTCGACTACGACGTGATCGGCGGCCGGCAGACGTACCTCTACTTCGAGGGCACCCCGCTCTTCCCTTTCGGCCACGGCCTGTCCTACGCGTCCTTCGCGTACGGCGACCCGACGGCACGGGTCGAACCGGGCGCGCTGCACGTGGAGTTCACGGTCACCAACACGGGCGACACGACGGCGGACGAGGTCGCGCAGCTGTACACGCGTGCCGTCGACCCCTCGGTGCCGCGTCCGCGCCGCGAACGCGTGGCGCACCGGCGGGTGAGCCTCGCGCCGGGCGAGCGGGCCGAGCTGGACTTCGAAGTCCCGCTGTCCGCCTTCGAGTTCTGGGATGTGGCACGGGGGTCGTGGCGCCTGGAGCCGGGCTCGTACGAGCTGCTGATCGGCGCCTCCAGCGAGGACGTCCGGCTGCGGACGACGGTGTCGCTCGACGGCGAGCCCGCCGCGCCCCGCGCCCTCCTCCGGCAGGGCCTGTCCGCGGCCGACTTCGACGAGCAGTCGGGCGGCGAGATCGTCGACCGGACGAGGGCGGCGGGCGATGCGGTGACCCCGGTGCGCGGTGGTACGGCCGAACTGACCTACCGGCACTGCGACTTCGGCACGGGCGTCACCGAGGTGAGGGTGGAGGTGGCGGGCGAGGGCGTGGTGGAACTGTCGCTGGACGGTGGCCCGGTGCTCGCCGAACTCGCCCTGCCCGCACCGGCGTCGGGCCCGTACGACTACACGACGCTCGGTGCCGGGATCGTCGTGGAGGGCGTGCACGACGTGCATCTGAGGCTGCGCGGGCCGTTGCGGCTCGCGCGGGTCGGCTTCTCCGGCTGAGGGTCCGGAGGGGTCGGCACGGAGAAGGGGCCCGGCTCCGGAAGGCATCGGTGCCGGGCCCCTTCAGGGAGGCTATATGAAAATGGATACCATTAGCTAGAGCCGCCGGGTGAGAGAACGGTCGACGGGACCGCTCTCGCCCCGGGACGGTCAGAGCGCGAGGCCCGTGAGGACCAGCACGCGCTCGTAGGTGTAGTCGTCCATCGCGAACTTCACGCCCTCGCGGCCGACGCCGGACTGCTTGGCACCGCCGTAGGGCATCTGGTCGGCGCGGTAGGACGGGACGTCGCCGATCACGACACCGCCGACCTCAAGGGCGCGGTGGGCGCGGAAGGCGACCTGCACGTCGTGGGTGAACACCCCTGCCTGGAGACCGTACTTGGAGTCGTTGGCGGCGGCGAAGGCGGCGGCCTCGCCGTCCACCTTCGTGACGGTCAGCACCGGTCCGAAGACCTCCTCGCAGGAGATCGTCGTGTCGGCCGGCACGTCGGTGAGCACGGTCGGGGCGTACGAGGCGCCGTCGCGCTCGCCGCCCGTGAGGAGCGTGGCGCCCGCCGCGACGGCCTCCTGGACCCACGCCTCGACGCGCTGCGCGGCGGCCTCGCTGACCAGCGGGCCGACGTCGGTCTTGTCGTCGCCCGGGTCACCGGTGACCTGGGCTTCGACGGCGGCGACGATGCGCGGGAGCAGCCGGTCGTAGACGGCGGCGTCGGCGATGACCCGCTGCACGGAGATGCAGGACTGGCCGCCCTGGTAGTTCGAGAAGGTGGCGATGCGGGTCGCGGCCCAGTCGAGGTCGGCGTCGGAGGAGTAGTCCCCGAGGACCACGGCCGCGCCGTTGCCGCCCAGCTCCAGGGTGCAGTGCTTGCGCGGCACCGAGTCCATGATCGCGTAGCCGACCTTCTCCGAACCGGTGAAGGAGATCACCGGCAGCCGCTCGTCCTGGACGAGGGCGGGCATGTGGTCGTTGGCGACCGGGAGGATGCTCCACGACCCGGCGGGCAGCTCGGTCTCGGCGAGCAGGTCGCCGATGATCAGGCCCGAGAGCGGGGTGGCCGGGGCCGGCTTGAGGATGATCGGGGCGCCGGCCGCTATCGCGGGGGCGATCTTGTGGGCGCAGAGGTTCAGCGGGAAGTTGAAGGGGGCGATGCCGAGCACGACACCCTTCGGGAAGCGCCGGGTGAGGGCGAGCCGGCCCTGGCCGCCGGCGTCGGTGTCGAGGCGCTGGGCCTCGCCGCCGTTGAACCGCCGGGCCTCCTCCGCCGCGAACCGGAACACGGACACGGCACGGCCGACCTCACCGCGGGCCCACTTGATCGGCTTGCCGTTCTCGGCGGAGATGAGCTGCGCGATCTCCTCGGTGCGCTCGACGAGACGCCGGCTGACGTGGTCGAGGGCGGCGGCGCGGACATGGGCGGGGGTGGCGGCGAACTCGTCCCGTACGGCGTACGCGGCGGCCACCGCCTCCTCGACCTGGGCGTCGGTCGGCAGGCTGACCTTGCCGACGAGGCGTCCGTCCCAGGGGGAGGTGACGTCGAAGGTGTCGTCGCCGGTGGCCTGGCGGCCGGCGAGCCAGAAGGCGTGGGTGACTGCCACAGTTTCGTTGGGCATTGCGTGGGCCGGCCCTTCCGCGTTGGGGGTGCGTGTACTCGGTGCTTCTCGGTCCACCGTAGGGGCGGGAAAGCGCGGGTGCGTTTGTCCGGGCCGTAGCAGTGCCGGGCGGGGACACTCCAGTTCGGCAGATGCCGTCACTCGGCGGCGGCGGTCGCCTTCAGCGCGAGCCACAGCTCCATCCGTACGTCCGGGTCGTCCAGGGACCGCCCGAGGATCTCCTCGACGCGCCGCATCCGGTAGCGCAGCGTGTGCCGGTGCACCCCGAGATCGGCTGCCGCCGCGTCCCACTGCCCGTGCCGGGACAGCCACGCCCGCAGCGAGGCCACGAGATCCCCGCGCCCGGTGGCGTCGTGCTCGGAGAGCGGCCGCAGCAGCCCGTCGGCGAACGCCCGCACCGCGTCGTCCGCCAGCAGCGGCAGCACGGACCCGGCGGCCAGCTGCTCGTGCTCGACCAGCACCCGCCCCCGCCGCCGGGCCACGGACAGCGCCTGCTCGGCCTGCTTGTACGCGGCCGCCGCGGCGATGGGTCCCGCGGGCGCCGACAGCCCGACGACCAGGTCGTCCTCGTCGCCGGCGCGCTCCCCGGTGGCCGAGGAGGCCCGCTCGGCCTCCAGGGTCGCCGCGTGCTCCCCGCACGCCTCGACCGCGGCGCCCTCGTCGACGGCCAGCACCACCAGCCGTTCCGGCCCTTCCGGTACGACGAGCACGGCCTCGCCGGAACGGGCCGCCGCCGACTCGACGGCCTCGGCGAGCGCGTCCAGGGCGGCGCCGTCGGCCGACTCGCCCACGACGATCCGGAACGGCGCGTCCAGCAGCCCGCCGAACAGATCACCGGCGACCGCGCGCGCGTGGTCCGGCTGCCCGGCCAGCAGCATCCGCAGCACGGCCGCGCCGATCCGCTCCTGGGCGGCCTGGAGGGAGCGGGAACGCTCGGTGGTGAGGGTCAGCAGCGCGATCGCGGAGTGCACCGCGTACCGCTCCGCCGTACCGAGCGCCGCCGCCGTCCCCACCGCGAGTGCAGCGCGGGGGCGGCGGCCGGTGCCCAGGGTGTGGAGTTCGACGCGGTCCTCGTTGTCCGGTCCGCCCACCACCGACGAGGCCGGGGCGGGCCGGTCCCTGAGCCGCTCCACGTCCGCCGTGAGCCGGGCGGCGCGGCGGCCCGCCCACTCCGGTGCGGTGGCCACAACGGCGCCCGACGCGTCGTAGAGCGCGGCCCAGCCGTCCACCTGTGCGGCGAGTGCGGTGAGGAGACCCTCGGGGCCGTCGGTGAGGGCCTGCCTGGTCAGTTCGCGCTGGGCGGCGAAGCCGGCGGTGACGGAGCGGTACTGGTCGGCGGCGATCGCCGCGGAGACGGCCTTGCTGATCGCGATGAAGGGGGTGCGGCGGGGGACCTCCAGGAGCGGCAGCCCCTCCTCCTGCGCGGTGGCGACGAGCGCCTCGGGGATCTCGTCGTAGTTGACCCCGACGGCGAACCCGAGCCCTACGACCCCCGCGCCCACCAGCCGCCTCACATACCGCCGCATGGCCTTCGGATCCTCGGCGTCCAGCTTCAGCGCGGTGATCAGCAGCAGCTCGCCGCCCTCCATGTACGGCACCGGATCCGCCAGCTCACTGGCATGCACCCACCGCACGGGCACGTCCAGGTGGTCCTCACCAGCGCGCACGGTGAGCTTGAGCGCGGAGTGGTGGACGAGGGAGGCGAGGGTGGGGGGCATGGTGCCTTCAGATGGAGGAAGAACCGGCGAGCGTGCGGGGCTTTTGGCCGTGGCGTATGAAGCGCCTTAAGGAATTCTGCCTCACTGTATGGGCGGGGCTTACCGGTATGTCCAAGTGTGCTGGTCAGGCGGTGGGGGTGCGGAGGTCCACCAGGGACGGCGGAGTGTGCTTCCCCTCGACCGTCGTGAGCGACAGCACCGCGTGCCCCGGCGGCACCTCGTGGGCGAGCTGGGACGCGGACCACCGCTCCCGCTCGACCTGCCGGACGGTCACGGCCTCCGTGGTCACCGCCCGGCCCGTCACCAGCTTCCGCAGGGCGTGGATGGCCCGGGTCATCGGCTGGTCCGCGAAGACGGTGTGCTGAGCCACGTCCCGGGTCTCCACCCACTCCGTGCCCCAGGCGTGCGCGAAGCGGCTGCCGTCCCAGGTCGTGACGCCCGAGAAGGCCATCCGGCAGCCGACCGCCCCGTGCAGCGGTCCGTGCAGTGCCTCGGGCACGTCGCCGAGCGTGCGCAGGGCGAGAAGCACACCCGCGTTCTGGGAGCGCAGACGCTGCATGCGCCGTACCGAGTCGGTGGTCACCGAACCGGTGGCGTCGTCGAGGACGAGGCAGGCGAAGTGACGGCGGGCGGGGTCGTGCACGACATGGTCGAACTGGGCCAGGAGCAGCCGGGTGATCAGCCGGGACGCTTCCTCATGCCCGTGGGCGGGTACGTCGATGCGGACCCGCAGCGGGTGGTGGGCGACGGCGCGCAGCGAGAACGGCCGGACGGCCGTGTCCCCGGTGCCGAAGAAGTCGGCGAACACGGGCCTGTCCAGCAGCGCGAGCCGGTCGGCGAGGACCGTGCCAGGATCGGCCGCACTGCCGCTCTGCCGGGCCCGGGCGTCGAGATCGCGGCGCAGACCGGCGTGCTCCGGCGCCGCCAGTGCCTGGCGCAGGGCGTCGAGCACCGGGGGTTCACCTTCCAGGAGTTCCCGCAGCACGGGCAGGGCCGGGAAGGCGCCGTGCACCGCCCGGTAGGGCCCGAGCACCTGGGCGAGCGCGGTGGTGGCCCGCTGGGCGCCGACGGTGTCGAGGTCCCCGACCAGCCCCTCGGCGAGAAACGCGGCGGCCGCGTCGGGGTCGGTGGTGTCCGCGTAGGGATCGAGGTCGTAGACGGAGGCCGGGTCCCCGATCCGCACCACGACGTCGTACGCCGAGTCCGGGCCGAGCGGGGTGCCCGCCGCGCAGACCGCCACGACGGCGCACTGTCCGGTCAGCGCCCGCAGGGCGAGGGACTCGACGACCGGGGCGACCACGTGCCTGGTCTTGCCGGAGCCGGACGGCCCCACGACGAGGAGCGAGGTGCCGAGCGCCTCGGGGCCGAGGGCCGCGCCCGCACCGCGGTAGGCCGACGGCGTGCGGTCCCCGGCCGCCCACTGTCCGATGCGCACCTGCCCGTCCAGCAGGTCGTGCCGCGCGGCACGGCCGGGCAGGTCCCGGGCCCCGGACGGGTGGACCCAGGCCGCGGCCCCCTTGCGCAGCACGGTGTCGCTGAAGGCGGCCACCTGCGCTTCCCTGCGGGCGGTCTCCCACGCGTGTCCGACCCGGGCGCAGTCCACGTCGTTCATCCGGCCCGTGAGCACTTCGGCGGTGAGCAGTTCCGCCGCCTCGTACTGACCGGCCTCGCGCAGCTGGGGCCACTGGGCGGGCAGCACGGCGGCGGGCGCCGGCCGGACCTCGCCCTCGCCGGTGCGGCCGCGCGCGGCGAGCCGTTCCTTCGCCAGCCCCCACCAGCCGCCGAGCCGGGCGAAGGGCCACAGGACCAGTGCGGTGATGAGCGCGTACAGCGTGTCGGTGAAGAGCACCGATTTGAAGATGTCGGGTCCCGCGGTCAGGAAGACGAGGGAGAACACCGGGTCCTGGACCGGCAGGGGCCTCCAGCCGATACCGGGGAACGCGGAGGGAAAGACGAAGCTGAGTGCGATGAGACCGCCGACGAGCGCCAGCAGGGCACGTGCGGGCTGGGGTCGACCGCCGACGAGATGGCGGGCCGCCTCCAGCCAGCCGCCCAGCCTGACGACGGCGTAGACGAGCAGGGCGAAGAAGACACCGTCGTAGACGTTGATGGCGTCCCCGCCCTCGCTCCCCTTGGGGGACACGGTTCCCGCCCACCACCAGTCGCTCGGGGTGAACAGCTTGAGCAGGGCCCACTGGTACGGGACGGCACCGTGGCGCCAGAACGACCACACGATCAGCGCCACGACCAGGGGGACCAGCATCCCGAGGATCGCGACCGGGGAGAGCCGCGTCGACGCGCGGTCGGGCTTGGGCGGGCGGTATCCGTAGCGCCAGATGCCGGGCGCGGTGGACGGCCGGGGTTCGTTCAGCCACTCGGCGACGGCCGGGGCGAACCCTGGCGCCTGTTCGGGCGCATGCACCGGCCGAGGCGGCACCCCCCGCTGGCCGGGCATGTCCGCCGGTCCCGCCGGACGCGGCACAGGGTTGGCCTGTGTGTGGTGCGCGTCCCGCGTTCCGTCGCTGTCCATCGTCCTCGTCCTCGCCCCTTGACCAGCCGTTCCGTGCACCGTCAGCGAGTCAATCTAACGCGCCAGGAAGGGGAGTTCACCGTTTACGTGGCCGGGCGCGCACCGAACCCCGGGATCCCGGCACTGTCCATGGCGGACAACCGGCGGCGCCGACACCGCCCACATGGAGCATGCCCACCCCCGGTCACCCGTCCTAGCCTGCGAGAAGAGAAGAAAAGCGTCCGCACCACCCCAGGAGCCCCTCATGACCGCACTTCCGCAGGAGCGCCGCGTCGTCACCGCCATCCCCGGCCCGAAGTCGCAGGAGCTGCAGGCCCGCCGTACCGCCGCGGTCGCGGCCGGTGTGGGCTCCGTGCTGCCCGTGTTCACCGCCCGCGCGGGCGGCGGGATCATCGAGGACGTCGACGGGAACCGGCTGATCGACTTCGGTTCCGGTATCGCCGTGACCAGCGTCGGCGCGTCCGCCGAGGCCGTCGTCCGGCGTGCGTCCGCGCAGCTCGCCGACTTCACCCACACCTGTTTCATGGTCACGCCCTACGAGGGGTACGTCGAGGTCGCGGAGGCGCTCGCCGAGCTGACCCCGGGCGACCACGCCAAGAAGTCCGCGCTGTTCAACTCGGGCGCCGAGGCCGTAGAGAACGCCGTGAAGATCGCCCGGGCGTACACCAAGCGGCAGGCCGTCGTGGTGTTCGACCACGGCTACCACGGCCGGACCAACCTGACGATGGCGCTGACCGCGAAGAACATGCCGTACAAGAACGGCTTCGGGCCGTTCGCGCCCGAGGTGTACCGCGTGCCGGTGGCCTACGGCTACCGCTGGCCGACCGGTCCCGACAACGCCGGTGCCGAGGCCTCCGCGCAGGCCATCGACATGATCACCAAGCAGATCGGCGCGGACAACGTCGCCGCGATCATCATCGAGCCGGTCCTCGGCGAGGGCGGCTTCATCGAGCCGGCGAAGGGCTTCCTGCCGGCGCTGAGCAAGTTCGCCGCCGACAACGGGATCGTCTTCGTCGCGGACGAGATCCAGTCCGGGTTCTGCCGTACGGGCCAGTGGTTCGCGTGCGAGGACGAGGGTGTCGTCCCGGACCTGATCACCACCGCGAAGGGCATCGCGGGCGGCCTGCCGCTCGCCGCCGTCACCGGTCGCGCCGAGATCATGGACGCCGCGCACTCCGGTGGCCTGGGCGGTACGTACGGCGGCAACCCGGTCGCCTGCGCCGGTGCGCTCGGCGCCATCGAGACGATGAAGGAGCTGGACCTCAACGCCAGGGCGAAGACCATCGAGTCGGTGATGAAGAGCCGGCTCGGGGCCATGGCGGAGAAGTTCGACATCATCGGCCAGGTCCGCGGGCGCGGCGCGATGATCGCGATCGAGCTGGTCAAGGACCGTACGACCAAGGAGCCGAACCCGGAGGCGACCGCCGCGCTCGCCAAGGCCTGCCACCAGGAAGGGCTGCTGGTCCTGACCTGTGGCACCTACGGCAACGTGCTGCGCTTCCTGCCCCCGCTGGTCATCGGCGAGGACCTGCTGAGCGAGGGACTCGACATCATCGAGCAGGCGTTCGCACGCATCTGAGCCACTCCCCACGGCTCCCGCGACGGACGTGACTCTCGCACAGGAGTCACGTCCCTCGCGTCCTGGCCGACAGGGCCGCACCGGCGCTGTCGTCCGCGGTGATTCCGGGGCCGGGGAGGCGGGCGTCGGGCCGTGTGAAGAAGGTGTGCGGGGTGCATGACGGGACGCGATTCCGCCTGTCGTACCCGCCGCCCCTGCCGTAGGTTCTACCCAGATGAGAGATACACCCCGCCCACAGGGGACTGTGGGCGACTTCAGGCCGGGGCCTCCCCAGCTTCGACCTGGTCGTGCCCTCGCGCACACAACCGGGGCCTCCGGCTCCGAATCTCCTCACCGATCGGACAGTCGCCCGCCCCAAACCCCCCGGGGCGGCCGGCCAACCGATCCGGACGGCCACCCCGGAACCACCCCCCCTGTTCCGGGGTGGCCGACCTCCTTCTTCTGGCTGCTTCTCGCCCTTCCCGCGCTGCTGTTCGCGGTGATCACCTGGCAGGTCGCGGCCGACGGCCCCCTTCTGGACCTGGACGCCCGCCTCAGCCGTGCCCTCGTCCACCCGGACCGCGTCTCCGAACTCCTCGCCGACCTCGGCAACATCCAGGTCGCGGTCCCGGTCCTCGTCGTGGTTCTGGCCTACATCGGCCTGCGCGGCCGTGCCAGTGGTATGGACCGGTGGTGGCGGCCACCGCTCGCCGCGGCCGTACTGATGGCCCTGGTCCCGGCGATCGTCGTCCCCCTCAAGGAACTGATCGCCCGCGGCGGCACCCCGGCGGTCCCGCCCGGCACCGGCTACTACCCCTCGGGCCACACGGCCACCGCGATGATCGCGTACGGCTCCGCGACGCTGCTCCTCCTGCCCTGGCTGCGGACGGTGGCCGCCCGCCGTGGACTGGTCGTCGCCTGCGCCCTGTCGGTCGCCTGCGTCAGCTTCGGCCTGGTCCGCCGGGGCTACCACTGGCCACTGGACGTCGTGGCCAGCTGGTGCCTCGGTACGGTGCTGCTCGCGTCGCTGCGGCTCCTCCTCGGCCGCTTCCGTGCCGGCCCTCAGCCGAAGTAGCCGTCGAAGGTCTTCTGGAACTCCCAGTTCGAGTACCGGTCCCAGTTGACCGACCAGGTCATCAGGCCGCGCAGGGCGGGCCAGGTGCCATGAGTCGCGTACGAGCCGCAACTCACCTTCCTGGTCAGGCAGTCCAGGGTCTTGGTGACCTCGGCCGGGGCGACGTAACCGTTGCCCGCGTTGACGGACGCCGGCATGCCGATGGCGATCTGGTCGGGGCGCAGCGCCGGGAACACGTTGTTCGTGTCGCCCGCCACCGGGAAGCCCGTGAGCAGCATGTCCGTCATCGCGATGTGGAAGTCGGCGCCGCCCATGGTGTGGTACTGGTTGTCGAGCCCCATGATCGGCCCCGAGTTGTAGTCCTGGACGTGCAGCAGCGTGAGGTCGTCGCGCAGGGCGTAGATGACGGGCAGGTACGCACCGCACCTCGGGTCCTGGCCGCCGAACTTGCCGGTGCCGTAGAACTGGTAGCCCATCTGCACGAAGAACGTCTCCGGTGCCATGCTCAGCACGAACTTCGCGCCGTACTTGGCCTTCAGGGTCTTCAGGGCCGAGATCAGGTTGACCACCACGGGGGTCGTGGGGCTCTTGAAGTTGGTGTCGTTCGTGTCCAGGGAGAGCGAGTGGCCCTCGAAGTCGATGTCGAGGCCGTCGAGGCCGTAGGTGTCGATGATGTTCGAGACCGAGGAGACGAAGGTGTCGCGGGCGGCCGTGGTGGTCAGCTGGACCTGGCCGTTGGCGCCGCCGATCGAGATCAGCACCTTCTTTCCCGCCGCCTGTTTGGCCTTGACGGCCGCCTTGAAGTCGGCGTCGCTCTCGACGTTCGGGCATTCGCTGACCGGGCAGCGGTTGAAGCGGATGTCGCCCGAGGTGGCGGAGGTGGGTTCGCCGAAGGCCAGGTCGATGACGTCCCAGCTGTCGGGTACGTCGGCGAGGCGCGTGTAGCCGGAGCCGTTGGCGAAACTCGCGTGCAGGTAGCCGACCAAGGCGTGGGTGGGCAGGCCGGTGCCGGGGCCCGAGCCGGTGGACGTCTTGGCGGTGACCGCCGTCGACTTCGCGGACTCGCCCGCGTCGTTCACCGCGCTGACCTGGAAGCTGTACGACGTCGCGGCCGACAGACCGCTCACGGTGGCCGACGTGCCGCTCGCCGTCTGGACCTTGGCCCCGTCGCGGTAGATCGCGTAGCCGGTCGCGCCGGTGACGGCGGACCAGGACAGGGCGACGGAGGAGGACGTGACGGTGCCCGCGGCCAGACCGGTCGGGGTGGCGGGCGGCTGGCCCACGGTGCCTGCCGGGCCGGTGAGGGAGATGTCGTCGGCGTTGTAGGCGCCGGTGCCGTACCAGCCGTGGGTGTAGATGGTGACCTTGGTGGTGGACGGGCCGGTGCGGAAGCCGGTCGTCAGCTGCTGCCAGTCGGGGGCCGACTGGGTCCAGGTGGAGACGTCGGTGGTGCCGGTGCCGCTCGCGCCGAGGTAGACGTAGCTGCCGCGCACGTAACCGGCGAGCGAGTACTGGGAGTTGGGCTGTACGGTCACCGTCTGCGCGCACTGGGCGTAGTCGTTGCCGGCCGGGGTGGCCTGCAATGCCGAACTGCCGCCGTGCACGGGCGACTTGACCGCCGTACCGCTGTTCGCGGAACAGGTCCAACTGTCGAGGCCCGCTTCGAAGCCTCCGTTCTTCGCCAGGTCCGCGTCGGCCGCACGGGCGGCCGACGAGAGCGCGGTGATGCCGGACACGGCCAGGGCCGCGGCCGCGAACACGGCGAGGACAGGTCTGGTGCGATCCACAAGTGCCTCCGGGCATGGGGGAGATGGAGGGGTGGAGCGCGCCCAATTTGGTCCAGACCAATTGCCGTTGTCAAGATGTCCGGTGTCCGGACCTCTGTCGTCGGGTCAGCTGTCGGCTATCCGTCCTCCCCTTCCGTGGCCAGTCCCGCCGCCGCCTCGTGCATGGCGAGTTCGAGGAGTGCGGGGTCGGTGAGGGTGCCGGAGCCGTCCGGCGGGACCAGCCAGCGGACTCCCCCGGTCGACCGGCCGGGGTAGGGCACGACGATCCAGGTGCCGAGCCCCGCCGTACGGATACCGGTGCCGAGCCAGCGGGCCGCGGTGCCCGGCGGCACCAGGAAACCCATCCGCGCGTCGCCGAAGTCGACGAGTACCGGGCCCGGTTGATCGATGACCCGGGTGAGCACATCGAGCGTGGGATAGCCGAGCTCACCCGGCAGGATGAGGACGTCCCAGGCCTTGCCGGCGGGCAGCAGCGCGACCCCGAGGGGATTGCGCTCCCATTCCCAGCGGCAGGCCTCCGGATCCGGAGCCACCGCTGCCAGCCACTCGACGGCCGTCTTCGCGCCAGTCATGAGGAGACCTCCCTTTCTCATGTCGACGCTGGTCGCGTCACAGGAGAGAGGGAGGCCGGCGGCGGGCATTACGCGAGTCCGGGCACCCCGAAGGAGTGAACCCGATCACACCCGCCGATCAAGGACGGGTCAGCTGTCGAAGCCGAGCCCGAGCCGGTCCATCGCCTTCAGCCAGAGGTTGCGCCGCCCGCCGTGCGCATCGGCGTGCGCCAGCGACCACTTGGTGAGGGCGATGCCGGTCCACGCGAAGGGCTCGGGCGGGAAGGGCAGCGGCTTCTTGCGAACCATCTCCAGTTCCGTGCGCTCGGTCCGCTCCCCCGCGAGCAGGTCCAGCATCACGTCCGCGCCGAAGCGGGTCGCGCCGACGCCGAGGCCGGTGAAGCCCGCCGCGTAGGCGACCCTGCCCCGGTGGGCGGTGCCGAAGAACGCCGAGAAGCGCGAGCAGGTGTCGATCGCGCCGCCCCACGCGTGGCTGAAGCCCAGCCCCTCCAGCTGCGGGAAGCAGGTGAAGAAGTGCTCCGCGAGCTTGGCGTACGTCTCCGGCCGGTCGTCGTACTCGGCGCGGACCCGGCCGCCGTAGGGGTAGATGGCGTCGTACCCGCCCCACAGAACGCGGTTGTCGGCGGAGAGCCGGAAGTAGTGGAACTGGTTCGCCGAATCGCCCAGGCCCTGGCGGTTCTTCCAGCCGATCGACGCCAGCTGGTCGGCGGAGAGCGGCTCGGTCATCAGGGCGTAGTCGTAGACCGGGACGGTGTACGGGCGGACGCGCTTGACCAGGTTCGGGAAGACGTTGGTGCCGAGCGCGACCCGGCGGGCGCGGACCGAGCCGTACGGAGTGCGTACGGCCATGCCGGCGCCGTGCGGCCTCAGTTCGAGGGCGGGGGTGTGTTCGTAGACGCGGACGCCGAGTTGGCGGCAGGCGCGCTTCAACCCCCAGGCCAGTTTGGCCGGGTTGAGCATCGCGACGCCCCGGCTGTCGTACAGGCCGGCCAGGAAGGTCGGGGAGGCGACCTGTTCGCGGACCGCGTCGGCGTCCAGGAACTCGGTGCCCTCGGCGAGGCCCTGGCTCTCCAACTCGCCGTACCAGTCGTGGAGTTCCTCGGCCTGGTGCGGTTCGGTGGCGACGTCGATCTCGCCGGTGCGCTCGAACTCGCAGTCCAGGGAGTAGCGGGCGACCGCGCTCTCGATCGCGTCGAGGTTGCGGGCGCCCAGCTCCTCCAGCCGGTGGATCTCGTCGGGCCAGCGGGTCAGGCCGTTGGAGAGTCCGTGGGTGAGCGAGGCGGCGCAGAAGCCGCCGTTGCGGCCCGAGGCGGCCCAGCCCACCTCGCGGCCCTCCACCAGCACCACGTCCCGCTGCGGGTCGCGCTCCTTCGCGATGAGCGCGGTCCACAGTCCGCTGTAACCGCCGCCGACGACCAGCAGATCGCAGGTCTCGCCGCCGGTGAGCGCGGGTTCGGGGTGGGGCCTGCCGGGGTCGTCCAGCCAGAACGGCACCGGCCGTGCTTCGGAAAGAGACTTTGTCCAACGTGTCATGGCGCTAGGGGCCATGATTTCAACTCCCTACAGGGTGCACAGGGTTGCTGCGAATTACGCGGTCACGCCTTCACCTTGTTGCGGCGGTTGGTGATCGCCATGGAAACGAGCACCAACAATACGGCGATGAGGAACATGGTCGTACCGATGACATTGATCTGAACGGGTGTGCCGCGCTGTGCCGAACCCCAGACGAACATGGGGAAGGTGACGGTCGAGCCCGCGTTGAAATTGGTGATGATGAAGTCGTCGAAGGACAGCGCGAAGGAGAGCAGCGCGCCCGCCGCGATTCCGGGGGCCGCGATGGGCAGGGTGACGCGCAGGAACGTCTGCACCGGGCCGGCGTAGAGGTCCTGGGCGGCCTGTTCCAGGCGCGGGTCCATCGACATCACACGGGCCTTGACGGCGGTGACGACGAAGCTCAGGCAGAACATGATGTGGGCGATCAGGATGGTGTAGAAGCCCAGTTGGGCGCCCATGTTGAGGAACAGGGTGAGCAGCGAGGCGGCCATGACGACCTCGGGCATCGCCATCGGCAGGAAGATCAGCGAGTTGATCGCGCCGCGCGCCCGGAATCGGTAGCGGACCAGCGCGAAGGCGATCATCGTGCCGAGCAGGGTGGCGCCGATGGTCGCCCAGACGGCGATCTGGAGGCTGATGGAGAGCGAGCCGCACATGTCGGCGACCCCGCAGGGCTTCTTCCAGGCGTCCAGCGAGAACTGCTGCCACTCGTAATTGAAGCGGCCCTTCGGTTTGTTGAAGGAGAACACCGTGACGATGACGTTCGGAAGGAGGAGATATCCGAGGGTCAACAGGCCCGCGATGACGACGAGATTGCGCTTGAACCAGCGTACGACGGCCATTTAAACCAGATCCTCCGTCCCGGACTTGCGAATGTAGATGGTCACCATGGCGAGAATGGCGGCCATGAGGATGAAGGAGAGTGCCGCCGCCGTCGGGTAGTCCAGAATGCGCAGGAACTGCGTCTGGATGACGTTTCCGATCATGCGGGTGTCGGTGGAGCCGAGGAGTTCGGCGTTGACGTAGTCACCGGCCGCCGGGATGAAGGTCAGCAGGGTGCCGGAGACGACGCCGGGCATCGACAGCGGGAAGGTGACCTTGCGGAAGGTGACGAACGGCTTGGCGTACAGGTCGCCGGCCGCCTCGTGCAGCCGTCCGTCGATGCGCTCCAGCGAGGTGTAGAGCGGAAGCACCATGAACGGCAGGAAGTTGTACGTCAGCCCGCACACCACCGCGAGCGGGGTGGCCAGCACACGGTCGCCCGAGGTCCAGCCGAGCCAGTTGGTGACGTCCAGGACGTGCAGCGTGTTGAGGACGCTGACGACCGGCCCGCTGTCCGCGAGGATCGTCTTCCAGGCGAGCGTGCGGATCAGGAAGCTGGTGAAGAACGGCGCGATCACCAGGATCATGATCAGGTTCCGCCAGCGTCCCGCGCGGAACGCGATGAGGTACGCCAGCGGATAGCCCAGCAGCAGACAGAGGACGGTCGCGGCGGCGGCGTAGCAGACCGAGCGCAGGAACTGCGGCCAGTACTCGGACAGCGCGTCCCAGTAGGTGGCGAAGTGCCAGGTGACCTTGTAGCCGTCCTCCAGAGAACCCGTCTGGATCGACGTGGAGCCCTGGTAGATCATCGGCAGCGCGAAGAAGACGATCAGCCAGAGGATGCCGGGCAGCAGCAGCCAGTACGGCGTGAAGCGGCCCCTCCTCTTGCGCGGCGGCTTCTCCTCCGGCGCGGGCGCCAGCGGCGGCGCCTCGGTGACAGCGGCCATCAGGCGGCCTCCTCCTCGACGTCGACACCGGCGTCGATGTCCTGGGCCGCGTCCAGACCGAAGGTGTGGGCCGGGTTCCAGTGCAGGACGACCTCGGCGCCGGGCCGCAGCCGGGCGTCACGGTCGACGTTCTGGGCGTAGACCTCGAACTCGGGGCAGACCGGGCTGTCGATGACGTACTGGGTGGAGACGCCGATGAAGCTGGAGTCGGCGATCGTGCCGGTGATGCGGTTGCGGCCGGCCGGGATCTCGCCGGCGTCGTCGGCGTGCGTGAGGGTGATCTTCTCGGGGCGTACGCCGACCAGGACCTTGCCGCCGGTCGCGGTGGGGGCGGAACATCGCGACTCGGGCAGGACGAGCTTGCCGCCGCCCGCCCTGAGGATGATGTCCTCGCCGCTCTTGGAGTCGACCTCGGCCTCGATGAGGTTGGAGGTGCCGAGGAAGTTGGCGACGAACGTGGTCTGCGGGTTCTCGTACAGGTCGGCGGGCGAGCCGAGCTGCTCGACGCGGCCCGCGTTCATCACGGCGACCGTGTCGGCCATCGTCATGGCCTCCTCCTGGTCGTGCGTGACGTGCACGAAGGTGATGCCGACCTCGGTCTGGATGCGCTTGAGCTCCAGCTGCATCTGGCGGCGCAGCTTGAGGTCGAGGGCGCCGAGGGGCTCGTCGAGGAGGAGCACCTTGGGGTGGTTGATCAGGGCGCGGGCGACGGCGACGCGCTGCTGCTGGCCGCCGGAGAGCTGGTGCGGCTTCTTCCGTGCCTGCTCGCCGAGCTGGACCAGTTCGAGCATGTCCTCGACCTGCTTCTTCACCGACTTGATGCCGCGCCGGCGCAGACCGAAGGCGACGTTCTCGAAGATGTCGAGGTGCGGGAAGAGGGCGTACGACTGGAAGACGGTGTTCACCGGCCGCTTGTACGGCGGGAGGTGGCCGACCTCCTGGTCGCCGAGGAACACGGTGCCGGAGGAAGGTTCCTCCAGGCCCGCGATCATGCGCAGGGTGGTGGTCTTGCCGCAGCCGGAGGCGCCGAGCAGGGCGAAGAAGGAGCCCTGGGGCACGGTCAGGTCGAGCGGGTGCACGGCGGTGAAGGAGCCGTAGGTCTTGCTGATACCGGAGAGGCGGACATCGCCGCTGGTGTCGGTGGTGTTCATCGTCGTCACGCCCCTGTGAGCTTTGCGAACTTCTGCTGGTATGCCGTCTCTTCCTTCGAGCTCAGTGAGCGGAAGGCGTGGGACTTCGCCGCCATGGCCTTGTCGGGAAGGATCAGCGGGTTGCTCGCCGCCGACTTGTCGATCTTGGCGAGGTAGGGCTTCACGTCCGCGACCGGGCTGACGTAGTTCACGTAGGCGGCGAGTTCGGCGGCCGGCTCGGGCTCGTAGTAGTAGTCGATGAGCCGCTCGGCGTTCGTCTTGTGGCGCGCCTTGTTGGGGATCAGCATGTTGTCGGTCGACGTCATGTAGCCGGCGTCGGGGATGACGTAGCCGACGTCGGGGTTGTCCGCCTGGAGCTGGACGATGTCGCCGCCCCAGGCGACGCACGCGGCGAAGTCGCCCTTGGTGAGGTCGGACGTGTAGTCGTTGCCGGTGAAGCGGCGGATCTGGCCCTGGTCGACGGCCTTCTGGAGGCGGGCGATGACCGCGTCGTAGTCGTCGGTGGTGAACTTCGCCGGGTCCTTGCCCATGTCGAGCATGGTCATGCCGACGCTGTCACGCATCTCGGTGAGGAAGCCGACGCGGCCCTTGAGCTTCGGGTTGTCGAGGAGGTCGGAGATCGACTTCACCTCGATGCCGTCGAGCGCCTTCTTGTTGTATGCGATGACCGTGGAGATGCCCTGCCACACGTACGAGTACGCCCGGCCCGGATCCCAGTCGGGGCTGCGGAACTGGTCCGACAGGTTGGCGTAGGCGTGCGGGAGGTTCGACGCGTCCAGCTTCTGGACGTAGCCGAGGCGGATCATCCGGGCGGCCAGCCAGTCGGTGAGGACGATCAGGTCACGGCCGGTGGACTGGCCGGCGGCGAGCTGCGGCTGGATCTTGCCGAAGAACTCGTCGTTGTCGTTGATGTCCTCGGTGTACTTGACCTTGATGCCGGTCCGCTTGGTGAACGCCTCCAGCGTCGGACGGTGGTTGCCGCTCTCGTCCGTGTCGATGTACTCGGGCCAGTTGGAGAAGTCGATCTCCTGCTCCGTGGCCGAGTGGTCGTCGGCGGACACGCCGCCCTGCGTCTTGCCTGCCGCGGGAATCCCGCAGCCGCTCAGGGCGCCGAGTCCGCCGACCGCGAGCGCGCCGCCCGCGGAGGCGCGCAGCACCGAACGGCGGGTCATCGCGGACCGGCTCTTGCGGAAACTGCGCCGCACGGCGGCCATTTCGGCCGGGGTCAGGCGGTCGGGCTCGTACTGCTTCATGCGCGTGCTGCCCTTTCGGGAGGAGACGGCCGCGGCTCGGGCGGCCGTCAGTTCTGCTATCGGTCCCCGAAGATCGTGCGGTGCCAGTCCTTGCGGGCCACCGCCGTGTTGTCGAACATGACGTGCTTGATCTGGGTGTACTCCTCGAACGAGTAGGCGGACATGTCCTTGCCGAAGCCGGACGCCTTGTATCCGCCGTGAGGCATCTCGCTGATGATCGGGATGTGGTCGTTGATCCACACGCAGCCGGCCTTGATCTCGCGGGTCGCGCGATGGGCGCGGTAGACGCCCTGACTCCACGCGGAGGCGGCGAGGCCGTACGGGGTGTCGTTGGCGAGCGCGATGCCTTCGTCGTCGCTGTCGAAGGGAAGCACGACGAGCACCGGCCCGAACAGCTCCGACTGCACGATCTCGCTGTCCTGGGCGGCGTCCGCGACCAGGGTGGGGCGATAGTACGCGCCGTTCTTGAGATCTCCCTGAGGAGCCTCGCCGCCGGTCACCACGCGCGCGTAGCCACGCGCCCGGTCGACGAAACCGGCGACGCGGTCGCGCTGCGCGTGCGAGATCAGCGGCCCGAGGTCGGTGCCGGGGGCGAAGGGGTCGCCGACCCGGACGCTCGCCATGAGGGCGGCCGTCTTCTGGACGAACGCGTCGTAGAGGGGCCGCTGCACGTACGCGCGCGTGGCGGCCGTGCAGTCCTGCCCGGTGTTGATGAGCGAACCGGCGACGGCTCCGTTGACGGCGGCGTCGAGATCGGCGTCGTCGAAGACCACGAAGGGCGCCTTGCCGCCCAGCTCCAGGTGGATGCGCTTGACGGTGGCGGTCGCGATCTCCGCGACGCGCTTGCCGACGGCGGTGGACCCGGTGAAGGACGTCATGGCCACGTCGGGGTGGCCGACGAGGTGCTCACCGGCCTCCTTGCCCGTGCCGGTGACGATGTTGACGACACCGTCCGGGATGCCTGCCTCGGTGGCCGCCTGGGCGAACATCAGCGAGGTGAGCGGGGTCAGCTCGGCGGGCTTCAGCACGATCGTGTTGCCCGCGGCGATCGCCGGGAGGATCTTCCAGGCGGCCATCTGGAGGGGATAGTTCCAGGGCGCGATGGAGCCGACGACACCGATGGGTTCCCGGCGTACGTACGACGTGTGGTCGCCGGAGTACTCCCCCGCCGACTGTCCCTGCAGATGCCGTGCGGCACCGGCGAAGAAGGCCGTGTTGTCGATCGTCCCGGGGACGTCGAACTCACGGGTCAGCTTGAGGGGCTTGCCGCACTGGAGTGACTCGGCGCGGGCGAAGTCGTCGGCGCGCTCGGCGAGCACGGCGGCGAAACGGTGCAGCGCGTCCGAGCGTTCACCGGGCGTGGCGCCCGACCAGCCGGGGAACGCGGCGCGCGCCGCCGCCACGGCGGCGTCCACGTCGTCCGTCCCGGCCAGCTCGTACGTGTACACGTCCTCGCCGGTGGCCGGGTCGACGACGGCGTGGGTGCGGCCCGAGGTGCCCTTCGTCAGGCGGCCGGCGATGAACTGCGCGCCGTCCGCGAAGTACTCCTGTGCGGGGAATCGTTCCGGGGTCTCGCTGCCCGGGTGGTGCATGTCGCTCTCCTCCGCCTTCGCCCCGCTTCGTCCGCTGGCGGGTGGCGTAGCTCCAGCTCGATTTGAATGCCGATCCTGACAGAGCAAAGGGACTCCAACAAGTGATTCCGTTGTTGCCTTTTGGTTACGCGACGGAATCTGTCGACCAGGTGTCGAGTCCTCCTGGAAAAGGGGGGACGGAGTGTCAGTGGTGCCTGCAAGACTCGCGTGTATGGACGAGATCACGGGGAAGCTCGCGGCGGGGGCCGCGGGGACGATCGATTCCCAGGAAGCCCTGATCAGCCAAGTGCGCGCCGGGGCGAAGGTCAAGTACCTGCACTTCTGGGGGCACCGGCCGCGCCCGGACGGCCGCGTGGGCGCGAGCTGTCTGAGCCAGTGGTGGCCGTCGCCGTTCACGGTGGACGGGGTCACGTACGCGACCGCCGAGCACTGGATGATGGCGGGCAAGGCGCGACTGTTCGGCGACGGGGACGCGCTGGCGCGGGTGCTGGCCGCGGGGCATCCGTCTCAGGCGAAGAAGGCCGGTCGGCTGGTGCGGGGGTTCGACGAGGAGGTCTGGGCGCGGGAGCGGTTCGGGATCGTCGTCGAGGGGAGCCTGCGCAAGTTCTCGGCGGACGCGGAGCTGCGGGGGTTCCTGCTGGGGACGGGTGAGCGGGTGCTGGTGGAGGCGAGCCCTGTTGACCGGGTGTGGGGGATCGGGCTCGCCGCGGACGATGTGGCGGCGGGGGATCCCGAGCGGTGGCGGGGGCCGAATCTGCTGGGGTTCGCGTTGATGGCGGCGCGCGGGGTGTTGCGGGAGGGGTGACCGCGCGGGGGCGGCGTGCCGGGGACCCGGGGGTCAGGCCTGGGGCAGGAACGGGACCGTGACGCTGGGGGCCGAGTTGTAGAAGGGGTCGGGGTCCGACGTGTCGGTGTTGTCGCCGTGCTTGATGGCGAAGGCGATGCCGATGATCAGCGCGGCGATCGTGATGACGCCCAGAGCGGTTCCGATGATGCCGGTGATGAAGCCCGCCTGCGCCTGACCACGGTTCGTGGCCTCGCCGCGGTCGGCACGCTTCTTGCCCTTGACGCCGAGGATGATCGCGGTGACTCCGAGGACCAGGGAGACGAAGCCGTAGACGCAGAACAGGCAGCAGGACAGGATGCCCAGCACCATCGCCGCCGTGCCCATGTTGTTCTGCGGGGCCATCGGCATACCGGGCCAGCCGTAGCCCTGCGGGTAGCCGGGGTAGCCGTAGCCGCCGGGGCCCGGGGCGGGGGCGCTCTGGGGGTGCGGGGTGCCGTAGCCGCCGGCCGGGGTGGGCTGGGCGTAGGCGGGGGTGCCGTAGCTGGGGAGCCCGGGGGGTGTGGCGGGGTGGCCGTAGCCCGGGGTGCCGGGGGGTGTGCCGGGGCGGCCCTGGCCGGGTGCGCCGGGGCCGGAGGCCGGCGGGGCGAAGCCCTCGGCCGGCATCGACGTCACCGTGGCCTGGTTGTGCACGGACGGTGACTGTGGCGGCTGCACCATGGTCGGCGGGTGCTGGTCCTGCGGGGAGGGGGGCGGTGCCGGCGTCGGCTGTCGCGCGCCCTTGTCCAGCGACGGCCTGCCGGCCGGCGGGGCCCACAGGTCCCGGTTCGCGTCCGCGCCCGTGCCCGCGTTGGCCTCCGGCTGTGTCTCGTCCCCCATGCCCCGTCCCCGTCCTTCTCCCCGTCGGTCCTGTCGGTCCCGTGGGTCCTGTCGGTCCTGTCGGACCCGTCTGTTCTGCTGGTCCCGTCGGTCCCGTCGGTCCATCGTCGGAGCGACCATGCTAGAGCGTTCCGCGGGCGGTCCCGCTCCCCGGGCCCCGGCGGGGAGTACCGACGCCTCCGTTCCCGCCCCGGCCTACGATGATCCCGAGTCATCGATCAGCCGATCACCCGCGTTCCGGCCGGTATCAGCCGGAGCGCCGTTCCGGGGAGGAACCTTGTCCGACCAACGCGCCGTACCCGCCGCCGGTCAGGCCCGTGACCTGCATGCCTTTATCGCCGGGCTGCCGAAGGCCGAGCTGCATGTCCACCACGTCGGCTCCGCCTCCCCGCGGATCGTCTCGGAACTGGCCGCGCGCCACTCCGACTCCAGGGTCCCCTCCGACCCCGAGGCCCTGGCCGACTTCTTCACCTTCACGGACTTCGCGCACTTCATCGACGTGTACCTGTCCGTGGTCGACCTCATCCGCACGCCGGAGGACGTACGGCTGCTGACGTACGAGGTCGCCCGGGACATGGCACGCCAGCAGGTGCGGTACGCCGAGCTGACGATCACGCCGTTCTCGTCGACGCGCCGCGGGATCGACGAGCGGGCCTTCATGGACGCCATCGAGGATGCCCGCAAGGCGGCGGAGGCGGAGTTCGGGACCGTGCTGCGCTGGTGCTTCGACATTCCCGGTGAGGCGGGACTGGAGGCCGCCGAGGAGACCGTGCGGCTCGCGACCGACGATCGGGTACGGCCGGAGGGGCTGGTGTCGTTCGGGCTCGGCGGCCCCGAGATCGGGGTGCCCCGGCCGCAGTTCAAGCCGTTTTTCGACCAGGCCCTCTCGGCCGGGCTGCACTCCGTGCCGCACGCCGGTGAGACCACCGGTCCCGAGACGGTCTGGGACGCCCTGAACCACCTGCGGGCCGAGCGCATCGGGCACGGCACCACGTCCGCCCAGGACCCCAAGCTCCTCGCCCACCTCGCCGAGCACGGCATCGCGCTGGAGGTCTGCCCGACCTCCAACATCGCCACCCGCGCGGTCCGCACGCTCGACGAGCACCCCGTCAAGGAGTTCACCCGCGCGGGCGTCCTCGTCACGATCAACTCCGACGACCCGCCGATGTTCGGCACCGACCTGAACAACGAGTACGCGGTCGCCGCCCGCCTCCTCGACCTCGACGAACGCGGTGTCGCCGACCTCGCGAAGAACGCCGTGCGGGCCTCCTTCCTCGACGCGGCGGGCAAGGCCCGGATCGACGAGGAGATCGACACCTACACCTCCGCGTGGCTGGCGCCCTGACAACCAGCACAATGGGCCCATGCAGAACGTGACCGCCGTGGGCCATCGCGGCGACCCCTACCGTGTCCGCGAGAACACCGTCGACTCGCTGCGCTCCGCGCTCGAACAGGGCGCGGACGCGGTCGAGTTCGACGTACGGCTGACCCGTGACGGCGTACCCGTGCTGCTGCACGACGAGACGCTGGAGCGGCTGTGGGAGGTGGAACGCCCGCTCGCCTCGCTCTCCGCGGACGAGGTGCGCGGGCTCACCGACGGCCGGGTGCCGACGCTGGCCGAGGCGCTGGCCGCGACCGAGGGCAGCCGGGTGATGGTCGACCTGCCCGGCCCCGCCGACCGGCGGGCGGTACGCCGGATCGTGGAGGAGATCCGCGCGTACGGCGCGGCGGACCGCGTGTACTACTGCGCGGGCGCCGACGCCATGCTCGCCGTCCGCGCGGCCGACGCCTCCGCCGAGATCGCCCTGACCTGGACCTCCCTCGCTCCCCCGCGCCCCGCGGTGCTCGAAGCGGTACGGCCGCGCTGGCTCAACTACCGCTTCACGCTGGTCGACCGGGACCTCGCCGCGCACATCCACCGCGAGGGCTTTCTGCTGTCGGTGTGGACCCCGGACACCCGTCGTTCGATGCGGCGGCTCCTCGACATGGGCGTCGACTCGATCACCACCAACCGTGTCGACGTGCTGTGCGGGCTCAGGAAGAACGGCTACACGCGGGACTCCTGAGCCACCGTCGCCGGGTCGGCCGGGGTCGAGCGGGTCGCGTACTGCGGTATCGGGGTGTCGTCCCTGCCGGTGTCCCGGGTGAGGCCGTAGCGGGTCGCGCCCTGGGCGGGGCCGGTGGTGATGTCCTTCTCCACGGCGTCCCAGGTGGTGGGGAAGACGTTGAGGCCGTAGTCCGCGCCGCGTTCGTTGACGGTGAGGGTGACGCTGCCGTCGACGTAGAAGTACTCGTTCTGCCACATCTGTTGGGTGCCGGCGGGCAGGACGTCGTAGCCGGTGGTCGAGCTGCCCATGCCGGTGGCGGTGGTGTCGGTGGTGCTGACCGGGTCGTCCATGCGACGGCCGCCGCCGGAGGCCACGTGGAAGAGCCAGCCCTTCAGGGTGGTCCAACTCGGCATCACCAGCGCGCCGTTGCGGTACTGCGGCGAGATCTGCCAGCGGACGAGCACGTAACCCTGGCCGCTGAGCGTCACGTCGTCCCCGCGATGGTTCAGCGTGGCGTGTGCGCCGCCGCTGCTGGTGACGCCGGACGCGGGGCGGCGCGGAAGGGCGGTGGGGGGCTCGTCGGGGTCCGGCGCCCGGTCCACGGCGTCGACGACCGAGCCGTAGCGGCCGGTGGCCGTCCTCTTCGACGGGGACGGGGAGGGCGAGTGCGACGGGGACGGTGACGCGGTGGTCGTCGGGGCGGCGGAGCCCGGGGCGGGCGCGGTGGCCGCCGCCGTGGAGGTGAGGGCCTTGGGCGGCGGGTCGTCCGGGGACTGGGCCACGACGTAGACGCCGCCCGCCGCGATCGTCGCCCCCGCCGTCACGGCGACGGCGGGCTTGGTCAGCGCCCCGAGCAGCTTGGCCGACCACCCGGCGGGCCCACCGGCCGAACCGGCGGCCCCGCTCGCGCCCACCCCGAAGGCCGTGCCGGCGATCCCCGTGGTCGCCGCCGTCTTCGCGCCGAACGCCAGGGACAGGGTGAAGCCGACCGGGAGCGGGACCAGGGCGATGCCTACGAGCAGGCGTTCCGCCGGTACGACGGACTCGCGCGGGTCGCCGCAGCAGGCGCAGCCGCGCAGGTGGCGGGCCAGGCGTTTGCGCCAGACCGAGTCCCGGCGGCCGTCCCAACGGGCGGTGCGGGCACGGAGGTCGGGGCAGGCGGTGTCGAGGGCGCGGACGATCGCGCGGGCGGTTTCGAGGCGTTCCTTCATCCGCTGGACGCGGACGGCGGCATGCTGGCGGCTGATGCCGAGCGCCGACGCCAGTTCGCGGCGGGTGAGTTCGCCGGCGACCTCCAGCCACCACAGGGAGAGGAGGTGGCGGTCCTCGTCGTCGAGCCAGCGCACCGCCTCCGCGACCTCACGCCGCTGGCCCTCCAACTGGAGCCGCAGGACGGTCAGTTCGGCGAAGTCGGCGGCGTCTCCCGGCAGGCCGTCGGGTAGCCGGTCCGGGACGGTGCGGCGGGCCCGGTCCCGTATCTGGCGCATGGCGATGGCCACCAGCCAGGACCGGAAGCTGTCCGGGTCGCGCAGTGAACCGAGGTGGTCGACGGCGCGCAGCATCGTCTCCTGGACCACGTCGTCCACGTCCGCATGGCCGTTGAGGGCGCGGCCGACCACGTTGTAGACCAACGGCAGCCAGCCCGCGACCAGTTCGTCCAGCGCCCGCCGGTCACCGGCCTGTGCCGCCGCGATGGTGGAGTGCCACTGCCGCCCGTCCACGCCGCTCCTCGCCCTCCCCCGTCGTTCGATGCAGCTCGGTGTACGGCGGTGTCACGTGCTGTACAGCAGCGTCCCGAAGCCGAGTTGGTCGAAACCGCCGCTGTTCGGGCCGTAGTCGCCGCCACCGCCCTCGGCCCGCACCTTCTCGGCCATGAGGGTGATGAACGGGGCGGAGAGGCGCCGGCGGCGGGCGTAGTGGTTGTACAGGATCTCCCAGACCGGGCGGACGGCGCCCCGGGCCACGTCCGAGATCACCCGCTGTTCCCGGTAGGCGCCGTTGCCCTGGCCGCTGCGCCAGCCGTACGTCGTGAAGGGCACGGCCGCGCCGAGGTTGTACTTGGCGACGTACTCGGCGGCCTTCATGAACCGGTTGTCGAGGTAGCCGTAGAGATCGACGCGCTGGTTCCAGGCCATCTCGCAGATCGCGCCCATCAGGCCCATGCCCATCATCGTGTGGCCCTGGTCGCGGCCGCTCTCCTGCCACTGGGCGAGGCCCTGGCCGTCGTGGACGAAGGGGATGGCGTGCTGGAACGAGCCGTTGCCCGCACCGGACTTCATGTAGGTGACGGCGCGCCGGAAGGTGGCGCGGTCGTCGCAGAGGATGCCGGTCGCCATGAGGGAGGCGACGTTGCAGAGGTCCCAGTTCGCCCAGTAGTTGGTGATGGTGGCGGTGTTGTGGTGGGTGAGGAAGTCGGTGTTCATCGGGGTGAACACCGTGCGCATCATCTTCTGGAAGCGGGCGAGTGCGAACTGCGGGTGATCGCGGACGAGTTCGGCGGCGTTCGCGAACTGGTAGCCGTAGAGGCCGGCGGCCAGGAAGCGGTCGGCGTTGCCGTCGAGCGTGGTGAGGGTGGCCGACCATGCGTTGAGGATGGCGACCGCCGTGTCGCCGTGGGCCTTGGTGCCGCCGATCCGCCAGCGCAGGGCGTTCTGGTAGGCGGCGTGGATGTCGTTGTACAGCGTGACGTAGTTCTGGCCGGTGCCGCCGCGGACGACGACGGCCTGCGGGCGGGGCTGCCAGTTGCTCGCGGAGTGCCGGTTGTCGGTGAGCCGTGTCCAGCCCTTCAGCCAGGGGTCCTCGCGGGCGGCGACGCGGACCTCGGCACGGTGCAGGTCACCGGCGTTGTGCAGCATGCCCGGGTGCGCGAAGGCCTGTGGGCGGGCGGTCGCGGTGCCGACGGCGGTACGGGGCTGCGCGGCGTCGGCCCCTTCGCCGGTGAGGGCGGCGATCCCGGCGCCGACGACGCCCGCCGCCGCGACTCCGCCGCCGAGGGTGAACAGGCCCCGGCGGCTGAGGCGGTGCTGGTGGGGGCGCTGGGGTGCGCTGGTGGCCATGTGGGTGGCTCCGGTGCGTGAGGGGACTGCGGACGCACAGGGAGACGGGGTGAAGTCCCTCGCGATAACGGTTTTTCCGGCACCGAGGGGGAGGCCGGCCTCGGCGCGGGGTTCGACTCCGGCCGCACCGGGCCGGGGTTGGATCCCGCGGAGGGTGCTCCCGGCAGCTCCGTACGGCCGCGCGTCACCGACCGGTGGTCGCCACGGCGGACGGCGCGACGGACCGGGACGTCCGCGAGGTCGCGCCGGTCGCCGACTCCTGGACGGATCTTGAGGCGGACGGGGCCGCCGGGACCCGGGACGGTTCCGTGCTCGGGGTCGGTGTGCGGCTCGGGAGACGGGGATCGGCGGGGGAACGCGGGACCGCGGTGGGGCTCGGGGACGTGGCCGCGGACTGCGAGGGCGTGGGCGCGGGGCTGCTGCGCGCGGGCGGCGGGGCGAGCGGGACCGTGGGGGTCACGGGGGCGTCGTGGTGGGCCAGGCGGAACGGGAGGGCGGCCAGGACGATCACCGCGCAGGTCGCGCCGGCGCCGATCGTCGCGCGGAGCAGTCGACGGCGGCCGGCTCCGCGGCGGATCGCCTCGTAGCGGCCGGGGGGTGGGCCGAGGTAGTCGGAGGAGGGGCGCAGGATGACCGTGAGGGGGTCGTCGGGGTCGATGTCCCGGCCCTCGCCTCCCTCGTCAAAGTGTGTGGTCAACGCTTCTCCTCAGGTGGGCGCGGAGCAGTTCGCGGGCCGCGTGGAGGTCGGCCTTGATGGTTCCTTCCTTGCGTCCGGTCAGCACGGACACCTCCCGGATCGGCATGTCGGCGTAATAGTGCAGGAGGATCGGGACGCGCAGCCGTTCGGGGAGCGACTGCACGAGCAGCCGTACCGAGGGGTCTTCCTGTTCGGTCGGTGGCCGTACCGCCTCCTCCGTGGTGGCACGGCGCACCGCCCGGCGTTCACGTTCCATTTTGCGCCAGTGGTCCCGGACGAGGTTCGCCGCGGTGACGTAGAGGAAACCGCGAGGCTCCGCCACCTTCGTCCAGCGGGCCCACAGCCGGGTGAACGCCTCGGAGGCGATCTCGTGCGCCGTCTCGTCGTCGTCGACGAGACGGCGGCACCAGCCGGCGAGGCGCGGATAGACGGCGGCGAACAGTTCGGACGCTGCCCGCTCGCGGGACCGTTTCAACACTCTCCATGGTCGGTACGGGGATGGGCCACGCGGTGCTCCGCGGTTCTGCGCTGACCTACCTGGATCCGGGGGGATCTAGGTGGATCCAGGGGGAACTACGAGGTCAGCGCGGCGAAGACGATCACGTTGTCCAGGTAGCCCGTACCGGTACGGGTCCCTCCGCAGGTGATGAGACGCAGTTCGGGACGGTCCACGTTCCCGTACACCTCGTCCGACGGGAAGTCGGCCTTGGCGACCGTCCGTACGGAGGTGACGGTGAACGTGGCCGTCGTGCCGTTCTCCAGGCCCGCCTCGATCCGGTCGCCCTTGCGCAGCTTCGCGAGGTGACGGAACACGCCGTCCCCGTAGGCGCCGACGGTCACATGGCCGAGGATCACCGACGGCCCGGTCTGCCCGGGTGTCGGCGAGTTCCGGTACCAGCCCGCCCGGTCGTGCGCCGTGATCGGCGGCACCTGCACGGTGCCGTCCGAGGCGAGGCCCAGCCCCATGACCGGGGTGTCGACCCCGATCGCCGGGACCCGCAGGGTGACCGGGACGGAACGGGCCAGGGCGTGCGCTGCCCCGCCCGCCGGCGGCGCGGTGGGCGTGGACTGCTTGTCGGCCGAACTCCCTTTTCCCGTACCGGAGTTCGCGGTCGACGTCGTAGCGTGCCCGCCGCCGCAGCCGGCGAGCAGCGTCGCCGTCGCCGCGACGACGAAGGCGCGCCTGGAGAGCGAGGTCATACGCCGGTCGTCCTCCGGCGCCGTACGACGAGGAAGGCGCCGCCACCGACGACCAGCGCGGCGGCTCCCCCGCCGGCCAGGCCGGTCGTCAGGTCGCCGGACGACTTCGCCACCGGGGCGACGCCCGTGTCGGGGGCGCCGCTCGGGACCACGGCGACCTGACCGCGGCTCCGGGCGGGCGCGGCGGACGGTTCGGCGGGCCTGGTGCTCGGCCGGGTGGAGGCGTCGCTGGGGACCGGGGTCGGCGCCTTGGACGCGCTCGGCACCGCGGAGGGCGCGGTGGACGGGGCTCGGGTCGGGGTCGCGGAGGCCCCGTCCGCGAACGCGGGCGCGGTGCTCGCCAGGACGGCGCCGCAGGCAAGTGCCAGTGCGCTCAGGACAGTTCGGCGCATGAATCGCTCTCTCTCGTAGGCCGCCCCGCCGGAACCATCGGGCGGTCCGGCGGCGGGGCGGGTCACTGATCGAGCGGAGAGACGAGGCAGCGCAGGGGCGGGTTGCAAAGAGACGGCAAAGTCGCCCGGGGGCGTGATCCGGCGGGCGGAGCAGGCCGGTCGGCCCGGGTGTCACCGGGCGACGGCGGACCGCGTCACATGTTGATCATGTGTCCGGCGAGGCCGTGCACCGCTTCCTTCACCGCTTCGCCGAGCGTCGGGTGGGCGTGCACGTTGCGGGCGACCTCGTGGACGGTGAGGTCCCACTGCTGGGCGAGGGTGAGTTCGGGGAGGAGTTCGGTGACGTCCGGGCCGATGAGGTGGCCGCCGAGGAGTTCGCCGTACCTGGCGTCGCTGATCAGCTTCACGAATCCGGTGGTGTCGCCGAGGCCGTGCGACTTGCCGTTCGCCGTGAACGGGAACTTCGCGACCTTGACGTCGTGCCCCGCCTCCCGGGCCTGCGCCTCGGTGTAGCCGAAGCTGGCGATCTGCGGCTGGCAGTAGGTGGCGCGCGGGATCATCGCGTAGTCCAGTTCCATCGTCTCCGCGTCCGCGAGGGTCTCGGCGGCGATGACGCCCATCGCCTCGGCGGCGTGCGCGAGCATCAGCTTCGCGGTGACGTCGCCGATGGCGTACAGGTGCGGGACGGACGTACGGCAGTGCCCGTCGACGTCGATCGCGCCGCGCTCGGTCAGCCGTACGCCCGTGTTCTCCAGGCCGTAGCCGGTGACGTTCGGGGCGAAGCCGATCGCCTGGAGCACCTTGTCGGCCTCCAGGACCTGCTGGGTGCCGTCCTTGCCGGTGACGGTGACGCGGACCTGCGGGCCCGACTCGTCGATGGACTCGACCCGGGTGGAGGTGAGGACGTCGATGCCCAACTTGCGGTACTGCTTGGCGAGTTCGGTGGAGACCTCGACGTCCTCCAGGGGCGCCACGCGGTCCAGGAACTCCACGATCGTGACCTTCACGCCGTAGTTGTGCAGCACGTACGCGAACTCGATGCCGATCGCGCCCGCGCCGGCGATGACGATCGATCGCGGGAGTTCGTCGGCGAGGATCTGCTCCTCGTACGTGACCACGCGCGCGGTGCGCTTGGTGCCGGGCAGCAGGCGGGGCGTGGCGCCGGTCGCGATGACGCAGTGGTCGAAGCCGATCGTGCGTGACTCGCCGTCGTAGCCCGCGACCTGGAGGGTGTGGGCGTCGACGAACGTGCCGCGGCCGTCGATCTCCGTGATCCTGTTCTTCTTCATCAGGTAGTGGACGCCCTTGACCCGGCCGTCCGCGACCCGGCGGCTGCGGCTGAACGCCTCGCCGTAGTCGAAGGAGACCTCCCCCTCGACCCTGATGCCGAAGGTCTTCGCCTCGCGGGTGAAGATGTGCGCCAACTCGGCGTTCCGCAGAAGGGCCTTGGTGGGGATGCAGCCCACGTTCAGACAGACACCGCCCCAGTACTTCTCCTCGACGACCGCGACCCGCTTGCCGAGTTGGGCGGCGCGGACGGCGGCCACATAGCCGCCGGGGCCCGCACCGAGTACGACGACATCGAACCGCTCGTCCTGCGCGTCCTGCTGGTCCATCGAAAGGTCCTTTCCCGGGAGGAGGTCCGCGTAGATCCTCCGCGGTGTCCAGGATGCCGCGTCCGAGGGGGATCGGGCGAAGAGCGGCGCGGGGCCGAGGCGGCCGCGGAAGCCGTCAGCCGGCCGCGGGACCGGGCACCGGCACCGCCTCCGCCGCCGACTGCGGTGCCGGCGTCACGGCCTGGGGGCCGCGGCGGAACACGTCCTTGAGGTAGAGCACGAGGATCGCCCCGAGCACCCACACCGGGAGGATCACCAGGGCGCGGGCCAGGCCGTCGTCCTGGAAGCGGGACAGGCCCTGCATCGCGCGGACGCCGACGCCGACCGGGAGGATCCCGGAGAGCGGGCGCAGCCAGTCCGGCAGGTACGCCGACGGCATGATGCCGCCGCTGGTGCTGTTGCCGAGGATCAGCATCAGGATGGAGGCGAGGGTGACGCCGGCCGAGCCGAAGAGCCGCAGCAGGACCATGGTCGTGGCCGCGACCGCCGCGCCCATCAGGGAGACCACGGCGACCAGCGGCAGGAACGGCCCGGGCAGCGCGCCGAAGCCGGTGCTTCCGGCGATGGTCGCGATCAGGAGGCCGCCGACGATGCCGAAGAGGGCCAGGCTGGCCATCCGCCAGCGGTACTGGAGGCGGGGCGCGAGCTGGTAGGTCGTCATGCCGAAGAGGTAGCCCGCGAGGACGAGGCCGAAGGCGGCGTAGAAGACGGACAGCCCCCGGGTGTCGCCCGCCGCCGCCGGGGCGACGTCCTCGACGGCGAGTTCGTGCCGCTCGGCGTGGGCCACGGTGCCGAAGGCGGTGGTCACCGTGGCGGTGACGGCGGCTCCGTTGGCGCTGCCGTAGAGGAGTCTCCCGTCGCCGAGGTAGGCCGCGTAGACCTGCCTGTCCTGTACGGCGTCGCGGGCGGCGGACTCGTCCGGGTAGGTCTCCATGGTGAAGCCGCCCGGGGCGACGCGCTCCAGGTCCTGGTTCAGGTGGGCCTGCGCGGTGCCTGTCTCCGTGGTGCCGACGCGGAGTCGGTGCGGTTCCGGGGCGTGGAAGGCGGCGAGGTAGACGCTGACGAACACGGCGCCGACCAGGAGGACGACCGCCACGGGGAGCAGGACGGCACGCGTGTTCCCGGGGCCGGGCGGCGGATGGGCCACGTCCAGCGCGTGCTTGTGCGGGTGCCGGGCGGTGCGGGTGGGGCCGGTGGGGCCGGCGCTGCGGGGCGTGCCGGGGCCGGTCGGGGCGGTGACCCGGGGTGGGACGTGCTGGGACATCGGAGCGGTCCTCGATTGAAAGGTGACTGATAATATTTGTACATCACAATCAGCTGCCTTCCAAAAGAGGTCCGTTCCGTGAACCATCCCGACCGCCGCACCGGCTACGTGGCCTGGCAGATCGGCCAGATCATGGCGGCCCGGATGGAGCGCGCCCTGCGCCCGCTCCGGCTCACGCTCGCCCAGCACCGGGCCCTGATGCAGGCCGTCCTCGACCCGGGCGTCTCCAGCGCGACCGCGGCACGCCGGGCGGCGATCACCCCGCAGTCCATGGGCACGGCGGTCAACGGGCTGGTGGAGCGCGGGATGCTGGAGCGGCGCACCACGCCCGGCGACCGGCGCACCCAGCGCCTGCACGCCACCGAGGCCGGCGTACGGCTCGCGGCGGAGGCGGCGGAGATCGTGGACGCCGCGCACGCGGAGGCACTGCGGGTGCTGACACCGGCGGAACAGGAACAGACCCACGCGCTCCTGCTCAAGCTCCTGGCGTCACTGAACCCCTCGGCCCTGGAACCGGCCCCGGAGGACGCCGACGGATGAGCGGGCCGGTCAGAGGGTGATGCCGCCACTGATGAGGACGACGGCCGCGCCGCTGACCCACACCGTGCCGTCCCGGTCGGCGGTGATCCCGATGCTCGCGGCCCGGCCGAGCCGCGTGCCCTGGGAGACCCGGTAGGAGGCGGGCGCGGCGCCGGTGGAGGTGAGCCACTGGCCGACACCGGCGTTCATGCTGCCGCAGGCGGGGTCCTCGGGGACACCGGCGCCGGGGGCGAAGGTGCGCATCTCGAACGCGTACGGGGACCCCTCGGGGTGGGCTCCGATCGCCCCGACCATCGCGTCCGGCATACCGGAGAAATCGGGTTCGAGCGCGAGGACCTCCGCGGCCGTGGCCAACCGGACCACGGCCCACCCGGGACCGTTGTCGACCCACTCGTGGGCCATGACCTGGTCCCGCTCGATCCCCAACGCGCCTACGATCCGCAGCAGTCGGCCCTCGTCGAGCGCCCCCTCCCGCACGCGCGGCGGGGCGGCGAAGGACAGCACGTCCTCGTCACGGCGCACGGTGACCAGGCCCACGCCGCATTCCTGCACGATCCGCTGATCGTCCTTCGGCGTACCGCCGTCCTCCAGCCAGGCCCGCGCGGACCCGAGGGTGGGGTGTCCGGCGAACGGCAACTCGCCCCCGGGCGTGAAGATCCGCACCCGGTAGTCGGCCTCGGGGACGGTCGGCGGCAGCAGGAACGTGGTCTCGGACAGGTTCGTCCAGCGCGCCAGCGCCTGCATCTCCTCGTCGCCCAGCCCGGTCCCGTCCAGCACGACGGCGACCGGGTTGCCGGAGCAGGGACCGGTCGGGAACACGTCGACCTGCACGAACGAACGCCTGCGCGGCATGGTCATCAAGCCCCTTCCGAACGACTCCTCCTGCGGCCCCCGCCATCCCAGCGGGGACCCACCCGGCCGGAACAGAGCCACCCCGGACAAAGTGGCCTGACCCACGGACCGGAAAGGGCGGGCCGCGCCTCCGACATCGTTGTCGGAAGCGCGGCCCGCCCGATGCGCGGCTCTACGGGACCCGGTCGGACCCGCGCAGGCGCCGGACGCCGGAGGGCGCCGTCGGCCTACGGCGTGTAGTGGGCGTCACTGCCGTACAGCTTCCTGGTGAACGCGGAGACGTCGGCCGTGCGGTCGGTGCCGTCGAGGTTGTACGTCAGGAAGACGCCGTAGCCCTCGCTGACCGTGCGCGCGGCGAGAGAGGCGGCCGTGCTCTGCGAGGTGCCGCCGATCTGGACGGCCGCCGGCGACAGCTTCGACTTGGGCAGGGCGATGCCGGGGACCTGCCAGCTGCCGTAGTACGGGTTCCAGGCGTAGTCGAACATGGAGGTGACGTCGACGCCGCCGTAGGACAGGCGGGTCGCGGACGGGCCGATGTTGTAGAGGCTGATGATCTTTCCCGGCATGTTGGCGCGCAGAGCCGAGACGAGGTACACGAAGGAGCTGGCGTTGGGCTGGCCGGTGCCGTTGTTGCCGTACTCGGCGTACTCGTCGTCGAAGTCGATGCCGTCGAGTCCGTACTTGGTCACGGTGTCCGACAGCTGTTTCGCGAACACCGAAGCCGACTGCTGGGACGGGAAGTTGGCGAAGCCGGAGCCCTGGTGGTTGCCGAGCACCGAGAGGACGACCTTGATGCCCTTCTGCTGCAACGGCCGTATCTGCGTGGCGGCGTTGTCCAGGACGCTCTGCACGTTCGGGTTGAAGTACAGGGTCCCCGCCTTCGTGCCGGCGTCGTAGTTGATGTTCGCCGCGAAGATCACGGCGATGTCGAAGACGTTGGCGCCGCCGTTGGAGAGGGTGTACTTGCCGACGTTCAGCATGCTGTTGTTGTTCACCTCGACGTACGCGATCGAGGTCGGTCCCTGTTTCGCGGCGGCGGGCGCCGCGGCCGCACCGCTCGTGGCGGTCGCGCCCAGGGCGAGGGCCGCCAGGGCCGACAGCGCGAGCGCGGCCGTCCGTACTCTTCTCCGCACCGGAGTGAACATCGTCGGTCGGTCTCCCATCGCATGGAGCGGCGCCCGCCCTGCCGGCGAGCGCCGAGTGAGCCCCCCGCCCCTTCCGTTCCCGTACGGGAATCCCCGGAACCCTGGGAGAACTCTTCCCGACTCCCCGCATATCGCGCCCCAACCGTCAATCCGGGCGCGGGAGTTGCGGGAAATCCGCGATGCGAGGACAGGTGCCGCCAAGCCGCGGCACCGCCCCTACAACCCCACGATCCTGTTCCACTCCTTCGCGAACTCGACCCGCTCCGTCGACGTGATGTCCCGCGCGATGGCGAGGTGCTTCCGCATCGTCGAGTCCGGGAAGATCAGCGGGTTCCCGGCCAGCTCCGCGGTGTCCTTGTCCTTGGAGTCCGCGAGGACGGCCTGGGCGGCCGGGACCGGGCAGACGTAGTTGACCCAGGCGGCGAGTTCGGCGGCGACCTCGGGCTCGTAGTAGTAGTCGATGAGGCGTTCCGCGTTGGTCTTGTGGCGGGCCAGGTCCGGGATCATCAGGGAGTCCGCCCAGAGTTCCGCGCCCTCCTCGGGGACGACGAAGCGGATGTCCGGGTTGTCGGCCTGCAACTGGATCACGTCGCCGGAGTAGGCCTGGCAGGCGAGGACGTCACCGCTGACCAGGTCCTTGGTGTAGTCGTTGCCGGTGAAGCGGCGGATCTGGTTGCGGCTGACCTGGGTCCGCACCTGGTCGCACACCTTGTGGAAGTCGGCGGCGGTCCACTTGGTGATGTCGACGCCGTTGCCCTGCATCAGCAGCGCGAACGCCTCGTCGAGCCCGGAGAGCAGGGTGACCCGGCCCTTCAGGTCACTGGCCCACAGGTCGGAGACACGGCGGATCTCGCGGCCGAGCTTGCGGTGGTTGTACGCGATGCCGGTGATGCCCGACTGCCACGGCACGGTGTACCGGCGGCCCGGGTCGAAGGCGGGCGAACTGAGCTGCGGGTCAAGGTACTTCGCCACGTTAGGCTGCGCGGACCGGTCCATCCGCTGGACCCAGCCGAGGCGGACGAACCGCGCGCACATCCAGTCGCTCATGACGATCAGGTCGCGGCCGGTCTGCTGGTGGTTCATGAGCGCCGGGCTGATCTTGCCGAAGAACTCGTCGTTGTCGTTGATCTCCTCGATGTAGTCGACGGAGATCCCGGTGCGCTTCTCGAAGGCGTCGAGCGTGGGCCGCTTCGTCGCGTCGTCGTCATCGGTGTCGATGTACAGCGGCCAGTTCGCCCAGGTCAGCCGCTTGTCCTTGGTGGACAGATCGGCGCCGGCACGATCTCCCGCCTGGACATACGCGGCGGGCACACCGCACCCGGCGAGCGCGCCGAGCGCGGCGGTCCCGCCGAGCGCGCGCAGCAGGGAGCGACGGGAGGGCGAGTACGACTTCGGAGTCTGGGGCACCCGCGCAGCATGACCCGGGCGCCCGTCCCCGATCAATGGACGCTGCGTCGAGCGGGTTCCTGTGGACCCGACACCTTGTCGATCGGTTGCCTGTGAAGTAACCGCACGTTCACGCGGACCGGGCGCGACGCGAGGTCTCCGCCGACTCCGGCCCGGGTGTCCGGCACCGCGCCAGCGGACTCCCCCGGGCACAACACAACGGCCCCGCACGGGAGTTGATCCCGTGCGGGGCCGCGGGGTGCGGGGCCGGTCAGGCGGTGTGGTGCGGCGTAGTGCGGTGCGGTGTGGCGCAGTGCAGTGGGCACATCCGGCAGCCGGCAGCCGTCAGCCGTCAGCCGTCAGCCGTCAGCCGTCAGCCGTCAGCCGTCAGCCGTCAGCCACCGAACACCAACCGCCACGCGCCTACGCCTCCAGCGACGTCATCACGTGCTTGATCCGCGTGTAGTCCTCGAAGCCGTAGCCCGACAGGTCCTTGCCGTAGCCCGACTTCTTGAAGCCGCCGTGCGGCATCTCCGCGACCAGCGGGATGTGCGTGTTGATCCAGACGCAGCCGAAGTCCAGGGACTTCGACAGCCGCATCGCGCGCCCGTGGTCCTTGGTCCACACCGAGGAGGCCAGCGCGTAGTCGACGCCGTTGGCCCACTCGACGGCCTGGGCCTCGTCCGTGAAGGACTGGACGGTGATGACCGGGCCGAAGACCTCGTTCTGGATGATCTCGTCGTCCTGCTTGAGGCCCGAGACGACGGTCGGGGCGTAGAAGTAGCCGACCTCGCCGACCCGGTGGCCGCCCGCCTCCACCTTCGCGTGCGCGGGCAGCCGCTCGATGAAGCCGGTGACCTGCTTGAGCTGGTTCGGGTTGTTGAGCGGGCCGTAGAGCACGTCCTCGTCGTCCGGCTGTCCGGTCTTCGTCTCGGACGCGGCCTTCGCGAGGGCCGCCACGAACTCGTCGTGGATGGACTCCTGGACCAGGACGCGGGTCGCGGCGGTGCAGTCCTGCCCGGCGTTGAAGAAGCCCGCGACCGAGATGTCCTCGACGGCCTTGGCGATGTCGGTGTCCTCGAAGACCACGACGGGGGCCTTGCCGCCCAGCTCCAGGTGGACCCGCTTGAGGTCCTTGGAGGCGGACTCGGCGACGGACATGCCGGCGCGCACGGAGCCGGTGATGGAGGCCATCGCCGGGATGTGGTGCTCGACCATCGCGCGGCCGGTGTCGCGGTCGCCGCACACGACGTTGAAGACGCCCTTGGGCACGATCGAGCCGATGATCTCGGCGATCAGGACGGTGGAGGCGGGGGTGGTGTCCGAGGGCTTGAGGACGACCGTGTTGCCGGCGGCCAGCGCCGGGGCGAACTTCCAGACCGCCATCATCATCGGGTAGTTCCACGGGGCGACCTGCGCGCAGACACCGATCGGCTCGCGCCGGATGATCGAGGTCATGCCCTCCATGTACTCGCCGGCCGAGCGGCCTTCGAGCATCCGGGCCGCGCCGGCGAAGAAGCGGATCTGGTCGACCATGGGCGGGATCTCTTCGGAGCGGGTGAGACCGATCGGCTTGCCGGTGTTCTCCACCTCGGCCGCGATCAGCTCCTCCGCGCGCTCCTCGAACGCGGCGGCGATGTCCAGCAGGAACTTCTGCCGCTTGGCCGGGGTCTCGTCCCGCCAGGCCGGGAAGGCCGCGGCGGCGGCGACCATCGCGGCGTCGACGTCGGCCTCGCCGGACAGCGGCGCGGTCGCGTACGCCTCACCGGTCGCCGGGTTGACCACCTCGGTGGTCCGTCCGTCGGCGGCGTCCCGGAACTCACCGTCGATGTAATTGCGCAGACGACGCAGCTCGGTGCTCACTGCCGGCCCTCCAAGGTCTGGGTGTCCATTCACTGAGACACCCACCCTAATCGCCCGGCCCACGTTTTCAACACCCCTGATCGCGCCAAGGCTACGAAATCCGCAAGTCTTGCCCACGTAAACAACGAATTTCATCGAAGCGGCCTTGCGGAACGGTCGAGACGTCGTGCACAGTGAAGCCGTGGCCAGTCGAAGCGCAGACCAGAGGGACTCCCGCGAGTCCAGGAACGGCGGTACTCCTCACTTGGACGCCGTTTCCCTCGCCATCATCGAGCAGCTCCAGGAGGACGGCCGCCGGCCGTACGCCGCGATCGGCAAGGCCGTCGGCCTCTCCGAGGCGGCCGTGCGCCAGCGCGTCCAGAAGCTGCTCGACCAGGGCGTCATGCAGATCGTCGCCGTCACGGACCCGCTCACCGTGGGCTTCCGCAGGCAGGCGATGGTCGGGGTGAACGTCGAGGGCGATGTCGAGAACGTGGCGGACGCGCTGACGGCCATGCCGGAGGTGGAGTACGTGGTGATGACCGCGGGCTCGTACGACCTCCTCGCCGAGATCGTCTGCGAGGACGACGACCACCTGCTGGACGTCATCAACAAACGCATCCGGGCGCTGCCCGGGGTGCGCTCCACCGAGAGCTTCGTTTATCTGAAGCTCAAGAAGCAGACCTACATGTGGGGAACCCGATAACCGTGAGCAAGGACCTCAGCCGCACCGCGTACGACCACCTGTGGATGCACTTCACCCGCATGTCCTCGTACGAGAACGCGCCCGTTCCCACGATCGTCCGTGGCGAGGGCACCTACATCTACGACGACAAGGGCAAGCGCTACCTCGACGGTCTCGCGGGTCTGTTCGTGGTCCAGGCCGGGCACGGCCGCGCCGAGCTGGCCGAGACCGCCGCCAAGCAGGCGCAGGAGCTGGCGTTCTTCCCCATCTGGTCGTACGCCCACCCGAAGGCCGTGGAGCTGGCGGAGCGTCTCGCCCACCACGCGCCCGGCGACCTGAACAAGGTCTTCTTCACCACCGGCGGCGGCGAGGCCGTCGAGACCGCCTGGAAGCTCGCCAAGCAGTACTTCAAGCTGCAGGGCAAGCCCACCAAGTACAAGGTCATCTCGCGTGCGGTCGCCTACCACGGCACCCCGCAGGGCGCCCTGTCCATCACCGGACTCCCGGCACTGAAGGCCCCGTTCGAGCCGCTCGTGCCCGGCGCGCACAAGGTGCCGAACACCAACATCTACCGCGCCCCGCTCTTCGGCGACGACCCGGAGGCCTTCGGCCGCTGGGCCGCCGACCAGATCGAGCAGCAGATCCTGTTCGAGGGCCCGGAGACGGTCGCGGCCGTCTTCCTGGAGCCGGTGCAGAACGCGGGCGGCTGCTTCCCGCCCCCGCCCGGCTACTTCCAGCGGGTCCGCGAGATCTGCGACCAGTACGACGTGCTGCTCGTGTCGGACGAGGTCATCTGCGCCTTCGGCCGGCTGGGCACGATGTTCGCCTGCGACAAGTTCGACTACGTGCCGGACATGATCACCTGCGCCAAGGGCATGACCTCGGGCTACTCCCCGATCGGCGCGTGCATCATCTCCGACCGCCTGGCCGAGCCGTTCTACCGGGGCGACAACACCTTCCTGCACGGCTACACCTTCGGCGGCCACCCGGTCTCCGCGGCGGTCGGCCTCGCCAACCTCGACATCTTCGAGCGCGAGAACCTCAACCAGCACGTCCTCGACAACGAGGCCAACTTCCTGCAGACCCTGCAGAAGCTGCACGACCTCCCGATCGTCGGCGACGTCCGCGGCAACGGCTTCTTCTACGGCATCGAGCTGGTCAAGGACAAGGCCACCAAGGAGACCTTCACGGACGAGGAGTCGGAGCGCGTGCTCTACGGCTTCGTCTCCAAGAAGCTCTTCGAGTACGGCCTCTACTGCCGCGCCGACGACCGCGGTGACCCGGTCATCCAGCTGTCGCCGCCGCTGATCTCCGACCAGTCGACCTTCGACGAGATCGAGTCGATCGTCCGCCAAGTCCTCACGGAGGCGTGGACGAAGCTCTAGACCCCGGCGCTCCGGCCCCCGGCGGTCCAGCCGGTTCAACGGTTTATACGGCCCGGGGTGCACCCGTTCGAGTGGGAAGGGTGCACCCCGGGCCGTGTGCTGTCCGGGGTCGCGCCCCCATCGTCCTTAGCGTGCCTGGTAACCGATCGGCCCCGTCCTCGTTCCCCCGCAAGGGGGACGCGGTACGGAAAACGGATCAGAACGAGGTGTACGCGCATGGTGGCCCCGCCGGACAACGACGTGCTCTGGGCACGCGCCCTGCACTTCCAGCACCACGACGGAACGCCCGCGCTGGGCGGTGTCTCGCTCGGTGTCCGGGAGGGCGAGATCCTCGCCGTCAGCGGCCCGCGCGGCAGCGGCAAGACGACCCTGCTGCGCTGCCTCTCCGGCCTGGAGCGCCCCGGCAGCGGCGAGGTCTGGTTCAACAGCGTGCCCGTGCACACCATGGGCCCGCTCACCCGGGAGCGGCTGCGCCGCGACCGCTTCGGCTGGATCGACCCGGCCCCCGTGCTCGTCCCGGAGCTGAACGTCTGGGAGAACGCGGCCCTCCCCCTGATGCTGCGCGGCACCAGCCGCCGCCGCGCCAAGACCGCCGCCCTGGAGTGGCTGGACCGCCTCGACATCGGCGACCACGCGCGCAGACGCCCGCACGAGCTGCGCCAGGCGGAGCGCCAGCGCGTCTCGATCGCCCGCGCGCTGGCCCCGGCGCCCACGGTCCTGTTCGCCGACGAGCCGACGGCCCCGCTGCACCGCGCGGACCGCGCCCAGGTCCTGCGCACGCTCACGACGGCGGCCCGCTCGCACGGCATCACGGTCGTCCTCGCGACCCACGAGGCGGAGACCGCGGCCCTCGCGGACCGCACGGTGTCGCTGCTGGACGGGCGCCGGGTGAACACGGTCCACCTTCCCCCGGTCGCCGAGTCGGAAGGCCGGGCCGCGTGCTCGCTCTCCGTCTGACCCGCGGCTCGCACCCCGCCGTCCAACTGCGCCGACTGCTGGTCGCGGTGGCTTCGGCGGGCACGGGCTTCCTGCTGCTGTGCGCCCTCGGCTACGCGATGGGCCACCCCGACTCCCCGGCCGCCGCCGCCCTCCGCCTCGCCTGGTGCGCGACCCCGCTGGCCGCCACGGTCTACTTCGCGGTGGCCGTCGCCCGCACCGACCCGGCGACGAAACCCCGCCCCGGTCTCTCCGCGATCGGCCTCGGCCCCGGCCGGCTGATGGCGATCTCGGCGACCACCACCGCGCTGGCCTGCACCCTCGGCTCGATGCTGGCCCTCCTCGTCTTCCTGCACCTCCGCGGCGACCTCACCGGCATGCCCTTCGACGGGGCAGCGGCGGAGTTCCTCGCCTCGGACACTCCCCTCCCGCTCCCCGCCGCCCTCACCCTGCTCGCCGTCGTCCCCGTGGCCGCGTCCGTCGCGGTGGCCCTGACGCTCCGCCCGAAGGACACCTCCCCGAAGAGCGCCCCGCGGTCCTACGGCCGGTTCGGCGCCTACGGCAGGTCGGGCACCCGGGAGACCTTCGGGGCGTACGGCAGGTTCGGCGCCCACCTGCGCACGGGCGGCCGTACGGCGGCAGCCGAGGAGGCGCCCGCCCCCGCGCCCGAGCCCCGGCCCGAGGCCGAGCCGACCGCGACCGGCACGGGCCCCGTCGACCTCGACCCCACCCGCCCGCCGGCTCCCCGCGAGGTCCCCAAGGGCCTCCCCTGGGGTGTGGCCGTCCTCGCCGCCGGTCTGGCCGTCGAGGCGTACGCGAACCGGACGGCGGACACCGACGGGCTGTCCATGCCCGGCGGCCACGCGGGCGGCCCGGCGGGTGTACTGGCCGGCTGGGTGCTGACCGCGCTCGGTCTCGCCCTCGCGGGCCCCGGCCTCACCCACCTGTGCGGACGGCTCCTCCAGGCCGTGCGCCCGGGCGCACTCCGGCTCCTCGCGGGCCGGGTCCTCATGGAGGAGGCGACCCGCATCGGCCGCCCGCTGGGCGTGGTCTGCGCGGTGGCGTCGGGCGCGTACGCGATGACCGCGCTCTACGACACGGACACGGCCGTCGGCCCGCTCACCACCCTCGGCACGCTCCTGGTGACCGGCTGCACGGTGGCGACCCTGTGCACCGCCGCCGTCGAGGCCCGGCAGTCCCGCGCCGACACCACGGCCGCGCTGGTACGGCTCGGCGCTCCGGCCACCGTGCTGCGCAGCGCGGCGGCCCTGCGCGCGGGGGCGCTGCTCGCCCTGTTCGTGCCGCTGACCGTCGTGATCGCCGAACTCGCGGCCCTTCCGCTCGCTCACCGATGAGTTTTCCGCGGAGCGCCGGTCTACCCACCGATCAGCACGCACGCCCGATGGGAGAGGCCCCAGCATGTACCAGCAGATGATCTTCGTGAACCTGGCCGTGAACGACGCCGCCGCGTCGAAGAAGTTCTTCACCGAGCTCGGCTTCTCGACCAATCCCCAGTTCAGCACGGACGACACCACCTGTGTCGTGATCAGCGAGACCATCATCGCGATGCTCCTGGAGAAGAAGCGCTACAGCGACTTCACCAAGAAGGACATCGCCGACTCGGCCGCCACCAGCGAGGTGCTGCTGTGTCTGAGCGCCGAGAGCCGCGAGAAGGTCGACGAGATGATCGAGAAGGCGGTCGCGGCGGGCGGTACCGCCAACGACGACATCCAGGACCAGGGCTTCATGTACGGCCGCTCCTTCGAGGACCTGGACAACCACTCCTGGGAGATCGTGTGGATGGACCCGGCGGCCGTCCAGGGCTGATCGGCCGGGTGCCTAGCATGGGCGCGTGCAGACGAGCCCGGCCCATGCGGCCCATCACGACGAACGCGAGATCGAGACGGTCGAGGACTTCGACGCGATCGTCTCGTCCCGCGGCACTCTCGCCGGACACCGCGTCCAAGGCGTCGATCTGACGGACCGTACGCGGGAGTTGCTCACCACGGACACCTCGGGCGCCGTCTTCCTCGGCTGCCCGATGCGCGACGAGGCGTCCGCGAAGGTCCGCGCCGACGGAGCCCTGGTCTTCCCGCCCGTCCCGCACCTCCCCTTCGACCCCTACCGCGGTCATCTCTACACGCCCGCCGAGCTGTTCGCCTCGCTCGACGAGGGCTACGAGCGGACGCCGGACGCGCTCGCGTACGCCTGGTTCCAGCGGACCAGGGCCGACGGCGACATATACGCGTCGACGCTGCGCGCCGTCCACGACGACTCGATCTCCGACGCCCTCGACGAACTCCTGCGCGGCGCACGGGTGGTGGGGATCATGGGCGGCCACGCGACGGCCCGGGGCACGGAGGCCTACGGCGGTGCCGCGCGCCTGGGCCGCGAGCTGAGCCGGGCCGGCTTCACCGTGGCGACCGGCGGCGGGCCCGGCGCGATGGAGGCGGCGAACCTGGGCGCGTACGCGGCGCCGTACGAGGACGCGATGCTGGCGGAGGCGTGCCGACTCCTCGCCGGATCACCGTCGTTCAGGCCCTCCGTCACCGACTGGGCGCGGCGCGCCTTCGAGGTCCGCACCCGCTGGCCGAAGGGCAACCACTCGATCGGCATCCCGACCTGGTTCTACGGTCACGAGCCGCCGAACGCCTTCGCCTCGCACATCGCCAAGTACTTCGCCAACGCCACCCGCGAGGACGGCCTGTTGGCGCGTTCCAACGCCGGGGTGGTGTTCCTGCCGGGTGCGGCCGGGACCGTGCAGGAGATCTTCGACAACGCGACGCCGAACTACTACGAGTCGCGCGGCGAGCCCACCCCGATGGTGCTCGTGGACCGGGAGCACTGGACCGAGCGGCTGCCGGCGTGGCCGCTGCTGCGTGCACTTGCCCGGGAACGGCCAATGGAGGCCCGTATCGCCCTCGTTGACCGGATCGAGGAGGCTCCGGAGGCGCTGAAACGTCTCTCTGATTAAAGTGCAAGTAAAGGCAACTGCCGTACACGGCATATGCATTGACACTGCTTACGCAGCACTTATAGACCAGTGAGACTCCTGGGGGTAGTGGTGCCTCACCTCATTGCCGCTCCATCTCCCCCTAAGCCCCCCGCAGTTGCACATCCCGTGAAGGGCAAACGTGTCCATATCTCGACGTTCCGTACGCATCCTCGGTGTCGCGTCCGCCTCGGCCGCGCTCGCGCTCGGTTTTGCGGGCAACGCACTCGCCTGCAACATCAGCGAGTTCTCGGCCGAAGCGACCTGTGACGGCACCAACGGTGTCATCACCGTCACCGACAAGGACGCCTCGGCCACCGAGGCGACCGTCACGGTGTTCCTGGAGAACAACGGCGCCGACGCCAAGCAGATCGGTACGGCGCAGACCGTCAAGGGCTCGCGCGAAGGCGTCACCATCACCTTCGCCGAGGACTGGCAGCCGAACGCGACGTACCGCGTTCACGTCAAGGCCGGCAAGCAGGTCGACAAGGACATCACGCCGAACCTGACCACGCCGTCCAAGGCCTGCAAGGCCGAGGAGTCGCCCAGCCCGACCCCGACCGAGGCCTCCCCGACCCCGTCGGAGACCGCCTCGACCCCGGCCGGGTCCGACACCCCGACCCCGTCGGCCACGGAGAGCAGCAGCACCGCTCCCGCGACGACCACGGACAACGCCCCGTCCCCGGCCGCCGGTTCCTCGAACCTCGCCGAGACCGGTGCGAACTCCAACACCGGCATGATCGCCGGCATCGCGGGCGCCTTCGTCGTCGTGGGCGGCGGAGCCGTCTACTTCGGTATGCGCCGTCGTGGTGCCAACAACGGCAGCTGATCGACAGCCGCTGAAAAACCCGCAGTCGTGGCCCGTCCGGTTCGTGGGGACGGGCCACACGCATGTCCCCGCCGGTAGCCGGGTACGACGGTCAGCCGTCGAGCACGACGATCTCCGCCGCGTCGAACTCCACCCCGACCGCGTTCCCGACCTCCGGCGCCGACCGCAGCGGGCAGGCCGCCTCAAGGCGCGGCGCGTCCTCCGGCTGGAGCTGTACGGCGACATGGGTGCCCCGGAAGGTGCGGGCGGCGACCGTGCAGCGCAGGCCCTCGTCGGCGGGCAACAGCCGTACCCCCGCCGGGCGTACGAGGAGGGTGCGGGTGCCCTGCGGGGCGTCCTCGGGGACCGGGACCTTGCCCCAGGGGGTGTCGGCGGCCTCTCCCGCGACCGTGGCCTCCACCACGTTGTCGAAGCCGAGGAAGCGGGCCACGAACTCGTCGGCGGGCTGCTGCCACACCTGGAGCGGCGTACCGGACTGGGCGATACGGCCGTCCCGCATCACGACCACCCGGTCGGCCAGCGCGAAGGCCTCGCCCTGGTCGTGCGTGACCGCCAGCACGGTCGTGCCCAACGTGCCGAAGAGCTCGCGGAGTTCGACGACCAACCGCTCCCGCAGGGACCGGTCGAGCTGGCCGAGCGGCTCGTCGAGCATGAGGAGCCGGGGCCGGGGCGCCAACGCCCGCGCCAGTGCCACCCGTTGCTGTTCGCCGCCGGAGAGCCCGGCGACCGCACGGCGGGCCGCGCCCGGCAGTCCGACCAGGTCGAGCAACTCGCCCACCCGGTCGTCCTGTTGCCTCCTCGACGCCCCGTGCATGCGCAGCCCGAAGGCGACGTTGCCGGCCACGTCCCGCTGCGGGAACAGCTGATGGTCCTGGAACATCAGACCCACGCCCCGCTTGTGCGCGGGCACGCCCGACTGGTCCCTGCCGTCGAGCGAGACCCGCCCGGCGTCCAGCGGCTGGAGCCCGGCGACCGCCCGCAGCAGCGTCGACTTGCCGCTGCCGCTGGGCCCGAGCACACACACGATCTCGTGCTCCGCGACCTCCAGGTCGACGGCGTCCAGCACCGGCCGCCCCCCGAACCGTACGGTCGCCTCCTCAAGGCGGAGCAGCATCGCAGGCGGCATGGTCGGCGGCATCTAGAACTCCCCGGTCCGGTCGGTGCGCAGCCGCTCCAGGACCAGCAGGGCCACCGCGCACACCAGCATCAGAATCGTCGAAAGGGCCATCGCCTGGCCGTAGTTGAGGTCACCGGGGCGCGACAGCAGCCGGGCGACGGCGACCGGCAGGGTCGGGTTGTCGGGCCGCGCGATGAACACGGTCGCCCCGAACTCGCCCAGCGACACCGCGAAGGCGAACCCGGCGGCGATCAGCAACGCCCGCCGCACCAGCGGCAGATCGACCTCGCGCCACACCCGCCACGGCGACGCCCCGAGCACGGCCGCCGCTTCCCGAAGCCGCCCGTCCACCGCCCGCAGCACGGGCAGCATCGTCCGTACGACGAAGGGGACTCCGACCAGGGCCTGTGCGAGCGGCACCAGGATCCAGGAACTCCGCAGATCCAGCGGGGGTCTGTCGAGCGAGATCAGGAACCCGAAGCCGACCGTCACCGCCGACACCCCGAGCGGCAGCATCAGCAGCGCGTCGAAGCCCCGCACCAGCCGCCCGGCATCGCGCCGGGTGAGGGCGGCGGCGGCGAGCCCGCCGATCACCACGGCGATGGCGGTGGCGGCGAGGGCGTACTCCAGCGAGTTGCCGATCGCGGCGATCGGCGGGACCAGGAAGGTTCCGCCGTCGTCGTGGGTCAGCGCGCGGTAGTAGCCGAAGTCCGGTGTGTCCAGCGAGCGTTGGACCAGCACGGCGAGCGGCAGCAGAAGCAGCACCGCGACGGACGCGACGACTCCGGCCAGCAGGGTCCACTGGCCGGCCCCGCGCGGGCGCCGTGCGGTCACCGCCGGGTCCACGAGCCGCAGGGCGCTCTCCCGTCGCCGTACCGTCCAGGCGTGCACGGCGAGGATCGCGCCGACCGCGACGAACTGGACGATCGTCAGGACGGCCGCCGTGGAGAGGTCGAAGACCTCGGAGGTCTGGCGGTAGATCTCGACTTCGAGAGTCGAGAAGGTCGGGCCGCCGAGGATCTGGACCACGCCGAAGGACGTGAACGTGAAGAGGAAGACCATCAGCGCGGCGGCGGCCACGGCGGGCCCCAGCGCGGGCAGCGTCACCGTCCGCCAGGCCCGCGGCCGGGAGGCGCCGAGCATCCGCGCGGCCTCCTCCTGACGCGGGTCCAGCTGGGACCACAGGCCGCCCACCGTCCGTACGACGACCGCGTAGTTGAAGAAGACGTGCGCGAGCAGGATGGCCCACACGGTGGTGTCCAGCCGTACGCCCCACAGGTCGTCGAGGAGTCCGCCCCGGCCGACGAGCGCGAGGAAGGCCGTACCGACGACGACCGTCGGCAGCACGAACGGCACCGTCACGACCGCCCGCAGGACGTGCCGGCCGGGGAAGTCGAAGCGCGCGAAGACATACGCGCCGGGGAGCGCGATCAGCAGCGTGAGCGCGGTGGACGCGAGCGCCTGCCAGGTGGTGAACCACAGCACGTGCCGGATGTCGGACTGGCCCAGCACGTCCCAGACACGGCCCACCTTCCAGGCGCCGTCGGCCTTCAGGCCCCGTCCGACGATCGCGGCGACCGGGTAGGCGAAGAACACCGCGAAGAACGCGACCGGCAGGGCCATGAGGCCGAGCCGGGTCGCGCCGCCCCCGCGGGCCTTCCGCTGCTTCCGCGGGGCTACTTCAGTACGAGCGAGGTCCACGACTTGACCCACTGGTCCCGGTCGGCGGCGATCTTCGCGGGCGCCATGGTCTCGGGGTCCGGGGCCTGGCGGCCGTACTTCTCGAACTCCTGCGGTACCTGGGCGCCTTGGACCACCGGGTAGACGAACATGTTGAGCGGCATGTCCTGCTGGAACTCCTTGGTGAGCAGGAAGTCGAGGAACGCCTTGCCGCCCTTGGTGTTCTTCGCGTTGCTGAGCAGCCCCGCGTACTCGGTCTGCCGGAAGCAGGTGCCGTACGACACCCCGGTGGGCGCGGTGGTCGGCTTCGGGTCGGCGTAGATCACCTCGGCGGGCGGCGAGGAGGCGTACGACACGACGAGGGGCCGGTCACCGCCCGCCTTCTTGCCGCCCGCGGAGCCGGAGAACTCCTGGTCGTAGGCCTGCTCCCAGCCGTCGACGACCTTCACGCCGTTGGCCTTGAGCTTCTTCCAGTACGCCTGCCAGCCTCCCCCACTCTCGGCTTCGCTCGAGCGGGAGGTGCCCCCATCCCCGTACTGCGCCGCGCTGCCGAGCAGGAAGCCGAGGCCGGGCGAGGAGGTGGCCGCGTTCTCGGTGACGAGGAGGTTCTTGTACTCCGGCTTGACCAGATCCGCGAAGGACGTGGGCGGGGTCAGCTTGTGCTTGCTGAAGTAGGCCTTGTCGTAGTTGACGCAGATGTCGCCGGTGTCGATGGGCGTGACCCGGTGCCTGGCCTCGTCGACGCGGTACTCGGGCTTGACGAGCGCGGCGCCCTTCGCGTCGTAGGACTGGAAGAGGCCGTTGTCGAGGGCGCGGGAGAGCAGGGTGTTGTCGACGCCGAAGAAGACGTCGCCCTGGGGGTTGTCCTTGGTGAGGATCGCCTTGTTGACGGCCTGGCCGGCGTCGCCGTCCTTGAGGACCTTGACGGTGTAGCCGGACTGCTTCTCGAAGTCCTTGAGGACGCTCTTCGAGACGGCCCACGAGTCGTGGCTGACGAGGGTGACGGTCTTGGAGTCGGCGCCGCTGCCGCTGTCGGACGAGCCGCACGCGGAGAGCGTGAACAGACCGAGGCCGACGGCCGCGGCGATGAATGTCCTGGTGTGCACTGGATTCCTCCTGGGGTGTCCAGGAAGAGACGCGGCCCTGCCCACAGGAGGTGGGCAGGGCGCAACAGCAAGAGTGATGACCGAACTTCCTACCCAGAATGACCTGGGCGAGGTTCAGAGGGTCTGCGGACAATCCCGCACTCTCAGCGCTGTGGCGCTCCCCTGTCGGAATATGAAGATGTACCTACGCCGGTCAGCCTACCGCTCGGTCGCGGCGAGCTGGCCGCACGCTCCGTCGATCTCCTGGCCGCGGGTGTCCCGGACCGTGACCGGCACCCCGTGGGCCGCGATGGCCTCGACGAACGCCTTCTCGTCCTCGGGGCGCGAGGCCGTCCACTTCGAGCCCGGCGTCGGGTTCAGCGGGATCAGGTTGACGTGCACCGGCTTGCCCTTGAGGAGGCGGCCGAGACGGTCACCGCGCCACGCCTGGTCGTTGATGTCGCGGATCAGCGCGTACTCGATGGACAGCCGGCGGCCCGACTTCGCCGCGTACTCCCAGCCCGCGTCGAGGACCTCGCGGACCTTCCAGCGGGTGTTCACCGGGACCAGGGTGTCGCGCAGCTCGTCGTCCGGCGCGTGCAGCGAGATCGCCAGGCGGCACTTGAAGCCCTCGTCCGCGAAGCGGTGGATCGCCGGGACGAGTCCGACCGTCGAGACGGTGATCCCGCGCTGCGAGAGACCGAGGCCGTCCGGCTCCGGGTCGGTGAGGGCGCGGATGGACTGGACGACCCGCTTGTAGTTGGCCAGGGGCTCGCCCATGCCCATGAAGACGATGTTGGAGAGCCGCGCGGGCCCGCCCGGGATCTCGCCGTCCCGCAGCGCCCGCATGCCGTCCACGATCTGGTGCACGATCTCGCCGGTCGACAGATTGCGGTCCAGGCCGGCCTGACCGGTCGCGCAGAACGGGCAGTTCATGCCGCATCCCGCCTGCGAGCTGATGCACATGGTGACCCGGTCCGGGTACCGCATCAGCACGGACTCGACGAGCGTCCCGTCGAACAGCCGCCACAGCGTCTTGCGGGTGGTGTCCTGGTCGGTCGACAGATGCCGGACGACGGTCATCAGCTCAGGGAGCAGCGCCTCCCGCAGCTTGGCGCGCGAGGCGGCGGGGATGTCGGTCCACTCCGCCGGGTCGTGCGCGAGCCGCGCGAAGTAGTGCTGCGAGAGCTGCTTGGCGCGAAACGGCTTCTCCCCGACCGCGGCGACGGCTTCCTTGCGCTCGGCGGGCGTGAGGTCGGCGAGGTGCCGCGGCGGCTTCTGGGCTCCGCGGGGGGCGACGAATGTGAGTTCTCCGGGCTTAGGCATGGCCCTACCAGTGTCGCAGACATACGACGAGGGGCTCGCCGCCCTGTGGACGACGAGCCCCTCACGTACACAACCGCAGGTCAGCGGCGCGACAGGGCGGTCTGTTCGTCAGCCGGAGCCCACGAACAGCACCAGCAGCAGCCACACCACCGGCGCTGTCGGCAGCAACGAGTCGAGCCGGTCCATGATGCCGCCGTGGCCCGGCAGGAGCGTGCCCATGTCCTTGATGCCGAGGTCACGCTTGATCATGGACTCGCCGAGGTCGCCCAGCGTGGCGCTGGCCGCCACCGCGAGGCCCAGGATGAGGCCCTGCCACCAGCTGCCGTCGTCGATCAGGAACTGCATGCACAGCGCGCCCGCCACCATCGCGAAGGACACCGCCCCGAACAGGCCCTCGCGGGTCTTCCCGGGGCTGATGCGCGGGGCGAGCTTGTGCGTGCCGAAGCGCCAGCCGACGGCGTAGGCGCCCGTGTCGCTGACCACGGTCAGCAGCAGGAACGTCAGGACGCGCCAGGCGCCGTCGTCGGCGGTGAGCATCAGGGCGACGAACGTGGCCAGGAACGGCACGTAGAACGCCGCGAAGACGCCCGCCGTGACGTCCTTGAGGTAGCCCTCGGGCGGTTCCGTCATCCGCCAGACGAGGACCGCGAGCGCGGTGAGCGCCATGGCGACCCAGGCACCCTCGGGACCCCGGACGTAGCCGGCGACGACCATCGCCGCACCGCCGACCGCGAGGGGCACGAGGGGCGCCTTGATCCCCTTGCGCTCCTCCAGCCGCGAGGTCAGCTCCCAGAGGCCCACGACGACGGCGACCGCTATGACGCCGACGAACACGGCCTTGACGACGAACAGGGACGCGATGATCACCGCGCCGAGTCCGACCCCGACCCCTATGGCCGCGCCCAGGTCCCGGCCCGCGCTCTTCTTCTGCGGGGCGGGCGCCGCCGGCGGGACGTCGGGCATGGGCTCCGGATTCTGCGGCACCGCCCCGTAGGGCTGCGCCTGCGGCATGTCAGAGGGCTGCGTCCGCGGGTCGTACGACTGCGGCTGCCGTACGTCGTACGGCGGCTGCTGCGTCTCGTCGCGGAACAAGGGGCCGCTCAGCCGAGCGGCCCCCCGGTCGTCATCCTGGTGTCCGCCGTATGCGGGCTCGTCGGGCACGATGGGCATGGGGCGAGTCTGCTGCGCCTCAGGCGCATCGTACGTGGGACCCGCCGGGGCAGCCCCCTGGACAGGCCCCTGGTCGGACGGCCCCCAGTACCCGGCTTGTGGCGGCGCCCCCCAGGAAGAGTCGTTCATCAGACCTCGAGCAGCTCCGCTTCCTTGTGCTTGAGGAGTTCGTCCACCTGGGCGACGTACTTCGCCGTGGTGTCGTCGAGCTCCTTCTCCGCACGACGGACCTCGTCCTCGCCGGACTCCTTGTCCTTGACGAGCTTGTCCAGCGCGTCCTTGGCCTTGCGGCGGACGGCGCGGATGGACACCTTGGAGTCCTCGGCCTTGGCCCGGGCCACCTTGATGTAGTCCTTGCGGCGCTCCTCGGTCAGCTCGGGGAACGTCACCCGGATGATGTTGCCGTCGTTGCTGGGATTGACACCCAGGTCCGAGTCGCGGATCGCCTGCTCGATGTTCCGCAGCGCGGACTTGTCGAACGGGGTCACCACGGCCATCCGCGGCTCCGGTACGGAGAACGAGGCCAGCTGGTTGATCGGCGTCAGCGCGCCGTAGTAGTCGGCCACGATCTTGTTGAACATCGCCGGGTGCGCACGACCGGTGCGGATCGCGGCGAAGTCCTCCTTGGCGACCACGACGGCCTTCTCCATCTTCTCCTCGGCCTCGAGGAGGGTCTCTTCGATCACCACTTGCTCCTGCGTGTCTTGAGTAGGCCCGGCTGCTGTGCTGTGTCGGCGGCCGGCTGCGTCGCGTCTTCTTCCTGCACGGTTCCCGACCGGCAGGACATTGTCCATCCCCCGGTCAGGGTCATCAGCCCTGGCTGCCTTGGTCACCCACAAGCGTGCCGATCTTCTCACCCTTGACGGCGCGGGCGATATTGCCCTCCGCAAGAAGCTCGAAGACCAGGATCGGAAGCTTGTTGTCGCGGCACAGCGTGATGGCGGTCATGTCCGCGACCTTGAGGTCCTGGGTGATGACCTCGCCGTAGCTGAGCGAGTCGAACTTGACGGCTTCGGAGTTCGTCTTCGGGTCGGAGTCGTAGACCCCGTCCACGCCGTTCTTGCCCATCAGCAGCGCCTCGGCGTCGATCTCCAGGGCGCGCTGGGCGGCGGTGGTGTCGGTGGAGAAGTAGGGCATGCCCATACCGGCGCCGAAGATGACCACGCGGCCCTTCTCCAGGTGACGCACGGCGCGCAGCGGGATGTACGGCTCGGCGACCTGGCCCATGGTGATGGCGGTCTGGACGCGGCTGTCGATGCCCTCCTTCTCCAGGAAGTCCTGGAGGGCGAGGCAGTTCATCACCGTGCCGAGCATGCCCATGTAGTCGGAACGGGCCCGGTCCATGCCGCGCTGCTGGAGCTCGGCGCCGCGGAAGAAGTTCCCGCCGCCGATGACGACGGCGATCTCCGCGCCGTCCCGGACGACGGCCGCGATCTCACGGGCGATCTTGTGCACCACGTCGGGGTCCACGCCCAGGCCCCCGCCGCCGGAGAAGGCTTCTCCGGAGAGCTTCAGCATGAACCGGCCGCGTACCTTGCCGTCGTCGGTCTTCTGGGGCTTGGTGGTCATGGCGTTCTCCTCATGGTGCACATACGAAGAAGGCCACTGCCGGTGGGGTGTCTGTCGCATCCCATGCTCGGCAATGGCCTCCTCGTCAGATCTGCTGTCGTCCGCCACGCGCGCGTGCGCGACGGCGTACCCGGCCGACTGCTGACGACCCTAGCGGGATTCCGCCGGGCGCCGCGCGTCGATCGCGGTACGGACTCAGATGCCGACCTTGATGCGCGTGAAGCGCTTCAGGGTGACACCCGCCTCGTCCAGAACCTTCTGGACGGACTTCTTGGGGTCGAGCGCGTACGGCTGACCGAGCAGCGTCGCGTCCTTGAAGAAGCCGTTGACGCGACCCTCGACGATCTTGGCGATCGCGGCCTCGGGCTTGCCCTCGGCGCGGGTGGTCTCCTCGGCGATACGGCGCTCGGACTCGACGACCTCGGCCGGCACGTCGTCCTTGGCCAGGTACTTCGGCGCGAAGGCGGCGATGTGCTGGGCGACGCCGCGGGCGACCTCGGCGTTCTCCTTGTCCAGCTCGACGAGGACACCGATCTGCGGGGGCAGGTCGGGCATCGTGCGGTGCATGTACGCGGAGACGTAGCCGTCGGCGTACTGGGCGAAGCGGTCCAGGACGATCTTCTCGCCCAGGTTCGCGTTGGCCTCGTCGACGAACGCCTGGACCGTCTTGCCGGGCTCGATGTCGGACGCGAGGAGCGCCGCGATGTCGGCCGGAGCGGTGGCGGCGACGTGCTGGGCGATCTGGTTGGCGACGGCCTGGAACTTCTCGCCCTTGGCGACGAAGTCCGTCTCGCACTTCAGCTCGACCAGGACACCGGAGGTGTTGTCGTCGGCGATGAGGGAGACCACGGCGCCGTTCTCGGCGGAGCGGCCCTCGCGCTTGGCGACGCCCTTCTGGCCCTTGATGCGGAGCGCCTCGACGGCCTTCTCGACGTTGCCGTCGGCCTCGTCCAGCGCCTTCTTGCAGTCCATCATGCCGGCGCCGGTGAGCTCACGGAGCTTCTTGACGTCGGCGGCGGTGTAGTTCGCCATGATCTGTGAATCTCTTCTCGGAGTTCGAAGTCTCGAAGTCGGCGGCGGCCGCGGATGACGCGGGCTTCCGCCAAGGATCTACGGGCTACGAAGATCTAGGGGCTGTGGATGAACGGCGGGTGGCGCGGTCCGCACCACCCGCCGTCCTCCTGTCAGTCCTCTGGGCCCGGAAGGGTCAGGCCTGCTCGGCCTCGGCGGCCGGAGCGACCTCGGCGGCGGGGGCCTCGTCGGCCTGCTCGGCGTCGGCGACCTTCTCCGTCTCGGCGGAGGTCTGCACCTCGGCCTCGGCGGCGGGGGCCTCGTCGGCCTTCTTCTCACCCTCGAGCAGGTCGCGCTCCCACGCGGCGAGCGGCTCGCCGGCGGCCTTGTCACCCTTGGCCTCGGCGGCGACACCGGAGCGGCTGATGAGGCCCTCGGCGACGGCGTCGGCGATCACGCGGGTGAGCAGGGTGACGGAGCGGATCGCGTCGTCGTTGCCCGGGATCTTGTAGTCGACCTCGTCGGGGTCGCAGTTCGTGTCGAGGATGGCGACGACCGGGATGTTGAGCTTCCGGGCCTCACCGACCGCGATGTGCTCCTTCTTGGTGTCCACGATCCAGACGGCGCTGGGAACCTTGGACATCTCGCGGATACCACCGAGGGTCTTCTCCAGCTTGGCCTTCTCGCGCGAGAGCACGAGAAGCTCCTTCTTGGTGAGACCGGACGCGGCGACGTCCTCGAAGTCGATCTGCTCCAGCTCCTTGAGGCGCTGCAGACGCTTGTAGACGGTGGAGAAGTTGGTGAGCATGCCGCCCAGCCAGCGCTGGTTGACGTAGGGCATGCCGACGCGGGTGGCCTGCTCGGCGATGGCCTCCTGCGCCTGCTTCTTCGTGCCGACGAACATGACCGTGCCGCCGTGGGCGACGGTCTCCTTGACGAACTCGTAGGCGCGGTCGATGTACGACAGCGACTGGAGCAGGTCGATGATGTAGATGCCGTTGCGCTCGGTGAAGATGAAGCGCTTCATCTTCGGGTTCCAGCGACGGGTCTGGTGACCGAAGTGGACGCCGCTTTCCAGCAGCTCCCGCATCGTGACGACGGCCATGGCCGTTCTCCTTGATTTTCTCGGTTGTGCCGCGAGCGCCGGACGGCACTCGCGCCTGACGCCCACGTGCGCTTGCCCAGAGGACCGAGGAGCGCTGACATCGGTTTCGTCTTGCGACGGAGGCCCGGATGCCGGGGCGTGCGAAGTCGACCCGGTCACCCGGATCGCCAAAGGAAGTGTACGGGACCCGCGAGGCACCGGGTGACGCCGTTGTCCACAACCCCGGACCGGCCCACAGGTCCCGGCCATGATCGCTCGGATACGGCACGGTTTGCCCCATGCACATGAGACGACATGACCGAACTGCCCGTACCGGCCGAGCTCTTCCGCCGACGCCCCTCCCGGCGTTCATCCCGACCTTCCTCCCGGCCCTGCTCCTGGCCCTGCTCCTGACCCTCCTGACCTGTACGGCCCGGGCCAGCGGCGCCCCTCCCCCGCCGCCGGGACCCCGCACCTCGTCCGTACCGACGCTCCCGAGCACCTGGCCGGTCGGCTCACACCCCCTGGTCCTACGAGGCTGGGAGCCCCCGGCGACGGTCTACGCCCGGGGCCACCGCGGCGTGGACCTGGCGACCCCGGCAGGCGAGCGGGTCCGGGCGGTGGCGGCGGGCCGGGTGTCCTTCGCGGGCCGGGTGGCGGGCAGAGGCGTGGTGTCGGTGCAGCTGGCGGGCACCGACCTGCGCACGACGTACGAGCCGGTGACCTCGACCGTGAGGAAGGGCGACGAGGTGGAGCCGGGAAGTGCGGTCGGCACGGTGGAGATCACCGGCTCCCACTGCCCGACGACATGCGTGCACTGGGGCCTGCTGAGAGGGGAGACGTACCTGAACCCGCTCTCACTGCTGCCCCCATGGCTGCTGAACCGGGGCCCGTCCCGCCTGCTGCCGGTGCTGGGAACGCCCCTCTAGGGACGCGGGGACCCACACGCCCGGCCCCCACAGGCCGCACGGACGAATCTCAGCCCAGGACCCCGCGCAGAGCCATGCTCACCGCGGCTTCGGTGATCACCGACGGATCTTCCGCGGCCCCCAGCTCGATCCGCCGCACCGCCGCGTCGACGACCCCCTGAAGCAGCATCGCCGCGAGCCGGGGCTCCTCGTGCCCCATCTCCCCCAGCGCGGAGACGATCATCGCGACGAGCCCCCCGTGGGCGGCCCGGATCTTCTCCCGGGCACCCGCGTCCAGCTCGCTCGCGGAGATGGCGACGACGGCACGGTGCCGCCGGTCCCCGACCAGCGCGAGCTGCTGCCGCACATACGCCTCGACCTTGCCCTCCGCCGAGGTCGCCCTCTCCATCGCCGCCGACACATCCGCCGCCCACACGGGAAAGTCGACCTCGCACAGCTCCTCGACGACGGCGGCCCGGGAGCGGAAGTACTCGTACACGGACGACCGCGCGAGCCCCGTCCGCTCGGCCAGGGCCGGGAACGTCAACGCCTCCGTCCCGCCCTCGGACAGCAGGGAACGAGCCGCGTCCAGCAGGGCGGCTCGCTGCATCGACCGGTGCTCGGCCACGGAGGCCGCTCGAATCCTTGGCACGTCATCCACTCTACGGACGGCACACCGTCGGCGGGAGTGACCCAGGCCATGCAGGCACGATTCTGCGAGGTCACCCGAGCCCTACGACTTCCGCTCAGCGGCCGAAACTCGCCAGCTTGGCGCGGAGCTGCAGCACGGACTTGGTGTGGATCTGACTGACCCGGCTCTCGGTCACCCCGAGCACGTTGCCGATCTCGGCGAGGGTGAGGCCCTCGTAGTAGTAGAGCGTGACGACGGTCTTCTCCCGCTCAGGGAGGGTGTTGATCGCCCGCGCCAGGAACCGCCGCAGCTCCCGGCCCTCGGCCACCTCCACCGGATTGTCGGCGGCGGTGTCCTCCAGGGTGTCCATCAGGCTGAGCCGGTCGCCGCCCTCGCCGCCCGCGTGCAGCAGTTCCTCCAGGGCGACCACGTTGGCCAGCGACAACTGGCTGAAGACGGCGTGGAGTTCCTCCACCGCGATACCCATCTCGGCAGCCACCTCGCCCTCGCTGGGAGTGCGCCGGAGCCGCGCCTCCAGCGTGGCGTACGCCCGCTCCACGTTCCGCGCCTTCTGGCGTACCGAGCGCGGGATCCAGTCCAGCGCGCGCAGTTCGTCGATCATCGCGCCCCGGATGCGGGTGATCGCGTACGTCTCGAACTTGATCTCCCGTTCGATGTCGAACTTCTCGATCGCGTCGATCAGCCCGAACACCCCCGACGACACGAAGTCCGCCTGCTCCACGTTGGGCGGCAACCCGACGCTCACCCGTCCCGCGACGTACTTGACCAGCGGCGAGTAGTGCAGGATCAGCTGCTCGCGCAGCCGCTCGTCGCCCGTCGTCTTGTACGACCGCCACAGCTCCTCGAGTGTCGAGGGAGCGGGCGGTCGCACGCTGCCACCGTCACGGGCGGCTGGGGGGATCGCCGCCCGGTCGGACCCGGAGGTGTGCTGGGGCATTCGTCGCCTTGTGCCGTTCTGCTGTGAAGTGGGGGTGCCTGGGTGAGGTGTCGGAGTGGTGCCGTGATTGCCGTTCTGCGCCGGAATCCCCGTGAGCGTAGCGTGACTGGAGTGTCGCGGTGCGCGAAGACCAGGGCGTGGACCGGGCACGGACGCGTTCGACGGGGTGCCTGAACAGGTCGACCCGATCGCTCTGCGTGATGATCGGAATGCGCCAACTGCGGGAATTCCCAAGGGCGTCGGGGGTTCCCCCGGACGGCCGAACACACTCGGTCAGCGGCGCCCTCCGGCGTCCCGGACCGAGATCATCGCCTGGCGTGTCAACTTCCAGCCGTCGCCGTGTCGTTCGACGTAACCAAGTGCTCGGAGTTCGTACAGTCTCGCGATCGCGTCGTCCTCCGTGGTCTGCGCTCCGCGCGCGATCTCCCCGGGTTCCGCCGACCTGTTGCCGGGCAGTGCGGCGAGAACACGTCGGGCAGCCGGCTCCAACAGGTCGCGCGGGAGGACGGGGCCGCGGCGGTCCGGGGCCAGCTCGCCCATGCCGCCGACCAGTTCGACGACTTCGGCCGCGTCGGTGACCAGGACGGCTTCCGCCCGCAGGAGTTCGTGCACTCCGGCCGACAGCGCGCTCGTGGCCGGACCGGGCACTCCTATCGTGTGGCGGCCCAGCCGCTGTGCGGCCCGGGCCGTGACGAGTGACCCGCTCCGGTACGCGGCCTCGACCACCACGGTGCCTCGCGTGAGCGCCGCGATCACCCTGTTCCGCAGGATGAACCGGCTCGGCGTCGGATGCTCGCCGGGTGGCAACTCCCCGATCACCAGCCCTTGTTCGGCGATCCTGTCGATCAACTGGGCGTGCCCGCGCGGGTAGGGGCGGTCGACACCGCAGGCGAGCACGGCGGCGGTGGCCCCGCCCGCGCCGAGGGCACCGCGATGGGCGGCGCCGTCGACTCCGTAGGCTCCGCCGGACACGACCACCCAGCCGCGCTCGGCGAGCGCCGCGGCGAGGGTGGCCGCCATGTGCGCGCCGTACTCGGTGCAGGCGCGGGCGCCGACGACGGCGACCGAATCGAGCGCCCACACGCGGAGGTTGGGCCTCCCGCGCACCCACAGTCCGATGGGCCGCGCGTCCCCGAGGTCGTCGAGCTGGGCGGGCCACTCGGCGCCGCCGGGGCACACGAACCGGACGCCCGCGCTCTCCGCGACGGCCAGGTCCCGCCCCGGCTCGACCTGCCGGGCCCGTGCGCACAGCCCGGCCCACCGCTTGTCGGTCACCCCGGTGAGCTGCGGCCCGCCCCGCCTGAGCCGCCGACCGACCTCCACCGCCCCGAGCTCCCGGATCCACCGCCCGGCGACCTCGTCACCGGGCTCGACGACCCGGGCGAGAAAGACACGAGCGTGGAACTCACCGCCCGCGTCGCGGTGAGCGGACACATGCGTGCCCTCGCCGTCAGGCGCGAGGAAGCGGGCGTCGGACCCGCCGTCCGGAGCGAGGAAGTCGGCGTCGGACTCGCCGTCCGGGGGCATCCGCCGGCCCCCTCCGCCATCGGCGGGAAGCCCGGCATCCGGACCGCCCCCGCCCACAGCCACGCGCCTGTCCTCCCCGTCATGCGCGAGGAAGCCGGCGTCGGGCTCGCCGTCCGGGTGCACCCGCCGCTCCCTCCCCGCAGCGTCGGGAAGCGCGGCATCCAGTCCACCCTCCGCACTCCCATGCCGGCCCCCTCCGCGCCCCGCCCGGAACCCGGCATCCGATCCACCCTCCGCAGTCACGTCCCAGCCCCCTCCCGCACCCGGGACGACCTCGCCGTCCAGCCCGTCGCGCCCGGTCACGTGAGCGCCCCGATGGCCATCGGCACGCCTCGTGGTACGCCCGTGCGGAGTTGGAGTGCGAGGGCGACGTCGGTCGCGCCGGGGCGGTCGTGGCCGAGCAGGTCCGCGACCGTCCAGGCCACGCGCAGCACCCGGTCGAGTCCGCGCGCGGTGAGCACGCCTCGCTCCAGGCCGCGCTCGGCCTCGTCCATCGCCCCGCGCTCGGCGTGCCAGCGGGTGCGCAGTTCGCGGCCTGGCACCTCGCTGTTGGTGCGCCAGGGTGTGTCCGCGAACCGCGCCGCCGCCCGCTCCCTGGCCGCCCGCACCCGGTCCGCGACCGTGGCCGTGGACTCGCCCCGCGAACCGCGCCCGGTGAGCTGGTCCCGGGTGACCCGGTCCACCTCCACCCGCAGGTCCACCCGGTCGAGCAGCGGGCCGGAGAGCCTAGCCTGGTAGCGGCGGATGGACGTCGGCGCGCACTCGCACAGGTCGTCGGTCCGCGAGAAACGGCCGCACGGACAGGGGTTGGCGGCCAGCACCATCAGGAACCTCGCCGGGAACCGCACGACGCCGGCGCTGCGCGCGATCACCACGTGCCCGGCCTCCAGCGGCTGCCGCAGCGCGTCCAGGGCCTGGCCGCTGAATTCTGGCGTCTCGTCCAGAAAGAGCACCCCTCGATGCGACAGCGACACCGCCCCGGGCCGCGCGATCCCCTGCCCGCCCCCGACGAGGGCCTGCATCGTGGCCGAGTGGTGCGGGGCGCAGTAGGGGGCGATGTCGATCAGGGGTTTGCCCGGGGGCAGCAGGCCCGCCACCGAGTGGACCGCCGTGACCTCCAGCGACTCCTGCCGGCCGAGCCGGGGCAGGATCGCGGGCAGCCGCTCCGCGAGCATCGTCTTCCCGGCACCCGGCGGGCCTTCGAGGAACAGGTGGTGGCCACCGGCCGCCGAGACCTCCACCGCCGTCCGGGCCGAGAACTGTCCGACGACGTCGGAGAGATCGTGCCCCGGGTCGTGCTGGGACGCGCCCGCGCTGTGCATCCCCGTGGCCGCGCCCGTGCCGGGCAGGCGCAGCCCGGCGAGCAGCGGGTCCGGGCGACCCAGCTCGTCCGGGTCCTCGTCGGGCACGGGTTCGTCGGCGAGGACGGCGATCAGCTGCCGCAGGGTGCGCACGCCCAGGACGGACACCCCGGGCACGAGGGACGCCTCGGCGGCGGCGCATTCCGGGACGACGACCTGCTCATAGCCGGAGTCCGCGGCGGCCAGGACGGCGGGCAGGATGCCCCGGACCGGCCGCACCCGTCCGTCCAGGCCGAGTTCCCCGATCATCACGATGTCGGCGAGCACGCGCGGATCGATGCGCTCGGCGGCACCGAGTACGGCCGCCGCCACGGCGAGGTCGAAGCCGCTTCCGCTCTTCGGGACCGACGCCGGGCTCAGGCCCACCGTCAGTTTCTTCTGCGGCCAGGCGCAGCCCGAGTTGACGACGGCGGCCCGCACCCGGTCCTTGCTCTCCGTCAGGCTCTTGTCGGGCAGTCCCACCAGGGTGAACGCGGCGACACCCGGTTCGAGGTCGGCCTGCACCTCGACGACCACGCCCTCGACGCCCACCAGCGCCACCGAACACGTACGAGCGAACCCCATCTCAGACCACCCCCCGGACGTGCTCGACCAGGGGCCCGCCGCAGTGGGGCACGACGACACCCACCAGGTCGATGCGGACCCCTCCCGGCGGGGCTCCGCCGTGCGCGTGGATCCATCGCTCGGCGAGGCCTCGCAGCCGCTGCGCCTTCTGGGGTGTGACGGCGGCCATCGGGTGCTCGAAGGCGCCCGCCCGCCGGGTCTTGACCTCGCAGACCACCAGGACGTCGCCGTCCCGCGCCACGATGTCGATCTCGCCGGTCCTGCCACAGCGCCAGTTGCGCTCCAGGACCGTCATGCCGGCCGCGGTCAGCCGTCGTGCGGCCACCGTCTCGCCGAACCTGCCGAGTGCACTGCGTGCGTTCATGTCGGCACCACCTCCGGCACCCACCGTCACGCGGAACGGTCCACCAAGTGGATCTTGGTGGACCGTTCGGTGCTTGTGGAGAACTCCGTCACCCGCACGAGCGACAGCCTCGCGGCGGGTTGCCGCCGTCAGCCGCCCGGCAGCTCCAGATCGCTCTTGTTCAGCTCCTCGATGTTCACGTCCTTGAACGTGAGCACGCGGACCTGCTTCACGAAGCGAGCCGGCCGATACATGTCCCACACCCAGGCATCCGCCATGGACACCTCGAAGAACACCTCGCCCTGGACCGAGTGCACCTGCATCTCGTAGTCGTTGGTGAGGTAGAAACGCCGCTCGGTCTCGATCACGTATTTGAACAGACCGACGACATCGCGGTACTCCCGGTAGAGCTTCAGCTCCATCTCGGTCTCGTACTTTTCGAGGTCCTCGGCGCTCATGGCATGTTCCCCTTCACCCGTGCGATCCCACCATTGTGCGCCAGTCCCGCCAGCCCCTAGACGATTTCGGTGTCCAGGGTCACGGGCCCGGCCGGGGGACCTTCGTCGAGCAGCCTGCGGAGCAGCTCGGCGAGTCTGGTCGGATACACCGTCTCATGCGCCAGGTCCAGTTCCCGGCACGTCCACCAACGCGCTCCGGAGACGCTGCGCCGCTCCAGCTCGGTGAGGCCGGTGGCGCCGGGCACCCCGTCGGCCGTGGCGGCCGTCCTGGCCAGGTAGTACCTCTCGTCCTGGTCCCAGCGACGGCCCGCGAACGGGAAGGAGCACGTCCGCGTCCACAGCACCGGGCCGAGTTCCACCCGGGTGATGCCGGTCTCCTCGGCGAGTTCCCGCAGAGCGGCCTCCTCATGGGTCTCGTCGCCCTCCAGGCCGCCGCCCGGGGTGAACCACCAGTCGTCGGCCGGGTCGTCCGGCTCATGGCCGTGGAGCAGCAGGATGCGGTCCTGCGGGTCGAGCAGGACGACCCGGGCGACCCTGCGCAGTCCGCCGTCGTACGAGTCGTCGTGGGAGCCCTCCTCGGTGGCCTCAGCGGGCACCGGCGGGCCCCGTCCGGGTGCGGGCGCGGCGGCCGGCCGCGAGCTTGGCGATCGGGCCGTAGGCACCGCCGCCGAGGACGAGGACCGCGCCGACGACGATGACCGCGAGGATCACGCCCAGCGGGCCGGGGTGGGAGAGGCTCCCGAGGGGCTCGAAGCCGGTGGGGCGCTCCAGCATGCCCTTCATGGGCCAGACGACGGCGTCCACGCGGGCGCCCACGGCGCTGCTCGCGACGGTGCCGCCGGCCACGTCCGTGAGGTGGGCGCTGGAGTCCAGGGAGCCCTGTCGTTCGTCACCGAGGAGGAACAGGCGGCCCTTGGGGACCTTCACCTCGGGGATGGTCTTGTCCTCGACCGCGCCGCCCTTGAGGTAGCCCTCGGTGATCTGCTTGCCGTTGACGACCAGCTTGCCGTTCGTGCAGCAGGAGACGGTGTCCCCGCCGACCGCGACCACGCGCTTGACCACGGGGGCGTTCGTCACCCAGGTCTTGTCGGTGAACACGACGACGTCGCCCCGGCGCACCTCACTGCCGTCGATCCGCTGCGCCAGCACCCGGTCGCCCATGGCGATGGTCGGCGTCATCGAGCTGGTGGGCACCGTGTACGGCCGGTAGACGACCGCTCCCCAGCCGAATCCGCCGAGGAACAGCACAAGACCCAGCGCGACGGCCAGTCCGGACAACCGCTGTCCGGTCCGGCTGCCCACCGGGCCCCTGCCTGTGCCACCGCCGGTACGCGGGGCCGTACGTGTTGCGCTCTCGCCACCCATGGGTCCGCACCCTACCCGGCGGTACCGAGGGTGGTCAGCCCTTCCTCCGGGACCATGGTCAGAAGCTCTACAAGCCCTTTACTCGTCCTTGCCCGAGCGCTTGCGGCGCCACAGGACCAGCGGCAGCACACCGATGAGGGCGAGGCCCTCCGGGGCGGCCGTGAGCAGGCGGGAGGCGGAGGCCTGGGTGTTGATGCCCGCCTGGTCGAAGGTGTCCGGGATCGGCAGCGTGCCCCAGCGGTTGACGGGCCAGGCCTTGACGATCGCGCGGCCGACGACCTCGTTCACCGGGACCATGCCGTGGTGCTTGTCGGACTGGTTGTAGCGCGAGTCCCGCGAGTTCTGCCGGTGGTCGCCCATCACCCAGATGTCGCCCTTGGGGACCTTGACGGTGAACTGGCCGCCCTGGTCGTCGTTGGTGCACGGGGTGTTGCCGGGGTAGACGTACGGCTCGTTCAGCGCCTTGCCGTTGACCATCAGCGGGCCCGTGCCGCTGCAGGAGACCGTGTCGCCGCCGACGCCGATGACCCGCTTGATGAGGTCCTTCTCCTGGGCGGACGGCATCAGGCCGATCCAGCTGAGCACCGTCTGGAGGGCGTTGGGGTTCGCCGCGGGTTCGCCCGCCAGCCAGTCGTCCGGGTCGTGGAAGACGACGACCTCGCCGCGCTCGGGCTTGGAGCCGAACCACGGGGTGAGCTTGTCGACCAGGACCCGGTCGCCCTGCTGGAGGGTGTTCTGCATCGAGTCCGAGGGGATGGAGAACGCCTGCACCAGGAACGTCTTGATCAGCAGCGCGAGGACGAGCGCGATGACGACCAGGATCGGCAGCTCCTTCCAGAAGGAGCGCGGCTTCTTCGGCTGGGGGGTCCGGTCGCCCGGCCCCTGTTCCTCGGTGCGGGTCGCGTCGCCCGGCGCCGTACCGTCCACGTCCGCTCCGGAGTCACTCCCGGAGGTCACGGCGCTGTCCGCGGCCGGGGCGGGTGCTTCCACGGGACGTCCGTGGTGCTCCTCGCCGTCGTGTCCGGACCGTGCGCCAACCGCCACATCCCCCACGCCAACTCCTTACTCTGTGCCGCCGCCTGCCCCATCCTCGGCGCAGGCCCACCACTCCCATAACGAGCGGGAGTTCCGCAGGGCTCGGGAGTTGGACCGATCCGTTCGGATCGACCGGGGCAACCCTATGCGACAGTTCGGGACCGGCGGTCGTCCCCGACACGGAGTGGGAAACCGATGCGAAGGTTTTAGGTTCGTCCAGGCTGGTCCAGTGCCCCATGGGCCAGGCGATCACCTTGGCCCGTCCCACCACCAGGCTGAGCGGGACCGTGCCGCCGTAGCTGGTGTTCTGGTGGGCCCGTGAGTCGGCCGAGTTGCCCCGGTGGTCGCCCATCACCCACAGCCGGCCCTTGGGGACGGTGATGTCGAACGGAGTTTCGGACGGTGCGTTCCCGGGATACAGGTAGTCGCCCTCGGTCAGCGGCACGCCGTTGACGGTCACCCGGCCCTGTGTGTCACAGCACTTGACGCGGTCGCCGCCGACGCCGATGACCCGCTTGATGAGGTCCTTCTCGTTGTCCGACGGCAGCAGGCCGATGAACTGGAGGCCCTCCTTGACCTGCTTGACGACGATGGGGTCGTTCTTCTTGGTGGTCTGCTCGTCCGCGAGCCAGCCGCCCGGGTCGTGGAAGACGACGACGTCACCGCGCTTGGGCTCGGAGCCGAACCACGGGGTGAACTTGTCGACCAGGACACGGTCCCCGATGCGGATCGTCTGCTCCATGGAACCCGACGGGATCACGAACGCCTGAAGGAGGAAGGTCTTCAGGACGAGGGCTATGAGGACGGCGACACCGACCAGGAGAGGTATCTCCCGCACGGCGGACCGCCGTCGGCGCCGCTTGACCTTGCGCTGGAGCTTGCGCCGCTCGGCCCGGCTGCGGCCGCCTCCCCCGGTGGGTGCGGACGCGCCCGCGCGCCGGGAGCCGGTCGGCAGCAGGTTCTCGTTCCCGAAGGAGCCGCCCGGTGCCGCGCCGCGCGGTTTGCCGCGGTTACCCATGGGCGCCGTCCGCGGCGGGTACGCGCGCGTAGGCGTCGGGCCGGACGAGGTGGGTCCAGTGGCCGGCGGGCCAGACGATCCAATCGGCCCGTCCGATGACGTCACCAACAGGGATCATGCCTCCGCCCGGATCGCCCAGGTGGTCCCGGGAGTCACGTGAGTCGCTGCGATGGTCACCGAGCACGAAGAGGGTGCCGTCGGGCACCACGACGTCGAACGCCACGCTGGAGGGGGTGTCACCGGGGTACAGGAACGCCGTCTCGTCGACAGACCGCCCGTTCACCTGGAGCCTCCCCTTCTCGTCGCAGCAGAGCACGTGGTCTCCCCCCACACCTACAACGCGCTTGATGTAGTCGGCGTCCCCGAAATAGCCGGTGCCATCGAACACGACGATGTCTCCACGCCGCGGCTGAGCACCGAAACGGTACGCCAACTTATTTACGAGAACGCGGTCGCCGATCCTCAATCCGGATTCCATGGATCCGCTGGGAATCTGGAACGGCTGCAGCAGGAAGGTGTTGAGCAGCAGCAGAAACACCAGGCAGACCAGGACGGTCAGGGTGATCCGGCCGCCGGGCAGCCACTCGGCGGCACGCGAGACCAACGCGAAACGCGACCGTCCCTCCGGTCCTGCCGGGTCCGAGGTGTCCTCGGAGTCGGAAGGGCGGGAGGAGCGGTCGCGCTCCGTGTGCTGTGCTTCGGTGTCCATCGGAGCCAGATGTTATCCGGCCCCGATGAGAACGCCGTCGCGACCTCAGTTGTCGCGCTTCTCCTTGATCTTCGCGGCCTTGCCGCGCAGGTCACGGAGGTAGTACAGCTTCGCGCGACGGACGTCACCACGGGTCACGAGCTCGATCTTCTCGACGATCGGGGTGTGCACCGGGAAGGTGCGCTCGACGCCGACGGAGAACGAGACCTTGCGGACCGTGAAGGTCTCGCGGACACCGGCGCCCTGGCGACGGATGACAACGCCCTTGAACTGCTGCACACGGGAGCGGTTGCCCTCGATGACGCGGACGTGGACGTTGACGGTGTCACCCGGGCGGAAGGCCGGGACGTCGGTGCGCAGCGAGGCGCTGTCGACGATGTCGAGCAGGTGGGACATGTCGTCTGCTTTCTTCATCGATGCCACAGGTCACCGACGGGAGTTGGGTGGAGGAAGGACGCTGTGCGTGTCGGGGCGGGCGTCATGTCCCCCTGTGGCAGGGGCGCACGCCGGACGTCGCACAACAGCGACCTATTCTTCCATGCCGTCCGGCCTGCGCCAAAATCGGCCGTGGGCGGCCCCTTCGGGGTCCGGTGCCCAGCCGAGGATCGAGAGCATCTCGCGGTCCTTCTTGTCGAAGGTCTTCGGCTCGCAGCGCTCGATCAGGTCCGGGCGGTGGGCGGCCGTGCGCTTGAGCGCCTCGTCGCGCCGCCAGCGGGCGATCTTCCCGTGGTGGCCGCTGAGCAGCACGTCCGGGATGCCCTGGCCGCGCCACTGGGGCGGCTTGGTGTAGATCGGCCCCTCCAGGAGGTTGGCCATGGCGCCGGGCGCGAAGGAGTCGTCGCGGTGGGACTCGGCGTTGCCCAGGACACCGGGCAGCAGCCGTGCCACGGCCTCCGTGACGACCAGGACGGCCGCCTCGCCGCCGGCGAGCACGTAGTCGCCGATGGACACCTCGTAGACGGGCATCCGGGTCGCGTACTCGTCGATCACGCGCCGGTCGATGCCTTCGTAGCGGGCGGGGGTGAAGACCAGCCAGGGCCGCTCGGAGAGCTCGACGGCGAGTTCCTGGGTGAAGGGGCGTCCGCTGGGCGTGGGCACGACGATCGCGGGCGTACCGGAGCCCGTCTCGTAGCCGTCGGCCAGGACGGTGTCCAGGGCGTCGCCCCAGGGCTCGGTCTTCATGACCATGCCGGGGCCGCCGCCGTAGGGGGTGTCGTCGACCGTGTTGTGGCGGTCGTACGTCCAGGAGCGCAGATCATGCACGTGCACGTTCAGCTGTCCACGCGCGCGTGCCTTGCCGACGAGGGAGACGTTCAGCGGGTCGAGGTACTCGGGGAAGATCGTGACGACGTCGAGCCTCATGCGTCGGCGTCCCGGGACGAGGCTTCCTCCGGGGAGTCGTCCCGGGAGGACACGATCTCCGCCCGGTCGTCGATCAGCCCGGGCGGCGGGTCGATGACCGCGCGCTGCTCCTCCAGGTCGATCTCGACGACGATCGACTCCACGAAGGGGATCATCACCTCGCTGCCGTCGGGCCGCTCGACGATGAAGAGGTCCTGGGAGGGCAGGTGCGAGATCTCGGTGATCCGGCCGATCTCCTCGCCGTCCTTGGTGACGACGTCGAGGTCCATCAGCTGGTGGTCGTAGTACTCGTCCTCCTCCTCGGGCAGCTCCTCCGGGTCGACCTCGGCAATCAGGAGGGTGTTGCGCAGGGCCTCGGCGCCGGTGCGGTCGCCGACGCCCTCGAAGCGGAGGAGGAGCCGGCCGCTGTGGACGCGGCCCGTCTCGATGGTGAGCGGTCCCGTCGGGGCGGGGTCCGTGAACAGGACGGCGCCGGGCGCGAGCCTCAGCTCGGGCTCGTCGGTGCGTACCTCGACGGTGACCTCGCCCTTGATGCCATGGGCACGGCCGATCCGTGCGACTACCAGTTGCACGTGTCCACATCTCCTGTTTCATGCAGATCGGGCCGGGGACGGCCAGTGGCCCTCCCCGGCCCGAGCCGGTTTTCGATAAACGTCAGCGAACGTGGTCGACGTCGACAAGGTCGACGCGGACACCTCGGCCGCCGATGGCACCCACGACGGTGCGCAGAGCGCGAGCGGTGCGGCCGTTGCGGCCGATCACCTTGCCGAGGTCTTCGGGGTGCACCCGGACCTCCAGCACGCGCCCACGACGCAGGTCGCGGGAGGCGACCTGCACATCGTCGGGGTTGTCGACGATGCCCTTCACGAGGTGCTCGAGAGCCTCCTCGAGCATGCTCAGGCCTCGGTCGACTCGGACTCGGCGGCAGCCTCGTCCTTCTTCTCAGCCTTCTTCTTCTGGGTGATGGCCTCACCCTTGCCCGTGTCGTCGCCACCGAGGGCGTCGAACACCGGGCGCGCCGCCTTCGGCTCGGCCACGAGCAGCGGAGCCGGGGCCGGCAGGCCCTTGAACTTCTGCCAGTCGCCGGTGAGCTTCAGGATGGCGAGGACGGGCTCGGTCGGCTGGGCGCCGACACTCAGCCAGTACTGCGCGCGGTCCGTGTCGACCTCGATGCGCGAGGGGTTCTGCACCGGGTGGTACAGACCGATCTCCTCGATGGCCCGGCCGTCACGGCGGGTACGGGAGTCGGCGACGACGATGCGGTAGTGAGGCGAACGGATCTTGCCCAGACGCTTCAGCTTGATCTTGACTGCCACGGGAGTGGGTTCTCCTGGTTTTGACGTGGTTGGGCACGGCGAGACGGCCGCGTGGGGTTGCGGTACCCGAGTGCCCGATGGACGCGTCAGCCGGAGGCGAGAGGGTTCCTGTGCGGCTGTCGAGTACAGCTAGCCATTGTGCCACACCCTGGCGGTCCGCCCGACCGGGGAGCAGGCCCCCGCCTGCCCCCGCCCACGCGGAAGCGACACCCGGCGCCGGGAGGTGACCGGCGCGGGTGTGCGCAACCCGGCCCGCGGGATGCGGCTGCCACGAGCAGCCGCGTCCTCAGGCCGCCACGGCCTCCGGAATGCGGAAGGGCTTGCCGCAGCCCCCACACACGATCGGCGCCTGGGCCAGCACCGACGGGACGACCCGCACGTTACGACCGCAGTCGCACACCGCTTTGACGCGGACACCGCCACCGGACGAGCCGTGCCGGGCGGCCGGGCCGCGGAACGTACGGGAGGTGTCGGCCGAGGTGGCGACGGTGTGGGCCTTGAGCGCGCGCTGGAGGCGCTCGATCGTCGGCCGGTAGCGCCGCTTGGCCTCGGGGTTGAGCTGGACCAGTGAGAAGCCGCTGCTGGGATGCGGTTCGTCGGGGTGGTCCAGGCCCAGCTCCTCGGCGATCGCGAGGAATCTGCGGTTGTGGTAGCGGCCGGCGCGGGACGTGTCGCGCACGCCGCGCGAAGCGGCGATGCCATGGACTGCCTCATGCAGCAGTCGCTCGAAGGAGAGCTCGTGTCCGCAGGCGGACGACGACTCTCCGATCAGGGACTCGGGCGCGGCCAGATCGGGCAGCTCGGGGTGGTACCGCTGAATGTCGGCCCACGCCTCTGCCAGCTCTGCGGCGAGAACAGGTGGTGTCTGTGTCGTGCTCACGTAATGACAACGAGCCGGAGTGCCCCTGTGTTCCGATTCCGGGGCATCCCAAATAATTTGCACGTACCCGTCAGTTGCCGCTGATGCGTCCGGAGGAGGGCGGGTGCGCTGATCTGCGGAGAAGCCTCACAGCTCATCACAAGGTGGTGCGTAGCCGTCTGTACGACCCGGCGCGTAGACGGTGTCCACACGCCGGGCGAGCCGCACTCCGCCGGTGCGCAAGAGGCGTTTCGGCCGCTCTCCCCCGGAGGGGCGTCACTTCAGTAAGCGCGCGCGACGACCGCGACGTTACCGGGTGCCCCGTCGGCGTCCGGGACCGACCCGTCCTCGGCGACCAGACACCGCACGGTCACCGCGTGCTCGGCCAGCTCGGCCTCGCCCTCCTCGCCGAGCGTCGCCCACGGAATGCGCGCCCAGCCGCCCGCGCTCACGGCCTCGACGGCCTCCGCGACCGTCGACACCTCCGAGGTCCGCGCCTCGCGCCGCTCGCGCGACTGCGTCAGCAGCAGCGCCTGGTCCTCCTCCAGGACCACGGGAAGCAGGTCTACGAGTGCGTCGATCGCGACCGACTCCTTGCCTCCCCCGGGGATCCGGCGGGCCAGCATCGCCGTGCCGTTCTCCAGGTCGCGGGGTCCGACCTCGATCCGTACCGGCACGCCCTTGAGCTCCCAGTCGACGGCCCGGCGCCCGAAGGGGACGTCCGTGCGGTCGTCGACGCGGACGCGCAGGCCCGCCGCCTTCAGCCGGGCCCCGATCTCGCGGACCTTGGCGAGAACCGCCTCGTCGCCCTTGATCGCGAGGACGACGACCTGGATCTGCGCCAGCCGCGGCGGCACCCGGAGTCCGTCGTCGTCGCCGTGCATCATCACCAGGGCGCCGATCATGCGCGTGGTCGAGCCCCAGGAGGTCTGCCAGACCAGCTCCTGCTTGCCCTCCCGCGACAGGTACTGCGTGCTGAAGGCCTTCGCGAAGTTCTGGCCCAGCTCGTGGCTGGTCGCCATCTGCAGCGCCTTGCCGTCGCCCATCATCCCTTCCAGGGTGAGGGTGTTGATGGCTCCGGCGAACCGCTCCTTGGCCGTCTTGCGGCCCGGTACGACGTCCATCGCGAGGACGTTGACCATGAAGTCCTCGTACACCCGGCGGTGGATGTGCGCGGCGAAGTCGCGCGCCTCCTCGTAGGTCGCGTGCGCCGTGTGGCCCTCCTGCCAGAGGAACTCGCTGGTGCGCAGGAACAGGCGGGGGCGCAGCTCCCAACGGACCACGTTGGCCCACTGGTTGATCAGCAGGGGCAGATCGCGGTAGCTCTGCACCCACTTCGCGAAGTACTCGTTGATGATCATCTCGGAGGTGGGCCGGACGACCGCGGGCTCCTCCAGCTCCTTGCCGCCGCCGTGGGTGACCACGGCCAGCTCGGGTGCGAAGCCCTCGACGTGGTCCGCCTCGCGGGCGAGGTAGGACTGCGGGATCAGCAGCGGGAAGTAGGCGTTCTCGGTGCCCGTCTCCTTGATGCGGGCGTCCATCTCGGCCTGCATCCGCTCCCAGATGCCGTACCCGTACGGTCGGATGACCATGGAGCCGCGCACCGGTCCGTTGTCGGCCAGTTCGGCCTTGCTGATCAGGTCCTGGTACCAGCGGGGGAAGTCGTCCGCCCGCGGGGTGAGTACGGGTGCCTTAGCCATGGCGAGATCGTACGGGCCCACGTTGCCGTCATGTGAATTCTCGCCACTCCCACGGGCCGGCCACAAGCGGGGGCCCACAACCCCTGGACGCCGTAGCGCGTGCGGAGTTTGCTGGCATACGGGGGAAGTGCGGGCGCACATCACGGGGGGCCTCGGAAACGGGCACGGACACAACTCTCGGCGGATTGGGGCGCTTTCGATGACACCTACGCTCGTGCGGCAGTACCTGCCACATACGGGGCCCGTGCCCCGGGTGGACCTGGGGGCACGCGCGCGTGACTGGTCCGAGATCCAGGAGCGGATGCTGGTGCCGCTCTACGAAGCCGTCTACCGGCGACTGGAGGTGGGGACCGGCACCCGGCTGCTCGGTCTCGGCTGCGGCTCCGGGCTCGCCCTGCTGATGGCGGCCTCCAGAGGCGCGACGGTCACCGGGGTCGAGCACTTCTCCCCCGAGCGGCTGACCCTGGCCCGGGAGCGCCTGCTCCCGGACGCACACGCCCCACGCGCGCGTGCCCGCACCCGGCTCGTCTACGGCTCTCCCAGGGACGCGGCCGACGCGGAGACGCCCGCGTACACCCTGGTGACCGCTTTCGAGCCCATCGGGTGTCTCGCGGGCGACGCGGAGGGGCTCGGTGACACGCTCGCCGCCGCGACGCCGCTCGCCGCGCGCGGGGCGCCCGTGGTGCTGGCGGGCTGGGGTCCGCCGGAGCGCTGTGCGACCTCGTCCGTGCTGCGGGTGGCGACCAGGCTGGCGGACCCGCTGCGCGGTACGGGCAGCCCGCGCCCGGTGCTCCGCGACGACCTGGAGGTGGTCGCCCAGCGCGCGGGGCTCCGGCCGGACGGCTCGGGCCGGGTGGCGTGCCCCTTCGGGTACGCGGATGTGGAGAGCGGTGTGAGGGGACTGCTGTCGACGGGACTCTTCGACGCGGCGATCGTCGCGACGGATCGGGCGCAGGTGGACAAGGAGTTGGCGGAGGCGTTGCATCCGTATCGTCGGCAGGACGGGACGGTGTGGATGCCGAACGTCTTCCGGTATCTGATCGCGCGTACGACCTGAGGAGGACTCGGCGCGGGTACGACCTGAGGAGGACTACGGCTCTTCCTTGAAGAGGCGTGTCACGCCCGCGATGCGGTACGCGTCCGTCTCCTCCAGGGTCTCGTTCTCCAGGAGGGCCGCCGCGAGGGAGTCCAGCTGGCCGCGGTGGTCGCGGAGTTTGCGGCACGCCTCGTCGTAGCACTCGTCGACGACGCGGCGCATCTCGTCGTCGATCACGTCCAGGGTCTGCGGCGCGGCGGCGAGGCCGTAGGCCTGCTGGGCGTCGTTGGGGAGGGCGGAGAGGCGGCCGACGCGCTCGCTCATGCCCCAGCGGGCGACCATCCCGCGCGCGATGTTGGTGACCTGTTCGAGGTCGCTCTCGGCACCGGTGGTGATCACGCCGTAGACGACCTGTTCCGCGGCCATGCCGCCGAGGGCGCCGATGATGCGGCCGCGCAGGTACTCCTCGGTGTAGGCGTACTTGTCGGAGTCCGGTGTCGAGAGCGTGACGCCGAGGGCCCTCCCGCGCGGGACGATGGTGATCTTGCGGACCGGGTCGGCGCCGGGCTGGAGCATGCCGAGGAGGGCGTGGCCGCTCTCGTGGTAGGCGGTGCGGCGGCGCTCCTGCTCGGGCATCACCAGCGGTCGTTCCGCGCCCAGTTGGACCTTCTCCAGCGCCTCGGAGAGGTCGGACTGGGTGACCTCGCTCTGCTTGCGCTTGACGGCGAGGAGGGCGGCCTCGTTGGCGAGGTTGGCGAGTTCGGCGCCGGTCATGCCCGGGGTCGTACGGGCGACCTGGGCGAGGTTCACGTCCTTCGCGAGCGGGATCTGACGGGTGTGGATCTCCAGGATCGCCTCGCGTCCGCCCCGGTCGGGCGGGGAGACCACGACCACCCGGTCGAAGCGGCCGGGACGGGTCAGCGCCGGGTCCAGGACGTCGGCGCGGTTGGTGGCCGCGATGACGATGACGCCCTCGGAGCCGGAGAAGCCGTCCATCTCGGTGAGGATCTGGTTCAGGGTCTGCTCGCGCTCGTCGTGACCGCCCATCCCGGAGCCGCCGCCGCGGGCCCGGCCGATGGTGTCGATCTCGTCGATGAAGATGATCGAGGGGGCCACCTTGCGGGCCTCCGCGAACAGTTCACGCACGCGTGAGGCACCGACACCGACGATCATCTCGATGAACTCGGAGGCCGACGCCGAGAAGAACGGCACCCCGGCCTCCCCCGCGACCGCCCGCGCGAGCAGTGTCTTCCCGGTGCCGGGCGGTCCCGCGAGGAGGACGCCCCGGGGCATCTTGGCGCCCATCCTGCGGTATTCGTCGGGGTTCTTGAGGAAGTCGACGACGTCGTTCAGCTCGCCCTCGACCTCGTCGATGCCGGCCACGTCCTCGAAGGTCGTGCGCTGTTTGCCGGGTTCCAGCTCGACGGGCTTGGGCGGGGCCTTGCGGCCGAGCATGCCGCCCGCGCCGCCCATCCCGGAGCTCATCCGGCGCGCGATGAAGAGCCAGAGGACGACCAGGAGCAGCATCGGGGCCAGCGAGATCAGGAGATTGGCCAGAAAGCTGCGGTGCTGGACGACCGGTTCCGCCGTGACGGTGACGTCGTGCTTGGTCAGGTCCTCCCAGAGCTGGTCGTCCGCGAAGGTCGGCCGCTCGGTGTCGAACTTGGTGTACTTGCCGTCGCCGTCCGGGTTCTTCTGCTCCTTCTTGAGCTGGCCCTGGATCGCGTTGCCCTTGGCGTAGATCTTGGTGACGTTGCCCGCGTCGACCTGCTTGCTGAACTCCGTGTACGAGATGGTCGGTTCGTCGCCCTCGTTGAAGAACGACAGGATCAGGTTGGCGATCAGGTACACGACCAGCGCGGTGAGGATCAGGCTCCACCAGCTGCCGCGCATCTTCTTCCCGCCCGGCGACGGCTTCGGGGGCTCGTCCGGGGTGCCCTCGGTACGCCAGGGCTGGTCGGGCGACTTGCGCGGCGGCGCGGGGTTGGTCATATCGGCAAGTTACGACACGGGCCAGGCGTCGGCACGCCCAGGATGCGCCGAGGGCGCCCTTCCGGAGAAGGGCGCCCTCGGCGACGTGGAGCGGCGGTCGGCCCGTGGGCCTCCGGCGCTCGGACCACGGGCCGTCAGCCCATGAACTTCTTGAACTCGTCCGGCAGCTCGAAGTCCTGGCCGCCCTGCTCGGGCAGTCCGAACGCGTTGCCGCCACCGGCCGCTCCGGCCTCGCGGCGCCGGGCCTCCTCCAGCTCCTGCTGCTTGCGCTTCATCGGGTTGCCCGAACGCTGCTTGCCCTTGGCCTGCTTGGGCTGCTTCTTGGTGCGGCCGGGGCCGCCGCCCATGCCCGGCATCCCCGGCATGCCGGGCATCCCGCCGCCCTGCGCCATGCGGGACATCATCTTGCGGGCCTCGAAGAACCGCTCGACCAGGCCCTTCACGGCGCTGACCTCGACGCCGGAGCCCTTGGCGATACGGGCGCGGCGCGAGCCGTTGATGATGGTCGGCTCGGCGCGCTCGGCCGGGGTCATCGACTTGATGATCGCGGCCGTACGGTCGACGTCCCGCTCGTCCAGGTTGTTGATCTGATCCTTGATCTGGCCCATGCCGGGGAGCATGCCGAGCAGCTTGCTGATGCTGCCCATCTTCCTGACCTGTTCCATCTGGGACAGGAAGTCGTCGAGGGTGAAGTCCTGGCCCTTCTTGGACGCCAGCTTGGAGGCCATCTTCTCGGCCTCTTCTTGGCTGAACGTCTTCTCCGCCTGCTCGATGAGGGTGAGCAGGTCACCCATGTCGAGGATGCGGGAGGCCATCCGGTCCGGGTGGAAGGCGTCGAAGTCGTCGAGCTTCTCGCCGTTCGACGCGAACATGATCGGCTTGCCGGTGACCGAGGCGATCGACAGGGCCGCGCCACCGCGGGCGTCGCCGTCGAGCTTGGAGAGCACCACGCCGTCGAAGCCGACGCCGTCGCGGAAGGACTCGGCGGTGTTGACCGCGTCCTGGCCGATCATCGCGTCGACGACGAAGAGGATCTCGTCCGGCGAGACCGCGTCACGGATGTCCGCGGCCTGCCGCATCAGCTCCTGGTCGATGCCGAGGCGGCCGGCGGTGTCCACGATCACGATGTCGTGGACCTTGGACTTGGCGAACTCGATGGAGTCCTCGGCGACCTTGACCGGGTCGCCCACCCCGTTGCCCGGCTCGGGCGCGTAGACGGCGACGCCGGCCCGCTCGGCGACGACGCTCAGCTGGTTCACCGCGTTCGGGCGCTGGAGGTCGGCGGCGACGAGCAGCGGCGAGTGGCCCTGGTCCTTGAGCCACTTGCCGAGCTTGCCCGCGAGGGTCGTCTTGCCGGCACCCTGCAGGCCCGCGAGCATGATCACGGTCGGCGGGTTCTTGGCGAAGCGCAGGCGGCGGGTCTCGCCGCCGAGGATCGTCACGAGCTCCTCGTTGACGATCTTCAGGACCTGCTGGGCCGGGTTCAGCGCCTTGTTGACGTCGGCGCCGAGGGCGCGTTCCTTGACGTTCTTGATGAACGCCCGTACGACCGGCAGCGCCACGTCCGCTTCGAGGAGGGCGATACGGATCTCGCGCGCGGTGGCGTCGATGTCCGCCTCGCTCAGACGCCCCTTGCCACGCAGATTCTTGAAGGTCGCTGAGAGGCGGTCGGAGAGAGTATCGAACACGGCGGCGTCGGTCCTCGGAGTCGGGGGCAGTGTGAGCGTCTTCCAGGGTATCCGGCCGCGCAAGCGAATCGTCCCCGCCTGCGGGGCGGAAAGCCGGGACGGGCTCAGGCCCGCAGGGTCTCCTCCAGCTTCCGCGCCACCGACACCGCCTCGTCGCCCACCAGCGGGACGCCGTCGGCGGTCGTCACGTAGAAGGCGTCGACCGCGTTGGCGCCCAGCGTCGACACGTGCATGCTGCGGACCCGGACGCCCACGTCGTCCAGGGCGCGGCCGATCCGGTGCAGCAGACCCGGGGCGTCGTGCGCGCGCACCTCGATGACCGTGGCGTGCCGGGAGGCGGCCGGGGCGACCGTGACGCGGGCGGCGGGGGCGACGACACCCCGGCGGCGCGGATACGCGGCGTCGCGTTCGGCGAGGCGGCCCGCGATGTCCAGGGAGCCCTCCAGGGCGCGTACGAGATCGGCGCGCAGCCGGGCGGCCTGGGGCAGGGAGCCGTACTCGGCGGCGACCCGCCAGTTGAGCAGCAGGACGGAACCCTCCACGCCGTCCGGCAGGTCCAGCGCGCGCAGCTCCGCCGTGCGGACCGTCAGGCGGTGCATCGCCAGGACGCCCGCGACGGCGGGCAGCACGCCCGGCTGGTCGGGTACGGCGATCAGCAGCTCCACGCCGAGGGGTTCGGGGTCGCCCGCGGGCTCGTCCTCCGACGGGGGTTCGGTCTGGGCGCGCAGGGCGAGGACCGGGCCGCCGGTCGCGACGGCCTCGATCGCGAGGCGTTCCTGTTCGGCGGTGGCGGCGCCCGCCTCGGGCTCCTCGGGGGCGTCCCCGGAGAGGACGGCGGCGACGCGTTTCACCAGCTCGGTGACGAGGCCGGCCCGCCAGGAGGACCAGGCGGCCGGTCCGGTGGCCAGCGCGTCCGCCTCGGTCAGCGCGTGCAGCAGTTCCAGGGTGCCGGTCGTGCCGACCGCCTCGGCGACCGAACGGACCGTGGCCGGGTCCTCCAGGTCGCGCCGGGTGGCGGTCTCGATGAGCAGCAGGTGATGGCGTACGAGGGTGGCGAGTACGGCGACGTCGGCGCGGTCGAAGCCGATGCGGGCGGCCACGTCCTTGGCGATGATCTCGCCGGCCACGGAGTGGTCGCCGGGCCAGCCCTTGCCGATGTCGTGCAGTAGCGCGGCGACCAGGAGGAGGTCGGGGCGGCTGACGCGGCGGGCGAACTCCGAGGCGCGGACGGCGGTTTCGATGAGGTGCCGGTCGACGGTCCAGATGTGCACGGCGTTGCGCTGCGGGCGGCAGCGCACCCGCTCCCAGTCCGGCAGGAGCCGGGTGATCAGGCCCTCCGCCTCCAGCGCCTCCCACACCTCCACCGTGGGCTGTCCGGAACCGAGCAGTGTCACCAGCTGCTCGCGCGCCTCGGCGGGCCACGGCGTGGGCAGGGGGCGCACCCCGGCCGCCATGCGCCGTACGGCGTGCAGCGAGAGCGGGAGTCCGGCCTGGGCCGCGGCCGCGGCGGCACGCAGCGGGAGGACCGGGTCGCGCTCGGGGCGCGCGGCGCGGGCGAGCACCACCTCGCCGTCCTGCTCGACCACGCCCTCGGCGAGCGGGGAGCGCTCGGTGGCGGGTTTCGCGCCCCCGCCGAGCATGGCGCGCAGCCTCGGCCGCACGGCCCGGGAGCGCAGCACGCGCCCCACTTCACGCCAGGTGACGTCACTGGCGTACGACACGACACGCGCCGCCTCGTAGACCTGCCGCAGCAGGGTGTCCGCGTCGAGCAGGCCCAGCTCGGCGGCGACCTGGTCCTGCTCCTGGAGCGCGAGCCGGTCCGTGGCGCGCCCGGTGGTCAGGTGCAGGGCGTCGCGCACGTCGAGGAGGGCGCGGCGGGCGTCGGCGAGCCCCTCGCGCGGGGCGTCGGCGAGCCAGGAGGCGGCCACGGCACGCAGCGCGGTGGCGTCGCGCAGTCCGCCGCGGGCCTCCTTGAGGTCGGGTTCCAGGAGGTACTGCAGCTCGCCCTGGCGCTCGGCGCGTTCGGCGCAGAGTTCCTGGAGTTCGGGGAGGCGTTTCGGCGCCTGGTTGCGCCAGTCGGCGAGGACGGCCGTGCGCAGCGAGGCGGTCAGGCCGAGGTCGCCCGCGATGTGGCGGGCGTCGAGGAGGCCGAGCTGGACCTTGAGGTCCTCGCCCGCGGTCCTGCGGGCCTCGGCGGGGGTGCGGACGGAGTGGTCGAGGGCGAGACCGAGGTCCCAGACCGGGTACCAGATGCGGTCGGCCAGCGCGGCGACCGCGCCGGAGTCGCCGCCGTCGTGCAGGAGGAGCAGGTCGAGGTCGCTGCGCGGGGAGAGTTCGCCGCGGCCGTAGCCGCCGACCGCGACCAGGGAGACGCCCTTGAGCGTCTCGGATCCGGCGGTGAAGAGGCCGGTCAGCCAGTCGTCGGTCAGTTCGGCGAGGGCCGCACGGCGCGGCGGCCCGGACCGCGCCCCCTCGGTGAGGAGGCGCAGCCGGGCCGCCGCGTAGCCGCTGGGTCCGGAGTCCTCTGCATCCTTGCGCACGTCCGTACTCGTCACCCAGCGACTCCTGTCCTGTTTCCTTTTAGAGCGCGTCCGGTCCGCGCTCGCCGGTCCTGACCCGGACGGCCGTCTCGACCGGGAGGGACCAGACCTTGCCGTCACCGATCTTGCCCGTACGGGCGGCCTTCACGATGACGTCGATCAGCTGCTCGGCGTCGTCGTCGTCGACCAGCACCTCGATGCGGATCTTGGGGACCAGGTCGACCGTGTACTCGGCACCCCGGTAGACCTCGGTGTGTCCCCGCTGACGACCGTAGCCGCTCGCCTCGGTGACCGTCAGACCGTGGACCCCGAAGGCCTGGAGGGCTTCCTTGATCTCGTCGAGCCGGTGAGGCTTGACGACGGCGGTGATGAGCTTCATGCGTCCACCTTCTTCGTCTGCGGGACGGAGGCCACGGAGCTGCTGCCGAGGCCGCCGCCGGCACCGCTGAAGTCGTATGCGGTCTCGGCGTGCTGCGCCTGGTCGATGCCGGCGATCTCCTCGTCCTCGGTGACCCGCATACCGATGGTCTTGTCGAGGAGGAAGGCGAGGATCGCGGAGGCGACCAGGGAGTAGGCGAGGACCGCGAAGACACCGGCGCACTGGATCCAGAACTGGTGCATGCCTCCGCCGTAGAAGAGGCCCTGCACGTCGGACTGGCCCTTGCCGCTGGCGAAGAGGCCGATCAGGAGGGAGCCGAGGATACCGCCGACCATGTGGACGCCGACGACGTCGAGGGAGTCGTCGATGTTGAACTTGTACTTCAGGCCGACGGCCGCGGCGCAGCCGACACCGGCGATGACGCCGACGGCGATCGCTCCGACCGGGGAGACAGCGCCACCGGACGGGGTGATCGCGACCAGACCGGCGACGGCACCCGAGGCCGCGCCCAGCGTGGTGAACGCGCCGTGCCGGATCTTCTCGTAGGCGAGCCAGGCGAGCATGGCGGCGGCGGTGGCGACCTGGGTGTTGACGAACATCAGCGCGCCGACGCCGTCGTCGTTGCCGAGCCACGATCCGGCGTTGAAGCCGAACCAGCCGAACCACAGCAGACCGGCGCCGAGCATGACCAGCGGCAGGCTGTGCGGGCGCATGGGGTCGCGCTTGAAGCCGACGCGCTTGCCGATGACCAGGATGACGCCGAGGGCGCCGGCACCGGCGTTGATGTGGACGGCCGTACCACCGGCGAAGTCGATCACGCCGAGCTTGTAGGCCCAGCCGTCGGCGCCCCACACCCAGTGGGCGACCGGGACGTAGACGATCGTCAGCCACAGGGCGACGAAGAGCGCCCAGGCCGAGAACTTCACGCGGTCGGCGATGGCACCGCTTATGAGGGCGGGGGTGATGACGGCGAACATCATCTGGAAGACCATGAAGACGAAGATCGGGATGGTGTAGCCGTCCCAGAGCTCCGTCAGTCCGACGTTGCTCATCCCCAGCCAGTCGGAGTTGTAGCCGATGAAGCCGTTACTCGAACCGAAGGCGAGGGAGAAGCCGTAGAGCACCCACAAGATGGTGACGATCCCGATGCTGACGAAGCTCATCATCAGCATGTTCAGGGTGCTCTTGACGCGGACCATGCCTCCGTAGAAGAAGGCGAGTCCCGGTGTCATGAGCAGCACCAGGGCGGAACAGATGAGCATGAAGCCTGTGTTCGCGGAGGACAGTTTGGGTGCCTCAGCGGCAAGCGTGATGGCGGCTGATGCCATCGGCGTCTCCTCGTCGGTTGTACGGCCCCGTGCGGGCGAAGCCTGGATGCGGTCCGGTCAAGGCGGGGGGTCCGGTTATGCGCCATGAGATTGGCGCAGCGCGGTTTCGGTCGAAGCCCCTCGTTGTTTCGCCGGGGTGACGAAGGCGCCGTACGTGTTACGCGTCGATGAACCGCCGGATCTCCGGCCGCGCGATCGTTATCGTGGCGCAACCTTTTCGCGTGGCGGGAAACCGGCCGCGGCCCGCCTCCCGGCGGCCCGGCGCGGGGGCGCCGGGGCATGGGGCACGGCCCCTTCGGCGCGCCGCGGGGCCGGGCCGGGAGCCGTCCGGCGCCCCGGGCGTTTCCGGCCGGGGACCGGCGTCGCGGACCATGGCGCGGCGGGTCTTTCGAATACGAGCGGGGACGCGCCGGGACCGGTCGGCGGCGGAACAGGACCGGCCGCGGTCGGCCTTCCGATGACCTGGCATGGGGGAGCCGAGTCGGGCTGTTCGGGAGGGCCGGCCGCGGCCGGGGTTCGGGTGTCAGACCGCTTCGGCGGTCTCCGGCAGCTCGACGGCGAGCCGCTCGGTGAGGTCGACGATCTCGGCCAGCTCGCCGAAGTCGCGGACCGCGGTGTCGACGGTCTTGCGGATACGGGTGTTGACGCGCTCGGAGCGCACCTTCTTGGCGACGGTCATCGCCTCCGTCGCCAGCACCGCGCTCTGCTCGGGCTCCCGCCGCAGCAGGTGCACGGTGGCCATGCCGATGAGGTTGAGCGCGTACGACCGCTGGTGCTCGTCGTCCTTGGCGAAGAGGTCCACCGCCCGCTGCATGACCGGTTCGGCGAGCGAGGCGTAGGCGGGGCTGCGGCCGGCGACGTAGGCGAGGTCGCGATAGGAGTGCGAGTTCTCCCCGTACAGCTCGGCCTCGGAGAAGAAGCGGATCCAGTCCGGGTCCGGGTCGTCCCAGTCGTGGACGTCCGCGAAGGTGTCCTCGGCCATCCGGACGGCCCGCTTGCACTTCCCGGGCTGGCCCATGTTGGCGTAGGCGCGGGCCTCCATCGCATACAGCATCGACTGGGTCCGCGGGCTCGCGCAGTCCCGGCTGCCGTACTGCGCGAGGTGGATCAGCTCCAGCGCGTCGTCGGGCCGCCCGAGGTGGATCATCTGCCGGCTCATGCTGGACAGGACGTACGACCCGAGCGGCTTGTCCCCCGCCTCCTTGGCCGCGTGCAGGGCGAGGACGAAGTACTTCTGGGCGGTGGGCTGGAGCCCCACGTCGTACGACATCCACCCGGCCAGCTCGGCGAGTTCGGCGGCGACCTTGAACAACTTCCGTGTGGTGGCCTCGGGTTGAGGCTCCTGCAGCAGGTCGGTCACCTCGTGCAGCTGTCCTACGACCGCCTTGCGGCGCAGGCCGCCGCCGCACTGGGCGTCCCACTTGCGGAACATCGCGGTGGTGGACTCCAGCAGCTCCAACTCGGGCCGGGAGAGCCGCCCTTGGTGCCGCGAGGCGCTCGCGGACTCGGGCTCCGGCTGCTGGGTCGAGGCGCCGGGGACGAGCCAGCGCTGCATGGGCTCGATGAGGGAAGGACCGGCCGACAGGGCCAGCGAGGCGCCGAGGAAGCCGCGCCGGGCCAGCATGAGGTCGCTGCGCGAGAACTCGCTGAGCAGGGCCACCGTCTGAGGGGCCGTCCACGGCAGGTCGACGCCGGACACGGAGGGCGCCTGGCGGGCCGCGCGCAGGCCCAGGTCCTCGACCGAGACGACGCAGCCGAAGCGCTCGGAGAACAGCTCCGAGAGGATCCTCGGGATCGGCTCGCGCGGGTTCTCGCCGTCCAGCCAGCGGCGCACCCGCGAGGTGTCCGTGGAGATGTGATTGGCCCCCAACTGCCGTGCCCGGCGGTTCACTTGCCGCGCGAGCTCACCCTTGGACCAGCCGCTGCGCACGAACCACGAGCCGAGCAGCTCATTGGGGCGCTTCTCCGTACTGGTCGCGGTTGTCCCGCTTCCGCCGTTGCCGCCCACTGGAACGCCCCCATCCCTGGAACCACTTGTCGCCGCTGTGCGCCAAGCCCTATCAGAATGCCGGTAAACACGGCTTCCCGTCCCGCACTTGTCACCCTTCGAACGAGATGACGAGTTGCCTCCGGCATACCCACGAGTGCATGTGCCCCGGGGGCTTGTGCACTCAAAGTAATCCTACGATCACCCGTCCAGCCACGGCGATCGCGGAAACGCCACCATTCGCCACCCCTTCGAATGAACCTACGGTTGCCCGCGCACGATTCACTTGACATAGGACGACCGGAAGTGGGCGGAGCGGTGCGCGCAGGGGCGCGTGCCGTCGAGTGCACCACCCGGGGTGCCCCCGGACGCCGTCTGGACCACGCGGTGCGGGGCAGGCGTAGACACAGAGTGACGTTACGAATCCGTCTCGTAACCACCGGTGCGTTGGACCCGTTGGAGGGGGCATGGGCTTCACGATCGGCAGCAGCCGGGCCATCCGCGACATCCGCTCCGGCACGCGCCGCCGCGGCCGCACGTCGGAGTGCACGGCCGTGGCCGAGTTCACCGGCCTCTGGGGCTGGGACGTGGTCGCGGGCGCGCGGGCCGCCGGCGGCGCGTGCTCCTGCGGCGACACGGCATGCCGTACGCCGGGCGCGCACCCACTGACCTTCGCGCCGGAGGTGCGCGCCGGCGCCACCCTCGGTGAAGTGACCGACACCTGGGCCGAGTTGCCCGGCGCCGCGGTGATGCTGCCGGTGGGCCGCGCGTTCGACGTGATCGAGGTCGCCGAGCCCGCGGGGCGCCGCGCACTGGCCCGCCTGGAGCGCATGGGCCTCCCGCTCGGCCCGGTCACCGCCACCCCCGACCACCGCGCCCAGTTCTTCGTCGCCCCCGGCGCCGCCGCCGAACTCCCCACCCTCCTCTACCGCATGGGCTGGGACGACCCCACCTCCCTGGACCTCCGGGGCCTCGGCCCGGGCACCCACATCACCGCCCCGCCCTCGGACCGCGCGGGCCTGGGCCCGGTCACCTGGCTCCGCTCCCCCGCCCTCGACTCGGCGACCAGACCCCCGGCGGCCCGCCTGCTTCTGGGCACCCTGGCGTACGTGGCGCACAGGTCGCGCGCGTAGTGCCCTCGTAGGCAGTGGACGACGAAGTGCCCCTCTCCGCGCCGGAGAGGGGCACTTCGCACTCAGGGGCCGACGTCAGCACCCCGTCAGGGGCGCGGGGAACGGCGCGACCAGCCCCCGCGGACCGGCAGCCGGAGGACGACCGGACCCGCGGAACGTCAGTCGCCGATAAGGGCGTCAACAAACGCCTCCGGCTCGAACGGCGCCAGGTCGTCCGCCCCTTCACCGAGCCCGATCAGCTTCACCGGCACTCCCAGCTCCCGCTGCACGGCGATCACGATGCCGCCCTTGGCCGTGCCGTCGAGCTTCGTCAGCACGATCCCGGTGATGTCGACGACCTCGGCGAAGACGCGGGCCTGCACCAGGCCGTTCTGGCCGGTCGTGGCGTCGAGCACCAGCAGCACCTCGTCGAGCGGCGCGTGCTTCTCCACGACCCGCTTGACCTTCCCCAGCTCGTCCATGAGCCCGGTCTTCGTGTGCAACCGCCCGGCCGTGTCGATGAGGACGACGTCGACCCCCATCTCCTTGCCCTCCTTCACCGCGTCGAAGGCGACGGAGGCGGGGTCACCGGCCTCGGGCCCGCGCACGGTGTGGGCACCGACCCGCTCGCCCCAGGTCTGCAGCTGGTCGGCCGCGGCGGCCCGGAAGGTGTCGGCGGCGCCGAGCACGACGGTCCGCCCGTCGGCCACGAGCACGCGCGCGAGCTTGCCGGTGGTGGTGGTCTTGCCGGTGCCGTTGACCCCGACGACCATCACGATGCCGGGCTTGCGGCCCTCGGGCTCGGTCCTCACGGTCCGGTCGATGTCGGTGCCGACCAGCTTGAGCAGCTCCTCGCGGAGCAGCGTGCGCAGTTCCTGCGGGGTACGGGTGCCGAGCACCTTCACCCGGGCGCGCAGCCCGTCGACCAGTTCCTGGGTGGGGGCGACGCCGACGTCGGCGGTGAGGAGGGTGTCCTCGATCTCCTCCCAGGTGTCCTCGTCGAGGTGCTCGCGGGACAGGAGCGTGAGCAGCCCCTTGCCGAGCGCGTTCTGTGAGCGGGACAGCCGCGAGCGGAGCCGGACGAGCCGTCCGGCGGTCGGCTCGGGGACTTCCAGGACGGGGACGTCCGGTGCGGGGGGTTCCTCGACGGCGACCGGGGCCGAACCGTCCGGGAGATCCACCTCCTCTATGGTCCGGCGCGCTTCGTCGCGCGGGGTCTCGGCCTCGTCGCCGACGTGCGGCTCGGCCGGCGGGGCGGTGATGTCGGGCACGGAGGTGGGCGGCGGGGGCAGCGGCTTCTTGCGCCGGCTGCCGACGACGAGCCCGCCGAGCGCACCGAGCACGACCACGGCGATGACTACAGCAAGGATGACGGTTTCCATAACCCACCCAGTATCAGCCATGGGCCTCGCCGGGGCCCAGCGCGGGCGCGCCCGGACCCGCACGCGCCGGGGAGCCCGGAGCCCCGGACGGCGGCGGTCGCGGCCATGGCCATCTGACGCCTCGTCAGCTACCGTCCCCCAGCACACACGACCCCGCCGCACCCGAAGGGGGACCTCCCATGCCCGTCTCGGTCGTACGCTTCAACCTGGTCGAACCCGGTGCCACCCCCGCCTCGCTCAGCGCCCGCTACCGGGCCGCCCTGGAGATGGCCGCGTACGCCGACGAGCACGGGATCACCACCGTGCAGACGGAGGAGCACCACGGCGTCGCCAACAACTGGCTGCCCTCGCCCTTCGCCTTCGCGGGCGCGGTGTTCGGCGCGACCCGGCAGATCGCGGTGACCGTGTCGGCGGTCATCGGCCCGCTGCACGACCCGCTGCGGCTGGCCGAGGACATCGCCGTGCTCGACCTGCTCAGCGGCGGCCGGCTGGTGACCGTGGCCGGGATCGGCTACCGGCCCGAGGAGTACGCCCAGTTCGACGTGGACTGGAAGCGCCGGGGCAGGCTCCAGGACGAGCTGCTGGAGACGCTCGTGAAGGCCTGGTCCGGCGAGGAGTTCGAGTACCGCGGCCGTACCGTACGGGTCACCCCGCGCCCCCTCTCCGACCCGCACCCCCTGCTGCTGGTCGGCGGTTCCTCGAAGGCCGCCGCCCGCCGGGCCGCCCGCCTGGGCCTGCCGTTCTTCCCCAGCGCGCACCTGCCCGACCTGGAGGCGTACTACAAGGACCGGCTCGTCGAGTACGGCACCGAGGGCTGGACGATGATGCCGGGGGCGGAGACGCCGTTGCTGCACATCGCCGAGGACCCGGACCGGACCTGGGCCGAGTACGGGGCGCACTTCCTGCACGAGGCACGGACCTACGCCTCCTGGCAGTCCGGGGAGATCCGCTCGGCGGTGAAGTCGGGGGCGACGACCGTGGCGGAGCTGCGCGCGGAGGGCGTGTACCGGATCCTCACGCCGGACCAGTGCGTGGCGCTGGGGCTCGACAACCTCGTCCTGCATCCGCTGGCGGGCGGGATGCCGGTGGAGGAGGGGTGGCGCAGCCTGCGGCTGTTCGCGGAACAGGTGCTGCCGCGGCTCGAAGGGTGACCCCTGCCCGGAGGGTGACCTTTACCCGGAACCGGTGGACCGGCCGCGCCACCGGTGGTCCACTGCGGTCATGACCTTGGCTGTGGATGTGTTCCTGCGTGACGCGGACGGCCGGTGGAAGGTGCTCGACGTCCCGGAGGGATGCAACGACGCGGCCGGGTCCGAGGACTGGCGCGAGACCGTGTGGGGCTCGGCGCCCGTCCGTGCGCTGGGCGCCACCTACCTTCCCGTGCTGGCCTCCGGCGACCTGTACGTCGAGGCGCCGGACGTGCCGGAGTTCCTGCGCGAGACGGCGCTGCTCCGGGAGCACCTGGAAGCCCTCGCCGCGGCGGTCGGGGAGCGGTCCGATCTCGTCGGCAGCCGGCTGGACAACATCGAGGCCGCCGCTCTCCGGGCCCGGGGGATCGGCGGCGGCGTCCTCATCTGGTGAGGGAGGGTTTCGGGGAGACGGGCGGCGGGGGATGGAGCCCGTCTCCCCGAGTCGCTGGGTCCCGGTGCGCGGGACCCGGTCCTCGGGGGCTTCGTCAGCCCATGTCCTCCAGCTTCTTGCCCTTCGTCTCCTTCACGAACTTCAGGACGAACGGGATGGAGAGCGCGGCGAACACCGTGTAGATCACGTAGGTCGCGGAGAGGTTCCAGTCGGCCAGCGACGGGAAGCTCGCGGTGATGGCCCAGTTGGCGATCCACTGCGCGGAGGCGGCGACACCCAGGGCGGCGGCACGGATCCGGTTGGGGAACATCTCGCCGAGGAACACCCAGACCACGACACCCCAGGACAGGGCGAAGAACAGGACGAACACGTGGGCCGCGATCAGCGCGGTCCAGCCCTGCGCGGAGGGCAGCTTGCCGTCGACGAGGTGGTACGAGAAGGCCCAGGCCTCCAGCGCGAGACCCACGACCATGCCGGCCGAGCCGATCAGGGCCAGCGGCTTGCGGCCGATCCGGTCCACGAAGATCATCGCGATCACGGTGCCGATGATGTTCACGATCGACGTCGTGAAGGAGTAGAAGAACGACTGCGTCGGGTCGACGCCGACGGACTGCCACAGCGTCGAGGAGTAGTAGAACGCGACGTTGATGCCGACGAGCTGCTGGAAGGCCGACAGGCCGATGCCGACCCAGACGATCGGCTTGAAGAAGAAGCCGCCACCGCCGAGCAGGTCCTTGAACGTCGACTTGTGCTCGCTCTTCATCGCGAGCTCGATCTCGGCGACCCGGGCGTCCAGGTCGACGTCGTCGCCCTCGACCTCACGAAGCACGTCATGGGCGCGGCCCACCTTGCCGGCCGAGATCAGGAAGCGCGGGGACTCGGGGATCGCGAAGGAGAGCAGGCCGTAGAGGACGGCCGGGATCACCATGACGCCGAGCATGACCTGCCAGGCCTCCAGGCCCATGAGCTTGCCGCGCTGGTCGCCGTCGGCCGCGTTCAGCAGACCCCAGTTGACCAGCTGCGAGATCGCGATGCCGATGACGATCGCGGCCTGCTGGAAGGAGCCGAGCCGTCCCCGGTAGGCGGGCGGGGAGACCTCGGCGATGTAGGCGGGGCCGATGACCGAGGCCATGCCGATGGCGAACCCGCCGATCACCCGCCAGAACGCCAGGTCCCACAGCGCGAAGGGCAGCGCCGAACCCACGGCACTGATCGTGAACAGCACCGCGGAGATCTGCATGCAGCGGATACGGCCGATACGGTCCGCTATCCGGCCCGCGGTCGCGGCGCCGATCGCACAGCCGATCAGGGCGATCGCAATGACCTGGGCCAGGGCCGCGGAGCCCACGTCGTAGCGGTCGCGGATGGCCTCGACGGCGCCGTTGATCACGGAACTGTCGTATCCGAAGAGGAAGCCGCCCATCGCGGCCGCCGCCGCGATGAAGATGACGTGCCCGAGATGTTCGGGATGAGCCGACCCGGCTCCTGACTGAGGTGCCTGCGCAGTGCTGGTCACGTGTAACTCCTCGGGCCACCGGCAACGCCGCCGGGGTGGGGGGCGACCCTTCCAGTGGCGCACAGCTTCCTGCTGCCCACCACCTGAAGGTAAAAGCAACGTGGGAGAGACTATGCCTTCAAGTGTCGAAGTCAATAGGGGGTCCCCTGTGAGATGACCCCGGCATGTGACCCCAGGCGTGACAGCCAAGCGTTCAAGAGTTGAACAATCAAGGGGGTTCTAGCGAAGGCGCTGCGAGATGACCTTCGACACTCCGTCGCCCTGCATGGAGACGCCGTACAACGCGTCGGCGACCTCCATCGTCCGCTTCTGGTGGGTGATCACGATCAGCTGCGAAGCCTCCTGGAGCTCCTGCATGATCCGGATCAGCCGCTGGAGGTTGGTGTCGTCGAGGGCCGCCTCGACCTCGTCCATCACGTAGAAGGGGCTGGGCCGCGCCTTGAAGATCGACACCAGCAGGGCCACCGCGGTCAGCGACCGCTCACCGCCGGAGAGCAGGGAGAGCCGCTTGACCTTCTTGCCGGGCGGGCGGGCCTCCACATCCACACCCGTGGTGAGCATGTTGTCGGGATCGGTCAGGATCAGCCTGCCCTCGCCACCCGGGAACAGTCTGCTGAAGACGCCCTCGAACTGCAGGGCCGTGTCCCGGTACGCCTCGGTGAAGACCTGCTCGACGCGCTCGTCGACCTCCTTCACCACTTGAAGCAGGTCGGCGCGGGTCTTCTTGAGGTCCTCCAGCTGCTCACTCAGGAACTTGTGCCGCTCCTCCAGCGCCGCGAACTCCTCCAGCGCGAGCGGGTTCACCTTTCCCAGCTGCTGGTACGCCCGTTCGGCTGACTTGAGCCGCTTCTCCTGCTCGGCGCGGTGGAAGGTCCGGGGCTGGTTGCGCGGGTCCTCCGGGTCGTCGGGCAGCACCTCGCCCTCGGCGGCGAGCGAGGGCGGCACGAGCTGATGCGGCCCGTACTCCTCGATCAGCCCCGCCGGCTCGACGCCCAGCTCCTCCAGCGCCTTGGTCTCCAGCTGCTCGATCCGCATCCGCTTCTCCGCACCGAGCACCTCTCCCCGGTGCACGGAGTCGGTCAGCTTGTCGAGCTCGCCCTTGAGGTCGCGGCCCTGGTTGCGGGCGGCGGTCAGCTCCTGCTCACGGCGCGCCTTCGCCGCGTCGGCGGCGGTGCGCTCCTCGTCGGCGCGGCGCAGGGACACCTCGACGTGCGCGAGCAGCTGCCGTGCCCCGAAGGCCACGGCCTCCGCGACCCCGGCCTCGTGCCGCAACCGTGCGAGCCGCTGCTCGGCCCGCGCCCGCGCCTCCCGCTCGGCGCGGGCCCCCCGGTCCAGCGCATCGGCCCGCCCCGCGAGGCCCTTGACCCGCTCCTCGTGCGTACGGACCTGGAGCCGCGCCTCCATCTCGGTCTGCCGGGCGTTGGCCCCGTCGGCGGCAAGCCGGTCCCGCACGGAGGTGTCGGGCTCCTCCTCGACCGGCATCTCCTCGGCCACAGCGAGCCGTTCAGCCAGTACCTCGGCCTCTTCCACCGCCTTGTCGAGGGCGTCCTGCGCCCGTGCGGCGGCAGCGGCGGATCGTTCGGCCTCGCCCGCGGCGCCCCGCGCCTGTCCCGCGAGGCGCCCCAGCTGCTGTGCCACGGCCGACTTCTCGCGCTCGGCGGCCCTGCGGCGCTCCCCCAACTCCTCGACCAGCGCGGCACGTTCCTTGCGGCGCTCGGCCGCGGTCTGCTGACCGGCGGCCAACTCCTCGCAGCGGACGGCCAGTTCTTCGAGTTCGGCGGCGGCTTCATCGACGGAGGCCTGGACTTCGAGGAGGCTGGGGGCGCCCGCGGAGCCGCCGTGGGCGAAGTGGGCGCCGAGGAGGTCGCCTTCGGCGGTGACCGCAGTCAACTCGGGGTGCCTGTATACGAGTTGTTCGGCGTCCTCAAGGGTCTCGACCACCACGTAGTCGCGGAGGAGGCGGCGGACCGCGGGCATGAGGTCCGCGGGGCCGCGGACCAGATCCGCCGCGGAACGCCGGCCGGCGTCCGCGGACGCGTCCTGGCCGGTCGCGCCGTTCCCCGCGCCCGATCGGGGCGTGGCCGTGCCCGGTGCGGAATCGTCCGGGGCTCCGGCCAGCAGCAGCGCCGCCCTGCCGCCGTCCTGCTTGCGCAGCAGGCGGATCGCGTCCGCCGCCGATGCCGGGGTCGTCACGGCGATGGCGTCCGCCGCCGCGCCGAAGGCCGCCGCGAGGGCCACCTCGTGGCCCGGGGTCACCGTCAGCAGCTCCGCCGCCGGACCCAGAACACCGGTGAGCCTGTCTTGTGCGCCCAGCAGTATCCCGGTGCCGTCCTTGCGGCGCAGGCCCAGCGCGAGGGCCTCGTGGCGGGCCTGGGTGGCGGCTCGGCCGCGTTCCGCCGTGGTGGCCGCCTCCCGGGCCGCCGTCAGCGCGGCCTCCGCCTCGGACAGCAGGCGCTTGGTCTCCTCGTGCCGCTCGGTGAGCTCGGCGTCGCCGGCGTCGAGGCCGTCGACCTCGGCCTGGAGCGCCTCGTACTCCTCCTGGGCGGTGACCGCTCGCTCCTGCGCCTCGTCGCGGGCCGCGGCGAGGCGGTCGATCTCGGCCTGGGCGGAGGCCGCGCGGGAACGGGCCGCGTTGACCTGGCCGTTGAGCCGGGCGAGGCCCTCGCGGCGGTCGGCGATGGAACGGGCCACGTCCTTCAGCCGGCGTTCCTCGGCCGTCAGCTCGCGCTCCAGTTCGGAGCGGTGGGCGACGGTGTCCTCCAGCGCGTGCTCGGCCGCTTCCAGAGCCGCTTCGAGTTCGGCCTCCTGCTCACGGATCCGGGCGGCCTCGCGCTCCATGTCCTCGGGGTCGCGCCCCCGCCGCTCCTCGGGGGAGGCCGAGGTCGCGCTCTTGACCCGCGCCTCGGCCAGCGAGACCGTGCCGCGCACCCGCTCGGCCAGCTGGGACAGCTCGTACCAGGTCTGCTGGGCCCGCTGGAGACGCGGCGTGAGCTGCCGCACCTCGTCCTCCAGGAGGCCTTCGCGCTGGACCGCCTTGCGCAGCTCCAGCTCGGCGGCCTCCTTGCGTTCCTTCAGCGCGGCCTCGTCGGCGATCTCGGTGTTCAGCGCCTGACGCAGGCGTACGAGGTCGTCGGCGAGCAGGCGCAGGCGGGCGTCGCGCAGGTCGGCCTGGATGACGGCGGCGCGGCGGGCGACGGCGGCCTGGCGGCCCAGGGGCTTGAGCTGGCGGCGGAGTTCGTCCGTGAGGTCCTGCACGCGCGCGAGGTTGGCCTGCATCGCGTCCAGCTTGCGGAGCGCCTTCTCCTTGCGCTTGCGGTGCTTGAGGACCCCGGCCGCCTCCTCGATGAAGGCGCGGCGGCCCATGGGGTCGGCGTGCAGCACGGAGTCGAGCTGGCCCTGCCCGACGATGACGTGCATCTCGCGGCCGATGCCGGAGTCGGAGAGGAGTTCCTGGATGTCCAGGAGGCGACACGTGTCGCCGTTGATCTGGTACTCGCTGCCGCCGTTGCGGAACATGATCCGCGTGATGGTGACCTCGGCGTACTCGATGGGCAGCGCCCCGTCGGAGTTGTCGATGGTCAGGGACACCTCGGCGCGGCCCAGCGGGGGACGGCCGGTGGTGCCGGCGAAGATGACGTCCTCCATCTTGCCGCCGCGCAGCGACTTGGCGCCCTGTTCGCCCATGACCCAGCTGAGCGCGTCCACGACGTTGGACTTGCCCGAGCCGTTCGGACCGACGACGCACGTGATGCCCGGCTCGAACCGGAGCGTGGTCGCCGAGGCGAACGACTTGAACCCCCGCAGGGTCAGGGCCTTGAGGTGCACGCCGCTGGACTCTACCGTCCGCCGCTCGCTCTCTCCATGAACGTCCGGTTCCCCGCGGTTTCGCCCGTGAACGTGCAGGGCACACCAAACGTTAAAGAGGGTGGAGGCGTACGGGGGAAAGAAAGAAGGGACGCCGAAGCGTCCCTTGCAAACTCTGACAACTTAGTGGTTGAAGCAGGCCGCCCGACCACTGCGTGTCATGTGGTGCGTCGCAGTGATCAGGTGAGCGCGGGCTCTGCCTGGCGTGCGTCGAGCTCGAGAAGCGAATCGTGAGTTGCGGCAGCCGTCAGCGCGTCGTTCTCTTCCTGGATCCGAACGAGCTCGGATTCCAGGTCCTGGACGCGCTGCTGGAGCCGTCGCATCTCGGCGAGGAGTCGCGGGTCGGAGCCGCCGACGTAACCGAGAAGCGCCTTTGCCATGATGGATGGTCCTCCACACTGAGTGACCGACCGAAGCGGTGTGGGTCGTGAGGGAATCGCACCCGCGGTGCTTGACAGACTGAGGACTTGCTCTGCTGTTCTTCCATGCCAAACAGCTAAGGTGCGCGGGGCTTTCAGAGTCTCACCAAAAAGTTTGACGGTCAACACGATCACACCCCGTATTGGCGGCAACCCGGGGGCACGCGGCCCTGAGCGGGCGGCGCTGCGACTCCTGCGGGGCCTCTCCAGGTGTGGCGATCATCCTTAGGTGCGGAGCCTGCCAGAGCGCGCCGTCATTGGCAACCACCAGGCCATTTCTGCTGTGGGCAGCTGCCGGTGGCATGTCCCTCCGCTTCGGTCGGGCCCGCTCCACGCCGTTTCGCCGGGTGTGCTCAGCGGATCGCGAAGCCGTCGTAGCCGCCGCGCGGTGTGTCCCAGATCTCGGTGACGCCGTCCACGCGCCCGGGCGTGTCGGCTCCCCGGAGCCAGTCGAGGAGTCCCTCGCAGCCCTCGCGGGCCCCCTCGGCGACCACCTGCACCCGCCCGTCCCCCAAATTGAGAGCAAAACCACTCAGGCCGCCGATCTCCAGGGCCTTGGCACGGGTAAACCACCGAAAACCCACACCTTGCACACGTCCTCGCACCCAGGCGACCATCCGAACATCCTCGCTCATGGCTGCAACCTAACCGGCCAATGTCCCTCCGGACACTTGCTCCCCACGCGCCATGCGGTACCGTCCGCCCCAATGAATCTCATATGAAACTCACTCGATCGAGTGAGCTGGGTCACCGCACGGACGAGTTGACCGCAAGGACGAAAGGCAAGGACATGGGACGCCACCGACGCTCCGCCGCCGGCCGCGCCGCCACGGGCCGCGCCACGGGGGTCACAGAGACGCACGGCTCATACACGAGCGGCTACGACCCGCATGACTCGTACGACTGGAACGACCCCTCCGACCACGCCGGCCGGAACGACCGCTTCGACTGGAACCCGGCCGACGGCTCGACGATCGGCATGGCGCCCTACCTGCGCCCGGAGGGCCCGTCCGAGTTCCACCAGGCCCCGGCCGACCACCGGGTCCGCGAGGTCCACGCGCACAGCGGTGAGGTCCCGCCGAAGAGCGAGGCCCGCCTCAAGGCCGAGAGCCGCCTCAAGGCCGACTCCCGCCGCAAGAGCGAGGCCTACCTCTTCGCCACCGAGGAGGACTACGCCGTGGTCTTCCCCGAGGCGGCGGGTTCCTCCGCCCGGGGCGAGGACGCGCGCGCGGGCCGCGGTCGCCGCCGCAAGCGCAAGGGCGTGACGCCGGTGAAGTCCGGTCTGCTCGGCGTCTCCGCCGCGGTCGCCATCGGTACGGTCGCGGTCGCCACGGGCGCCGTGCCGGGGCTGGACAACTACAAGCTCGGCGGCGGCAACAGCTCGGACAAGGTGCAGGCCGCCGGTTCGCCGACCAACTCGGCGACCGAGCAGGGCGGTACCTCCGGCAGCGCGGAGTCCCGCGACGACGGTTCCGCCACGAGCCGCGACGCCGACCGCGCGGCCTCCCCGTCCGCGGCCCCGACCAAGTCGGCCACCGCGCCGGCCACCAAGGCGCCGGCGAAGAAGCCTGCGGCCACCGCCCCGACCGAGGAGCCCACCACCAAGGCCCCCTCGGCGAAGGCCACCCCGACGCCCACGCAGTCCGCCGCCCCTCCGGTGACGGTCTCCACGGAGGCGGCGGCCGAGGCCGAGGTCCTCAGGCTCGTCAACGAACAGCGCGCACTCGTCGGCTGCAGCGCGGTCTCCGCCAACAGCTCGCTGACCACGCTCGCGGAGAACTTCAGCGAGCAGATGGCCGACCAGGACTTCTTCGACCACACCGACCCCAGCGGGGCCACCCCGTGGGACCGGGCGGAGAAGCTCGGCATCACCAACCTCGGCGGCGAGAACATCGCCCGCGGCCAGGCCGACGCGGCCGCGGTCATGGACGCCTGGATGAACAGTCCCGGCCACAAGGCCAACATCCTGAACTGCGACTTCAAGACCCTGGGCGTCGGTGTGCACTTCGGCACCGGCGGCCCCTGGTGGACGCAGGACTTCGGGTACTGAGAACGAACGCGGGCCGAGCACGCCGACAGGGAGCACTAACCGCTGGTTAGTGCCCCCTGTCGGTTAGCGCTGTGTTCGCGTACCCTGGCGCCATGGACACGACCCAGGAGCGTACGGACGAGCAGGGCTTCCCGTACAACGTCTTCGCGAAGGCCTGCCCCTCCCGGGGCACCCTGGAGCACGTCACGGGCCGCTGGGGCGGACTCACCCTGTGCGCGCTGCACGAGGGCTCGCTGCGCTTCAACGAGCTGCGGCGCCGCGTCGACGGCGTCAGCGAGAAGATGCTCTCGCAGACCCTGCACGCCCTGGAGCGGGACGGCCTGGTCCACCGCGAGGCCCAGCCGACCAACCCGCCGCGCGTGGACTACGAGCTGACCCCGCTGGGCCACGGCGTCGCCGAACGCCTGAAGGACCTCGTCGACTTCGTGGAGTCCCGCATGGACGACGTCCTCACCGCCCGCACGCGCTACGACGGCGCGCCGAGCGCGGTCTAGCCCCGCGGGGCCGGTCAGCTCCGGGGCGCCCGCTGGCACGTGGGGCAGAAGTAGCTCGACCGGTTCATCCACGCCCGCCGGCTCATCGGTGTACCGCAGCGCCGGCACGGCAGACCCTCGCGGCCGTACGCGTCGAGCGAGCGGTCGAAGTAGCCCGACTCCCCGTTCACGTTGACGTACAGGCTGTCGAAGCTGGTGCCGCCCACGGCGAGGGCCGCGTTCATCACATCCCGTACGTGGCCCAGGAGTTCGGCCGTGCGCGGGCGCGTGAAGGTCGCGGTCGGGCGTTCGTAGTGGACGCGGGACCGCCAAAGGGCCTCGTCGGCATAGATGTTGCCGACTCCGCTGATCAACGACTGGTCGAGCAGGGCCCGTTTAATCGTCGTCCGCTTGCGGCGCAGCGACTGGTGGAACAACTCGTCGTCGAACGAAGGGTCCAGGGGGTCCCGCGCGATGTGCGCGATGACGTCCGGCAGCCCGTCCGGGGTCGTGTCGTGCAACGACAGCCCGCCGAAGGTGCGTTGGTCGACGAAGCGGAGTTCGGTACCGAGCCCGTCGGCGAAGCGCACCCGGATGCGCAGATGCTTCTCGTCGGGGAACTCGTGCTGCTGGACCAGGAGTTGACCACTCATCCCGAGGTGGGCCAGCACCGCCTGGTGGGTGTCCTCCAGCGGCAGCCAGAGATACTTGCCGCGTCTGCTCGGGGTGCCGATCCGATGTCCCTTGAGCCGGTGCGCGAAGTCGTCGGCGCCGGCGACATGACGTCGTACGGCACGCGGGTGCAGCACCTCGGCGTCGGCGACGGTCCGCTGGGCGACCCAGCGCTCCAGGCCCCGCCGGACGACCTCGACCTCGGGCAACTCGGGCATGACATCCCCTGTGACGACGGGTGAATGGACCGAGCGCCCGCCCCGCTGCGGGGACGGGCGCTCAGGTCTCGCTGTTCGGTCAGGCGGACGCCGACGACGTGTCGGCGCTTCCCTCGGCAGGCTGCTCGGCCGCGACGGAGACCTCGGCGGTCTGCTGTTCAGCCGCCTCCTTCTCCTTCGCCGCGCGCTCGTCCGCATCGGCCCGGATGGACCGCCAGGCGGACTCGGCGGCCTGCTGCTCCGCCTCCTTCTTGCTGCGGCCGGTGCCGGTGCCGTACGAGACGCCTCCGACGCGGGCGGCAGCAGTGAAGGTCTTCTCGTGGTCGGGGCCGGTCTCCGTGACCAGGTACTCGGGGACACCGAGCCCCTCGGTCGCGGTGAGCTCCTGGAGACTGGTCTTCCAGTCCAGGCCGGCACCGAGGTTCGAGGACTTCTCGATGAGCGGGTCGAACAGGCGGTGCACCAGTTCGGAGGCCGCGTCGAGGCCCTGGTCGAGATAGACCGCGCCGATCACCGCTTCCAGGGTGTCGGCGAGGATGGACGCCTTGTCCCGGCCCCCCGTGCCCTCTTCGCCCCGGCCGAGCCGGATGAAGGAGCCGAGTTCCAGACCGCGACCGACCTCCGCCAGCGCACGAGAATTGACCACCGCGGCCCGCAGCTTGGCCAGTTGGCCTTCGGGCAGGTCGGGGTGGGTGGTGTACAGCGTGTCCGTGACGACGAGGCCGAGCACGGAGTCCCCGAGGAACTCCAGCCGCTCGTTCGTCGGCAGACCGCCGTTCTCGTACGCGTACGAACGGTGGGTCAGCGCACGCACCAGAAGGGCGGACTCGAGGTGATACCCGAGCCGCCCTTCCAACAGCGTGTGGGACGAGGCCGTGTCCGCCTGTTTCTTGGCGACTGAGTCCGCCTTGACGTCAGACATGGAGCCTCTCACCAGCCGCTCAGACCTCGAGGACCTGGCGCTTGTTGTACGTGCCGCACGACGGGCACGCGATGTGCTGCTGCTTGGGCTCGTGGCAGCGCTCGCACGCAACCAGAGGGGTGACCGCAGCCTTCCACTGCGACCGGCGGTGGCGCGTGTTGCTGCGCGACATCTTCCGCTTCGGAACAGCCACGGCTACTTCTCCTGCTTCTCGTCGACGCCCGGTTCGGCGCCGCTCATCTCGTCCTTCTCGCCGTCTTCGAGTGAACCGGCGAGTCCCTGCAGTGCCGCCCAACGGATGTCGACGGCGTCATGGTGGTGGTCCGGGTCGTCCGTGAGCCGTACTCCGCACTCGGAGCACAGACCCAGACAGTCGTCCTGGCACACCGGCTGCATCGGCAGTGCGAGCACCACCGCATCACGCAGCACGGATTCGAGGTCGAACAGGCCGTCCTCGATGAAGAGCCTGTCCTCGTCTTCCTCGGCGTCGTCGACCGGTTCCGTGCTCACACGGCCACGGTCGTCGGCGTCAGGGTACGAGAACATCTCCTGGAAGTCCGCTTCGAGCGACAGCTCGACCGGCTCCAGACACCTTACGCACTCCCCCTTCGCCAGTGCACGGGCGGTGCCTGTGACAAGCACCCCTTCCATGACCGACTCCAGACGGAGGTCGAGCTCCACCGGGGCGCCTTCCGGCACTCCGATGACACCCTGGATCCCGAGATCCTTGGGAGCGTCGACCGAACGGTTCAGGCGCTGCAGCGCACCAGGACGCCGGCCCAGCTCGTGAGTGTCGAACACGAGTGGGTTGCGGTGGTCGAGGCGGGCGTTCAGAGCCATTCCTGTCTTCCGGTCTGCTGAGCTCATGGGGCGCTGCCCTTCGGTGCTTCCGGGCAGCGGTGATCGCGGACGTACACGCGACCGAAGAGCCAGGATACTGGACCTTTCGCTCTCGGCCCAATCCGGTGTGCGCTCCCGGCCACCGGCCCGGATCCGCTACAGCCCGCGGCCCTGCTCGTAGGCCCGCAGCTGCTCCGCGCTGATCATGCCGGTGTCGAAGAGGCTGGTCTCGTCGAGCGCGTAGCCCTGCTGACCCTGGTTCTGCTGCGGGTCGGCCTGGGCCTGCTGCATCTGGTTCGGGTCGTACGCGGGCTGCTGGCCGGTGTCGTAGCCCTGGTAGGCATAGGGGTCGGCCTGCTGGTAGCCGTAGGGGTCCTGCTGCTGGACGTAGCCCTGCTGCTGGTAGCCGTACGGGTCCTGCTGCTGGGCGGTCTGCTGGTAGTCGTAGGCCGCCTGCGGGGCGTAGTCCTGCTGGTCGGGCTGGAGCGGGGCCGCCTGGACCGGGGTGTCGGTGACGCTCGCGAGGTCGGCGAGGTAGTCGGCGTCGCTGGTGTGCTGGACCGGGTTGCCCTCGTCGTCGTGGGAGAGGGCGCCGAGGTCGTCGCTCGCGATCCGCCCGTGCAGCTTCTGCCGGCCCTTGCCCACGGCCTCCAGGGTCTTGGCGAGGACCGCCTCGAAGGCGCCGAGCTTGACGTCCACGTACGCGTCGGCGTCGCGGCGCAGGGTCTCCGGGTCGTGGCTGCGCTCGGGGGCGTCGTCGTCCTCGTAGCCCTGGTCGTCGATGCCCGGGCCGGTGCCGAGCAGCTTCTCGCGGCCGCGGCCGACCGAGCCGAGGGTCTTGGTGAGGACGACCTCGAAGTTGGCGAGCTTGGAGTCGACGTAGTCGTCGGCCTCCGCGCGGATCTCCTCGGCCTCCTGGCGGGCCTCCGCGAGGATGCGGTCCGCCTCGTTCTGCGAGCGGCGGGCGACCTCCGTGTCGGAGATCAGCGAGCCGCGCTCGGCGTGCGCGGTCTGGATGATCCGGTCGGCCTCCTGGCGGGCCTGCTCGACCATCTCGTGCCGGCCGCCGATCAGCTCCTGCGCCTCGGCCAGCGAGTCGGGCAGCGCCGCGCGCACCTCTTCGAGCAGCGTGAGCAGCTCGGCGCGGTTGACCACGCACGAGGCCGACATGGGCATGGACCGGGCGCTGGAGACCGAGGAGACGATCTCGTCGAGCTTCTTCTGCACGTCCACCGTGTGCTCGCCACTCTCTACCGACGTGTTGGAGACGGACGGGTCGACTGTACGACCACTCCCGCCCCGCCCGACACCGGGTGACGCCCTGTCAGTCCGTCAGCGCTTGCCGAGCCGCTCGGTGAGCGCTTCGAGAACGACGCCCGGCACCAGGTGGGAGATGTCGCCGCCCCACTGCGCGACCTCCTTGACCAGCGAGGACGACAGGAAGCTGTAGGTGGGGCTGGTGGGGATGAACAGGGTTTCGACGCCCGACAGTCCGTTGTTCATCTGGGCCATCTGGAGTTCGTAGTCGAAGTCGCTGACCGCGCGCAGGCCCTTGACGATGGCCGGGATGTCGCGCTGCTTGCAGAAGTCGACGAGCAGGCCGTGGTACGCCTCGACCTGGATGTTGCCGAACTCCGAGGTCACCTCACGGATCAGCTCGATCCGCTCGTCGACGGTGAACAGGCCCTTCTTCGACTGGTTGATCATCACGACGACGTGCACGACGTCGTACAGGCGGGAGGCACGGGCGATGATGTCGAGATGTCCATTGGTGATGGGGTCGAACGACCCCGGACAAACGGCGCGGCGCAACTGGGTTCCCTCGCTCTCCGGTCCGGTCATCGTGCGTCTTCGCACGTAGAGGCGGCGCGACCGTACCAAAAGGTCCCCTCGCCGTAGCGACGGGCCCGGATCGCCTCGAAGCCGTCCGGCCACCCGAATTCGCCGCCTCTGGTGCTGCGCTCCACGGTGACGAGCGCGTCCGGCGCGAGCCAGCCCCCCGACCGGAGTGTGAGGAGAATCTCCCGAAGATCGTGATCTGCGACAACATAGGGCGGATCGAGGAAGGCGATGTCGTACGGGTCCGCCGGCGCGGGTGTCTGGACGATCTGTTCCGCTTTGCCCGCCCTGACCTCGGCGCCGGGGAGGCCGATGTTCTTCACGTTCTCCCTGATGACGCGGGCGGCCTTCGGGTCGGCCTCCACGAGGAGGGTGTGGCCGGCACCGCGGGAGAGGGCTTCCAGACCGATGGCGCCCGAGCCCGCGTAGAGGTCGAGGACCCGTTCGCCGTTCAGCGGGGCGCCGAGGAGGGACTGCCAGGTGGAGAAGAGTCCCTCGCGCGCGCGGTCGGAGGTCGGGCGGGTGCCGGTCCCCGGCGGGACGGCTAGTCGACGTCCGCCGGCTTCGCCGGCGATCACGCGGGTCATCTGGAGTCCTTGCTCGTGGGCGTCTTCGGGTATCAGTGTGGCTGGTCGCGCGGTTCCCCGCGCCCCTGGGCGGTGACCTCTAGCCCTTTTCCAAGTACTGCTCCCTCTCCTCGTCCAGCAGCGCGTCGAGGGCCGTGCGCAGGCCCGGCAGGTGTTCCAGCTCGGGGTCGGCCTCCACCACCTTCGTCGCCTCCTCCCGTGCCTCCGCGATGACCTCCTCGTCCTCGATGACCGAGAGGACGCGCAGGGACGTGCGGGCGCCGGACTGGGCCTGGCCCAGTACGTCGCCCTCTCTGCGCTGTTCGAGGTCGATGCGGGAGAGCTCGAACCCGTCGAGGGTGGAGGCGACGGCGTTGAGCCGCTGGCGGGCGGGGCTGGCCTCGGGCATCTCGCTGACCAGCAGGCAGAGACCGGCCGCGGAGCCCCGGCCCACTCGGCCGCGGAGCTGGTGGAGCTGGGAGACGCCGAAGCGGTCGGCGTCCATGATGACCATCGCCGTGGCGTTGGGCACGTTGACGCCGACCTCGATGACCGTGGTGGCGACCAGGACGTCGGTGTCCCCGGCGGCGAAGCGGCGCATCACGGCGTCCTTGTCGTCGGGGTGCATACGGCCGTGCAGCACTTCGATCCGCAGCCCCTGGAGGGGGCCCTTGGCGAGCTGGGCCGCGATGTCGAGGACGGCGAGCGGCGGGCGCTTCTCCGCCTCGTCCTCGGCGGACTTCTTCCTGGCCTTGCCCGCCTTCCTGGGGTCGTCGTCCTCGTCGCCGATGCGGGGGCAGACGACGTACGCCTGATGGCCGTTGGAGACCTCTTCCCGCACCCGCTCCCAGGCGCGGGACAGGAAGTGGGGTTTGTCGGCGGCGGGGACGACATGGCTGGCGATGGGCGAGCGGCCGGCCGGGAGCTGGTCGAGGACCGAGGTCTCCAGGTCGCCGAAGACGGTCATCGCGACCGTGCGCGGGATGGGGGTGGCGGTCATGACGAGGAGGTGCGGGGGCTGTTTGCCCTTGCCGCGCAGGGCGTCGCGCTGTTCGACGCCGAAGCGGTGCTGTTCGTCGACCACGACCAGGCCCAGGTCGTGGAACTGGACCTTGTCCTCGATCAGCGCGTGCGTGCCGATCACGATCCCGGCCTCGCCGGTGACGAGGTCGAGCAGGGCCTGGCGCCGGGCGGCCGTGCCCATGGAGCCGGTGAGCAGGGTGACCTTGGTGGCCCGCTCGGCCCCGCCCAGCATCCCGCCCTCGGCCAGCTCCCCCATCATCTCGGTGATCGACCGGTGATGCTGCTGCGCGAGCACTTCGGTGGGCGCGAGCATCGCGGCCTGCCCACCCGCGTCGACGACGGCGAGCATGGCGCGGAGGGCCACCATCGTCTTCCCGCTGCCGACCTCCCCCTGGAGCAGCCGGTGCATCGGATGCTCCGTGGCCAGGTCGTCGAAGATCTCCTTGGAGACCTTCACCTGGCCGTCCGTGAGGGTGAAGGGGAGCCGGTCGTCGAAGGCGGAGAGGAGGCCGTCCGGGGTCGGCCTGCGGGCCACCGCGGGGAGCTGGGCGTCCGCGTGGCGGCGGCGGGCCAGGGCGACCTGGAGGACGAAGGCCTCGTCCCACCTGAGGCGGTCGCGGGCCGCCGCGATGTCCGCCTTGGTGTGCGGGCGGTGGATCTTGAGGAGGGCTTCCGGGAGGGAGACCAGGCCGCGGCCCTCGCGGAGGGAGTCGGGGAGCGGGTCCACGGCTTCCTGGGCGCTGGGCAGCGCCGTCTGGAGGGCCTTGCCGATCTTCCAGGACTCCAGCTTGGCGGTGGCGGGATAGATGGGGATCAGGGTGCCCGCCCAGGTCTCCACCGCTTCCTCGGCGTCGCCCTTCAGCAACTCGTACGCCGGATGCGCGAGTTGCAGTCGGCGGTTGAAGACGGAGACCTTGCCGGCGAACATCGCGCGGGTGCCCGGCAGGAGTTCCTTGTGGGGTTTGTGGACTCCCGAGCCGAAGAAGACGAGTTGGAGCCGGCCGCTGCCGTCCGTGATCGTGACTTCGAGACGCTGGCCCTTGCCCCGGGGGGCCTTGCTGGACGCGAAGGAGTGCAGACGGGCGTCGGCGACCTGGGCGACCACGGTGACGTGCTCGTCCATCGGCAGGTCGGCGAGGTGCGTGAGCTGGCCCCGCTCCTCGTATCTGCGCGGGTAGTGGTGCAGGAGGTCGCCGACCGTGCGCAGGCCGAGATGCTCGGCCATCACCTTCGCGGTGGCGGGGCCGAGCACTGATTTCAGTGGCTGTTGCAGTGGTTCTTCCAGTGCGGGCACGAGATCCATTGCACACCACGCCACTGACAATGCCGTATACGTCTCGTGAAACCCCTGGTCAGACGGCTCGTTCGAGGCCTAGGATGGCGCGCTCCGGCCATCCCCCGCGGTCACCGCCTCACAGGGACCGCCCGACCCCCGCGCCGATCGCACCTCCCCCACCTCGGCGCTGCGACGATGGACTCCCAGACCTCACAGTCATCCCAGGCATCCCAGTCACCTCACACGTTCCAGGTCGACCTGCGCGGTCTGGTGGACCTGCTCTCCCATCACCTCTATTCGAGCCCCAAGGTCTATCTGCGCGAACTGCTGCAGAACGCCGTGGACGCGATCACCGCCCGCCGGGCCGAGGAGCCCGACTCCCCCGCCCTCGTGCGGCTGTACGCCGACGGCGGCACCCTGCGCGTCGAGGACTCCGGCGTCGGCCTCACCGAGGCGGACGTGCACAACCTCCTCGCCACCATCGGCCGCAGCTCCAAGCGCGCCGACGGACTCCAGGAGGCCCGTTCCGACTTCCTCGGGCAGTTCGGCATCGGGCTGCTCGCCTGTTTCGTGGTCGCCGAGCGGATCCGGGTCGTCAGCCGCAGCGCCCGTACGCCGGACGCGCCGCCCGTGGAGTGGACGGCGACCGACGACGGCTCGTACACCGTGCGGACCCTGCCCGACGCCGAGCGCCCCGAACCGGGCACCACCGTGCACCTGGTGGCCCGCGCGGGCGCCGCCGAGTGGCTCACCGGAGAGCGGGTCCTCGCGCTGGCCCGGGACTTCGGCGCGCTGCTGCCCTACGACGTCCGGGTGGACGGGGAGGCGGTCACCGACCTGCCCGCGCCCTGGGACCGCCCGTACCCGAGTCCCAGTGGCCGAAGGGTGGCGCTGGCGCGGCACTGCCACGAGCTGTTCGGGTTCACTCCGCTGGACTCGATCGACCTGTCGGTGCCGCTCGCGGGCATCCGGGGCGTGGCCTACGTCCTTCCCGGTGCCGTGAGTCCGGCGCAGCGGGCGGGTCACCGGGTGCACCTCAAGGGCATGCTGCTGACCGAGCGGGCCGAACAGCTGCTGCCCGACTGGGCGTTCTTCGTGCGCTGCGTGCTGGACACGGACAGTCTGCGGCCGACGGCCTCGCGCGAGTCCCTCTACGAGGACGAGACGCTGGCCGCCGTGCGGGAGGCGCTCGGGGAGCGGATCCGGGACTGGCTGACGGGGCTGGCCGCGGGTGATCCGGAGCGGCTCGGCGCGTTCCTGTCGGTGCATCACCTCGGGGTGAAGTCCCTGGCGCGGCACGACAGGGAGATGCTGCGCACGATGCTGCCGTGGCTCCCCTTCGAGACGACCGACGGACGGGTGTCCCTGGAGGAGTTCGCGCAGCGCCACCCGGTGGTGCACTTCACCAGGACCGTGGAGGAGTACCGGCAGGTCGCCCCGATCGCGTCCGCGCAGGGCATCGGCGTGATCAACGGCGGTTACACCTACGACGGCGAGCTGGTCGAGGCGCTGCCGTCGGTGCGCCCGGGGACGGTGGTCGCCGAGCTGGACTCGGACACCGTGACCGCGCACCTGGACTCGGTGGACCCGGGCGAGGAGCTGGCGCTGGCGGACTTCCTGGCCGCCGCGCGGGCCAAGCTGGACCCCCTGGGCTGCGATGTGGTCCTCCGGGCGTTCCATCCGCTGTCGGTGCCCGCGCTGCACCTGGACGACCGCTCCGCACGGCACGAGCAGGCCCGCGCGGAGGCCGAGGAGCAGGCCGACGACCTGTGGGCGGGCATCCTGGGCTCGCTGCGGGGCAGCGCTCCCCGCGCGCGTCTGGTGCTCAACCATCTCAACCCGCTGATCCGGCGCATCAGTTCGCTGGGGGACCGGGACCTGATCGGGACGGCCACCGAGTCGCTCTACGGACAGGCACTCCTGATGGCGCAGCGACCCCTGCGCCCCGCCGATTCGGCACTGCTGAACCGGGCGTTCATCGGCCTCCTGGAGTGGGCCACACACGGGGAGGGCGACCACTGATGACAGGGATCACCGACTTCGGCGAGCTGCGCCGGGCGATGGCGGAGAACTCCGAGGAGCCGGAGGGACCGGCCCGCAACGCGCGCGCGGAGCAGCTGCTCGCCGAGGCGGAGAAGCTGGACGTCCCGCTGGCGGTGATCGAGGCGCTCGGGCACCAGCTGAAGGTCTACAACTACAGCTCCGAGAAGGACAAGATGTTCGTCCCCTTCGCGCGCCTGCTGCGCATGTGGGACGAGCGGCCCGAGGACTTCGACGAGTACGAGGTGCACTCGCTGCACTGGGTCTTCAAGTGGGTGTCGTCGGGGATGCTGGGCCAGCCGCACATCCCGCTGGCGTCGATCGAGAAGTGGCTCGGCGAGATGGAGCACCGCTACCGGCTGGCCGGACACTCCGAACGGGCCGTGCGCAGCGCCGAGTTCAGTGTCGCCTCGCACGTCGGCGACCTGGCTCGGGCCGAGCGTGCGTACTCCGCGTGGCTGGCCGCCGACCGGGACACCATGGCCGACTGCCACGCGTGCGAACTGCACACCCAGGGCGAGTGGCAGGTGCAGCGGGAGCGGGACGGCGAGGCCCTGGAGCTGTGGGGGCCGGTCCTGGAGGGCGAGTTCACCTGCGCCCACGAGCCGCACACCGTCCTCGCGTCCTCCCTGGCCCCGCTGCTGCGCCTGGGGCGCGCCGAGGAGGCCCGCGCCAACCATCTGCGCGGCTTCCGTCTCGTGCGGCCCATGGAGAGCATGCGGGGCGCCTACGCGGACCATGTGGAGTTCTGCGCGCTGAGCGGCAACGAGGCGCGGGGACTTGAGCTGCTCGCGGAGCGTCCGGCGTACTTCACGGACTCCGGGAACCCGCGCAGCGCGCTGGATTTCCTGTCCGTGGTGGCCTTGCTGATGGACCGGCTGACCGACCTGGGCCTCGGCGACCAGGAGGTGCCGGGGCCGGCCGGACGGACCTGGACGGCAGGTGAACTCGCCGTCCACGCGCGCGCGGAGGCCCTGTCCCTGGCCGCCCGCTTCGACGGGCGCAACGGCACGAAGCACATCGGCGACACGGCACGCGCGCGCATGGACCAGCGTCCCCTGGTGGAACGGCTGCCCCTGGGCGTGCGTTCGGCGGCCAGGCCGGTCGCGGCACCGGTGCCGTCGGCGGCGGCGCCCGAGGCCGTCCCGGAGAAGGACCTCACCGCGCTCCTCGCGGAGGCGCGGCGGCTGTCGGACACCCTCCAACCGCACGCCGTGGAGGCCTGGTTGGCGGTGTCGCGGGCCGCCGAGGGCGTCGAGCTGTCCGCCCGCGACCGGGCGGAGATAGCGGACCACCAGGCGATGGACCGGGGTCCCGAGGGCATCGCCCTCTTCGAGCGCGCGGCCGAGTTGTTCGCCGAGGCGGGCGACCCCGGGGAGGCGCTGGCGGCACGCGCGCGTGGAGCCTATGTACGCGCTCTCACGGGCGAGGTGGACGAGGCCCTCGTGGCGATCGGCACGCCGTACGACGAGGTGCTCGCCCTGTACTCGCAGGACGGTACCGGCGTACGGCAGACGGCGGCCGTGCTGATGAGCCGGGCGCGCATCCTGATGCGCAGGGTCCACGGGGAGTCCCCGGACGACTCCCCCGGCCCGGAGGCCCTGGCCTCCGCCGAGGCCGCCGTGCGGGAGGTGCTGGCGCTGGTCGAGGGACACACCGGGGACGACGTGAGGCTGGCCGCGCGGGGGGCCGAGGGGCACGCGATGCTGGCCGAGCTCGCGGTGCGGACCGGTGACCTGGAGACGGCCGTGCGGCTGTTCTCGAAGGCGTCGACGGCGTTCGTGGCCGCGGGGCTGCCGTGGTTCGCGGTGGAGTACGAGGCGCGGCTCGCCGGGCTCGCCCATCACCTCGGTGACATCACCGAGGCGGAGCGGGCGCTGCGGGCGGCCCTGGAGCACGGCGGGCCGTATCTGGAGGCGCCCGGCCGGGCCCAGCTGCATCTCCAGCTCGCCGAGGTGCTCGGGGGCCGGGGACGGTCCGAGGAGGCCGCCGAGCACGCCCTGGAGGCCGCGCACTGGTCCGACGAGGCAGGCGAGGGTCCGACGCTGGGCGCCTGGGCACGGCACCAGCTCGGTGGCTTCCTGCTGCGCCAGGGCCGCTGGGCCGAGGCGGCGGAGGTGCTGGAGTCGGCGCTGCCCGACCTGAGCGCTGAGACGCACGGCGACGGCGCGGTCGTCCAGACGCAGTGGTGGCTCGGCGACTGTCTCAGCGAGCTGGGCGAGCACCGCGCGGCGGCCGAACGGCGGCTCCAGGCGGCCGAGATCGCCCGCCACTGGCCCGAGCAGAACGACCACGCGACCCTCGCCCACCTCGCCGCCGAGTCCCTGGGCCACGCGGACCTGCCCGCCGAGGCGGACCGGGCGTACGAGCGCGCGGGCGACCTGTGGCGGACCCTGGGCAACGTGCACGGGCTGGTCCGCTCGCTGCGCGCCCGCGCGTGGCTGGCGCTGCGCGCGGACCGGGGCCTGGACCGCGCGAAGGAGCTGATGGCGGGCGCGGTCGAGGAGTGCGAGGCCGCTCTCCTGGTGACCGACGACCAGGAGGCGCGACAGCGGCTCACCGGTGAACTCGGCCACACGCACCGGCAGTTCGGCGAGCTGCTGGCCCGTTCCGTCGCCGAGGAGGCCGAGGACACCGCGATCCGGGCCGCGTTCGAGGACGCCCTGGCCGAGACCGCGGAGTCGGTCACCGTCTTCGCCGCGCTCGGGGAGGGCGCGGTGCACACCCGTACCGCCGCCGAACTCGCCGCGGGCTGGCTGGAGGCAGACCTCAGCCGCTCCGCCGACGCGGCGGCACGCGCGCGTGGCGTGCTGAAGGCCTACGAGGGTGCCGACGACGGCGACGAGACGGTACGGTCCCGTCGCGCCGAGGCCGGGCAGCTCCTCCAGCTGATGGAGGAACAGAAGGACAAGTAGCGGGAGTTGGCGTCTACTCCACGCCGATGAGCAGCAGGGCACCCTGCCGGCCGCCCCGGTAGACCACCGTGTCGACGGCGAGGTAGGACTCCCGGACGTGGATCTCCAGGATGTCGGCGACGCTCACGGGTGCCTCGTCGCCGAGGACGAGGGTGACGAGTTCACCGCCGGCCGCGAGCATCCGGTCGAGGACGGCCCGGGCGGTGACCGTGACATCGGTGCCGATCACCGCCACATCGCCGTCGACGAGCCCCAGGACGTCCCCGGCCTGGCAGATCCCCGCCATGGTCCAGGACTGGCGCTCGGCGACGGCGACCTCGGCGTACCGGGTGGCGCCCGCCGCCGAGGTCATCGAGACCACGTCCTCGTCGAAGCGCCGCTCCGGTTCGTGCACGGCGAGGGCCGCGATGCCCTGCACCGCGGAGCGCGTCGGGATCAGCGCGACCCGGATGCCCTCGGCCCTGGCCTGCTCGGCGGCAGCGGCGGCGGTGTGCCGCAGATCGGCGTCATTGGGCAGCAGCACCACCTCACGCGCGTGTGCACGCCGCACGGCCGCCACCAGCTCCCCGCTGGCGGGCGGTTCCCCGGGGCGCGCGAGCACGGTGGTCGCGCCGGCCTCGCCGTAGAGCCCCGCGAGGCCCTCCCCCGGCACCACGGCGACGACGGCCCGCTGGGCGGGCTCCCTGGGCGGCCGTTCGGCGCCGGTGGTGTGCACGTCACCGAGCCCGAAGTGCGTGATCCGGATCCGGTAAGGCCGTCCGGCCTCGACGCCCGCCTCGACGGCCGCGCCCGCGTCGTCCACGTGCACATGGACGTTCCACAGGCCGTCCCCGCCGACCACGACGAGCGAGTCGCCGAGGGCGTCCAGCCGCTGCCGCAGCCGGGTCACGGCGGAGTCGTCGGCCTCCAGGAGGTAGATCACCTCGAAGGCGGGGCCGCCGACCGCGCAGGAAGCGGCCTCGGGAGCATCGGGAGCAGCTGAATCCGGGGCGGCCTCCACGCGTGCGTGCGTCACGTCGACGGCCACGCGTGTGTGCGCCCCGAAAACCTGGGACTCCCCCGTGAACGTCTCCAGCAGCGCGCCCAGCACCGCCACCAGCCCCCGCCCGCCCGCGTCGACGACCCCCGCGCGCTCCAGGACGGCCAGCTGTCCCGGGGTCGCGGCCAGCGCCGCGCACGCTCCCTCGTAGGCGGCCCGTGCGACGGTCCCGCAGTCGCCCTCGGTGCCGTCGGCCGCGTCCGCCGCCGCCGAGGCGACCGAGAGGACCGTGCCCTCGACCGGGTGGGCGACCGCGTGCCGGGCGGAGTCGGCGGCGCGGCGCAGGGCGAGCCGTAGGCCCTCGCCGTCCGTGTGAGCCGTCTCACCGTCGGCGGCGAGGACCTGGGCCATGCCCCGGAGCAGCTGCGCGAGGATCGTCCCGGAGTTGCCGCGCGCCCCTATGAGGGCGCCGTGGGCCATCGCGCCGGCCGCGTCGGCCAGGGGCGGTCGCTGCTCGGTGAGGGTGCCGTGGCCGGCGAAGACCGCCTCGACCGCGGCGGCGGCGGACTCCATGGTCAGGTAGAGGTTGGTGCCGGTGTCGCCGTCGGCCACCGGGTACACGTTGATCGCGTCGATCTCCTCGCGCGCACGCCCCAGGGCCCGCAGCGCGAGACCGCACCAGGTGCGCACCGCGAGAGCATCGAAGAATGTCTGCGGCACCTGCGGCACCTGCGCCTCCTTGAGCTGCTGGACTGGCACGCAGCGTAGACCGCCGGAGCGGTCCGGGCCCGAGGAGGGCCGGAGCGGGCCCCCGACCAGGCATGGTAGTTTCGTTGTACTGGCGCAGTCGTTGTATGCTGCTCCGGTTGCCCGATCCCGATCGGGCCATCCCCCCTGGCAGTGCCACTTCCAGATCCTACGATCTCGATCCCGGCATGCCGGGATCATCCGTAAGTGCATCTGTGCATCTGAAGTCTTTGGAGTGACCCGTGGCTGCCAACTGCGACGTCTGCGGCAAGGGGCCGGGCTTCGGCAACAACATCTCGCACTCGCACCGCCGTACGTCCCGTCGCTGGAACCCGAACATCCAGCGCGTCCGTACCGTGGTCAGTGGGACGCCGAAGCGCGTGAACGCTTGCACCTCGTGCATCAAGGCCGGCAAGGTCTCGCGCTGACGCACTGCTGAGCGCGCGGCCACTGCTGGTTCGCTGCATCGAGCCGGTCCACCTCGTGTGGGCCGGCTTTTTGCCGTGCTGTGCCGTGCCGGAGAACCCCGGGCCCTGTCCGGGAACCCGGAGCCCCGTCGGAGAACCCGGGCTCCTGAAGGCGGGTTCCCGGAGTCGGCGTCTCAGGAATCGCCGCGCCGCAGGGCCCACCCGTGATCCACCGGCCCGATCCCGCCGCCCAGCGCGAACCCCGCCGCGATCGCCCCCGTGACGTAGGCCTTCGCCGCCGTCACCGCCTCCGGCACCGACTCCCCCTTGGCGAGCTGTGCCGCGATCGCCGAGGCGAGCGTGCAGCCGGTCCCGTGGGTGTGCCGGTTGTCGTGCCGGGGCGCGCGCAGCCAGTGCTCCTCGGAGCCGTCGGTGAGGAAGTCCACGGCGTCACCCGGCAGATGACCGCCCTTGACCAGCACCCAGCGGGGCCCGTACGCCAGCACGGCCGCCGCGGCCTGCCGCAACTGCCCCTCCGACTCGACCCGTACGCCGGTGAGTCGCGTCACTTCGTCCAGGTTCGGCGTGGCCACGGTCGCCACCGGCAGCAGCTTCGTCCGTACGGCGTCCAGCGCGGAGTCCGCCAGCAGCGAGTCCCCGTGCTTCGAGACGCCGACCGGGTCGACGACCGCGGGAGCGTCCGTGCCGGCGATCAACCCCGCGACGGTCTCGACGAGTTCGGCCGACGCGAGCATCCCGGTCTTCACGGCCCGGACGCCGATGTCGTCGACGACGCTGCGGTACTGGGCGCGCACCGCCTCCGCCGGAAGTTCCCAGGCGCCCTGCACGCCGAGGGAGTTCTGCGCGGTGACCGCCGTGACGACGCTCATGCCGTGCACGCCGAGCGCGAGCATCGTCTTCAGGTCGGCCTGGATTCCGGCGCCTCCACCGGAGTCGGAGCCGGCCACCGTCAGGACCCGGGGCCTCACGACTCGATGTCCCCGAAGTGGTCCCAGCCGCCCTTGCTGGTCCACGGCGCCCCGTCGACCGTCACCTGGGGCAGCGCGGAGGGGTTGAGGACCTCGCCGATCACCTTCCAGCGGGCCGGCAGCTTCACGTCCGGCGCGAAGGTCGCCACGATCGCGTGGTCCTCTCCCCCGGTGAGCACCCACTGGATGGGGTCGACGCCGACGGCCTGCCCGATGTCGTTCATCTGCGTCGGGACGTCGATCGCGCCCGACCGGATGTCGATCCGGACCTTGCTGGCCTCCGCGATGTGCCCGAGGTCGGCGATCAGCCCGTCGCTGACGTCGCACATGGAGGTCGCCCCGAGCCCGGCCGCCGCGGGGCCCGCGTGGTACGGCGGCTCGGGGCGCCGGTGCGCCTCCACGAACGCGCGCGGCGAGCGGAAACCCCGCGACAGCACCGCGAACCCGGCCGCGGACCAGCCCAGCCACCCCGTCACGGCGACCACGTCACCGGGCTGGGCACCGCCCCGGGTGACCGGCTCGCGGCCGCGCAGATCGCCGAGCGCGGTGATCGACACCATGATCGTGTCGCCTCGTACGACATCGCCGCCGACCACCGAGGCGCCGGCGACCTGGCACTCGTCGCGCAGGCCGTCCATCAGCTCCATGGGCCAGGTGACCGGGAGTTCGGCCGGGACGACCAGGCCCAGCAGCAGCGCGGTCGGTACGGCGCCCATCGCGGCGATGTCCGCGAGGTTCTGCGCGGCGGCCTTGCGTCCGACGTCGTAGGCGGTGGACCAGTCGCGGCGGAAGTGGCGGCCCTCCAGCAGGATGTCGGTGCTCGCCACGACCCTGCGGTCGGGGGCGGCGACGACCGCGGCGTCGTCGCCGGGGCCGACCCGGACCGCCGGGGTGCTGGTGAGGCGGGAGGTCAGCTCTCTGATGAGCCCGAACTCTCCCAACTCACCCACGGTGCCCTTCATCGTTCGTCCTCTTCTCGTGACGGCAGCGCCCGGTCGCGAGCCGTCGGTGTGCTGGGTACGGTCGAGGTGACCGTCGAGTTCGGTCGGGCCCGCACCCCGGCACGGTGGCCGGATCGGGTCGGCGCGGTCCCGTCGGGGAGGTCGGCATCGCGCGGACACGGCATGGGGCCTCCGAGGGTCTCCCCGCGGCGAGCGGCGACGCGATACCGTGGCGTTCCTTTTCCCCACATGATCCTCGTGGCCGCCCTGGAGGTTCCGTGGTACAGGCGTACATCCTGATCCAGACGGAGGTCGGCAAGGCGTCGACCGTCGCCGAGACGATCAGCAAGATCCCTGGAGTGATCCAGGCCGAGGACGTGACAGGACCGTACGACGTGATCGTGCGGGCCCAGGCCGACACGGTCGACGATCTCGGCCGCATGGTGGTCGCCAAGGTCCAGCAGGTGGACGGCATCACCCGCACCCTGACCTGCCCGGTGGTGCATCTGTAGCCCCCGTCTACCCTTGGCCGGTGAACTCTCTCCGTCACCGGCACCGTTCTGTCATCGGGCTGTCCGTGCTCGCCCTGCTGATCACCGTTGCGGGCTGCTCCTCGGCAGACGACAGCGCGTCGGCGGCGGTTCCCTCGCCGGGCGCGAAGGTCACCGGGCTGTGCCGGAATCTGGACGAGGCCCTGCCGTCAAAGGTCGACGGCCAGGGCCGCCGGGATCCCGAGCCCGCGTCCGCGCTGACCGCGGGCTGGGGGAACCCGGCGATCATACTGCGCTGCGGTGTCGTCAGGCCCGCCAAGATGAACGACCCGGAGGCCGACGGTGTCGAGGTGAACGGCGTCGGCTGGCTGCTGCAGAAAGAGGACGACGGCTCCTTCCGCTTCACCACGACCCTGCGGAAGGCCTACGTCGAGGTGACCCTCCCGAAGGAGCGCACCGGGGACGGCATGGCACCCCTGGTCGACCTCGCGACGTCCGTGAAGAAGGCGATCCCCGAGGGGATCGCCGACTAACTCACCGCGGTCCGGCCGCCTCGCCGAGGTCCGACCGGCCCGCCACCGTCCGACCGGCTCAGCGGAGTCCCGTGGACCGGCGCAGCGCGGCCTGGACCAGACGCTCCACCAGCTCGGGGTAGTCGACCCCGCTGGCCTGCCACATCTGCGGGTACATCGAGATCGGCGTGAAGCCGGGCATCGTGTTGATCTCGTTGATGACGAACTCGCCGTCCTCCGTGAGGAAGAAGTCCGCGCGCACGAGCCCCTCGCAGGAGGCCGCGTCGAAGGCGTCCACCGCGAGCCGCTGCACCTCGGCGGTCTCCTCCGGCGTCAGGGGGGCGGGCACGATACCGGGGGTCGAGTCGATGTACTTCGCCTCGAAGTCGTAGTACGCGTGCTCCTGCGGCGGCGGGATCTCGGCGGGCACGCTCGCGCGGGGCCCGTCCTCGAACTCCAGCACCCCGCACTCGATCTCGCGTCCGCGCAGGGTGGCCTCCACGAGGATCTTCGGGTCGTGCCGCCGCGCCTCCTCGATCGCCTCGTCGAGGCCGGAGAGGTCGTCGACCTTGGTGATGCCGATCGACGAACCCGCGCGCGCGGGCTTCACGAAGAGCGGCCAGCCGTGCTCACCCGCGAAGTCGATGATCTTCTTGCGTGCGGTGGACTCGTCCCGCTCCCACTCGCGCGGCCGGATCACCACGTAGGGGCCGACCTTGAGGCCGAACGAGGTGAACACCCGCTTCATGTACTCCTTGTCCTGGCCGACGGCCGAGGCGAGCACACCGGCGCCCACGTACGGCACGCCGGACAGCTCCAGGAGTCCCTGAAGGGTGCCGTCCTCCCCGTAGGGGCCGTGCAGGACGGGGAAGACGACGTCGACCTCGCCGAGGGCCTTGGGCACGGATCCCGGTTCGCTGACGACGACTTCACGGTTGCCGGGGTCGAGCGGGAGCACCACGCCGCCGTCGCTCGACTCGGCGAGTTCGTCGACGTCCGGCGTACGGCGGTCGGTGATCGCCATCCGCTCCGGGGCGTCGGCGGTGAGGGCCCAGCGGCCTTCGCGGGTGATGCCGATCGGCAGGACGTCGTACTTGTCCCGGTCGATGGCCGCGAGGACGGCGCCGGCGGTGACCACGGAGATCCCGTGTTCGGAGCTGCGGCCGCCGAACACGACGGCCACACGCGGCTTGCGAGGCGGCTGCTCAGGGCTCTGGGAGAGGTTCTCGGTGCTCATATCGCGATGAGAGTACCCGGTGGTACGGCCTGGAGTCAGCGTCCGTTGACGAGCGGCGGTTCGATCGGCGCCCCCGGGGAAGCGCGCGCGGCGCTCCCGGAGGGGCACGGGGAACCGCGCGCCGGCCACGGCGGCCCCGCGGCCCGAGGCGCTCCGCTCCCGCCCCGCCCGACCTCGCGGAGCGCTCAGCGCCGCTCGGGCTTGGCGCTGCGGGACATCAGCTCCTTCACCGCGACCACCGGCGACTTCCCCTTGTGCACGATCTCGAAGACGGTCTCCGTGATCGGCATGTCCACATCGTGCCGCCGCGCCAAGTCCAGTACGGACTCACAGGACTTGACGCCCTCCGCGGTCTGCTTGGTGACCGCGATCGTCTCCTGGAGGGTCATGCCCTTGCCGAGGTTCGTCCCGAACGTGTGGTTGCGCGACAACGGCGACGAGCAGGTCGCCACCAGGTCGCCCAGGCCGGCGAGCCCGGAGAACGTCAGCGGGTCCGCGCCCATCGCCAGCCCGAGCCGCGTCGTCTCGACGAGCCCGCGCGTGATCAGCGAGCCCTTCGCGTTGTCCCCGAGCCCCATGCCGTCCGCGATGCCCACGGCGAGCCCGATCACGTTCTTCACCGCGCCGCCCAGCTCGCAGCCCACCACGTCGGTGATGGTGTACGGCCTGAAGTACGGCGTGTGGCACGCCGCTTGGAGCCGACGGGCCACCGCCTCGTCGGTGCACGCGACCACCGCGGCGGCCGGCATCCGGGAGGCGATCTCCCGCGCGAGGTTGGGTCCGGAGACCACGGCGATACGGTCCCGGCCGACCTTCGCGACGTCCTCGATGACCTCGCTCATCCGCATGACGGAGCCGAGCTCGACGCCCTTCATCAGCGAGACGAGGACCGTGTCGGGCGCCAACAGGGGTGCCCAGTCCGCCAAGTTGGCGCGCAGCGTCTGCGAAGGGACCGACAGGACGGTGAAGTCGGCGCCGGCGGCGGCCTCGGCGGCGTCGGTGGTGGCCCGCAGGTTCTCCGGCAGTTCGACACCGGGGAAGTAATCGGGGTTCGTACGCGAGGAGTTGATGGCCTCGACGACCTCCGCGCGACGCCCCCACAGCGTGACTTCGCACCCCGCGTCGGCGAGCACCATGCCGAAGGCCGTGCCCCACGAACCGGCGCTGAAGACAGCCGCCTTGACCGGCTTGCTCACGTGCCCTGCCCCTCTTCCTGCTCGACCTTCGGCTCGGTCGCCGGCTCGGCCCCGGACTCCGACTCGTGTGTCTGCGCGGCCGTCCGGCGCCGCTGCTCGATCCGCTCGCGGCGCGGGTCGTAGGGCGTCTCGGGTGCCTTGGCGCCGCGGATCTGCTCCAACAGGCGGGTGATGTCGGCCATGATGACCTCGGTCGCCTCCTTGAGGAGGTCCGGGCTCATGTCCTTGCCGTAGAACCGCGTGAGGTCCACCGGCGGGCCCGCGAGCACATGGCTGGTCTTGCGGGGAAGGACGTGCAGTTTCTTGGCGTAGGGCGGGAGCAGTTCATTCGCGCCCCACTGCGCCACGGGAATGACCGGGCACCTGGTCTGCAGGGCGACCCGCGCGGCACCGGTCTTGCCGGTCATGGGCCATTGGTCGGGATCCCGGGTGATGGTCCCCTCGGGATAGAACGCGACGCACTCACCGCGCTCGACGGCGTCGATCGCGGCACGGAAGGCGCTCAACGCGTCCGTGGTCTCGCGATAGACGGGGATCTGTCCGGTACCGCGCATGGCGGCGCCGACGAATCCCTTCTTGAAAAGGCCGCTCTTCGCGAGGAATCGCGGAACGCGTCCGGTGTTGTACTGAAAGTGAGCGTAGGCGAAGGGGTCCACATGCGAATTGTGGTTCACCGCGGTGATAAATCCGCCCTCGGCCGGAATGTGCTCCATTCCGCGCCAGTCCCGCTTGATCAGAACCACCAGCGGCGGTTTGCAGAGGACCGCTGCGAAGCGGTACCAGAACCCGATTCTGCGGCGGGGCACGCGAACACCTTCCTCTAGGACCTGGGGGGCCGCACAAGTGTCGCTCCAGGCCGTCGGTCTGTCGAGAACACCGTACGCCCCGCCACCGACACCGCCAGGGGCGCTGGGTGACAATGGCCGCGACAAGAGAGGGACGGAACACCCGTGCAGTGGACCTTGGTCATCCCCCTGAAGCCTCTGGCGCGAGCCAAGAGCAGGCTCTCGGACACCGCGGGCGACGGGCTGCGCCCCGGCCTCGCCCTCGCCTTCGCCCAGGACACCGTGGCGGCCGCGCTGGCCTGCCAGGCGGTCCGCGATGTGGCGGTCGTCACGGACGACGCCCTGGCCGGCCGCGAACTGGCCGCGCTGGGCGCCCGTATCGTCGCGGACGAGCCGGGAGGCGGCCTGAACGCCGCCCTGCGGCACGGGGCGGCGGCCGTACGGGTTTCCCGCCCCGAAAGCGCGGTCGCGGCCCTGAACGCCGACCTGCCGGCTCTGCGGGCCGCCGAATTGGCCCGGGTACTGGACGCGGCCGCTGAATTCCCGCGTGCTTTTCTCCCGGACGCGGCAGCAATCGGCACCACCTTGCTCACCGCGCGAGAGGGCCGCGAATTGCGCCCCGCATTCGGCACGGATTCCCGCGCCCGCCATCGCGCCTCGGGGGCGCACGAACTCGTCCTGGACGCGGTGGATTCGGTACGCCAGGACGTGGACACCGGCGAGGACCTGCGGGCGGCGCTGGCCCTCGGGGTGGGGCCGCACACGGCGGCAGCGGCGGCGGGGCTGCTGATTCCGGGACAGCCGTAGCGGGCGGGCCGGCAGTAGGCTGCGGCCATGCAGGCGACCGCTTACACCTACGACGCCGACAGCCGCACCGGCAGCGTGCTGCTCGACGACGGCACCCCGGTGCCCTTCGACGCCCCCGCGTTCGACGCGGGCGGCCTGCGGCTGCTCAGGCCCGGCCAGCGGGTACGGATCGAGACCGAGGGCTCCGAGGGGGGCCTCAGGGTCACCCTGGTGACGCTGCAGACCTTCTGAACACCCTTTCCCTACGGCCGTACGACCCCTTCCGCGGGCTTCCGTACGGCCTTTCCGCGGGCCCCTGGAGACGCCGCGGGCCGGACCCCCGGAAGGGGTCCGGCCCGGCGCGTGAGTGCCTGGCGCCCTGATGGCCGGCGCGTGGTGGCCTACTTGGCAGTCGACTTGCGCGCGGTGGTCTTGCGCGTCGCCGTCTTGCGGGCCGTCGACTTCTTGGCCGGGGCCTTCTTCGCCGCGGTCTTCGCGGTGGCGGTCTTGGCCGTGGTCTTCTTGGCCGCGCCCGTGGTCTTCTTCGCGGTCGTCTTCTTCGCCGTGGTCTTCTTGGCGGTGGCGGTGGCCTTCTTGGCGACCGTCTTCTTCGCCACGGTCTTCTTCGCCGTCGCCTTCTTGGCGGTGGTCTTCTTGGCCGCGGCCTTCTTGACCGTCGCCGAAGCGGTGCCGCTCAGGCTGCCCTTGGGCGCCTTCTTGACGGCGACCTCGCCGCCGCGCGGGAGCTTCTTCGAGCCGCTCACCAGGTCCTTGAAACCCTGGCCCGCGCGGAAGCGCGGCACGGAGGTCTTCTTGACCCGAACCCGCTCGCCCGTCTGGGGGTTGCGGGCGTAACGAGCCGGGCGGTCGACCTTCTCGAACGAGCCGAAGCCGGTGACCGAAACTCGGTCACCATTGACGACGGCACGAACGACCGCGTCCAGAACCGCGTCGACCGCCTCGGCGGCCTGCTGACGGCCACCGACCTTGTCTGCAATCGCTTCTACGAGCTGCGCCTTGTTCACGTCTTCCCCTTCGGAGACATTGCCGGAACGAAACTGCTCCGGCTTTTTCGCACGTTAGGCAGATATATACCGCAAATCAAACACGAAACGGGCTAATCACCCGTGCGCCGCAACGAACTCGGCTGTCCTGGACTTGTTTCAGCGTTCCTCTTCCGGGAATCGACCCGCGTCGAGGTCCTCTGTGAACCGGTCCAGCCGCCTTGTCGCGTCGGCGAGATCGTGCTTGGCCGCGGCCGTAATGACCAGCAGCTTCCGGGCCAGCGCCATCCGTACGCCCTCCGGGACTTGCAGTGCGCGCACTCTTGTGTGCGCTTCCTTGAGTTGGTCCGCGACCGCCGCATAGAGCTCGAGTTGGCCGTCGTGTTCCATGCACAGATTGTGCCATCTGGGGCGAGTTGTCGCCTGCGGGGGTAGCAACTGGTACCTCAAACAGCGTTCCGGAGCCAGGCGGCAGCCTTGGCTCAAAGCTGCGCATACCCAGTCAACACCCTGTCTAACACAGGGAGTTGAGCAAAGCGTTGCAGGCGCGCAGGGCCGTTCGGGTGCAGACATGGCTGTACCCCCAATCGTGGCGATCGGGGGTACAGACGGGGTGTCGCGTGGCCGATTCTCGACCTGGTACGGCGGTTCGGGTCAGACCTGGACCGTCCGCGGCTTGTACGAGGGGCGCTTGGCCTCGTACGTGGCGATGTCGTCCTCGTTCTGGAGGGTGATGGAGATGTCGTCCAGCCCGTTCAGCAGCCGCCAGCGGGCGTTCTCGTCGAGCTCGAAGGCCGCGGTGATGCCTTCGGCGCGCACCTCGCGGGCCTCCAGGTCGACCGTGATCTCGGCCTGCGGGTCCTGCTCGGCGAGGTCCTGCAGAGCCTCCACGATCTTCTGGTCCAGGACGACCGTGAGGAGGCCGTTCTTCAGCGAGTTGCCGCGGAAGATGTCGGCGAACCGGGAGGAGATGACGGCCTTGAAGCCGTAGTTCTGCAGCGCCCACACGGCGTGCTCGCGCGAGGAGCCCGTACCGAAGTCGGGACCGGCCACCAGGACCGTCGCGCCCTTGCGCTCAGGGCGGTTGAGGACGAATTTCTCGTCCTTGCGCCAGGCCTCGAAGAGCCCGTCCTCGAAGCCGTCCCTGGTCACCTTCTTGAGCCAGTGGGCGGGGATGATCTGGTCGGTGTCCACGTTGCTGCGGCGCAGCGGGACGGCCCGGCCGGTGTGCGTGGTGAATGCTTCCATGGCTCTCAGACTCCAGCGGGCACAGGGGCGTCGGACAGATCGGCGGGCGAGGCCAGGTGGCCCAGCACGGCGGTCGCGGCGGCGACCTGCGGCGAGACGAGGTGCGTACGGCCGCCCTTGCCCTGCCTGCCCTCGAAGTTGCGGTTGGAGGTGGACGCGGAGCGCTCACCGGGCGCCAACTGGTCCGGGTTCATGCCCAGACACATCGAGCAGCCCGCGTGCCGCCATTCGGCGCCGGCCTCCTTGAAGACGACGTCCAGGCCCTCGGAGACGGCCTGCAGACCGACCCGCGCGGAGCCGGGAACGACCAGCATCCGTACACCGTCGGCGACTTTGCGGCCCTCGACGATCGCGGCGGCCGCCCGCAGGTCCTCGATACGGCCGTTGGTGCATGAACCTACGAAGACGGTGTCGACCTTGATGTCGCGCAACGGCTGTCCGGCCGCCAACCCCATGTATTCCAGGGCCTTTTCGGCGGCGACGCGCTCCGAAGCGTCTTCGTACGAAGCCGGATCGGGGACGGACGCCGAAAGCGGCGCGCCCTGACCGGGGTTGGTGCCCCAGGTGACGAACGGCGCCAGCGAGGGACCGTCGATGACGACCTCGGCGTCGAATTCCGCGTCCGCGTCGGTCTTCAGGGTCTTCCAGTACGCGACGGCGGCGTCCCAGTCCTCGCCCTCGGGCGCGTGGGCGCGGCCCTTGATGTACGCGAAGGTGGTCTCGTCGGGGGCGATCATGCCCGCGCGGGCACCGGCCTCGATCGACATGTTGCAGATGGTCATCCGGGCCTCCATCGAGAGTTTCTCGATGGCGGAGCCGCGATATTCCAGGATGTAGCCCTGGCCGCCGCCGGTGCCGATCTTCGCGATGATCGCGAGGATCAGGTCCTTGGCGGTCACGCCGTCGGGCAGTTCGCCGTCGACCGTGATGGCCATGGTCTTCGGGCGGGCCAGCGGCAGCGTCTGGGTGGCCAGCACGTGCTCCACCTGGGAGGTGCCGATGCCGAACGCCAGCGCGCCGAAGGCGCCGTGGGTGGAGGTGTGGGAGTCACCGCACACGACCGTCGTACCGGGCTGGGTCAGCCCCAGCTGCGGTCCCACGACGTGCACGACGCCCTGCTCGACGTCGCCCAGGGAGTGCAGGCGCACGCCGAACTCGGCGCAGTTCTTGCGCAGCGTCTCCAGCTGGGCCCGGGAGACCGGGTCCGCGATGGGCTTGTCGATGTCGAGGGTCGGGGTGTTGTGATCCTCGGTGGCGATGGTGAGGTCGAGGCGCCGCACCGGACGGCCCGCCTGACGGAGACCGTCGAAGGCCTGCGGGCTGGTCACCTCGTGCAGCAGGTGCAGATCGATGAAGAGGAGGTCGGGCTCGCCCTCGGCGCGCCGGACGACATGGTCGTCCCAGACCTTCTCCGCGAGTGTCCTACCCATCGCTTTCCCTCCGGCCGGCAGAACGCACCGGCCCAACTAGAGATCTTGAGGAGGCGGCGCTCGCACCCCTGGTTCACGGGCAGCCGCCGCCTGGCCCGTCTGGTACGCGGGCCGCTGTGCCTACAAGAGTTGCGCGTCTCACGAAAAAAGGAACTTGCGTTTCACAGAGTGAGACGCGAGTATCGTTTCATGGACAACAGTAGCGGCGTCGGCGTCCTGGACAAGGCAGCCCTTGTCCTGGGCGCTCTGGAGTCCGGTCCGGCCACCCTCGCGGGTCTGGTCGCGGCGACCGGGCTGGCACGACCCACGGCACACCGGCTGGCCGTGGCCTTGGAACACCACCGCATGGTGGCGCGCGACATGCAGGGCCGTTTCATTCTCGGCCCCCGTCTCGCCGAGCTGGCCGCGGCCGCCGGCGAGGACCGCCTGCTCGCCACGGCGGGCCCGGTGCTCACCCATCTGCGGGACATCACCGGCGAGAGCGCACAGCTCTACCGCCGCCAGGGCGACATGCGCATCTGCGTCGCCGCCGCGGAACGCCTGTCCGGACTGCGGGACACCGTCCCGGTCGGTTCGACGCTGACGATGAAAGCCGGTTCGTCCGCGCAGATCCTGATGGCCTGGGAGGAGCCGGAGCGCCTGCACCGCGGCCTCCAGGGCGCCCGCTTCACGGCCACCGCCCTCTCGGGCGTACGGCGCCGGGGCTGGGCCCAGTCGATCGGCGAGCGCGAGCCGGGCGTCGCGTCCGTCTCCGCTCCCGTGCGCGGCCCGTCGAACCGCGTGGTGGCGGCCGTCTCCGTCTCCGGTCCGATCGAGCGCCTGACGCGCCACCCGGGCCGTATGCACGCCCAGGCGGTCATCGACGCCGCCGCCCGTCTCTCCGAGGCCCTGCGCCGCACCGGCTGATCCGCCGGGAAGATCCCAGGAGGGCCTGCCTCAACGCCGCGGCAGGCCCTTCGTCATGTCCGGGCCCGAACTCCTCGCGCACCACACCGAGTTGAGGCACCGGCCGGACAACGCGAAAGCCCCTCCACCGAAGTGGAGGGGCTCTGCCGTAGGTACCCCCGACCGGATTCGAACCGGCGCTACTGCCGTGAGAGGGCAGCGTGCTAGGCCGCTACACAACGGGGGCCCTGATCATGCGTTTCCGCAGATCAAAGCTGGTCTACCAGGACTCGAACCTAGAATGACGGTACCAGAAACCGTAGTGTTGCCAATTACACCATAGACCAAGGTGATGCAAGGTAAAGCGTACCCCCGACCGGATTCGAACCGGCGCTACTGCCGTGAGAGGGCAGCGTGCTAGGCCGCTACACAACGGGGGCCCTAGCGATCCTGCATGAGAGGCGGCGGGTGCGACCCGATCACCTTCCTGGGAAGGATCTGTACCCCCGACCGGATTCGAACCGGCGCTACTGCCGTGAGAGGGCAGCGTGCTAGGCCGCTACACAACGGGGGCTTTGCAGAGCTGGATCTCTGCGGTTGCAGATGAGCTCTGCGAGCTGGCCTACCAGGACTCGAACCTAGACTAACGGAACCAGAAACCGTCGTGCTGCCAATTACACCATAGGCCACTGGAACTCAATCCCCTGCGGGATCTTGTTCTAGTCTGCGCTTCCGGTTCCCGGCCTTTCGGCCCGCTCTCCGGCGGCGCAGGAAGAACATTACCCGAAGGTGGACGGGGCTCCAAAACGGGTATCAGCGCCGAGGAGCGCGGGGAGTTCGGCGAGCGAGGCGATGCGGTGCCGCCCCGCGAGGGCCTCACCAGGAGCGTGTCCGCCGTGACGGTCGATCCACACGGAGAGCAGCCCCGCGTCCGCGGCACCGCGCCAGTCGATCTCGGGGTGATCTCCGACATACGCCACCTCGTGCGGCGGCAGTTCCAGCGCCTCGCAGGCGGCGAGGAAGGCGGCGGCCTCGGGCTTGGAGACGCCGAGTTCGGCCGCGCACAGGACGACCTCGAAGCGGTCGTACACCCCGAGGGTGCGCAGTTTGCGGTCCTGGACGGTGAGGCTGGAGTTGGAGAGGACGGCGTGCCGGTGGGTGGCCGCGAGGGCGTCCAGGACCGGCAGGACGTCCGGGAAGAGCGACCAGGCGGTCTCGTAGTGCGTCTTGTAGCGCCCGAACCAGTCCTCGGCCTCGGCGTCGGTCAACTCCCGCCCCAGGAACAGCCGTACGCGGTCCAGGCGCTGGCCCTCGAAGGAGACCTCGCCGGCCGAGAAGCGGGCCCAGTGGAGCTCGGTGGCCTCCCGCCAGCGCTCCAGGGCCTCCGTCAGGTTCGCGGGCCCGTCGGCCAGGCCCTCGGCCAGCAGGTGCTCGCGCATCGCCGCGCGGTCGGCACCGGTGTAGTCGAACAAGGTGTCGTCCACGTCCCAGACGACGGCCCGAATGGTCATGATCCGACGGTAACCCGGGGCCCGGGCGCGCGTCTGCCCCCGGCCGGCCCTCACACGGGGACGACGAAGAAGTCCGTGACGAAGCAGGTGACGTCTCCGGAGGCCGTCCGGCCGATCCAGGTGGGGTAGGCGCCGTCGCCCCAGCCGGAGCCGAAGGCCGCCAGGGTGTGGCCGGTGGAGGGGGACGTGACCAGGTACGGGCCCGGGGCGTGGCCGTGTTCCTCGAAGGCGTCCCACAGCGGGCCCTCGTCGCCCTCGCACTCGGGGAAGGAGCCGTCGACCGAGGCGTCGTAGAAGGCGCCCGTGCCCGCGTCGACTCCGTAGCCGTAGAACTCGTCCTCGGTGAGTTCGGTGAGGTCCTGGCCCGGCTGGAGGGCCAGCTCCCAGGTGGTGGTGGGTTCGTCCCGTATGACGAGGCGGGCCGCGGCGATGCGCAAGTGGGGCTCGTCGGACGGCGGTTCGTCGGGCTGGGTGAGGGTGGCGACGGCCGCCTCGACGCGGTAGCGGCCGGGCTCGACCGTGACCGTGAAGGGCTCGACCTCGCCGCCGCCGAGGCAGACGAAGGGGTCGCAGGCCACCACCTGGCCGGTGGGCAGCCAGAGCCGGCCGCCGTCCGCGAGGTGGATCACGCCGACCGTGCCGGTCTCGTCCTGTGTGAACGTGCTGCCGGGCGTGAACATCCAGCCGTAGTCACGTGCGGTCATCGGCATGCGGGTGCCTCTCCGGGACGATCTTCGATGCACCGGAACCCTAACGCCCCGTACCGACAACGCCGAAGGGGCGGCGGCCGGTCGCGGCCACCGCCCCTCCACGCGCGCGTGCGCTACGCGGCCAGCCTGGCGAGGGCCGCGTCGATCCGGGCGAAGGTCTTCTCCTTGCCGAGGATCTCCAGGGACTCGAAGAGCGGCAGGCCGATGGTGCGGCCGGTGACGGCGACACGGACCGGGGCCTGCGCCTTGCCGAGCTTGAGACCGTGGGTCTCACCGGCGGCCAGGACGGCCTCCTTGAGGGACTCGGCCGAGGTCCAGTCCGCGGACTCCAGCTTCTCGCGGGCCGTGCGCAGCAGGGCGTCGGAGCCCTCCTTCATGGCCTTCGCCCAGGACGCCTCGTCCTCGACCGGCTCGGCGAGGAACAGGAAGTCGACGTTGTCCGTGATCTCGGAGAGGACCTTCAGGCGGGTCTGCGCGTGCGGCGCGACGGCCTGCCACTTGGCCTCGTCGAAGTCCTCCGGCGCCCAGGGCGCGAACGGCGCCCGCAGCCAGGGGGCGCAGCGCTCGGTGAAGTCCTTCACGTCGAGCAGCCGGATGTGGTCGGCGTTGATCGCCTCGCACTTCTTGAGGTCGAAGCGCGCCGGGTTGGGGTTCACGTCGGAGATCTCGAAGGCGGCGACCATCTCGTCCATGGAGAAGACGTCCCGGTCGGCCGCGAGCGACCAGCCCAGCAGGGAGAGGTAGTTGAGCAGTCCCTCGGGGAGGAAGCCGCGCTCCCTGTAGAGGTTGAGCGAGGACTCCGGGTCGCGCTTGGAGAGCTTCTTGTTGCCCTCGCCCATGACGTACGGGAGGTGCCCGAAGGAGGGGATCTCCTTGGCGATGCCCAGGTCGATCAGCGCCTTGTAGAGGGCGATCTGACGCGGGGTGGAGGAGAGCAGGTCCTCGCCGCGCAGGACGTGGGTGATCTCCATCAGGGCGTCGTCGACCGGGTTGACGAGCGTGTACAGGGGGGCGCCGTTGGCCCGGACGATGCCGTAGTCCGGCACGTTCTCCGCGGTGAAGGTCAGCTCGCCGCGGACCAGGTCCGTGAAGGTGATCGTCTCGTCGGGCATCCGGAAGCGGATGATCGGCGTGCGGCCCTCGGCCTCGTAGGCGGCCTTCTGCTCGGCCGTGAGGTCGCGGCAGTGGCCGTCGTAGCCGGACGGCCGGCCGGCGGCGCGGGCGGCGTCGCGGCGGGCGTCCAGTTCCTCGGTGGAGCAGTAGCAGGGGTAGGCGCGGCCGGCGTCCTGGAGCTTGCGGGCGACGTCCCGGTAGATGTCCATGCGCTGCGACTGGCGGTACGGCGCGTGCGGGCCGCCGACCTCGGGGCCCTCGTCCCAGTCGAAGCCGAGCCAGCGCAGCGAGTCGAGCAGCTGGTCGTAGGACTCCTCGGAGTCGCGGGCCGCGTCGGTGTCCTCGATGCGGAAGACCAGGGTGCCCTGGTGGTGCTTGGCGAACGCCCAGTTGAACAGGGCGGTGCGGACCAGGCCCACGTGCGGGTTGCCGGTCGGCGAGGGGCAGAAACGGACACGGACTGCTGGGGCGGATGCGCTAGCCACGCTTGACAACCTTGTTGGTGAGAGTGCCGATGCCTTCGATGGTGACGGCGACCTCGTCGCCGACGGTGAGCGGTCCGACGCCTGCCGGGGTGCCCGTGAGGATCACGTCGCCGGGGAGCAGCGTCATGGCCTCGGTGATGTTGACGACCAGGTCCTCGATGGAGTGGATCATCTCGCTCGTGCGGCCGAGTTGGCGCTGCTGGCCATTGACCGTGAGCTGGATGGTGAGGTCGTTCGGGTCGAGGTCCGTCTCCACCCAGGGGCCGAGCGGGCAGGAGGTGTCGAAGCCCTTGGCCCGGGCCCACTGCTTCTCGCGCTTCTGGACGTCCCGCGCGGTGATGTCGTTGGCACAGGTGTAGCCGAGGATGACGTCCTTGACGCGCTCGCGCGGGACCTCGCGGCACAGCCGGCCGATGACGACGGCCAGTTCGGCCTCGTGGTGGAGGTCCTCGGTGAAGGAGGGGTACTGGATCGCGTCGCCGGGGCCGATCACCGAGGTGGACGGCTTGAAGAAGGCGAAGGGGGCGTCCGGCACCTCGTTGCCCAGTTCCCTGGCGTGCTCGGCGTAGTTGCGGCCGTAGGCGACGACCTTGTTCGGGAGGACCGGCGGCAGGAGCCTGACCTTGCTCAAGGGGACCTTCGTGCCGGAGAGTTCGAAGTCCGCGAAGGGGATGCCCTTGATGATGTCGAGGACGAGCTCGTCCGGCTTGTCGCCCTCTACCGCGCCGAAGGCGACGTTCCCGTCGATGGAGAATCTGGCGATGCGCACGGGATGGGCGCCCCTCACTGAGCTGGCTGGAGTCTGACGCTCCAGGCTAACGCGGTGCGGGGCGCGTGCCCGCGCGATTACTCCGCGGCGGCGGTGACCGGGATCTCCATGAGGACGGTGCGGCGCGGGTTGGCCGTCTGGGCCGGCAGGTCGAGCGAGTGTTCCTGCAGTTCCGGCGTCTGCAGCGCGTCGGCGTCCGCGAGGTGCGCCAGCGTCGTGCGTCGCGGGTTGGCAATGTTGCGGAACATCATCGTCGTCTTCACTGTTGTACTCGACCCTCGTCGTCCGTGGGTGGGTGGTTGGCAGTTTCTGCCCTCTTGTAAAGCGTCAGGCTAAACATTCAATTCCCGACGGAAGACGTGAAGAGACCGTGATCCGGGTGTGAGTTTGCTCACCACCCCGTGGGCATTCCGGCCAATTCGGACGGCCAACTCGCTTCGACTAAACGGACATTGACCACCTGAAGCAGTCATTCCGCTCCTGATCATGGCGACTTGGGCACATGACATGCCCCTGAAGGCCGTGGGGATTTGCCCCCTTTGGAGTGAATAGCTTTCTACGTCTCGTGACGCAGCCCTCACACCGTGTCACACAGGTCACAGCCTGGCCTACGGGCCTTGTTGGAGATCCTGCACTGTGCTGGAATTCCACGGACCGCCGCAGAATCAGCCCGGCGCTCAGGGGGCGCAACGCAGCGCCGAGGGCGGCGGAAGGGGGAGCAGCGCCGGTCACTCACGACCACACACTGGGGTGCGCGTTCAGGGCGCTCCCTAAGACGCCGACACCGTCCTTCCGTTCACCCGGAGGGGCGCCTGGTCCAGAGGTTGCGACGCTAGTGCAGGGACGTTTCAAGAGGGATGGCAGTGCTTCGGCGGAGCCGGAGCCGCATGGCGGGGCTGGCCCCAAGACCGGCAGCTCCTCGCCCCAGCACGCCCAGAACCCGGGCCCGGCCCCGTCAGGAGACGGTGGAGGCACCGGTCGGCCCGGTGCGTCCGCAGCCCCGACCCCCGTGCCCCCGGTGAAGCCGCCGACGGGCTCGCCCGGACCCGGCTCGCGCGTCGCTCTGCGCAACTGGCGCATCTCGACGCGCCTGGTGTCGCTGCTCGCGCTCCCGGTGGTCGCGGCCACCTCGCTCGGTGCCCTGCGCATCAGCGACTCCATGACCGACATCCAGCAGCTCGACAACATGAAGCTGCTGACGGACATGACCAAGCAGGCCACCGAGCTGGCGACCGCGCTCCAGGAGGAGCGCGACCAGTCGGCCGGCCCGCTGTCGCACGGTGGCAAGGCGACCGACTACCAGGTCAAGGGCTACCAGCAGAAGACCGACCGGGCCCGCGACAACTTCATCAACGCCTCGGAAGAGGTCGACAGCGCCAGCAAGAGCGGCAACCTCCAGGGCGTCCGGGAGAGCCTGGTCGGTCTCGCGACCGAGCTGGACAACCTCGACAAGATCCGGAAGTCGGCGTACCAGTCGAAGGAGAACTCGACCCAGACGGTCGACGCCTACCACCGGCTGATCACCCAGCTGCTCGACCTCTCCCAGGACATGGCGGAGGCCACCAGCAACCCGGAGATGATCCAGCGCACCCGCGCCCTGGCGGCCTTCTCCGCCGCCAAGGAGTTCTCCTCCGTCCAGCGCGCGGTGATCGCGGCGGCCCTGCCGAACAACAACACCCAGCAGGGCAAGCTCTCCGACAACGACCGGCTCTACGCCGACTCCGCCCTGGAGAGCGAGAAGTCGGAACTGAGCATCTTCCGCAACATCTACGGCACCCAGGGCGCCGAGGAGCTCATCGCGCCCATCGAGGACGGCAACCCGACCATCGAGTCGGCCGACACCTACGCGCAGCGCGTCCTCGACAACGCCAACGGTCTGGCCTCGCTGGACAAGCGGTCCTACAAGGACTGGGTGGACGACAGCTCGACGAAGATCGAGCAGATGAAGAAGATCGAGCACACGCTGCTCGAGGACATGGAGCAGAAGGCCCGCGAGCTGCGCTCCGCCTCCGAGCGCGAGGCGATCATCTCCGGTGCGCTGATCCTGCTCGTGCTCGGCGTCTCCCTCGTCGGCGCCTTCGTCATCGCCCGGTCCATGATCCGCTCGCTGCGCCGCCTCCAGGAGACCGCCAACAAGGTCGCCCAGGACCGGCTGCCCGAGCTGGTCAAGCAGCTCTCCGAGTCCGACCCGCAGGACGTCGACACGTCCGTGGAGTCGGTCGGTGTGCACTCCCGGGACGAGATCGGCCAGGTGGCCGCGGCCTTCGACGACGTGCACCGCGAGGCCGTCCGCCTCGCCGCCGAGCAGGCCCTCCTGCGGGGCAACGTCAACGCGATGTTCACCAACCTCTCGCGCCGTTCCCAGGGCCTCATCCAGCGTCAGCTCTCGCTCATCTCCGAGCTGGAGTCCCGCGAGGCCGACCCGGACCAGCTGTCCTCGCTCTTCAAGCTCGACCACCTCGCGACCCGCATGCGCCGTAACGGTGAGAACCTCCTGGTCCTCGCCGGTGAAGAGCCCGGCCGCCGCTGGACCCGTCCGGTCCCGCTGGTCGACGTGCTCCGCGCCGCCGCCTCCGAGGTGGAGCAGTACGAGCGCATCGAGCTGGCCTCCGTGCCGACCACCGAGGTCGCCGGCCGCGTGGTCAACGACCTCGTGCACCTCCTCGCCGAGCTGCTGGAGAACGCCACCTCGTTCTCTTCCCCGCAGACGAAGGTCAAGGTCACCGGTCACGCGCTGCCCGACGGCCGGGTGCTGATCGAGATCCACGACACCGGCATCGGCCTCTCCCCCGAGGACCTCGCCGCGATCAACGAGCGGCTCGCGTCGCCGCCCACCGTGGACGTCTCGGTCTCCCGCCGCATGGGTCTGTTCGTGGTCGGCCGCCTCTCGCAGCGCCACGGCATCCGCATCCAGCTGCGCCCCTCCGACTCCGGTGGTACGACCGCGCTGGTCATGCTCCCCGTCGACGTCGCCCAGGGCGGCAAGAAGCCCGCTCCGGGCAAGCCCGGTCAGGCCGCCGTCGGCGCCGCCGCGGCAGCCGCCACGGCCGGTGCCGGTGCGGCCCGCCGGGGCAACGGCCAGGGCGGTCCCGCCCTCGGCGCCGGTGCGCCGGGCGGTGGCAACGGAGGACTTCTCGGTGCCGGGTCCGCTCCGCGCGGCCAGGTCGGTGCCGGTCAGGGCCCGCGGGCCGCGCTGCCCGGTGCGGGCGGTGGACGTCCCGGCGGTCCGGGCGGCGCGCGTGGACCGCAGGGTCCCTCGGCGCCGCAGGGCCGGCCGAACACCGGTGGCAGCCTCTTCGGCCAGGCGCCCTCCGCCCCGCAGGGCCTCCAGGCCTCGGGTGGCGGACAGGGCTTCGGCGACGGACGCCAGGACGCCTTCGGCGGTCCCCCGCAGCAGAACAACAACCCGGTACCGCCGCAGCGCACGGGCAACGACGAGCCCGAGCCGCCCCGCGGTGGTGGCAGGCGCCGTGGACGGCAGCCTCAGCTCCCGCCCCGCGGTGGTGCCCGGGCCGAGCTGCCGGGCGGCAACAACGGCCAGCAGCGCCCGAGTTGGAGCGACGAGAACGCGCAGCCCCCGCTGGGCCGCGGCAATCTCGACGCCCCGCGCGGTCACGACGAGCGCGACGCCGAGCAGACCTCGCGGATGCCGCGCATCGATGACCGTCAGGGCCCGGCCTCCACCACGGAGATGCCGGCGATACCCCGCTTCGACGCACAGGACAGCGGCCAGTTCCAGCGCCCCGGCACCAACGGGCAGCAGAACACGGGCCAGTTCCAGCGTCCCGGCACCAACGGCCAGCAGCACACCGGGCAGTTCCCCCAGCAGGGTGCGAACGGCTCGCAGGACACGGGCTCGTTCCCGCGTCCCGACTTCGACGCCCCGCGTCCCGCCGCGAACTCCCCGCAGAACGGCGGCCAGTTCGTCCGCTCGGACGTCTTCGGCGCCCCGAACAGCCCGGCCGACAACCCGTCGAACCCGGCCAACACGGGACAGTTCGCCATCCCGCAGGCCTACGACAACGGCTCCACCGGGCAGTACGGGAACCCCGGTTTTGACAACGGGTCCACCGGTCAGCACAATCTGCCGAACCGTCAGAACCCCGCGAACACCGGGCAGTTCGAGCGTCCGCAGGTCAACGGGAACCGCAACGGTGCCGACTTCGGCGCCCAGCGACCGCCCGCCCCGCAGCGTCCCACCCGCCAGGAGCCCGAGGCGTTGCCGCCTGCCACGGGTCCCGGCGACGGAAGGACGCCGCTGTACGACACGCTGGAGACCAACTGGTTCCACGGCCAGCAGGCGGAACAGCAGCAGAGCCAGAGCAGCAACGGCTCCGCGCCCGCCCCGCAGCCGCAGGCACCGCAGGCTCCGGCGGCACCCCCTCAACGTCCCACGGGCGGTACCTGGCGCAGCTCGCCGAACGACGATCTCGTTCGGCAGGCGGAGCGCGTACGGCAGCCGGCCGCGGGCGGCGTCACCACTTCCGGCCTGCCGCGCCGGGTGCCCAGGGCGAACCTCGTCCCGGGTACGGCTCAGCAGCAACAGCACCAAACGGGTCCGCAGGTCTCCCGTGCGCCTGACGACGTACGCGGCCGGCTGACCAATCTCCGTCGGGGCATCGCACAGGGTCGACAGGCCGGTACGGGTACCGGCCAGACCGGCAGCTTCCCCAGCCCCACTCACCAGCAGGAGCGTTAGTTGAGCCAGATGAGCCAGGCGGCACAGAATCTCAACTGGTTGATAACCAACTTCGTGGACAACACCCCGGGTGTGTCCCACACCGTCGTCGTGTCCGCCGACGGACTCCTTCTGGCCATGTCGGAAGGGTTCCCGCGCGACCGCGCCGACCAGCTCGCGGCCGTGGCCTCCGGGCTCACCTCGCTGACGGCCGGGGCGTCCCGGATCTTCGAGGGCGGCGACGTGGCACAGACGGTCGTAGAGATGGAGCGGGGATTCCTCTTCCTCATGTCCGTCTCGGACGGCTCGTCCCTGGCAGTGCTGGCGCACCCGGAGTGCGACATCGGCCTCGTGGGCTACGAGATGGCACTGCTCGTCGACCGCGCCGGGGCTGTCCTCACACCGGACCTGCGCGCCGAACTCCAGGGCAGTCTGCTTCACTGACCGGCCCCGGCACCACCCGTCTCACCAAATCACCGTCCGGCCGCCACAATCCCCCCACCGGCCCTGTCAGACGGCTAGCCCGAACGACTTGCTGTCCCGCCCGGAGGATTCATGACCCCGCCCACCGCCTCTCATGATCCGTACGCCGAGCCGTACGGGGACGAGGGCGACCAGCCGCTGGTACGTCCGTATGCGATGACCGGCGGCCGGACCCGGCCGCGCTACCAGCTCGCCATCGAGGCCCTGATCAGCACCACGGCCGATCCGGCGGCGCTGATGGGACTGCTCCCTGAGCACCAGCGCATCTGCCACCTGTGCCGCGAGGTCAAGTCGGTCGCGGAGGTGTCGGCTCTCCTCGCCATGCCCCTCGGTGTGGCCAGGATCCTCGTCGCGGACCTCGCCGAGGCCGGACTGGTGGCCATCCACCAGCCGGGCGGCGACGAGAACAACGGCGGCGCACCGGACGTGACGCTGCTCGAAAGGGTGCTCAGTGGACTTCGCAAGCTCTGACGGAGGGCGGGCGACCACCTCCGCGAAGATCGTGGTGGCGGGTGGCTTCGGTGTCGGCAAGACCACGTTCGTGGGTGCCGTCTCGGAGATCAACCCGCTGCGCACGGAGGCCGTCATGACGTCCGCGAGCGCGGGCATCGACGACCTCACCCACACCGGGGACAAGACCACCACCACGGTGGCCATGGACTTCGGACGCATCACCCTGGACCAGGACCTGATCCTGTACCTCTTCGGTACGCCGGGTCAGGACCGCTTCTGGTTCATGTGGGACGACCTGGTGCGCGGCGCGATCGGCGCCGTGGTCCTGGTCGACACCCGTCGTCTCGCCGACTGCTTCCCCGCGGTCGACTACTTCGAGAACTCGGGTCTGCCGTTCGTCATCGCCCTCAACGGCTTCGACGGGCACCAGCCGTACTCTCCGGAGGAGGTGCGCGAGGCGCTGCAGATCGGTCCGGACGCGCCGATCATCACGACGGACGCCCGGCACCGCTCGGACGCCAAGTCGGCGCTGATCACGCTGGTCGAGCACGCACTCATGGCCCGGCTGCGCTAGCTTCGGCCACCCCTGATGCAGTGCTCAAGTCGGCAGCGCCGTACGGCAGTTGTCGTAGACACCCCGGAGCCGGCTGTGGCTTTTGACACGGTCGGCCCCGGTGTTCATAACGTTTCGGCAGAGGAATCGGGTGGTACCGCAACGCGTCGCGGTCATCCGGTGCCGCTGCGCTAACAAAAGCCCCGCCTTTTGGCGGGGCTCGCTCTTTATGACCGTTTTATCTGGTGCTTACATCACACGGAATCCGCGGTTCCGACTGTTTGGAATCGCAGATGCTGACGTGCTGGAATGCGTGAACTGCCCAATAGTCAACGACGTACTGATGGGCAGTGGTCGTTGACGGGCTTGAGACACTGCGGCACGAGGATAGGTGCCGACCGCCGGAAGGTTGTTGGTCGAGTGAGGCGAAGCAAGAACGGTCCCGAGCCGTCGGCCCGGGGCAACTTCACCCCGCCGCCGCGCGGAGCGGCGCCCGCCCCTGTGCCAGGCTCGGAGCCCTCGGCACCGCCCCCTCCGAGCGGCAGCCGGCTCTCCCCGCGCAACTGGCGGGTGCCGACCCGGCTGAACGCGATCCTGCTCATACCCGTGGGCGTCGGCCTCGTCATGGGCGGCTTCCAGGTGAAGAACTCCATCGACACCTGGCAGGACGCCCGGGACGCGGCGAACACCGCCCGCCTCGTGCAGGCCGCGCTCGCCTACAGCAACGCGATCACCGTCGAGCGCGACACCAGCGCCGCTCCGCTCCTGCTGGGCAAGGGCGAGAAGGACAAGTCGGTCGTCGCGGTCCGCAAGGCCACCGACCAGGCCGCCGACGCCTTCGACGCGGCCGTGCAGAACATGCCCAAGCGGGCCAACCTGGAACGCCGCCTGGAGCGCTTCCGCAAGGTGGAGCCCTCGCTCACGGCGATCCGCGCCTCCGCGTACACCTCCAAGATGAAGGGGGTGGACACCGAGGAGAGCTACGTCAACATCGAGCACCCGCTCCTCGAGTTCTCCAACGAACTCGGCCTCGGCACCGGCAACATCACCAGCTACGGCCGCTCGGTCTACGCCATCGCACTCGCCAAGGGCGCCCTCTCGCTGGAGCGTGCCATCGGCATGCACCTGCTGGTCAACCCCGGCCCCGGTGAGGGCAGCCTCGCCACGCAGCGCACCGCCATCACCTCGTACGCCTACCTGGAGGGCATCGCCATCCAGGAGTACCAGGCCGGTGGCACCGACGAGGACATCGCCAAGCTGAACACGGCCGAGGCGAAGGTCAAGACGGACGGCGCGGCCATGGTCAAGCAGGCCGCCGCGCAGGCCAAGGCCGCGGGCGAGACCTACGTGCCCCCGCCGGCCAACCCCGTCGACATGGTCGGCGGCATGTCCCAGCTGCAGACCACCGACCCCTCGGCGCGCGCCGCCCTCGCCACGAAGGGCATCACCGCCGAGAACTGGTGGGCCGTCACCACCCTCAAGTACAACGCGTACAACAAGCTGGAGACGAGCAAGGCCGACCAGGCGGTGAGCGAGGCGTCCGTCATCTCGGACAACGCCCAGCGTGACGCCATCATCACCGGCGCCATCGTCGTCGTCGCCCTCCTGCTCGCCTTCATCCTGGCCGGGGCCGTCGCCCGCCAGATGAGCCGCGCGATGCGCCAGCTGCGCAACGCCGCCTTCGGCATCGCCGAGCAGCGCCTGCCGATGCTGGTCGACCAGCTCTCGCGCACCGACCCGGGCCGCGTGGACACCCGCGTCCAGCCGATCCCCATCACCACCACGGACGAGATCGGCGAGGTCGCCCGCGCCTTCGACCAGGTCCACCGCGAGGCCGTACGACTGGCCGCCGAGCAGGCCCTCCTGCGCGGCAACATCAACGCGATCTTCACCAACCTCTCGCGCCGCAACCAGTCGCTGATCGAGGGCCAGCTGACCCTGATCACCGACCTGGAGAACAACGAGGCCGACCCGGACCAGCTGGAGAACCTCTTCCGGCTGGACCACCTCGCGACCCGTATGCGCCGCAACGGCGAGAACCTCCTGGTCCTCGCGGGCGAGGAGCCCGGCCGCCGCTGGGACCAGCCGGTCCCGCTGGTCGACGTGCTGCGCGCCGCCTCCTCCGAGGTGGAGCAGTACGAGCGCATCGAGCTGTCGGGCGTCCCGGAGGCCGAGATCCACGGCCGCGCGGTGACCGACCTCGTGCACCTGCTCGCCGAGCTGCTGGAGAACGCGACGACGTTCTCCTCCCCGCAGACCAAGGTTCGTGTGACGGCCACCCGGCTCCCGGACGGTCGGGTCATGATCGAGATCCACGACAAGGGCATCGGCCTCACCGCCGAGGACTTCGCGGACATCAACCACAAGCTGGCCAACCCGCCGACCGTGGACGTCGCGATCTCCCAGCGCATGGGCCTGTTCGTGGTCGGCCGCCTCTCCGACCGGCACGGCATCCGCGTCCAGCTCCGCCCCTCGGGCGAGCAGGCGGGCACCACCTCGCTGGTCATGCTGCCGGACGCGATCACCCACGGTGGCGGCGGCGAGTCGCAGCTCCAGCGCGACGAGTTCACCGTCTCGCAGATCATGCCGGAGCAGTCGCAGCAGCAGTTCCAGGGCGAGGACTTCAACCACGCCCCGATGCGCACCGCGGCCGAACTCGGCTTCGACGACACCCGCTACCCCGAGGTGCCGGACGACATCCGCGAGCTGGACCCGGTGGGCCGTTCGCTGATGCGCGAGGAGCGCCGCGCGGCCCTGGAGACCCAGAAGCCGGGCACGGAGTCCGAGGCCGGCGACTACCCGGAGTTCCCCGAGTTCGACGAGCCGCAGCAGCAGCCGTACGGCAACGGCCAGCAGGGCTACCAGGACCAGCCGACCGGCTTCACCGGCCAGCCGGCGTACGAGGAGCAGCAGCAGACGTCGTACGACGAGCCGCAGCAGCCCACGTACGACGAGCAGTACTTCGCGCCGAACGGCGGGCTGCCGCAGGGCGACGGCTTCCCGGACTCCTTCCCGTCGAACGGCGGTTACCCGGAGCCGGGTTATCCGGAGCCGGCGCGGGAGGAGCAGGCGTCCGCGCACTCCGCGGCCCCGGAGACGTATACGGGCTTCGAAGAGCAGTCCTACCAGGACGACTGGCCGCAGCAGGACGGTTACCGCAACGGGTATCCGGACCAGTACGCTCCGGAAGCGGAGTCCACGCAGGCCGCTGACGTCAGTGAGCGGGACCACGTAGGCTTCGAGCGTCCGGGACCGGCGCCCTCCGCCGTGCACGCGCTCACCGACGCCGGGCTGCCGCGCCGCGGTTCGGCCGCGAGCGGCACGAACGGCTCGGGGCCCGCGCAGCAGGGGCCGTCGGCCGCGCCGGAGAGCAAGGTCGACGTCTTCGGCACCGCGAACGGCGGCTCCGGCACCACGGACTGGCGGTCGGCGAACGACGAGCGCTGGCAGCAGGCGTCGGCGCTGAAGAAGCCGAAGGCAGGCGGGGTCACCTCCTCCGGCCTGCCGCGGCGGGTACCCAAGGCCAACCTGGTCGAGGGCACCGCCGAGAGCACTCCCCAGGGCGGCCCCCAGGTCTCCCGCGCTCCCGAGGACATCCGGGGCAGGCTGAGCAACCTGCGCCGCGGGGTTCAGCGGGGACGCAGCGAAGGCAGCGAAACGAACGGTCAGGGTTTCGGCTCTGACAGCACCTACAACCAGGAGCGTTAGTGTGAGCCCGATGAGCCAGGCGGCGCAGAACCTGAACTGGTTGATCACCAACTTCGTGGACAACACCCCGGGGGTGTCCCACACGGTGGTGGTCTCCGCCGACGGACTCCTTCTGGCGATGTCCGAAGGGTTCCCGCGCGACCGTGCCGACCAGCTGGCGGCCGTAGCGTCGGGTCTTACCTCGCTGACCGCCGGTGCCTCGCGCATCTTCGAGGGCGGCAGTGTGAATCAGACGGTTGTGGAGATGGAGCGGGGATTCCTGTTCATCATGTCCGTATCCGATGGTTCCTCGCTCGCTGTTCTCGCGCACCCCGAGGCGGACATCGGCCTCATTGGGTACGAGATGGCCCTTCTGGTCGACCGCGCCGGTACTGTCCTGACCCCGGACCTTCGAGCTGAGCTCCAGGGGAGCCTTCTCAACTAACAGACGGACGGTGCGTTTTGGCGGCCCGAGGCCATAAGGTTTCGGGACGCGGCTCCACAGTGATGGGTGCCCGGCACAGTCGGAGGAGGAGAAAGTGGCAACACCCCCAGGCGGTTCGTCTTCGGGCAACTGGTCGTACGGTCCCGGCCAGGGACAGGGCGACGGTTCCCAGAACCGGTACAACTTTCCCTCCTCCCCCTCCCCGCGTCGCCAGCCGTACCCGCAGGGCCCCGGTCCTTCGCCGTACGACCAGCCGCCGGCGCCGCGGATCCAGCCGGTGCAGCCCCATCGACGCTCGCCCGAGTCGGCGCCCGCGGGGTCGACGAGCAATCCCCTGGTGCGTCCGTACGCCATGACCGGCGGCCGGACGCGCCCCCGCTACCAGCTCGCCATCGAGGCGCTGGTGCACACCACCGCGCAGCCGCACCAGATGCAGGGCCAGTTGCCCGAGCATCAGCGGATCTGCAACCTCTGCCGGGAGATCAAGTCGGTGGCCGAGATCTCGGCCCTCCTGACGATCCCTCTCGGTGTGGCCAGGATCCTCGTCGCCGACTTGGCGGAGGCGGGCCTGGTCGCCATTCATCAGCCCGGCGGCGACGAGAACGCCGGCGGCCAGCCAGACGTGACACTGCTCGAAAGGGTGCTCAGTGGACTTCGCAAGCTCTAGCGGCGGTCCTTCCCGCTCCACCACCTCGGCGAAGATCGTGGTGGCGGGTGGCTTCGGCGTGGGCAAGACCACGTTCGTCGGGGCCGTCTCGGAGATCAACCCGCTGCGTACCGAGGCCGTCATGACGTCCGCATCGGCGGGCATCGACGACCTCACCCACACCGGAGACAAGACGACCACGACGGTCGCCATGGACTTCGGCCGCATCACCCTGGACCAGGACCTGATCCTGTACCTGTTCGGCACGCCCGGCCAGGACCGCTTCTGGTTCATGTGGGACGACCTGGTGCGCGGTGCGATCGGCGCGATCGTGCTCGTGGACACCCGTCGTCTCGCCGACTGCTTCCCCGCGGTCGACTACTTCGAGAACAGCGGCCTGCCCTTCGTCATCGCCCTCAACGGCTTCGACGGCCAGCAGCCGTACAACCCGGACGAGGTCCGCGAGGCCCTGCAGATCGGCCCGGACACCCCGATCATCACGACCGATGCCCGCCACCGCGCGGATGCCAAGTCTGCTCTGATCACGCTGGTCGAGCACGCGCTGATGGCACGCCTGCGGTAGCCGGCCCACCACCTGTGCCGAGGGGTCCTCTCCAGCCGGAGAGGGCCCCTTTGTCGTGGCCCGCCGCCACGATGAACCCTCGTGAGTCCGGCAGGGGAAACGCCGGCGGCCCCACCCTCCCGAAGGAGAGTGGGGCCGCCGTGGACGCGCTGAACGCTCAGTGCCAGCTGTGCGGTGCCCGGAAGCCGCCCTCGCGCTCCAGGCGGCGCCAGCCGGCCTTGGGGAGGGGGCGGTGGGCCGGGGCCTCGGCAGGGGCGGAGGCCGCGCGGGCCAGGAGGATGGCCGTGATGGCGGCGACTTCCTCGGGCTCGGCGTGGCCCTTCTCGACACGAATGTCAGGGGTGCTCATAGGTCTCAGTCTCCGTGGATGAGGTTTCCGCGGGTGTACCGCGAGGAATCCGCTGGATTACTGCGGGGGGTTGCCGTGCTTGCGCGAGGGCAGGTCCGCGTGCTTGGTGTGCAGCATCGCGAGGGAGCGGATGAGGACTTCGCGGGTGGCGGCGGGGTCGATGACGTCGTCGACCAGGCCGCGTTCGGCCGCGTAGTACGGGTGCATCAGCTCGGACTTGTACTCCTTGACCATGCGCGTGCGCATCGCCTCGGGGTCCTCGGCGTCGGCGATCTGGCGGCGGAAGATGACGTTGGCGGCACCCTCGGCGCCCATCACGGCGATCTCGTTGGTGGGCCAGGCGTAGGTGAGGTCGGCGCCGATGGACTGGCTGTCCATGACGATGTAGGCACCTCCGTACGCCTTGCGCAGGATGAGCGAAATCCTCGGCACGGTGGCGTTGCAGTACGCGTAGAGCAGCTTCGCTCCGTGCCGGATGATTCCGCCGTGTTCCTGGTCGACGCCGGGAAGGAATCCCGGAACGTCCAGGAACGTAACGATCGGAATGTTAAAAGCGTCACACATCTGGACAAAGCGCGCAGCTTTTTCGCTGGCCTCGATGTCCAGGACGCCCGCGAGGCTCTGCGGCTGGTTGGCGACGATGCCGACGACCTGGCCGTCGAGGCGGGCCAGCGCGCAGATGATGTTGCGGGCCCAGCGCTCGTGGACCTCCAGGTAGTCGCCGTCGTCGACGATCTCCTCGATGACCTTGGTCATGTCGTACGGCCGGTTGCCGTCGGCCGGGACCAGGTCCAGCAGGATGTCCGAGCGGCGGTCGGCCTCGTCGCCCGACTCGGCGCGCGGCGGGTTCTCCCGGTTGTTCTGCGGGAGCATCGACAGGAGGTAGCGCACCTCGGCGAGGCAGGTCTCCTCGTCGTCGTACGCGAAGTGGCAGACGCCGGAGGTCTCCGCGTGGACGTCGGCGCCGCCGAGGCCGTTCTGCGTGATCTCCTCGCCGGTGACCGCCTTGACGACGTCCGGGCCGGTGATGAACATCTGCGAGGTCTCGCGGACCATGAAGACGAAGTCGGTGAGGGCGGGGCTGTAGGCCGCGCCGCCCGCGCACGGGCCGAGCATCACGCTGATCTGCGGGATGACGCCGGACGCCTTGGTGTTGCGCTGGAAGATGCCGCCGTAGCCGGCGAGCGCGGAGACGCCCTCCTGGATACGGGCGCCGGCGCCGTCGTTCAGGGAGACCAGGGGCGCACCGGCCGCGATGGCCATGTCCATGATCTTGTGGATCTTCGTGGCGTGGGCCTCGCCCAGGGCACCGCCGAAGATGCGGAAGTCGTGCGCGTAGACGAAGACCGTGCGGCCCTCGACCGTGCCCCAGCCGGTGATGACACCGTCGGTGTAGGGCTTCTTGGCCTCCAGGCCGAAGCCCACGGCGCGGTGCCGGCGCAGCTGCTCGACCTCACGGAAGGATCCGGGGTCGAGGAGCAGCTCGATGCGCTCCCGGCCGGTCAGCTTCCCCTTGGCGTGCTGCGCCTCGGTCGCCTTCTCGCTCGGGCCGGCCAGTGCTCGCGCACGGATCTCGTGCAGCTCGGCCACTCGCCCTCGCGCGTCCGTCGGCTCACCCGGCGCCTCATCCAAAACGGTCATGTACCGACCCTACGAAGGACACCGAGGAAAGGGCGCCGTCGACTCTGCACAGTCTCCGGCCCGTTTTCCTGGTACCCCTGAACAGAACCTCACCGGCATGCAGCCGTTCCGACTGCTCACGGGCCCTGCCGGTTGTAGGGGTTACACAAAGCCGACAGCTGAGAGCCACCTCACATTCACCTGGGGCGGATGCCGTCTCCGGAGTGATTCTCGCGTTGCCGGGAGTGCCGGGAGAGCGTACTCGTAGAAGTGGCCCGTAGTAGTTGGCCCAACACCCTGCGGATGATGTTGAAAATTGAATGGAATAGGTCTACGGTCCTTCTTGTTCACTTCGTTGAACGTTCAACAGAGTGCAGCACCATCCGATCCCGCACGCTTCCCGTCCCCTTTAGGAGCACGTCATGGGCATCTTCGGCCGCAAGAGCGACGACACCGAGACCACCACCCCGGCACCGGCCGCCACCACCCCCGACCTGGCCGCGCTGACCGGCGACTACACCATCGACCCCGCGCACACCACGCTCGGCTTCACCGCCCGGCACGCGATGGTCACGAACGTCAAGGGCAAGTTCCTCGACTTCTCCGGCACCCTGCACCTGGACGGTGCCGACCCGGCGAAATCCACCGCGTCGCTCGACGTCAAGATGGACAGCATCGACACCGGCTCGGCGGACCGCGACGGTCACCTCAAGAGCGCGGACTTCTTCAAGACGGACGAGTTCCCGTCGATGACCTTCCGCTCGACCTCCGCCGAGTCCCTCGGTGGCGACGACTACCGCATCACCGGTGACCTGGAGATCCTCGGCACCACCAAGCCGATCACCATCGACCTGGAGTTCAACGGCGCGGCCAAGGACCCGTTCGGCAACGAGCGCGTCGGCTTCGAGGGCAAGGCCGAGATCCTGCGCTCCGAGTTCGGCCTCACGTGGAACGCGGCGCTGGAGACCGGTGGCGTCCTCGTCTCCGAGAAGATCAAGCTGAACTTCGACATCTCGGCGATCAAGAACGCCTGAGGCCCAGCCACACCGCCAGATCCTCGATCTCGGCGTCCACGGCATCGGCGATGCTCCTGCTGAACTCCACGTCCTGATGGACGGCGTTCACCAGGAGCACGCCGGCCTTGCGGTCGGCGGTGGCGTCGAGCTTCCCGACGAGCCGGTCGCCGTAGAGGATCGGCAGGGCGAAGTATCCCCAGCGGCGCTTCTCGGCCGGCTTGTACATCTCCAACTGGTAGTCGTAGCCGAAGAGTTCGGTGGTGCGCTTCCGGTCGTGGATCAGCCGGTCGAAGGGCGACAGCAGTGCGGCCCGCCCGCTGAACGGCCGGTCCAGGCAGGCGGGATCGACCCGCCACTCCCCCTTCACCCCTTCCACGACGGCCGGTTCACCGGCGTCGCCGACGACAGCGGGTTCGACCGGGAGCGCGGTGCCGGTGGCCCGGGCGATGCCGAGGGCACGCAACCGCCGTTCGTTCCGCTGCCGGCGCGCTTCGGCGACCGGCACGGCGGGTTCGTCCGGGTAGACGCGTGCGGCCAGGTCCCACAGCCGCTCCCGCCCCGCGCGCCCCGCGACGGCGACCTCCCCCCGCAGCACCATCAGCTCCAGCAGTTGGCTGACGTTGCGGTGGTGCGTCCACCCCGACGACTTCCACGGCACCGCACACGTGTCGGGCAACTCCCGTGAGGTGAGCGGCCCTTGATCCCCGAGCCGCTCCAGGATGTCCCGCCTGCACGCGTCGTTGGCGGCGACCCACGCGCGGTAGTGGGTCGTCTCGCTCTCCCACACGGCCATGTCGGCGCGGTACAGCGCCAGGTCCTCGCTCGGGCGGATCATCGCGCGGAGTTCGAGGAGGCTGCGGTCCGCGAGCGCGGCGGCGAGGTCCTCCCGCGCGTACCCCGACCCGAGGCGGCTCCAGGCGACCAGGTCGGCGTTCGGGGCGATCGCGGCGGTGGGGTCGATCTGGAGGAGGGTCAACCGGCGTACGACGGCGTGGAGTCCGGTGGGCCGGTCGGCGTCGAGAAGCTGGGCCTGGACGGCGATCCTGCGGGCCTGCGGGCGGGTGAGTTCATGCACGGGGGCTCCACTGGGCGCTTGCGGGGAGGTGGCGTGTCCGCCGTGGCCACCACTCGGGGTCGGTGGCCCGTTCGTCATCCTGGCGCAGCCCGGCCGGGATCGGGCGCAGACGCGGCTCGGTCACGCGTCCCTCGGGCTGAGTTCGCCGTCCCGCCGGCCGCCGGCGGCCCCACCGCGCGGGCCGTCGGCATGGAGGGCCGGCGTTGCGGGGCGGCGGGTGCGCGGCACCGGGAGGAGCCACCATGCCGACGCCACCGACAGGGCCGCGCCGACCGCGATCCCTTCGAGGCGGGTCGGCAGCAGGGTCAGCGCGTCCTGGCCGAAGTAGCCGAGGAGCAGGGAGAGCGCGCAGGTCATTCCGGCGGCCCAGTAGGCGTAGGTGAGGGGGCGCAGCCACAACGCCACGGCCAGGACGGTGAACATGAGCGCCACGGCGGTGTGTCCGGTGACACCGGCCGCCGCGACACCCGCGGCGAGGACGGTGCCCACGGTGGCTCCGGCGAGGCGTTCAAGTCCCTTGCGCAGGACGTCCGTTCGGCCGCGGTTGCCGCTCGCGGCGACGTACGCGGTGAGGACCACCCAGGGCCAGTGGTCGTCGAAGAGGAGATTCCCGAGGACGAAGGCGGCGGCGATACCGGCCGCCATCTGCAGGGCCATGCGGGTGCTGGGGCGGGGGTGGAGACGGGAGCGGTGCGGGCGGTGTCCGGGGGCGGCCCGCACGCGCCAGTCCTGTGGCCCGTACCGGTCCGCCAGCCCCTGCACGAGCCAGACCCCGGCGCACGCGACCGCGCCGATCAGCGCCGCCCAGGCCCACGTGACCAGCCCGCTCTGGGCCTTGGCCGGCAGCGCGGGGCCGGGGACGACGAGGAGGGTGACCAGCGGGAGGGCGATGAGGGTGCCGGCCTTGGTGGCGGCGGGGCCGTAGCGGCGGATCCAGATCGCCAGTGTCATGCCCGCCGTGTAGACGGCGGCGCCGAGCGCGTAGTGCGAGCCGATGAGCCGGCCGACGAGGATCGAGGCCCCGGCCGTGGCGGGCAGCAGTAGGAGCGCGGTGAGGCGGCGGCGGGTGTCCGCGGTGCGCTGGCTGGAGGACAGGGTGAGGGTCAGCGCGACGGCGAGGACAAGCACGTCGGTGTGGAGTCCGGCGGCACCCTCCAGCCAGAGGGCTGCGCCCCAGCAGAGCAGCACGGCGGTCATCGTCAGGGCCGCTTCGTACGCGTTGCGTATCAGTTTGGCGGTCACAGTCCCGAGAGTAGCGGGAGGAATCGGCACTGGATAGTAAGTGCTCGCGTACGATGTTCGTCATGGATCACCTCTCCGAAGCCGCCCGGATCCGTCGTGGCGTGGTACGGCTGAACCGGCGGCTGCGGCAGGAGCGCGGCAACGAGGCCGGGCTCACCCCGAACCAGTTGATCGTGCTCGGGCATCTGCACCGGCATCACTCCGCGACGCCGGGCGAGATCGCGGCGGCCGAGCGGCAGCGGCCGCAGTCCCTGACCCGGGTCTTCGGCGAGCTGGAGGCGGAGGGGCTGATCTCACGGGAACCGAGCGCGGTGGACCGGCGGCAGTCCGTGCTCACGCTGACGGCGGCGGGGCGGGCGGCCCTCGATCAGGACATGGGCGAGCGGGATGTGTGGCTCGCGGAGGCGCTGGCGTCGCTGAGCGCGACGGAGCGGGGGGTGCTGGAGTTGGCGGGGGCGTTGATGGAACGGCTCGCGGGCGGTGGGTGATCGGCTGCGGGCCGGTGGTGTCCGGCTTTCAGAAGCCTCCGCCGAAGTCTCCGCCGCCTCCCCCGTCCCCGCCGCCTCCGAAGTCGCCGCCTCCGCCGAAGTCGCCGCCGAAGTCGCTCGGGTCGAAGTTGGCGCCGGAGACGTCACCGCCGTCGAAGCCGCCGGTGCCGAAGTCGCCGTAGCCCGTGCCGTAGTCGGAGGCGTAGGACGGGGTGGACATCATGCTGCCGAGGACCGTGCCGACGAGGAGGCCGGGGAGGAGGCCGCCGCCGAAGTAGCCGCCCGCCCAGGGGCCGTAGGCCGGGCCGGCGTCCCAGTACGGGCGGCGGCCGTAGTCGGTGTCGACCTCGCGGATCATCGGGTCCCGGCCGTCGGCGAGGCGCGTCCGGTCGGCCGCGCAGACCGGGACCTCGCGGGGCGCGCCGCCGGGCGGGGTCCAGGTGGCGTCGGCGACCGAGGGGCCGTGGCGCGGGTCGAAGAAGCAGGGGGCGCGGCGCTCGGGCAGCGGCCGGCCCTCGCGGCGCGCGGCGAGCCGGGCGAGCGAGAAGCGGCCGTCCTCCAGCGCCTGGGTGACCGACCGGACGTCCTCGGGTCTCGTGGCCGCCGCCATGTACGACTTGGCCTGTTCATAGGCGTCCAGGGCCCGTTCGTAGTCCGCGCGCATGGCGTCGTCGGCGCCGGGTTCGGCGGGGTGGAATTCGAGGCGGTCGAGTTCCTCGCCGAAGGCCGTGATGTCCTCGTCCACGACCACCCGCAGCTGGTCGAGCGCCGCCCGCTGTTCCTCCTCGCGGCGGCGACGGCCACGGCGTACGAGCGTGTACGCCCCCGCGCCGCCGGCCACCAGCACCCCGCCCGCGACGATCAGCGCCGTACCGGAGACTCCCCCGCCGTCGTCCGGCGAGCCGCCCCAGGACGCGGGCGCCGAGCCGCCCATGGCGGCGAGAGCGCGGTCGGTGAAGTCGGCGAGCTGGGTCGTCGCGTCCTCGCCCTGCACGCTGCTGACCAGGTTCTTCACGGCCGTGTTGGACAGGACGGAGGAGTCGGCGCGGGCGTCGAAACGGTCGCCGAGGCGGATCGCGTAGAGGCCGGTGATGCCGGTGGCGGTGCGGAGGTCCGTGAAGAGCTTCGCCGTGGGGTATCCGGCGGGAAGGACCGCGACGAACACCGGCTTGTCCGCCTTCTTGATCCGCTGCGCGAGCGCGTCGGCGGACGGCAGCCCGGAGGACGCCGGGTCGACGTAGACGGGTCCCTTCCGCAGGGCCTGCCCGATGGTCGAGACACCGGTGTCCGCGGCGGCCGGGGACACCGTCGTCAGGACGGCGAGCAGCAGGGCCGGCAGCAGCCCGGCGAGGCGTCGGGTCCGGATCACAGCCTTCATGATTCGACGCTACCCGAACCGGGTCTCCTTGGTCGGTCCACCCGTGTCCGCCCGCCGGCCGCCGCTCACCAGCTGATCCGGGCCGCCACCGGCAGGTGGTCGCTCCCGGTGGCCGGCAGCTCCCACGCACTCCGCGCCCGCACCCCCCGTACCAGGATCTGGTCGATCCGCACGACCGGGAACGCCGCGGGCCAGGTGAACCCGAAGCCGTTCCCGGCGGCCTTCTGCGCCGAGGTCAGCCGGGAGGTCAGGCCCTGGAACGCGCGGTCGTCCGTGGTGCCGTTCAGGTCGCCGAGCAGCACCACCCGCTCGTTCCGCTCGGCGGCCACCGCCTTGGCGAGCGCGCGGGCGCCGACGTCGCGGGAGTCCGTCCAGAAGCCGTGCCGGGGCATCACCCGCACGGAACCCAGGTGCACGACGTACACCGCGAGCGGCCCGTGGTCGGTGGTCACGGTGGTGCGCAGCGCCCGCACCTCGTCCGCCTTCCGCGCCGCCGACTCGGGCGCCTTGGTCCTCGCCAGCGGCCCGGTATCGCCCCGCAGCACGTCCACCGCCCGCGTGTCCGACAGCGGCAGCCTGCTCCAGAGCCCGACCGTGCCTCGGACCACGTGGTAGGGGTACGCCTTCGCCAGGACCTTCGCGTACGCGCCCCGGGCCTGGTCGGTCAGCTCCTCCAGGGCGAGCAACTCCGCGCCGGACGCGGCCAGTTCGCGGGCGGTGCCGGCCGGGTCGGAGTTGCCCGCGCCCACGTTGTGACCGACCACGGTGAGGTCGCCGCCGGGGTGGGACCGGTCGGTGAGCAGCCCGCCGAAGAGGCTCACCCACACCGTGACCGGCAACACCAGCGCGACCGCGGCGGAGGCGGAGCGGCGCCACACCGCCCCGGCCAGCAGCACCGGCACGCCCGCCCCGCACCACGGCAGGAGGTTCTCGACGAGGCTGCCGACGCCCCCGAGATCCGGGATGCGGGCGTGCAGCGCCATGACCAGCCCGAGCAGCAGGGCCGCCGCCACGAGCAGCGGACCGCGTCTCCAGGGGGCGAGGGGCATCCGGAGGGCGAAGGGCAGGCGGGGCACGAAGGGCGTTCGGGAGGTCGTCACCCCGTCAGCCAAGGCGGCCCGGTGTTGCCGACGCGTATGCCGTTTTCGATACGCGGACGATATGTGCCGACTCCTACCATCGAACCCATGCGTGTGCTGATCGTCGAGGACGAGCCCTACCTGGCCGAAGCGATCCGCGACGGCCTGCGTCTGGCGGCGATCGCGGCCGACATCGCCGGTGACGGGAACACCGCGCTGGAACTGCTGGGTGTCAACGCCTACGACATCGCCGTCCTCGACCGCGACATCCCGGGCCCCTCCGGCGACGAGGTGGCCCAGCGCATCGTCGCCTCCGGCAGCGGGATGCCGATCCTGATGCTCACCGCAGCCGACCGGCTCGACGACAAAGCCAGCGGGTTCGAGCTCGGCGCCGACGACTACCTCACCAAACCCTTCGAGCTGAAGGAACTCGCGCTCCGGCTGCGGGCGTTGGACCGCAGGCGCGCCCACAGCCGGCCGCCCGTACGGGAGTTGGCGGGTCTGCGCGTCGATCCGTTCCGCAGGGAGGTCTACCGCGACGGCCGTTACATCGCGCTGACCAGGAAGCAGTTCGCCGTGCTGGACGTCCTGGTGGCCGCCGAGGGCGGAGTCGTCGGCGCGGAGGAACTCCTGGAGCGGGCCTGGGACGAGAACGCCGACCCGTTCACCAACGCCGTGCGCATCACCGTCTCGGCGCTGCGCAAGCGGCTCGGCGAACCCTGGATCATCGCCACCGTGCCGGGTGTCGGCTACCGCGTCGAAGCGCGGCCCGCGGCCGGAGCCGATGGTGAGGGAGACAGAGAGGGAGGCGGAGACAAAGGCGGCGTTGGAGAGGGAGGCGTAGGTGGAGGTGGACGTGGAGGCGGCCGTGGAGACGGCCGTGGATAGGGCGGCCGGGATGAGCGTCCGTCTCAGACTCGCCCTCAGCTACGCCGGGTTCCTCATGGTCGCGGGCACCTTGCTGCTCGTCGCGGTGTGGGTGTTCCTCCTGCGTTATGTCCCCGACCGGGCGGTGCTGATCAACCGCGACGACGGACTCACCGGGGTCTTCCCCGTCCGGTCCGCCCTCCTGGACGTCTTCGCGCCGAGAGCCGCCGCCGTCCTCGCGTTCCTCCTGGTGTTCGGCCTGGTCGGCGGGTGGATCCTCGCCGGGCGGATGCTCGCCCCGCTGACCCGCATCACGGACGCCACCCGCACGGCCACGAACGGCTCGCTGTCCCACCGCATCCGGCTCCCGGGCCGCAACGACGAGTTCCGCGAACTCGCCGACGCCTTCGACACCATGCTCGCCCGGATCGAGGCCCACGTCTGCGAACAGCAGCGCTTCGCGGCCAACGCCTCCCACGAACTGCGCACCCCGCTCGCGGTCTCGAAGAGCCTGCTCGACCTGGCCCGCGCCGATCCGGACCAGGACACCGGACAAATCATCGACCGGCTGCACACCGTGAACACCCGGGCGATCGAGGCCACCGAGGCCCTGCTCCTGCTCAGCCGCGCCCACCAGTGGTCCTTCACCCGCGAACCCGTCGACCTGTCCCTGGTCGCGGAGGAAGCCGCCGAGACGCTCCTCCCGCTCGCGGAGAAGCGCGGCGTCACCATCGAGACCGGCGGCGACATCGCCCCCGCCCTCGGCTCCCAGCCCCTCCTGCTCCAGCTCGTCACGAACCTCGTGCAGAACGCGATCGTCCACAACCTCCCCGACCGGGGCACGGTCCGGGTGACCACCGCCGTCGGCCCCGTCTCCGCCGTCCTCACCGTGGAGAACACCGGCGACGTCCTCACCCCCCACCAGGTCCCGACCCTCACCGAGCCCTTCCAGCGCGGCACCGAACGCCTCCGCGCCGACCACGCGGGAGTGGGCCTCGGCCTGGCCATCGTCAAGACGATCACCGGCGCCCACGACGGCACCCTGACCCTCACCCCGCGCCCCGGCGGCGGCCTCCGCGTCACGGTGGACCTTCCCGCCGGCCGACGACCGCACCCCCCGTGCCGTTGAGGCCACAGGGGGTGCGGGGAGCGCGGACGGTCGCTATGCCGCCCGGTACGCCTCCTCCAGCTTCTTCACAGCCGCCGCGTACCTGCCCGTCAGCAGCAGGTGGTCCGCGTCGGCGAACGGCTTCGACACCGCCGCCGTCACGTGCTGCCCCACCTTCGCCTGCACGAGCAGCCGCGCCTTGCCGACGAGCGCCCTGCCGGTCGCGGCCGACCTGGTGTGCGCCGCCGCGGCCTCCAGCGCCTTCAGAGCGGACGTGCCACCCGTCGGCGCCTTCGCCAGGGTCGTCAGGCCCCAGCCGTACGGGAACTGCGGATCGTACGACGTGTCGCCGACGTTGATCGGCAGCTGGGCCTCCGACTTCGGCCAGGTGACCGGGAGTTGACCGGTGAAGGCGCGCTTGCCGTAGAGGACGTCGGCCACTCCGTCGCCCTCGGTGCCGGGCAGCCAGGAGGCCACCAGGGCGTCGATCCTGGGGAGTCGGTCGCCGATCAGCTGCGGGCGCCCGGAGACGACGAGCACCGCGCACTTCATCGCCGCGCACACCTTGTCCACGGCCGCCTGGTCGGCCGGGGTGAGGGTCAGGTCGTTGCCGTTGCCGACGTCCCCGACGCCCTCGGCGTACGGGGTCTCGCCGACGACGACCACTCCGACGTCGTAGCCGCTGGTCGAGGCGGACGCGTCCTTGGAGTACGTGACGTTCCCGCCGGCGTTTTTCATCCCCTGGAGGATCGTCGTGCCGGTGGTGTTGGTGCCGGACGCGCCCTGCCAGGTGATGGTCCAGCCGCCGGTCTGGTTGCCGAGGTCGTCGGCGTTGGAACCGGCGACGTAGACCTTCTGCGACTTCTTCAGCGGCAGCACGCCGCCCGCGTTCTTCAGCAGCACCTGCGACTCGGCCGCCGCCTGCCGGGCCACGGCGCGGTGCGAGGCCGAGCCGATCTTCGAGGCGTTGCGCGTGTCGGCGTAGGGCTTCTCGAAGAGGCCGAGCCTGAACTTCTGGGTGAGGACGCGCGACACGGCGTCGTCGATCCGCTTCTCGGTGACGCGTCCCGCCTTCACCTCGGCGACGAGCGTCGAGCTGAAGTCCTTGTAGGTGTACGGGACCATCATCATGTCGACGCCCGCGTTGACCGCCGTGTCGACGTGCGAGGCGTAGTCGCCGGGGAGCTGGTCGATGGCGTTCCAGTCGCTGATGACGAAGCCGTCGAAGCCCATGCGCTTCTTGAGGACGCCGTTGATCATGTCGGCGCGGGCGTGCATCTTCACCGGGCCGAGGCCGTCGCCGACGATGTCGAGCGAGGAGTAGGACGGCATGACCGTGCCGATGCCCCGGTCGACCGCCGTCCGGTACGGGGCGAGGTGGATGGCCTCCAGCTGCTGCCGGGTGACCGTGGTGACGCCCTGGTCGATCGTGTACGTGCCCGTGGTGGAGGAGCCGTACGCGGTGCCGCCGTCGCCGACGAAGTGCTTGGCGGTGGCCAGGACCTTGTCGGCGTCCTTCAACTGCTTGCCGTTCGCGGCGCCTTGGAGACCCTGGATCACCGTCTCCATGGACTCGACGAGCGCCGGGTCCTCGCCGAAGGACTCGTAGGAGCGGCCCCAGCGTTCGTCGCGGGTGACGCAGAGGCAGGGGGCGAAGTCCCAGGGGACGCCGGTCGCGCGGACCTCACTGGCCGTCACATCGCCGGTCTTCTGGGCAAGTTGGGGGTCCCGGGTGGCGCCGATGCCGATGTTGTGCGGCATGATCGTGGCGCCGGCCAGGTTGTTGTGGCCGTGCACGGCGTCGACGCCGTAGATCAGCGGGATCTGGAACCGCGTGGCCTGCGTCCGGAGTTGGAAGGAGTCGATCATCTTCGCCCAGGCCGCCGCCGTGTTGGGCGTCGGGGTCGAGCCGCCGCCGGAGAGCAGCGAGCCGAGGCCGTAGGAGGCGATGTCGCCCGGCGTGCTCATCGCGCCGCGCTCGGCCTGGGTCATCTGCCCGGCCTTCTCCTCCAGCGACATGCGCTTGACGAGGTCGGCGACCCGATTCTTGACCGGCAGCTTGCTGTCCAGGTACGGCAGTCCGTGCGCGTCGACGACGACCTGCGGGTTCTCGGTCGGGGCCTTGGCGCCGGTGACCGTGAGCTTCAGCGGGATCGTCTCGGCGTTCTCGGCCGACTTGTCCTTCAGCGTGCTGACCTTGACGGTCCGGGTGGCGCCGGACGCGGTGCCCGCCGGGAAGGTGAGGGTGCCGGAGACCGGGGTGTAGTCCTTGCCCGAGGTGGCGGTGCCGCCGCCGGACGTGTAGGCGACGGTCACCGGGTCGTCGAGGGGGACGGCGCCGGTGGTGGAGACGGTGACCTTCACCGCGGCCGTGCCGCCCTCCTTGACCGGGTAGACGGCCGAGTCGGTGGTGACGGAGGCGCGCAGGGACTGGTCGGCCTTGCCGTACAGCTCGACGTCGTCCATGGCGAACTGTCCGCGGATGCCGACGGGGAGGGTGACCGCGTAACCCCACATCTGGGTGAGGCCGAGGACGTGGTCGATGCCGCCGACGGGCTGGTAGTCCGTGCGGTAGACGAAGTCCGTGAACGGGATCTCGATCTGCTTCCAGCCGGTGAAGTCGTCCGTGAAGGACGTCGTCCACAACTCGGAGGCCTCGCCGTTCGCGCCGCCGTCCTTGATCTCGAAATTCGTGGCCTTGCCGGTGTTCTGACCGTCCCACCAGAAGCGGATGCCCCGGTGCGCCGACCAGTCGTGGCCGGGTTCGGTGGCGGCGTAGTCGTGGGTGAAGCCGCCGTAGCCGCTGATGTCGTACGTCCCGGAAAGGACCTTCGCGCCCTCGGGGGCGTCGGGTCTCGCGGTCAGGGCGAGCTGCGGCGGGTCGTCGGTGTCACCGCCCCAGGTGAAGATGCCCTCGGCGGGCTGGCTCGCGAAGGGCACCTCGCCCTCGAAGCGGTCGACGGGCGTGGGGGCCGGGTCGGCGGCGGCAGCCGCCTGGGAGACGGCGGCCGGTGACAGCAGCGCGGCGCACAGGGCGGTGGAAACGAGCAGGGCGGTTCTTGGCATGGACCTTCCCTCGGCTCTGGGGCTCTGGTTCACTCTGGTTTCGCACAGTTCACTCATGGCTTAGATCACGCCGTGAGTTAACTAACGGCCCGCAGACCCGTCAAGACGTCTCGTCAGGAAGGGCTAACGCAACCATGTCCAGGAGAACCCCCCGCACGGCCCGGCTGCTCCTCGCCGGACTGCTCTCCGTGGCCGGCTTCACCGCGGCCGTACCCCCCGCGCACGCGGCCGGTGAACAGGTCACCGCCTATCTCACCACCACCGACGACGCCGCCGGGCGCCATGTCACCCGCGGCCTCCAGGCCCAGACGCCGTTCGCCTTCTCGTCCGGGACCGGCGGCAGCGGCGAGAACATCACCGTCGACGAGAACACCCGCTACCAGACCTTCACCGGCGGCGGAGCGTCCTTCACCGACACCGCCGCCTGGCTGATGAACAGCAGCGGCGCGCTGTCGGCGGCGACCCGCAACGCGACCATGACCAAGCTGTTCTCGCCGACCGGCGGGATCGGGCTCTCGTTCCTGCGCAACCCGATGGGCGCGTCGGACCTCGCCCGCTTCGGCTACTCCTACGACGACGTGCCCGCCGGGCAGACCGACCCGAACCTCACCTCGTTCTCGATCGCGCACGACCTGGCGGACGTCGTGCCGCTCACCAAGCAGGCGCTGAGCCTCAACCCCTCTCTGACTGTCATGGCCTCGCCATGGACGGCACCCGCGTGGATGAAGGACAGCGGCTCGCTCAACGGCGGCTGGCTGAAGGCCGAGGACTACGGCGCCTACGCCGACTACTTCGTCAAGTACCTCCAGGCGTACAAGAACCAGGGCGTCAACGTCTCCTACGTGACCGCGCAGAACGAGCCCACCTGCTGCTCCGGCTATCCGTCGATGAGCTGGAACGCGTCCGGGCTCGCCTACTTCACGAAGAGCGAACTCCTCCCGAAGCTCAACGCGTCCGGACTGACGACGAAGGTGCTGGCGCACGACTGGAACTGGGACGTCTACGACTCCTACGCGGCCTCGACCGTGGACGACGCGGCGGTGCGCGCCAACCCGAACTTCGGCGGGATCGCCTGGCACGGCTACGGCGGTGACGTCACCAAGCAGACCAGCGTGCACAACCAGTACCCGACGCTGGACGCCTTCGGCACCGAGCACTCCGGCGGCACCTGGATCGCCAACCAGCAGCGCGAGGACATGAACAACATCATCGACTACACCCGGAACTGGGCGAAGTCGGTGACCAAGTGGTCGCTCGCCGTGGACCAGAACATGGGGCCGCACAACGGCGGTTGCGGCACCTGCACCGGGCTCATCACCGTGCACAACGGCGACGGCGCGAGCGGGACCGTCGACTACACCGTCGAGTACTACACGATGGGCCAGCTGACGAAGTTCGTCCGGCCGGGAGCCCAGCGGATCGCTTCCACGGCGTCCACGAACGTGCCCAACGTGGCGTGGCGCAACCCGGACGGTTCGAAGGCGCTGATCGCGTACAACGACGCCTCCGCGGCGAAGACGGTGACCATCAACTGGGGTGGCCAGCACGCGACTTACTCGTTGCCCGGGAAGACGTCCGCGACGTTCACCTGGGCCGGGACGCAGGCCGGGGGCGGTGGCCAGACCGGGGCGTTCGTGGGGCTCGCGGGCAAGTGCCTCGATGTGGCCGGGGGTTCGGCCACCAACGGCACGGCCGTGCAGCTCTACGACTGCAACTCCTCGTCCGCGCAGCAGTGGACCGTGGGGACCGACGGGACGGTGCGGGCGCTCGGCAAGTGCCTTGATGTGACGTCGGCTTCCACCGCCAACGGGGCGAAGGTGCAGCTCTACGACTGCAACGGGACCGCGGCTCAGCAGTGGTCGTACAACGCCGGTACCGGGGATGTGGTGAACACCGCGGCCAACAAGTGTCTTGATGTGACCGACAATTCGTCGGCCAACGGGGCGCGGGGGCAGATCTGGACCTGCACGGGGACCGCCAACCAGAAGTGGCGTCTGCAGTAGTTTTCGCCCCCGCCGCCCCTACCCGTCCCCTCCTTCCGGGGCTCCGCCCCGGGCCCCGCCAGGGGGCCCTGCCCCCTGGACCCCCGCTCCTCAAACGCCGGAGGGGCTGAAAGAAGGAAGCAGCGCCGGAGGGGCTGAAAGAACACACCGCCGGAGGGGCTGACTGTCAGTCCCTCCGGCGGTACTTGTCACTCCGCGGGCTCCACTCCCGCCTTCAGCAAGCCGTAGGTGTACGCGTCCTCCAGTGCCTGCCAGGACGCGGCGATGACGTTGTCGGCCACGCCTACCGTGGACCACTCCGCGGAACCGTCCGACGTGGCGATGAGGACTCGGGTGGTGGAGGACGTGCCGTGCTTGCCCTCCAGGATGCGGACCTTGTAGTCGACCAGCTCCAGCTTGGCGAGCTGGGGGTAGAGCTTTTCCAGGGCCACGCGGAGGGCCCGGTCGAGGGCGTGGACAGGGCCGTTGCCCTCGGCGGTGGCCACGATGCGCTCGCCCTTGGCGAAGAGTTTGACCGTGGCCTCGTTGGCGTGGGTGCCGTCGGGGCGGTCCTCGACGATCGCGCGCCAGGACTCGACCTCGAAGTAGGAGCGGGCCCTGCCCTCGGCCTCGGCGCGGAGGAGCAACTCGAAGCTCGCGTCGGCCGCTTCGTAGGTGTAGCCCTTGAGTTCGCGTTCCTTCACGCGTTCCACCACTCGGCCGACCAGTTCGCGGTCGCCGCTGATGTCGATGCCGAGTTCCTTGCCCTTCAGCTCGATCGACGCGCGGCCGGCCATGTCGGAGACCAGCATCCGCATGGTGTTGCCGACCTGCTCGGGGTCGATGTGCTGGTACAGGTCGGGGTCGACCTTGATCGCGGAGGCGTGCAGGCCCGCCTTGTGGGCGAAGGCCGAGACGCCCACGTAGGGCTGGTGGGTGGAGGGGGTGAGGTTCACGACCTCGGCGATGGCGTGGGAGATCCTCGTCATCTCGCGGAGCCGGCCCTCGGGGAGGACCTTCTTGCCGTACTTCAGCTCCAGGGCGGCGACCACCGGGAACAGGTTGGCGTTGCCGACGCGCTCGCCGTAGCCGTTGGCCGTGCACTGGACGTGGGTCGCGCCCGCGTCGACGGCGGCGAGGGTGTTGGCGACCGCGCAGCCGGTGTCGTCCTGGGCGTGGATGCCGAGGCGGGCCCCGGTGTCGGCGCGGACCGTGGCGACGACGGCCTGGATCTGCGCCGGGAGCATCCCGCCGTTGGTGTCGCAGAGGATCACGACGGAGGCACCGGCCTCGGCGGCGGACCGTACGACCGCCTTCGCGTACGCGGGGTTGGCGCGGTAGCCGTCGAAGAAGTGCTCGCAGTCGACGAAGACGCGGCGGCCCTGGGCGACCAGGTGGGAGACGGTGTCGCGGACCATCTCCAGGTTCTCGTCGAGGGTGGTGCGCAGGGCCAGCTCGACATGACGGTCGTGGGACTTCGCGACGAGGCAGACGACCTCGGTGCCGGCCTCCAGGAGGGCCTTGACCTGCGGGTCCTCCGCCGCCTTCGCGCCCGCCCGCCGGGTGGCGCCGAAGGCCACGAGCTTGGCGTGCTTGAAGTCGATCTCCTGCTGGGCGCGGGCGAAGAACTCGGTGTCCCGCGGGTTGGCGCCCGGCCAGCCGCCCTCGATGAAGCCCACGCCGAAGTCGTCCAGGTGCCGTGCGATGGCCAGCTTGTCGGCGACGGTGAGGTTGATGCCCTCCCGCTGCGCGCCGTCACGCAGGGTCGTGTCGAAGACGTGGAACGAATCGTCGCGTTCGCTGGGTTCCGTCATGGTCTCTGGCTCCTGAGGATCTGGATCTCGGTCTGTACCGGAATGACCGGCTCCACCGTCCCCCAATGATCCCTCGCGCTGCGCTCCCGGCTGAAGGTGGGCCAGAAAAGCGAAAAACCCCTCGCGGGTGCGAGAGGTCTGCGCGCGGGTCGAGGACGACGATGGCCGCCCGTACCTGGTCGTACGAGGCGGTCACTGCGGACCGGCGCGCCTGCTGCCAATAATCGTGGCGAACGAGAGCACGGAGGCAGTCTGGCACAGACCACCACCATGCTCACCGTCCGTCTCATGATGCGAACAGTCGGTTGATCAACTCGGCCGCCGGGGAGAGGCACGGCCCCGCCCGTCCCGTGCGGCCGGGCCGGACGGTCACACGTCCGCGAGGAGCCCGTCGTCCAGGAACTCCCGTACGTGGGACAGGACCTGCTCGCGGTCGGTGCCCCGCAGGCCGATCGCCACATGGATGGAGAAGCCGTCGAGGAGGGCACGCAGCCGGGAGGCGAAACGGTCCGGGTCGACGGGACGGAACTCGCCCCGTGACACGCCCTCCGCGAGCAGCGCCACGAGGTCGCGGTGCCAGACGCCCTCGATCGCGGCCTGGCGGTCGCGGGCGTCGGCGTCGGCGTTCTGCGAGCGGTTCCAGACCTCCAGCCACAGCGTCCAGTGCGGGTCGCGGTGGCCGTCCGGGACGTACAGGTCGACGTACGCGTCGACGCGTGCCCGGACCGTCGCGCCGGTGCGGGTGAGCAGCCGGCCGCGTTCGGCGCCGAGCCTGCCCTCGCTCCACTCCAGGGCCTGGAGCAGGAGTTCGTCCTTGGAGTGGAAGTAGTAGAGGAGATGGCCGCTGCTCATGCCGACCTCGCGGCCCAGGGCCGCCATGGTGAGCTGCTCCAGACCGCGTTCGGCGATCATGCCCATGGCGGCGGCGAGGACGTCCTCGCGCGGCGGCGCGTTCTTCCGCGCACCGGCCATCGTCCGACTCCCTCCGGCCGGGTCCCTAGACCTTCGGCTGCTGCTGGGTGATGCAGTGGATGCCTCCACCGCCCGCGAAGATCGTACGGGCGTCCACCAGGGTGACCGTCCGCTCCGGGAACAGCCGGCGGAAGATCCCGGCCGCGATCTCGTCGTTCGGGTCGTCGAAGGCGCACAGGACGACCCCGCCGTTGCAGAGGTAGTGGTTGATGTAGGAGTAGTCGACCCAGTCGCCGTCCTCGTCCGTGAGGACCGTCGGGGCGGGCACCTCGACGACCTCCAGGCGGCGGCCCTTCGCGTCGGTCTGGGCGCGGAGGAGGGCGAGGTACTCCTGCGAGCGGGCGTGGTCGGGGTGGGCCGGGTCGCGCTGGCTGTGCACCAGGACGGTGCCGGGCGCGGCGAAGGCGGCGACGATGTCGACATGGCCCTGGGTGCCGTAGAGGCCGTAGTCGCCGGTGAGGCCGTGCGGGAGCCAGATGGCCTTGGTGGTGCCGAGCCGGGCGTGGATCTCCGCCTCGACCCGCTCGCGCGTCCAGCCGGGGTTGCGGCCGGCGCCGAGCTGGACGGTCTCGGTGAGCAGGACCGTGCCCTCGCCGTCGACGTGGATCGCGCCGCCCTCGTTGACGAGGGTGCTGCCGAGGACCGGCGCCCCGGTGAGGTCCGCGACATGGCGGGCGATCTTGGAGTCGTGCTCCCAGCGGGCCCAGTCCTGGCCGCCCCAGCCGTTGAACGTCCAGTCCACGGCGGCCAGTTCGCCCTCGCCGTCGGTGACGAACGTGGGGCCGATGTCGCGCATCCACGCGTCGTCCAGCTCGCGCTCGACCAGGTCGACGTCCGGGCCGAGGAGTGCGCGGGCGGACTCGCCCTGCCCCGGGCCGTGCACCATCGTCACCGGTTCGAAGCGGCGCACGGCACGGGCCACGGACGCCCAGGCGGTGCGGGCCTCCGCCAGTTCCTCGTCGGTGGTGAAGGTCGGGTTGGGTCCGGGCCAGGCCATCCAGGTGCGCTCGTGCGGGGCCCACTCGGGGGGCATGTGGAAGCTCATCAGAAGTCCCAAGTCTCGTGGTGCTAGAGGAAGTAGAGGCGGTTGAGGGAGACCGAGTCGGCGGGTTCGGAGCGGAGTGGCTCGCCGTCCAGGGTGACCAGGCCGGTGCGCTGGTCCACATCGACCGCTCCGGTACGGGAGTTGAGCCGCAGGTCGGCGGGGCCGATGCCCCGGGTGCCGCGAACCGCCACGCGCCTGCGGCGAGTCGGCATCGTGTCGTTGCCCTGGTCCAGGGCGGCCTGCGCGACGAAGGCCACGGAGATGTCGGCGGGTGTGGTGCCGTGGGCGCCGAACTGGGGCCCCAGGACGAGGGGTTCGCAGGTGTCGGTCGCCGCGTTCGGGTCGCCGACCACGCCGTAGGCCGGGAACCCGGACTTCAGGACGAGCTGCGGCTTCGCGCCGAAGTACTCGGGGCGCCACAGCACGATGTCGGCGAGCTTGCCGACCTCCAGGGAGCCGACCTCGTGCGAGAGTCCGTGCGCGATGGCGGGGTTGATGGTCAGCTTGGCGATGTAGCGCAGGACGCGTGCGTTGTCGTGCTCGTCCGGGGCGCCGAGCTCCGCCTTCATCTTCCCGGCCATCGCGAACGTACGGCGCACGGTCTCGCCCGCGCGGCCCATGCCCTGCGCGTCGGAGGAGGTGATGCCGATCGCGCCCAGGTCGTGCAGCACGTCCTCGGCGCCCATCGTCCCGGCGCGGATGCGGTCGCGGGCCATGGCGGCGTCGCCGGGCAGGTCGGTCTTCAGGTCGTGGACGGAGACGATCATGCCGTAGTGCTCGGCGACCGCGTCCCGGCCGAAGGGGAGGGTGGGGTTGGTGGAGGAGCCGATGACGTTCGGGACTCCGGCCATCTTCAGCACGTTCGGCACGTGTCCGCCGCCGCAGCCCTCGATGTGGAAGGCGTGGATCGTCCGGCCCTCCAGGACCCGCAGGGTGTCCTCGACGGACAGGCACTCGTTCAGCCCGTCGCTGTGCAGGGCGACCTGGACGTCGTACTGCTCGGCGACGCGCAGTGCCGTGTCCAGCGCGCGGGTGTGGGCGCCCATGTCCTCGTGCACCTTGAACCCGGAGGCGCCGCCCTCCGCGAGGGCCTCGATCAGCGGGGCGTCCGAGGAGGACGAACCCCGGCCCAGGAAGCCGATGTTGACCGGCCAGGCGTCGAAGGCGTTGAACGCGTGGCGCAGCGCCCAGGGGGAGTTGACGCCGACGCCCCACACCGGGCCGAACTCCTGCCCGATGATCGTGGTCACCCCGGAGGCGAGCGAGGCCTCCATGATGCGTGGCGAGAGGAGGTGGACGTGGGTGTCGACGGCCCCCGCGGTGGCGATGAGGCCCTCGCCGGAGACGATCGAGGTACCGGTGCCGACGACGACGTCCACGCCGTCGAGGGTGTCGGGGTTGCCGGCCCGCCCGACGGCGCAGATCCGCCCCTCCCTGATCCCGATGGACACCTTGCGGATGCCCTGCGCCGCGTCGATCACGACGACGTTGCTGATGACGACGTCGCAGGTGTCCCGCACGGCGGCGGCCTTGAGGTGCAGTCCGTCGCGGGCCGTCTTGCCGAACCCGGCGAGGAACTCGTCGCCGTAGCGCTGCGAGTCGGACTCCACGCGGATCGTCAGGCCGGAGTCGCCCAGGCGGACGCGGTCGCCCGCGCGGGGGCCGTGGGTGGCGGCGTACTCGTACGGGGTGAGACGGCGGGCTTCGGCGGGGTGTCCCCCGGGGCGGCTCATGCGTCTGCCTCCTGGTCACGGGTGTCGTCACGGTCGTCGCCGGCGTCGCCCGGCGGGGCGTCGGGCCCGGTGCCCAGGTAGCCGCAGGCGGCGGCGCGGCGCAGCGCCTCCGCGCGGGCGCCCGGCGCGTCCAGCGGTCCGTCGACGAGACCGGCGAAGCCGATGGCGACGCGGGCGCCGCCGATGGGCACCAGCCCGACCTCCGCCGATTCCCGCGGCCCGAACCGCACCGACGAGCCCGCGGGCACCGCGAGCCGCATGCCGTAGCCGGCCGCACGGTCGAAGTCGAGGCGCGGGTTGGCCTCGAAGAAGTGGAAGTGGGAGGTCACGGAGACGGGGACGGTCGCGGTGTTGGTGACCGTGACGCGGACGACGGCCTCGGGTTCGGCGTGCGCGGGTCCCGGGAGCAGGGCGCCCGGGGCGTCGCCGTCCAGTCCTCCGCCGATCGGGTCGGAGACCACCGCGAGCCGCGAGCCGTCGTCGAAGACCGCCTCCACATGCACCTCGGTGACGACGTCGGCGACCCCCGGGAGGACGTCGTCGGGGCCGAGCACGGAGCGGGCGCGCTCGATGGCCTCGGCCAGCCGCCTGCCGTCCCGGGCGGCCTCGCAGACCGTGTCCGCGATGAGCGCGGTGGCCTCCGGCACGTTGAGTCTCAGGCCGCGCGCCTTGCGGGCGCGGGCCAGTTCGGCGGCCGAGAACAGCAGCAGCCGGTCGCGTTCCGTGGGGGTCAGTCGCATCCCGTGTTCCTCCTTTAGAACATCACTCTAAACCGTAAAACCCATCTCCGAAATGGTTGACGCGCCACCCTGGCTCGGTTCACATTGAACGTCACTCTAAGAAAGTGATGGGCCCACCATGCCGATAGAACAGCGCGGAGTCGACACCGTCCCCGACGCGGAACGCACCAGCGGCCCGCGCGACCTCATGTCGATCCTGCTCGGCTCCAACCTCTGCCTCGGCGTGATCATCTTCGGCTGGCTGCCGCCGTCGTTCGGCCTCGGCTGGTGGGCGTCGGTCAGCTCGATCGTCGCGGGCACGGTGGTCGGCACCCTGTTCACGGCCCCGCTCGCACTGGTCTCGCTGCGCACCGCGACCAACCTCTCGACCTCGTCCGGCGCCCAGTTCGGGGTGCGGGGCCGGCTCGTCGGCTCGGTCGTCGGCCTGCTCCTCGCCCTCGGCTACACCGCGCTGACCGTGTGGATCGGCGGCGACGTGATGGTGGGCGTACTCGGACGGCTCTTCGGACTGCCCGCCGACGGGATGTCGTACGCCGTCGTCTACACGGTGCTCGCGACGGCGACCGTCGCGGGCGCGGTCTACGGCTACCGGGTGCTGCTCGCCATGTCCCGCGTCCTGTCCATCGGCATGACCGCGCTGCTGGTCCTCGGCGTGATCGCCTACGCCCCGCACTTCACCACCGGCGCACTGCCGGAGGCCGGCGGATACCTGCTGGGCGGGTTCTGGCCGACGTGGTGTCTGGCGACGGTGGCGGCGGGACTGTCCGGACCGATCGCGTTCATCACCCTCCTCGGCGACTACACGCGCTACATCTCCCCCGTCCGCCACACCTCGCGCCGGGTCCTGCACGCCACCTGGCTCGGCCTGATCGCCGGACTCCTGGTCCCCCAGCTCTTCGGCACCTTCACCGCCTACGCGGCCCACGCGGCCCTCGACTACGCGGGCCCGCTGGTCCAGGCCTCCCCCGGCTGGTACCTGGTCCCGCTGCTGCTCGCCGCCTCCGCGGGATCCGTCGGCAACGCGGGCCTGATGCTCTACTCCATGGGCCTCGACCTGGACGCGATCCTGCCCCGCGCGTCCCGGGCCCGGGCCACCTGCACGGTCGCGGTCGTCGCGATGCTCTGCGTCTTCGTCGGGCACTACGCCTGGAACGCCCAGTCCGCGATGACGTCCTTCGTGCTGCTCCTCACGGCGATCGGCACACCGTGGGCGGTGATCACGCTCATCGGCTTCGTGCGGTGCCGCGGTATGTACGACGCGGACGCGCTCCAGGTCTTCAACCGCCGCTCCCAGGGCGGCGTCTACTGGTTCCGGGCGGGCTGGAACATCCCGGCGACGGTCTCCTGGGCGGTGGGCGCGGGGGTCGGTCTGCTGGCGGTGTCACTGCCGTCGTACGAAGGGCCGCTGCTGTCGCTGACCGGTGGGGTGGACTGCAGTTTCCTGCTGTCGGGGGCGGTCGGAGGTGCCGCGTACCTGCTGCTCGCACGGCGTCCGGCGCCTCAGGGGGAGGTCGCCTCGTCCACGTCGGAGAGCCAGCGGGCCTCCGCGGTGTCGTAGCGGACCGGTCCCTGGGTGATCCGGGTCAGGTCGAGGGCCCGGAGCGCGCGGTACGCGGTGTCGTCGAGGTGGGGGCCGAGGATGATCTGGATGCCGGTGGCCGGGTCCTGGAGGACGACGGTGGATGCGGTGGTCGGGGTGGGGGCCGTGGCCGCGTCGTCCTGGGCGGCCGGCGGCTCCACGGACGGCCCGGCTCCGGATCCGCGGCGCAGGACCCTGCGGACCGCGCTCCGCAGGCCGTGGTGCGCGTCCTCGCCCGCCTTGCCGCCGAGCGCGGTCAGGAACGCCTGCAACGGCAGGACGACCAGGACGGCCCAGGCCAGTTGCTCGATGGGGCGGCGGGCCGGCAGGGCGCGGGCCCGGACGGTGAAGCCCAGCGCGCCGAACTCCTCGACGAGAGGCGTCTCCCGGCCGGGCGGGGCGGACTCCTCGACGAAGACGTCGGCGGTACGGGGGGACTGGGCCGGGTCGCTCATGGGACGTCTCCTCGTAGCCGTGCGTGGGTGGGACCGTCGTCGTCCCCGATGCCCCGGATTCCCTGGGCCATGGTGGCGATGGTGGTCAGCCAGACCTCGTGCTCGCGCTCGACCAGCGCACGGGCCACGCCGTCGGGGCCGAAGGCCAGCGCGCGTACCTTCCAGTCGAACCCGTACCGGCGGGAGGCGACCATCCGCCCGCTGCGGAGATCCTGGACGGAGGCGCCGTCCTCCTTCGCGACGGCGAGCCGGTGCCCTTCCCTGTCGTACGCGATGTCCATGAAGAAGCCGGAGCCATGCTCGGCGACCACGCTGCCGCTCCCCTCCGGGCCCCAGACCCGCACCCTGCCGTCGCCGTGACCCGTCACGAAGGCCGTGTTGCGGGGGTGCAGGGCGACGCGGATCACGTCGGTACCGCAGTTCCGTTCGGCGAGGAGGCGGCCGGTGCGGGCGTCCCAGACCCGGACGTGCCGCTCGCGTGTGCGGGTGCGCACCCCCTGCGCGGCCAGGATCCACGCGCGCGTCACGTCCTCGGGGGCGTCCACCGTGGCGAACATCGTGCCGTCCCGGGAGGTGACGGCGAGGGTCGCCTTGTCCTCCTGAGCAGTGAGGCGGTCGGGGGCGTCCTGGGAGTCCCGCCAGTGGTAGGCACCCGAACCGCCCGGCAGGAAAAGGGCGTTGAGGCCCTCGGCACCGAGGGCGACCTGCCCCTCCGGCTCGTCCGTCCGCCATTCCGCGAGCTGGGATCCGCGGTCCACGTCCCACACACGCAGCGTCGGGACCGCGTACGTCACCAGCCGCTGCCCGCCGGGCGCGAGGGCCGCCGCGATCGGCATCCTGTCCTCGCGCGCCAGCTTGCCCAGCCGTTCCAGCACGCTGTCGTGCCGGACCAGGTGCGACCGGCCGGGGTCGAGCACGTCGGCGACCAGGGCCCTCCGGCCCAGGCAGGCGACGACGAACCGGGTGCCGTCCGGGCTGAACGAGAAGCCCAGGGGGCGGCCCTGGACCCGGACCGGCACGTCATGCGCCGACCTCGCGGCCGACGGGCCGGCGGCGTGGCGGGTCGCGGGGGCGGGGCTGTCCCGGATCACGGGAGGCGCCCAGTCCGAAATGGAGCCTTGGCGGGACACCGGCGGCTCGGTGGACCGGCGCGCGGTGTCCGGTGCCGAGTCCTCCACCGAGGGCGGCACTTCGCCCTGCTCCACCGCGCCGACCAGCGACGGCACCGCCTCGCCGGACGTCAACTCGGCCACCGGACGCGGCACTTCACCCGGCGCGGGTTCGTCGGTCGAGGTCGGCTTCTCGCTCGGCGGAGCCGGGGGCTCACCCGGGGCCTGCTGCGCTTCCCGCGCGGCCTGCAACCGTGCGCGCGCGTCCGCCGCCAAGCCGTTCGGGTCCGGGTTCTCCGGTACCAGTGCGGCGAGTTCCGTGGCGACCGCGAGGACCGCTTCCCATTCGCCGGCCGCGTGGAAGGCGGCGGCCTCGGTGTGCCAGGCCTCGGCGGCTCTGCGGCGGCGGGCCTCGGTGAGGTGGGTGCGGGTGTCGAGGAAGGAGGGGTCGGTGGCGTCGACCGCCTCCAGGTGGTCGACGGCCGCGTCCCACCGGCGCTCCTCGATCGCGCCGAGGCCCGCTTCGTACAGGTCGTGCAGACTGCGCAGCCGCAGTGCCTCCGCGCACATGGCACGGGCGTCGGAGTGGCCGGGGTCGCGGACCATGACGTCACGGAAGAGGTCGACGGCCCGCTGCCAGCGCTTGCTGCGCAGCGCGGCGAGGCCCCTCATGTACAGGTCGCTGACCTCGTCGGCCGCCGCCACGGGCGTACCGGCATCGGCGAGGTCGAAGAGCCGGCCGTCCAGCGAGCGCATGAACAGCACCGGTGTGACCCACTCCAGCGTGCCGCGCCGGGCGAGGCGGATGGTCTGCCGGGCCTCCGTGACGGCCTCGTCGACGGGGCGGCGCTGCGCGAGGGACTCGTAGAAGGTGCGGCTGAACTCGACGGCGGCGTCGTTCGAGATCGGGTACTGCATGGCGACCACCGCCGGGACGCCCTTGCGCATGAGGGCGCCCGCGACGCTGGAGAAGGGGTCCCGGTCGGCGGAGCGGCCGGTCTCGCAGGCGTTGAGGACGACGAGCCGCAGGGAGGTGCGGCGGGCGACGAGCATGGCGAGGTCCTCGGCCCCGAGGTGGTACGTGCCGCCGTCGTCGTCGGCGAGCGCGAGCGTGCCCTCGGCTCCGTCCGGGTCGAATCCGCCGTGCCCGATGAAGTGGAAGGCGTGCCAGGTTCCGCCGTGCAGCGCGGTGCGCAGGTCGCGCCAGGTCGGTCCCGCCGTCCACTCCACGTGGATCAGTTCCTGCCGGCGCAGTTCGGACAGGGCCCGGCCGAGCCACTCCTGTTCGGCCCGGACGGCCAGCGGCGCCCGGTCGTCGGGGCGGGCCGCCATGCACAGCACCCGCAGCGGCGGCCGTACGGTCAACGGCCTCTCGGGCACGCTGACTTCGGGGCGGCGGACCAGGGACGTGGTCTGGCAGACGTAGCCGTGCTCGTCCGGGTCGTAGAGGAACTCCCAGGGCAGCCGGGCGAGTTCGGCCGGGCGGACGCGCAGCACGATGCGCAGCGGGCGGTCGTCCTGGGCGGCCCGATCGCGGGCGGCGGCGAGGAGAGGTCCGCCTCGGCCGCCGAGGAGGAACTCGTGGAGCTTGCGGCCGAGTTCGCGGACCGGCAGCTCGTCGGCGGTGGGGGCGCGGCGCAGGTGGGCGGCGGAGCTGAGGACGGCGTGCGGGACGGTGGTGTCCAGGGCGCGCAGTTCGACGGGGGTGAGCGGGAAGGGTTTGACCTCGGAGGCCTCGTCGCCCGCGGAGCCGCGCAGGGTGATCTCGTAGCTGCGCGGGCGGCCGGGGTCACGCTCGTCCGCGCTCCCGGCGCCGATCTCCACATGGAAGTCCAGCGTGTCCAAGGCCCCGTCTCCCCCGTCTGCGCGCCTCCGCCCGGCGGTCCACCTTGCCACGGCGAAGCCCGCCCCGGGACAGGGACGGGCTTCTTCATCGACTCCGCGCGGGACCGTCTCCTGGGCGGTTCGGGCCCCCGCGTCGTCAACTCCGCAGTGGATTCTCGGGAGTTCAGCCCAGCCGGTGCATCCACCCGTGCTTGTCGACGGTGTCGCCCCGCTGGATGTCGAGGAGCGCGCCGCGCAGCCTGAGCGTGACCTCGCCGGGCTCGCCCGCGGCCTGCTGCCATTCGGCGCCCGTGCGCTTGACCGTGCCGACCGGGGTGATGACCGCGGCCGTACCGCAGGCGAAGACCTCGGTCAGGCTGCCGTTCTCGGAGTCGCGCTGCCACTGCTCGACGGAGATCCGGCCCTCCTCGGCGGTGTAGCCGAGGTCGCGGGCGAGGGTGAGGAGGGAGTCGCGGGTGACGCCTTCCAGGATCGAGCCGGTGAGGGTGGGGGTGACGATCCGGTCGCCGTAGACGAAGTACAGGTTCATGCCGCCGAGTTCCTCGACCCACTGGCGCTCGACCGCGTCGAGGTAGCAGACCTGGGCGCAGCCCTGTTCGGCGGCCTCGGCCTGGGCGAGGAGGGAGGCCGCGTAGTTGCCGCCGGTCTTGGCGTCGCCCATGCCGCCGGGGACGGCGCGGACGTGGTCCTCGGAGACCCAGATGGAGACGGGCTTCACACCGCCGGGGAAGTAGGCGCCGGCCGGGGAGGCGATGACCAGGAAGAGGTATTCGTTGGCGGGCTTCACACCGAGGCCGACCTCGGTCGCGATCATGAACGGGCGCAGGTACAGGGACTCCTCGCCGCCGTGCGCCGGGACCCAGTCGCGGTCCTGCTGGACCAGCACGTCACAGGCCTCGATGAACGTCTCGACCGGCAGCTCGGGCATGCCGAGGCGGCGGGCGGAGGTCTGGAAGCGCTTCGCGTTCTTCTCGGGGCGGAAGGTGGCCACCGAGCCGTCGGCCTGGCGGTAGGCCTTGAGGCCCTCGAAGATCTCCTGCGCGTAGTGCAGGGTCATGTTCGCGGGGTCGAGGGAGAGCGGGCCGTAGGGCACGAGCTGGCCGTCGTGCCAGCCGCGGCCCTCGGTCCACTTGATCGTCACCATGTGATCGGTGAAGTGGCGGCCGAACCCGGGGTTCGCCAGAATCGCGTCGCGCTCGGCGGCGGAGAGTGGCGAGGCCGAGGGCTTGAGCTCGATCGTGGGCGTCGTCATGAGTGGTTGTCCTTCACCGGTTGTGTGTGACGGGCCGCGCTCACGCCCTCGACTGCCAGTGGCCAGTGTTAGGACGTCCGAGCATTCCCTCATTCCGCGGCTCCGCGTTCGATTATCGCGCGCGGTGGGCCGTGGACGAAACGGCGTGAATGCGACCCGGGGATGATGGTGGCACCCGGCGGGGACGTAAGAGAAGCCGCCGGGTGCGGTTGCGGCCCGGCGGCTTCGAAATACTGCGGGAGTCTTTCGAGGAGCGGCGGGGTCAGCCGGCTACTCGTACGGCGAGCGCGTCGCCGATCTCGGTGGTGCTGCGGGCGGGCTTGCCGGTGCGGTCCGCGAGGTCGGCGGAGACGGCGTCCTCGATGCGGACGGCCTCGGACTCGTAGCCGAGGTGGCGCAGGAGGAGGGCGACGGACAGGACCGTGGCGGTGGGGTCGGCCTTGCCCTGGCCCGCGATGTCGGGCGCGGAGCCGTGCACGGGCTCGAACATCGAGGGGAACTCGCCGGACGGGTTGATGTTCCCGCTGGCGGCGACGCCGATGCCGCCGGAGACGGCCGCGGCGAGGTCGGTGATGATGTCGCCGAAGAGGTTGTCGGTGACGATCACGTCGAAACGGGCGGGGTCGGTGACGAGGTAGATCGTCGCCGCGTCCACGTGGATGTAGTCGGTGGTGACCTCGGGGAACTCGGCCGCGACCTTGTTGAAGACGTTCGTCCACAGGTGGCCCGCGAAGGTCAGCACGTTGTTCTTGTGGACCAGCGTGAGCTTCTTGCGGGGGCGGGCCTGGGCGCGGGCGAAGGCGTCACGGACGACCCGCTCGACACCGAACGCGGTGTTGACGGAGACCTCGGTGGCGACCTCGTGCTCGGTGCCCTTGCGGATGGTGCCGCCGTTGCCCGTGTACGGGCCCTCGGTGCCCTCGCGGACGACGACGAAGTCGATGTCCGGCTCACCGGCGAGGGGGGTCGCCACGCCCGGGAGCAGCTTGGAGGGCCGCAGGTTGACGTGGTGGTCGAAGGCGAAGCGGAGCTTGAGCAGGAAGCCGCGCTCCAGGACACCGGAGGGGACGCTCGGGTCGCCGATGGCGCCCAGCAGGATCGCGTCGTGCTGCTTCAGCGCGGCGAGGTCCGCGTCGGTGAGGGTCTCACCGGTCGCGTGGTAGCGCTTGGCGCCGAAGTCGAACTCCTCGGTCTCCAGCTTCACGTCCTGCGGAAGGACGGCGGAGAGGACTTTCAGACCTTCGGCCACGACTTCCTGACCGATGCCGTCACCGGGGATCACTGCGAGATCGATGCTGCGAGACATGCCCGCCACCGTACTCCGCGTCCCATGGGATGACACCGGGTGTCCATGATGCGGACGTGCCGAGGTTACCGGCGTCGGCCGTTCGACGGACGTTCACCCTTACGCATGGCCCCCGTTGAGGTCCACTGGGAACTTCATCGACATGGAGACACCCGACGTCGGCATCCCGGAACACCTCGCGGTCCGGATGAGCATGGCCGAGCAGTACGAGTACCTGCGCACGAAGCTGACCCGGCGCCGCGCGCTGGTGTCGGCGGGCGCGGTGGCGGCGGGCGGACTGCTCGCGGGCTGCGCGGGCCGGGCGTCCGCCGACGGCAAGGCGGCGCTCCCCTCCCCGGCCACCTCCAAGGTGCCCGGCACGGCGGTCGTCCCCTTCGGCCGCCATCTCGCCTTCGGCGCGGACCCGAAGACGGCGATGCGGATCTCCTGGCAGGTCCCCTTCGCGGTCAGGAAGCCGTACGTACGCGTGGGGTCGAGGCCGGACGAGCTGGGCCACCGCGTCACGGCCGAGATCCGCGCCCTGCACACCCCCGGGCTGACCGGGGTACGCCCCGCCGTGGAGCAGTACTACGTGCACGCGGCGCTGGACGGCCTCCACCCCGGCACGACGTACTACTACGGCGTCGGCCACGAGGGCTTCGACCCGGCCGCGCCGGCCCACCGCTCGGCCATCGGCTCGTTCCGCACGGCACCGGCGAACCCCGGGACGTTCGTGTTCACGGCCTTCGGCGACCAGGGCGTGAGCAACGCCGCCGCCACCAACGACCACGTCGTCCTGCGCCAGGACCCCGTCTTCCACCTCCACGCGGGCGACATCTGCTACGCCGACACCAACGGCCAGGGCAGGAAGACGGACGGCTACGACCCGACGTACTGGGACCTGTTCCTCAAGCAGAACGAGCCGGTCTCGCGCTCCGTCCCGTGGATGGTGACGACCGGCAACCACGACATGGAGGCCTGGTACTCCCCCGACGGCTACGGCGGCCAGCTCGCCCGCTGGTCCCTCCCGGAGAACGGCTTCGACCCGACGCACGCGCCGGGCGTGTACTCCTTCGTCTACGGCAACGTCGGCGTCGTGGCGCTCGACGCGAACGACGTGTCGTACGAGATCACCGCCAACCTCGGCTGCACGGGCGGGAAGCAGACGACGTGGCTGGACGGCAGGCTGCGGGAGCTGCGGGCGACGAAGGGGGTCGACTTCGTCGTCGTCTTCTTCCACCACTGCGCGTACTCGACCTCCTCGCACGCCTCCGACGGCGGGGTGCGCGCCGAGTGGCTGCCGCTGTTCGCGAAGCATCAGGTGGACCTGGTGATCAACGGGCACAACCACGTCTACGAGCGGACCGACGCGATCCGGGACGGCGAGGTCGGCCGGACCGTGCCGATCGGCGCGTCCACCGATCCGACACGGGACGGGATCGTCTACGTCACGGCGGGCGGCGGCGGGCGCGACCTGTACGGGTTCCCGGCGGGCGTCAAGGAGAGCTACGAGGGGCACGTCACCCGGCACGGGACGGTCGACACCGTGCGCTGGGAGAAGGGGCAGCACACCGAGGCGGAGACGGTGGAGTGGTCGCGGGTGCGCTACCGGGGGTTCTCCCTGCTCTCCGTGGAGGCGGAGAGCGGCAGCACGCCCCGGCTCAGGGTCTCGGCGCTGGACGGGAACGGCAGGCGCATCGACCACTTCGAGGTGCGGCGCGGTCACTGAGACCGCGCCGCACCCCCTGCGGGTGCGGCTCCCGGCTGAAGGGTGGTGCTGCGGCTGCTCAGTGGCCGGTCTCGCCGCCGTTGTCCCGGCGGTCGAGGGCGCGCTGGAGGGCGGCTGCGGCGTTCTTGCGCTCGGACTCGCTCGTGCGGGGCACGTGGCGGACTCGGCGGCGGGTGGTCGTCTCGGCCATGGGGAACCGACTCCTTCGGTAATTCCTGGAGAGCAGAAGGTAGGTACGAGACTCCGCCACTGCCTAATGGGCGTGGGAGATGCCCCCGGAGAGACGGGGAGCGACGGACCGCAGGGGTTGCCTGCATGGTGTCCGGCTCACGGCCGCCATTCGCTTGGTCTAGCGAGACGTTCGGCTCCTACAAAGCTAGGACAGGACCACGCATCTGTCTCCACAATTACTCGGACTTCCTACTATCTGAGACGGCGAAACAGGTCACACATCGCTGACCTGCGCTTTCCCGATTCCGGCGGTCAGAGCACATCCCCGTCACGCCAGTCGAAGAGCAGGTCCTCGCCGAGGTCGAGCGGCCCGGCGAGCCCGGGTCTGACGTAGGTGCTGTCCTCCTCCTCGGGCAGGTGGACGATCCCGTCCGCCCCGAGCGCGGAGATCCTGCCGCCCCACAGCCGCCAGCCGCGCGCGGTGTAGAGCCGGGCCCCGTCGTCACTGGCGCCGAGCAGTCCGACGTCGTAGGCGTGGTCGACGATCCGCTCCAGCTCGGCCATGACGAGCCCGCCGTACCCCCGCCGCCGGGCATCCGGCCGTACGCCGACCCCCTCCACGTACCCGACCCGCAGCCACCGCCCCCGGTACCGCACCCGGCGCATGACGACCGAGCCGTGCGCGAGGAGCCCGGTGTCGTCGGCGAGCAGCGCGTGGACGCCGCCGAGGCCGTGCTCCCAGTCCTGGTCGGTGAGGTCCCCGGCGAAGGCCGCGTCCAGCAGGTCACGGGCGGCACGGAGGTCGGCCGGGGTGAGGTCGGCCGTGTGGGCGGTGCGCATACGGATGGTCACGGGGTCAGTATCGGAGACGAGGGCTCACCGGCCCGGCCCATTCGGGGAAACACGAGGGGCCGGGCATGCGCCCGGCCCCTCCTGTCACCTGCCCGTGGGTCAGCCCATGTGCGGGTACGTGTAGTCCGTCGGGGCCACCAGGGTCTCCTTGATGGCGCGGGTCAGCGTCCAGCGCATCAGGTTCTGCGGGGCGCCGGCCTTGTCGTTGGTGCCGGAGGAACGGCCGCCGCCGAAGGGCTGCTGGCCGACGACCGCGCCGGTCGACTTGTCGTTGATGTAGAAGTTGCCGGCCGCGTAGCGGAGCCGCTCCATGGTGTGGGCCGCCGCCGCACGGTCGTTGGAGATGACCGAGCCGGTCAGCGCGTAGTCGGAGACCGACTCCATCTGGGTCAGCATCTCGTCGTAGTTCTCGTCGTCGTAGACGTGCACGGCGAGGAACGGGCCGAAGTACTCCGTCGTGAAGACCTCGTTGGCCGGGTCACTGCACTCGACGACCGTCGGGCGGACGAAGTAGCCGACCGAGTCGTCGTAGGAACCGCCCGCGACGATCGTGCAGGTGGGGTCCGCCTTCGCGCGGTCGATGGCCGCCTTGTTCTTGGCGAAGGAGCGCTCGTCGATGACCGCGCCGATGAAGTTCGACAGGTCGGTGACGTCACCCATGCTCAGGTAGTCGACCTCGGTCGCGAACTCCTCCTTGAAACCGGAGTTCCAGATGGAGGCCGGGATGTACGCCCGGGAGGTCGCGGAGCACTTCTGGCCCTGGTACTCGAACGCACCCCGGGTCAGCGCCGTCTTCAGCACCGCGCGGTCCGCGCTCGGGTGGGCGACGACGAAGTCCTTGCCGCCGGTCTCGCCGACCAGCCGCGGGTAGGTGCGGTACTTCTCGATGTTGTTGCCGACCGTCTTCCACAGGTACTGGAAGGTCCTGGTCGAGCCGGTGAAGTGGATGGCGGCCAGATCGCGGTGCTCCAGGGCGACCTTCGACACCTCGATGCCGTCGCCGGTGACGAGGTTGATGACGCCCTTGGGCAGGCCCGCCTCCTCCAGCAGCTGCAGGAGCAGCACGGCGGAATGGGTCTGCGTGGGGCTCGGCTTCCAGACCACCACGTTGCCCATCAGCGCGGGCGCGGTCGGCAGGTTGCCCGCGATGGCGGTGAAGTTGAAGGGCGTGATCGCGTAGACGAAGCCTTCGAGCGGGCGGTGGTCGAGGCGGTTCCAGACGCCCGGGGAGTTCGCCGGGGGCTGCTCGGCGAGCAGGTCGCGGGCGTACTTGACGTTGAAGCGCCAGAAGTCGACGAGCTCGCAGGGGCAGTCGATCTCGGCCTGCTGGGCGGTCTTGGACTGGCCGAGCATGGTGGACGCGGCGAGGGTCTCGCGCCACGGGCCGGAGAGCAGTTCGGCGGCGCGCAGGATGATCGCGGCGCGGTCGTCGAAGGACATCGCGCGCCAGGCGGGCGCGGCGGCGAGGGCCGCGTCGATCGCGTCCTGGGCGTCGGCCTGGGTGGCGTTGGCGTAGGTGCCGATGCGGGCCTTGTGGTTGTGCGGCTGGACGACGTCGACGCGCTCGCCGCCGCCCATCCGCCGCTCGCCGCCGATGGTCATCGGCAGGTCGATCGGGTTCTCGGCCAGTTCCTTGAGCTTGACCTCAAGACGGGCACGCTCGGGAGAGCCGGGCGCGTAGCCGTGCACCGGCTCGTTGACGGGGGTGGGGACCTGGGTCACAGCGTCCATGAGATCCGTAACTCCTTGTGGGTGAGCGGGTGTTGGGTCAGCCGATGGTGTGCGGCGAGCGTGCGAGGACGAGGGGCAGGAGAGGGAGGAGGCCGGCAGGCCTCGGCGCGGGGGTCATCGCTCAGCCCCGGGTCAGCATGCTGCGGGCGAAGAAGCGCAGGTTCGCCGGCTTCTCGGCGAGGCGCCGCATGAAGTAGCCGTACCAGTCGGTGCCGTAGGCCGTGTAGACGCGCATGCGGTGGCCCTCGGCGGCGAGCCGCAGGTGCTCCTCGCTCCTGATCCCGTACAGCATCTGGAACTCGTACTCGTCGAGCTTGCGGCCGGCCCGCCGGGCCAGTTCCTGCGCGACGGAGATGAGGCGCGGGTCGTGGGAGCCGACCATCGGGTACCCGGAACCCTCCATCAGGATCCGCAGGACCCGGACGTACGCCTTGTCGATCTCGTGCTTCTGCTGGTAAGCGACCTCGGCGGGCTCCTTGTACGCGCCCTTCACGACCCGGACGCGGCTGCCGGCCTCGGCGAGGCGGCGGGCGTCGGACTCGGTGCGGAAGAGGTAGGCCTGGATGACACAGCCGGTCTGCGGGAAGTCCTTCCGCAGCTCCTCGTGGATCGCGAACATCGAGTCGAGGGTGGTGTGGTCCTCGGCGTCGAGCGTGACGGTCGTCCCGATCGCGGCGGCGGCCTCGACGACGGGCCGGACGTTGGCGAGGGCCAGCTCGTGGCCGCCTTCCAGCGCCTGACCGAACATCGAGAGCTTGATGGACATCTCGGCCCGGGTGCCCAGCTCCAGGTCCTTGAGCCGGTCGACGAGGGTCAGATAGGCGTCGCGGGCGGCGGCGGCCTGCTCGGGCGTGGTGATGTCCTCGCCGACGACGTCCATCGTCAGCTCCAGGCCCTTGTCGGTGAGGTCCCGGACGATCGGGACGATCTCGTCGACGGTCTCACCGGGGATGAAGCGGTCCACGACCTGCTTGGTCACCGGCGCCGCCGAGATCAGCCGGCGCATCTGATCGCTGCGCGAGGCGGCGAGAATCACGGGACCCAGCACGGGGCACCTCCAAGCAGTCGGACATAAGGGGAACCACCGTGAAACCTAGGGTTGTCTCCGATCGTCGGCCATCGACAGCTGTCACGCATCCGTGCCGCCGATCTCAGACAGATGTATGAAGGCGGCGCGGGAATGCGGGAGAATGCCCGGGTGACATCCGATTCCAGAGGCGACTACCAAGAGCTCGTCGACGAGATCTCCGAACTGCTCGGCGCCCCGGCGACCCTGGAGAACCGCGACTTCGAGCTGATCGCCTTCGGGGCCTACGACGGTGAGGGCGACCTCGACGCGTCCGCGCTGGACCCGGTCCGCACCCGCTCGATCCTGACCCGGCGCTCGACGACCACCGTCCGCACCTGGTTCGAGGGCTTCGGCATCACCCGCGCCACCGGACCGGTCCGGATCCCGCCCACCCCCGAGGCCGGCGTCTACCGGGGACGGATCTGCCTGCCGGTCCGCCATCGGGGTGTCGTCCTCGGCTACGTCTGGCTCCTGGACGACGACCCGGGACCCACCCCGGCGCAGTTGGCCGCCGCGATGGAGGTGGCCGCCCGCATCGGCGCGCTGCTCGCGGACGAGGCGCAGCACGGGGCGGATCTCAGCCGGGAGCTGCGGGCGGTGCTGACCGCCGAGCGCGGCTGGCAGGGGGACATGGCGGTGGCGGCCCTGCGGACGGCCCTCGGCACGCGCGGCGACGGACCGTACGCGCTGGTGTGCGTCGCCCCCTGGCCGTCCGCCGACCCGGACGACGCCCCTTCGGCCCGTACGGTCCCGCACGCGACCGCGCTGTGCACGGTTCCGTGGGGGACGGCGGACCAGTGCCTGGCGGTGCTGGTCCGGCTGCGCTCGGCGGACGTGGGCACTCCGGCGGCGACGGCCGCCGGCCGGCTGTTGCGGGAGTCCGCGCGGGCCGCCGGCGTCGGCGCCCCGCGTGGCGGCCTCGCCGACCTGGCCACCGCCTGGCAGGAAGCCACGGCTGCCTGCCGCGCGGCCCTGGCGGAACCCCGCTTCGGTCCGGTGGCCGAGTGGTCCCGCATCGGCCCGTACCGTCTGCTGACCACCCTCTCCCCCGACTCCGCCCACGATCCGGCCGTGGCCCCGCTCCTCTCCCCGACCCACCACGAACTGGCGCGCACCGCCGAGGTCTACCTCGACCGCGCGGGCCAGGCGGGCCGCACGGCGGCCGAGTTGGGCATCCACCGCCAGACCCTCTACTACCGCCTGTCCCGGGTGGAGCAGCTGACAGGGCTGGACCTCGACGACGGTGAGGACCGGTTGTTGCTGCACATGGTGCTGAAAGGCGCGCGGCTGTAGGCAGGGCTGACGGGTCATCAACTGCCTGCCGTGCCACGGCTGATGCCGGACGCGGCGACCGCCGTGCGTCACGTCATCGCTCCGCCGGAAACAGCGCGCTGAGGCGGGGCAGACGGCGGTGCGCCTGCTCGTCGTCGTTCGCTTCCCACCGCTCGCCGGACGGTTCCAGCGCCTCGGCGCCGAGGCCCCCGCACTCCTCGACCGCCGCGTAGAAGTCCTCCTCCGTCCGGCCCGTGACCTGGACGAACGCCCGTCCGGCCACGAAGTCCAGCCCCTCCCACTCAAGCCACTCCTCGTCGTCCCAGTCCGCCGGATTCCGGCCCGCGAGCCGCGACACCTCCGGGACGCCGGCCAGGGCATCCGGATCGGCGACGACGCGCTCGAACGTCTCCCGTCCCAGCCCGACCAGCCAGAGCCGGAAGTAGAAGAAGCTGTCGTCGGAGCACCAGCCCATGATCCGGTCCGCCGCCGCCCACAGGTCCCAGGTGGCCGTGGGCAGCAGCGCACGGTCCAGGCACAGCTGGAACCGCACGGCCTCCGACTCGGGCCCGCGCGCCAACTCCCCGACCAGCCGGGCGAGTCGTTCGTCCGGGTCCGGTGTCCGGCGCCGGAAGCGCTCGATCAGCGTCCAGAAGGTGTCGTCGTCCATGACGGCACTCTGGCAGGCGGCACTGACAACGCGGCCCGCGACGCGGCGGACGTCATCGATCCCGGAACGGGACCTGCCCGACAGCCCGCCGGCCCCCTGCTGCCGGCGCCCTCACCGCCTCGCCGAACTCCCGCCGTGTCAGGGTGACTTCCGTACTCCCTCGACCACCTGCCGGAGCCCCTCCGTCAGTGCCTCGCCGTCCGGCGCGGTCTTCGGGTCGAACGTCCACTGGGCGATGAGCCCGGTCATCAGGGTCAGGTAGAAGCGGCCGAGCGTGTCCGCCGTCTCGTCGGTGACCTCCTCCTCCGGCACGCCCATCAGCAGGGCCACGAGCCCGCGCCCGCCCTCGCGCTGCGCGGCCGACAAGTGCTCGCGCACCTCGGGGAGTTCGAGGGCCATGACCTCCATGCTGAGCCGCCACATCGAACCCGGCTCCCGCATGGTGGCGACGATGTTCGACCACACCCAGCGGAACCGCTCCAGCGAACCGGGCGCTCCCTCGGCCCCGGCGGCGGGACCGCCGTCGCCGCCTTCGAAGGCGTCGGAGGTGTTCTCGACGAGCGAGACGTAGGCCTGCGCGAGCAGCGCGTCCTTCGAGCCGTAGTGGTAGCCGATGGACGCGAGGTTCGTCCCGGACTCCTTCACGATGTCGCGCGCCGTCGTGCGCGCGAAGCCCTTGGCCAGCAGGCAGCGCTTCGCGCCTTCGAGCAGATCCTCACGGTGTCCCATGCCTCCCACCGTACCGCCGATTCCATACAGACGTCCTAGACGCATGAATTATACAAGCGTTCTAGACAGTCGTTTAAGACGCGCGTACATTCACTGCCATGACGAACCCGACGCACGCGCCGAACCCTCCGAGCACCCCCGACTCCCTTGCCGGACGCAGGGAATGGACCGCTCTCGGCGTCCTGATGCTCCCCCTGCTCCTCGTCTCGATGGACGTCTCCGTCCTCTACTTCGCCATCCCGGCGATCAGCGCGGACCTGGAGCCCAGCGGCACCCAGCAACTGTGGATCTTCGACATCTACGCCTTCGTCCTGGCCGGCCTGCTGATGACGATGGGCTCGCTCGGCGACCGCATCGGCTACCGCAGGCTCCTCCTGATCGGCGCCGCCGCCTTCGGCACCGCCTCCGTCATCGCGGCCTACGCGAACAGCGCCGAGACCCTCATCGCCGCCCGCGCGGTCCTCGGCATCGGCGGCGCGACCCTGATGCCCTCGACGATGGCGCTGCTGCGCACGATGTTCGCCGACCCCGGCCAGCGCGCGAAGGCGATCGGCCTGTGGTCCGGCGTGATGACCGCGGGCATCGCCCTCGGCTCGGTGCTGAGCGGTGTCCTCGTCCAGTACTTCTGGTGGGGCTCGGTCTTCCTGGTCAACCTGCCCGCGATGGCACTCCTGCTGGTCCTCGGCCCGTTCCTGCTCCCCGAGTCCAGGAACCCCGCCCCCGGCCGCTTCGACTGGCCGAGCGTCCCGCTGTCGATGGCCGCCGTCCTGCCCGTGGTCTACGGCCTCAAGGAGATCCCCTCCGAGGGCTGGCACCCGCAGTACGTCGTCTCGGTCACCGTCGGCCTGCTCTTCGCCGCCCTCTTCGTCCACCGCCAGCGCACCACCGCGTCCCCGATGATCGACCCGGCCCTCTTCCGCGGCCACGGCTTCGGACCCTCCCTCGTCCTCAACCTCCTCTCCGCCTTCGGAATGCTCGGCTCGGCGTTCTTCACCACGCAGTACCTGCAGTCCGTGCTCGGCATGAGCGCGATGGAGGCGGCCCTGTGGGCGCTGCTCCCCTCGGTCCCGATCGGCATGGCGGCCCCGCTCGCGACGACCCTCGTCCAGAAGGGGGTCGACCGCGCCCATGTCGTCGCGTCCGGCTTCACCGTCGCCGCCTGCGGCTACGTCCTGCTCGCCCTCACCGGCACCGACTCCCTCTGGCTGGTGCTGGCCGCCGCCGGCGTCCTCGCCTCCGGGATCGTCATGGTGATGTCCCTGATCATGGACCTCGCGATGGGCAGCGCCCCGGCCGGGAAGGCAGGCGTCGCGTCCTCCCTGATGGAGACCGGCTCCGAGTTCGGCGGCGCCCTCGGCATGGCCGTCCTCGGCTCCATCGGTACGGCGGTCTACCGCCACGGCATCCCCGCCTCGGCCCCCGGCCCGGCCCACGAGACCCTCGGCGGCGCCCTGGCCGTCGCCCACCAGCTGCCGGGGCGCACGGGAGACGCCCTGCTGGCCACCGCCCGGGACGCCTTCACCGACGGCATGCACGGGGCGGCGATCGCGGGGGCGGTCCTGCTGCTGGGGGCGGCGATCACGGCGGTGCGGACCCTGCGGGGCATCCAGGTCCCCGCGCCCGGACCGGTGGTGACGGAGCCTCAGAAGGCCGAGGCGTGAGCCCCGGTCACAGCGAAACGCCGGGTGGGCCGAGGATCATCTCCTCGGCCCACCCGGCGTTCTCGCGGAACGTCGGACCGGAACGTCAGACCAGGTTCACCGAGCGAGCGGACGTCGCGCCGATCTCCTCGGCCACCTCCGCCAGCACGGTCGCGGTCACCGTGTCATCGACGGTGAGCACGGCCAGCGCCTCGCCGCCCGCGGCCGACCGCGACACCTGCATGCCGGCGATGTTGATCCCGGCCTCGCCGAAGACCCGGCCGACCGTGCCGACGACACCGGGCCGGTCCTCGTAGCGCAGCACCACCATGTGGTCCGCGAGGGCGAGGTCGACGTCGTAGTCCCCGACCGCCACGATCTTCTGGAGGTTCTTGGGGCCGGCGAGCGTGCCGGAGACCGAGACCTCCTCGCCGCTGCCGAGGGTGCCGCGCACCGTGACGACGTTGCGGTGGTCGTTCGACTCGGAGCTGGTCGTCAGCCGTACCTCGACACCGCGCTCCTGCGCGAACAGCGGGGCGTTGACGTAGGACACGGTCTCGGCGACGACGTCCTCGAACACGCCCTTGAGCGCGGAGAGTTCGAGCACCTTGACGTCGTGCTGGGTGATCTCGCCGTAGACCTCGACGTCGAGGCGGACCGCGACCTCGCCCGCGAGGGCGGTGAAGATGCGGCCGAGCTTCTCGGCCAGCGGCAGGCCCGGCTTGACGTCCTCGGCGATGACGCCGCCCTGGACGTTCACCGCGTCGGGGACCAGCTCACCGGCGAGCGCGAGGCGCACCGACTTGGCGACCGAGACACCGGCCTTCTCCTGCGCCTCGTCCGTGGAGGCGCCGAGGTGCGGGGTGGAGACGACCTGGTCGAACTCGAACAGCGGGGAGTCCGTGCAGGGCTCCTTCGCGTAGACGTCGAGTCCGGCACCGGCGACGCGGCCCTCCTTGAGCGCGGAGTACAGCGCCTCCTCGTCGACGATCCCGCCGCGCGCGGCGTTGACGATGCGCACGGTCGGCTTGACCTTGCGCAGCGCCTCGTCGCCGATCAGACCGACCGTCTCCGGGGTCTTGGGGAGGTGCACGGTGATGAAGTCGGAGACCTCGAGCAGCTCGTCCAGGGACAGGACCTTGACGCCCATCTGCGCGGCCCGTGCGGGCTGGACGTAGGGGTCGTAGGCCACGACCTTCATGCCGAAGGCGGACATGCGCTGGGCGACCAGCGCGCCGATGCGGCCGAGGCCGACGACGCCGAGGGTCTTCTCGGCGAGCTCGACGCCCGTGTACTTGCTGCGCTTCCACTCGCCGTTCTTCAGCGCCGCGTTGGCCTGCGGGATGTGGCGTGCGGTCGCCAGCAGCAGACCGCAGGCCAGCTCGGCGGCGGTGACGATGTTCGAGGTGGGCGCGTTGACGACCATCACGCCGGCCTTGGTGGCGGCGGAGACGTCGACGTTGTCCAGGCCGACGCCGGCTCGTGCGACGACCTTCAACTTCCGTGCGGCGGCGACCGCTTCGGCGTCGACCTTGGTGGCCGAGCGGATCAGGATCGCGTCGACGTCGGCGATCGCGGGGAGCAGTTCGGCTCGGTCGGCGCCGTTGCAGTGCCGGATCTCGAAGTCCGGGCCGAGGGCGTCCACCGTCGCGGGCGACAGCTCTTCGGCGATGAGTACGACAGGTTTCGAGCTCACGTGAGTCCTCACAAGTCCGTTGCGTGCGGACGGCCGTCCCGACGGCCGCAGGCGGTGGAGGTACGAACCGCGTGGAGACGCACGACGCTGTGGGCCTGACGCGTATGTAGTACGGCAGTGTAGTGGCGGACCGACAGTCGTCTTGCGCCTCTGCGGAAGGATCACCCGTCCGTGGCTGGACGGGTTGGACAAAGGGGCCGGAGCCTTCGCTCCGGCCCCCTGTGCCGCAGGACTTACGCCTCTTCGTCGACCCAGCTCATCAGCTTGCGGAGCTGCTTGCCGGTGGTCTCCAGCAGGGACTCGGCGTCCTTCTGCTTGTACTCGTTGTACTTCTTCAGGCCACCGTGGTACTCGGCCATCCACTCACGCGCGAACGTGCCGTCCTGGATCTCGGCGAGGACCTGCTTCATCGTGGCCTTGGTCTCGTCCGTGATGATCCGCGGGCCGGTGACGTAGTCGCCCCACTCGGCGGTCTCGGAGATCGACCAGCGCATCTTCTCCAGGCCGCCCTCGTACATGAGGTCGACGATGAGCTTCAGCTCGTGCAGGCACTCGAAGTACGCGATCTCGGGCTGGTAGCCGGCCTCGGTCAGCGTCTCGAAACCGGCCTTGACCAGCGCGGCCGTACCACCGCAGAGAACGGCCTGCTCACCGAACAGGTCGGTCTCGGTCTCCTCGGTGAACGTCGTCTTGATGACACCGGCGCGGGTACCGCCGATGCCCTTCGCGTACGACAGCGCGAGCGCGAAGCCGTTGCCGGTCGCGTCCTGCTCGACGGCCGCGATACACGGAACGCCGCGGCCCTCCTCGTACTGGCGGCGCACCAGGTGGCCCGGGCCCTTGGGGGCGACCATGCAGACGTCGACGCCGGCCGGCGGCTTGATGAAGTCGAAGCGGATGTTCAGACCGTGGCCGAAGAACAGCGCGTCGCCGTCCTTGAGGTGGTCCTTGATGGACTCCTCGTAGACCTGGGCCTGGATCGGGTCCGGGACCAGGATCATGATGACGTCGGCCTCGGCGGCGGCCTCGGACGGGGTCACCACGCGCAGGCCCTGCTCCTCGGCCTTCGCCTTGGACTTGGAGCCCTCGTGCAGACCGACGCGCACGTCGACACCCGAGTCGCGCAGCGACAGCGCGTGGGCGTGGCCCTGGCTGCCGTAGCCGATGACCGCGACCTTGCGGCCCTGGATGATGGACAGGTCGGCGTCGGCGTCGTAGAACAGCTCGGCCACTTTGGGTTCTCTCCTTGGTGTGCAGGTGTTGCGTCCCACCGTATGACGGCGGGCGGAATCGAAGTCCGGGGGTCTCGGAATGCGGGCGGCCGGGGCCGCCCGCAGTCGGTGCTACGCGGAGCGGTCGAGCGAGCGCAGCGAGCGGTCGGTGATGGAGCGGGCGCCGCGGCCGATGGCGATCGTGCCGGACTGGACCAGCTCCTTGATGCCGTACGGCTCCAGCATCTTGAGCATCGCGGACAGCTTGTCGCTGGAGCCGGTGGCCTCGACGGTGACGGCCTCCGGGGAGACGTCGACGGTCTTGGCGCGGAACAGCTGGACGATCTCGACGATCTGGGAGCGGGTCTCGTTGTCGGCGCGCACCTTCACCAGAACGAGTTCGCGCTGAACCGCGGAACCCGCCTCCAGTTCGACGATCTTCAGCACGTTGACGAGCTTGTTGAGCTGCTTGGTGACCTGTTCGAGCGGGAGTGCCTCGATCACGTTCACCACGATCGTGATGCGGGAGATGTCGGGGTGTTCGGTGACGCCGACGGCGAGGGAGTCGATGTTGAAGCCGCGCCGCGAGAACAGGGCGGTGATCCGGGCGAGGACACCGGGCTTGTTCTCGACCAGGACCGAGAGCGTGTGCTTGGACATTTCTCTTTCGTCTCTCTCGCTTAGTCGTCTTCGTTGTCGCCGAAGTCGGGGCGGACGTCACGGGCGAACATGACCTCGTCGTTCGAGGTGCCGGCGGCGACCATCGGCCACACCATGGCGTCCTCGTGGACGATGAAGTCGACCACGACGGGGCGGTCGTTGATGGAGTTCGCCTCCTCGATGACCTTGTCCAGCTCGTCCGGGGACTCGCAGCGGATCGCGTAACACCCCATCGCCTCCGCCAACTTGACGAAGTCGGGGATGCGCGTGCCGGCGCTCGGCTGCTTGCCGTCCGCCTCCGGGCCGCTGTGCAGCACGGTGTTGGAGTAGCGCTGGTTGTAGAACAGGGTCTGCCACTGGCGGACCATGCCGAGGGCGCCGTTGTTGATGATGGCGACCTTGATCGGGATGTTGTTCAGGGCGCAGGTGGTGAGTTCCTGGTTGGTCATCTGGAAGCAGCCGTCGCCGTCGACCGCCCAGACCGTCCGGTCCGGGGCGCCGGCCTTGGCGCCCATCGCGGCCGGGACCGCGTAGCCCATGGTCCCGGCGCCGCCGGAGTTGAGCCAGGTCGAGGGCTTCTCGTACTGGATGTAGTGCGCGGCCCACATCTGGTGCTGGCCGACGCCCGCGGCGAAGATCGTTCCCTCCGGGGCGAGTTGGCCGATGCGCTCGATGACCTGCTGCGGGGAGAGCGAGCCGTTGTCGGGCTGCTCGTAGCCGAGCGGGTAGGTCTCGCGCCAGCGGTTGAGGTCGTTCCACCAGGCGCTGTAGTCGCCGGTGTGCCCCTCGCTGTGTTCCTTCTGGACGGCCTGGACGAGGTCGGCGATGACCTCGCGGGCGTCCCCGACGATCGGCACGTCGGCGGCGCGGTTCTTGCCGATCTCGGCCGGGTCGATGTCGGCGTGGACGATCTTCGCGAAGGGCGCGAAGCTGTCCAGCTTGCCGGTGACGCGGTCGTCGAAGCGGGCTCCGAGGGCGACGATCAGGTCGGCCTTCTGCAGCGCGGTGACGGCGGTGACCGCACCGTGCATGCCCGGCATTCCCACGTGCAGCTCGTGGCTGTCGGGGAATGCGCCGAGCGCCATCAGGGTGGTGGTGACGGGCGCTCCGGTGAGTTCGGCGAGGACCTTCAGCTCGGCGGTGGCCTGTGCCTTGAGGACGCCGCCGCCGACGTAGAGGACGGGCCGCTTCGCGGAGGTGATCAGCTTGGCGGCCTCGCGGATCTGCTTGGCGTGCGGCTTGGTCACCGGGCGGTAGCCGGGCAGGTCCATGACCGGCGGCCAGGAGAAGGTGGTCCTGGCCTGGAGGATGTCCTTGGGGATGTCGACCAGCACCGGGCCCGGGCGGCCGGTGGAGGCGATGTGGAAGGCCTGGGCGATGGCCCGGGGGATGTCCTCCGCCTTGGTGACCAGGAAGCTGTGCTTGGTGATCGGCATGGTGATGCCGACGATGTCCGCCTCCTGGAAGGCGTCCGTGCCGATCGCGGCGGACACGACCTGCCCGGTGATCGCGACCAGCGGCACGGAGTCCATGTTCGCGTCCGCGATGGGGGTGACCAGGTTGGTGGCGCCCGGCCCGGATGTCGCCATGCACACCCCGACCTTGCCGGTGGCCTGCGCGTAACCGGTGGCCGCGTGGCCGGCGCCCTGCTCGTGGCGGACCAGCACGTGGCGCACTCGCGTGGAGTCCATCAGCGGGTCGTACGCCGGCAGGATGGTGCCCCCGGGGATGCCGAATACCGTGTCGGCCCCGACTTCCTCAAGAGAGCGGATGAGGGACTGCGCGCCCGTGACGTGCTCGGGTGCGGACTGCTGTCCTCCGGATCGGGGCCGCGGCTGCGGATGGGCCCCGGTGGCCTGCTCGGTCATCGTCATTCTCTTCTCGATGCTGAGGGTTTTTGCGAGGTTTGTGCGGGGTTCTACTGCTGCACGACTGGTGCCTGTGCAACAAAAAACCCCTCGTGCCGTGAGGCAAGCGAGGGGAGCGCGCCGGGTGCGGTCGCTGGGAGTTCCGGGTCCGTCCGGACGTCACCAGCTTCAGCCGACGCGCTTTCCAAGTACGAGAATTCGGGTGCGCATGGCAATGACCCTCCCCCCGGCACGCATCCACTGTCAAGTGGGTGGGACGGGAGTCTCATTATGTGAGCGGAGGGCCGTTCCGCCACCGAAAACCGCGGGCACACCACCGGTGTACACCCCGGCGACGCCTCCCGCGAACGCGGGTTCGGCCGCGCCGTGCGGCACCGGGTAGTGGCCGCGCGACAGGGCCCGGCGCAGCCGGTACTCGTCCAGCGGCCCGGAGAAGGCCATGCCCTGCCCGTGCGTACAGCCCATCGCGCGCAGGGCGACCACCTGCTCCGGCAGATCGACCCCGTCGGCCACGGACTGCAGCCCGAGATCGCAGGCGATCCGCAGCAGCCCACTGGTGATCTTGTGCAGCCGGGCGGACTCGACGACGCCCTCGACCAGACTGCGGTCCAGTTTCAGTACGTCGACGGGGAGCCGCCGGAGCGTCGTGATGGCCGCGTAGCCGCTCCCGAAGCCGTCGAGGGCGATCCGGACGCCGAGCCGCCTGAGCGCGGTCAGACGGCGCTCCAGCTCGTCCAGGGGGACCCGCGGATCGGTGTCGGACAGCTCGATCACCAGCGACCCCGACGGCAGCCCGTGCCGGGTCAGCAGCGCCTCGACCGAACCCAGCGGCATCGACCGGTCCAGCAGCCGCCGCGCGCTCATCCGCACCGCCACGGACACGGCGAGGCCGGTCGCGGTCCGCTCGGCGGCCTGTTCCACCGCCTCCTCCAGCATCCAGCGCCCCAGCTCGGCGGTCCTGTCGCTGTCCTCGGCCACCCGCAGGAACTCGGCCGGCGTGAACAGCACCCCCTGCGAGGACCGCCAGCGCGCCTGGGTGGACACCGACGCGATCCGGCCGTCCACCAGCGACACCACGGGCTGGTGCAGCAGCGCGAACTCGCCGTCGTGCAGCGCGGCCCGCAGCCGCGTGGCCAGCTCCGCCTTCCGTACGACGTCCTGCTGCATCTGCGGTGCGTACAGCTCGACGCGGCCCTTGCCCGCCCCCTTGGCGCGGTACATCGCGAGGTCCGCGTTGCGCAGCAACTCCCCCGCGCCCAGGCCCGGTTCGGCGAAGGAGACGCCGATGGAGGCCGCGACGCGGACATCGTTGCCGTCGATGAGGTACGGCTGGGACAGGGTGATTCTCAGGCGGTCGGCGAGCTCCATGATGTGCCGCTCGCGGGCGGTGCGGTCCCGGGTGCCGTCGCCGACGATCAGGGCCGCGAACTCGTCGCCGCCGAGCCGGGACGCGGTGTCGCCGTGCCGGACCGCCGACTGGAGGCGCTGGGCGGCCTGGACGAGCAGTTCGTCACCGGCCTGGTGGCCGATGGTGTCGTTGACGGCCTTGAAGCCGTCGAGGTCGATGAAGAGCACGGCCGTGCCGCGGTCCGTGGAGCGGCGGCCGGACAGGGCCTGCTGGACGCGCCGGGTGAACAGCGCGCGGTTGGGCAGGTCGGTGAGCGGGTCGTGCTCGGCGTTGTGCTGCAACTGGGCCTGGAGGCGCACGCGTTCGGTCACGTCCCGGCTGTTGAAGATCAGGCCGCCGTGGTGGCGGTTGACCGTCGACTCGACGTTGAGCCAGCCTCCCCCGCCGCCGGAGCGGAAGCGGCACTCGATGCGGGTGGTGGGTTCGTCGAACGGGCTGGCGGTGAGGAAGCGGCGCACCTCGTGCACCACGCAGCCGAGGTCCTCCGGGTGGATCAGCGAGGCCAGTTCGGTCCCGACCAGCGTCTCCGCGTCCTTGCCGTAGACGCCGGCGGCGGCCGGGGAGACGTAGCGGAGGATGCCGTTCGGAGCGGCGATCATGATGACGTCGCTCGACCCCTGCACCAGGGAGCGGAAGTGGTTCTCCTGCTGGGCCAGTTCCTGGGTGAGGGTGATGTTGTCGAGCAGCATGATGCCCTGGCGCACCACGAGGGCGAGCACCACGCAGCCCGCGGTGATGAGCACCACGCGGTCGGGGCTGCGGCCGTTGAGGACGTTGTAGAGAATCCCCAGCGTGCAGACGGCGGCGGCGAGATACGGGGTGAGCGCGCCCAGCGAACTCGCGATGGGCCGGGTGGCCGGATAACGGCCGGGGTCGCCGCCGTCCTGCCCGGCGACCGGTGCGGGGACCTGGGGGATGCCGGCCCGCGGTCCCGGCCGGTGCTCGTGCACCACGCGCGTGTGCCGCTCGTCCTCGGGCTGGGCGTGCCGGGGCGCGGCCCAGGGGGCGTAGGCCAGGAGCAGGGAGCCGGCGAACCAGCCCGCGTCGAGCAACTGGCCCGAGTGGTAGCTGTTGTGGAGCAGCGGCGAGGTGAACAGGGCGTCGCACATCACCGTCAGGGCCAGCGCGCCGATCGCGGTGTTCACCGCGGTGCGGTTGACCGAGGAGCGGCGGAAGTGCAGCGCGAGCACCATGCTGACGAGCGCGATGTCGAGCAGCGGGTACGCCAGCGACAGCGCGGTGGAGGGCACGCTGGGCCCGTCGAACTTGGCGGCCTGGGCCAGCGCGAGGCTCCAGGACAGGGTGAGCAGCGAGCCCCCGATCAGCCAGGCGTCGAGCGCCAGACAGACCCAGCCGGCCTTGGTGACGGGCCTCTTGGCGAGCACCAGGAGGCCGACGATGGCGGGCGGCGCGAAGCACAGGAAGAACAGGTCGGCGAAGCTGAAGCGGGGCACGGTCTGGTCGAGCACGACCTCGTACCACCCCCAGACACCGTTGCCCAGCGCGGCCATCGTCGAGGAGAGCGAGAACAGCAGCCAGGCGGGTCGAAAGCGGACACGGCGGCTTCGCGCGTAGAGGAAGCAGGAGACGGCCGCGGTACCGGCCGCCGCGCTGAGCCCGAAGTCGCCCATGATCATGGCGACTTGGTGCGAGCCCCAGTCGAGCGCGGAACCGACGGTGTAGCCCGCGCACACCAGGGCCAGGACGAGTTGCTGGACCAGGCTCCGCGCGCCGCCGGATCCCGGCGGGCACGGCTGCCGCGCTCCCGGCGAAGTCCGGTCCCGGAGCGCCCCGTTGAGGGTGGTCGTCGGAGACGGTGGGGAATTCACCGGTCCCTCCCGGTCCGCGCGACTCCCGCGTCCCGTGGGCCCCGGTGCGCTGGATGAGCGTGCCGGCGGCGGCTGTTGGGCCTGCGGTGGTGGTGGCTGTGGCTGCCGTGATGACTGTGGTGGCTGTGACTGCCGTGATGTCCGCCGTGGCCGCCATGACCGCAGTGGCCGGCGTGCTGGCCGCGGCCGTGCGCGGCGGTGCGCCAGGGTCGCCGTCGGCGGCCCCGCCGCGTCGGATCGCTCGTCCATAGGCCGTGCATCGCCCGTCGCCCCCCTCACAGTCTGATATGTCCGTCCCCGGCGCCGAACGGTCCGCGGCGCAGCCCCTGCCGGGACGATACACCAGTCTCGTCACTCAGGGACATAGTTCCTCTACGCTCCGTGACGACCAGCGGAGATGCGTGCACGCCCCGCTTCCGGAGAGTCGCGGAGGGTGCCGGAAGCGGATGGCACCCGTGCCGTGGCTACTCCGCCGGTCCCGTCGTAAGGATCACGTTGCGCAGCGGCTCATGGTTCACGAACCGTCCCAACTGGTCGGCAACCAGACGCTTCGCCCGCGGCAGGAACGCGGACGTGGGCCCCCCGACGTGCGGACTGATCAGCACCCCCGGCGCCTGCCACAACGGGTGCCCCTGGGGCAGGGGTTCGGGGTCGGTGACGTCCAACGCGGCGGTGATACGGCCGCTTTCGAGCTCCGCGAGCAGCGCCTTGGTGTCCACGACCGGGCCGCGGGCCACGTTGACCAGCAGCGCCCCGTCCTTCATGCGGGCCAGGAACTCGGCGTCGACCAGGTGCCGGGTGGTCTCGTCGAGCGGCGTCGACAGGATGACGACGTCCGCTTCCGGGAGCAGGGCGGGCAGTTCGGCGAGCGGATGCACGGGCCCGCGCGCGGTGGCGCGCGCGGAGCGCGCCACCCGCGCCACCCGCGCGAGCTCGAACGGAGTGAGCCGGTCCTCGATGGCGGAACCGATCGCCCCGTAGCCGACGATCAGGACGGACCGGTCGGCGAGGGCGGGGTGGAAGTCCCCCTGCCAGCGCTCCTGTTGCTGCGCCCGCACGAACCCGGGGATACCGCGCAGCGAGGCGAGCGTCAGCGCGAGCGCGAGTTCGGCGGTGCTCGCCTCGTGCACGCCCCGCGCGTTGCACAGCCGCACACCCGGGGCGATGGACGACAGGCTCGCGGTCATGTCGTCGATCCCCGCGGTGAGCGTCTGCACGACCTGGAGGTTCCGCATCCGCTCCAGGGGCCGCGTCTTCACGGGCTGCCGCTTCATGTAGGGCACGACGTAGAGGACGCAGTCGGCGGGATCTCCGGGGAACTCCTGGTCGCCGTCCTCACCCCCGTCCCAGAACAGGTAGTTGGGGCCCTCCGGGAGCCCTTCGATGTACTCCGGCGGGATGGGCAGCCATACGTCGACAGTCATGGTCAGGAGGCTATGTCAGGGCCACGCGCGCGCAGAGGTTAGGTTGGGGTGCCAGAAGAGGGAGGGTCACGAGCAGGTGGAGCGCAGGACGATCGGTGCGGGGGCGCTCGCTGTGGGGGCCGTCGGACTCGGCTGCATGCCGATGAACTGGGCGTACAGCGGGTCGCGGCGACGGGGTGACGAGTCGGTCAGGGCCGTGCACCGGGCGCTCGACCTGGGCGTGACGCTGCTGGACACCGCCGACATGTACGGCCCGTTCACCAACGAGCTGTTGTTGGGGCGGGTGTTGAAGGAGCGTCGCGCGGACGCCTTCGTCTCGACCAAGGTCGGCCTCCTGGTGGGCGAACAGCACATCGTGGCCAACGGCCGCCCCGGCTACGTCAGACGCGCGTGCGACGCGTCGCTGCGCCGCCTCCAGACGGACGTGATCGACCTCTACCAACTCCACCGCGCCGACCCCGAGGTCCCCGTCGAGGAGACCTGGGGCGCGATGGCCGACCTCGTACGGGCCGGAAAAGTACGGGCGTTGGGCATGTGCGCCGTCGGCGCCCGGTCCGCCCGCCGCCCCGGGGCGCGCCTCCACGACGGAACGATCCGCCAACTCCGGCGCGTGCAGCAGGTGTTCCCGGTCACCGCGGTACAGGCCGAACTGTCCGTGTGGTCCCCGGAGGCCCTGGACGAACTGCTCCCGTGGTGCACGGCACGCGGCGTCGGCTTCCTGGCCGCGATGCCCCTGGGCAACGGCTTCCTCACCGGCACGCTCACTCCCGGCGAGGGCTTCGAACCGGACGACGTCCGCGCCCGTCACCCCCGCTTCACCGCCGAGATGACCGCCGCCAACCAGCCCATCGTGGCCGGCCTGCGCCGCGTCGCCCGCCGCCACGGCCCGGAGGTGACCCCGGCCCAGGTCGCCCTGGCGTGGGTGCTGGCACAGGGCGCGCACGTGGTGGCGGTACCGGGCACCAAGCGGGAGCGATGGGTGACGGAGAACTCCGGGGCGACGGAGGTGCGGTTGACGCCGGAGGACTTCGCGGAGGTGGCGGAGCTGCCCGGGGCACTGGGGTCCTGGGACTGACGGGTCAGGGGGACCTGAGCGCCACCGCGCCACCGGCGGAACTTCTCCGGGCCCTACGGCTCGATCGTGCGTCGGTGGGCGGTGATCGGGAACCTGGGCGGGGCGAGCGGTGTATGACAAGGAGAACCCGCCCGTGGAAAGGACCTGATCGTGCACCATCGAGTCGTGTCGGCCGCCCTGGCCGTGACCGCGCTCCTGCTGACGGCCGGCTGCTCCTCCGACGGCGGAGGGTCTCCGGGCAACGGCGCGAGCACGTCCTCCGGCGGCAGCGGTACGTCGACGGGATCGGCGCCCTCCCGGCAGGCCACCGCGCAGACCCCGCCCGCGAAGGGCACGGTCAAGGTGCTGCACACGGTCACCGAGGGCCTGAAGTCCCCCTGGGGCCTCGCCCCGCTGCCCGACGGAAGCCTCTTGGTCTCCTCACGCGACGACGGCACGATCACCCGGATCACCGAGGCGACCGGCAAGAAGACCGAGCTGGGCACGGTGTCCGGGGTCTCCGCGGCCGGCGAGGGCGGCCTCCTCGGCATCGCGCTCTCCCCGGACTACGCCTCCGACCACATGATCTACGCGTACTTCACCACCGCCTCGGACAACCGCATCGCCCGCATGCTCTACGACCCCAAGAAGCCGGCCGGCGAGCAGCTCGGGGCGCCCGACACCGTCTTCAGGGGCATCCCCAAGGGCTTCATCCACAACGGCGGGCGCATCGCCTTCGGCCCGGACGGCATGCTCTACGCGGGCACGGGCGAGAGCGGTCAGCGGGGCCTGGCGCAGGACAAGAAGTCCCTCGGCGGCAAGATCCTGCGGCTGACCCCGGACGGCGACCCGGCGCCGGGCAACCCGTTCCCGGACTCCCCGGTGTACACGTACGGCCACCGCAATGTGCAGGGCCTCGCCTGGGACCCCGAACAGCGCCTGTTCGCCTCGGAGTTCGGCCAGGACACCTGGGACGAGCTGAACGCCATCAAGCCGGGCGACGACTACGGCTGGCCGAACGCGGAAGGCAAGGGCGACGACCCGAAGTACCACAACCCGATCACCCAGTGGCACACGGACGACGCCTCCCCCAGCGGCATCGCCTACGCCGAGGGCTCCATCTGGATGGCGGGCCTCAAGGGCCGGCGCCTGTGGCGCATCCCCCTGGACGGCGTCACGACCTCCGCCGCCCCGCAGGCCTTCCTCACCGGCGAGTACGGCCGCCTGCGCACGGTGGTCTCCGCCGGTGGCGACAAGCTGTGGCTCATGACCAGCAACACGGACGGCCGCGGCACGCCTAAGCCGGGCGACGACCGGATTCTGGAGATTCAGGTGTCGTAGGTGCGGGTGGTGTGGAGGGAGGTGGGGTGGGTCCGGGCGGCGGGTCGGACACGGGCGGCCGCACGGGCTCCGGCGCCCGGGCCGACTCGGGATCGTCCGCGGGCTCGGCGGCGGAGTCGGGCAGCCGTACGACCACCCTGCCCGAGTCCAGGTCTATCGGGCCGCGGCCGGGGTCTCCGTCGGCGACGTCGACCCTGGTCATCTCCAGGCGGTTGGCCTCGTCCTGGGTGTGCTTGCGGCCCGGTGAGAACAACTCCTCGAACATGTTGAACACGGCGCCTCCCCTGTGCCGGTCCCCTACAGCGTACGACTCATCCCGCGGAGCGCACGGTGAGCGGGTCCGGCGGGAAGAGGCCCAGGCGGTGGGCGACGGCCGCGGCCTCTCCCCGGCCGGAGACGCCGAGCTTGCCGAGGATGTTCGAGACGTGGACGCTCGCGGTCTTCGGGGAGATGAAGAGCTCCTCCGCGATCTGCCGGTTGGTGCGGCCGGCGGAGACCAGCCGCAGCACGTCCCGCTCACGGCTGGTGAGGCCGAGCGCCTCGACGGGGTCGGCCGGGTCCGCGGGGACCGCTCCGCGCGCCGGGGCCTTCGTGAGCGTCAGCCGGGCCCGCTGGGCGAGCAGGGCGACGGCGTCGGCGAGGGGCCGGGCGCCGAGGTGCTGGGCGACGGCGCCGGTGAGCCGGAGCAGTTCGGTGGCGCGATCCCGCTCGTCGTCGTCTCCGGCCGGGTCGGACAGCAGGGCCTCGGCCAGGCGGTGGCGGACGCGGGCGAGGTCGTAGGGGCGGTCGAGGAGTTCGAAGGCGGCGACGGCCTCGGACCAGTCGTCCGGGGTGGCGCGGCCCTCGGCGTGCCGCAGTTCGGCGCGGAGCCAGCGTTCGTGGGCCTGCCAGACGGGGACGTTGGTGGCGACCGGCTTGGCGGCCTGCCGGATGCGCTCGATGATCCCGGGGCGGCCGGGGTCGGCGAGGGGCAGCCCGACGGTCCGGGTCTCCGCGATGGCGGCGGTGACGAGCAGGGGCCAGGCGCCGAACTGGGTGCCGGGGCGGAAGCCGGAGTCCAGGACGCGTTCGAGGGTGGCGCGGGCGTCCAGGACACGGCCCTCGGCGGCGGCGAGCTGGATCTCGATCCGCTCCAGGGGCTGGTGGTGCTGCGGTGCCACGTCATGGGTGCCGAAGTGCGCGCGGGCGGCGGCCAGTTGGCGCCGGGCCTCGGGTATGTCACCGCGGGCCAGGGCGAGTTCGGCGTGGATCCGGGCGTGGAAGCCGCGGGGCTGGGCGCTCTGGCCCACCCGCTCGGCCCTGCTGGCGGCCTCGGCGGCCTCGGTCCAGCGGCCGAGGGTGAAGAGGGATTCGGCGAGGTTCCCCCAGATCCAGGCCTCTTTGTCGAACTGGCCGAACTTCCGGGCGAAGGCGAGCCCGGTCTCCAGGATGGGCACGGCCTCGCGGGAGCGGCCGACGGTCTCCAGGGAGGACGGGAGGTTCACATAGCTGCGGCCCGCGACGATGGTGATGCCTTCGGCGACCGTCCGTTCGTTGACGTCGACGAGTTCGGCGAGGCCCGCCTCGACGTCACCGGAGGCGACCATGAGGCCGGCCAGGGTGAGGCGGGCGTCCATCTCGATCTCGCGGGCGCCGACCATGTGCGCGTACTCGACCGCGCGCTCGGCGGCCACGTAGGCGTCGGGACCGGGGACGTGGACCATGGACCAGCCGGCGACCTTGGCGAGCACCTCGGCGTGCACTTCGGAGGGCGGGAGTCCGCGGACGAGTTCCTGGGCGGCGGCGAGTTCCGGCCAGCCGTCGCCGCGGGCCTGGGAGCGGACCAGGACGGAGCGCTGCACCCAGAACCAGGCGGCCCGCAGCGGGTCCTCCTCGTCCTCCAGGAGGTGCAGGGCCCGCTTGGTGATCTTCAGGGCGCGCTCGCGCTCCCCGCTCAGCCGTCCGGCGACGGCGGCCTCCGCCATCAGGTCGAGGTAGCGCAGCGGCGTGGTCTCGGGGTCGCAGCCGCTGGGGGTCCCCCCACGTCTTTTGGACAGTGGGGGAGGGTAGACCTCGGTGTAGTCGACGGGGCGCAGGCCCGCGCGTACGGCGTCGGGGACGGTGTCCCACAGCTCCATCGCCCGCTCCAGGAGCCGTAGTTGCTCGGAGTGGGCGTGCCGGCCGCGGGCGGCGACGGAGGCGTCCAGGACGGCGGGGAGGGCCTTGGCGGCGTCATGGGCGTGGTACCAGTAGCTCGCCAGGCGCATGACGCGCTGGTCGGCAGGAACGAGCGTCGGGTCGGCCTCCAGCACCTCGGCGTAGCGGCGGTTGATGCGGGAGCGCTCGCCGGGCAGCAGGTCGTCGCCGACGGCCTCGCGGACCAGGGAGTGGCGGAAGCGGTAGCCGTCGTCGCCGGGGGCGGCCTGGAGGATGTTGGCGCCCACGGCGGCCCGCAGCGCTTCGATGAGGTCGTCCTCGGCGAGCCGGGCGACGGCGGCGAGCAGGCGGTACTCGACGGTGGAGCCGCCCTCGGCGACGATCCGGGCGACCCGCTGGGCGCTCTCGGGCAGTGACTCGACGCGGACGAGGAGCAGGTCGCGCAGGGAGTCGGTGAGGCTGGAGCGGCAGCCGTCGTGGGCGGCGACGGCGAGTTCCTCGACGAAGAAGGCGTTGCCGTCGGAGCGTTCGAAGATCTCGTCGACCTGGGCGGGGTCCGGTTCGGCGGCGCGGATGCCGGCGATCTGGCGGCCGACCTCGTGCCGGTTGAAGCGGCTCAGCTCGATCCGGCGGACGGTGCGGAGCCGGTCGAGTTCGGCGAGCAGGGGGCGCAGCGGGTGGCGGCGGTGGATATCGTCGGCGCGGTAGGTGGCGAGGACGAGGAGGCGGCCGGTGCGCAGGGTGCGGAAGAGGTAGGCGAGGAGGTGGCGGGTGGAGGCGTCGGACCAGTGCAGGTCCTCCAGGGCGACGACGACCGTGCGGTCGGCGGCGACGCGCTCCAGGAGGCGCGCGGTGAGTTCGAAGAGGCGGGCCATGCCCTCCTCGTCGTGCCCGCGGGTCCGCTGCAGGGTGGGCGTCTCCGCCAACTCGGGGAGCAGCCGGGCGAGTTCCTCCTCCTGGCCGGATGCCGCCGCCGTCAGTTCGTCGGGCAGTGCGCGGCGCAGGGCGCGCAGGGCGGTGGAGAACGGGGCGAAGGGCAGTCCGTCGGCGCCGATCTCGACGCAGCCGCCGAGGGCGATGACGGCGCCCTGCCGGCAGGCGGCGGTGGCGAACTCCTCGACGAGGCGGGTCTTGCCGACGCCGGCCTCGCCGCTCAGCAGCAACGCCTGCGGCTCGCCCGCGGCGGCACGGGCGAGCGCATCGTTCAGCGTGTCCAGTTCGTCGGCCCGGCCGACGAAGACCGGACTGACGGACCTGGTCTCCACGGCTCCGAGCATGTCACGCGGCTCTGACAACGCGGCACCGGTTTTCGGGCGGGCGCCCGGCGGAGGGGGTCCCGGCCGGAGGGCGACCGCCGACAGGAGAGCGCCGCCGCCCTCCCGTGCCGGAGCGTTCACCACGCGCGGGCGAACAGGTGCCTGCGGGGGCGTTCGGTATGCACCTCGCCCTCGGTGGCCTGCCGGGCCTGCTCGCGGCGGGCGGCGCGGGCGCCGCGCACGGCCTCGCGGGCCAGCCGCTCGTTCGCGGCCTCGCGGCGCATCTCGGCGGAACGGATTCGGTGGAGTTCGTACTCGTACATCTCAAGTCCCTTGGAAGAGGCGGTTTTCCGGCTTCGCTTTCCGCGATGCCTCAACCTTCGTCTCCCAGGGGGGTCCGCCACATCGGGAGAGTTCCGCATCTTGCGGCGGCGGGCGGGCCTTAGACGCGCGTAAGGGGCCTCAGGTCCTCCGTAAGGTGCTTACGAAGGGCCTGAGGCCCCTGATGACGTGCGGTGACGCCGGACCGGCCGTCAGCTGGCCGACGGCAGGCCGAGCAGGACGTCGGTGTACTTGAGGACGGCCAGCAGCAGTCCTACGACACCGAGGGCGACGCCCGCCCACGCGACCGACTTGATCCAGGTGGCCTGCGGCTTGCCCGGGGTGCCGAACGCGGGCCGGATGAGGGCCCCGACGCCGACGAGCGCGGCGACCAGGGCGAAGATGCCGGCCCACAGCGCGGTGGTGTGCCAGGCGTCGCCGTAGACCTCCTTGATCTGGGTGCTCACGCTCGCGGTGGAGGCGGTGTGGAGCTGGCCCACGAGGGTCTCGCGGGCGGCGGCGACGCCGCCGATCCAGCCGCCGGAGAGGGAGATGAAGCCGAGCGCGGCGGAGACGACCGCCGCGGCGCCCTGGCCGACGCCGGTGGGGCCCTCCTCCTGGTGGAGCTTCGCGAGCTCGGCCGCGTACTCCTCCTCGGTGAGGTCGTCCTCGGTCTCGGCGGTCTCCGCCTGGTGGTCCGCCTCCTGTGCGGTCGCTTCCTCGTCGGTCTTGGTGACGTCGACGGTCTCCGCGTCGCTCTTCACCTCGGTGGCCTCGTTCGCGGCCTCGTCAGCAGTCTTGGTACCCATGCTGCGCACGGTAGGGGTGAAGTCTGAGAAGTTCCTTAATGATCGCTGTGCGGGACACGCGCGCGTGCCGCGCGCCACTCGGGTGCGAGCACGGACCACACCTCGATGTCGTGGCGCACGCCTCCGTGGGCGTGTGATTCGCGCAGGACCGCGTCCCTGGTCATGCTCATGCGGCGGGCGACATTCAGGCTCTTCTCATTCCCCGCGGCGGCGTGCCATTCGACGCGGTGGATTCCGCGCCGCTCGATCGCGAAGTCGATGAGGACGCGCATCGCGCGGGTGACCAGTCCGCGTCCGGTGCCGGCGGGTTCCAGCCAGCAGCCGACCTCGCAGTTGCCCCGGTCGGCGTGGAAGTTCAGGAAGAGGACGCCGCCGACGAGCGTGCCGTCGAGCCAGATGCCGTGCAGGGAGGCCTCGTCGGCGGCGCGGAGGTCGGCGTAGCGCTGGAGCATGGCCCGTGCGGAGTCGGTGTCGGTCGCCTTGGAACCGAAGGTGATGAACTGCCCGATGAACTCCCGGCCCCGGTCCAGGTGCGCGAGGAACTCCTCTGCGTGCCACGGCTCCAGGGGGCGCAGTTCGGCCCCGTCGTCACCCAGGGGTATCGCGTACATCCTGCTCCCGCTCCTTCGCCAGGACGTCCGCCACCTCGGCGTCCGTCGCGGCGGCCAGCCTCTCATGGGCGGCGCGGCACTCGGGAGGCTCGATGCTGATGCGGGGCAGGACGCGGTCGAGGCGGCGGGGCAGCCACCAGTTGGCGCCGCCCAGGAGGTGCATCAGGGCGGGCACCAGGAGGGTGCGCAGCACGAAGGCGTCCAGGGCGACGGCGGACGCGAGGGCGATGCCGAACATGGCGATGACGCGGTCGCCGCTGAGCACGAAGGCGAGGAAGACCGAGATCATGATGACGGCGGCCGAGTTGATCACCCGGCTGGTCTCGGCGAGGCCGACGCGGACGGCACGGCGGTTGTCGCCGGTTTCCAGCCATTCCTCGTACATCCGGCTGACCAGGAAGACCTGGTAGTCCATGGAGAGCCCGAAGAGGACCGACACCATGATCACGGGGAGGAAGGGTTCTATGGGCCCGGCGCGTCCCAGGCCGAGGAGTTCGCTCCCCCAGCCCCACTGGAAGATCGCGACGACGACCCCGAAGGCGGCGGCCACGGCGGCGATGTTCATCGCGGCGGCCTTGAGCGGGATGCCGATCGACCGGAAGGCGAGCAGGAGCAGCACGCAGCCGAGCGAGATGACGACCCCGACGAACAGCGGGAGCTTGCCGACGATCACGTCGGCGAAGTCGTCGTAGCTCGCCGTCACGCCGCCCACGTGGATGTCGAGCGAGGTGCCGGTCTCGGCCCGGGGCAGGACCTCGGTGCGCAGCCGGTCGACGAGGTCGCTGGTCCGCCGGGACTGCGGTGCGGAGTCCGGTACGACGCTGAAGTACCCGGTGGAGCCGCCGCTGTCGTAGGTCACCGGGGTCACGGAGGCGATGCCCTCGGTGGTGCGGAGGGTGGCGTCGAGGTTGTCGAGGGTGAGTCTGTCCTCGGCGCCGCCGATCTTGGTGACGAGGGTGAGCGGGCCGTTGACGCCGGGGCCGAAGCCGTCCGCGAGGAGGTCGTAGGCGTGCCGGGTGGTCGAGGACCTGGGGTCGTTGCCCTGGTCGGAGGTGCCCAGGTGGAGCGAGAGGGTGGGCAGGGCGAGGACGGTCATGACGATCAGGGCGAGGGTGCCGAGGAGTTTGGGCCGGCGCTCGACGAACGCGGACCAGCGGGCGGCGAGGCCGGTGGGCAGCTCCGGCTGGGGCCCGTGCTCGGCCAGCCGGCGCCGTTCGCGGCGGCTGAGGGCGCGGGGGCCGATGAGGGACAGCAGGGCGGGCAGGAGTGTCACGGACGCGGCGACGGTGAGCACCACGGTGAGCGAGGCGGCGATGGCGACCCCGTTGAGGAAGCCGAGCCGCAGGATCAGCATCCCCAGGAGGGCGATGCACACGGTGGCGCCCGCGAAGACGACCGCGCGCCCGGTGGTGACGACCGCGTTGGTGACCGCCTCGGTGACGGGCAGCCCGCGTTTCAGTCCGCGCCGGTGCCGGGTCACGATGAACAGGGCGTAGTCGATGCCGACGCCGAGCCCGATCAGCATGCCGAGCATGGGCGCGAAGTCGGCGACGGTCATCGTGTGCCCGAGGAGGACGATCGCCCCGTACGCGGTGCCGACCCCGACCAGGGCGGTGCCGATGGGCAGGAGGGACGCGGCGAGCGAGCCGAAGGCGAGGAACAGCACGAGGGCGGCGACCGCGACCCCGACGATCTCGGCGGTGTGCCCGCTCGACGACTCGGTGAGCGCGATGGCGCTGCCGCCCAGTTCGACCTGGAGCCCGTCGGTCTGGGCGGACTTGGCCGCGCCGACGACCGCCCGCGCCTCCGCCTCGTCGATGTCCTCGGCCTGGTGCGCGAAGGTGACGGTCGCGTACGCGGTGCGTCCGTCGGCGCTGATCCGGCCCGTGCCCTGGCCGTCGTACGGGCTGACCACGGAGGCGACCCCGGGCAGCTGCGCGATCCTGTCCAGGGCCTCGGTCATGGTCTGTTCGACGTCGGCGGAGCGGACGGCGCCGGGTGCGGTGCGCCAGACGACGGTGTCGCTGTCGCCGCCGAGTCCCGGAAAGCCCTCCTTGAGCAGCTGGGTGGCGCGGCCCGACTCGGTGCCGGGGGCTTCGTAGTCGTTCGAGTACGCCGAGCCGGCGACGGCGGCGGCCGCGGTGACCCCGCCGAACGCGGCGAGCCACAGCAGGACGGCGGCGAGGCGGTGCCGAACACACCAGCGTGCAAGGGCTGCCACGAACGTGCTCCCGGGGAGGGTGAATGGTGGATCTTTGACCGGGAATCGTCGTTCAAGGGATGAACAGCCCGCAAAGAACGCATGAGCAGTACGAGGCCCACTCTTGCAGCAGAAAATGATCGTTTACGGCGTTCGTGCGCCGAATCTCGGGAGTGGGAGCCAGATCACAGGACAGTAACGGCACCTCTGTAGTCGCGAAGGCCCGTCGAGCGTCAACTCAGTCGAACTGGTCCCCCAGGGCCATCACCATCGCCCCGACGACCAGCAGCCAGAGCGCCCGCCTGGTACGGCCCCTGGACCCGAGCACGGCCGCGAGCGCGCACACCGCGGCGCCGAGCGCGTAGGCGGCCGGGACGAGCACCGGCGCGGACCCGCGCGCCCGCAGCGCCGCCGCGGCCACCCCCGCGAGGGCCAGCACGGCGCCGGTCAGCGCGGCCGTCCACCGGGCCCGGCGCGCGTCCAGCGCCGGGTCCCCGGCGTCCGGTGTCCCAGAATCCCCGCCTCCGTCCATGGCGGGCGAGGGTAGCGCCTCCGCCTGAGAAACCTGGTGCGCGGCCAACCGACGCCCTCCACAATCGCGTTGCTTCCTCACAGCAACCTACGCAGAAGCGGAGGACCCCGTTCACCGATGGCCGACACCGACCTCACCACCCGCCTGACCCACCCCGACTACCCGCGCAGCAGCACCTACGACGCCCGCTGGACCATCGAGAACCAGATGGGCCCGCACGCCCTGTGGCTCCTGGAATGGCTGGCACCGGCCCTCGGCCTGGACACCCTGCCCCCGGGCGCCCGCGTCCTGGACCTGGGCTGCGGACGCGCCATGACCTCGGTCTTCCTCGCCAGGGAGTACGGCCTCCAGGTCACCGCCGCCGACCTGTGGGTCAAGCCCGACGACAACGCCGTACGCCTCGCGGAGGCGGGCGTGGCCGACCGCGTGCTCCCCCTCCGGGTGGAGGCGCACGACATCCCCTTCGCCGAGGGCACGTTCGACGCGATCGTGTCGATCGACGCCTACCAGTACTTCGGCACCGCCGACCTCTATCTGCCCACCGTGACACGGCTGTTGAAGCCCGGCGGCCGGATCGGGGTCGTCATGCCCGCCGTCCGGGAGGAACTGGCGGGCGACGAGCCCCCGGAGCACCTCAAGCCCTACTGGGACCCCGGCTTCTGGGCGTTCCACTCCCCCGGCTGGTGGCGCCGCCACTGGACGCGCGGCGGCACCGTGGAGGTCGAGACCGCCGACTGGCAGCCCGACGGCTGGAAGGACTGGCTGCTGTGGAGCGAAGTGTGCGCCGAGGAGAGTCCCTACGCGTGGATGGCGGACATGGCCCGTGAGTCGGTGGACCTGGTGAAGGCCGACCGGGGGCGCCTCCTCGGCTTCACCCGGGTCGTGGGCCGCCGCACATGACGGGAACGGCCCCGGAGACCAGGTCTCCGGGGCCGTGCACGGCGTACTGGATCAGCCTTCGCCGGCGCCCAGTTGTTCCAGGATGAGCTCCTTGACGCGGGCCGCGTCGGCCTGGCCGCGGGTGGCCTTCATGACCGCGCCGACCAGGGCGCCGACCGCCGCCACCTTGCCGCCGCGGATCTTGTCCGCGACGCCCGGGTTGCCGGCGATGGCCTCCTGGACGGCGGTGGTGAGGGCGCCGTCGTCCGAGACGACCTTCAGGCCGCGCTTCTCGACGACCTCGTCCGGGGTGCCCTCACCGGCGAGGACGCCCTCGATGACCTGGCGGGCCAGCTTGTCGTTCAGGTCGCCCGCGGTGACCAGGGCGGTGACCCGGGCGACCTGCTCCGGCGTGATGGGCAGCTCGTCGAGCGCCTTGCCGGACTCGTTGGCGCTGCGGGCGAGTTCACCCATCCACCACTTGCGGGCGGAGGCCGCGTCGGCACCGGCGTCGATCGTGGCGACGATCGGGTCGATGGCACCGGCGTTGAGGATCGACTGCATGTCGAACGCGGTGATCCCCCACTCCTCGCTCAGCCGGTTGCGGCGGGCGAGCGGCTGCTCGGGCAGCCCGGCCCGGATCTCCTCGACCCACTCACGCGAGGGGGCGACCGGCACCAGGTCCGGCTCCGGGAAGTACCGGTAGTCCTCCGCCTCCTCCTTCACGCGGCCCGAGGTCGTCGACCCGGTGTCCTCGTGGAAGTGGCGGGTCTCCTGGATGATCGTGCCGCCGGAGTTCAGCACCGCGGCGTGGCGCTGGATCTCGTACCGGGCGGCGCGCTCCACGGAACGCAGCGAGTTGACGTTCTTCGTCTCGCTGCGGGTGCCGAACTTCTCGCGGCCGTGCGGGCGCAGCGACAGGTTCACGTCGCAGCGCATCTGGCCCTGCTCCATGCGGGCCTCGGAGACACCGAGCGCCCGGATCAGCTCGCGCAGCTCGGCGACGTACGCCTTGGCGACCTCGGGAGCGCGCTCACCGGCGCCCTCGATCGGCTTGGTGACGATCTCGATGAGGGGGATGCCGGCGCGGTTGTAGTCCAGCAGCGAGTGCGAGGCGCCGTGGATACGGCCCGTCGCGCCGCCGACGTGCAGCGACTTGCCGGTGTCCTCCTCCATGTGGGCGCGCTCGATCTGCACCCGGAAGGTCTCGCCGTCCTCCAGTTGTACGTCGAGGTAGCCGTCGAAGGCGATCGGCTCGTCGTACTGGGAGGTCTGGAAGTTCTTCGGCATGTCCGGATAGAAGTAGTTCTTCCGGGCGAAGCGGCACCACTCGGCGATCTCGCAGTTCAGCGCGAGGCCGATCTTGATCGCGGACTCGACGCCGATCGCGTTGACGACCGGGAGCGCGCCGGGCATGCCGAGGCAGGTCGGGCAGGTCTGCGAGTTGGGCTCGGCGCCCAGCTCGGTCGAACAGCCGCAGAACATCTTGGTCTTGGTGCCGAGTTCGACATGGACCTCAAGGCCCATGACGGGGTCGTACGACGCCAGGGCGTCCTCGTACGACTCCAGGTCGGTCGTGGTGGTCACGGTGAACTTTCCCTCTCAGCCCAGCAGGACGTCGTCGTCGCCCAGCCGCTTCAGCTCGCGGTACAGGATGGCGAGGCCGGTGACGATCGCGACGGCGGAGACCGTGGCATCGATCAGACGGAGCGTGTCGTGCTCGGTGCGCGCCTTCTTGATCTGCTTGGCGACGCCCAGCGCGCCGAACGCGGTGGTGGCGATGGACACATAGGTGCCGGACTTGGACTTCTTGAAGCCCTTGGCCTTCGACAGTGCGTTGCTCACAGCGACGGTGCCTCCTCAAGCAGCGGGTGGCCCCACTTTTCCACGAAGGCGGCCTCGACAGCAGCGCCGACCTTGTAGAGCCGGTCGTCCTTCAGCGCCGGGGCGATGATCTGCAGCCCGACCGGGAGGCCGTCCTCCGGCGCGAGACCGCAGGGCAGCGACATGGCCGAGTTGCCCGCCAGGTTGGTCGGGATGGTGCACAGGTCCGCGAGGTACATCGCCATCGGGTCGTCGGCGCGCTCGCCGATCGGGAAGGCGGTGGTCGGCGTGGTCGGCGAGACGATCACGTCGACGCTCTCGAACGACTTCTCGAAGTCGCGGGTGATGAGCGTACGGACCTTCTGGGCGCTGCCGTAGTACGCGTCGTAGTAGCCGGAGCTGAGCGCGTACGTGCCGAGCATGATGCGGCGCTTGACCTCGGGGCCGAAGCCCTCCTCGCGGGTGAGCGAGGTGACCTCCTCGGCCGAGTGGGTCCCGTCGTCGCCGGTACGCAGGCCGTAGCGCAGGCCGTCGAAGCGGGCGAGGTTGGAGGAGCACTCGGAGGGCGCGATCAGGTAGTACGCCGACAGGGCGAGGTCGAAGGACGGGCAGTCCAGCTCGACGATCTCCGCGCCCAGTTCCTTCAGGACCTCGACGGCCTCGTCGAAGCGCTGGACGACACCGGCCTGGTAGCCCTCGCCGCGGAACTGCTTGACGACGCCGACGCGCATGCCGCGCACACTGCCGTTGCGGGCGGCCTCGACGACCGGCGGGACCGGGGCGTCGATGGACGTCGAGTCGAGCGGGTCGTGTCCGGCGATGACCTCGTGCAGCAGCGCCGCGTCCAGGACCGTACGGGCGCAGGGCCCGCCCTGGTCGAGGGAGGAGGAGAAGGCGACCATGCCGTAGCGGGAGACCGCGCCGTACGTCGGCTTGACGCCGACCGTGCCGGTGACGGCGGCCGGCTGGCGGATCGAGCCGCCGGTGTCGGTGCCGATCGCCAGCGGCGACTGGTACGAGGCGAGCGCGGCGGAGGAACCGCCGCCGGAGCCGCCGGGGATCCGGGTGAGGTCCCAGGGGTTGCCGGTCGGGCCGTACGCGCTGTTCTCCGTCGACGACCCCATGGCGAACTCGTCCATGTTGGTCTTGCCGAGGATGACGACGTCGGCGGCCTTGAGCCGCTTCGTGAGCGTCGCGTCGTAGGGCGGGATCCAGCCTTCGAGGATCTTGGAGCCGACCGTGGTCGGGATGCCCTCGGTGGTGAAGATGTCCTTGAGCGCGAGCGGGACGCCGGCCAGCGGGCCGAGCTGCTCGCCCCTGGCCCGCTTCTCGTCGACGGCGCGGGCCTGCGCGAGGGCGCCCTCGCGGTCGACGTGCAGGAAGGCGTGCACCTTCTCGTCGACGGCCTCGATCCGGGCCAGGTGGGCCTCGGTGACCTCGACCGCGGTCAGTTCGCCCGCGGCGATCCTCCCGGCGATCTCGGCGGCGGTGAGCTTGATGATGTTGCTGTCCGTCATGGTGTTCTAGTCCTCCCCCAGGATCTGCGGCACCTTGAAACGCTGCTGCTCCTGGGCCGGGGCGCCGGAGAGCGCCTGCTCGGGGGTGAGCGAGGGACGGACCTCGTCCGCGCGCATGACGTTCGTCAGCGGCAGCGGGTGGGAGGTCGGCGGTACGTCTTGGTCGGCGACCTCGCTGACGCGGGCGACCGCGCCGATGATGTCGTCCAGCTGTCCCGCGAAGTGCTCGAGCTCTTCGGGCTTCAGCTCCAGACGCGCCAGCCGGGCGAGGTGGGCGACCTCCTCGCGCGTGATGCCAGGCATGCAGCGTTCCTCTGGGGTGAGTGTGTGTGGTGTGGGGCAGGTGGAAATGTGACGCCAGTCCCCAATCCTATGGGGCGGTGGCCCTCAGCCGTTAAACGGTTTCCCCGGGAGCCCGGTCACCGGGCCCGGGCGTCCCACGCCGGGCTCTTCATGAAGTGGTTGTCGTACACCTCCTGCACCTCCAGGAGGCTCTCCGGGCCGACCTCTCCGAGGGCGATGCGCTGGAGGTGGCGGAAGTACTCGAAGCGCTCGACGCCGGGGGTCAGGACGATGAGCAGGTCGGCGTCGGCGCCGGGTGCGGCGGCGAAGGCGTGCGGCAGGCCGGGCGGTACGACGACCAGGTCACCGGGGCCCGCGGTGACGACCCGGTCGCCGGAGAGGATCTCGGCGGCGCCGTCCAGCAGGAAGAACATCTCGGCGGACTTTCCGTGCCAGTGCGGTCTCGCGCCGTCCGCTCCTCCGGTGAGGGTGACGCGCTGCGTGGACAGCGCGCCGCCGGTCGCACTGCTGTCCGCCAGCAGCTTCACGGTGGTCGGCGCCCGGCCCACCACCTCGGCCTCGGCATCGCGGACGATCACGGACCCACCGGATCCGGGTACCAGCAGCGACATTTCGGAACCCCGTTCGACAGAGGATGCGGCAGGGAGGGCGGAGCGGGCTCAGGCGAGGAAGAGCAGGGCGGCACTGATCAGTACAACGATCGCCGTGGCGAAGTGGATCCCGAAAGCCACGGCTTTCGCGCCGCCGTGGCGCAGCACTATCGCGGTGTCGCCGAACGGGATGACCGCGACGCAGAGCATGAACCAGGCCTCGGCGTGCGTCCCGGCGAAGGCCAGGACGGCGAGCCCGACCAGACCCAGTGTGCCGTCCCGGACGCCCTTGATCGTGAGGTAGGCGCCGGCGTCACCGGCGGGGTCGGCCGGCACTCCGTAGCCGGTGGCGGCGGGGCCCGGCCGGAACAGGAAGCGGTAGCCGAGGAACAGGCAGAACAGGTCGAGCGCGATCGCCAGGGTGTACGCGGTGATGGTCATGCCACTTCTCCCGTCTCGTTTGCTAGCGGCGCTAGCAACAGGAGCGAAGCTAGCAGAGCGACGACAGGAACGCTAGCGGTGCTAGAATCCGGGGCATGACGATTCAGACGCGCCGGGAGCGCGAGCGGGCGGAACGGGAGCGGCTCATCGTCTCGGCCGCACGGGAACTCGCCGAGACGGAGGGCTGGGACGCGGTGACGACCCGGCGCCTGGCGGCCGAGATCGAGTACAGCCAGCCCGTCCTCTACAGCCACTTCAAGGACAAGGGCGCCATCATGGCGGCGGTGGCGGTGGAGGGCTGCGCCGTCCTGGCCGTCGAACTCCGCACGGCACGCACGGCGGCGAAGGGGACACGCGACGCACTGACCGCGATCGGCGAGACGTACACGTCGTTCGGCCGCCGCCGCCCCGCGCTCTACGACGCGATGTTCACCCACATCGTGGACCTGCCGTTCGCCACCCCGGAGGCCCCGGCGCCCCTCCAGGCGGCCTTCGCCGAGATCTCCCGGGCCGTCGAGCCCATCGCGGCGCAGGGCGAGGACCCGGGCCTGCTCACGGAGACGTACTGGGCGGGCCTGCACGGCCTGGTGACGCTGATGCGCAGCGGGCGCCTACCGGAGGAGGCCCACGAGCAGCGGCTCGCGCTGCTGATCGCCCACTTCGCGGCAGGGGTGAGCTGAACTCCCCAAGGGTCGCGGGGACCTGCGCGACAAGCCACAACGGGGCCGCAGCCGCGACCGAACACAACCCCCCACCCCACTAGGCGCGGAAGGTCACCCGATCCGTCCCGGGTCATCGGCAGCCGCCGCCGGCAACGCGGCCCGCGGCCGCTGCCATCCCCGGGACCCCCGCGCCCGCAGCCAGGCCGTCATGTCCTCGGGCGGCATCGCCGCGGCGACGAGCCACCCCTGCACGGCGTCACACCCGAGATCCCGCAGCCGCTCCCACGTCTCGTCGTCCTCGACCCCCTCGGCCACGACGAGCAGCCCCAGGGAATGCGCGAGGTCGACGGTGCACCGGACGATCTCCGCGTCCTCCGTGTCCACCGCGAGCCGGGCCACGAACGACCGGTCGATCTTCAGCTCGCTGACCGGCAGCCGCCGCAGATGCACCAGGGACGAGTACCCCGTACCGAAGTCGTCGAGGGACATCTTCACGCCGTGCCCGGTCAGTCCGTTGAGGGTGTCGGCCGCCCGCTGCGGGTCCTCCAGGAGGACGTGCTCGGTGATCTCCAGCTGGAGCGACCCCGCCGGGACACCGTGCCGGGCGAGCCGCGCGGCGACCGATCCCGCGAACCCGGGCGTGTGCACATCGCGCGGCGAGACGTTCACCGCGACCGGCACGAACAGCCCCTGGGCACGCCATCTGGCGACCTGGGCGAGAGCGGTGTCGAGCACGTACTCGGTGAGATGCGGCATCAGCCCGGACGACTCGGCGATCGCTATGAACTCGTCCGGCGGCACCTTCCCCCGCTCCGGATGCACCCACCGCACCAGCGCCTCGAGCCCGGCGACCTGACCGTCGAAACGGACCTTGGGCTGGTAGTGCAGCTGCACCTCGTGCGCGTCGAGCGCGCGCCGCAGATCGCCCAGCAGACCGAGCCGGTCGGGGGTGTTGGAGTCCCGCTTGGACTCGTAGACCTCCACGCCCGTGCGGTCCCGCTTCGCCTGGTACATCGCGACGTCCGCCCGGCGCAGCAGCCCCTCGGCGTCGAGGGCGTGGTCGGGGAAGACGGCGACGCCCGCGCTGGCCTCCAGGACGAGGGTGAGCCCGTCGAGGTCGAGCGGGGAGCTGAGCGCGGCGACGAGGTTGCGGGCGACCCGGGTCGCGGACGTGGTGGAGTCGGCGACGGGCAGCAGGACGGCGAACTCGTCACCGCCGAGCCGCGCGGCCTCCGCCCCGCGCGGCAGCGCCACCCGCAGCCGGTCGGCGATCTGCAGCAGCAGCCGGTCACCGGCGAGATGGCCCAGGGTGTCGTTGACCGACCGGAACCGGTCGAGGTCGATGAGCATGAGGGCGGCCTTGGCGCCGATGCGCTCGGCGTCGTCCAGGGCGGTCCAGATGCGCTCCAGGAGCCACTGCCGGTTGGGCAGCCCGGTCAGCGGGTCGCGCAGCTGCTCCTCGGCCCTGGCCCGGGCCATCCACAGGGTGGAGTCGAGGGCGATGAGCGGGATCGAGAAGAGCGGAAGGAGGACCGGCCGTGCCACGGCGACCACGCAGATCAGCGGGGCGATGCCGAGCAGGGCCACGGCGACCAGGCCCTGTCTGAGCAGGGCGGTGCGGGCGACGGTGGGCAGTCCGCCGTCGCGCGGGGCGTGCAGGTACCAGAGCAGGGTGCGGGTCACGGCGAGGTACGCGACGGCGACCAGGACGACTTCGGGGGCGGTGTAGACCGTCCAGCTGTCCGGGTTCCAGGGTTTCTCGACCGACGGCACCCGGCCGAAGGAGCCGAGCACGAGTGCTCCGGCGGCGATGCCGAGGATGTCCACCGCGCCGTGCAGCACGCCCTGGCGCCAGCGGTTGCGGCGGGCTATGCCGACCAGGACGACGACGGTGAGGCTGACCATCCCGGCGGCGACCCAGCCGTAGAGCAGCAGGACGCCGAGGGTGAGGGCGGCGCCCGAGCCGGTGCCGCCCCACCAGCGGGCGCGGCCGAGGGCGACCAGGTGGCCGACGATGATGCCGGTCAGGACGGCGAGCGACCAGCCGACCGTGCCGGCCGGGAAGAGCGCGTGGTCGCCGGTGAACGCCCGGAAGAAACCGGCGCCGAGGACGAACCCGGCCGCGGCCACCACCGCGGTCGGCAGGGCGGGCCAGCTCGGATGGCGTCCGGGCTCGCCGCCGGGCAGTCCGGCGGTGGGGTCGGAGGTGAGCGGTACGGAGTGGCGCGCGTCCGGCGTGGAGTACTGTCCGGTGGCGCGCGGCTGGGCGCCCGGACGCTCCACGGGTCGCGCTCCCCAACGGCTCTCCCGCCAGGCGCCGGTGACCCGGCGCAGCAGTGAGTCCGAGGGGGCGCTCTCGGTCGGTTCCATTCCCGTCCCTCTCACAGCCGGCGGTGCCCACGCCACGCGGTCCGCTGCCCGACTTCCGTCAACGGCACCGCGTTTGGAAAACCCCTCCCCCTGCTCACCAAGAGCAGGGGGTTGCCCCAACCGCAGCCGGGCACGGCAGGTGCACACCTCAACAGTAGGCCGCAGAAGGCTTCCACGGGCAGCGGTCGTAGACGGTTGCCCGAATGCGACCCGGCCACCCGTATGCATCTGGTATGCGCCGATCGGGTGGCCTTCAACCGCTGCTCCTCGCTACTCCTCGGCCGGAAGCGCGACTTCGGCGGCTGCCTCGGGGCCCTGCTCCAACAGGACGGTGAAGCCGTCCTCGTTCAGAACAGGCACCTTGACCTGCATCGCCTTGTCGTACTTCGAACCAGGATTGTCACCTACGACGACAAAAGACGTCTTCTTCGAAACAGAACCGGTCACTTTCGCTCCGCGGCTCTGCAGGGCGTCCTTCGCCCCGTCCCGGGTGAAATGTTCGAGTGTGCCGGTCACGACCACGGTCAGGCCCTCCAGCGGGCGCGGGCCCTCGTCCTCGGCGGAGCCCTCCTCCTCCATGCGGACCCCGGCGGCCCGCCACTTGCGCAGGATCTCCTGGTGCCAGTCCTCGGCGAACCACTCCTTGAGGGAGGCGGCGATGATCGGGCCGACGCCCTCGGTGTCCGCCAACTCCTTCTCGGTGGCCTGTTCCATGCGCTCGATCGACCGGAACGCGCGGGCCAGCGCCTCGGCGGCGACCGGGCCGACATGACGGATCGACAGTCCGGTGAGGATGCGGGCGAGCGGGCTCTCCTTGGCGGCGGCGATGGTCTCCAGCATCGCCAGCGCGTTCTTCTTGGGCTCGCCCTGCTGGTTGGCGAAGACCGTGACGATCTTCTCCTCGCCGGTGTTCGGATCGCGCTTGGGCAGCCCGCTGTTCTGGTCGAGGACGTACGCCTTGATGGGCAGCAGCTGCTCGATGGTGAGGTCGAAGAGGTCGCCCTCGTCCTTCAGCGGCGGGTCGGCCGGCTCCAGCGGCTGGGTGAGGGCGGCGGCCGAGACGTACCCGAAGTGGTCGATGTCGAGCGCCTTGCGGCCCGCGAGGTAGAAGAGGCGCTCTCTCAACTGGGCAGGGCAGGCACGGGCGTTCGGGCAGCGGAGGTCGATGTCGCCCTCCTTCATCGGCCGCAGCGGCGTACCGCACTCGGGACACTCGGCGGGCATCACGAACTCCCGCTCGCTGCCGTCGCGCAGGTCGGCCACCGGGCCGAGGATCTCCGGGATGACGTCACCGGCCTTGCGCAGCACCACCGTGTCGCCGATGAGGACGCCCTTGGCCTTGACGACGTCCTGGTTGTGCAGCGTCGCGAACTCCACCTCCGAGCCCGCCACCGTCACCGGCTCGACCTGGGCGTACGGCGTGACCCGGCCCGTACGGCCCACGCCCACGCGGATGTTGACGAGCTTGGTGTTGACCTCCTCGGGCGCGTACTTCCACGCGATGGCCCAGCGCGGGGCGCGGGAGGTGGAACCGAGCCGTCCCTGGAGGGGGATCTCGTCGAGCTTGACGACCACGCCGTCGATCTCGTGTGCCACGGAGTGGCGGTTCTCGCCGTAGTACCGGATGAACTCCCGTACGGCGTCGAGGTCGTCGACCACCCTGTTGTACGGGGAGGTCGGCAGGCCCCAGGTCTTCAGCAGGCCGTACGCCTCGGAGAGGCGGGTGAGGGGGGTGAAGTCCTCCAGGGCGCCGATGCCGTGCACGACCATGTGCAGCGGGCGGGTGGCGGTGACGCGGGGGTCCTTCTGGCGCAGTGAACCCGCCGCCGCGTTCCGGGGGTTGGCGAAGGGCTTGTCACCGGCCTCGACCAGCCGGGCGTTGAGCTCCTCGAACTTCTCCATCGGGAAGTAGACCTCGCCGCGGATCTCCACGAGGCCGGGCACGCGGTCGCCGGTGAGGCGGTCCGGGATCTCCGCGATGGTACGGACGTTGGGCGTGATGTCCTCGCCCGTACGGCCGTCACCGCGGGTCGCCGCGCGCGTGAGGCGGCCGTGCTCGTACGTCAGGTTGACGGCGAGGCCGTCGACCTTCAGCTCGCACAGGAAGTGGTAGTCGGGGGTGCCGACGTCCTTGTGGACGCGCTCGGCCCAGGCCGCCAGCTCCAGGTCGTCGAACGCGTTGTCCAGGGAGAGCATGCGGGAGCGGTGGACGACGGACGTGAACTCCGTCTCGTAGGCCCCCGAGACCTTCTGGGTCGGGGAGTCCGGCGTGCGCAGCTCGGGGTGCTCCTCCTCCAACGCCTCCAGGGCGCGCAGGAGTCGGTCGAACTCCGCGTCGCTGACGACCGGGGCGTCGTTCACGTAGTACCGGAAGCGGTGCTCCTCGATCTGCTCAGCGAGCTGCGCGTGCTTCTCCCGTGCCTCTGCGGGCACCGTCGTCTCCGCCTGCCTGTCGCCGGCCACCGTGTTGTCCTTCCGTCACTCAGGGTTGTCCGCGAGGGATCTCGCCGCCCGGACGCAGTGGGCGAGAGCTCGCCGCGCGTACTCGGGAGAAGCCCCCGCGAGTCCGCACGACGGGGTGATGGTGACCGCCTCCGCGAGAAGTCCCGGTCGCAGCCCCAGCCTGCGCCACAGCGTCCTGACACCCATGACGCTACCGGCAGGGTCCGACAATGCGGTGTCCGTGCCCGGCACGACACCGGCGAAGAGCCGGGTGCCGGCCTCGACCGCCTCGCCGATCGCGTCGTCGTCACGCTCGGTGAGGAGGGAGAAGTCGAAGGAGACCCCGGCGGCGCCCGCGCGCCGCAGCAGGGCGAACGGGACGTCCGGGGCGCAGGAGTGGACGACGACCGGGCCGCTCCCGTGCGCGCCGACGACCTCGCGGAGCGTGTCCTCGACGAGTTGGCGGTCGACGGCGCGGTGGGTGCGGTAGCCGCTGGCCGATCTGACGTGGCCGCGCAGGACGGCCATGAGGGACGGCTCGTCGAGCTGCAGGACGATCCGGGCGCCGGGGACGCGGCGCCGGACGTCGGCGAGGTGGTTGCGCAGGCCTTCCGTGAGCGAGCCCGCGAGGTCCCGGGCGGCGCCGAGGTCGGAGAGCGCGGACTCGCCGTTCCTCAGCTCCAGGGCGGCGGCGAGGGTCCAGGGGCCGACCGCCTGCACCTTGAGCGGGCCCTCGTACCCCTGGGTGAACTCCTCCAGGGCGTCGAGGTCCTCCCCCAGCCATGCCCACGCCCGCTTCGTGTCCCGGCCCGGCCGGTCGCCGACCCGCCACCCGCTGGGCTCCACGCGCGCGTACACCTCGACGAGGAGGCCCGCGGTCCGGCCGATCATGTCCGCGCCGGGGCCCCGGGAGGGCAGTTCGGGCAGGAACGGGAAGTCCTCGAAGGCCCCGGTCGCGGTCCGGGCGGCCTCACGGGCGTCACCACCGGGCAGGGAACCGACACCGGTGGCGGCACCGAAGCTGAACTGGCTGTTGTTGCTCACCCCGGAAGACTACGGAACCCTCCGCGGGCGGGGCAGCGCCCCCGGGGTCCGCGCCACCCGGACCCCCTCAGCGGCCCGGCCGCACCGTCAGGTCGTTGACCTCCGCGTCCCCCGGCAGGTCGATCGCCATCAGGATCGTCGTCGCGACCGACTCGGGGTCGATCCACCGGGCCGGGTCGTACGCCTTGCCCTCCTGCTGGTGGACCTTGGCCTGCATGGGGCTGGCGGTGCGGCCGGGGTAGACGGAGGTGACGCGGACGCCGTGCGGGTGCTCTTCGTGGCGGAGGGAGTCCGCGAGGGCCTTGAGGCCGTGCTTGGAGGCCGCGTACGCGGACCAGTCGGCGCTCGCGCTCAGGCCCGCGCCGGAGTTCACGAAGAGGACGTGGCCGCCGGAGAGGCGGAGTTGGGGCAGGAAGTGGCGGGTCAGTTCCGCGGGGGCGATCAGGTTGACGTTGAGCTGGTGGCGCCAGGTCTTCGGGGTCAGCTCGCCCACCGGGCCGAGGTCGACGACCCCGGCGATGTGCAGCAGCGTGTCCACCCGGTCGGGCAGGCTCTGGTGGGAGAACGCCCAGCTGATCTTGTCCGGGTCCGCCAGATCGCCCACCAGGGTGCTCGCCCCGGGGTACTGCGCCGCCAGTTCCTTCGCGCGGCCCGCGTCGCGCGCGTGGAGCACGAGGTCGTCCCCGCGCGCGTGCAGCCGGCGGGCGACGGCCGCGCCGATGCCGGAACCGGCCCCGGTGATCACATGTGTAGCCATGCCCGCCATGCTCGCATCACTGCGTACCGGACGACTCCTCGAGGTAGGCGAGCGCCCCGACCGGCTCCTCGGCGAAGAACACCAGGTCGGTGAGCGGGACCGGCAGGAAGCCCTCGTTCTCCATGCGCAGGAACTGGGTCCTGAGGCCGTCGTAGAAGCCCGCCGTGTTGAGCAGCACCACCGGCTTGTCGGTGTGGCCGTGCTTCTTCAGCTCCAGGATCTCCGTCGCCTCGTCCAGCGTCCCGGTGCCGCCCACCATGATCACCACGGCGTCGGACTTCTCCAGGAGCAGCCGCTTGCGTTCGGCGAGGTCGGCGGCGATCACCATCTCGTCGGCGTTCGCGCGGGCCTTCGCCGCCAGGAAGGTCACCGAGACGCCCACGAGGCGTCCGCCGGTCTCCTGGACGCCGTCGGCGACCACCTTCATCAGCCCGGACTCGGAACCGCCCCACACGAGCGTGTGCCCGCCCTTGCCCAGCAGTTCCGCGAACTCCCGCGCGGGGCGGGTGTAGCGCTCGTCCAGGTCGGCGGCGGAGAGAAACACACAGATCTTCATGTCGTCACCGTACGCGGGAAGAACCACGGGCCCGCGAGTGCTCTTCGGGTATGGCTGACGGACACACGATCACGATCGAGCAGGGCGACCGCCGCGTACGCGTCGTCCACGGCGACCAGGTGCTGGCGGAGAGCGACCGCCCCCTGATCCTGAAGGAGACGGGCTGTCCCGTGCGCTACTACCTCCCTCCGGAGGATGTGCGCCTGGACCTCCTGACCCCCTCCGAGACCCGCACCCACTGCCCCTTCAAGGGGGACGCGTCCTACTGGTCGCTCCCCGACGCGACCGACCTGGTGTGGGCCTACCCCGAGCCCAAGCCGGACGTGGCGCAGATCAAGGACCACCTGTGCTTCTACGAAGTGGACGTGTTGTGACCGATTAGTTCCGCCGCGTGCGGCAGTCTCCCGTTCCATGGACAAGAAGACTGTTTCGCCCGACGGCACCGCTGTCGCGTACGAACGCATCGGTGCGGGTTCGCCCGTCGTCCTGGTCGGTGGCGCGATGACCACGGGCGACGGGCTGCTGCCGCTCGCCGCGCAGCTCGCGCACCGGTTCGGGGCCGTCCCGTACGACCGCCGGGGCCGGGGCGCGAGCGGCGACACGGCGCCGTTCGCGGTGGCCCGCGAGGTCGAGGACATCGCGGCGCTGATCGACGCCGTGGGCGGCAGCGCGGCGCTCTACGGCCACTCCTCGGGCGCCGCCCTGGCCCTGCACGCGGCGGCGAGCGGCCTGCCGGTGACCGAAGTCGCCCTGTACGAGCCGCCGTTCGCCCTCGACGCGAGCGGTGCCAAGGAGCGCGCCGAGTACACCGAGCGGCTGAAGGAACTCCTCGCCGAGGACCGCCGCGGTGACGCCGTGGAGCTGTTCATGGCGCTCACCGGCGCGCCCCCGGAGATGATCGAGGGCGCCCGCCGCTCCCCCATGTGGCCCGGCATGGAGGCGATCGCCCCCACTCTCGTCTACGACGACGCGGTCCTCGGCGACGGTCTGGTCCCGGTGGAGCGGCTGGCGTCCCTGTCCGTGCCGGTGCTCACGATCGCGGGCGGCGCGAGTCCCGAGTGGATGCGTCAGGCCGCGCGGAACGCGGCGGACGCGGCGCGGGACGGGACGTACCGCGTGCTGGACGGCCAGACCCACATGGTGGACCCGGCCGTCCTGGCACCGCTGCTCACGGAGTTCTTCTCCGGCTAACCGCGGGCAGCCGCGGGCGGGGCCGGCTTCGGCGGGGTCAGGCCATCGCCGTCGCCGCGCGCGTGGTCGTCGCGATCGTCGCGGACCCCACCACGCGCGTGTCGTCGTAGAGCACGATCGCCTGGCCGGGGGCCACGCCCCGCACCGGCTCGCTGAAGGACACCTCCAGCGTGCCGTCGACGAGTTCGGCGGTGACCTCGGTCTCGCCGCCGTGGGCGCGGAGCTGGGCGGTGTAGGTGCCGGGGCCGGCGGGGGCCGTGCCGCACCAGCGGGGGCGGACGGCGGTCAGGCCGCTGACGTCCAGGGAGGCGGCCGGGCCGACCGTCACCGTGTTGTCGACCGGGGAGATGTCCAGGACGTAGCGCGGCTTGCCGTCGGCGGCCGGGGTGCCGATGCGCAGGCCCTTGCGCTGGCCGATGGTGAAGCCGTACGCGCCCTCGTGCGAGCCGACGACCTCGCCGGACTCGTCGACGATGTCGCCCTCGGCCTTGCCCAGGCGGCTCGCGAGGAAGCCCTGGGTGTCGCCGTCGGCGATGAAGCAGATGTCGTGCGAGTCGGGCTTCTTGGCGACCGCGAGGCCCCGGCGCTCGGCCTCCGCGCGGATCTCGTCCTTCGTCGTCACGGTGTCGCCGAGCGGGAAGAGGGCGTGCGCGAGCTGCTTCTCGTCCAGGACGCCGAGGACGTAGGACTGGTCCTTGGCCATGTCGGAGGCGCGGTGCAGTTCGCGGCTGCCGTCCTCGTTCACGATCACCTGGGCGTAGTGGCCGGTGCAGACGGCGTCGAAGCCGAGGGCGAGGGCCTTGTCGAGGAGCGCGGCGAACTTGATCTTCTCGTTGCAGCGCAGACAGGGGTTCGGGGTGCGGCCGGCCTCGTACTCGGCGACGAAGTCCTCGACGACGTCCTCGCGGAAGCGGTCGGCGAGGTCCCAGACGTAGAACGGGATACCGATGACGTCGGCGGCACGGCGGGCGTCCCGTGAGTCCTCGATGGTGCAACAGCCACGCGCGCCCGTGCGGAACGATTGGGGGTTCGCGGAGAGCGCGAGGTGGACGCCGGTCACGTCGTGGCCGGCTTCGGCGGCCCGGGCGGCGGCCACGGCGGAGTCGACACCGCCCGACATGGCGGCGAGTACGCGGAGCGGGCGGGGGCGCTGCGAGGAGGTCTCAGTCATAACCCTTCCAGAGTACGGGGCATCGGGAACCGGGACCCGCGAGTATCCGTTGACGATCACATGGGGGAGACGAAGGACGACGGAGAGACGGCGGGGCGGCGGCCCGGGCGGCGCGCTCTGCTGATCGGCGGGGCCGCGGCGGCCGTGGGGACGGCGGTGCTGGCGCGGGACGAGCTGTCACGGCTGTGGTGGCGGATGCCGGGGGTGGAGAAGCCGCGGACACCGGGTGCGGTCGACTTCCTGGGCGCGACCTGGGTGGCGGCCTCGTCGGCGAACTACCGGCGGGCGGACCGGCCGGACGACTACGCGATCGACCGGGTGGTCGTCCATGTCACGCAGGGCGGCTACGAGAGCGCGGTGAAGGCCTTCCGGAACCCCGGGCACCAGGCCGCCGCGCACTACATCGTCCGCCAGGAGGGGGCCGTCACGCAGATGATCCGCGAGCTGGACGTGGCCTTCCACGCGGGCAACCGGTCGTACAACGAGCGCAGTGTCGGCATCGAGCACGAGGGCTTCGTGGACCGGAGGTCGTCCTTCACGGACGCGATGTACACGGCCTCCGCGCGGCTGACGGCACAGATATGCGGGCGGTACGGCATCCCCGTCGACCGGGACCATGTCATCGGGCATGTGGAGGTGCCGGGGACCGATCACACGGACCCGGGGCCGTACTGGGACTGGGACCGGTACATGACGCTCGTAACGCGGGCACACCGGACACGAGCGTGACTCAGGTCACATCACGCTCCGGCTATGAGTCGTCGCCGCCCCGGTGGTGTCCGATGCGTCCCCTGCCCCGAAAGTGACCTGGGGCACGCCAACTCGGCAGTTCTTCCAGGGGAGTTGGCGGGGCAGCGCGCACGCACATCTTTCACAGCTTGCTCTGCTGACTACTAAGTGTCGCCCAGCCCTTACACAGCCCTTAGGCCAAACCTCTGGCGCATGACACACACCAGCGAGCCCGCGTCGGAACAGAACTCGGAACAGAGCAGAGACTCCAGGGGCGGCCACCGCAAGAGCGCGGCGGAGAAGCGCGACCACGGCAAGGACAGTGCGGCCCGGGGGAAGGGCCTGCACCGGCGCAGGTTCCTCGGCGGCATGGCCGGGGCCGGTGTCGCGGCGGTCGCCGCGGCCGGCGGCGCCTTCTCACTGCTGAACGAGGCGGCGAAGAACAAGGCGTCCGCGGCGGACAGCACCCTGGTCATCCCCGACCTGCTGGAGGGCACCACCTCCAGCGGCGTCACCACGTTCACGCTGGAGGCCAAGACCGGGACCCACGAGGTGATCTCGGGCGTCACCAGCAGCACGATGGGCTACAACCAGGACTTCCTCGGCCCCACCCTGAAGTGGACGAACGGCGACGAGGTCCTGCTCAACATCACCAACGACATAGGCGAGGACACGACCGTCCACTTCCACGGCGCCCATGTCCCGGCGAAGATGGACGGCGGCCCCCAGGTGGCCTTCGCCGACGGCACGACCTGGTCGCCCACGTTCACCGTCAAGGACCCGGCCACCACCCTCTGGTACCACCCGCACGCCCTGGGCACCACCGCCAAGCAGGCCGTGCACGGCCTGGCCGGGATGATCATCGTCGAGGACTCCTCGGACGCCTCCGCCGCACTGCCCAGCGACTACGGCGTCGACGACGTCCCGCTCATCTTCCAGTCCCTCGCCGTGGACACCGCCGGGGACATCAAGTACGACGCGGCCGGCTACCGGCTGAGCACCACCACCTTCCCCCTGCTGCTCAACGGGACCAACGTGGACTCCACCACGCTCGGTTTCACCGCCACGAAGACCCGCACCCGGTTCCGCGCGCTGAACGCCTCGCCGTCCGACATCATCGTGATCCAGCGCAGCGACGGCGGCACCCTCACCCAGATCACCACCGACCAGGGGTATCTGACCGAGGCCACCGAGGTGACCACGATCCGCCTGGTGGCCGGCGCCCGGGCCGAGTTCGTCATGGACCTCACCGCGGACGCCACCCTCCAGGCCGTGATCACCACCGGCTGGATCCGCGGCGGCAGCGGCACCTACGACGTCCTCGCGGTGACGGCGAGCGGCAGCGACACCCCGGCCGACCTGCCCAGCCCCCTCAGCACCATCGACCGCTACGACACCAGCGACTTCACCGCGCGCACGATCACGCTGAGCCAGAGCGGCGCCAGCATGGAGATCAACGGGTCCATCGGCACGTCCATGGCCGCGATGGCGATGATCAGCACGACGGTCGGCGCGAAGGAGATCTGGACCATCCAGAACGCCACCCAGCTGGAGCACTCGTTCCATCTGCACGACGTGCCCTACCAGTTGATCTCCATCAACGGCGAGGATCCGACCGGCGTCCAGCTCGGCTGGTACGACACCTACGAGGTGGTCGGCGGCGGCTCGATCAAGATCGCCATGGAGTTCACCGACTTCGCCGACGACACCTACATGTACATGCTCCACTGCCATCTTCTGCAGCACGAGGACGAGGGCATGATGGCGTCCCTCATGGTGACCGACGCCGACAGCTGACGGCACCGGCTCCAGGGCCGGTCATCCGACGTCCGGCGTCGGCCTCCCCCGTGGACGCCGGACATCCCCGGCCGGGGAGGGCACCTGACGGGCTCTCCCCGGTTCCGTCCGTCCGCGGGTCAGGTCAGTCCGGCGGCGCGGGCCCGCTCCACCGCCGGGCCGATCGCCTTGGCCACGGCCTCCACATCGGCCTCCGTGGAGGTGTGGCCGAGCGAGAAGCGCAGGGTGCCGCGGGCGAGGTCCGGATCGGTGCCGGTGGCGAGCAGGACGTGGCTGGGCTGGGCGACACCCGCCGTGCAGGCCGAGCCGGTGGAGCACTCGATGCCCTGGGCGTCGAGCAGGAGCAGCAGGGAGTCGCCCTCGCAGCCGGGGAACGTGAAGTGGGCGTTGGCCGGCAGCCGGTGCACCGGGTCGCCGCCGAGGATCGCGTCCGGGACCGCCGTACGGACGGCCGCGACGAGGTCGTCGCGCAGGGCGCCGATCTCGCGGGCGAACCACTCGCGCTGTTCGGCGGCGAGACGGCCGGCCACCGCGAAGGAGGCGATGGCGGGGACGTCGAGGGTGCCGGAGCGGACATGGCGTTCCTGGCCGCCGCCGTGCAGGACGGGGACGGGGGTGTGCTCGCGGCCCAGCAGCAGGGCGCCGATGCCGTACGGCCCGCCGATCTTGTGGCCGGAGACGGTGGCCGCGGCGAGCCCGGAGGCGGCGAAGTCGACCGGGATCTGGCCGAAGGCCTGTACCGCGTCGGCGTGCAGGGGAACCCCGAACTCCTGTGCCACGTCGGCGAGTTCACGGACCGGCAGGACCGTGCCGATCTCGTTGTTGGCCCACATCACGGTGGCCAGGGCGACGTCGTCGGGGTTGCGGGCGATGGCCTCGCGCAGCACCTCGGGGTGGACACGGCCGTAGGAGTCGACCGGGAGGTACTCGACGGTGGCGCCCTCGTGCTCGCCCAGCCAGTGGACGGCGTCCAGGACGGCGTGGTGCTCGACCGGGCTGGCCAGCACCCGGGTGCGGGCCGGGTCCGCGTCACGGCGGGACCAGTACAGGCCCTTCACCGCGAGGTTGTCGGCCTCGGTGCCGCCGGAGGTGAACACGACCTCGCTGGGTCGCGCGCCGAGCGACTCGGCGAGGGTCTCCCGGGCCTCTTCGACCGTACGGCGGGCCCTGCGGCCGGACGCGTGGAGGGAGGAGGCGTTGCCCGTGATGCTCAGGTGGGCCGTCATCGCCTCGACTGCCTCGGGAAGCATCGGGGTGGTCGCGGCGTGGTCGAGGTATGCCATGGTGACGCCGATTCTACGGGCCCCGGTGCGCGCCCCGGAGGGGCGGGCGGCCGACGGGTTCCGGCCGTCTCTCAGAAGCTCCAGGAGACGGTGCTGTCCATCTGCATGAAGGCGACGAGGACGAGCAGATCGGCGACGCCGAGTCCGAGGCCCAGGAAGGCACGGCCGCGACGGGCGGTGCCGCGCCACAGGGCGGCGCCGGCCAGGGCGATGGCGATCGGGCCGAGGAAGACGTTGAGCACGAGCAGGCCGACGAGGCCGAGGATGAAGGACGCGACGGCCATGCCGTCGGCGTCACGCCGGCCGGTGGGCTTGACGGCGGTGCTGGTGCTGGTTGCCGGTGCGGTGAGGTGCATGGGGTTCAGCTCCCGATGATCGGGCGGGCGGTGGGCCGGGCGGCCGACGGGCGGCGGCGGACGGGCGGTCGGCGCGCGGTCAGTTGGCGGACGGACGGCCGCGGCGGCCGTGCCGCTCGCGGAGCGCGAAGATGCCCAGCCAGACCGCGATGACGGCGGCGGCGACGGCGGTGAAGGCGAGCGGCGCGTGGGCCACGGTGCCCACCACGACGCCGAACAGCAGGAGCGCTACGACGAGGAACAGCATGGGATGGATCCCCCTCCGAGATGTCCGGGACGACTCTCTCGTTACGTTTCGGTGAACGGTTGTAGTAACACTTGTTCACTGAACTTGAGTCTATCCCGTCCGACGGCTTTCCAATTACGGAGAACAGTTGTTAACTGGATGACATGAGTCACACCCTCGGCATCCGGCAGGCACAGAAGCAGAAGACCCGACAGGCGTTGCTGGACGCCGCGTTGGGACTGCTGGAGGAGCAGAGCCTGAGCAGTCTCGGCCTGCGCGAGGTCACCCGGGCCGTGGGCGTCGCCCCGACCGCCTTCTACCGGCACTTCCGCTCCACGGCCGACCTCGGGGTCGCGCTCGTCGAGGAGGCGCTGGGCAGCCTGCACCCGATGATCCGGCAGACGGTGGCCCCCGCCGACAGCGCCCAACGCATCACCCGCGCAGTCGAGTTGATCGCCCACCACGTGGACTCGCACCCGGCCCACGTCCGCTTCATCGCCCGCGAACGGCACGGCGGGGTCCAGCCGGTGCGGGAGGCGATCCGCGAGCAACTCGCCCGGTTCGCCGAGGAGGTGAAGGCCGAACTCGCCAAGGACCCGGAGTCGGCGGGCTGGCCGGACGGGGACCTGCTGATGCTGGCCCACCTCTACGTCGACCAGATGCTCATCACCGCCTCGCTCTTCCTGGAGACCCTGGAGGCGACGGCCGAGGAGCGCGCACGCGTGGCCCGACTCGCCGAGCTCCAGCTGCGGTTGATCAGCGTCGGCCGCCGCCACTGGCTCGGCTGAGCCACCCGCCGGGACACGGCAGGGGCGGCGCGCCCGGACACCGGACGCGCCGCCCCTGCCGTGCGGGCGGGCGGTCAGCCCTGCTGCGGGGCCCCGCTCATCCGGCCACCGCCGGGACCGCCGCCGCATCCGCCGCCGGGGCCTCCGCCCTGGCCGCCCGCTCCGCCTCCGCCGCCGGGCGCGCCGGTCGGCATGCCGGAGGCGTTGCCGGTCGGCATGCCCGTGGGCCGGCCGGAGGCCGCGGCACCCGTGGGCGCGCCGGAGGGGGCGCCGCTGGGGCGCGCCGTGGGGTTGCCTGTGGGCATGCCGGAGGCCGAACAGGACTGCGTGGAGCCGGAGTTGCCGCTGCCCGAGCCGGAGGACGACGAGTCGCCCGAGCCGCAGGCGGTCAGGGCCAGGGGCGAGAGGACCAGCAGGGCCACGGCGGGGACGAGCCGTACACGCTTCATGAGAAACAACTCCAGGAACGATGAGGGAGTGTTGGGGCGCGCAGCCAATCAACGCCGTTTAGGGGACGGTTGGGGGCGCCCTGTCCCCCGCCTGTGCGTCAGGCAAAGGGAGCCTCAAGAGGCGCCGCCGACCTGCGAGTTCACTCGGCGGGCCGGCTGACTCGCTGGTACAGCTCCGTGACAGAAGCGGCCGCCGCGATCACCTCGGCGCGCACCTCCGGCGGCGACACGACCTCCACCGCGTCGGCGAACTGGAGCAGTTGACGTGCCTCGCGCACGACGGCGTACGACAGGTGGACCGTCACCCACTCCTTCTCCCCCTCGTCCTCGGGGAGTCGCGCGAGCGAGGAGGCGTTGAGGCGGACGAACATGTCGAGGCGGGAGCGGTGGACCCGGACGGTGACGTCGACGCCGCCGGGGCGTTCCTCGACCTGGCGGCGCAACTCCTCCCAGGCGTCGGCGAGTTCGACGCCCGGACGGCGCTCGACCGGGTCGGGCAGGAGGGTGGCGGAGCGGACCCGGTCGGCGCGGAAGAGGCGGGGGCGGGCTCTGCGGTCGGCGACGAGATACCAGACGCCGGCCTTGGAGACGAGGCCGTACGGGTCGACGGTGTAGGTGCTCGGGTCCTTCGCGCCGCTGTGCCGGTAGCGCAGCCGCAGCCGCCGGTCGGCGAAGACCGCGTCCTGCAACACGTCCAGGTCCACGGCGGGTTGGGGCCCTCCCTTCCAGCGGGTGGCGTCGACGAGGATGCGCCGGGAGGTCACCTCGGCGGCCGGGCGGTACGGCGCGGGCAGCGCGGCCATCACCTTGCGCAGCGCGGAACCGAGCGCGGCGTCGAGGCCGAGGGCTGCGTGGGCGCCCTGCGCGGCCAGGATGAACAGGGCGCGGGACTCGTCGGCGGTCAGTCCCGTGACGTCGGTGCGGAACCCGGCGAGCAGTTCGATCCCGCCGTGCCGTCCGCGCTCGGCGTACACCGGGACCCCGGAGGCGGACAGCGCCTCGACGTCCCGGTAGACGGTCCGCACCGACACTTCGAGACGGTCGGCGAGTTCACGGGCGGGAACCCGCCCCCGGGTCTGCAGCAGCAACAGGATCGAGAGGAGTCGGTCGGCCTTCACCGCCCCAGGATCCGTCTCCCGGAAGGCCCGTGCAAATGTTGACGGAAACTGTCAGGTTATGGGTCGAGCATCACTGCCATGACCACCGAGACGAACGACCCCCGCCCCCTGTACACCCGCGCCACCGAGCAGGCCGCAGCCCTGGTCGGGACGGTACGGCCGGAGCAGCTGGACGGCCCGACCCCCTGCGCGGAGTTCGACGTACGGACCCTGCTGAGCCATCTCGTCGGCGGCACCCACCGGATCGCGACGATCGGCGAGGGCGGCGACGGCCTGGCCGTCCACCCCTTCGTGGACGGCGTCGACGACAGCGGCTGGACGGCCGCCTACGACGAGGCCCGCGTCCGGGTCGGGAAGGCCTGGGCGGACGACGCCCGGCTGGACGCGCCGGTCCGGGTCCCGTGGGGGGAGGCACCGGGACGGATCGCGCTCTCGGGCTATGTCATGGAGAACGTCACCCACGCCTGGGACCTCTCCGAGGCGCTGGGCCACCCGGTCCGACTCGACCCGGAACTGGCCGAGTTCGCCCTCGCCGTCGCCCGCCGGATGCTGCCCGACGCCGAGCGGGACGCGGACACGCCCTTCGCCACGGCCCGGACGGCACCCGAAGGGGCCGACGCCTACGGCCGGTTGGCGGCCTGGCTGGGGCGGGCGCCGGTCAGCTGAGCCGGACCCGCGCCAACTGCCGTGACTGCGCGACCAGTCGGTCCGCGCTGTCCCAGATCTCCGCGTCCTCCTCCAGGAAGCCGCCGGCCAGGTTGCGGGTGGTGATCGACACCCGCAGCGGCCCCGGCGCGGGCCGGGCCCGGACGTGGACGGTGAGTTCGACCGTGGGGACCCATCCCTTCAGGCCGATCTCGAAGGCGGTCGGCGGGAGCGCGTCCACCGCCAGGAGCAGCGAGAGCGGGTCCGCGTCACGGCCGTCCGCGAGGCCGAACCAGGAACGCATCTCGCCCTTGCCGGAGGGCGCGCCGAGGGCCCAGCCGAGGGTGGACGGGTCGAGCTTGAGCATCAGGCGGTCGGTGATGGCCGAGCTGCCGGGGACGGGGGCGGGCCCGTCCTCGGGGCCGAAGCACTGGTCCATGGGCGGGAGGGCCGGCGGGCGTGCCGTCGTCCGGACGTCGTCGGGGAGGGCGTCGAGGTCGCCGTAGGAGGCGAGGACGCGGATGCGCTCGACCTCCGCGCCCTCGTCGTCGTACTGGAAGAGGGACGCCTGGCCGGTGGAGAGGGTGCGGCCGGTGCGGACCGTGTCGGTGCGGATGACCGCGGGGCCGGGCTGGGACGCGGTCAGGTAGTGCGCGGAGATCGTGAACGGGTCGCCGTGCGGCAGCGCGTCCGCGAGGGCGCGGCCCAGGACGGCGAGGAGGTAGCCGCCGTTGACGGCGCTGATGATCGTCCAGCCGGCCGAGAGGTCGATGTCGTAGACGCCCGGCGCGCGGCGGACGACGGCGGTGTCGCGGTCGAACTCGCTGTCGCCGACGGTGGCCCGGGGAGCCTCGGTGGCCGCCGGTGCGGATGCTGCTTCTGGCATGGATGAACCGTACAACAGGTAATTACTAAGCGGTAGCTTTGTTGTTGCGGGCAGATGAAACCACCGGCCGCTCCGGAGCCGCCCGGGTGAGGAACCGGCAATTTCTTGGTAAGTGTCCGAACTCGTCCGTGACCGGCGGCCCGCGATCCCCCTCTTTGGGGACATGAGCCTCACCGGGACTCCGTTCCTCTACACCGCGGTCGTGCTGACGATCGTCGCCCTCATACTGCCGCTCGTGCTGTGGTCGCGGATGCGCGGCCCCAAGGCCGTACGCGTGGCGGCGCGGACCCTGATGCTGCTGTTCGCCCAGGCGACGGCCGTCACCCTGGTCTTCGTCATGGTCAACAACCAGAACAACCTCTACGACAACTGGGCCGACCTGCTCGGCACTGGCAACCACGTCCAGCAGGCCGCGAACCTCGGCAGGAACGGCACCGGGAACATCTCGCTGAACCGGCTGCCCAAGGTGAAGCAGGACTTCTCCGCCGCCGGCGGACCCGGCATGAGCTCCGCGGGCCAGGTCGAGGTCACCCAGCTCAAGGGCCGGGTGTCGGGCGTGAACGCCGAGGTCTACGTCTGGACCCCGCCGCAGTACAAGGAGGCGGCCTACCGCCACAGGAAGTTCCCCGTCGTGGAACTGCTCCCGGGCTGGCCCGGCTCCGCCAAGGCCTGGTTCGGGTCGATGCACGTGACCCAGCAGCTGGAGCCGCTGATGAGGAGCGGGCGGATCGCGCCCTTCATCCTGGTCGCGCCGCGCTACAACTTGCTGGCCGGTGTGGACACCGGGTGCGCCAACATCCCGGGCACGGTCAACGCCGACACCTGGCTCAGTGTCGACGTGCCGAAGATGGTCATGGACAACTTCCGCGCCCAGCCCGCGCCCAAGGGCTGGGGCGTCGCCGGTTACTCGGCCGGCGCGCACTGCGCCGTCAAGCTCGCCGTCGCCCACCCCGACCGCTACCAGGCCGCGGTGAGCATGTCCGGCTACAACGACCCGATCGGCGAACGCAACTCGCTGGCCGCGCAGAACCTGGCCCTGCGCGAGGCGAACAACCCCTACCTGCTGCTGCGGAAGGCGGCCACACCGCCGCCGATCGCGATGTACCTGTCCGGCGAGTCCGGCGACGGGTACCAGGCGGGCGTGGCCCTCGAACAGATCGCGAAGGCGCCGACGAGCGTGCACGTGGTGTTCCTGCCGCGCAGCGACGGCGGGCACACCATGGCGCTGTGGCGGCCCCAGGTGAAGACGGTGTTCCGCTGGCTGACCCTGGAGCTGGGGCAGAACCGCCCCCGGATCACGAAGTCGACGTCGGATCCTCACGGACGGTCGAACGCCGGTTCCACGCCCGCGGAGCTCGCCAGTGGAACCGCATCGCGAGCAGGCGGAGCACGAAAGCGGTGACGACCGCGAGCCCGCTGGTGAACGGGGTCACGGCGTCGTAGCGGATGCAGACGGCCACCATGGTGGCGCCGACGATCGCCGGGACCGCGTACAGGTCGCGGTCCCAGCGGAGCAGGGACGGGGTCTCGTTGGCCAGCACGTCCCGCAGCACACCGCCGCCGACGGCGGATCCGAGACCGAGGGCCACCGAGGAGGTCAGGCCGAGCCCGTAGTCGTAGGCCTTCACCGTGCCGGTGACACAGAACAGGCCGAGTCCCGCCGCGTCGAAGACGTTGACGCCGGACTGGATGCGCTCCACGTGGGGATGGAGGAAGAACACGAGGAGCGCGGCGAAGAGCGGGGTGCTGAAGTACCCGAGGTCCGTGAAGGCGGCCGGGGGCACCGCCCCGATGATGAGGTCGCGGAACACCCCTCCGCCCAGCGCGGTGACCTCGGCGAGCACGGCGATGCCGAACACGTCGAAGTTCTTGCGGACGGCCAGCAGCGCGCCGGAGATGGCGAACACGAAGATGCCGACGAGGTCGAGCGTGTGCTGGACGGAGGGGCTGAACAGTTGCTGAAGCACCCCACATTGTTACTCGTGGGGATCGGTCGGCGGTTCTCCGGCGGAGCTAGAGGGTGGGCTTGCCCGGTGTGTACAGCCAGGTCCGGAACAGGTCGTCGAGCTGCTGCCCGCTGATCTTCTCGGCGAGCTTGATGAACCCGGCGGTGTCGCCGTTGCCGTAGCGGTGGAGCTTGGTCCAGGCGGGGAGCAGCTTGAAGAACGCGGTGTCGCCGATGCGTTCACGGAGCATCTGGAGGGTCATCGCGCCGCGCTGGTAGACGGCGGAGGCGAACATCGTGTCGCGCTGCGGGTCCGCCACGACGGTCTGCCAGAAGGCGTTGTCGGCGGGGCGCGAGGTGTAGCCGGCCAGGAAGGAGTCGTGCGCGGTGCGGGTGCCCTGGTGCTCGGCCCACAGCCACTGGGCGTAGGTCGCGAAGCCCTCGTTGAGCCAGATGTCCTTCCAGTGCGCGACCGACACGGAGTCGCCGAACCACTGGTGGGCCAGCTCGTGCACGATCGTCGTCTCGCTGCGCACGGCCGAGTAGGCGGGCTTGCTCTGCACCTCCAGCGAGAACCCGGCCTCCGGCATGTCGTCGACGATCGCGCCGGTCTCCTCGAAGGGGTACGGCCCGAACAGCTGCGACCAGTAGTCGGTGGCGGCGGCCGTCACCGCGTACACGTCGACGCTGTTGCTGTTGGCGAGGACGGGGTCGATGGCGACGTAGATCGGGGTGCCGCCGGGCGTCCTGCCCGTCTTCACGTCGAACTTCCCGATGGTGGCGGTCGCGAGATAGGTCGCCATGGGCTTGCTCTCGCGCCAGTGGGTGTACGTCGAGGCACCCTTGCTGTACGTCGAGACGAGCCGGCCGTTGGAGACTCCGGTGAGGCCCTTGGGAGCCTTGATGCGGATGTCGTAGGTGGCCTTGTCGGAGGGGTGGTCGCTGGACGGGAACCAGGTGGAGGCGGCGTTGGGCTCGCAGGCGACGAAGACGCCGTCGGCGGTCTTCATCCAGCCGTAGTCGGAGCCGAACACGATGGGCCCGTTGAGGGGTTCGGGGACACCGCCGTAGGTGACCGAGACCGTGAAGTCCCTGCCCTTGCGGAGGAAGTCCCTCGGCGTGATGCGCAGTTCGTCGCCCGAGCGGGTGAACTTGGCCTGTCTTCCGTTCACTTGGACCTTGGTGACCTCCAGCTTCTGGAGGTCCAGGTCGAAGGAGGAGAGGTTCTGGGTGGCGCGGGCGGTGAGGGTCGTACGGCCGTCGAGACGGTCGGTGTCGGGGTTGTAGGCGACGTCGAGGTCGTAGTGCCGGGCGTCGAAGCCGCCGTTGCCGAGCTGGGGGAAGTAGGGGTCACCGATGCCGTCGGCGCCAGGGGTGGGGGCGGGCGAGGCGGCGATGACGAGAAAAGAGGCCGCCGCGGTCGCGAGGGCCCCCAGACGTGCCGAACGGGAGAGTGCCATGAGTCGTCCCTTCGGGTGCGTTTCCGATCAGACGGACACGCCAGACTCTGCACTCTCCCGTTTTGCCATGACCATGACTTTACCAACTCGTCATGTGCTACTTGGCAGTTGACTCCTGGTCACCCGACTCCGCCTCGGAGGCCTCCGCCTTCGGAGCCTCCGGCGCGGAGGTCTCCGCCTTCGGGGTCTCCGTGACCGTCGTCCTTGGAGCCGCCGTCTTCGGGGTCTCCGCCCCGGGCGTCTCCGCCGGCTTCTCCAGGACCGCCGAGCCCACCAGCTCCACCGCTTCCTTCGCGGCGCTCAGCAGGACCGTGTCCTGCGGGGCCTGGTCCGCGAAGTTCTCCGGGTGGTGGCAGGCGACCTGCTGGCCGGGCCGCAGCTCGACCAGCTGGGGCTCCGACGTCTTGCAGATCTCCGTCGCCTTCCAGCAGCGCGTGTGGAAACGGCAGCCGCTCGGCGGCGAGATCGGCGAGGGGACGTCGCCCTTGAGCAGGATGCGCTCGCTCTTGGCGCCCCGGCGCTTGGGGTCCGGCACCGGCACGGCCGACATCAGGGCCTTGGTGTACGGGTGCATCGGCGCCTCGTACAGCGAGGTGCGGTCCGCGAGTTCGACGATCTTGCCGAGGTACATCACCGCGATGCGGTCCGAGACGTGCCGGACCACGGAGAGGTCGTGCGCGATGATCACGTACGTCAGGCCGAGCTCCGACTGGAGGTCGTCCATGAGGTTGACGACCTGCGCCTGGATCGACACGTCGAGCGCCGAGACCGGCTCGTCCGCCACCACGAGCTTCGGCTTGAGCGCGAGCGCGCGGGCGATGCCGATGCGCTGGCGCTGACCACCGGAGAACTCGTGCGGGTAGCGGTTGAAGTGCTCGGGGCTCAGGCCCACCAGCTCCAGGAGGCGCTGGACCTCCTTCTTCACCCCGCCCTCGGGCTCCACGCCCTGCAGCCGGAACGGCGCCGAGACGATCGAACCGATGGTGTGCCGGGGGTTCAGGGAGCCGTACGGGTCCTGGAAGATCATCTGGATGTCCCGCCGCAGCGGACGCATCCCGGCCGAGTTCAGGGTCGTGATGTCCTGGCCCTCGAAGTGGATCGAGCCGCCCGTCGGGTCCTGGAGCCGGGTGATGACCCGCCCCATGGTCGACTTGCCGCAGCCCGACTCACCGACGACGCCCAGGGTCTCGCCCTTGCGCACCTCGAAGTCGATGCCGTCGACGGCCTTCACCGCGGCGACCTGGCGCTGCAGGATCCCCTTCTTGATGGGGAAGTGCTTCTTCAGGCCCTCGACCTTGAGCAGCACCTCGCGGTCCTCCGAGGAGGCCGCCTGCCCGGGCACGGCCGCGGTCTGTTTCTTCGTATCGCTCACAGCTTCGGCGCAATCTCTTCGGTCCAGATCCGCGTACGGTCCTCGGCCGGGAGGTGACAGGCGGACCAGTGCCCGCCGGCGACCTGCGCCAGCTCGGGACGCACGGTTCGCGTGACATCGCCCTTGGGGATGTCCGCGTACGGGCAGCGCGGGTGGAAGGCGCAGCCCGAAGGGACGTTGATGAGGCTCGGCGGCTGGCCCTTGACCGGGATGAGCCGCTCCGAGGTCTCCCGGTCGATGCGCGGCATCGAACCCAACAGGCCCCAGGTGTACGGGTGTTGCGGCTTCTCGAAGATCTCGTCGACGGGACCGCGCTCCACGCACCGGCCGCCGTACATGACCAGGACGTCGTCGGCGATCTCGGCGACGACACCGAGGTCGTGCGTGATGAGGACGACCGCGGAGCCGAACTCCTTCTGCAGGTCCCGGATGAGGTCGAGGATCTGCGCCTGGACGGTGACGTCCAGGGCGGTCGTCGGCTCGTCCGCGATGAGCAGTTCGGGGTTGTTGACCAGGGCCATCGCGATCATGGCGCGCTGGCGCATACCGCCGGAGAACTCGTGCGGGTAGCCGTCGACACGCTTGGCGGGCTCGGGGATGCCGACCCGGTCGAGCATCTCGATGGCGCGCGTGCGGGCGACCTTCTTGCTGACGTCGTGGTGGACCCGGTACGCCTCGACGATCTGGTCGCCGATCTTGTAGTACGGGTGCATCGCGGACAGCGGGTCCTGGAAGATCATGGACATCTGCTTGCCGCGGAGCTTGCGCACCTCGTCCGGCTGCGCCCCGACCAGTTCCTGGCCGTCGAGCCAGATCTCGCCCGACATCTGCACGTTCTTGCCGCGCGCGCCCAGCCGGTGCAGGCCCATGATCGCCAGCGAGGTGACGGACTTGCCCGAGCCCGACTCGCCCACGATGGAGAGGGTCTTGCCCTTCTCCAGCGAGAAGCTGAGCCCGTCGACGGACTTGACCAGGCCGTCGTCGGTCGGGAAGTGCACCTTGAGGTCGCGGACCTCGAGGAACGCGTTCGGGGCCGACTTCGCCGAGTCGACGGGCTCGCCGACCGCGGCGCCGGTCGCGGACAGGGGATCAAGGTCGGTCACGAGAGCCTCACCCGCGGGTCGGCGGCGGCGTAGAGAAGGTCCACCAGAAGATTTGCGATGACGACGAAGAACGCTGCGAGCAGCGTCACGCCGAGGATCGGGGGCAGGTCGTTGCTCTCGATCGACTGCACCGCGTACTGCCCGATGCCGTGCAGGGAGAACACCGACTCGGTGATCAGAGCGCCGCCGAGCAGCAGACCGAGGTCCATGCCGAAGACGGTGATGATCGGCGTCAGGGCGGCCCGCAGACCGTGCTTGACGACGACGTTGCGTTCCCGCAGGCCCTTGGCGCGGGCCGTGCGGATGAAGTCCTCGTTCATCGTCTCCAGCATGCCCGAGCGGGTGAGCCGCGCGTAGATGGCGGAGTACAGGAGCGCGAGCGAACACCACGCCGGGAAGAGGGTGTTGGCCCACTGCGCCGGGTTCTCGGTGAACGGGACGTAGGTGCGGCCGAAGATCGGCCACTGGTAGGTGAAGAGCAGGATGGCCAGGTTGCCCGTGAAGAACATGGGCAGCGAGACACCCGCGAGCGCCACGCCCATGAAGGCGCGGTCGAAGAACGACCGCGGCTTGAGCGCGGAGATCACACCGACGGTGACACCCGACAGGAGCCACAGCACGGCGGCGCCGGCGGCCAGCGAGATGGTGACCGGAAGGCGGGAGGTGAGCTGCGGCCAGACCTCGACGTGGTCCTTGAAGGAGTAGCCGAAGCAGGGCGCGTTGCAGTGCACGGTGGTCGGGCCGAGGTTGTAGGTGGCCCCCGACACGATCCCCTTGATGAAGTGCCAGTACTGCTGGTAGAGGGGCTGGTCCAGACCCAGGTTGTGCTTGACCGCGGCGATGTCCGCCGCCGACGGGCTCTTCCCGATGTACTGCTGGGCCAGCTGGTCCGCGGTCTGGCCGGCGAGCCGTGGCAGCAGGAAGAAGATGCCGAAGGTGACCGCGGAGACGACCAGCAGCAGGATCACCGCTGCGACCGTCCGACGGAGAATGTACGAGATCACGGGGATCGGCGCTGGTGCCCGCGGGCCGCAAAGCCCGCGGGCACCAATGCCTTCACCTGCCTTCCGGGGCTACGACTACTTCGTGGTGCCGATGTTGAGGTAGTCGTACTGGCCGCTGAAGGCCGCCGTCGACACCAGGTTGCTGTAGTTCGCCGGACGGGCGAGCAGGACCTTGAAGTAGGTCAGCGGAACGAGGGCCGCGTCGCTCATGGTCTGCTTGTCGATCTGGGCGTACATGTTGTTGCGGGCAGTGACGTCCTCGGTGCCGATGGCCTTGGCGAGGAGGTCGTTGACCGTCTTGTTGTCGTACTGCGACAGGTTGGTGTTGCCCGAGGCACCGATCGCCTCACCGTTCAGGATCTGCTGCTCGAAGCCGTAGCCGGAGGGCCAGTCGGCACCCCACTGCATCATGATCAGGCCGATGTTCTGCTGCTCGGTGAACTTCGGGACACCCGCGTAGTCGGTGAAGTACTTGCCCGACGGGTACTGCTTCAGGCTGGCGTTGATGCCGACGGCCTTCAGCGAGTTGATGATCGCGGTGGCCGCGGAGATCTCCTGCGGACGGTCGCTGCGGGCCGACAGGTTCGTCGAGATCGACGTCTTGCCACAGGCCTTCAGGGCGTCCTTGGCCTTGGCCGCGTCACCCTTGTCGCCGGTGGTGGCGTACTGGTTGTCCTTGACGTAGCCGGTGATGTCCGGCGGCAGGACGGTGGAGGCGATCTCGCCGCGGATCGGGCCGCCCTCGGCGGTCTGCACCGAGACCTTGTCGATGGCGTACTCGACGGCCTTGCGGCACTGGATGTTGTCGAACGGCTTCACCTTGGTGTTGATCGCCATGTAGACGAGACGGCCACCGAAGGTGTTGTCCGTGCCGGCCTTCTTGTCGGCCGAGGTCAGCAGCTGCGCCTGGGTCGCGGCCTGGACGCCGGTACCGCCCATGTCGATCGCGTTGCCCGCGAGGACGTCCTTGTCGATCGTGTCGGCGTTCACCTTCAGGTTCACGACGATCTTGTCCGGGTACTGCTTGCGCAGCGGGTCCGTCGAGGCGTCCCAGTTCTTGTTGCGCACGAGGACGGCCTGCTTGCCGTCCTGGTAGCTCTGGAACTGGTACGAGCCGGAGGACACGATGTTCTTGACGTAGTCGACGCCGGTGTCCTTCGCCTGCGGCACCGGAGCCGTCTGCGGCGCCGCGACCAGGTAGTCGAACTCCTGGAAGGCCGTGTTCAGGTGGAAGACGATGGTGGTGTCGTCCGGGGTCTCGATGGACTTGAGGCCCTCGGCGCTCTTGTCCTTGTAGGGACCCTTGTAGTCCTTGCCGCCGACCAGGAACTGCTGGAAGTAGTTCGGGCCGAGGGAGAGCACGTCACGCGCGAAGTTCGAACGCTCCACGGCGTACTTGACGTCCTTGGACGTGATCGCCGAGCCGTCCTGGTACTTCAGGCCCGAACGCAGCTTGTACGTCCAGGTCTTGCCGCCGTCGCTGGAGACACCCTTGCTCGCGGCGAGGTCCGGGACCAGGGTGTTGCCCTTGGAACCGGGGCCGGGCTCGAACGTCATCAGCGGACGGGCGTACAGCCGGCTGAAGTTGTACATGTACGCGTAGTACGTGTTGCCCGGGTCGAACGAGTCCGGAACGTCGGACAGTTCGTAGGTGACCGTCCCGCCCTTGTGGGTAGAGGCGTTGACGACGTCCTTGGTCGCTGCGTTGGCCCCAGCCGCCTTCGTCCCACCGTCGTCACTCTTGTTGTCATCGGCCTTGCTGCAACCTGCCACGAGCAGTGTCGCAGAGCCGATGGCCGCAACTGCGGCCAGCGCTGACCTTCGCATGATGGTCTGCTTCCTCCATTGTCGGAAACTTGATGAACTCTCGGGTGCGGGCCCTAGCGGCTGCGGGGGTCGAGAGCGTCGCGGAGACCGTCGCCGAGCAGGTTGAACGCCAGGACGGTCACAAAGATGGCGAGGCCGGGCACGATCATGTAGGCGGGGTCGACCTCGTAATAGGTGACCGCGTCGCGCAGCATGCCGCCCCAGGATGCCTGCGGGGGCTGGATACCGACCCCGAGGAAGCTGAGGGACGCCTCGAAGAGGATGTTCGTCGGGATGAGCAGCGTCGAGTAGACGATGATCGGGCCGACCAGATTGGGCAGCAGCTCCCGGAAGAGGATGTACGGCCCCTTGGCTCCCATCCCCCGGGAGGCGTCCACGAACTCCCGCTCGCGCAGGGCGAGGGTCTGGCCGCGGACGATCCGGCCGAGGTAGGGCCAGTTGAAGAAGCCGATGACGAAGATCAGCACGGACAGGTGCAGCGGCAGGCCGTTGAGGCCGAAGGCGCCGCCCTGCAGGGTCGCCGAGATCGCGATGGCGAACAGCAGGAGGGGGAAGGCGAGGAAGGTGTCCATCAGCCGGCTGATGATCGAGTCGACCCGGCCGCCGTAGAACCCGGCGACGACGCCGAGGATCGTGCCGATCACGTTGGAGAGGATCGTGGCGCCGAAGGCGACGACCAGGGAGACCCAGGAGCCCTCCAGGATGCGGGTGGCGACGTCACGGCCGAACTGCGGGTCGACGCCGAGCGGGTGGTCCCAGCTCATGCCGCCCCAACCGCCCTTGGGCAGCGAGGTGTTGGCGTCGATCAGGTTCTGGTGGAAGGCGTCCGGGTCCAGGCCGAACAGGGCCTGGATGGGACGGGAGAGCACCGCGACCAGGATCAGCAGGACGACGATGGCACCGCCGACGACGGCGACCTTGTCCTTCTTGAAGCGGGTCCAGGCGATCTGTCCAAGGGAACGGCCCTCGATCTGCGCCTTGTCGGCGCCGGCCAGCACAGCCTCTGGCTGCGCCCCGGCTTCCGCCCCCGTGGTCTCGATCGGTGCGGTCACTGTGACCCGACCCCTCTCGCCGGTTGGTTACCGGCTTACGCCTGCCGCGGATTAGCGGCTTTGTCGACATGCAGTGGACACGGGTACCCGGACCCTGTGCCTGAGTCGCGAGTCTTCAGCGTGGCTGCGATCACCCGCCAGGTCTGACGGCGAAAGTATGCGCAACCGTGATGCTTAACTAGGGATTCCGTTATCCGAACAGTGGGTAACGCCCCCCGGACGCCGGGCACTTGGGACAGAACGGTGTTCCGGCGTCTTTTGGGGCAACTCACCGCCGTCTACGCGCGAAGAAATGTGCTGTAGACGTAAATCCTGCGGAGAAGCTGAGAAGAGGACTCGCGGGTTCAGTATCCACCACGGACGGGGGGGTATCCGTACCCACCCGCCTGAGCGGGCGCCGCATGGGCCTCACGGTCGTAGAACGGGCGGGAGTTGGCGCGCAGCCACAGCGCCACCGGGTCGTACTCGTCGGACATCGCGACCGTCGACACCGGCAGCCCCTCGGGGACCGCGCCGATCGACTGCTGCATCATGCCGCGCACCGAGTCCACGGCGGGCGGGCTGGTGTCGTAGACGTCCAGCCCGATCGCGAGATACGGCGCTCCGAGCGCGGGCTGGACCCAGGCGCGGCGCAGCGAACGGACCGCCGAGGTGCGGTGGGCGTTCTGCGTGAGCAGGGCGTAGAACTGGGGGATCTCGATACCCGGCTCCGACAGGCGCAGCGGGCCCGCCGGCTGGCGTTCCAGGCCGGTGGCGATTCTGCGCAGGTCGAGCCAGGGGATGCCGACGCCGCCGCCGGGGGCGTGCGGGTTGAGCCAGAGGCCGTAGTGGTCGGGGTACAGGGTGCGGGCCACGTCCAGGCCGTCGACCACCTCGTACGAACGGTTCCAGCCGCTCGCGGAGAGCTCCTGGGCCGAGGTGACGCACGGGGCGTAGCCGTGGCCCTCCACCTGCATGTTTCCGTACTGGGCGTCCGGGGAGCCGGACTGGCCGTGCCACAGCAGCATCCAGATCTGACCGGAGTGGGGGGTCGCGAGGGCGCGCAGGAGCGCCTCGTAGGCGTCGTAGCGCCCGGGGGTCACTTGGCGCAGCATGTGCTCGACCTGGCCGGTCGCGGTGCCGCTGGCGCTCACGTGTCCGCTCCTTTTTGTAGGTGCCCTGCGATGGGGAACAGCTTAAGCGCCCCAGGGGTGGGAGCCTTGTGCGCGTTGGCGGGCGCGGGTGCGTCGCCGGCCGGGCGGGCCCCGCGGCGGAGCCGCGGACCGGCACAGCCCCGCGCCCCTGCGGAACTCCTCAGTGACCCTGTGTATAGAAGGGACGCACCGTCTGCCTCATCCATTCCGCCACCGGGTCCTGAGTGACGTCCAGGAGGACCAGGTTCACCTGCCACTGGACCGTCACCTGACCCAGCGCCTTCGCCAGGGCCTCCATCGGGGCCGCTCTCAAGTCGCCCTCCCAGTTGGTGAGTTCCACGCCCACGAACATGACCGGGGTGGCCGTCTCGATCGCGGCGAGGCAGCGGCGGGCCGTGGCGACGACGCCGGTCGCGGCGAACTCGGCGGAGGCCGCGGCGAGGAAGTCGACCGGGTCGTCCTGCCAGTCGGGTTCGAAGAGGCGGACGCGTCCGCCGCTGGTGGGGCCGTCGAGGGCGGTGCGTCCGAAGCGGCACAGCTCGGCCACCGCGAGCGGCGGGAGCGGGACGCCGACCGTGCCGCCGGGGTTCACGGCGATGCCGACCTGTGGGGGCAGGCCCCGGGCGAACTCCACCGCCGGCGCGATGGTGAACGACAGATGCGAGCCGACGACCTGGCGGAACTGTTCCTCGGAGCTGAAGACCGGGACGTAGGCCTGCCCCTCGATGTCGAGTGTGGGCAGGTCCAGGGGACCGCTCTGCGGGCCGCCGCCGCTGGGGAGCGGGACCCAGACGAAGCTGCGGCCGAGCACCTCGACGATCCGGCCGCCTGCGGAGGGCATGCCGAGGGACACCGAGAGCACCTCCTCCAGCTCGTTGCCCGGCCATCCGCCGTGCGGATGCGGGTGCGGGTACGCCTGTCCGGGGAAGTCCGCCGGGAAGTCCATCTACCTACCGCCTGCTGGTGAAACCGCCTGCTGTAACCCTGCTGTGGCTGAAAAGGCTAGCGGCTCAGCCCGCGAAGTCGATCCGGCGCAGCACGTCCGCCGCGTCCCGGTCCAGGAGGACCGCCGAGCCCACGCCGTGCGGCAGTTCGCCGCGCTCCACCGAGCGCAGCAGGCGGGCGGCGGCCCGGCGGTGGCGCAGGAACGCGTACCGCGAGACGCCGCGTCCGCGCTCGCGCTGGCCGTCGAGCGCGGTGTCCGGGGTGACGTCGAGGAAGACCAGGTGGAGGGTGCCGCCCCGGCGGCCGGCGGCGCGGGCCAGCCAGCCGCGCACCCAGGTCTGCGTGCCGCAGTCGTGCACGACGGCTCCGGACGCGGAGCGCAGCGCGCGGTGCAGTCCGGCGTAGTGGGCGAGGCGGACCAGCGGGCGGTACACCGCGTACGGGAGGCGGCCGGCCGTGCGGACGTCCCAGCGGTCGCGGGTGTCCTGGCTGTCGACGCGGATCCCGTCGGCCGTCACCGCGCGCCGCATCAGCGTGGACTTGCCGCTGCCGGGCAGGCCGGTGACGACGACCAGGTCACGGGGGCCGAAGCGGAGTCCGTGCGGGCTGTGGCCCGCGCGCTCGCGGAGGTCGCGGACGACCGGTGCCGGGCGGTCCCGGCAGGCTTCCTCGGCCGGGGCGGAGGGCTGCTCGGGCAGCACCGCGGCCGAGGCGGTGGCGTACACCGTGGTCCTTGTCACCGTGATCGTCCTCCCTGCGGGGTCAGGAAAGGTTCTCCCCACCAAACGTAAAGAGAAGGTAATGCACGGTGTCTCGCGGTTCGGTGCGCGTCCGGCCACAGGCCTGTTACAAAGCCTGTGCGATGATGTGCCCGCCTAACTGCATACCGGCCGCTTGAACCCGCGCGGGAGAGTCCCCAGGCATCCGTTGCCGGGGCGCCGAAGGAGCAAGTCCCTCCCTTGAATCTCTCAGGCCCCGTTACCGCGCGGGCGAGGCACATCTGAAAAGCGGACCACCGTGCCCGGTGGTCCCACCCAAGGTGCAACCCGTGACCCGCCGGTCATGGCGAACCTCTCAGGTCCCGATGACAGATGGGGAGGAACGACCTCGCCGTCATGCCTTGGGAGACCGACCGATGAGCAGTAACGCCACCCCTGAGAAGCGCCGCACCGCACTCGACGCGCTGCACCGCTCGCTCGGTGCGACGATGACCGACTTCGCCGGCTGGGACATGCCGCTGCGCTACGGCTCGGAACGCGACGAGCACCTCGCCGTCCGCACGAAGGCCGGCCTGTTCGACCTCTCCCACATGGGCGAGATCACCGTCACCGGACCGCAGGCCGCCCAGCTCCTCGACCACGCCCTGGTCGGCAACATCGCCTCCATCGGGCTCGGCCGCGCCCGCTACACCATGATCTGCCGTGCCGACGGCGGCATCCTGGACGACCTGATCGTCTACCGGCTCGCCGACACCGAGGCCGGGTCCTCGCACTACATGGTGGTCGCCAACGCCTCCAACGCCCAGGTCGTGCTGGACGCGCTCACCGAGCGGGCCGCGGGCTTCGACGCGGTCGTCCGCGACGACCGTGACGCGTACGCCCTGCTCGCCGTCCAGGGCCCCGAGTCCCCCGGCATCCTCGCCTCCCTCACCGACGCCGACCTCGACGGCCTGAAGTACTACGCCGGTCTGCCCGGCACGGTCGCGGGCGTCCCCGCGCTGATCGCCCGCACCGGCTACACCGGCGAGGACGGCTTCGAGCTGTTCGTCTCCCCCGCCGACGCGGAGAAGCTGTGGCTGGCGCTGACCGAGGCCGGGGCGGCGGCCGGGCTGATCCCGTGCGGTCTGTCCTGCCGCGACACCCTGCGCCTGGAGGCCGGGATGCCGCTGTACGGCCACGAGCTGTCGACCTCCCTCACCCCCTTCGACGCCGGGCTCGGCCGGGTCGTCAAGTTCGAGAAGGACGGCGACTTCGTCGGGCGTACGGCCCTGGAGGCCGCCGCCGAGCGCGCCGCCTCGCGGCCCCCGCGCGTCCTCGTCGGGCTCGTCGCCGAGGGCCGCCGGGTCCCGCGCGCCGGTTACCCGGTCGTCGCCGACGGCCAGGTGATCGGCGAGGTCACCTCCGGCGCCCCCTCCCCCACGCTGGGCAGGCCGATCGCCATGGCCTATGTCGACGCGGCGCACGCGGCGCCGGGCACGGCCGGTGTCGGCGTGGACATCCGGGGCAGTCACGAGCCGTACGAGGTCGTGGCGCTGCCGTTCTACAAGCGCGAGAAGTGACAGTCGTCGTAGCGTCTCGTGTGTGACCTGGGGCGGATCGCCCCTGTTCGCCGTTGCCCCCGCAGTTCCCCATTCACCAGCACTCCCCCGCGTACAGGAGAATTCAGGCCATGAGCAACCCCCAGCAGCTGCGCTACAGCAAGGAGCACGAGTGGCTGTCGGTCGCCGAGGACGGCGTCTCGACGGTCGGCATCACCGAGTACGCGGCCAACGCGCTCGGCGATGTCGTCTACGCCCAGCTCCCCGACGTCGGCTCCACGGTGACCGCGGGCGAGTCCTGCGGTGAGCTGGAGTCGACGAAGTCGGTGTCCGACCTGTACTCGCCCGTCGGCGGCGAGGTCACCGAGATCAACGAGGACGTCGTGAACGACCCGTCGCTGGTGAACTCGGCCCCCTTCGAGGGCGGCTGGCTGTTCAAGGTGCGCGTCACGGAGGAGCCGGGCGACCTGCTCTCCGCCGACGAGTACACCGCGTTTTCCGCCGGCTGAGGAGTCGTAGAGACATGTCCGTCCTGAACACGCCCCTGCACGAGCTCGACCCGGACATCGCCGCCGCCGTCGACGCCGAACTGCGCCGCCAGCAGTCCACGCTGGAGATGATCGCCTCGGAGAACTTCGCTCCGGTCGCGGTCATGGAGGCGCAGGGCTCGGTCCTCACCAACAAGTACGCGGAGGGGTACCCGGGCCGTCGTTACTACGGCGGCTGCGAGCACGTCGACGTGGCCGAGCAGATCGCCATCGACCGGGTCAAGGAGCTGTTCGGCGCCGAGTACGCCAACGTGCAGCCGCACTCGGGCGCCTCCGCCAACCAGGCCGCCCTGTTCGCGCTGGCCCAGCCCGGCGACACCATCCTCGGCCTGGACCTCGCGCACGGCGGGCACCTGACCCACGGGATGCGGCTGAACTTCTCCGGCAAGCAGTTCGACGTGGTCGCCTACCACGTGGACCCGGCGACCGGTCTCGTCGACATGGCCGAGCTGGAGAAGCTCGCCAAGGAGCACCGGCCGAAGGTCATCATCGCGGGCTGGTCGGCGTACCCGCGGCAGCTGGACTTCGCCGAGTTCCGGCGGATCGCGGACGAGGTCGAGGCCTTCCTGTGGGTCGACATGGCCCACTTCGCGGGCCTGGTCGCCGCGGGGCTGCACCCGAACCCCGTGCCGTACGCGGACGTCGTCACGTCCACCACCCACAAGACGCTGGGCGGCCCGCGCGGCGGGATCATCCTCGCCAGGCAGTCCTTCGCGAAGAAGCTCAACTCCTCGGTCTTCCCCGGCTTCCAGGGCGGTCCGCTGGAGCACGTGATCGCCGCCAAGGCGGTCTCCTTCAAGGTCGCGGCGGGCGAGGACTTCAAGGAGCGGCAGCGGCGTACCGTGGAGGGGGCGCGGCTGCTGGCCGAGCGCCTGGTGCGGGACGACGTGAAGGCCGTAGGGGTCGATGTGCTGTCCGGTGGTACGGACGTGCACCTGGTCCTGGTCGACCTGCGGAACTCCGAGCTGGACGGCCAGCAGGCCGAGGACCGGCTCCACGAGGTCGGCATCACGGTCAACCGGAACGCCGTCCCGAACGACCCGCGGCCCCCGATGGTCACCTCCGGCCTGCGCATCGGTACGCCGGCGCTGGCGACCCGCGGCTTCACGGCCGAGGACTTCGCCGAGGTCGCGGATGTCATCGCGGAGACGCTGAAGCCGTCCTACGAGGTGGCGGGCCTGAAGGCCCGTGTCACCGCGCTGGCCGAGAAGTACCCGCTGTACCCCGGGCTGTAAGGCGGCCCACCGGGCCGTAACGGCCCGCCGGGGACACCGGCGCACACTGGGAGGTGCGCGCCGGTGTCCCGCACCACCCTGCTTTTCCGCGTTCTGAGGAGTCACCGTGGCCATCTCGGTCTTCGACCTGTTCTCGATCGGCATCGGCCCGTCCAGCTCCCACACGGTCGGCCCGATGCGGGCCGCCCGCATGTTCGCGCGCCGGCTGCGCAACGAGGAACTGCTGGACTCCGTCGCCTCCGTCCGCACCGAGCTCTACGGCTCCCTCGGCGCGACCGGCCACGGCCACGGCACCCCGAAGGCGGTGCTGCTCGGCCTGGAGGGCGAGTCACCGCGCACGGTGGACGTCGAGAAGGCGGACGACCGGGTCGAGCAGATCAAGGAGTCGGGCCGCCTCAGCCTCCTCGGCGAGCACGAGATCCCCTTCTCCTACGACGCCGACCTGAAGCTGCACCGCCGAAAAGCGCTGCCCTACCACGCGAACGGCATGACGCTGTGGGCGTACGACGCGGCAGGCACCGAGCTTCTGTCCAAGACGTACTACTCGGTGGGCGGCGGTTTCGTCGTCGACGAGGAAGCGGTCGGCGCCGACCGGATCAAGCTGGACGACACCGTCCTCAAGTACCCCTTCCGCACGGGCGACGAGCTGTTGCGCCTGACCCAGGAGACCGGCCTGTCGATCTCCGCGCTGATGCTGGAGAACGAGCGCGCCTGGCGCACGGAGGAGGAGATCCGGGCCGGGCTGCTGGAGATCTGGGGCGTCATGCGGGCGTGCGTCTCGCGGGGCATGTCGCGGGAGGGCATCCTGCCCGGTGGCCTCCGGGTCCGCCGCAGGGCCGCGATGTCGGCCCGCCAACTCCGCGCGGAGGGCGACCCGTTGGCCCACGCGATGGAGTGGATCACGCTCTACGCGATGGCCGTGAACGAGGAGAACGCGGCGGGCGGCCGGGTGGTCACCGCCCCGACGAACGGCGCGGCCGGCATCATCCCGGCGGTCCTGCACTACTACATCAACTTCGTGCCCGGCGCCGACGAGGACGGCGTGGTCCGCTTCATGCTCTCCGCCGGCGCCATCGGCATGCTCTTCAAGGAGAACGCCTCCATCTCCGGCGCGGAGGTCGGCTGCCAGGGCGAGGTCGGCTCCGCCTGCTCGATGGCGGCGGGCGCGCTGGCGGAGGTCCTCGGCGGCTCCCCCGAACAGGTCGAGAACGCCGCCGAGATCGGCATGGAACACAACCTCGGCCTCACCTGCGACCCCGTCGGCGGCCTCGTGCAGATCCCCTGCATCGAACGCAACGGCATGGCCGCGGTGAAGGCGGTGACCGCCGCGCGGATGGCGATGCGGGGCGACGGCTCGCACAAGGTCTCCCTCGACAAGGTCATCAAGACGATGAAGGAGACGGGGGCGGACATGTCCGTGAAGTACAAGGAGACGGCCCGGGGCGGGCTTGCGGTGAACATCATCGAGTGCTGAGGGCATAGGCCCTGACCAGCGCGTTCGTTTCTTTCGGCGCTGTCAGGGCCTTCCTTGCTTACGCGGCGGAAAGTCCTGAAAACGCCCTGGGACAGGCGTGAAAGTCCCTGAACAGTCCCTGGGATGTCCCTGGCTTGGGATGGGTTCCGAGGCTGAGAGAGGGCATCCGACCAAGGAGCACGCTTCCTTGAGCAGGCGCACCGCCCGGTTCTGAGGACCGTCCCCGCGGGTGCGGGGAGCATTCCTTCGGCTCGAACGTCCCGGCCGACAGCGGGGGACCATCCCCGCGCCCGTGGGGTTGGTCACAGCGCGCTGTCCGCCAAGTCCGAAGAGATCGGCTGCTCCCTGCATCCGTAGGGGTGGTCCCTGGTCCGGACTCCCGGTAGCCGAGACGAACATGTGCTCCCCGCACTCATAGGTAGGTAGCGATACCTACGCATTACAAGACCACGAGGGATCGTGTTGTGCGGTGCCTGGTCGTGCTGCCCATTGGCGTTCTGCCTGGTCAGAGGATGCGCCGCAGGTTGGCCTGTGCCACCTCGTGATGCACCGTCCAAAGGCGTCCGGTCACTGGGCGGCCACCACAAGCGCTATGGCCACGAGCATCGCCGCTTCCACCTGCCCGCCACGCCTGTTGTGGCAGACCTACAAGTCACGGAGGATGCGCGCTCCGGCGCGCGGCCCACGAACCCTGCAGCGAATGGCATCAGCGGCAGTTCACCGGACGTCGACGTAATCGGTGACCTGGGCGCTTCTGAGGTAGTGGCCTCCGGTCTGGCGGCTGAGGGCGACTGCCCAGGTTCCGTCCTGCTTGGCGGTCACCATGCCGACGAGGTGGCCGTGTTTGTCGGTGCCCAGTTCGGTGACGTAGCGGTATGTGGTGGAGCCGCGGGGCTTGAAATAGAGCGTGGGGGCACCACCGCCGAGCGGCTTCCAGGTCGTGCCGCTCTTGTACTGGAGCGTGCCGGTGAATCGGATCGGCTGGTTTTTGCGGACCGGGTCGGGGGAGGCATGGAAGCCGGTGACGCGGGTGGCGTAGCGATAGAGATGGACGGGCTTGGTGGTGTTGGTCGCCAGGTCGGGGTTGCCGTCGAATCGGGCGCGCCAGTAGGCGTTGGTGTTCGTCATGGTGAGGGTGCGGGCGAATGTCTCGTCGAACAGGGGCTTGTTGTAGCGAATCTTGATGGGGATGGTGGCGGCGTTCTTCCAGCCGCTCTTGCCGTCTTTGGAGTACTGCAGGGTGACCGTGGGATGGGTGGGCCAGTGCGCGCGTGCATCTTCGTAGGAGACGTAGCCGGAGGCCTTGAGGGACGCGTCGTCGTTGAGTGCCGCGCTCATGTCGATGTGGGTGGTGTAGGCGACGTGGAGGCTGAAAGGTTCGGTGGCTACCTGCTGGAAGGGCATGGAGGAGGTGCCGGCCACAAGTTGGGCGGTCGGCGCAGCACTTTCGGAAGAGACGTGCAGCGTGTAGGAACCTTGGCTGTCGGTGGTGGTCTGGCCTGCTACGAAGCTGGGAAGGCCGTTAGGGCCGAGGCCGAAGAGTGTGATCGCGGTGCGAGGCAGTGGCTGCCAGCCGGTGGTGGTCTGGATCTCGGCGCGGCCGGTGACAGCGCCGGTGGCGCCCTGCTTCACGTTCAGGGCGTGCGTGCTCGCGGTGAAGCGGACGGGCGCCTGGGTGGTGTGCAGGTTCTGCTTGGGGCTCAAGAGGTCGATCGCGCCGGGGTAGTTGACAGAGGCCTCGGGTGCGGCGGTCAGGTCGATGGACGTCTGGATCGGGACGAAGGCGGCGGTGAAGCGGCCGTCGGCCCTGCTGGTCGAGCTCACCCGGCCACGTCCGGTCTCGATGTCAATGGGTATGCCGGCGGCGGGAGTTGAGGTGTCCGGGTGGCGGGGGTCCGTAGCAAGGGCCGTGCCGCTGACGGTGACCTGCTGGTGGAGGTAGTCCGGCACGGCAGGGGTGGCGGTCAGATCTGGGATCGCGATGAGGGTCTGGTATCGCAGCGTGTGTGGGGAGAGGGCGCCGGTTACGGTGGCACCGGAGGCGTCCTCCAGGTCGACAGTCACCCGGTAGTCGCCGAGGTCGGGTAGGTGGACTGGTGCCCGCCAGGTGCCGGAGGTCGCGTCCTGCCCGGTGTACTGGGTGAAGTCCTCGGTCGATCCGGCTTCCGGTTCTCCTGCCGGCGCGCCCAGCGGATAGAAGTGGGCCGTGATGCGGGTGAGCGGGCTTCCGGAGTGCGCGGTTACGAAGATCAGTCCCGGCTGGTACCAACCGTCCGCGTCGGACAGGACGGGGCCGCCGCCGGCGTTGTCCGCTCGGGCCGGGGAAAGGCCCGTGAAGAGTGTGACGGACAGAGCGGTTGCCGTGGCAGCCGCCAGGAAGGTGCTGCGTCTCAAGATGGTTCCCCCAGGGAATCGGACGACTTCGTGCGCGAGCTTGAGGTTCGAAAACTTAGTGACGTGCTCCGACAGGGCAGTTCCTGCTGGCGCCGCAGGGCGGGATGAGCAATCTGGCAGACCATCAACACAAGGCGCCCGCCCAAGAGGTGCTTGAGCGAGCGCCTGAACGCCCTTTACAGGTCAACCGAGTTGGCTGACCACAGGGTTGTCGCCCTTCGCGGCAGCGTCGGCGGGCGGCAGGGCTGTGTCGTAGATGTGGATGTCGCTGACCTTACCGTTGGCGTACTCGGCGTAGCTGCCCTGGTAGAGGCGACGGCCGATCTGGAAGGGACCGGCGGCGTTCCAGGAGGTGCCGCTGTAGGTCTTGGTGCCGGACTGGCGACCGTTGACGTAGAGGGTGAGTTGGCTGGTGGAGGCGTCGTAGACGCCGACCAGGTGGGTCCATTGGCCGATCGTCGGTGTGCCTCCGTAGACGGCCGAGAAGGACGTACTGGTGGTGTCGTCGTTGTGGCGGCTGAAGGCCCAGGCCTGTTTGGCGGAGGAGTAGTACAGCTGGAGTCCGTTGGCGTTGCCCGCGCTGTCGGACTGGGAGACGAAGGTTGAGTTGGCCGTCAGAGAAGCGGGGTTGACCCATGCTGAGACGGTGAAGCTCTTTGACGTGTCGACGGCCGGGCCGCTCGTGGCGGCGTATCCGGTGGTGCCTGTGAGGTTGAGGACCTTGCCGTGGGTGGTGTCGGTGGTCCAGGAGTAGGCGCCGTTCAGGGTGGCGCCGAGGGTGCCGACGCTGTCCTTCGCGGTGGTGCCGGTGCCGTCGTCGAGAGTCCATCCGTGAGTGGCGGTGTTGGTGACCGTGCCCAGGGAGACGGGGTCGCCGAAGATGTACTGGGGTGGGGAGACGAGGACCTTGCTCCGGATGTACGGGTATTCCGTGAGTTCGCCGTGGGTGTCCACGGCGTACAGGTCGGGGTTGCCGTCGGGTCCGCCGGTCGGGCTGTTCAGGTCGCCCGGTGAGGCGACGACGGGGTAGGTGCTCGGCGACAGGGTCAGCGGCAGGGTGGCGTGTGTGGAGGCGTGCAGGAGTGCGGGCAGCCCGTTGGCGTCGACGGTGAGTGAGTAGCTGTAGAGCGCCCCGGTGGAGTTGTCCCGTGCCCACAAGGTGGGCGTGCCCTGGAACTTGCCGGGCGCGATCAGCGTCAGGCCCGACCAGTCGCCGTCACCGAGAAGGATTGGGTCGGTGAGGTGTTTGCCGTTGTTGGACTGGTAGATCCACAGCTTGCCGTTCTCCACCGTGATGACGGCGGGGTGGCCCTGTTGGTTTCCGTAGACGTCGCCGGGTGCGATGAGTTGGGTGATGTTCCACGGTGTGGCCGGATCGTATCCGGCGCCCGCGCAGCGGCTGTCGGGAACGGTTGACTGGCAGGGGTCCTTGGTCACGGGGTCGCCGGCACGCTTGCCGATATAGCCGGGGAAGCTGGACCACGGGACGAGCTGGGTGGCGCTGTCGTCCGCGGGATCAAGGTCGTTCGGGACGACGTACAACTGGGATGTCTTGCGGTTGTAGGCGAAGAGGTCGTCGACATCCGCGCCGTGCAGATTGCCGCGGTGAGCGACGAGGTAGTTGTTCCAGCTGGTTCCGTCGGGCGAGTCGGCCGGGGTGGAGACGAGCGCCGGGCCATTGATCGCGGGAGTCGTGCCGGCGACCTGTCCGGTCTGGGCGGGAGTGGCGCTCTGGGCGGGGTCGGTGTCGCCGGGGATCAGTTCGAGGTCGCCGCTCTTGGTGGTGGCGAGCAGGTCGGGTACGCCGTCGCCGCTGATGTCACCGGGGGTGATTCTGGTGTCGGGGTTCCACGGCACGGTGAAGGTGTAACTGGCCGGGGCCTGCGAGATGTTGCCGGCCGCGTCGACGGCTGCCACGTATAGGGTGTGCACGCCCCAAGTGGGCAGAGTGACGGGGATCTTGCCGGTCGCGGTGCCCTGGCTGTCGGTACTGGTGAGCGCAGCCGGTGTGCCGGTGGTGGCGGTGGGCTGGCTGTCGAGGAGCCACAGGAAGTGATCGACGCCGCTGGACAGGCATGCGCTGGGCGTGCAGCTGCTGTCGGAGGGTGCGTCGTCCGCCGCGGTGACGGTGAAGGTGGTCTGGCTCCCGGTGTAGGTGCCGGTGGCCGTAGAGCCTGTACCGACGGTCGGAACGTCGGGGTTGTCGGCTACTGCAGGGGTGTCCGGTGGGGTGAAGTCGGTTTTGAACCAGCAGTGGTCGCTCTTGTCCGAGGTCAGGCTCAGGGTGGAGTTGTTGTCTTGCGCGTAGGCGTCCCAGCCGTACTCGTGGCCGTCTTTGAGAGTGAAGCCGATGGGTAGGTTGACGTCTCGGGCGGTGTCGGCCGCGACGTAGCCGGTGGCGGGGCTTCCGTCGTCCTTTGCGTTGCCGCTGGAATCGAGCACCGTCCGGTCCCAGACATGGAAAATTGCCTTGACGTTCTCACCGGAGACGTTCGACTTGACGGTGGAGTGCAGTTGAACGTTGCTTCCAGCGTTGGAGTAGGTGACGGCGCCGATCCAGCCGTCTCCGGTCGTGGCGCAGGCGCCGTCGGCTCCGGTGGCGGCCGGTACGGTGTGCAGACTGGTCGGGACGTCCGGCGGGATGTCGAATTTCACGGTCATCGTGAGGGCACTGGACATCCTCAGGTAGTCGTCGTTGCTGGACGATGTGCTTTCGTTGCCGTAGAGGGCGATGGTCCAGTAATCGCCGCTTGCGCTGTGGTAATTCGCTATCCGCTGGGCCTGTTTGAGGACTTTGAAGGACGCGGTGTGGTTGCTGCAATTGCTGCCGGAGTTGGCCGCGCTCGGGATCGTGGTTTTGACGGGGTCGTAGCTGTCGTCGACGGGGACGGGCTTGTTGTTCCAGTCGGTGCCGGAGTCGATCGATCCGGTGGTGTGCAGGGTGATCGGCTGGTTCTGTGAGCAGTCCCAGCTGGCCCCGTACGTGGAGCTCACCGTGATGAGCGCGTCGTAGACCTGCATGGAGGGATCGAGACCGCTGGTGGGGATGGCGTAGTACGAGCGTTCAAGACCGGTACCGCAGATGCCGCCCCAGCGCTGGTAGCCCACGCCCTCGCCATCGGGCTGCGGCTTGTCGTACTGCGGACTGTCGGAGCAGGTGGAGCTGGAGTAGACCTCGTCGTAGTGGCCGGAGACCTTGCTGACCGGGTTGCTGAACGGGTCGATGTACACCGGGTAGGTAGTGCCCGGGTCGTTGAGCACGGTCGTGTCCGGTGCCAGCGTGAGACCACTGGGGGTGGTGCTCATCGGCACCGCGTTCACGTTGGCCCCCTCGCCAGGGCCATCGACGGAGGACTTCGCGGGTGCGTCTCCAACTGTGGCGGAGGCCGCCATGGGGGCGATCTCCGTCAGCGCATCCGGAAGAGTGCTGGAGTCCCACATCAGTGGGCGGGGGCTGACGTAGGCGACGGAGCCGTCGGCGGCGGTGGCGTCCATGCCACCCGAATCAGTGGCGGAGAGTGTCAGCCCCTGCGTGGAGGCGGCTTCGGTGAGCTGTTTGATGTGCGGGTCGGTGGCGGCCGTGGCGTCGTGGACGATCAGCACGTCGCTGAAACCGCCCTGGTCAGTGACGGACACGGACAGATCGACGCCTGGCAGCACCGACTTGTACACGGCCGTGTCGTCGCTGACGGTGGGCGCGGGCAGGGGGAATGGCATGGTCAGGGCCATGCTGTGCCCGTCCTGGTTGGTGAGGGTGACCAGGGGTCCGCTGCCGCCGCTGGACAGGGTGACGCCGTTCGGCGTGGCCTTGGGCGACAGCGTTCCGTCCGGGTTCGCGGCGAGGGTGGCGTCGACCGGTGTCCAGACACCTGCTCTGAGGACCCGTACCGGCATGACGTTAGTGGTGGAGGTGAACATGCCGTCGGGGTTGGCGGTGACGGCGGAAGTCTCCGTCGTCAGAGACTCGACGGGCACGTCCTGGCCACTGGCGACGGCCTCGGTCTGGGCGGCCAGCATCGGATCGCTCGGAGCCGGATCGTCGGCGCGTGCCGAAACGGCGGGAACAGTGAGCAACAGGCCTGTCAGCGCGGGCATCAGCGCCAGTCGGCGTATCAGCTCTCTTCGCCTACTCGGCTTTCGGGCGTATCCGGACAACACGAAACAGCTCCCCCTCTATTTGCCAACACTTTGCATTCGTGATCTTCGTCACGTTTAAGGGCGTTGAGGATGTGGCGGGCAATGCGCGTGGTGTCTGGTTTGTCGCTAGGTGATGATGTTCGCCCCTTCATGGAAAGAGCACATCAAGCACTCAGTTGGCATACGTGATCGCCACATCGTCGGCACAGGGTATTGAGTTGCCCCCTTCCCATCAATAGCCTCCCGTCGATCACGCTTCCCGCGTGATCGGGGTGGGACGGTCTGTCAAGGCCGCTGGTCATGGGGGAAATGAGTGAGCGGCAAGCGGCGTTGGTTCGCGAGCGTCCAGTACCGGATCTGGGGCAGAGCACTGACTCTTGCCACGGCGGCCGTCGCACTGATGGCGTTGCTGGCGCCCATAGCGGTGGCTCAGGGTGCGGTCGTGGGGCCCTACCGTTTCAAGGGCACGGTGTGGAACCCGAAACCCCTGCCGAAGACTCCGACGGTCGGCAGCCATGCCTTGCACCTGCCAACTACCGCTCATCCCAGGGGCTACAAGGCCGTCAGCAAGTATCAGGCCGCCGAGCCCGTGTGGCCGTCGGCCGGCACGAAGACGGTATCCCTGACGCACACCACCCAGGCCGGCAATACCGCGTCCACCACCACTGCTGCGTCGCCGAGTTCGTCATCCGGCCCCTCCGGCGCTTCCGATGCGGCCACCAAGTCGGCATCCACTCCTCCGTCGAGCACTCGTGTCGTCCCGGTGACGAAGCCCGTCAAGGCGGGAGCCCTGCCGGTATGGGTGGCGCCCGTGCCGGCATCCGGCCAGAAATCCCGCTCCAGCAAGGCAGTCGACCCTGCTTCGGTACTGGTGAAGGTCGCATCACACACTCAGGCGCTGAAGGCGGGCGCCGACGGAATGCTGCTCGCCTTCACCCGCGCCGACGCGAAGTCCGGCCATGGCCGGGTGCGGGTGGTCATCGACTACGCGTCGCTGGCCAAGGCGTACGGCGGCGGCTTCGGTTCACGGCTGCGGCTGTACCAGGTCCCGGCCTGCGCAATGACCACGCCTCAGCTGAAGCAGTGCGGTACGCGGACCCCCATCACCTTCACCAACCGGGCGACCGCGGACCAGTTGACCGCCACGCTCACGCTTGGTTCATCCACCGCACCGGCAGTACGCGCTGCGGACGGCACGACCGGGGCGACGGCGATGTCCGCGGCCACCACGGCCGTGGAGGTCACCTCGGGCAGTTCCGGCTCGCAGGGCAGCTACGCCGCGACTTCACTGAACCCGTCAGGCACGTGGCAAGCCTCCGGGACAGGCGCCTTCACCTACTCCTACCCGATCGACGTCCCGTCCACGATCGGCGGCAACGCCCCGTCGGTGGCCTTCTCCTACGACTCGCAGTCCGAGGACGGGGAGACCTCCGCCCGTAACTCTCAGGCGTCCTCGATCGGCGACGGCTGGAGCTACCAGCCAGGCTTCGTCGAGCGGACGTATCGTTCCTGCGGCGGCCTCCTGAACAGCAGCGGGAACAAGATCCTCAAAGGGTCGGGGGACGAGTGCTGGGCCGGCGACAACGCCACGATCTCCTTCGGCTCGCACTCCGGACAACTGGTGCCCGACGGCACCGACTCCACTGTCCCGGGCGAGATCAAGCAGTGGAGACTGACGGGCGACGACGGGACGCTGGTCCAGGAGCTGTCCGGTGCCGCCAACGGCCTGCAGGACGGCGTCTACTTCCGGGTCCTGACCACGGACGGCACCGCCGCGTACTTCGGGGCCGACCACTCACCGACCGGCCCCGGCCCGTCCGGGGGCATGCAGTCCGGCACACCCGGCGACTCCTCGACCGACGCCGCCTGGGGCGTGCCCGTGCTGCACCCGGAGTCGGGTGACCCGTGCTACGACTCTGCCAAGGGCAAGGCGTCGCAGTGCGACAAGCACGAGGGCTGGCGCTGGAACCTGGACTTCGTCGTCGCACCGAGCGGGTTCGTGCAGCGCTACGACTACACGACCGAGACCAACTACTACGACCTGGGCGGCGGACAAGCCGCTACCGGCGACTCGGGCACCCTGACCTCCTATGTCCGCGGCGGAAAGCTCGACAGCGTCTCCTACGGCTACAAGCTCGCCGACGAGCAGACGGGCCGCACCCCCGCCGGTCAGGTCGCCTTCACGTCCAAGCAGCGCTGCCAGACCACGGCCACATTCACCGACTGCTCGGCCGGAAACCTCGACGACAACACGGCCCCGCACTGGCCCGATGTGCCATGGGACCTGCACTGCGACTCCACCGACAGCACCACCCTGCCGTCCGGGTCCACCTCGGTTCCGACCAACGTCTGTATCACCGAGGGACCGACGTTCTGGTCCACCACCCGACTGGACAGCATCACCACGAGAATCCACGTGAAGGACTCGTCGACGGACTCTCTCGTCGACGTCGACGGCTATCAACTCGGGCAGGTGTACTCGGATTCCGGTGGCACGGTCGACCCGGTCACCGGTACCACCGTCGACCCCAAGGACGCGGGCTCCCTCCAGGCCGTGATGTGGCTGCAGTCGATCCAGCACACCGGCAAGGACACTTACGGCAACGGCAACAGTGACATCAAACTGAACCAGGTCTCCTTCACCGGTACGGAGATCGACAACCGGGTCAACGACACCTCCCCGTCCGCGCCACCGTTGTACCGGCCGAGGATCTCCTCGATCCAGACCGAGACCGGCGAGTCCATCGCCGTCGACTACAACACCAACGCGTGCACGAACAAGACGCTGTCGATCTCGGCCGCGGACGCGAACACCAACTCCTGCTATCCGGTCTACTGGACGGTGCCAGGCGCGTCGAAGCCGATCGCAGACTGGTTCAACAAGACCACCGTGCACACGGTCACCGCGTCCGACCTGACGATCGCATCCCAGTACAAGCCGAACTCCCAGAACATACCGGCGGGTTCGGAGATACAGGTCTCCACCTACAGCTATGCCGGTCCCGCCTGGCACCGAGACGACTCGGCGCAGACCGACGACCAATACCGCACGTGGGACCAGTTCCGCGGCTTCCGCACTGTCACGGTGCAGACCGGGCAGGCCCCCGAGCCGGTCACCCAGCACACCACCACCTACCTGCAGGGCATGGACGGCGACTACAAGTCCGACGGCACCCGCCGCTCGGTCAGCGTGGACGCCAAGGTCGGCGGCTCCACGGTCCAGAGCATCACCGACGCCGACCAACTCGCCGGCACAGCTCTACAGAGCGACACCTACACGGCGGCCGGCGGCACCATCGACGCCGTAACCGTCAACGGCCCCTTCACCTACACCACCACCACGCACACCACCCAGACCCCGTGGACGGACTGGACCCAGCAGGACAACCCAGGCGACACGAAGCCAGCCTTGTCGACGCTGCCCGACCTGACCGCCTACCGAATCAAGACCGCCCAGTCGCACGGCTACGCGCTGCTCGCGAACGGGACCTGGCGCCACACCCGAACCGACACCACGTACGACAGTCAGGGCCGGGTGTCCACCGTCGACGCACACGGCGACGTCAGCGTGGCCGCGCAGGAGAAGTGCGCCACCACCACCTACGCGACACCGTCGTCCAGCAACACCATGACCCTGTCCTACCCGGACCAGGTCACCTCCGTCAGCGGGCCCTGCGGCACCGCGGCCTCCGCGAGCACACTGCTGGCCGACAAGAGGATCTACTACGACGGCGACGGCACCCTCACCAACCTGGGCACCTTCGGGCAGCTCGACCAGACCGCCAGCACCGCCATCGGCGAGGCCAGCGCCGTACGCACCGCCACCGGCTACACCGGCACCACCGAGAACTGGCAGACCAGCTCGGCCATGACGTACGACGGCGCCGGCCGCATCACCGACGCCCTCGACGCCACAGGCCAGAACACCCACACCGCGTTCACCCCCGCATGGTCCCTCCTGGGCGGAAACACCAACCCGACCACCATCACGACCACCAACTCCCAGAGCTGGAAGGTCACTTCCACCCTCGACGCGCTGCGCGGACTGCCCACCGAGAACGTCGACGCCAACAACCGCAAGACCGACATCACCTACGACGCGCTCGGGCGGCGCACGGCGGTCTGGCTGCCAGGTCGGGACAAGACCTCGGGCCAGACCGCGGACGAGACCTTCGCCTACTCCATCAACCCCGGCGCGGTCGCCGCCCCCGGCGGCACTGTCACTTCACCCGGCGCCCCCTCCGCCGTGACCACGAAGACGCTGCGCGAGGACGGCACCTACGCGACCTCGATCACCATCTACGACGGGATGCTGCAGCCGCGCCAGACGCAGGCCACGGCCGACGGCGACACGAACTCCGGCCGGATCATCTCGGACACCTTCTACGACTCGCACGGCTGGCAGACCGCTTCGTTCGCACCGTACTCGGAGCCGGACAACAACCCGTCCACCACGCTGTACGCGGCGAACGAGAACCAGATCCCGTCGGAGACCACGACCGCCTACGACGGCCAGGGCCGCCCCGCCACCAGCACGCTGTGGCACCAAGCGGTCCAGCAGTGGCACACCACCACCGGCTACCCCGGCGCGGACGAGACGGACACCACCGCTCCGACCGGCGGCCGTTCCACCGCGACCTACACCAATGCACAGGGGCAGACCACCAAGAGCGTGGTCAAGAACACCGGCAGCACCGTCAAACTCACCCAGGGTCAGGTCATCCCGTCGGGCACGTCACTGACCTCGAACAGCGTGCGGCTGGCCATGCAGGCCGACGGCAACCTGGTCCTGTCCTCCCTCGCCACCGGCAAAACCCTGTGGTCCACCAGTACTTCGGGCAATCCGGGGGCCTTCGCCACCTTGCGGAGCGACGGCAACTTCGTCGTCTACAACGCCGGCGCCACCACAACCCTCTGGTCGACCGGAACCACCACCGGCACGACGTTGCAGATCCAGAACGACGCCAACACGGTGCTCTACGACAGCACCGGTGCCACCATCTGGAAGACCGACACCCTCAACCGGGCCGGCGAAGCCGACGCCACCACCGCGTACACCTACACCCCGGCCGGCCAGGTCGACACGATCAAGGACAGTGCGGGCAGCACCTGGGCCTACCACTACAACCTGCTGGGCCAGAAGACCTCCCAGACCGACCCGAACTCCGGTACCACCAGCTACGACAAGTACGACACCGTCGGGAACCTGCTGCAGACCACAGACGCGCGCGGCCAGGTCCTCTCCTATGCCTACGACTGGGACAACCGCCGCACCGCTGAGTACAACGGCGCGTGGTCGGCCACGCCCGACCCCTCCAAAGAGCTCTCGTCCTGGTCGTACGACACTCTGGTCAAGGGCTACCCGACCTCGGCCACCCGCTATGTCGGCGGGACGGCTGGATCGGCGTACACCCAGGCAGTCACCGGCTACAACACGGCCTATCAGCCAACCGGCACCACCCTGACCGTCCCGGCCGCAGACGGCTTCGCCGCAGCCGGCCAAACCGCCGCACCCACGAGTGGCACAGTCACCTACACGGCGTCCGCCTTCTACACCCCGACGCTCGGACTGCTGTCCACCCTCCGCTACCAGGCAGACGGCAAGCTGCCTGCCGAGGACATCGACTACGGCTACACGCAACAGGGCAACCTTGACGGCATCGGCGGATTCATCACCGCGGCCAACACCCCCGACTACCTGGACACCGCCGTCCACGACCCCTTCGGCCGCGTCCTGCAGACCAACTACGGAACCACCGGCAAGGAACTGGCCACCTTCGCCCAGTACGACGCCACCACCGGCCGGGTCACCCAGACGTCCAGCATGCTGCAGACGTCCACCACCGCCCTGGACGTGGCCAACTACCGCTACAACCAGGCCGGCGAGATCACCGCGATCGACGACCTGCAGAACAACACCACCCACGACACCCAGTGCTACACCTACGACTCCTTCCAGCGCCTGACCGCAGCCTGGACGGACACCGCGGGCATCACCAACTCCTCCAGCGCCCCCGTCGGGAGCGTCGGCGGCTGCAACACCGGCTCCGTGCAGACCACCACCACGGCCCCTGTAACGACCAGCACGGTCGGCGGCCCGGCGCCGTACTGGCAGACATACACCTACGACCTGCTCGGCGACCGCACCGGCATGGTCAACCACGACACCACCGGCACCGCCGCCAACAACACCACGCAGACCACCGCCTACACCGGCACCGACGGCACCGCCACCGCGACCCTGCCCGACCAGTCAGGCACCACGACCAGCAGCAACCCCACCACCGGCACCGCCACGTGGACACCGACCTACACCGACCCCGCGTACAGCAACAAGAACGCCGGCGACACCATGACCCGCAAGGTGTCCACCACCGGCCCCGTCAACACCGGGTTCACGCTTACCGGCGGCGGCAAGCTCTGCATCGACGACGCAAGCGCCTCCACCACACCCGGCGCCGTGGTCCGCACCTACACCTGCAACGCCTCCGCCGCCCAGAACTGGACGATCGGCACCGACGGCACGATCAAGGTCCTCGGCACCATGTGCCTGGACACCACCGGCAACGCCTCCACCGCTGGCACCCTCCTGGTGCTCGACACGTGCAACAGCGACGCCACCCAGAAGTGGAAGGCCACCAGCACCGGCACTCTGGTGAGCAACGCCAACAGCGCGATGTGCGTGACCGACCCCGGCGCCAGCGCCACCATCCGCACCCAGCTCACCCTCGCCACCTGCGGCAGCGCCGGCCAGACCTGGACCACCGCCGGCACCGGAGCCCTCCCGCCCGGCCAGACCCAGACCCTCACCTACGACGCCGAGGGCCGCACCGCCACCGTCGCCACCGGCTCGGGCACACACACCAACACCAGCAAGTACCTCTACGACGCCGACGGCAACCTGCTGGAACAGACCAGCGCCGTCGACGGCACCGACAAGACCCGCATCCTCTACCTCTTCGGCGGCACCGAACAGATCACCCTCAACGTCTCCGCCAAGACCTGGACCGGCCTGCGCAACATCACCGGCCCGGACGGCACCACCATCACCCGCTCCAGCAGCGGCACCGTCACCTACCAGGTCGCCAACGCCCAGGGCACCGCGACCACCGCCATCGACGCCAGCACCCTGACGGTCACCCGCCGCTATTACGACCCCTACGGCAACTCCCGCGGTGCCAAGCCCACTTCATGGGTATCCGCAGACGAGAACCACGGCTATCTCGGACAGCCCACCGACACCACCACGGGCTTGGACCTCCTGGGAGCCCGCAACTACGACCCGGCCCAGGGACGGTTCCTCACCCCCGACCCGCTCTTCGAAGCGGGTGACCCCAACCAGATGGGCGGCTACACCTACGCGGGAGACAACCCGGCTTCGGGAAGCGACCCGACAGGAACGATCCTGGTCAACTCCGACGGCACGCAGTGCAGCGGCGGTTGGAACAAATGCGGGGGCCAGGGCGGAGGCAAAAGCTCAAGCGGCGGAAGCTCGGCCAACACAGGCAACTCCAATGGCGACACGACTGCCGCGCCGTCCACCACCCCCACGCCCTCCATCAGCACGACCCCCTCATCCACACAGACCCCCACGCCGACTCTCGGCGAGACTCCCTGCCAACCGGCTGACTTCGGCACGAACCGGTGCGAGAGCTACGGCGGTGGCAAGGTCTTCCTCGGTACTGCAGCCACCTTTGGAGCTGCGGGTTTGGCCGCCGGCGTCTTCATGTGTGTGGACTCGGGTGTCGTTGAGTGTCTATCCGGTCTGGTCCTGGGAGCCGGGGACGCCGAGGCGGGCGGGAGTCTGCTTCTCGGTAGCCGCATCATCGTGGGCCTGGGCGGTGCAGCGGCCGAGGCTACCGAAGAGTACGCCGAGGAGTTGGCGGCCGAGAGCGGAGCGGCCAAGCAAGCCACCGAAGATGCCTCAGCCGCCAAGGCTGCCGCAGCCAAGAAGGCCGACCCACAGGCCGAAGCCGGACACGCCAACGCCGTGGCGGCCGAACCGGACACCCCCGCCAAGGGTGCGAGTGGCTCCCCCAAGGGTTGCAGTTTCTCGCCCGACACACCTGTCCTGCTGAGCGGGGGCAAGACCAAACCGATCGGCAAAATCAAGACCGGCGACAAGGTCGAAGCCGCCAACCCCAAGACCGGCAAGCACCAAGGCGCCCGCACCGTCCAACACGTGTGGATCAACCACGACCACGACCTGCTCGACCTCACCATCCGCACCGAAGACGGCCACACAGCCACCCTCCACACGACCGCCAACCACCCCTTCTGGAACGACACCACCCACACCTGGGTCCCCGCCGGCAAACTCCACAATGGCGACGCCCTCAACACCGTCACCAACGGCCACGCTTTCGTTGTCTCCACCCAGCCCGCACCCGGTGCGGCAAACCGCTGGAACCTGACTGTCCAGCAACTCCACACGTACTATGTGGTGGCGGGCGGCACCCCGATCTTGGTCCACAACACTTGTGGTGATCTGCCAGCTAAGGTCTGGAAGCCGTTCCGCGAGGGAGTCGATCACACCGACCAGGGAACCCTTCCGGCACACGCTGGGATTCCGGCTGGGGAGCCCCTGAATGAAGGTTCGTATCACTTCGTTGTTCACCAGGACGGATCCGTGCGCGCCATGGAAGACTACTCGATGTGGGATCTCAATCCGGATGCCGGACACACGGCCCTGGGTAATCGGCAAGGGGTTCTTATGGCAGGCACGTTCGACGTCAATGCAGACGATGTGATTTCCAGGATTGATAACTTCTCCGGGCATTACCGTCCGACAGATACTCCAGGATTTCAGTCATTGCTGGACGTCACTCGCAATGCCTTCCAAGGGCACAGCTGGGGATTCGCGGACGACGCCTGGAAGTATTATGCCGGGCCGCCAGGTGGTTGATCTTGCATATATTCGCTGGGGCAGCATTCACGGGATGCCCCAGCAGCCTTAAAAAGGCTCTATTCCAATGCGTGGTGATGATGGAGTTTCTGGAATATCCGAACTCTGATATTCTTCTGGCGCGTCTCGTGCAGAGTCAGGACAGCGGACCTTCAAAGGTTGAGCTACCTCCGATTCGAGTGAGTGAAGTTCCTGGCGAGGAATTCCTCAATCGACTGGCGGAGAAGGTTGGTATGCAGAGTCATGACCTCTTCCTTGTTGCTGGATTGACCATTCCGGACGACGCGTTGCATTTCGATGAGGCAGCTAGTCGCGAGCTACCTGAACTGGTGCAACGCGCACTCTCCTTGCCGGCGCCAAGTCGTCAGCGGTTGCGCGACCACGCCGGATCGCTGGCCGAGATGCCACGAGCTGATTCCCCCAGGGGAAAGCGCCCATTTGAGCAGTACCCTCCGGGTTTCGGTTCGCTCCTTGTGCGGATGCTCGCCCTCCGTAATTTGGGATGGTCATCAGCAGCCAAGGTGATGTATCTGATGTCTGGTGTCTACGTCTCAGCGGCGACAATCGGGGCGGTAGGGCGTGGTGCAAAGGAACTCGATGCCGAGCTTCTTGGCGGTTTCGCTGCTGTGCTTGGCATTCCGGTGGCCGTCCTGGCCTCTTTGACTGGCATGGGTGAAGTGGCGGCAGGTCGCACACAACCTGCGGAAACAACCGACGCCGCCGCGCTGCTTTGGGATGTACGGCACCTGACTGCAGCGCAGGTGCGGCAAGTCTCCCATCTTGCAGATTAGCTCTGCATATTTAGAAGTCATCTCATTTGGCAAGCCTGCGGTAGCAGATGAGGGTGCAGGCGATGCTGGTGAAGGCTAGGAAGTGATCGGCTCGGCGTTCGTAGCGGCGGTGCAGTCGGCGGCATCCGGCGAGCCAGGACATCGTGCGTTCTATGGTCCAGCGGTGCCGGCCCAGATGGGTAGAGGACTCGATACCTCTGCGGGCGATGCGATGTCGGATGCTCCGGCTGGACAACCATCGTCGCAGGTGGTTGTAGTCGTAGCCCTTGTCCGCATGGAGTTTTCGGGGTCTGCGCCGTCGGGGGCCGCGGCGCGAGCGGATCGGCGGGATGCCCTTCACAAGAGGGATCAGTGCTTGACTGTCGTGCGTGTTGGCGCCCGAGATACCGATGGACAGGGGCAGGCCGGTCCACTCCGTGATCAAGTGGATCTTTGACCCGTACTTGCCCCGGTCCGCAGGATTCGGACCTGTCAGCTCCCCCTTTTCAGGGCCCGCATGTTGACCGAGTCGATCGCGCAACGGGACCAGTCCAGTTCCCCGCGCGATCCGAGTTCATCGAGGACCAGGCGGTGGAGTCTGGCCCACATCCGGCCCTTGGTCCACTCGGTGAACCGCCGGTGGGCCGTCGCACCCGACGGGCCGAACGAGGCGGCCGGCACTTGCTGCCACGTGCAGCCTGAGGTCGCCACGAAGACGATCGCAGCGATGACTTCACGGTCGCCGTGCCGACGCCGGCCGCCACCTTGCGGCCGGGACGGCGCCTCCGGAACCACTTGCTGGAACAGCTCCCACAGCTCGTCCAGCACCAGCCGCTCAACGATCTTCGACACACCACAAGTCTAGCTAGCCAAATGAGATGATCTCTAAGTTGGCGGGGACGGCCTTCCGCCCACCTAGGGTCCAGACAGGCCAGGCCGATCTCGTTAAACCGGTGGATCACATCCCGGACGGTGTCCTCGTCGGCCTGCACCAGCTGGGCGATCACCGGCACCCGGTTCCCGCCGGCCGACGCCAGCAGCATCATCGCCCGCCGATAGCGCACCGAGTTGGTGCTGCCCCGACGCACGATCTGCTGCAGCTTCTGCCCCTCCTGGTCGGTCAATCTGCGCACACGGACGGGCTCGGCCACCGCACCTCCAGCGGTCGGATCGAACGTCACCGCACATCCAACCGCCACGACCACCGACCCGGCGAACCTATGTGGTCAGAGCACTAGCGACCTGCAATGTCACGTCGATCACCACCGGGGGCAGGGAGGAGGGCGTTCCGGGTGTCTGTCGCGCGGCCGGGAGGCGGACTACAGTTGCTTCATCAGGCGGAAGCCGACATCCCATTCCCGATCGGTCTCACGTACGGTCACATCTGTCCGGGTCTTCACGGAACACCAGTAGTGTGCGAACGAGCCGCCCTTGATCGGGAGGTACCGGTCGGTGGGGGATTTGCTGCGGAATCCGCTACGCCAGGCTGTACCGCGCGGTTCGGGATCGGGCGTGCAGAGCTCCCAGACGTTGCCGCCGCAGTCGAGGAGGCCGAAATGACTCGCCCCGGAGGCGAACAGTCCGACCGCCGTGGTAGTTCTGATATTGGTCTGCCGGCTGTTGCTGCGGGTGATCGCGAAGTCGTTTCCCCAAGGGTATCCGTCGAATCCGTCGGCAGATCTGGCCGCCGCCATCCACTGCGTGACGGTGGGGATTCCGACTCTTTCCCGGCGCAGCGACCCCAGCCAGTCACCGAACGCACACGCCTCGTGATAGCTGATTCCGACAATCGGGTGGTTGGGAAGATTGAATGGCGGCCCGTACTGCTCGGGCGCGAACCACCCCAGTCGGTCCCGACAGGCGATCCCACCCCGCGTCCAGTGGCGGTCGCTGCGGTAGCCACCGTCGCGTAGGAATACCTCGTACTGCACGTTGGTGACCGGGTACCTGCTCATATAGAAGGCAGGCACCAGGACAGCAGAGGATTCGGACACCGGAACACGCTGTTCCGGTATGAAAACCCACTCAATGACCGGAACACTCGTAGCCGTCGAGTGTCCGACTCCGACGCCAGGGCGGTCATCCCCGACCATCCCGAGGGCGCGGCCGAGCGCCGCGAGTTCCGGGGGCGGCCGCTCCGACGTCTCGGCGAGCCGCTCCTTGATCATGCCCCGTAGTGTCTGCCGTGCCGCGTCACCGGACATCTCACTTTGCTGGATGCACATCGCGGCTATCTCCGGTTGCGCCCGGCCTAGCCAGCCGACGACCAAGGCAGGGGTGCCGTGGAACTGGGGGACGAGCTCCAGGACCGCGCGCCAGGGAGACTCGGTCCACCAGGCCGCCGGGGCGATGTAGTCGTCCACCCCGATGCCGTCCGGGATCCGGGCGGACAGCGCCGCCGCGGCGAAGTAGTCCCGGATCACGCGATGGCGGAAGGTGATGCCCGAGCTGTCTTGGTCGACGATGCCCGCCATCACCGCGGCCTCGATGAGCCGGGCAGCGGACGTCTCGCCGACATCGGCCAGCAGTGCGGTCGCCGTGGCTAGATCGTGGCAATCCTGACGCACGCGGATGAGGTGCTCTGCGAGGGGACCGAGACCGGAGAAGAGCCGGTCGAGTGTCAGATCGCGGTAGCCAACCTCGGCGTGCAGCCTGCTCCACAACGATGTGACCAAGTGGTCCAAGACGTCCGGTTGGGACAGATCGAGATACTCCCCCGTCCGCCGAATGGTCACCATCGCCCGGAGCAGGAACGGTATGCGGGCAAGCTGGAGGGCGGCTGGCGGATCGCGCAGCAACCGCAACCGAAGCGCGGCGACCTCGCCAGGAACCGTCCGCGGTACCTGTGCGGACAGGGACCACAACTGCTCGCGGTCGCCGTCGGCCAAGCTCCAGCTGTCCCGGACCACCTCGTAGTCGCGGCCAGCCAGTTGCCAGAACAGTTCCTCCCCAACCGCCGTGCCGAGTTCGCATTTCAGATGGCGCAAGACCTCTGGCGGGTCCAAGGGGAGCAACTCCACCTCCACACAGTTCGGCACGGACCAATCGAGACCGCGGGTGGAGCGGGTTGATAGCGTGATCGACGCGTTCGGGTAGGCGCGCATGAACTTCAGCACCGTGCGCTGGTAGTGGGGTGTCAACTCGTCGAAGTCGTCAAGATAGAACACACATCGGTGGAGGATGTCGTCCAGGGCTGAGCCATCGAGGAAACCCGCGCGGTCCCGGAGGAGCTGCTCGATACTGGCAAACTCGCTCTCCGGGTCACCTTGGCCGCCGATGACGACGCGAACCGGAATGGTCGACCGGTCGACCTGGTACTCGCGGCACTGGGCCAGCGCTAGGAGGTCCAGCAGCACACTCTTGCCCATCCCAGGCGCGCCGGTGACGATCATCCGGCGGATCTCCGAGCGGCGCATGTAGTCGATAACGTCGGGCACCATCGTGTGCTCAGCGCTGATGGCCGTACTGCGGACCTGCGCCCTGGTCACTACCGATGACCGCTCCAAGGAGTCGAACGACGGTCCCATGCCGCTGACCCGAACCTCGCCCACGAGTTGGCTCTCCAGCTTGCGGGCGAGCCGCTGCACGTACTGCCGTTCGTCGGCCACCGGGCCGGCCGCGGCGGACGTCGCCCACGACGCCAACTGATTCGATCGCACACTTCCGTCGTATCCCCGGGACGAGTAGAACACCGGCACCTGCGTGGTGCTCCCTGTCGCCCGCAACCGGTCGAACTCAGCTCCGACCTGCCGGGCGACCAGTTCCATGTCCGGCAGGCTCCCCGGCGTCGTCGGCAACTCCCGGAGCAGCACGGAAGACAGTCGGCCGGTTCCGACGGCGGTGAGATTGGCCGCCAGTTCGCCTTCGCGCGTGGCGCACAACGCGAACTGGTCCGTCTGGACGAGGTCGCCCTTCGGTACCGACACGGTCGGGAGCCCCGCGCGCAGCTCGCGGTGGGAGACATACCGGCGGCAGGCGTCGACCAGCAGGATCTGCCGCTTGACCCGGGCGAACGCCGAGGAGCGCAGGGCCAGCATGAGATCGTCCATGTCGATGTTGCGGAGCACCTCCTCGCGCGCGTCGCTGGTGAACAAGCGCAGGTGGCCCTGAGGATCAGTGATTCCGTGGCCGCCCCAGAAGAGGAAGAAGACGTCGCATCCGTGCTCCCGCACGACGTCGAGGAGTACGGCATGGATGGCGTCGGAGGTTGGCTCGCCGACCTTGATGCCCGTTCGCCGCCGCCAGTCGTCCGTGGTCGATGCAGTGACGGAACTGATGAAGAGGCTGACATGAGCTGGCGGCATGCCCATGGCCAGCAGCCAGTCCGTGAAACGCAGCGCGTCGGCAGCAGGACCCGTCAGTTTCCAGTCCGGTCCGGCAGAGTACCTCTCGACGCCCACCACCAGCGCCCGAGCATGCGCGAAACTGTTCACGGACATACGCTCAGCACAGCGTCCCAGCACTGGCTGTTCCACCAGTAAGCGCTGTGGCAGCGCGGGAAGGGCTGGCCGTTGTCGACCCGGATATCGCGGACACCGTCGCCGAACAGGGGGGAGGCCACGTAGGCGAGGAAGTCGCGCTGGTCATAGATGTTGACCCAGGTCGGGAATCCGGCGGGAAGCGGGGCGCCAGCGCGTAGACCCCACAGGGCGTCGAGTTCCCAGAACAAGGGCGCCGCGGTGCCCACCGTGACCAGGTGGACGTCGGACGAATCGGTGGTGGCGAACAGGTCAGTGCAGATGATCCCACCCAGGCTGTGCGCGACCACCACGACCGGCGGTTCCAGGCGGCTGATGCAATCGCCGACGAACTGGCGAATCGCCGCGCCGTCGCGCTGGTAAACGAGGATGTCGCCGGCGACCAAGGACGCTGACTCGGTGAACGTCTCACGTCGCCGTGAAACGTAGGAGGTGGTCCGCCCCGCGAAAAAGGTGCCGAGCCGCTGTTGGGCCCAGCCGAGCGCGCCGCGGTACTCCTCGCCGGTGGCTGCCAGCACGGTCCGGAGGAATTCCTCTAGGAATCCCCGGTCGTAGACGACCCGCAAGCCCGGCGCGTCGGCCAACTCCGTTCGGCGGACCGCCTCCGCGACTGTCGCGCGGACGACTGTCGGCCAGGCTTCCAGCGCTGCGACGCCGTTGACCTCCAGTTCGCCGAATGGCTGTGATGCGGCAACCGTTCGGCAACTCGGGGCGAACTCACCACCGAGCCCCGCCTCGCGGAACAGTGCCTCCACCGTGTCCGATGTGGCGAAGCGGCGGTACCGCTCCTCCAGGTCGCGGCCCTGCGACTGTCGGCCGGGGTGGAAGCCGCCCCCCTGGCCCTGGGGCCTGTCCGCGGTTGCCAGCAGGCGCAGTTCGAAGAGCGGATCGTCCTGGAGCGTCTCCCAGACAATGATGTCCACGTCACCTGGTGCGCCGTCCGCATCGACGTCCCGGGTTCCGTCGGCAACCGGGATCGACGCGCCGTGAGCGAAGAGACTACTCCCGTGCAAGTCCCCCCAGAAACTACCCTCGACAGTCAGGTCGGGACGCCGAGCGAGCAGCGCGCGGGACATCACCTCGAGCGTTGCGTCGAACGACTCCGCTCGCACGCCGGTGCCGTGCACGAACAGGACTGCCGTCACGGTGGTCCCCCCTTGTCGTGTATTGGGCCGGGTGCCGCCCGTGTGGTGACGAGTGCCCTGGCATGGATCGAGAACTCAGCCGCGCGTCAATCGCTGTTCGATGTTCCACCGGATCGTTCGCCGGTGCCAGGCGTGCACGGTCTGTAGGGCCAGCGCGGTCGTGAACGTCAGCGGTTCGCCGGTACCCACGTACGGCACGGCCTTGATGTATCGGCCCTGTCGTTCATTGCCGATGACCGGGAACTCCCAGCCGTTCGGCTGCCGACTGGTCCGCAGGAAGGTGAGCGGCCCGACGATCAGCCGGTGGAAGGGGTCAACGTCCAGTTGCAGGAGCGCCAACGGCAGGGCGGGCGTGTAGCCCTGCAGAGTGATGGCCTCGCGCGAATCGGGGAGCGTCCCCACCGCGATCTCCAGGCTGGGACCGCACAGCGCGGTGCCGACGGCACGTGACAGCGCGCGGACGCCGTTACCCAGCAGGTCACCGACATCGTTGGTGCCGCACCACCGAATAGCCCACAGCGCCATCGCGGTACTCGTAGGCTCCGGCTCCCCCGCGCTGGTGTGCCAAAGGCCGCTGCGCCGGTGCCGAGTCCGCTTCAGATACTTGGTGGCGGCTTCGACGGCGGGCCAGATCAGCGCTTGGTCGCTCTTGTTGGGGCCAGCCCCAACGAATTCTGCGGCAAGGCGCAGCGTGTACGCGCACACAGCGGTGAGGAACACCGACGGAGGGTTTCGCGCGTCCCGGCTGAAGCCCCAGGCGCCGTCCTCGTCCTGAGCGTCGATCAACCATCGGAAGGCAGCAGCATAACGCCCTTCGTGCGAGCCCCGATAGCCCGTCGCGATAAGGGCCCATAGACACGTCGCCGTCGCCCAGACATTTCGTGACGTCGAACTCCAGCACTCGTTCTCGGGGTACTTGGAATCTCCCACGGTGCCTGTGGCGATCGCGTAGTGGGTAGACCACAGGTATCCGTGGATACGCTCGCGCATGGTCTGATTGAGTAGGCCCACTCGGTGCAGGGCTAGCAATACCGTGGCGGTAGTCTCGGGGAGCGACTCCGAGGCAATGCCGATCTGCTTCGGGACGCCGCAGTCCGGGTTGAAGGAAGCGAGCAGGGGCTCCACCAGATCGTACAACCGGGCTCCCCAGAAGAGTTCGGAGTAGTGGACATCCCAGTTGCGCGCGCGTTCGCGGACGAAGGCCAGATCGTGGTCGTTCCAGATATCCATCAGCGTTCACTTCTCATCGAAAACCAACCCCCCGCTGAGACGAGTCTTTTCGAGTACGCAGGATATCTCCAGGCCCACATCCACCACATTGGCGTTGAGCTGTGGGTTCACATGCCCCATGGCGGGGCAGTGCGCTGCCGTTTCGGCCAGACTTAGCATTCGCTCGGTTCCCGGCCCCGACCGCTCAACGAGTTCGGTGCCCGACCAGGTGAAGGAATGTGCTTCCGGGACGTCAATGAACATCGGACACATGAAAACGCGGCCGTCGGGAAGGAACAGTAGGTTGTCACTGCTGCGGACCGCGCAGTACCGCCGGTGACCGACCGCCGGAACGAAGGTGCGTTCCAGCCGGACGTCAAGTCGGAGATCGGCCGAGCTTTTCCTGATCTCCCGGACCAGTGCCCGCCATTCGGGAACTGACAGCACCATCTCCGGTGTAGCAAATCCCCGGTTGGAGACGTAGTGAATATTCACCCAGCCGAATCCGAGGCGATCACACAGTGCGAGGACGCCGATGACATCGTGCGCGTTGCTCCTACTCACCGACATGATGCCGAACATGCGATAGCCGCGTTCCCGGGCCCGCTCGATGTTTTGCATCATGCGCTCGAAAGACCGTTTGCCCCGAACTGCGTTATGAGTCTCAGGACCCGAGCCGTCGATACTGACACCGGCGACCGGCAATTGCGCACCCTCAAAACGGTCGACAAAGGACCGGAAGCCGTGCAGCCCGTTGGTCACGATCCGTACGTGGAGTCCTTGCGCCTGCGCCAGCCTGACCGCGTCGACGATCCCGGGATAGAGAGTTGGCTCCCCTCCGAGGAAGGTCACTTCCTCGGTCTCCCATTGCCGTCGGGCATCGGTGATCAGGTGCGCCAGGGAATCGTAGGCGAAGCTCTGGCCGGTCGACAGGTTGTCACCGACGAAGCAGTGCGTGCAGCGCAGGTTGCACCGGTAAGTGACATATATGTCCACGGATCGCACTCGCACAGGATCCCACGCCTTTGGTCGCTATTTCACGGTGCGATACATAGTGGTTTCACGGAAGCCAGCCAGGAAAGCCATAGCGTCGAGTTCGTCGATCTCGCTCTTCGACGCCCAGATGAACTGGTCGTGATCAGCGGGATCGAGCTCTACGTCGCCACCCACGTAGCGGCAGAGGTAAACCGTCTGAAATGTCTGACGCTCGGGGAGAGTGGCCAGATTGGTGTAGGCGTAGAGGAGTCGTTCGATGGCAACCTTGATCTTGGTTTCCTCGTGCACCTCCCGGACGAGGGCGTCCTCCAGGCTTTCGCCGGGGTCGACCGTTCCCCCAGGCAGATCCCATTTGAGGGGCATGTAGTCGTCCACGGCGGACCTACGCGTTACCAGAAAACTTCCTTCCCGCTCGATAAGTGCATGTGCCGCCCCGTAGAACAACGTCATTTGTCATCGCCTTCCGCTGTGCAAGTAACCTTGGCATTGATGTTCAGAAGCCAAAGAGCAGTACCGCTACGGGCATTCGAACTCCGGCTGCCGTCGGCCGGGAGATGCGGCCAGGGTAGCGCCAACTGCGCACTGTGCGCGAGGTCTTATGCATCTCTCCCTTTAAGGATCTTGCGATAAATGACCTGGTCGTGCGTCTTCGTCGTCTCTCGGGACCGTTTATGTCTGCGGACGGGGCCGGAAGGCCACGGACAGCGGCGTCTCCTGATCGCGGATCGACGTTTTCGGTTCCGTGCCGGGAATCCGATGCTCCGTTCAGACACGGCAGCTGTAAGTCTTGATCGTCCGGCTCCGGTCATGTGGTTGCCGCCGCGGTGATGTTGTTCCATCGGCGGTGGGCCTCGGTGGCCTGGTGCTGGTGGTGACGGCGCCAGGCAGACCAGTGCAGGGCGTACTCGAGGTGGCGGCGGGATGTGGGGAGTGCGGTGATCCGCAGGACGGCCAAGAGTTCGCGGCCGCTGGCCGGGGCGAGTCGAAGGCCGTGTTCGGTTCCGTCGGTGCTGGTGGCAGCGTGGGTGACGGCGAGGACGGCGGCGGCGAACAGACTGATCAGGATCCAGCGCATCCAGGAGGTCCAGCAGGTCACCTGGCCCTGGTCGAGTCCCGCCAAGCCCTTCGCGCCCTGGAAATCCTCCTCGATCTTCCATCTGGTGCAGATGATGTTCACGAAGACCGCGAGGCTGACGGGGTGGTGGAGTGGCAGCGGTAGAAGGACAGTTCGCGGGTGTAGCGGTGGCGGCGTACGCCGAGGAACGCGTGCCCGGCCTCGTCCCGGTCCGCGGGGCATCGTCGGCCAGGACGTCGATCAGGGCCCAGTCGTAGTGGCGGTCGCCCTTTGGTGCCGTTGCCCGTGCGGCGTCGCGTCCAGGCCCCGGCCGGCACCTTCGCCGCCAGCTCTGTGGCGCTGAGGCGGCCCACGGCAGTGCTCGCGCGATGGTCGGCCCTGACCGCCAGGGCGTAGTCGAAGCCCAGAGTGCGGGCGGTGCGGCGCAAATCCAGGCTGCCGTAGACCTCGTCGCCGGTGAACCAGCGGGCGGGCAGGCCGAGCCCGCGGGCGCGGTGCAGCATGGCGGCGGCCAGCTGGGGGTTGGTGGCGAAGGTGACCTCGTCGTGCACGTGCCGCAGCAGCCTGCGCTCCTCGTCCTCGGCCCAGGCGGCGGGCAGGTAGCGCTCGCGGTCGATCAGTGCGTGACCGCGCGGCGAAGCGTAGGTGAGATGGACGGCGACCTGGCACAGACCCACCCCGCCAAGAGCGCCGGAGTACTGGTGCAAGATTCTTTCCAGTGACTTCCGGTGAGCATTGCGCCCCAGCAGACCGACCAAGATCAGTTCGGTTAAGTTTGTGTCAGATGCTCGCTCCTCCGGCCTGATCCGGCCCAACGGTCACGGCTGGCCGACATCCGCGACAACCTGATCGCTCGGATCGCCGAGGCGGAGCGGGAAGGATGGCTGGGCGAAGTCGAGGGCCTCCAGGTCAGCCTCGCCGGCGCGCAGGGCAAGCTGGACCAACTCGATGCCGAAGCAGCCCGACGACCCTCCACAGTCGATCTCGGCATGCCAACCTTCGCCGACATCGCCATCCGCGCCACCACTACGTCGACGGACCAAAGCTGCCCCTGAAATCCATGGTCGCCACGAAGCTGAACTGCCTACGCTCCAACCCATGCGAACTGTTTTCGTGTTTCCCGCAGGTGAGCGAGCTGAGACCGTCGCCTCGCTCGATCGGCATCTGCCCGAGCAGCGCGATCCGTGGACTCTGGATGGCAACCTCTACATCGACATCGGCGATGAGCAGACCGGCTATCTCTTCTCCGATTGGGATCCTGAGGATGTGGCGATCCTCGAAGCGGCCGTCGGACATCACCCCACTTGGGCGGTGCAGATAGACATCTCCGGGCGGATCGACGGCACCGCAGAGGTTCACCGAATGATCGCGCTGCTGCTTGAGCAGGGAGGCGTGGCAACGGACGACTACGCCACCCACCCATGGACCCTGCCGGAGATCCTGTCTGGGGCAGTGATCGACGGCCTGCGCTTCTTCGACTTTCGTGGCTACCACGAACTCAACCGCGAATAAAGGCACTCCTGCTCGATCACTTCACGAGCCCAAGTTCAGAGAAGCATGCATCCGCTGCCCCATGCTCCAGGTCAACCCGAAGACGCTTCCGCGCCTGGAGGAAGTGGAGAAGGACCTGATCATGAGGCGCAAGCGAGCAGAGGAGGAGCAGTGGCTCGGAGAGATCGAGGGCATCGACCTGACATTGACCTTCCTTCGCACCAAACAGGCCGAGGCAATCCGATCACGACGACGAACCACCGTTGACCTCGGACTTCCACAACCTCGCGCCGAGCACAACTGAGCCCATCATCCCTCCGAATGAAGTGCAGAGAAGCCAGCGCAACACTCACAAGTACGGGTCCGGCGGCAAGCGGGTTCTCTGGGGCAAGGAGCGTGGCGCGAGGAGGCTTTTGATAAGTCAGTGCAGCTCAGCGCCGGTGCAACTGACGCTATCGGACACAACAGATGTAGCGCCATCGTTAGATCGAGCGACATCGCGTCCTGGGTCAACCGTGGTCAGGGAGCGCTAGTAGAAACTCTGTAGCGTGCGACGCGCATACAACTCCTCAGCCGGTTTGCACCCTACGGAGTATCTGCCGAGCGAGCAGCAAAGCAGGCTCGTCTCCTGTGAATAGATCCGAAATGTTTTCTTGCTCCAGACTATAGGCGACCGAGGGAAATGTTTCACCCACCGGAAAACCTACACTCTCCACACTATCGAAAATGCGCTTAGCCATGAAGTATAGGTAGATTTCCCTCTCGAACTCGCTCTCAGGGTAACCGCTAAGGTCCGATTGATAATTGAGGGCAGTTACGGGAATTGCATTGAATCCCAGAAGGGCCGGCCGTACTTCTGCCTGCCCAAGGGTGGCAAGACCCGCGAGGTACCGCTGCCCCACAACCTCGTACCCCTGGCTCACAGCCACTTCCGGCGCTTTCCTCCCACCCCGTGCACGTTGCCGTGGCGGAACCCGGAGCCTCGGCCAACGCCCTGGAGGCTCGGCAGCGGAAACAGGTCACCGTGCAACTGGTTCTCACGAGCTCACACGGCAACCGAATCTACTACCGGACGTGGAACGACCGGAGTTGGAAACCGGCGCTGGCGCCAGCCGGTCTCATCAAGGCCGTGGGCGAGAAGGTCCGCACGGACGGCGGCCGGATCCGGCGGAGGCCTCTCTACGCGGCGCCACGCGAGGACATGTTCCACGTCCTGCGGCACACGTACGCCAGCGTGCAGTCGTAGGCCGGCGAGTCGGTCGTGAGCCTGTCCGAGTGGCTCGGGCACTCCACCCCGAAGGTCACGCTCGACCACTACGCTCACTTCATGCCCGGCGCTGGTCACCGCGGCCAGCTCGCGATGGACGCATGGCTGGATCAAGATCAACTAGAGATTGTCCCCCGAGAAGTCCCCAGCAGCCGAGTGGATCAGGGAAATGATCCCGAACCCGCAGGTCAACGGGCTAGCCGCCGCAGGTGCCACCATGAGCGTGAAGTACAAGGAGACGGCCCGGGGCGGGCTGGCGGTGAACATCATCGAGTGCTGAGCGACGGCGGCGGCCCCGACGAGGCCCGCCGGGTGGAGCGGTGGAGCGGATGGCGTTGCGGGGGGGGTGGGCTCGGCCGGGGTGCTCGCGGCCTGAGCGGGTGGCGGCCGGCGCTCAGGGGGACCGGGCTGCCACGAGCACGCCGTGGACCGCAGCCCGTCCCGCCTGCGTGACTCCGACCGGGAGCCGGTCGGTTCCGGTCGGTTCCGGTCAGTTCCGGTTGACCCCGGTGGCCACCGCGTGGCCGATGAAGAGATAGACGAGGGCGGGCAGGCCGTAGTTGACCACGGTGCGCCAGTCCGCCGAGTGGATGGTGAACAGGTTGTGCGACCAGCCCGAGAGCCAGTTGGCCGCGTGGTGGACCCAGTCGACCGAGTTGTTCGCGGTGTTGGCGTCGAACAGGTACAGAACGATCCACAGGATCAAGATCAGTGCCGCGATATCCGCGATGACGGATATGACCGTCCCCGCGGGGCTTCCGCCGTAGCGTCTGGACATGTTCAACGGGTCGCCCGGAACGCCGGGTTGAAACCTCCCGGCGTCCGGAACCGTCAGCGGCGGGCGAGTTGGCGCTCGCCGCCCGCACCCTGCCGGTAGGGCAGGCCGTAGTGCTTGAAGATCGCTTCCTCCTGCTCGGCGGGCAGCACGTCGTCGGTGCCGATCGAGGGGGCTTCCTTCGCGAGCGACTTGGCGTAGCCGACCTTGACGTAGTCCGGTCCGACGATCGCGTCGTCGAGCGGGACGAAGATCAACCGGTGCCGTGTGGGCAGTCCGACCCGCACCGTGGCCATGGCCGGCTCGTCGGTGGCGGTGTCCACGTACACGGCCTCCAGCACGCCGATCTTGTGCGACTCCGGGTCCACGACGTCGCGCTCCCGCCACTCGCGGACATCGGCTGGGTGAATCATGGCCTTCTCCTTCCGGCGGCCCGTTCACCGATGGCGGGCCGCACCCGCCGCAACCGGTCTCTCCCGCCGCACACCTGCACGTATTCCCGCCCCGCCGGGTCCTACGCCCCCGAGTGATCCCCCGCCCCGGTCAGCCGAACGCGGGCAGCACCTCCCGCTCGAACAGCCGCAGACTGGACCACGCCAGCTCCATCGGCATGCCTCCGCACAACGGATGGAACTGGGTGAACGGCGTCTCCGCCGCCTTCAGCTCCGCCACGAACCGCTCGGGCGTCAGCACCCGGTACTGGTCGCCGCGCCGCAGCTCCGCCACACCGTCGGCGGTGCGGAAGGGCGCGGCCACGTCGTCCTGCGCCTGCCACTCGCCGTAGGCGTTGGTCTCGTGCAGGAAGAACGGGGCCATCCGCGCCCAGCCCTCGTCGGGGTCCCGGGCGAGGGCCACCACCCGGTTCGGCCCGACCGGACTGGGCCCCGGGTCGGGGCGCCCCAGCTTCCGGCTCTCGTCCCGGTAGTGCTCCCACACCTCGGGCACGGACGGCACGAACCCGTCGGCGATCCGGGCGGCCCGGCGCGCGGCGGGCTCGCTGCTGCCGCCGAGCAGGACGGAGGGCCCGCCCGCCCGGAACGGCGCGGGAGTGACCCGCACCGTGCGGCCCCGATAGCCGAACGGCCGCCCCGTGAAGGCCGACTTGAGGGTGGTCACCACCTCGGTGACCCGCTGCGCCCGCTCCTTCGTCGGCACGCCGAACATGGCGAACTCCTCGCGCACGTACCCGCCCGCGACGATCACGTCGACCCGCCCCCGGCTGATGTTGTCGAGCACGGCCAGCTCCTCGGCGAGCCGCAGCGGATCATGGAACGGCGCGATCAGCGCGGCGACGAGGAACCGGACCCGCTGCGTACGCGCGGCCATCGCCGCGAGCATCTGCACCGGGCTGGGCAGATACCCGTCCGCCGCCCCGTGGTGCTCGGACACGGTGATCCGCGTGCATCCCAGCCCGTCGGCCCACTCGGCCATGTCGAGGGCGGCCGCGTACCGGTCGGCCATGGCCGTGCCGGCCGACTCCGGGTTGCGGAAGTCGAATCGAAGAGCGAACCCCACACCAGGACCGGTCATCGTTCGAGAATATGATTCTCGGCGGAGAGAACGCAATATGCGAGATCGGAGGGGCACCTTTTACCGGTTCGGCGGAGGGTGTTGTTCCTCCGACCTCTACCGAGCGGTAACCCCTTCGTCCTACGCTGCTGCCGCCAACACAGCGCCAACTAGGCCACGGCGAAGGGGACTTGACACCCATGAAGGCGACAAGACGGCTGGCGGCGCTGCTCGGCGCCACGGCTCTGCTGGTGACGGGGGCCGCGGGGAACGCCCATGCGGAGGCGGCGAAGTTCTCCGGGACGACGACGATCGGGACGCACAACGCGTACGAGAAGGACAAGTACACGTACTGGGCGCAGGCGTTGGACTCGGGGGCCTCGCTGCTCGAACTGGACGTCTACGTCGACAGTCTGAGCAAGCGGTGGCGGGTCAGCCACAGCGACCTGTTCTCCAACGACAACAACTGCGAGAAGGCGAGCACCCCGGCCGACCTGTACAGCAAGGACCGCAACCAGGACCTCGGCAGCTGCCTGGACAACATGGCCGCCTGGAACACCCTGCACCCGGACCACGCGCCCGTCATCATCAAGGTGGAGATGAAGGTCGGCTTCAACCAGACCATCGGCCTCGGCCCGACCGCCTTCGACACCCTCGTCTCGCAGAAGCTCGGCAACAGCGTCTACAAGCCCTCCGACCTGCTGGGCTCCTCGTACCCCACGCTCGACGCGGCGGCCCGGGCCGACGCGTGGCCCTCGCGCGACGCCCTCAAGGGCAAGTTCATCTTCGAGCTGATTCCCGGCACGGTCGAGCAGGCCAACCCCTTCGACCACTACTGGACCGACCAGGAGTACGGCGACCATCTGCGGGACCTGTACGCGGCCGGCACGATCTCCCAGGCGCAGGCCTTCCCCGCGGTGCTGGGCGCGGCCAACGGCGATCCCCGGGCGACCCGTTGGACCTCGGACACCTCGGTCCGGCCGTGGTTCGTGTTCTTCGACGGTGACGCCGCGACGTACGTCAACAACGGCTACGACACGTCGTTCTACTCCACGAACCACTACATCCTGATCATGACGGACGCGTACGGCGTGGCCCCGGCGATCTCCTCGACGGCACCCACGGACGCGGAGGTCGCCGCCAGACTCGCCCTCCTGGCGGCGGACCACGCGAGCGTGATCACCTCCGACTGGTCGGCGAAACCGGCGTCGGTGCTGTCCTCGGTGGCCACCAGAAGCTGAGGTTCCGGATGCCGGGGACGGGGCACAAGTCCCCCATGTTGCATGGCATCGACGTCAGCGCGTTCCAGTCCACGGCGTACGACACGAGCGGCTCCTCCTTCGTCTTCATCAAGGCGACGGAGGGGCACACGTACGTCAACCCCAGACTCACCGCCCAGACGAAGACGGGCCGTGACGCGGGACTGGTCGTCGGCTTCTACCACTTCCTGTGGCCGGGGAGCATCACCGCCCAGGCGGAGTACTTCGTCAGCAAGGCCCCTGAGAAGGCAGGGGACCTGCTGGCCGTCGACTGGGAGACCACCGGCGACGGCACCCACGCCACGAACGCGGAGAAGGACAGCTTCATCCGCAAGGTGAAGGCACTGCGCCCGAACAATCGGGTCATCCTGTACACCAACCGCGATTTCTGGCTGAACATCGACACGACGTCCTACGCGGGCGACGGCCTCTGGATCGCCGACTACGTCACGGCGGGCAAGCCCCGTATCAAGGCGGACTGGACGTTCCACCAGTACACCTCGGACCCGCACGACAAGGACGTCGCCGACTTCACGACCAAGGCGGCCCTGCAGGCCTGGGCCAAGAAGTCCTGACGGCCGGGGCGCGGGCCTGGCCCGCGCCCCTGAACCGCCGCTCAGCCCCGGAAGTCGCCGGTCCGTTCCGGCGACGCCTCCGCGAGCCCCTTCACGATCCCGTCCACGCCCTCGCGCAGGCCGTACACCGGCGTCCCCGGCTGCTGCCGCCAGGAGTCGTCGAGGCCGCCGGAGTCGACGGTGTCGAAGCCGAGCTCGTCGATCAGCGCCCTGACCACGCGCTTCGCCGCCTCGTCGTCGCCGGCCACCGGGAGGGCCAGGCGGTCGGGGTCGCCGGCCGGGCGGGGGCGGTCCACGATGTCCTGGGCGAAGGTGCCGTTGAAGGCCTTGATGACGGTGTGGCCGATCTGCTGCGCCGTCCAGCGGCTCTCGGTGAGGCCGTCGTCGAGGATGGCGCCGATCCGGCCGTCCCGGCCGGGGTAGTAGTTCCCGGTGTCGATGACCGCGACGTTCTCCGCCGCGCCGTCCAGGAAGCCCTCGGGCAGGTCGGGCACCGCCTTCAACGGCACGGTGACGACGACCACGTCGGCCCCGCGCGCCGCCTCCTCGACCGGTACGGGAGTCGCCCCCGTCTCCTCGGCCAGCGCGCTGAGCGTCTGCGGGCCGCGCGAGTTGGCGACGGAGACGTCGTGCCCGATGGCGGTGAGCCGCCGGGTGAGGTTGCCGCCGATGTTGCCCGCGCCGATGATGCCGATCTTCATGACAGACCCTTCGCCGATCGGAAGTCCGTGATCCGGAACCATGATCCGGCGCCTGCGCGAACCACGCCTGTTCCGAGGCTCGTTCCATGCACGCGCATGCGCCTGGGGGCTCAACCTCCCTCGCCCGTCGCCTATTCCTGGCCCTCCGCCGCAGGAGTGGACGTCCGCCTCGCGCCGGCTACTCCCCGAACGGGTCCTCCAGCTCCGCCCGCAGCACCTCCGCCGCCGTCTCGGCGTCCCCCTCCGCGACCGCCCTGACCAGCGCCTCGTGCGCGTCGTCGCCGGTGTTCGGATCGTGCGCGCGCAGCTCCGTGAGCGCCAGCAGCTCGACCAGCCCCTCCCGCAGCACGGGCGTGAACTGGCCGAAGAGATCGGCGAGTACGGGGTTGTGGGCGGCGGCGACCACGGCCGCGTGGAACGCGATGTCGGCGTCGACGAACGCGATGTCGTCCGCCCCGGAGGCGATCCGCCGCGCCTCCAGCGCCCGCTCCAGCGCCGTCACGTCCTCGGCCGTACGACGGCTCGCCGCGAGCCGCGCCGCCTGGACCTCGACGCCCATCCGCACCTCGTAGACGTCGGTCACCGCGGCCCGCCGCAGCCGGGTGGGCCAGTCCTCCGCGGCCTCGGTGGCGACGACGAAGACCCCGGCGCCCTGCCGGGGTCTGACCAGTCCCGCCCCGGCGAGCGCCCGCAGCGCCTCACGGACCGTCGAGCGGCCCACGCCCAGTTCGGTGGCGAGCGTGGTCTCGCCGGGCAGTCTGGTGCCGACCGGCCACTCACCGGCGGCGATCTGCGCGCGCAGCCGGGCGGCGGCCTGCTCGACGAGCGGACTGGGGCGGAGGGGACCTAGCGGCACGGGCGCTTCACCAACTCGGGATCGTCGGGCTCATCGGCGGTCAGGAACGGTCGTCCATCGGGCACCTCAGGAAATTCTCACTTGTCTGAGGACCTGAGGTGTGGCTAGCCTACCGGCATGACGCTTCGCGGTCTCCTCCTTCTCGGCTGCCGCGGCGGGGCCTGACGCGACCGGCACCCCGCCGCGGGTCGCCGTGCTGCCGGTCACCGTCAGACCGAGCCGAGAGCAGTCAGCAGACGATGACCACCGCGCCCTCCTTCCGCTGGAACCCCCAGCGCCCGAGCCCGATGCCGTACGACCGCTACCGCCCCTTCCACGAACGCGTCGACGTCCCCGCCGGGGACCGCGGCTGGCCCGCCGCCCGCATGGAGCGCGCCCCGCTCTGGGTCCCCGTCGACCTGCGCGACGGCAACCAGGCGCTCGCCGAGCCGATGGACACCCCGCGCAAGCGCCGGCTGTTCGACCTGCTGGTGGCGACCGGTTTCAAGGAGATCGAGGTCGGCTACCCCTCCGCGAGCCGCACCGACTTCGACTTCGTACGGCACCTGGTGACCTCCGGCGCCGTGCCGGACGATGTCACGCCGGTCGTGTTCACCCCGGCCAGACCGGAGCTGATCGACCGCACCTTCGACGCGATCGAGGGACTGCCCCGCGCGGTGGTCCACCTGTACATCGCGACCTCACCGGTGTGGCGCGAGGTCGTGCTGGGCCGGGACCGGAGCGAGGTGTGGGCGACCGTGCGCGCGGCGGCCGGGCACATGGCGCGCCGGGCCGGGGACGCGCCCGGCATCCGTTTCCAGTTCTCGCCGGAGACCTTCAACCTCACCGAGCCCGACTTCGTCCTCGAACTGTGCGACGGGCTCACGGAGTTGTGGGACGCGAGCCCGGACCGTCCGGTCACGCACAACCTCCCGGCCACGGTCGAGATCGCGACGCCGAACATCTACGCCGACCAGATCGAGTACATGCACCGCAACCTCTCCCGGCGCGAGGCGGTGATCCTCTCCGTCCACCCGCACAACGACCGCGGCACCGGTGTCGCCTGTGCCGAACTCGCCGTCCTGGCCGGGGCCCAGCGCGTCGAGGGCTGTCTGTTCGGCAACGGCGAACGCACCGGCAACGTCGACCTGGTGACCCTCGCCCTCAACCTGTACGCCCAGGGCGTGGACCCCATGGTCGACTTCAGCGACATCGACACGGTCCGGGACACCGTCGAGCACTGCAACCGGCTGCCGGTGCACCCCCGCCACCCGTACGCCGGCGACCTCGTCCACACCGCGTTCTCGGGCACCCACCAGGACGCGATCAGCAAGGGTCTCGCCGAACACGCCCGCACGGCGGCCGAGTCGGGGGTGCCCGAGGGCCGACTCCCCTGGTCCGTCCCCTACCTGCCGATCGACCCGGCCGACGTGGGCCGTTCCTACGAGGCGGTGATCCGCGTCAACTCCCAGTCCGGCAAGGGCGGAATGGCGTACCTCCTGCGCACCCATCACGGCCTCGACCTGCCCCCGCGCCTGCGCCCCGACTTCTCCCGCGTCGTCCAGGAGGCGACGGACACGAGCGGCCGGGAGGCGACTCCGAAGGAGCTGTACGAACTGTTCCGGCAGACGTACGTGATCGAAGGCCCGCCGGGGCAGGAGGGGTTGGCGGATCTGGACGGCACCGCCCTGATCGGGGCACTCGCCGCGGCCGGCCGCACGGTGGAGGTCCTGGAGCTGACCGAGGACGGTGCCGCCGCCTACGCCGAGTGCCGGGTCGACGGCGTCACCGTGTGGGGCGCGGCCGAGGGCCCCGCGGCCTCCGGACGGGCCGTGCTCTCCGCCGTGCAGCGGGTGGTCCGATGAGCGAGGTGCTGCGTGCCGAGGACGTCCGGGTCGTCCGCGACGGCCACCCGATCCTCGCGGAGGTCTCCCTCACCGTCCGCACCGGCGAGCACTGGGCCCTCCTCGGCGCCAACGGAGCGGGGAAGTCGACCCTGTTGAGCCTGCTCGGCGCCCAGGTCCACCCCACCGGCGGCACGGTGGAGGTGCTCGGGCGGCGCCTCGGCCGGGTCGACGTACGGGAGTTGCGGTCGTACGTCGGGCACGTCAATCCACGCCATCCGCTCGCCGAGCCACTGCGGGTGCGGGACGTGGTGCTGACCGGGCTGACCAACTCCGTGGCCCCGCTCCCCCGTTGGCGTCCCACGGCCGGCCAGGAGGCACGGGCGGAGCGGCTCGTCGAGACGATGGGGCTGACGGAGCTGCGAGACGCCCGCTGGCCCACGCTCTCGCAGGGGCAGCGCGGCCGGACCCTGATCGCCCGCGCGCTGATGCCCGAGCCCCGGCTCCTGCTGCTGGACGAACCGGCCACCGGCCTCGATCTGCCGGGCCGGGAGCGGCTGCTGGACGCGCTGGACGCGCTGCGCCGGGAGCACCCGGACCTCGCCACGGTGCTGGTCACCCATCACCTGGAGGAACTGCCCGTCGGCACCACCCACGCCCTGCTCCTGCGCGACGGCCGTCCGCTCGCGCAGGGCCCGGCGGCCGAGGTCCTCACCGGCGACCAGGTGGGCAAGTGCTTCGACCTGCCGCTGGTCCTGGACCGGCACGAGGGCCGCTGGAGCGTGCGGATCAGGCGCCGGACCTGACGGAAGGGGCGCCCGTCCGGCATCGGACGGGCGCCCCTTCCGCTCGGGCGAGGATCACTCCCGGCTCACTTGTCCAGGTGGGCCCAGAACTCGTCGAACGACAGGACCTTGTCCCCGTTGAGGTCCCGGCTCTTGATGATGGCCTCGGCGACCGTCTCGGTGACGTTCCAGTCGCCTCCCTGGGCCAGGGCGGTCTTGAACTCGGCCGCGGTGATGAAGCCGTCACCGTCCGTGTCGATCCGCTCGAACTGCTTACGTGCTTCCTCGATGTCCGCCACCGGATCCGCCCCTTCGGTCATGCTGTGCCGCCTGTTGACGGAGGCCAGATTAACCGGCCACGCGAGCGCGCAGTGCGGCGACCACCCACGCGAACTCCTCCCGGTGCGCCGCCGCGGGCCCGCCGCCCTTCACCGTGGCCAGCAACTCCCGGTAGCGGGCGAGCCGGTCGTTGGACGCGGACACCATCCGTTCGAGTACGACGGCCGGGTCGCCGCCGTCGCCGAGCACCTCCCGCAGGATGGCCTCGGCCTCCGGCGAGGCGGGGTCGATCCCCCGCCGCCTGGCCTCCGCGCCCAGCTGCACCAGCCGCATGGGGAACCAGGTGGACCGCCCGCGGACGGCGGCGCGGTCCTGGTCCGAGGCGTTGAACTCGACGGCCCTGCGCATCTGCGCCCGGAACTCCGGGTCCTGCACCGTCTCCGCCAACTCCACCCAGGCGTCCACCTGTTCGGGCGTCGGGTCGTCCGGCAGGTCCACCGCGAGGGACCGCATCCGCTCCTTGATGCACGGATCCACCGTGTCGAGGCCGTGGAACAGCTCCTCCACGAACTCCTCCATGATCCGCCTGCGTTCGGCCGCCGACAGCCGTGCCAGTCTGTTCATGAACGTCATCTCCTCCGCGGTCGAACCGCGTCTCGCGACGGTCGACAGCACCGCCCGGGTCACTCTCAGCGCTCGGATCTGCGCGTCCAGTGCCACCACATGTGCGGCGGCCACCTCCGCGACGGTCGTCTCACCGGCCAGCACCTTGCGTACGTCGTCCAGGCCGAGGCCCAACTCCCGCAGGGTGCGGATCAGTTCGAGCCGGGCGGCGGACTCGGCGTCGTAGAGCCGGTAGCCGCCCGCGGAGCGGGTCACCGGGGTGAGGACGCCCTCGTCGGACCAGTAGCGGATGGTGCGCACGGTCAGTCCGCTGGATCTGGCCAGTTCTCCGATGGTGAGAAGTCCGGTGCCGTCGTCGATCATGTCGTGAGTGTGGGCCTTCCAGTGGGTGGAGACTCAAGCGGCGCGAGGAGCACGGTGATGGAGACTCTGCGGGACATTCTGGACGCGGTGGCCCGGGACGACCTCCCGCCCGCGGACGGCCGCGTGACCGTCGTGCCGCAGCAGTGCGAACGGGACGCGGGGGTCCTCGCCTTCACCGCGCACGCCGTCGTCTTCGTCGACGAGGACCCGCGGTGGGTCCACGACACCCTGGCCGCCGTCCCGTGCGACGCGCTCGCCGCGCCGATGAACCCGTACTTCCTGACGGCCCTGCTCGACCGCACCGGCCGCCGGGCGGAGACGATCGACGCGATGCTGGTGGGCACCCCGCTGCCGGGCGGACCCCCGCTCCCCCTGCGGGAGATCACGGACGGCGGCCATCCGCGGATCGTGTACGCCCGGGGCCGCCGCGACGACGTGCGCGCGTGGACGACGGAGGGCGGTGTGGTGGTGCTGGGCCGCGGGGTCGGCGGCCGGCTGGAGGTCTCCGTCGAGATCGACGAGGACGTACGGCACCGGGGGCTGGGGCGGGCCCTGGTGACGGCGGCCCGCCATCTCACCGCCGAGCCGCTGTGGGCGCAGGTCGCGCCGGGGAACGCCCGCTCGATGCGGGCGTTCCTGGCGGCGGGCTACCGTCCGGTGGGGTCGGAGGCGGTACTGCTCAGCGCACGCTGAACTGCCGTACCAGGGACGGCGGTTCGGGTTTCCGTCGGTTCCGGGCCGGTCAGCGGAAGATGCCCGTGTGGCCCAGCGAGTAGCGGCCGGGCTGCGGGTACACCGCGAGGCCGTGCGGGCCGCCGCCCACCTTGATCCGGGCGAGCTGGGTGCCGGTGCGGGTGTCGATGGCGTAGACCTCGGAGTTGTAGCGGCCGGAGAGCCACAGGACCTTGCCGTCGGCCGAGACGCCGCCCATGTCGGGGCTGCCGCCGTCGGGGAGGTGCCACTTCTTGGTGAGCTTGTCCTGAGTGAAGTCGAAGACGGAGATGGTGCCCTCGCCGCGGTTGGAGATGTACATCTCGCGCGAGTCCCGGCTGATGTACAGGCCGTGGCAGCCCTTGCCGGTGGGCAGGAAGTCCGGCTTGGCGAAGGTGTCGCCGTTCAGGACCCACATGCCGTTGGCCATCATGTCGGCGATGTAGAACTTCTTGCCGTCCGGCGAGATCTTGACGTCCTGCGGCATCGAGCCGTGGAACGGCAGTTTCTGCTGCCCGACGACCTTCATCTTCTCGGTGTCGACCTTCAGCAGCTCGCCGCTGAACTCGCAGGAGACGATGAAGTACCGCCCGTCCGGGGAGAAGTCGGCGTGGTTGACGCCGTAGCAGCCGACGTGGACCGCCTTCACCGTCTTCATCGTGTGCGCGTCCCGGAACACCAGCTGCCGGTCCAGCGAGGCCATGACGATCGCGTATCTGCCGTTGGGCGTGAAGTACAGGTTGTAGGGGTCGTGCACGTCGACGGGCTTGCCCGCCTTGCCCGTTCGCGGGTCGATCGGGGTGAGAGTGTTGCCCCGGTCGTTGTTGACCCACAGCGTCTTCAAGTCCCAGGAGGGGACCACGTGTTGGGGCTGCACGCCGACCGGGATGGTCTCGACGACCTTGTACGTCCTCGGGTCGATCACCGAGACCGTGTTGGAGTTGGTGTTGGGGACGTAGACCCGCGACGGGAAGTCCTTCACCACCGGCGAGAGTTGGCCGGGGCGGTCGGCCGCGTACAGGTCCGCCGGGTTCAGCACCGGCGGCATTCCGGGCAGCGCCCGCACGATCCGCGCCTTCTTCTCCTGCTGCGGCCGGAGGGCGGCCTTGGTGCCGAGGGCTTCGTCGGCGCGGTCCTGGGAACCGCAGCCGGCGAGGGCGGCCAGCGCGGCGAGGACGGTCCCGGCGACGAGGGCGCGGGCGAGGGGGATGTGTCGCATCAGCTCAGCAGCTCCGTGGTCGTCACCGCGCGCAGTCCGCGGCGGTCGAGTTCTTCCAGTACGGCGGGGAGCGCGGCGACCGTGTCGGCGTACCCGAAATGCATGCTGACGACCGATCCGCCGCGGACCTCGGCGAGCACCTTGCGGGTGACGGCGGGGGCGCCGGGCGAGGTGAAGTCGAGGGAATCGACGTCGTAGGACAGCACGTGCGGGTAGCCCACGCGGTGGGCCAGGCGCTGGACGAGCGGGGACGCGGCCGGGGCGCGCGAGGGCCTGAACCAGGTGCCGATCGACCCGGTGAGCCGCTTGAGGCGGTCGGCGCAGCCGGTGATCTCGGCCAGTGCGTCGGCCTCGGACAGGGTGTTGACGGCGATGTGCCGCTGGGTGTGGTTGCCGAGGTCGTGGCCGCCGTCGAGGATGCGGCGGGCCATCTCGGGGTGGGTGTCGAGCCAGGTCCCGACGGCGAGGACGGTGACGTGGGCACCGCGCTTCTCCGCCTCGGCGAGAAGGGCGGTGGCGATCTCGGGGTCGCCCTGGCCGTGGAAGGTGAGCGCGACACGGGGGCGGTCGCGGGGCCCGTGGGTGATCTGGGCGGGCTGGCGGGGGAAGGCGCGGGGGGCGGGTGCGGTGAGCGGGGTGGCCCGGGCGGCGGGCGCCGGTCCACCGGCGGAGGCGTGGGTGGCGGCGGGGGATGCGGCGGAGCCGTTCGCGGCACACCCGGCGGCGAGCGCGCCCCCGGCGACGAGCCCGGCACCCGCGAGCAACGCGGTACGGCGGTCGGTCGTGGTCACCCGCCCCATTTAAGGGGCGCAGGGTAAGAAACCGGGGCATTAACCCGTTTGAGGGACCAGCACGGGTCGCGCCGAGAAGGCGGGCCGGGGGCAACGACGGCAGCGGTCGACTCCGGCCGGACACCACCCCCAGGGGCGCGGGGAACTGCGTGACCGGTCGCGGCGAGCCCGCGGACGACGACCAACCCGACCCGGCATCGACAGCAGTTCGCTCAACGATCGGAGACGCGCATCTCGAACCAGGTGGTCTTGCCGCGCGGCAGCAGATCGACACCCCACCGGTCGGACAGCTTGTCGACGAGGAACAGTCCCCGGCCGCTCAGATCCATCTCCTGAACCGGCATCAGACACGGCAGCCCGCGCGAGGGATCACGCACCTCGACCCGGATCCATCCCCGTCGCCGTTTCATCCGCAGCCCGAACACCCGCGCCCCGGTGTGCCGTACGGCATTTCCCACGAGTTCCGAGACGAGCAGGACCGCGTCCTCGGTCAGTTTCGGAGTGAGCCCCCAGTGCCGCAGCACGACGATCTGGGTGAGCCGCCGGGCGGTCGCCGCGGACTCCGGGCGGGACGGCAGCGGAACCTCCGCCTCCGTGGGATTGCCGAACAACTCGATCGCTTTGATTGCCCGCTCGTCCTCGACCGCAGGCGACCAGCGCGCCGCGGTCGCACGGCCTTGTCCCCGCGGCTGTCCGATACCTTCCAGCCCCGCCATGCGTCCATCATGGCCGTCCCGAAGGGCCTCCGTGGCGGTTCCGGAGGAATACGCCCCCCGGAAGCCTTCGTTCCGCGACATCCGTTCGACATATGCCAAAGGCATTTCAGGGTCGGTGACAGCCCTTCCGACCTGCGGTGAAGGCTCTGCTGGAGGCAATCGACAGGCTCCCTCGGCACGGCAGGCTTAAGGTCACCTTAAGGTTCCCATAAACCGGCCCGCCGAGGGACCCGTATGAGACATCACGTCAACTGCAAGCGGTTGAGCGGTATTTGACGCTCCGGTTCAGCGGAACTTCGCCTTCCCGGGCCCCTCCTCGACGAAGCTCCGCATCCCCCGCTCGCGGTCCTCGGTCGCGAACAGCCCCGCGAACCAGTTCCGTTCGATGGCGAGTCCCGTCTCGATGTCCGTCTCCAGACCGGTGTCGATCGACTCCTTCGCCGCGCGCAGCGCGATCGCCGGCCCCTGCGCCAGCTTCGCCGCCCACGCGAACGCCTCCGCGTACACCTCGGCGGCCGGCACCAGCCGGTCCACCAGGCCCAGCGCCAGCGCCTCGTCGGCCTTGACCATCCGACCCGTGAAGATCAGGTCCTTCGCCTTCGACGGACCGACCAGACGGGCCAGCCGCTGCGTCCCGCCCGCACCCGGGATCAAGCCGAGCAGGATCTCCGGCTGGCCCAGCTTCGCGTTGTCCGCCGCGATCCGGAAGTCCGCGCACAACGCCAACTCGCAGCCCCCGCCCAGCGCGTAGCCCGTGATGGCGGCGACCACCGGCTTGGGAATCCGGGCCACCGCAGTGAACGACTCCTGCAGCGCCCGCGACCGCACGACCATCGCCGCATGGTCCATCCGCTGCATCTCCTTGATGTCCGCGCCCGCCGCGAACACCTTCTCCCCGCCGTGGACCACCACGGCCCGCACGTCCTCGCGGCGCGTGACCTCCTCCGCGAGCTCCTTGAGGCGGTCCTGGGTCGCGACGTCCAGCGCGTTCATCGGCGGGCGGTCGAGGCGGATCGTGCCGACGCCCTCGGCGACTTCGAGATTCACGGTCATGCCGGAAGGTTAACTGCCGCTAACGACAACGGACCCGGTGCCGTGTGTCACAGCACCGGGTCCGGAGGTCGATCAGCCCGCTACGCCTTCCACTTGTCCCACGACATGTTCCAGCCGTTGAGCCCGTTGTCCGGCGCGACCGTGTCGTCGTTCGAGTGCTTGACGACGACCACGTCGCCGATCATCGAGTGGTTGTAGAACCACGCGGCCGGCACGCTGCTGCTGTAGCCGCCCTTGACGTCCCGGAGGCCGACGCAGCCGTGGCTGGCGTTGTAGTTGCCGAAGGCGCCGCCGCCCCAGTAGTTGCCGTGGATGAAGGTGCCGGAGTTGGTGAGGCGGATGGCGTGCGGGACGTCCTTGATGTCGTACTCACCGCCGTAGCCGACCGTTTCACCGTTCATCCGGGTCACTTCGAGCTTCTCGCTCATGACCATCTGGCCGTTCCACGTGTCGTAGCCGGGCTTGCCGGTGGTGACCGGGATGGACTTGATGGTCTTGCCGTCCTGGGTGACCTTCATGGTGTGCTTCTTGGCGTCGACCACGGAGACCTGGTTGCGGCCGATGGTGAAGGAGATCGTCTTGGCCTGCTTGCCGTAGACGCCCGGGCGGCCCTCGACGCCGTCGAGGTTGAGCTTGACGGTGACCTTGGTGCCGGACTTCCAGTAGTTCTCGGGGCGGAAGTCGAGGCGGTCGTTGCCGAACCAGTGGCCCTCGACGTCGACGGGCGGCACGGTCGTGATGGTGATGGCCTTCTTCACGTCGTCCGGGTGCGTGATGCCCCGGGTGAAGTTCACCGAGAACGGCATCCCGACGCCGACCGTCGAGCCGTCCTCCGGGGTGAAGGCGCCGACGAAGGTGTTCTTCGGGGTCAGCGTGGTGAAGCTGGAGTCCTCGGCGGCGACCCGGCCGTCGGAGTCCTTGGCGACCGCGTGCACGGTGTACCGGGTGGCGGCGGCCAGGTGCGTGGCCGGCGTCCAGGTGGCGCCGCCGCCGGTGATCGCGCCGGAGACCTTCGCGCCGTCGGCGTCCTTGACCTCGACCTCGGTCAGCGTGCCCTTCGCGGCACTGATCTTGAGGGCGCCGCTGGTGTCGACGGCCTTCGAGCCGTTCTTCGGGGCGATGGTGACGACCGCCTGCGACTGCTTGGTCTCGGCCGTGTCCGACCCCTTGGCCTTGCTGTCGCCGGAGCCGGAGCCGGAGTTCGAGCCGCCGCCTCCGCACGCGGTGACGGCGAGCAGCAGTACGCCGAGGACCAGCGCCAGCAGTCCCTTGTCTCTCCGGCCGCGCGCGTCAACCGACGCCCCCGATATCGGTCGCACGTTCAAGACTTTCTCCCCTCGCCGGGCCCGGTCAGGCCCGCACCCCTTCGCGCATCTGACGTGCACGTCCGCGCATATTAACCGCCAGGTTTTGAGCTTCATGTCAGCCGAATGTCACCATTCGGTCGCAACTTCAACTGCCGCCTGACACAGGCTCCGTGAACCGCCTCCGCTCGGGCGCGCGCACCGCTCCCCGGTCACCTGAGGGCACTGCCCGCCTTCCACTCCTTCCAACCCATGTTCCACCCGCCGAGGCCGTTGTCCGGAGCGACCTGTTTGTCGTCGCTGTGCACGACCTCGACGACGTCCCCGATGAGGCTGCGGTCGAAGAACCATCCGGCCGGGGTGTCCGATCCGCCGCCCTTCACGTCCCGCAGTCCCACGCACCCGTGGCTGACGTTGACGTGCCCGGGGGCGTCCGGCGCCCAGTAGTTGCCGTGCAGGAAGGTGCCGGAGTCGGTGAGCTTCATGGCGTGCGGGACGTCGGGGATGTCGTACTCGCCGCCGAAGCCGACCGTGCGGCTGTTCATACGGGTCACCTCCAGCATCTCCATGACCACCATCTTCCCGTTGTACGTGGTCTTCCCGGGGGCGCCCGCGGTGATCGGGACGGTGGCCAGCAGGGAGCCGTCGCGCCGCACCTCCATGGTGTGCTTCGCGGCGTCGACGAGGGAGACCTGGCTGCGGCCGACGGTGAAGGAGAACGTCTTGTACTGGAGGCCGTAGACGCCGGGGGCGCCCTCCACGTCGCGCAGCCGGAGGGAGACGGTGACCTGGGTGCCGGGTTTCCAGTAGGCCTCGGGGCGGAAGTCGAGGCGGGTCTTCCCGAACCAGTGCGGGCGGATCTCCACGGCCGGTTTCGCGGTGATGTGGACCGCGCGCTCGACGGCGGCCCGGTTCTCGATGTCCCGGCTGAAGCCGAGGGAGACGATCATCCCGGTGCCGACGGTGGCGCGGTTCTCGGGAGTGACGTAGCTGATGAACCGTTCGTCGGGGACGAAGGTGGTGAACGTGGTGTGCCGGGCCGAGCGGTGGCCGTCGCCGTCGAGGGCGACCGCGTCGACGGTGTACTCGGCGGCGAGCGCGAGCCGCGGGTCCTCGGGTTCCCAGCGCAGCCCATCGTCGGAGATCCGGCCGGGGACGGGCGTGTCCTGGGCGTCCTGCGACTTCACCACCTGCACGGACTCCAGGCGCCCGTCGGGCACCCGGACCTCCAGCCGACGGCCCGGCCGGACGCCCTTGCTGGCGTCGTCGGGCGAGATCCGGATCACATCCTCGGGTGCCGGTGCCTTGCCGAAGATCCCGCCGACACCACCCCCGCCCGACCCGTCCGCACTACAGCCGGCGGCTCCGGCCAGCAGTCCCGCCCATGTCAGTACGGCGGCCAGAACGACCCCTGCGCGCCGCGCGCGTCCTTGTGCATGCCTCACGGGACGGACAACGAGCGGGCCCGCTCCGGGGAAACGTGAGTGCGACCCAAGCTCTGGGCAGAACAGTGGGGAGAACGACATGACAAGGGACCGTGACCGGGACGCCGCGCCCCCTTCACCTCGTCGTTCCATGAGCCGCGGGAGGCCGGACGGTGTCGAGCGCAGCCGAGCAGGAGGCCGTGCAGGAGGAGCGCGTCGACGACGGCGTGCCCGTGGAGCGATCCGTCGACGAGGCGGCCATACCGGCGCCACGTGCCGCGCCCGTGCTGAACGGCGCCCCGCACACGGGACCGCCCCCGGCCGTGTGGCCGGGGGCGCCGATGCCGTTGGGGGCGCGCTACCGGGTCGGTCCCGACGGGGTGGCGGGCACCAACTTCGCGCTGTGGGCGGGGGGTGCGGAGGCGGTCGAGCTGTGTCTGTTCGACCCGGCGGGCGTGGAGACGCGCGCCCCGCTGACCGAGCTGACGCACGAGATCTGGCACGGCTTCCTGCCGGGCGTCCTGCCGGGACAGCGCTACGGCTTCCGGGTGCACGGCCGCTGGGACCCGTGGACCGGCGCCCGCTGGAACCCCGCGAAGCTGCTCCTCGACCCGTACGCGCGGGCGGTGGACGGCGAGTTCGGGCTGCCGCCCGAGGTGTACGCGCACGTCCGTGACTGGCCGCAGCAGCAGGTCGCCGACACCGTGCGCGACGACCGCGACTCCGCGCCCCACGTCCCGAAGGGTGTCGTCGTGCACGACGACACCACCGACGACGAGTGGATGGACGACCGCCGCCCGAAGACACCGTGGGCGGACTCGGTGATCTACGAGCTCCACGTCGGCGGCTTCACCCGGCTGCACCCCGGGATACCGGAGGAACTGAGGGGCACCTACGCCGGGTTGGCGCATCCGGCGGCGATCGAGCACCTGGTGAAGCTGGGCGTGACGGCCGTGGAGCTGCTGCCCGTCCATCAGTTCGCGCACGAGGACCATCTGCTGCGCCGGGGACTGAAGAACTACTGGGGCTACAACTCGATCGGCTACTTCGCCCCGCACGCGGGCTACGCGGCGACCGGCACGGCCGGCCAGCAGGTGGGCGAGTTCAAGCGGATGGTGCGGGCGCTGCACGAGGCCGGGATCGAGGTCATCCTCGACGTCGTCTACAACCACACCGCCGAAGCGGGCGAGTTGGGGCCGATGCTGTCGTTGAAGGGCATCGACAACCGCGGCTACTACCGCCTCCAGAGCGACGCCCGCCGCTACACGGACTACACCGGCTGCGGCAACACCCTGCACGTCGTCCAGCCGCATGTGCTCCGGCTCATCACCGACTCGCTGCGCTACTGGGTCACCGAGATGGGCGTCGACGGCTTCCGCTTCGATCTCGCGGCGGCCCTGGCCCGCTCGATGCACGACGTCGACATGCTCTCCCCGTTCCTCGCGGTGATCGCCCAGGACCCGGTGCTGCGACGGGTGAAGCTGATCGCCGAGCCGTGGGACGTGGGCTCGGGCGGCTATCAGGTGGGCGCGTTCCCGCCCCTGTGGACGGAGTGGAACGACCGCTACCGCAACGCCGTCCGGGACTTCTGGCGGGGCGCGCTGCCGGACGTGCGGGACCTCGGGTACCGGCTGTCGGGGTCGAGCGACCTGTACGCGTGGGGCGGCCGACGCCCGTACGCCTCGGTCAACTTCATCACGGCGCACGACGGTTTCACCCTGCGGGACCTGGTGTCGTACGAGCGCAAGCACAACGAGGCCAACGGCGAGGGCAATCGGGACGGTACCGACGACAACCGCTCCTGGAACTGCGGGGTCGAGGGCGAGACGGACGACGAGCGCGTGAAGGCGCTGCGGCGGCGGCAGTTGAGGAACCTCCTCACCACGCTGCTGCTGTCCACGGGCGTGCCGATGCTGGTCGCCGGGGACGAGCTGGGGCGGACGCAGGGGGGCAGCAACAACGCCTACTGCCAGGACAACGAGATCAGCTGGGTGGACTGGGGTCTGCAAGAGGACCCCGGCTGGCGGGCGTTGACCAACCTCACCGCCCGGCTGATCGCCCTGCGCCACCGCCATCCGGTGCTGCGCCGCCGGGCGTTCTTCTCCGGGCGAGCCCGTTCGGCGGACGGGATAAGGGACTTGGCGTGGTTCACCGCGCACGGCACGGAGATGACGGAAGGGGACTGGTACGCGCCCGCCGCCACCCTCGGCATGTACCTCTCGGGCCGGGACATCCCCGGCCGGGACGAACGCGGCGCCCCCGTCCTCGACGACAGCTTCCTCGCCGTGCTGCACGCCGGTGACCGGCCGGTGGGCTTCGTGCTGCCGGGGTCGCCGTGGGCGGAGCGGTACGAGGTGGTCGTCGACACGTCACACGAGGAGCAGGCGGAGGCGCCGAGGGTGGTGCACCGGGCGGGGGCCGCGATCACGGTACCGGCGCGGGCGGTGCTGCTGCTGAAGGTAATCGGCTAGCCGAGGATGCCCCGGTCGTAGGCGACGGCGACGGCCGCCGCTCGGTCCTTGACGCCCAGCTTGCCGTACAGATGGGTGAGATGGGTCTTGACCGTGGCCTCGCTGATGAACAGCTCGCGGGCGATCTCGCGGTTGGAGGTGCCCTTGGCGACCAGGGCGAGGACCTCGCGTTCGCGGGCGGAGAGCGGTTCGTTTCCGGGGGTCTGCGGGGCGCGGACGGCGGAGACCAGGCGGGAGGCGACGGCGGGTGACAGGACCGTGCGGCCCTCCGCCGCCGCGCGGACGGCGGTGAACAGCTCGTCGCGCGGGGCGTCCTTCAGCAGATAGCCGGTCGCGCCCGCCTCGATCGCGGGGAGCGTGTCGGAGTCGGTGTCGTACGTCGTCAGGACGAGCACCTTCGCGCGGGCGGCGCGGCGGGTCAGCTCGCGGATGGCGTCGACGCCCGCGCCGCCCGGCATGCGCAGGTCCATCAGGATCACGTCCGGGTCGAGGGCGGCGGCCCGCTCCACGGCCTCGACCCCGTCGGCCGCCTCCCCCAGCACACGGAAGCCGGGCGCGGACTCGAACATGCCGCGCAGACCGTCCCGTACGACGGGATGGTCGTCGACGATCAGCAGGGAGATCAGCAACTCGTCACTCATGGCGGACCAACGGTACGCGAGCCGACAGGGCCGTGCCGTGTCCGGGCTCGGACTCGATCGTCAGGGAACCGGCGATGCGTTCGGCGCGGGCGCGCATGCCGTCGAGGCCGAAGCCGCCGGTGCGGGTGCGCTCGGGCAGGGCCAGCGGGTCGAAGCCCCGGCCGTCGTCGCGGATGTCGAGGATGACCTCCTCGCCGAGGAAGGAGAGGGTCACTCCGACGCGGGTGGCGCCGGCGTGCCGGGCCGCGTTCGACAGGGCCTCCTGGGCGATGCGCAGCAGGGTCGCGGAGACCTCGTCGTGGAGCTGCTCGGTGATGCCGGTGACGGTGAACTCGGCGCGCACGGAGGCGCGTTCGCCCCACTCCGTGACCGTGTTCTTCAGCGCCTCGGGCAGTCCGTCGTGCTCCAGGGCGATCGGTGCGAGGTTCTGCACGGAGCGACGGGCCTCGCCGAGGCTGTGCCGGGCGAGGGTGGAGGCGCGCTCCAGGTGGGTGCGGGCGGTCGTCAGGTCGGGTGCGCCTGCCACGACTTGGAGCTGGGCGATGATGCCGGTCAGGCCCTGGGCGATGGTGTCGTGGATCTCGGCGGCGAGCCGCCTGCGTTCGTCGGCGACCCCGGCTTCCCGCGCCTGGACGAGGAGTTGGGCGTGAAGGGCGGCGTTCTCGTCGAGGGCCTGCTGGAGGGCGGTGTTGGTGCGTTCGAGTTCGGTGATGGTCTCGCCGCGCTCGTGGGAGCGCAGCGACTCCTGCTCGGTGAGGTGCGCGATGGCCATCTGGAGAGCGGAGTTGGCGGCCACGAGCGCCGCGAACAGACCCCACTGGACCACGCCCCCGAACGGCATCCCGCCCGCCTGCGCGCCCGCCACGGTGACGGCGCTCGCGAACAGCGCGATCCGCTGCGCCGTCCTGCCCGGGATGAGTTCGTCGGCGTCCATGAAGCCGGCGGCGGCGTAGAACGCGAAGAACGGGTCGATCCAGGTGAGGGCGAAGGCGATGGCCCAGCGGAGCACGTAGTACGCGGCTCCCGCCCGCGACGGGATCCGGCCGCGGCCGGGGCGGCGGGACCGGGTGCCGTGCCACCACAGCTGGAGGACGAGCGCGGCACCGGCCAGGGACCAGCCGGTCCACCACTGGGTGGAGGTGTGGTGGAACAGATCGGCGGAGGCGAGCGCGAGGACGACACTGACACCGAGCAGCCCGTACGGTCCCCAGGTGTGCAGCTGCTCCCAGCGCCGGTCGATCTGCCTGTCCCTCGTGGTCATCTCCCCAGTCTGCACGGCCGCTCCCTCCTACTCCCAGCGGAACCAGCGCGAGGCGCCGGCGGTCAGGAGGACGGTCCACGCCACCAGCACGCCCAGGTGCGTCCAGCCCGGCCAGTTGCCGGCCGCCGCCCGGTTGAGGGCCTCGGCGGCGGCGCCGAACGGGGTGTAGCCGACGATGCGGGCCATGACGTCCGGCATGGAGTTCACCGGGATCCACACGCCCGCGCAGAACATCATCGGGAAGAACACCGCCGACCCGATCGCCCCGGCGATCTTCGTGGTCCGGGACAGCGCCGAGACCACCGCGCCCAGCGCGAGCGCGGCCAGCACCGCGAGGAGCAGGGCGAGGAGATACCCGCCGGGCTGCTTCGGCAGCCGTACGCCGAAGGCGAGGCGTCCGACGGTCAGCGCGCACAGGGCGGAGGCCAGGGCCGCCACGCCGTAGACGGCCATCTGGGCGGCGAGCAGGGCGGTCGGGCGGACCGGGGTGGCGGACATCCGGCGCAGGATGCCGCGTTCGCGGTAGCCGGTGAGGCTCTGCGGCATCGACTGGAGCGCGCCGACGATCATGCCGAGCAGGACGGCGACCGGGACGTACACGTCGACCGTGCGCAGCCCGCCGAGGTCCGCCTGATGGTGCCGGAAGCCCGGGATGGACCCCAGGATCACCAGCAGCAGCGTGGGGAAGAACAGGATCCAGAAGAGCGCGCCCGGTTCGCGGCGGAAGAGCCTCAACTCGGCGCGCAGCACGGCGGTGTTCATGCGGTGACCTCCGTCAGGTCCAGGAACGCGTCGTCCAACGTGGCGTCGGACACGCGGAGTTGATGGGCGGTGATGTGGTTGCGGGCGAGCAGCGTGATGACCGCGTTGACGGTCTCGTCCGAGCCGGAGAGCGTGATCCGGCCGTCCTTGCGGGCCACGGAGGCGAGTGCGGGAAGCGTGTTCAGGTCACCGTCGTCCAGCGGCGCGGAGGGCGTGAAGCTGATGACGGTGGAGCCCGCCGAGCGCCGGATCAGTCCGTCCGGGGTGTCCAGGGCGGCGATCCGCCCCTTGTCGATGACGGCGATGCGGTCGCACAGCCGCTGCGCCTCCTCCATGAAGTGCGTGACGAGCAGGACGGTGACCCCGCTCGCCCGCACGTCCTCGATGAGCTGCCAGGTGTCACGGCGGGCGCGCGGGTCGAGGCCGGTGGTCAGCTCGTCGAGGACGACGACCCGAGGGTTGCCGATCAGCGCGAGCGCGATGAACAGCCGCTGCTTCTGGCCGCCGGACAGCTTCGCGAAGCGGGTGGTCGACTTCGCGGTCAGGCCCAGGCGTTCGGCCAGCGGACGCCAGTCGGCGGGGTGCGGATAGAACGAGGCGTACAGCTCCAGCGCCTCCCGGACGGTGAGCTTGGCCTGGAGCTCGCTCTCCTGCAGCTGGGCGCCGAGGACCCGGGCGACCTCCGCGTGGTCGGCCACCGGGTCGAGGCCGGTGACCCGGACCCGGCCCGCGTCGGGGACCCGCAGGCCCTCGACGCACTCGACGGTGGTGGTCTTGCCGGCGCCGTTCGGGCCGAGGATGCCGAAGATCTCGCCCTCCTCGACGGCGAAGGACACCCCGTCCACGACGGCCCGGCCGCCGTAGGACTTCCGTAGTGCGCTGACTTCGATGACTGGTGTGGCTGGCATGTACCGAGAATCCCGCCGGCGCCGGGTCCGCCGCATCGCCCATCGCGCTCGAAGGGACATCAACCGATCGGTTGATGCGCGCCTACGACTCCCCCCGGCGCTCCGCCACGGTCTCCCGGACACCCAGGTCGTAGGACCAACGCCCGACCCGGGTCCGGCCAAAACCCGGTGGGCACTGTCAGTGCCGGTCCGTAGGCTCGCCCGTGATGTCCACGACGCGTGCAACCACCGAGAACCGATCCGCCCTCCGCACCCTCGCGCGGCTCTGGCCCTACGTCCGGCCGGTGCGGGTACGGCTGTTCGGCGCGGCCGGGGTCGCCGTCGTCGCGTCCTGCACGGGGCTGGTGTTCCCCCTCGTCCTGAAGTGGATGGTGGACGGCCCGGTGGCCGACCGGGACGCGGCGGGCGTATGGCTCGGCGCGCTGTACCTGCTGCTGCTCGGCGTCGCGGAGGCGGGCCTGTTCGGGCTGCGGCGCTGGCTGGTCGCCCGGCCGCTGTCCCATGTCGAGGCGGAGATGCGGGCGGACCTGTACCGGCACCTCCAGCGCCTGCCGGTCTCGTTCCACGACAGATGGCCCTCGGGCCAGCTCCTCTCCCGGGGCACCACGGACCTGATGCTGCTCCGGATGTTCCTCGCCTTTCCGCTGACGTTCCTTCTGGTCAACGCGGTGACCATCCTGGCGGGCGTGATCATCATGCTGCTCCAGGACTGGACGCTGGGGATGGTGATCCTGGGCCCCGCGATCCCGGTGGTCGTCACCTGCGTGATCTTCGAGCAGCGGTACGCGCGCGTGGCCCGGCTCGCGCAGGACCAGGTCGGCGACCTCACGACGGTCGTCGAGGAGAGCGTCCTCGGCATCCGCATCATCAAGGGCTTCGGCCGGCACCGCACCCAGGCCCGCGCCTTCCGCGACCTCTCCCGCACCCTGCGCGGCACGGAACTCCACAAGGCCCGGCTCCTCGCCACGATCTGGGGCGTCATCGTCACCCTCCCGGAACTCTCGCTGGGAGCGACCCTGGTCCTGGGCACGGTCCAGGTCGCGGACGGCGACCTGTCGGCAGGCACCCTGGTGGCCTTCCTCTCCACGGCTCTGGCCCTGCGCTGGCCGGTCGAGTCGATCGGCTTCCTCCTCGCGATGAGCCAGGAGGCGGCGACGGCGACGGAGCGCTACTTCGAGGTGATGGACGAAACCCCCGAGCAGGAAGCCGCCCGAGGGTCCGCGCCGCGAAGGGGCGCGGGAAACCGCGCACCCGGCCCCCGCGCACCCGAACCCGCACCCGCACCCGCACCCGCACCCGACGACGGCATCCGCTTCACCGAAGTCACCTTCCGCTACCCGGACGCCCCACCGGATTCCCCACCCACCCTCGACAACATCACCCTCCACATCAGACCCGGCGAATCCATGGCCCTGGTGGGAGCCACCGGCACCGGCAAGACCACCCTCACCGCCCTCGTCCCCCGCCTCCACGAGGTCACCTCGGGACGGATCACGCTGGACGGCGAGGACATCACCGCCATGCCCAGGGAATCGCTGCGCGCCCTCGTCGCCGTGGCCTTCGAGGAACCCACGCTGTTCTCGGCCACCGTCGGGGAGAACGTCCTCATGGGAACCGAAGAGGCCGCGGGGGAAGCGGAGTTGGAGCGGGCGCTGGCGGTCGCGCAGGCCGACTTCGCGCACGCCCTCCCGCAGGGCACGGACACCCAGGTGGGCGAGCAGGGCCTCAGCCTCTCCGGCGGCCAGCGCCAACGCCTCGCCCTGGCACGGGCGGTGGTGGGCAGACCCCGCTTCCTGGTCCTGGACGACCCGCTCTCCGCGCTGGACGTGCACACCGAGGCGGCGGTCGAGGCCGCGCTGCGCCACGTCCTCGCCGACACCACGGCGTTGATCGTGGCCCACCGTCCGTCCACGGTCCTGCTCGCCGACCGCGTGGCCCTCCTGTCGGACGGCCGGATCACGGCGGTCGGCACCCATCAGGAACTCCTGCGGACGAACGCGGAGTACGCACACCTCATGTCGGGCGCCGACCACCAGGGGGACGAACGATGACCTCGGCCACCACCTCCGCCCCCGCCACCGGCGGCGACGACCACCCGGGACCGCCGCGTCCGCGCGCCGCCGCGGACGACCCCTTCGACCACGACGTCCTGCCCACTCCCCCGGGCGCGACCGGCGCCCTGCTGCGCTCCCTGCTCGCGCCGATGAGGGCGCGGGTCGCCGTCACCTCCCTGCTCCTGCTGCTCCAGCAGGCGGCGGTGCAGGTCGGCCCCCTCCTCGTGGCGTACGCCATCGACCGCGCGGTCCCGGCGTTCCGGGACCACGACCACGGACCGCTGATCGCCGTAGGAGTGGGCTATCTGCTCTGCGCGCTGCTCTCCGGCGGGCTCCAGTACGCGTTCATCGGCGCCTCCGCCCGCGTCAACCAGGACGTGCTGCTCGATCTGCGCGGGCGGATCTTCCGGCACGCGCAGGCGCTCAGCATCGACTTCCACGAGCGGTACACGTCCGGGCGGCTCATCTCCCGTTCCACCACGGACATCGAGGCGCTGCGCGAACTCCTCAGCGAGGGGCTCCAGGAGCTGATCACGGTCATCCTGTCGTTCGTGTACATCTCGGCGATGCTGCTCTGGCTGGACCTCGGCCTCGGCGCGGTCGCGGTGGCGTCCTTCGTGCCGCTGTACCTGCTGGTGCGGGTCTACCAGCGGCGCGCGGTACAGGTGTACGCGGTGCGGTCCACGGCCATCGCGCGCGTGATCGTGAAGTTCGTCGAGACGATGAACGGCATCCGCCCGGTCCGCGCGTTCCGCCGCGAGGCCGTCAACGACGCCGACTTCCAGGTCCTCAACCAGCGGCACGAACGCTCCAACGGCGATGCCCTGCTGGAGATGGCCCGCTATGTGACCGGCTCCCGCCTGGTCGCCAACACGGCCGTCGCGGCGATCGTCCTGTGGGGTTCCTTCCGGGTCTCGGACGGTTCGCTGGAGCTGGGCGTACTGGCCGCCGCGGTCCTCTACCTGCGGCGGCTCTACGACCCGATCGACCGGCTCGGCATGTTCCTCAACTCGTACCAGTCGGCCGCGGCCTCCCTGGAGAAGATCGCGGGTCTGCTGGCCCAGACCCCGTCGGTCCCGGAGCCGTCGACGGCCGTCCGGCTGCCGGAACTCGCGTCGGACCAGCCCGGTCGCGAGGTCGTCTTCGACGGTGTCCGCTTCGCCTACCGCACCGGCGGCGAGGTCCTGCCCGTCTTCGACCTGACCCTCCCGGCCGGCCAGACGGTCGCCGTGGTCGGCTCGACCGGTGCGGGCAAGTCGACCCTGGCCAAGCTGCTGGCCCGCTTCTACGACCCCTCGGAGGGGCGGGTGCTGCTCGACGGGGTCGATCTGCGCGAGCTGTCCGGGCCCGAACTGCGGCGCGGGGTGGTGATGGTGACGCAGGAGGCGTTCCTGTTCTCCGGCACGGTCGCCGAGAACATCGCGATCGGCCGTCCGGACGCGCCCCGGGAGGAGATCGAGCGGGCCGCGAAGGCGATCGGCGCGCACGACTTCATCAGCGCGCTGCCCGACGGCTACGACACGGACGTGCGCAAGCGGGGTGGCCGTATCTCGGCGGGGCAGCGTCAACTCGTCGCGTTCGCGCGGGCGTTGCTGGCCGACCCGGCGGTGCTGATCCTGGACGAGGCGACGAGTTCGCTGGACGTGCCCGGCGAACGGGCGGTGCAGCGCGCCATGTCGACGGTCCTGCGCGGCCGTACGGCGGTGGTGATCGCCCACCGGCTCTCGACGGTCGAGATCGCGGACCGGGTGCTGGTCATGGAGCACGGGCGGGTGGTCGAGGACGGCGCACCGGCCGAGCTGATCGCCGGGACCGGACGGTTCGCGGATCTGCACCGGGCCTGGCGCGACAGCCTGGCGTGACCTTCGGGCACGACCTGCCGGCCTTGCTAACCGGAACACGGTTCCGTATTGTTTCCGGAACAAGGTTCCGCTTAGCCGTGCCCGGAGGACACCGTCATGCGCCCCACCACACCCCTGCCCGACTCACCCCCCGCGATCGTCTCCGTGAAGCCGGTGACCCTCCCGGCCCCCGGCCGGGGCGAGGACCTCCAGGTCCGCGTCTCCGCCCCCGTCACCGGTGACGGCCTGCCCGTCGTCGTCTTCTCGCACGGCTACGGCCAGTCGATGGACGGCTACGCCCCACTGGCGGACCACTGGGCCGCACAGGGCTTCGTGGTCGTCCAGCCCACGCACCTCGACTCGAGGACGCTCGCCCTTCCCCAGGAGGACCCCCGTTTCCCCCGGATCTGGCGCTTCCGCGTGGAGGACCTCACGCGCGTGCTCGACGAACTCGACGTCCTGGAGGCCTCCGTACCCGGCCTCGCCGGACGCGTCGACCACGACCGCGTCGCCGTGGCCGGCCACTCCTGGGGAGCCCAGACGGCCAGCACGCTCCTGGGCGCCCGCGTCCTGGACCCCGACGGCGTCCCCGGCGAGGACCTGTCCGACCCCCGCGCCACGGCGGGCGTCCTGCTCGCCCTGACCGGCCTCGGCGACACCCTGAGCCCGTTCGCCGCCGAGCACTTCCCCTTCATGCGGCCGTCGTTCACCACGATGACCGCCCCGGCGCTCATCGTCGCCGGCGACCACGACGACTCCCCGCTCTCCACCCGCGGACCCGACTGGTTCACCGACCCGTACACCTACAGCCCGGGCGACAAGACCCTGCTCACCCTCTTCGGCGCGGAACACTCGCTGGGCGGCGTCGCCGGCCACGAGATGGCCGAGACGACCGACGAGAACCCCGCCCGCGTGGCCCTGCTCCAGCAGCTCACCACGGCCTATCTGCGCAGCGCCCTGCACCCCGAGGACACCGGCTGGAAGACGGCGGTCGCCGCCCTGGACCAGGACCCCGGCCCGCTGGGCGCGGTGACGAGCAAGTAGCCGCCCGGCGGGCGGGCGCCCGATATTCGATGGGCAACCGCGCTCACGCTCGGTAATCTTCGTTGCCTCCAACCACCCCCGGACCGCTTACGGCTGCCCGCGCTCGCCCGGCAGCCCGGGCAGGAGGCACATGATCGACGCGTACGAGGAGCCCGGGACGCCCGACTGCCGGGGCGGATGGCGTTTTCTGTGGTGGCTGGTGCGGCGGCAGTCGGGGCGGGCGGTGTCCGGGGCGCTGCTGTCGAGCGTGTGGATGGTGCTGATGGCGGCGGCGCCGTATCTGATGTCCCGCGCGGTGGACGACGGGCTGGTGCCGGGGCGGATGGGTCCGCTGGCCTGGTGGACCGGGGCGCTGTTCGTGGTCGGCGCGGTCAACTCGTGGCTGAGCATCATGCGCCACCGCACGATGACCCGGGTCCGGATCGACGCCAACTTCCGTACGGTCAAGCTGATCGTGGGCCAGGCGGTCCGGCTGGGCGCGGTGCTGCCGCGCCGGGCGCGGGCCGGCGAGGTGATCACCACAGGCGTCGGCGACGTGTGGACGATCGCCCAGTCCCTGACCGTCGTCGGCCCCGGCTTCGGCGCCCTCGTCGTCTACGGCGTGGTCGCGGGCGTGCTGCTGTCGATCTCGGGTCCGCTGGCCGCCGTGGTGCTGCTGGGCGTGCCGGTGATCGCGCTGCTCGCGGGGCCGTTGACGCTGCGGTTGCAGAGCGTGGAGACGGAGTACCGGGAGCGGCAGAGCGTGCTGACGGCGCGTATCGGCGATCTCGCGGGCGGCCTGCGGGTCCTCAACGGCCTGGGCGGCAAGGGGCTGTTCGCGGACGCGTTCCGCGGTGACTCGCAGCGGCTGCGGGCGCAGGGGTACCGGGTGGGCGCGGTGGCGAGCTGGGTGCAGGCGATCGGGGTCGGGCTGCCGACGCTGTTCCTCGCCGTGGTGACCTGGCTCGCGGCCCGCCTCGCGGCCCAGGGGCAGCTGAGCATCGGCGAGTTGGTCGCCGTGTACGGCTATGTCGCGGTGCTGATCGGCCCGGTGGCCTTCTTCATCCAGATGGTCTACGAGTTGAGCCGGGGCGTGGTGGCCGCGCGCCGGGTCGTGGCGCTGCTCCGGCTCGAACCCGTGCCGGGCGGCGGCGAGTCGGACGCCCCCGGCGAACCGGCCGTGCTGCACGATCCGGACTCGGGGGTGCGGGTGGTGCCGGGGCGGCTGACGGCGCTGGTGGCGGCCCGGCCGGGGGACGCGCTGGCCGTGGTGGACCGGCTCGGACGGTACGCGCCGTCGTCGGTGACCTGGGGCGAGGTGCGGCTCGACGCGATTCCGCTGGACCAGGTGCGGGCGCGGATCCTGGTCGCCGACAACGAGGCGGACCTGTTCGCCGGGCCGCTGACGGAGGTGGTGTCGGGGCGGCGGGAGCGGTCGGCGGAGGCGGTGGCGCGGGCCGTGCACGCGTCGGCGGCCGACGACATCGTGCAGGGGCTGCCGGCGGGTCTCGACTCGGCGGTGGCCGCGCAGGGGCGGAGCCTGTCCGGCGGCCAGCGTCAACGGGTGCGGCTGGCACGGGCGTTGCTCGCCGAGCCGGAGGTGCTGCTCGCGGTGGAGCCGACGTCGGCGCTCGACGCGCACACGGAGGCGGCGGTCGCGCGGCGGCTGCACGCGGAGCGGTCGGGCCGTACGACGGTGGTGACGACGACGTCCCCGCTGGTCCTCGACCACGCGGACACCGTGCACTACCTGGTCGACGGCAAGGTCGCGGCCAGCGGCGGCCATCGCCGGCTGCTGGCGGCGGAACCCGGCTACCGCGCGCTGGTGGCCCGGGACACGGACGCGGAGGAGGTCGTACGGTGACGGCGGACAAGGGTCAACTGCCGGTCGCGGACCGGGCGGACGTACGGCGGGCCGCGCTGCGGCTGGTGCGGGCGGACCGGCGGGCGTTCGCGGTCGTGCTGGTGGTGAACGCGCTGGCGGCCGGGGCCGGGCTGGCCGGGCCATGGCTGCTCGGGCGGATCGTGGACGAGGTGCGGGCCGGGGCCGGGGTGAGCGCCGTGGACCGGCTGGCGCTGGTCATCGTGGTGTGCGCGCTGGCCCAGTTGCTGCTGGCGCGGTGGGCGCGGTACGTGGGGCACCGGTTCGGGGAGCGGACGCTCGCGCGGGTCCGGGAGGACTTCGTGGACCGGGCGCTGGCGCTGCCCGCCTCGGTGGTGGAGCGGGCCGGGACGGGCGACCTGACCGCGCGCGGCACGGCGGACGTGGCGATCGTCGGGACGACCCTGCGCGATGTGGGTCCTGAGCTGCTGGTCAGCTCGGTGCAGGCGCTGTTCGTGATGGGCGCGGTGTTCGCGCTCGACCCGCTGCTCGGACTGTTCGGGGTGCTGGGGCTGACGCCGGTGTGGTTCGCGCTGCGCTGGTATCTGCGCCGGGCCAGGGACGGCTATCTCGCGGAGGGCTCGGCCAATTCGGAGGTCGCCGAGATCCTGACGGCGACCGTGGCGGGGGCTCGTACGGTGGAGGCGTTCCGGCTCCAGGAGCGGCGGGTGACCGCGAGCCGGGACACGCTGGGAACGGCGTTGCGGAGCCGCCTGTACACGCTGTTCCTGCGGACGGTGTTCTTCCCGGCGGTCGAGGTGTCGTACACGATCCCGGTGGCGGGCGTGCTGCTCGTCGGGGGCTGGCTGCACGGGCGCGGGGCGGTGGGTGTGGGCGCGGTGGTCGCGGCGGCGCTGTATCTGCGGCAGTTCACGGAGCCGCTGGACCAGATCCTGATGCGGGTCGAGCAACTCCAGAGCAGCGGGGCCTCGTTCGCGCGGGTGGAGGGGCTGGCCGCGGCGCCCCGCGCGGAGGGCGACGGCGACGCCCCGGCTCCGGCGGACGACCGGATCGACGTGACCGGTGTGCGGTACGCGTACGAACGCGGCGGTGAGGTGCTGCACGGCGTGGACCTGACCGTGCGGCCGGGTGAGCGGCTCGCGGTGGTCGGTCCGTCCGGCGCCGGGAAGACCACGCTGAGCCGCCTGCTGGCGGGGGTGGACGCGCCGACCGAGGGCACGGTGACCGTGGGCGGGGTGCCGGTCTCGGCTCTCGCGCCGGAGACGCTGCGCCGTCAGGTGGTGCTGGTCACCCAGGAGCACCATGTGTTCCTGGGCTCGGTCCGTGACAACCTCCTGATCGCCGAACCGGCCGCCACGGACGAGGAGTTGTGGGCCGCTCTGGCGGCGGTCGGTGCCGAGGAGTGGGTGCGGGAGCTGCCGGACGGCCTGTCCACCCGGCTGGGTGCGGACGGCCGGCGCACGGACGGCTCGCAGGCCCAGCAACTCGCCCTCGCCCGCGTGGTGCTGGCCGACCCGCACACGCTGATCCTGGACGAGGCGACGGCCCTGCTGGATCCGGCCACCGCCCGGCACACCGAGCGCGCCCTGGCCGCCGTGCTGGAGGGCCGTACGGTCATCGCCATCGCGCACCGGCTGCACACCGCCCACGACGCGGACCGGGTGGCGGTCATGGAGAACGGCCTGCTGACCGAACTCGGCCCGCACGAGGAGCTGGTGACGGCCCAGGGGGCGTACGCGGCGCTGTGGAACTCGTGGCACGGGGACCCGTCGGACCGCCCTTAGCCATCCACGGTTCGGATATCGAACACGAACATCCGGACAACGAACGAATTCCGGCCAAGTTCCTGACGCGCCCCTGACAGAAAGCGCGGGCTGCTGCCACTCTTCCCACTGGCGCTTCACAGCAACCCCACAGTTTCACCCCAGTGATCACTGTGCTCTCTGTGATCTCCCCAGGTCGCGCGATCCGCGACCGTCTCGAAGGAGTCAGTGTTGAGAAGCAATTCCTCGCGCAGACGCACCTCCCACATAGTCGCCGCAGCCGGCGTCACCGCACTGCTCGCCGTGGCCGTCCAGGCCGGGGCCACCTCCACCGCCGCCCCGGCCAAACCCCTGGCCGCCAAGGGGAATCCGGCGCACATGGCGCTCGCGCTCTCGCCCTCCCAGCGCGCCGAGCTGATCCGCGACGCCGACACGGCGCGGGCCGCGACCGCCAGGGACATCGGCCTCGGCGCCAAGGAGACGCTCGTCGCCCGTGACGTCATCAAGGACGCCGACGGCACCGTCCACACCCGCTACGAGCGCACCTACGGCGGACTCCCGGTCCTCGGCGGCGACCTGGTCGTCGACACCGCCAAGTCAGGTGCCACCGAGCGCGTCATCAAGGCGACGAACGCCACCATCGCGGTCGCCGACCTCACCCCGAGCGTCACGACCGGCGCCGCCGAGAAGCAGGCCGTCTCCCGCGCCAAGGCCCTCGGCTCCACCAAGTCGGCCGCGGACTCGGCCCGCAAGGTGATCTGGGCGGCGAGCGGCAAGCCCGTCCTCGCCTACGAGACCGTCGTGGGCGGCCTCCAGGACGACGGCACCCCGAACGAGCTGCACGTCATCACCGACGCGGCCACCGGCAAGAAGCTCTACGAGTACCAGGGCATCGAGAACGCCACCGGCACCGGCAACACCCAGTACAGCGGCTCGGTCCCGCTGACCACCACGCAGTCGGGCTCGAACTACACCCTGACCGACGGCGACCGCGGCGGCCACAAGACGTACAACCTGAACCACGGGACGTCCGGCACCGGCACGCTGTTCTCGCAGACCAGCAACACCTGGGGCAACGGCACCACGTCGAACGCGGCGACGGCCGGCGCCGACGCGCACTACGGCGCCGCCGAGACGTGGGACTTCTACAAGAACACGTTCGGCCGCACCGGCATCAAGAACAACGGCGTCGGCGCCTACTCCCGCGTCCACTACGGGAATTCGTACGTCAACGCGTTCTGGGACGACAGCTGCTTCTGCATGACCTACGGCGACGGCTCCGGCAACGCGGACCCGCTGACGGCCCTCGACGTGGCCGGCCACGAGATGAGCCACGGCGTCACCTCCAACACCGCGGGCCTCAACTACTCCGGCGAGTCCGGCGGGCTGAACGAGGCGACCTCCGACATCTTCGGCACCGGCGTCGAGTTCTACGCCAACAACTCGTCCGACGTCGGCGACTACCTCATCGGCGAGAAGATCGACATCAACGGCAACGGCACGCCGCTGCGCTACATGGACAAGCCCAGCAAGGACGGCGGCTCCAAGGACTCCTGGTACTCGGGTGTCGGCAACCTCGACGTGCACTACTCGTCGGGCATCGCCAACCACTTCTTCTACCTGCTGAGCGAGGGCAGCGGCGCCAAGGTCATCAACGGCGTCAGCTACAACTCGCCCACCTCGGACGGGCTCCCGGTCACCGGCATCGGCCGGGACAAGGCGCTGCAGATCTGGTACCGCGCGCTCACCACCAAGTTCACGTCCACCACCAACTACGCGGCGGCCCGCACCGGGACGCTGGCGGCGGCCGGTGAGCTGTACGGGACGACGGGCGCCGAGTACAAGGCGGTGCAGGACGCGTGGGCGGCCGTCGCGGTCGGCGCGCGCTCCGGTGGCGGCGGGGGCGGCGGCACGTCGTTCGAGAACACGACCGACGTGTCGATCCCGGACCACGGGGCAGCCGTCACCTCGTCGGTCACCGTGTCCGGACGGACGGGCAACGCCCCGTCGAACCTGGCCGTCACGGTCGACATCGTGCACACCTGGCGTGGTGACCTGGTGATCGACCTGGTCGCCCCGGACGGGTCGACGTACCGCCTGAAGAACTCCAGCTCGTCCGACTCCGCGGACAACGTGCAGGCGACCTACACGGTCGACGCGTCCTCCGAAGTCGCCAACGGCGTCTGGAAGTTGAAGGTCCAGGACGTGGCATCACAGGACACCGGCTACATCAACAGCTGGAAGCTTACGTTCCCGTAAAATCCAGCCGTCCAGTTCAGGCCGCAGGAACCAGTCGCCGCCCCGGGGTTTCAACTCCGGGGCGGTGCGCTGTTGTGGGCGTTTACAGCGCTGCAACGTTCACCGGACAGTCGATTTTGAGCCAACATCACTTCAGGGTCCTGACATGTACGCGCCCCCGGTGCCACTCTTCCCTCACGCCGCTTCACCACAGCTACTTCACAGTCGCTCCGGTCAGTAACCCCACACTGCCGGACTCCCCCACAGAGGAGCTTGCGTGACCCCCCTCTACGCGCGTCACAAGCGCACCACCCTGGCCATCGCCACCGCGGTCGCCGCCGGCGCCCTGCTCGCCACCGGTGTGTCCACCGGTGCCTCCGCCCAGCCCGCCGCGGGCAAGGTGGCCCCCCTCGCCGCCGCCCCGCAGCTGCTCTCCAACTCGGCGCGCGCGGCGCTGGTCCAGGAGAAGCAGGCCGCGGCGCCCGAGACGGCCCAGCAGATAGGCCTCGGCACCAAGGAGAAGCTGGTCGTCAAGGACGTCGTCAGAGACAACGACGGCACCGTCCACACCCGCTACGAGCGCACCTACGCGGGCCTCCCGGTCCTCGGCGGCGACCTGGTCATCCACACCGCGCCGTCCGGGAAGACGGAGGGTGTCACCAAGGCGCACTCGGCGGCCATCAAGGTCGCCACGGTCACGCCGAAGATCACCGCCGCGAAGGCCGAGAAGCAGGCGCTGACCGCGGCCAAGGCCGCCGGTTCGGACAACAGCGCCGCCGACGGCGCCCGCAAGGTCATCTGGGCCGGCTCCGGCACCCCCGTCCTCGCCTACGAGACGATCGTCGGCGGCCTCCAGGAGGACGGCACCCCGAACCAGCTGCACGTCATCACCGACGCGGCCACCGGCAAGAAGCTCTTCGAGTACCAGGGCATCGAGAACGCCACCGGCACCGGCAAGACCCTGTACTCGGGCACCGTCAGCCTCACCACCACGCTGTCGGGCACGACGTACTCGCTGACCGACGCCTCGCGCGGCAACCACAAGACGTACAACCTGAAGCACGGGACGTCCGGCACCGGCACCCTCTTCACCCAGACCACCAACACCTGGGGCACCGGCACCGCGTCCAGCTCCACCACGGACGTGACCGCCGCCGCGGACGCCGCCTACGGCGCCCAGGAGACGTGGGACTTCTACAAGGACACGTTCGGCCGCAGCGGCATCAAGAACAACGGTGTCGGCGCCTACTCCCGCGTGCACTACGGCAGTTCGTACGTGAACGCGTTCTGGGACGACAGCTGCTTCTGCATGACCTACGGCGACGGGTCGGGCAACACCCACCCGCTCACCTCGCTCGACGTGGCCGGCCACGAGATGAGCCACGGCGTCACCTCCAACACCGCGGGCCTCAACTACTCCGGCGAGTCCGGCGGGCTGAACGAGGCGACCTCCGACATCTTCGGCACCGGCGTCGAGTTCTACGCCAACAACAGCAGCGACGTCGGCGACTACCTCATCGGCGAGAAGATCAACATCAACGGCGACGGCACCCCGCTGCGCTACATGGACAAGCCCAGCAAGGACGGCGGCAGCGCCGACTACTGGTCCTCCACGGTCGGCAACAAGGACGTCCACTACTCGTCCGGCGTCGCCAACCACTTCTTCTACCTGCTGTCCGAGGGCAGCGGCGCGAAGACCATCAACGGCGTGAGCTACAACTCGCCGACGAGCAACGGCGCCACCCTCACCGGCATCGGCCGCGCCAAGGCGCTGCAGATCTGGTACAAGGCGCTGACGACCTACTTCACGTCGACCACCAACTACAAGTCGGCCCGCACCGGCACCCTCAGCGCGGCGGCGGCACTCTACGGCTCCGGTTCCGCCGAGTACAACGCGGTGGCGGCCACCTGGTCGGCCGTCAACGTCAGCTGACGGCAACGGAGTTGACAGGTTAGAGCACAGGGCGGTACCCGGAGCGAAGGCACCTCCGGGTACCGCCCTACTCTTGGGTCCCATGTCCTTCACGTACGACGACGTCGGCGCGACCCGCGAACGCGGCTTCTGCCCCCCGGGTTTCCACCCCCTGTATGTGCGCACACGTCTCGGCGAGGGCGAGAAGGTCTTCCGCCGGGCCGCCGAAGCGGTCATGACCTGGGAAGTCCAGCGCGAGACGGGGATCGGCATCGAGGCGTCCGCGGACAAGGCGGCCCCCGGCGTGGACGTGACGGTCACCCTCGCCGGCCTCATCAAGGCCCCCTGCCGCATCGTCTGGACCCTGGAGGAACACCGCCGCGCGGGCTGGGCCTACGGCACCCTCCCCGGCCACCCCGAATCCGGCGAGGAGTCCTTCGTCGTCGACCGCACCGGTGACGGCACGGTCTGGTTCACGGTCGCCGCCTTCAGCCGGGCCGCCAAGTGGTACGCCCGCCTGGGCGGCCCGGCGACCAGGGGCCTGCAGCACGCGTACGCCCGGAAGCTCGGCGGCACGCTGCGCCAGATGTGCGCGCCGTACTCGGAGGTGTAGGGAGGGGACCACCCGCGCCCCACAGGGGCGCGGGGAACTGCGCGACCAGCCACGGCGGACCCGCGGACGAAGAGCTACCGCATCAACACCCCCGCACCCTCCACCCCGTCCTCGGAGGGCACCGCGACCAGCCCCAACTCCGCACCGGACGCCAGCAGTCGGTGCGCGGGCAGAATCCGCACCGTGTACCCATAGGGCCCGGTGCGATCCAGTTCGAGCGGCCCCTCGTACAGCCAGTGCCCCTCCGCGTCAGGACCCCCCACCGGCTTCAGGGGCACCGTCACCGCGTCCCCGATCCGGTCCTCCGGGTCAACGCGCCCCGACACCGCCTGCACTTCCACATCATCCGGAGCAAGCCCCGCCAACCCCACCCGCACCCGGAGGTTGAGCGTCGTACCCAGCTCCGCCGTGGCCGTGGCCGCCGACGTCTCCACGTGGTCGACGGTCACCCCGTGCCAGACGGACCGCACCCGGCCCTTCCACGCGGCGAGTTCCCGCGCCGCGTCCGGGGTCATCGCGCGATGGGCGTGCGCGGCAGGGGCGTACAGCCGCTCCACGTACTCGCGGACCATGCGCCCGGCGAGGACCTTCGGCCCGAGCAACGTCAGGGTCCTGCGCACCATTTCGATCCAGCGGTCGGGGAGACCGTCCTGACCGCGCTCGTAGAAGCGCGGGGTGACCCGCTGCTCCAGGAGGTCGTAGAGCGCCGCGGCCTCCACGTCGTCCCGGTGGTCGGGGTCCGTGCCCGTGCCGTCCGCCGTGGGGATCGCCCAGCCGAAGTCGGGCTGGAACCACTCGTCCCACCAGCCGTCCAGGACCGAGAGGTTGAGGCAGCCGTTCAGCGCCGCCTTCATCCCGCTGGTGCCGCAGGCCTCCAGCGGGCGGAGCGGGTTGTTGAGCCAGATGTCGCAGCCGGGGTAGAGCTTCTGCGCCATCGCCATGCCGTAGTCGGGCAGGAAGACGATGCGGTGCCGGACGCGCGGGTCGTCCGCGAACCTCACCAGCTCCTGCACCAGCCGCTTGCCCCCGTCGTCCGCCGGGTGCGCCTTGCCCGCCACCACGATCTGGATCGGGTGGTCCGGGTGCAGGAGGAGGTCCATCAGCCGGTCCCGGTCACGCAGCATCAGCGTCAGCCGCTTGTACGACGGGACGCGGCGCGCGAAGCCGATCGTCAGGACGTCCGGGTCGAGGACGCCGTCGATCCAGCCCAACTCGGCCGATCCGGCGCCGCGTTGACGCCAGGACGCGCGCAGCCGCTCCCGTACCTCCACGACCAGCTGTTCGCGCAGCTCGCGGCGGAGCTCCCAGATGTCCTGGTCCGGGATCTCCGCGACCGCGTCCCAGCGGTCCGAACCGCCCACCGTCAGCGCGTCCTCGGTGCGGTTCGCGCCGATCTGCCGGGAGCCGAGCCGTAGCACCTCGGGGGCGACCCAGGTCGGCGCGTGCACCCCGTTGGTCACGGAGGTGATCGGCACCTCCTCGGCGTCGAAGCCCGGCCAGAGCCCGGAGAACATCTCGCGGCTGACCTGACCGTGCAACAGGGAGACGCCGTTGGCCCGTTGCCCCAGCCGCAGGCCCATCACGGCCATGTTGAACAGGTTGGGCTCGCCGCCCGGGTAGGTCTCCATGCCGAGGCTCAGGATGTGCTGGACGTCCATGCGAGGGAGTTCGGCCCCGGGACCGAAGTGCCTGGCCACCAGCTCCCGGTCGAAACGGTCGATTCCGGCCGGTACGGGCGTGTGCGTGGTGAAGACCGTGCCGGCCCGCACCGCCTCCAGGCCGGCCTCGAAGTCCAGCCCCGCGTCGCAGAGTTCGGCGATCCGCTCCAGGCCGAGGAAGCCCGCGTGTCCCTCGTTCGTGTGGAACACCTCGGGCTCGGGGTGACCGGTCAGCCGGCAGTACGTCCGGACCGCCCGCACACCCCCTATGCCGAGCAGCATCTCCTGCAGCAGCCGGTGTTCACTGCCGCCGCCGTAGAGGACGTCGGTCACACCGCGCTCGCCCGGGTCGTTGTCCTCGACGTCCGAGTCGAGCATCAGCAGCGGGACCCGGCCGACCTGCGCGAGCCAGATCCGGGCGTGCAGCGAGCGCCCGCCGGGCAGTGCGAGGGAGACCTTGGCCGGGGAGCCGTCCTCCTCCCGCAGCAGCGCCACCGGGAGTTCGTTCGGGTCGAGGACGGGATAGTGCTCCTGCTGCCAGCCGTCCCGGGACAGCGACTGGCGGAAGTAGCCGTGCCGGTACAGGAGTCCGACACCGATCAGCGGTACGCCGAGGTCGCTGGCCGATTTGAGATGGTCGCCGGCGAGGATGCCGAGACCGCCGGAGTACTGGGGCAGGGCGGCCGTGACGCCGAACTCGGGCGAGAAGTAGGCGACGGCGGCGGGGAGTTCACGGTCGGCGGCCTGGGTCTGATACCAGCGGTCACCGCCCACGTAGTCGGCGAGGTCTCCGGCGACCTCGGTGAGCCGGCGCAGGAATCGGCTGTCCTCGGCCAGCTCCGTGAGGCGCTCGGCGGAGACGCTGCCGAGGAGTCGTACGGGATCGTGTTCCGCGGCGGCCCAGCGTTCGGGGTCCACGGACTGGAAGAGATCGCGGGTGTCGGCGTGCCAGGACCAGCGCAGATTGCGCGCCAGGTCGCTGAGAGGTCGGAGGGGTTCGGGGAGAACGGGACGGACGGTGAATCGACGGATCGCCTTCACAGCTCCACCTCGGCGCTTCGCAGGATGACACACGGCAATGTGTGTCGTCGTGTGTGATGACGGTACCGGCGATGGTGGTGCCCCCGCTGGGAGCTTCGCCGCGGATCTCCATCGGTCCGAAGCACGCCGCCCTCCCCGCCGGACGGGCCGATTACCACCATCCTGAACCCATTGGGACCCCTCATGCGCCCTTGTGGTGCTTCGCGCCTCACGAGAGGCTGCCCCGTGGAGAGTTGAAGGAGGGGAACTCGACATGGCACGGACGCGTACGCGGCGTCTGCGCCGGGCGGGGGGCCTGACCGCGGTCACCACAGTCGTGGTGCTGTCGGCCGTCACCCTGCCCGCGCACGCCGCACCGGAGGGGACCGTACTCGGCGCCGGTGCACCCGGTTCCGTCAGCGGCAGCTATCTGGTGACGCTGAAGGGGGCAACGAAGGCTCCGTCGGCCGCCGGAAAGGGCCTCGCGGAGAAATACGGGGCGAAAATACGCCACACCTACGGCACGGCCCTGAACGGCTACGCCGTCGAGGCGAACGAGAGACAGGCACGGCTCCTCGCCGCGGACCCCGAGGTCGCCTCGGTCTCCCAGGACACCCGCGTCACCCTGGACAGCGGCAGCCGCGGCACCGGCCGTGTCCAGCACGATCCGCCGTCCTGGGGTCTCGACCGGCTCGACCAGCCGGGTCTGCCGCTGGACAGGAGCTACACCTCGCCGGCCTCCGGGGGCAGCGGCGTGACGGTGTACGTGATCGACACCGGCATCCGCATCACCCACAGGGACTTCGGCGGCCGGGCCTCCTACGGCTGGGACTTCGTCGACGACGACGCCACCGCCCAGGACGGCAACGGTCACGGCACCCATGTCGCCGGCACGATCGCCGGCACCACGTACGGCGTCGCCAAGAAGGCCAGGGTCGTCGCCGTACGCGTCCTGGACAACGCCGGGGCCGGTACGACCTCGCAGGTCATCGCGGGCATCGACTGGGTCACCCGGCACGCGCGCAAACCCGCGGTCGCCAACCTCAGCCTGGGCGGCCACCACAACGCCCAGCTGGACGCGGCCGTACGCAACTCGATCGCCTCCGGAGTCACCTACACGGTCGCGGCGGGCAACGACGGGCAGCCGGCCGGCCTGTACTCCCCCGCGGACGTGAAGGAGGCCATCACGGTCGGCGCCGTCGGCAGGAACGACGCACGGGCCGCCTTCTCGAACTTCGGTCCGTCCGTCGACCTGTTCGCCCCGGGCGTCTCGATCACCTCCGCGTCCTATGCCAGTGACACGGCGAAGGCGACCTACTCGGGTACGTCGATGGCATCACCCCATGCGGCCGGAGCCGCGGCCGTCCAGCTCGGCGTTCACCCGCACGCCACCCCCGCCCAGGTCTCCGCCGCGCTCGTCGCGGAGGCGGTTTCCGGCAAGGTGTCCGGCGCGGGGCCCGGTTCGCCGGACAAACTTCTGCAAGTACCGCGGTCGTAGTGCGGGAGTGACGGCTCCGGCCCCGTTCGCCCTGGACGGGGCCGGATCTTTCTGTGGAGATCTGCGCGTAAGTAGTTAGCAACCTGCCGGATTGCTAACACGAATAGGGTGGGAAGGCTCCACCGGTACGCCCCCAGACGCACCACGGGATCTTCTTCGCAGGACCCACCTCCCCACAGCCATCCGCCCACACCTACGTTGACGCGGACAGGAGCGGTCATGCCCGCCACGCACCACTCGTCAGCACCCCCGACACCCGGCGCGGCCACGCCCCCCGGGCGCCCCGCCGGCACGGCACCACCCGTCCCGGAGCCACCCTCCGCGGACGGCACATCGCCCGGCATCGGACGCATCCCCGTCCTCGATGTCCGGCCGGTCGTCCAGCACGGCCACCGGTCCGCCAAGGCGGTGACCGGTGAGTCGTTCGAGGTCTCGGCCCTCGTCTTCCGTGAGGGCCACGACGCGGTCGCCGCGAACGCGGTCCTGTACGACCCGGAGGGCCGTCCGGGTCCGTGGACCCCGATGCGGGAACTCGCCCCCGGCACCGACCGCTGGGGCGCCGAGGTCACCCCGGACGCGCCGGGCCGCTGGTCCTACACCGTGGAGGCCTGGAGCGACCCGGTCACCACCTGGCGCCACCACGCCCGGATCAAGATCCCGGCCGGCATGGACACGGACCTGGTCCTGGAGGAGGGCGCGCGCCTGTACGAGCGCGCCATCGCCGGCGTTCCCAAGGGCAAGGGCCTCCGGCCCGTCCTGCGCACCGCCGTCACCGCCCTCCGCGACGAGACCCGTCCGCCCATGTCCCGGCTCGCCGCCGCGCTGACACCGGAGGTGGACAAGGTCCTCGCCCGCCATCCGCTGCGGGACCTGGTGACGGTCTCCGAGCCGCGCCCTCTCCTGGTCGAGCGGGAACGCGCCCTCTACGGCGCCTGGTACGAGTTCTTCCCGCGCTCCGAGGGCACCCCGGCCCAGCCCCACGGCACCTTCCGCACCGCCGCGAAACGACTCGACAAGATCGCCGCCATGGGCTTCGACGTCGTCTACCTGCCACCGATCCACCCCATCGGCACCACCTTCCGCAAAGGCCCCAACAACACCCTCTCCGCCGGACGCGAGGACGTCGGCGTCCCCTGGGCCATCGGCTCACCCGAAGGCGGCCACGACGCCATCCACCCCCAGCTCGGCACCCTGGAGGACTTCGACGCGTTCGTCACCCGGGCCGCCGAACTGGGCATGGAGAT
>NZ_JBIVED010000009.1:0-412556 GCF_044747445.1 Streptomyces sp. NPDC090083 | reverse complement strand
AGCGAACTGTCGGGCGAGGCCGCCGCCTACATGCGGCCCAACCTCTTCGTGAACACCCCCGACATCCTCCACGAGTTCCTCCAGCACGGCGGCCGGCCCGCCTTCGAACTACGGGCGGTACTCGCCGCCACCCTCTCCCCGACCTGGGGTGTCTACAGCGGCTACGAACTCTGCGAGAACACTCCTCTCCGGCCGGGCAGCGAGGAGTACCTCGACTCGGAGAAGTACCAACTCCGGCCCCGCGACTGGGAGTCCGCGGAGCGGGAAGGACGGAGCATCGCGCCACTGCTGGGCAGGCTCAACGACATCAGGCGCCGCCACCCGGCGCTGCACCGGCTCAGGAATCTCCGCTTTCACGAGACGGACAACGACGCGGTGATCGCGTACAGCAAGACCACGGGTGAGGACACGGTCCTGGTCGTGGTCAACCTCGACCCGCACCACACCCAGGAGGCCACGGTCTCGTTGGACATGCCGCAACTCGGCCTGGAAACAGACGAATCCACGTCGGTGTACGACGAACTGACGGGCGAGTCCTATCAGTGGGGCAGGACCAACTATGTGCGTCTGGAACCCGGCAGGGCACCCGCGCACGTGCTCCACGTCCGGCGGTCCACACAGAGCGGAGGGTCAAGAGCTTCATGACTGTCAACGAACCGGTCCACGACACCTTCGAGGACACTCCCGCCAAGGACCGGGACCCCGACTGGTTCAAACGCGCCGTCTTCTACGAGGTCCTGGTCCGCTCCTTCCAGGACAGCAACGGCGACGGCGTCGGTGACCTCAAGGGCATCACCGCCAAACTCGACTACCTCCAGTGGCTCGGCGTCGACTGCCTCTGGCTGCCCCCCTTCTTCAAGTCCCCCCTCCGCGACGGCGGCTACGACGTCTCCGACTACACCGCCGTCCTCCCCGAGTTCGGCGACCTCGCCGACTTCGTCGAGTTCGTCGACTCCGCCCACCAACGCGGCATGCGCGTCATCATCGACTTCGTCATGAACCACACCAGCGACCAGCACCCGTGGTTCCAGGAATCCCGCCGCGACCCCGACGGCCCCTACGGCGACTACTACATGTGGGCCGACGACGACAAGCAGTACCCCGACGCCCGCATCATCTTCGTCGACACCGAAGCCTCCAACTGGACCTTCGACCCCGTCCGCAAGCAGTACTTCTGGCACCGCTTCTTCTCCCACCAGCCGGACCTCAACTACGAGAACCCGGCCGTCCAGGAGGAGATCATCTCGGCGCTGAAGTTCTGGCTGGACCTGGGCATCGACGGCTTCCGCCTCGACGCCGTCCCCTATCTCTACGCGGCCGAGGGCACCAACTGCGAGAACCTGCCCGCGAGTCACGAGTTCCTGAAGCGCGTCCGCCGCGAGATCGACGCGATGTATCCGGACACCGTGCTGCTGGCCGAGGCGAACCAGTGGCCCGAGGACGTCGTCGACTACTTCGGCGACTTCCAGAGCGGCGGCGACGAATGCCACATGGCATTCCACTTCCCGGTCATGCCCCGCATCTTCATGGCCGTCCGCCGCGAGTCCCGCTACCCGGTGTCGGAGATCCTCGCGAAGACCCCCGCGATTCCCTCGAACTGCCAGTGGGGCATCTTCCTGCGCAACCACGACGAGCTGACCCTCGAAATGGTCACCGACGAGGAACGCGACTACATGTGGGCCGAGTACGCGAAGGACCCGCGTATGCGCGCCAACATCGGCATCCGCAGGCGCCTCGCGACCCTGCTGGACAACGACCGCAACCAGATCGAGCTGTTCACGGCCCTGCTGCTCTCGCTCCCCGGCTCGCCGATCCTCTACTACGGCGACGAGATCGGCATGGGCGACAACATCTGGCTCGGCGACCGCGACGCCGTCCGCACCCCCATGCAGTGGACACCCGACCGGAACGCGGGCTTCTCCACGTGCGACCCGGGACGGCTCTTCCTGCCGGCCATCATGGACCCCGTCTACGGCTACCAGGTCACCAACGTCGAGGCGTCCATGTCGTCGCCCTCCTCGCTGCTGCACTGGACCCGCCGCATGATCGAGATCCGCAAGCAGAACCCGGCCTTCGGACTCGGCTCGTACACCGAACTCCAGTCGACGAACGCGGCGGTGATCGCGTTCCTGCGCGAGTACGAGGACGACCTCGTGCTGTGCGTGCACAACTTCTCCCGGTTCGCGCAGCCCACCATGCTCGATCTGCGGGAGTTCGCGGGCCGGCATCCCGTGGAGCTGATCGGCGGGGTGCGGTTCCCGGCGATCGGTGAACTGCCCTACCTGCTGACGCTCGCGGGGCACGGCTTCTACTGGTTCCGGCTCCCGCGAGCCGCTCCCCGCACCGGCCGACGACTTTGAGGATGGGCCCGCGAAAGGACGCGTCACCATGCCGAAGACCGCCCCCCTCCGACTGAGCAGCCCCGGCGTCGACCGGCCTCCGGCCACGCTCGCCGGGCTGCTGCGTGAATGGCTGCCCAGGCAGCGCTGGTTCGCCGGCAAAGACCGGCCGGTGGCCGACCTCGACGTGCTCAGCACGACGGAACTCTTCCCCGGCTGCCTGCATGTGCTGGTCCACGCCTCCCACACGCCGGTTCCCTCGCCGGGCGGCACTCCCCCGCCCGGCGACTGCTACCAACTCCTGCTCGGCGTAAGGGAACACGTCTCGCCGCGACTGGCCCGGGCCTTCATCGGCCGGGTGCGGGAGGGGCAGTTGGCCGGTCTCGTGCTCTACGACGCCCTCCAGGACCCGCGGTCGGCGGAACTGCTGCTGGAGCGGCTGCGGCACCCCGGTACGACGGGTCCCCTGCACTTCGAGGCGGACCCGTCGGTCTCCCTGCCCGCCGGGCTCACGCCCCGGCTGCTGGGCGCGGAGCAGTCCAACTCCTCCCTGGTGTACGGCGACCGGTTCATCCTGAAGGTGTTCCGCCGCATCCAGCCCGGGGTCAACCCGGACCTGGAACTGCCGGGCGCGCTGGCGGCGCGGGGCTGCGAGCGGGTCCCGGCGCCGGTGGCGTGGTTCCGGACGGCGGAGCCGCGGGCCGCGACGCTCGGGGTGCTCCAGCCGTTCCTCCCGGACGCCTCCGACGGCTGGGCGCTCGCGCTGCGCGCCCTCGCCGACGGGGACGAATTCACCACCGAGGCCTACGAGTTGGGGCAGGCGACCGCCGATGTCCATCTCGCGCTGGCCGCGGCCTTCCCGTCCGACGACCGGACCCTCGCCGAGAACGACCGTACGGCGGCGGCGATGACCGAACGCCTGGAGGCCGCCGCGCACTCCGTGCCCGCGTTGCGGCCGTTCGTGCCGGGGCTGCGGACCGCGTTCGGGGCGCTCGTCGGCCGCGATGCCGGGCCGGCCGCCCAGCGCATCCACGGCGATCTGCATCTCGGCCAGGTGCTGCGGGCCGGCCGCGACTGGTTCGTCATCGACTTCGAGGGCGAGCCGTCCAAGCCGCTGGCCGAGCGGCGCAGCGCGCAGTCCCCGGTGCGGGACATCGCCGGGATGCTGCGGTCCTTCGACTACGCGGCCCGGCAGCGCCGGCCCTGGCGCCCGCAGTGGGCGCTCCGCTGCCGGGAGGCCTTCTGCGCAGGCTACGCGGCCCGGGCCGGCTGGGACCCGCGGACCAAGCACGCCCTGCTGCGCGCGTACGAGACGGACCGCGCCGTGTATGAAGTGCTGTACGAGGCCAGACACCGTCCGGACTGGCTTCCCGTACCCATGGCGGCGATCGAGCGTCTCGCCGTCCGAGGAGGCTGAACTCCGTGGCCCTGCGCGACACGTCACCTCAGGAGGCGGGCGGCCCGCCCGCACCCGCTCCCGCGGGTGCCTCCGCTCCCCTGGACCCCGTCGACCGCGACCGCCTCCTCTCCGGCGCTCACCACGACCCGCACGCGCTGCTCGGCGCGCACGCGGTGCCCGGCGGGTTCGCCTTCCGCGTGCTGCGGCCGTACGCGCGGGCCGTGAGCGTCGTGGTCGAGGGGACGCGCACTCCGCTCGCCTCCGACGGGGGCGGTCTCTTCTCGGGCGTGCTGCCGCTCGCCGCGCTCCCGGAGTACACGCTGCTGGTGTCGTACACGGAGGGGGACGAGCAGGAGGTCCACGACCCGTACCGTTTCCTGCCCGCCCTCGGCGACCTCGATCTGCATCTCATCCGTGAGGGGCGGCACGAGGAGTTGTGGAAGGCGCTCGGCGCGGAGCCGATGACGCACGGCGGGGTGGCCGGCACCCGGTTCACGGTGTGGGCGCCGAACGCCCAAGGGGTGCGCGTCTGCGGGGAGTTCAGCTCCTGGGACGGTACGGCGTTCCCGATGCGGTCGCTCGGCTCGTCGGGTGTGTGGGAGCTGTTCCTGCCGGGCGTCGGCGAGGGCGCGCGGTACAAGTTCGAGATCACCTCCCGGCACGGCGAGCGCCTCCTGAAGGCCGATCCGATGGCCCGCCGCACGGAGGTACCGCCCGCCACCGCGTCCATCGTGACGGCCTCGCACTACGAGTGGCAGGACCAGGCCTGGCTCGCCCGGCGGGCACAGATCCCGGTCCACGAGGCGCCCTTCTCGGTCTACGAGGTCCATATCGCCTCCTGGCGACCTGGCTTGACGTACCGTCAGCTCGCCGTGGAGCTGCCCGCCTACGTCAACGAACTCGGCTTCACCCACGTCGAGTTCATGCCGGTCACCGAGCACCCCTTCGGCGGTTCCTGGGGCTACCAGGTCACCGGTTTCTACGCCCCGACCGCCCGCCTCGGCACCCCCGACGACTTCAGGTTTCTCGTCGACGCGCTGCACCAGGCCGGCATCGGCGTGATCATGGACTGGGTTCCGGCGCATTTCCCCAAGGACGACTGGGCGTTGGCCCGGTTCGACGGGGAGCCGCTGTACGAGCCCGGGGACGCGCGGCGGGCCGAGCATCCGGACTGGGGGACGTACGAGTTCGACCTCGGGCGGACCGAGGTGCGCAACTTCCTCGTGGCGAACGCCGTCTACTGGTGCGAGGAGTTCCACATCGACGGCCTGCGCGTGGACGCGGTCGCCTCGATGCTCTACCTCGACTACTCGCGCGACTCGGGGCAGTGGACCCCCAACGTCCATGGCGGGCGCGAGGACCTGGACGCGGTGGCCTTCCTCCAGGAGATGAACGCGACCGTGTACCGCAGGGTGCCCGGTGTGGTGACGATCGCCGAGGAGTCGACCGCTTGGGACGGGGTGACCCGGCCGACCGACACCGGCGGTCTCGGCTTCGGGTTCAAGTGGAACATGGGCTGGATGCACGACTCGCTCGGCTACATGGCGCACGAGCCCGTGCACCGCAAGTTCCACCACCACGAGATGACGTTCTCCATGGTGTACGCGTACAGCGAGAACTACGTCCTGCCGATCTCGCACGACGAAGTGGTGCACGGCAAGCGGGCGCTGGTGTCGAAGATGCCGGGCGACTGGTGGCAGCAGCGCGCCGACCACCGCGCGTACCTGGGGTTCATGTGGGCCCACCCCGGCAAGCAACTCCTCTTCATGGGACAGGAGTTCGCCCAGGGCGCCGAGTGGTCGGAGCCCCACGGCCCCGACTGGTGGCTGCTGGACCCCGGCTACGACGCCGCACCCGACCACCGGGGCGTCCAGGATCTCGTCCGGGACCTCAACGCGGCCTATCGCGCGACCCCCGCACTCTGGCAGCGCGACACCGATCCCGGCGGCTTCCGCTGGGTGACGGGGGACGCGGCCGAGGACAACGTCTTCGCGTTCCTGAGATTCGACGCGGAGGGCTCGCCGCTCCTCGCCGTCAGCAACTTCTCCCCCGTGGTCCGCGAGGACTACCGCCTCGGCGTCCCGGACGACGTCCCCGCCTGGCGGGAGATCCTCAACACCGACTCCGCGCTCTACGGCGGAAGCGACGTGATCAACCGTGATCCGGTCAAGCCGGAGGACGGCCATGTCCGGCTGACGCTGCCGCCGTTGGCGACGGTGTGGCTGACACCGGGGTGACCTGCGGGCAGGACGGTGCTGCTGTGCCATGAGGGCGGTGTGCGGGCGGTCTCGTCGGTGTCCTGACAGCCGAAGCCGGGTGCCCGCACCTCGCCGAGATCCGCCGCCTCCATGCCCTCGCGCCCCCGTGCCGTCGAGTCATTTCCGGCCGACCGCCAAACTCCGCGAGAGCACTTCCCTGTTCCCCTCACCAATCGCTCACACCTGGGCTACATTCGAGCACCGTCGATAACAGTAATGATCGGCCGCGTCACGCCCCGTACAACCCAGGAGCAGCGCATGCGCGACTTCGCCGTCGCTCCACCCCCCACCTCCACCCTGACCGGCGGCCTCGCCGACAGCGTCTTCGAGACCGCCGTCCTCGATCCGACCCGTCCGCTGGTCGCACGGCGGGCGGACTCCTCCTCCACGGTGTGGGAGGAGGTGACCGCCGTAGAGCTGCGGGACGAAGTCGTCGACCTGGCCAAGGGGTTGATCGCGTCCGGGATCTCGCCGGGCAGCCGGGTCGCGATCATGGCCCGCACGCGGTACGAGTGGACGGTGCTCAGCCACGCCCTGTGGGCGGTGGGCGCCGAGGTCGTGCCGGTGCATCCGACGTCCTCGCGGGAGCAGGTCGAGTGGATCCTGCGGGACGCCCACTGCGTGGCCGTGGTGGTGGAGGACGAGCAGGGCATCATGACGGTCGGCACGGTGTGCGCCGCGCTGCCGCTGCTGCGGCACGTCTGGCAGCTGGACTCCGGGGCGCTGGCCCAGATCGCGGAGCGGGGCACGTACATACCGCAGACCACGGTGGACTCGCTGCGCCGGATCGTGATGCCGGACTCGACCGCGGTCATCGCCTACACCTCGGGCACCTCGGGCCGCCCCATGGGCTGCGCCCTGAGCCACCGCAGCCTGGCCAGCCCCGTCGACACCCTGCTCGCGGGCTGGTCGCAGACGGCGGCGGCCCCGGGTGAACAGCCGTCCGTGCTGGCCTTCCTGCCGTTCTCGCACGTGTACGGGCTGATGATCCAGGCCATGTGCATGCGCGGCGGCTGGGTGATGGCCCATGAGCCGGAGATGACGGAGGAAGCGCTGGTGTCGGGCCTGCGCTCGTTCCGGCCGACCTATCTGTACGCGGTGCCGTCGATCTTCGAGAAGATCTACAAGAACTTTCTCCGTACGGCCCAACAGGGCGGCCGAGGCGCCCTGTTCGACCGGGCGGCGGCGACCGCGCGGGAGTTCGCCGCGGCCGAGGAGAGACAGAGACTGGGCCGGGGCTCGGGCCCCGCCTTCGATCTGCGGCTCCAGCACGCCGTGTTCGAGCGGACGGTGTACCGCAAACTGCGCTCGGGACTGGGCGGCCGGGTGGTGGGCGCCACGTCGGGCGGCTCCCCGCTGAACCGGGAACTGTCCCTGTTCTACTCGGGGATCGGCATCCCCGTGCACGACGGCTACGGCCTCACGGAGACCGCGGGCGGGGTCACGATGCAGCCGCTGGGCCGGGAGAAGATCGGCACGGTCGGGCAGGCGCTGCCGGGCACGGAGATCCGGGTCGCCGAGGACGGCGAGATCATGGTGAACGGGCCGTCGGTGTTCCAGGGCTACATCAACGACGAGCGGGCGACGCGGGCCGTCCTGCACGCGGGCTGGCTGGCCACCGGGGACATCGGACGGCTGGACACCGAGGGCTATCTGACGATCACCGGCCGCAAGAAGGACATCATCATCACCAGCAGCGGCAAGAGCGTCGCGCCGGCCGCGCTGGAGAACCGGCTGCGGATGCATCCGCTGATCCATCAGGCGGTGGTCGTCGGCGACGACCGCCCCTGTGTGGGGGCGCTGCTCACCCTGGACCCGGAGTTCGTCGCGCACTGGCGGGCCGGTCTCGCGCTGCAGAGCGACGCGCGGGGCCGGGAGGCGCGCGAGGAGAACGCGCTGCGGGAGGAGATCACCCGGGCCGTCGCGGCCGCCAACAGCCCTGTGGGGCGCGCCGAGTCGATCCGGGTGTTCCGGGTGCTGCCGCAGCCGTTCGACGTCGCGGGCGGGCTGCTGACGCCGTCGATGAAGCTGCGCAGGGACGCGATCGTGCGGCACTACGCGTTCGAGATCGACGCGATGTACCAGGCACGCGCGCGTACCCCGCAGCCGCCGACGGCCGACGAGCAGGTGTCGGGCTGGGACGACGCGGACAACGTGTTCCGGTGACCTCGCCGGCCCGGGATCACTTCGGGCGGTGGTCCGTGCGGCCGGGTGTCACTCCGGGCGGTGGGCGACGACCGCGAACATCGTGACGGACATGTGCAGCGCGCCGTGCTCGGCGGCCTCGGTGAGGTCGACGTAGGCGCGGTCGCGCTGGGCCTCGGTGAGCGCGCCGCGGCGCACCGCGGACTCGCCGAGCATGCGGATCAGGGGCCAGGCCACCGACCGGTGGTCCTGGAGCAGCGCCTGCGAGCCGCGGTCGTCGACGACGAGTCCGGCGGCACTGAGCTGGCCCACGAGCCGGCGTCCCGAGTAGGGGTTGACCGCGCCGGTGAGGGCGCCGGAGGTGAACGCGGCCGTGATCTCGGGGTCGCCCGGGTGCAGGATCGTCGTCGCCCAGTCGGTGTCGAGGAGGGCCACGCGTCCGCCGGGGCGCAGTACGCGGGCGATCTCGGAGACGGCCTTGTCGGGTTCCGTGAGGTGCTGGAGCACCCGTTCGCACCAGACGACGTCGACGGAGGCGTCCGGCACCGGCAGGGACAGCGCGTCGCCGTCGGTGAAGCGGGCGGGGTTCCCGGCCGACGCGGCGCGTTCCTCGGCGACCGCGCGCAGCCCCGGGTTGGGTTCGACGCCGAGCGCCGACCCGTTCGGGCCGACGGCGGCGGCCAGTTCGCGGGTGGTCGAGCCGGTGCCGGCCCCGACGTCGAGGGCGTGTTCGCCGCCGCCCGCGGCGAGTGCCTCGTGCGCCCATGCGCGCAGTCGTCGTACGCCTGGATTGGCTTCCTGGATGTCGAGCGCGGCCACCAGCCGCGTCACGTTTCCGGCGTCGATGTTCTGGGTGCGGAAGCCTGACCCCTGCTCGGGCTGAGTGTGCGACATGGCGTGCACTCTACGGTCAGGAACGATCGCCGAGAGCCGGGTCGAAGGTCATTCGGGTACGCCATTTGTTCACACACGCACGGCGTACGGACGGCCCCGGCGGGGCATGCTGGTGCCCACGCGTTCGTCTGCCTGCCGCGCTCAGCTGGCGGAACGGCTCCCGGCACGGTGGGATCGACTGTGGTGCGAAGCAGCGATCCAGGGGCAGGCGTACGGCGTCGAGGCAGACCGCCTGGAGCCGCAGAAGGGATGAACACCGTGACACGACCGAGGATCCTGGTGGTTGGCGCAGGCTTCGCAGGAGTGGAGTGCGTTCGCCGCCTGGAGAGGAAACTGACCCCGGAGGAGGCCGACGTCACGCTGGTGACGCCGTTCTCCTACCAGCTCTATCTGCCCCTGCTGCCCCAGGTCGCCTCCGGCGTCCTGACCCCGCAGTCGATCGCCGTCTCGCTGCGCCGCAGCAGCAGGTACCGCACGCGGATCATCCCGGGCGGCGCGATCGGTGTGGACATCAAGGCCAAGGTCTGTGTGATCCGCACGATCAACGACGAGATCGTGAACGAGCCCTACGACTACATCGTGCTGTCCCCCGGCAGCATCACCCGCACCTTCGACATCCCCGGGCTGACGGACCACGCCTTCGGGATGAAGACCCTCGCGGAGGCCGCGTACATCCGCGACCACGTCATCACGCAGCTGGACCTCGCGGACGCGAGCGACGACCCGGCGGAGAAGGCGTCGCGGCTGCAGTTCGTGGTGGTGGGCGGCGGGTACGCCGGTACAGAGACGGCGGCTTGTCTGCAGAAGCTGACGCACGCCGCCGTCAAGCGCTATCCGCGGCTGGACCCGGGCCTGATCAAGTGGCACCTCATCGACATCGCGCCGAAGCTGATGCCCGAGCTGGGCGACAAGCTCGGCAGGAGTGCGCAGGAGGTCCTGACCCGGCGCGGGATCGACATCTCCCTGGGTGTCTCCATCGCGAAGGCGGGCCCGGAGGAGGTCACCTTCACCGACGGCCGGGTGGTGCCGACCCGCACGCTGATCTGGACGGCCGGCGTGGTCGCCAGCCCGCTGATCGCGACGCTCGGCGCGGAGACGGTGCGCGGGCGGCTCGCGGTCACCGCCGACATGAACCTGCCCGGCCAGGACGGGGTGTTCGCGCTCGGCGACGCCGGCGCGGTGCCCGACGAGGCCAAGGGCGGGGACGGCGCGATCTGCCCGCCGACCGCGCAGCACGCCATGCGGCAGGGCAGGGTCGTGGCGGACAACGTGATCGCGACCCTGCGCAACCAGCCGCTGAAGCCGTACGTCCACAAGGACCTCGGACTGGTCGTGGACCTCGGCGGCAAGGACGCGGTGTCCAAGCCGCTCGGCATCGAACTGCGCGGCTTCCCCGCCCAGGTCGTGGCCCGCGGCTACCACTGGTCGGCGCTGCGGACGAACGTCGCCAAGGTCCGGGTCGCGACGAACTGGACGCTGAACGCGCTGGCGGGCGACGACTTCGTGCGCACCGGCTTCCAGGCGCGCAAACCGGCCACGCTGAAGGACTTCGAGTACACCGACTCGTACCTCTCCCCGGAGCAGGTACGGGACCGCGTCGAAGGGTCCGGGACCCAGGAGCCGTAGCATCGGCGTTACGGATCTTGGCGTGAACCTGGGGAGAGTACGGCGGCGTGAGGGCAGCGGGACGGGCGGCGTGGGCACGGGTGTGGGATCGCGTCTCGGCGTCCGATCCCGGACTGCTGCGACTGGCGGCGGGGCTGCGGACGGTCTGCTCGATCGCCCTCACCCTCGCCGTGCTCTCCCTCGCGGGGGCCGCGGTGCCGCATCTGGTGGCCGGGGCGATGTCCGCGATGGTGTCGACGTTCGCGATCCGCGAGAAGCAGCGCGGGCAGCAGGCGGTGACGCTGGCCCTGGGACTGCCGGTGGCGCTGGCCTCGGTGTCACTGAGCGCGCTCCTGAACTCGCGGGTGGTCGCCGGTGACGTCTTCTTCGTCCTGCTGATCTTCGGCGCGGTCTACAGCCGCCGCTTCGGCGACCGCGGCACGGCGCTCGGTCTGATCGGCTTCCAGATCTACTTCCTGTCCCTGTTCGTCGGCGCCACCGTCTCCACGCTGCCACGGCTGTACGGCGTGATCGGCGTGGCCTTCGTGTGCAGCGCGCTGGTGCGGTTCGCGCTGGTGCCGGAGACGCCGACGGGGACGCTGGACCGGCTGCGGCGGGCGTTCCGGGCACGGTTCGCGCAGCTGGTCACCGCGCAGCTCGCGTTGCTCGACGCCGGCCGCGACGACATGGAGAAGGCCCTCGCCGACGTGCGCGAGGGCACCGCGCGGCTGCACGAGACGGCGCTGCTGATCCAGGGCCGGCTGGAGGACGGGACCTCCGACGAGACGGTGGCGCGGCTCGTGCAGCGGCGCATCGCCGACGCCGAGGTCGCCGCCGAGCGTCTCGGCCTGCTCCTGCTGACCGCACGCAGCGCCGAGCGGGGGCACACCCTGACCCTGCATCTGCCGGGGGCGCCGGTCCCGCTGGCCGACCGGCTGCCGGTGCGGGACGAGGCGACGGACCCGCTGCGCCGCGATCTGGAGGCGCTGCGGCTGCTGGTGCTGCGTCCCCCGGGCATGGCCTCGGGCACGGCGCTGTCCCATGTGCGCAACCGGCTGCTCGGGTACCGCGAGGAGGAGAACCTGCCGCCCGCTCCCGACGCCGTGCAGGACGTGTACCGGGGCATCGGTGAGGCCGCGCGGGCGGTGCTGGGGCTGCGGATCGCGGTGGACGGGCCGCAGGACGAGTCGGAGGACACGCCCGCGACGACCCGCTCGCGCGAGGAGCTGGACGCGGAGGACATCGCCATCGCTGGCAGCGAGGAGAGCGATGCCGAGGACGCGGACCGCACCGGCCTGCGGCGGCCGACGACGCGGGCGGCGGTGCAGGTCGCGGTGGGGTCGTCGCTGGCCATCGTCGGCGGCGAGTTCCTGTCCAGCCAGCGCTGGTACTGGGCGGTGCTGACCTGCTGGATCGTCTTCCTCAACACCTCGTCCACGGGCGAGATCCTGGTCAAGGGCTACCGGCGGCTGCTGGGCACGGTCCTGGGGGTCGTCGCCGGGATCGGCCTGGCCGGGCTGGTCGGGCACCACACGTGGACGGCGTTCGCGCTGGTGCTGCTGTTCATCTTCGCGATGTTCTACACGGCACCGCTGTCGTACACCCTGATGTCGTTCTTCGTGACCGCGATGCTGGGCCTGCTCTACACGCTGCTGCACACCTACAGCGCGTCGGTGCTGGTGCTGCGGGTGGAGGAGACGGCGCTCGGCGCGGCCTGCGGGGTGGTCGCGGCGGCGCTGGTGCTGCCGGTGCACACGGACCGCCGTACGAACGAACTCCTCGGCACCGTGCTGGAGCGGCTGACGGAGGTCACCGAGGCCGCCGTCGACCAGCTCAGCGGCGGGGCCGCGGCCGAACTGCTCGACAAGGCGCGGGATCTGGACCAGGCGCTGGCCGATCTGAGCGCGTCCACGCAGCCGTTGACGCATCCGATCACGCCGTTGCGGGCGCGGCGGGACACGGCGCGGTACGTCGTCGCGCTGCTGGAGACGTGCGCCTATCACGCGCGGTACCTGGCGGCGACGGCCGAGCTGCTGCCCACGCATCCGTCGATAGCGGCGGATCCGCGGCTGCGGGAGGCGGGCCGGCGGATCGCGCACAACATCGGGGTGATCGGCGCGCATGTCTCCGACGGGGACGACACCGGCGTGGGCGAGATCGAGACCGGGCCGAGCATCGCGTCCCTGCTGCGGCCCGGGACGCCGGGGACCCCGCGCTACGGCCGGGTCACCGACCGCGTGCTGCGGCATCTGCAGCGGCTGGACGAGGCCGTGGTCGGCCTGGCCCGCCCGCTCGACGTACCGGTCGCCGCCCCGGCGAAGTGAACCGCGCGCGCCTGGGTAGGGGACGCGCATGAGCGATGTCGTGGACTCGGACGAACTGCTGCGCCGTATCCGGCGGGCCAGGGCCTTCGCCGCCCAGGAGGCGCAAAGGTGGTCGCACCAGGGCGATGCCGTGCGGGAGGTGGCCTACGAGGCCGTCCTGCGGGTGCTGGACGAGATCGTGGACCCCGGCCGGGCCGCCGCGAAGTGAAACCGGTCACGCGACCGGTTGACCCGGGTACAGATGACGCGTTGATGGTTTACGGTTCATTCATACGTGGTCACGGAGTCGACCGTACCGTCCTCCGCCGCCACCGCTTACGGCCCTGGCTGGTCTCCCCCGTCCAGCCAGGGCTTTTTCATGCCCGTTTCCGTCCCCCGAGGTGCCCGGGACGTCGGCAGAGGCTGAAATGGGCGTAGGGAGAATTCCGGATCCGCTGCCGGCGAGGAGCCCTGTGCCATGACCAAAGCGATAAAACTGCTGACCGCCCTGCCCCAGGCCCAGCGCGAGCGGCTGATGGAGCTCGCGCAGGAGGTGTCGTTCGCCGAGGACTCCAGGATCTTCGAGGCGGGCGGCACGGCCGACCGGTTCTGGGTCGTGCGCTCCGGTGCCGTCTCGCTCGACCAGCAGGTCACCCCGCAGCAGCGGGTCACCGTGGCCACGCTCGGCGCGGGCGACCTGCTCGGCTGGTCGTGGCTGTTCCCGCCGTACGCATGGGACTTCGGCGCGGAGGCGTTCAGCGCCGTGCGGGCCTACGAGTTCGACGCATCGGCGGTCCTCGCCGTGTGCGTGGAGGACCCGCTGCTCGGACTCTCCCTGGTGCGGATCGTCGCCGAGATCCTCGCGCACCGGCTCCAGATGACCCGGAGCAAGCTGATGGAGCACTACGCGATCCACCGGCCCGTCTGAGCGAGTGACGACGGCCCCGCCGGGTCTGCCTCAGATGCGGTAGCGGCGCAGCGCCGGGACGGCAGCCGCCAGGGTCAGCATGATGACGATCACCAGGATGCCGCCCCCCGCGACCGCCGTGCGCGCGCCGAAGGCCGAACCGGCGGTGCCGTGCAGCACGTCGGCCAGGCGCGGGCCGCCCGCGACCACGACGGTGAAGACGCCCTGCATCCGGCCGCGCATCTCGTCGGTGGCGGCGGACAGCAGGATCGCCCCGCGGAACACCATGGAGACCATGTCGGCGACCCCGGCGGCGGCGAGGAAGACCACGCCGATCCACAGGTTGCCGCTCAGCCCGAAGCCGGTGATGGCCGCGCCCCAGGCGACGACCGCGCCGATCACCATCCAGCCGTGCCGGCGGGCCCGCGAGAAGGTGCCGGAGAAGAGTCCGCCGACCACCGCGCCGATGGGGATCGCCGCGAACAGCATGCCGAGGGCGAGACCCTCGCCGTAGGGCGCGTAGGTCTGGGCGGCGAGCTGGGGGAACAGGGCGCGGGGCATGCCGAAGACCATCGCGATGATGTCGGCGAGGAAGGACAGCAGCAGCACCTTGTGCAGCGAGATGTAGCGGAAGCCGGCGGCGACCTCGCGCCAGCCCGCGCGGCGCGGGGTCGCGGACTCCAGGGGCGGCAGCGAGGGCAGTTTCACGACCGCCCAGAGGGTGACGCACAGGGCCAGCGCGTCGATGAGGTACAGCTCGGGCAGCCCGATGACCGGGATGAGGACGCCCGCGAGGAGCGGTCCGACGACCTGCCCCGTCTGCATCACGGTGGAGCCCAGCGCGTTGGCGGCGGCCAGTTGCGCGGCCGGGACCAGGCGGGCGATGGAGGCGTTGCGGGCGGGCGCGTTGAGGCCCCAGAACGCCTGCTGCATCGCGAGCAGCACCATCAGCGCGGCCACCGAGTCGAGGCCGACGGCGGCCTGTACCCAGAACAGCACCGAGGTCACGGCGATCCCGCTGTTGGTGATCAGCAGGAGCTTGCGGCGGTCCATGGTGTCGGCGATCGCGCCGCCCCACAGCGCGAACACGATGAGCGGGAGCAGGCCCGCCATGCTGGCGGCGCCGACCCAGGCGGAGGAGCCGGTGATGTCGTAGATCTGCTTGGGTACGGCGACGGCGGTGAGCTGGCTGCCGACGGCCGTGACGATGGTCGAGGACCAGAGGCGGCGGTAGGCGGGGATCTGCAGGGGGCGGGTGTCCATCGCCCAGCGGCGCCAGCCGCGCCGGGGTCCTGTCGCGGGTTCCCGGTCCTTCTCCGACTCGGGTTCCGTGCCGCTGTCGGTGCTCTCGCTGGTGTCCACTGGCTTCCTGGTTGCTCGCTACATCTATTCGGCCGGGTTCACTATCGCAGCACCGGCCGTGGCTGCCGAATCCGCCGTCTCACGCACCGACGGCGAGCGCCGCGCCCAGCCCGATCATCGTCGCGGCGACCAGGCCGTCCAGGACCCGCCAGGCCGAGGGCCTGGCGAGGAAGCGGCTCAGCAGGCGGGCGCCGAAGCCGAGGGCGGTGAACCAGACCACGCTGGCGCAGACGGCACCGAGTCCGAAGGTCCAGCGCAGCGGGCCGCGGCTCGCCGCGATCGAGCCGAGCAGGAACACGGTGTCCAGGTAGACGTGCGGGTTGAGCCAGGTCATCGCCAGGCAGGTGAGGACGGCCCGGCGGCGCGAGCCGGTCGTGTCGCCCTCGGCGTGCAGGGCGGAGGGGCGGAACACCCGGCGGGCCGCGAGGACGCCGTAGCCGAGCAGGAAGGCGCCGCCGATCAGGCCGACCGCCCGCAGCGCGCCCGGCCAGGCGACCACGACCGCGCCGACACCGCCGACCCCGAGGGCAATGAGGAGGGCGTCGGACAGGGCGCAGATGCCGACCACGGCGAGGACCGCGTCGCGGCGGATGCCCTGGCGCAGGACGAAGGCGTTCTGGGCGCCGATGGCGACGATGAGCGAGAGGCCGGTGCCGAAGCCCGCGGCGGCGGCGGAGAGTGCGTTGGTCACGCCCTCGACGCTAAGGACGCCCGCGTCAGGAGTACAGCTAAAGATTCTTACGTAACATTAGCGCTCGTGATGGTTTCCGAGCTGCCCCTGGACCAGGTGCGGACGCTGCTGGCAGTGGTGGACGAGGGCACGTTCGACGCGGCGGCGGCCACGCTGCATGTGACGCCGTCGGCGGTCAGCCAGCGGGTGAAGGCGCTGGAGCAACGGACGGGCCGGGTCCTGCTGCTGCGCACCAAGCCGGTGCGGACGACCGAGTCCGGCGAGGTGGTCGTGCGGTTCGCCCGTCAGCTGGCCCGGCTGGAGCGGGACGCGCGCGCCGAGCTGGGGATGAGCGGGGCGGGTGAGGCGACCCGGGTGTCGATCGCGGTGAACGCGGACTCCCTCGCGACCTGGTTCCTGGGCGCGCTCACCCGGGTCCCGCGCGAGCTGCGGGTCTGCTTCGAGCTCCGCCGGGAGGACGAGGACCACACGGCCGCGCTGTTGCGCGAGGGGCTGGTCATGGCTGCGGTGACCTCGTCGCCGGACGCCGTTCCCGGCTGTTCGGTGCGGACGCTGGGGCGGATGCGGTATCTCCCGGTCGCCAGCCCGGAGTTCAGGGACACGTATCTCGACGGCCCGCTGCGGGACGCGCTGGCCGGGGCGCCGGTGATCACCTTCGACCGGCTCGACGACTTCCAGGACACGTTCGTACGGCGGCTGGGGCGCGGGCCGGGCGGGGCGGGCTCCGTCCGGCACCTGGTGCCCACCTCGGAGGGGTTCGTCGAGGCCGTGGCCGCGGGGCTGGGGTGGGGGATGGTGCCCGAGATGCAGGCCGCTCCGCTGGTGCGTGCCGGGAGGCTGGTGGACTTCGCGCCGTCGCGGTCGGTCGAGGTGCCGCTGTACTGGCAGCAGTGGAAGCTGGACTCGCCCGCGTTGGCCGCGGTGGCGGGGGCGGTCCTGGAGGCGGCGGCGGAGGCGTTGCGGGGCTGAGGGTGCGCTTTCGCCTCACGGTCGGACGGTGCGGGCTGTCCCGTCAGGCACCGGCCGGCTTCAGTTGGGCCGCCGCGCTGTCCAGGAGCATGTCCAGGGCCGTCGGGTACGCGCTGTCGGGCATGCGGGCGGCCAGGAGGGGGGCCGCCTCGGCGATACGGGGGTGGGTGGTGCGGGGCAGGCGGGCGTAGGTCGAGCGCCACATGGACTCGTCGGCGTGGAGGGCCGCGCTCGGCAGGGCCAGGGACGCGGCGTCGAGGGCGGCGAAGGCCAGGGTCTGGTCGATGAAGGCGTGGTAGATGCGGACGGTGTCCGCCAGGGAGAAGCCGGCCGTGCGGAGGATGTCCAACACGGCCTCGTCCGCGGCGAGTTCGTTGGCCCGGCCGGTGACGCGGCTCGCGGTGAGCTGGGCGGCCTGGGGGTGGGCGACGTACGCGGCGTGGATGCGCAGGCCGATCGCGCGCAGGTCGGGGCGCCACTCCCCCGTCGGCTCCCAGCCCCGCAGCGCCTGTCCGACGAGGGCGTCGCCGATGGCCAGGGTCAGCTCGTCCATGCCGCGGAAGTAGCGGTAGAGGGTGCTGGGGTCGGCGTCCAGGGCCAGGCCCAGCCGGCGGGCGGTGAGGCCCGCGCTGCCGTGTTCGCGCAGCATGCGCAGGGCCGTGTCGATGATCAGCCGCTCGGACAGGACCGTGCCGCTCTTGGTCGGACGGCGCCGTCGCCGCTTCTCCTCGGACACCACCGGTTTCGGCATCGCGGCCTCCCTGTCGCCTTATGCCAACGCCATTGACCTTATCCGGGCGACCGGCGTTGTATCTCCGGCAGGGCCCGCTGACGTTCGCAGCTCGGCAGTGAAGGAGTTCTTGTCATGCGTGTACTGCTCGTGGGAGCCGGTGGGGTGGGGACCGCGGTCACCCGGATCGCGGCCCGGCGTCCGTTCTTCGACGCGATGGTGGTCGCCGACTACGACCTGTCCCGCGCGGAGGCCGCCGTCGCGGCGCTCGGCGCCGAGGCCGGCCGGTTCAGTGCGGTGCGGCTGGACGCCGGTGACGAGGAGGCGGTCGCGGCGGCGCTGCGGGAGCACGCGTGCGACGTGCTGCTCAACGCGACCGACCCGCGTTTCGTCCTCCCGCTGTTCCACGCGGCGCGGGCCGCCGGGGCGAACTATCTGGACATGGCCATGTCGCTGTCGCGGCCGCACCCGGAGCGGCCGTACGAGGAGTGCGGGGTCAAGCTCGGCGACGCGCAGTTCGAGGACGCGGCCGACTGGGAGAAGGCGGGTGCCCTGGCGCTCGTCGGGATGGGGGTGGAGCCGGGGCTGTCGGACGTGTTCGCGCGGTACGCGGCCGATGAACTCTTCGACGAGATCGAGGAGATCGGCATCCGCGACGGCGCGAACCTCACGGTCGACGGCTACGACTTCGCGCCCTCCTTCTCCATCTGGACGACGATCGAGGAGTGCCTGAACCCTCCGGTGGTCTACGAGGCCGGGCGGGGCTGGTTCACCACCGAACCGTTCAGCGAGCCCGAGGTGTTCGACTTCCCCGAGGGCATCGGGCCGGTCGAGTGCGTGAACGTGGAGCACGAGGAGGTGCTGCTCGTGCCGCGCTGGGTGGACGCGCGCCGGGTCACCTTCAAGTACGGGCTCGGCAACGAGTTCATCGAGACCCTGAAGACCCTTCACCTGCTGGGACTCGACCGCACCGAACCGGTCACCGTACCGAGTGCCGCCGGCCCGGCCGCCGTGTCGCCCCGGGATGTCGTGGCCGCCTGTCTGCCCGATCCCGCGACGCTGGGCGACCGTATGCACGGCAAGACCTGCGCGGGCACCTGGGTGCGCGGCACGAAGGACGGGGCGCCGCGCGAGGTGTATCTGTACCACGTGGTCGACAACCAGTGGTCGATGGCCGAGTACGGCTCCCAGGCCGTGGTCTGGCAGACCGCCATCAACCCGGTGATCGCCCTGGAGCTGCTGGCCACGGGGGCGTGGAGCGGGTCGGGTGTGCTGGGGCCCGAGGCGTTTCCGGCCGGGCCGTTCCTCGGCCTGCTGACGGAGTACGGGTCGCCGTGGGGACTGCGGGAGCAGTGACCCGCGTCCGCCACCGACCGTGACCCGCTTCGGCTCCCGCGCTGCCGCGCCGATGTGAGGGGGTGTCAACCTCCTTCCGGCGCAGTGGCGTTGGGCAGTCGAAGCGTGAACACCGAACCGGCGCCGGGCTCGCTCGTCGCCTCCACCGTGCCGTGGTGGGCGGCGACCAGGTCGCGGACGATGGACAGGCCGAGGCCGCTGCCTCCGGTGCGGCGGCTGCGGGACTGGTCGGCGCGCCAGAAGCGCTCGAAGACGTGCGCGAGGTTCTCGGGGGCGATGCCCGAGCCGGTGTCGGTGACGGTCAGGACGACGGTGTCGGCCTCGCGCCAGGCGGTCAGGGTGACGGTGCCGTCGGCCGGTGTGTGGCGCAGCGCGTTGGACACGAGGTTGCCGAGGACCTGGCGCATGCGGACCGGATCGGCGTCCAGCCACAGGAAGGTGTCGGCCTTGCCGGTCAGGGCGACCCCGGCCGTGTCGGCGGAGACGCGGTACGCGGCGACGACCTGGTCGACGAGGTCCTCGACGCGCACCGGTTCGCGGTGCAGGCGCAGGGTGCCTGCGTCGGCGGCGGCGAGGTCCTGGAGGTCGTCGATGACGCGCTGGAGGACCATCGCCTCCTCGTGCAGGGAGCCGAGCAGGGCCGGGTCGGGTTCGACGAAGCCGTCCCGGGTGACCTCCAGCCAGCCGCGGATGTTGGTGAGCGGGCTGCGCAGTTCATGGGCGATGTCGCTGACCATGGCCTTGCGCTGGGCCTCCATGCGTTCGCGGCGTTCGGTGAGGTCGTTGAACGCCTCGGCGAGGATGCCGGTCTCGTCCCGGGTCCGCACCGGCACCCGTACGTGCAGCTCGGGCGGCTGCTGGGCCGCCTCCGTCAGCGCCCGCAGGGGCCGTACGAGCCGGGTCGCGACGACCGCCGTCACCAGGACCGTGAGCGCGAGGACGGCCGCCGCCGCGCCGACGACCTTGGCCTTGTTCGCCGGGGAGACGTCGAAGCGGGGGGCGGTGGTGTCGCCGCCGCCGAGGAAGAGTTCGGCCACCGGTGCGACGTACGGTTCGAGCTGGGCGCGGCGGGCGGCGTCGGTGCAGGCCTCCGCCTTGCGGATGTCGGCCGCGGAGCCCAGTTTGTTGTACCCGCCCGTGGTGTAGCGGGAGCCGAGGCTCTTGTCGAAGACGTCGACCCCGAAGTACGCGATCTTGAAGCTCACGCCTTCCCGCGACAGGCACGGCTGGGAGCTCGTGATCAGGTTCTTCAGCGCCTTGCCCTCGGTCGCGGTCGGGGTGTTGAGCTTCCCGTCGGCGCACTCGGCCGGCACGTTGTCGTTGGCGTCGTTGCCGTCCGCGTCGGTGAGGACGGGCCGGCCGCTCGGTGTCATCGTGATGGTCGTGTCGATCCCGAACCGGGCGAAGCAGGCGTGCCGTTCCTCGGCCAGTGCCGCCAGCTGGACCCGCTCCTTCGCGGTCAGCCGGTACGGTCCCACGACCCGGGGGTCGAGGCCGCTGAGCTGGGCGCCCGGTTCGGTGTACGTGTCGGTGTGCAGCGGGTCGACGTTCGCGGCGGCGCGGGGCGGCAGCGAGGTGCCGTGCGGGGCGGAGTCGGCGATGAGGGTGCGGTCGGAGGTGGTCAGCGCGATCCGGCGCCCCATCTTCACGGAGAGGGCGCGCACGGTGGGTGCGACGCCCGTCCACTCGGGGTGTGTCGCGGCGTAGCCGCTGAGCTGCGCGAGGATGCGCATGTCGTCGGCGAGGTCCTGGCCCTGTTCCTCCTTGATGGCCCGGGTGGTGGTCTCCACCGCCAGCCAGGCCGTCGCCCCGACCGAGCAGAGCGCGATCAGCACGGTGGCGACGAGCAGCCGGACCAGCAACCGCTTCCGCAGCGGTATCCGGGGCCTCACGCGCGACCGCCGCGCAGCTTGTAGCCGACGCCGAACACGGTGAGCAGCCGGACCGGGCGGCGCGGGTCGGCCTCTATCTTCCGGCGCAGGTTCATGATGTGGACGTCGACGGCCCGCTCCGTGGACGCCCGGTCGAGACCCCGGGTGTACTGGAGCAACTGCCGCCGGGAGAAGACCCGTTCGGGCTCGGCGGTCATCGCGAGGAGGATCTCGAACTCGGCCGGTGTGCAGTCGACCGGCACCCCGTCGCAGCGCACCTCGTGCCGGACCGCGTCGACCGAGAGGCCTGCCGCCCGGACGACGGTGTCCTCCTGCCGGTCCTCGACGGCCCGGCCGCTGCGCCGCAGGACCGTGCGGATGCGGGCCATCAGTTCACGCGGGCTGTACGGCTTGGTCATGTAGTCGTCGGCGCCGAGTTCGAGGCCGAGCAGGACGTCGTCCTCGGTGGAGCGGGCGGTGAGCATCAGCACGGGGATGTCGTCCTCGCCGCGCAGCACCCGGCACACCCCGAAGCCGTCGATCACGGGCAGCATGAGGTCGAGCACCACGAGGTCGGGCCGGAGCTCCCGGGCCGCCGAGAGGGCGGCGGCCCCGTCGTGGACCACGGTCGCGGTGTGGCCTTCCGTCAGCAGGGAGCGTCGTATCAGCTCGGCCTGCATCTCGTCGTCCTCGGCGACCAGCACATGTGCGCACACCTGGCGGATCCTAAGCGGTCAGTGGCTGAGAGCGGCGGCGTCGCCCATGACGACGACGGGGTGCCGGGCCGGGTCCAGGGTGCGCAGGAGTTCCTTCATGTGGTCCTCGGCGATGCTGACGCAGCCGTGGGTGGGACCTCCGTGGTCGACGTGGATCCAGATGCCGCCGCCGCGCGAGGAGCCGAGCGGGCGGGTCCAGTCGAGAGGTGACGTGCCGGGCTTGCGGTTGTAGTTGATGGCGATGACGTAGTCGAAGGACCCGGCGAGGGGCTCGCCCTCGAAGCCGGTGCCGGGCGAGACGAAGCCCCGCCCCTGGTCGTACGTCAGCTTGGTGCCGGGGTCCTTGAGGAGGCCGCCCGCGTCCGTGAGCGAATAGACACCGACCGGTGAGCGCAGGTCTCCGCCCATGTGGTGGTCGGACCAGCCCCTGAGCGCGTTGTGCGCGGCCCAGCTGACGGTCTCCGCCCAGCCGTCGTCGGTGCGCTCGTACAGGGCGAGCGTGGAGCGGGGCGAGTTCGCGTCCCGGCCGGTGACCAGGACGACCTGCTCGGTGCCGGCGGGTATGCGGGCCAGCATCGTGGGCCCGACGCCCGGGAGCTGCCGGGCCGCCGCCTCGGCGGACACCTCCGACGAGGGAGAGGGTGAGGCCGGGGCCGAGGAGGCGGGAGTGGGGGCGGACGCGTGGTCCGTCGCCGCCAGCGCACCGCCGCCGCATCCCGTGAGGAGAACGGATGCGGCGACCAGTGCGACCGAGGGAATACGAGTGATCATGAGTCGACGATGACCGACACATGTGAGGAACTCGTCAGTTCCTACGGCTTGGTCGGCTTGCCTTTCGTGTAGAGCCAGGTGTGGAAGAGGGCATCCAGTCGTGTGCCCGATTTCCGCTCCGCCAGGCTGACGAACTGCGCGGTGGTGCCGTGGCCGTACCGGTGGGCGCCGGCCCAGGCACGCAGGATCGTGAGGAAGGTCTTGTCGCCCACGGCCAGGCGCAGTTCCTGCAGGGCCATGGCGCCGCGGGCGTACACCGGGGTGCCGAAGATGTTCGCGCCGCTGCCGGGGTCGCCGGGCGGGTACGCCCACAGGCCGTCGGTCGCCTTGCGGGCGTAGAGCGCGTCGAAGGTCTGCTGGGCGGTCTTGCCGCCGTGCTGCTCGCTGTAGAGCCACTCCGCGTAGGTCGCGAAGCCCTCGTTGAGCCAGATGTCCTTCCAGGAGGTGAGGGAGACGGAGTCCCCGAACCACTGGTGGGCGTTCTCGTGCACGAGGGTGCTGAGGTCGGGCGCCGAGTCGTAGAGCGGCCGACCCTGGGTCTCCAGGGCGTAGCCGACGTCCGGGGCGTGGTCGACGATCGACCCGGCCGCGCGGAACGGGTAGGGGCCGAACAGCTTGGACTCCCACTCCAGGACGGCCGGCAGCTTCTTCAACACGGGCGCCGCGGCGGCGACTTCGCGCGGGTCGACGGCGTTGTACACCTTGACGCCGTCGCGGGTGGTGTACTGCTCGACCTTGAACGTCCCGACCGTCGCGGTGGCGAGGTACGCGGCCATGGGTTCCGGCGCGTGCCAGCGGAAGGTGGTCTTCCCGTGCGCGGTCCGCTGCCCGAGGAGGACGCCGTTGGCGACCGCGGCGCGGCCCTGCGGGACGGTGATCGTGAAGTCGTACGCCGACTTGTCCTTGGGGTGGTTGTTCGCCGGGAACCAGGTCATGGCGCCCTGGGGTTCGCCGGCCACGAAGGCGCCGTCGTCGGTGGCGATCCAGCCGTCGGCCGAGCCGTCCGGGTCGGTGGCCTCCTTCGGGACGCCGTTGTAGGTGACGGTCACCTGGAAGCGCTCGCCCTCGCGCAGGGCGTGGCGCGGGGTGACGACGAGTTCCTGGCCTGCGCGGCGGAAGTCCGCCTTGACGTGGTCGACGGTGAGGCCCGTGATCGTGAGGCCCTTGAAGTCGAGGTCGAAGCGGGTGAGCTTCTCGGTGGCGCGGGCGGTGAGGACGGCGGTGCCGTCCAGGTGGCGGCTCGCCGGGTCGTAACGGAGTGTCAGTCCGTAGTGGGCGACGTGGTAGCCGCCGTTCCCGGCGAGCGGGAAGTACGGGTCTCCCGCGCCGGACGAGCCGATGGTCGTGGCGCCCGCGGGCGCGGCGGCCGCGAGCAGGGCCGCGACGGCGACGGGGACGGTGGCCACGACGGCGCCGCGGCGGAGCACGGCGGTACGTCTTGTGGACTGCTGCCGGAGGTGCGTCACTTGCGCTCCCGCATGGGTGAGGGGGGTGATCATTCGCCTCCGAGACTAGGCCTCGGGCTCCCCCGGAATCCCTCATGCCGAGGCAAAGTCCGGCGCCTGCACCGGCGCGCCGCGGCCCGGGCTGTCGGGCCCGGGCCGCGGCGGCGGTCGAAGTGCCGTTCGGTCAGGCCTCGTTCGGGGTGAGCGCGGCCAGTTCGCGGTCGACGGCCTCCTGGTGGGCCGCCGCGTCCTCGCGGGCCTTCTTCGGGCTCCAGCGGCCGGCCATCACGAACACGAAGGGCAGGAACAGGACTTGGCCGCCCACGCAGATCCACCACCAGGTGCGCCACTCCCCCGGCCCGTTCTTCGCGGCCTTCTGCACCTTCGGCCCGTACTCCTTGAGGACCTTGAGCTGCGGCTGCGCCTTCTGTACGACGGCCAGGTCGGCCGGTCCGACCTCCTTGACGGCCTGGGCGGCGAGAGCGGGGGGCGTGGTGGTGGGCGTGTACTTGCCCAGTTCGGCGAAGAGCTGGGGGTGGGCGTCGACGATGGCGAGAGCCGGGGCCGCCTGTTTCGACGCGGCCGCCACCTCGGCGCCGTGTTCGACGAGCGGGGTGACGGAGGTGACGAGGACCGGGATGAACGCCGCCGACACGGCGACCACGATCCGTACCGTCCAGCCCCACACCGCGAGACCCGCGGCGGTCGCGGCCGGGTTCCGCTTCTCCACGGTCTCGGTGAAGCTCGCCATCCAGGGGGCGTAGGCGACGCCGCTGAACACGCCGATCGCGACGAACAGCCAGGCGAAGGTGTAGTAGCCGGTCGTGGCGTGGGTGGCCAGGGCGGCGAAGAAGCCGGTGGCGACGATGGCGCCGACCCCGCCGACGATCATGAAGGGCTTGCGGACCAGCAGCCGGTCGGAGAGCAGGCCGGCCACGATCAGCGCGAGGGCGTTCGCGGCCCAGTACCAGTTGGCGAGGGCGTTGGTGCGCTGCTCGCTGTAGCCGAAGGTGGTCGAGAAGTAGACGACAAAGTTGCCGACGGCCGAGTAGTAGAGGAGCAGGAAGACGGCGATGGCGAAGGCGGAGCCGAGGATGTCCGGGCGCAGCATCTGCCGCCATTCACCGCGTCGTACGGCTTCGGTGTCGAGGCCCTTGGCGCGGGCCTCGACGAGGGCGCGGTCGCGCAGGCTGACCATGATCTGGTCGCGCAGGGCCGGGGCCAGCTCGCGCAGGGCGAACAGGGCGACGACGAACACGACGAGTCCGGCCGCGCCCGAGTAGCGGACCTCGTCCTCCCAGGTGGAGGAGGAGAGCGTGCTGCTGGTGACCGAGGTGACGACGAGGCTGCCGATGACCGGGCCCATCGTCCAGTAGCCCATCGCGGTGGCGCGGCCGAGCTGGGGTGAGAAGTCCCTGATGAGGGCCGGGGTGGCGACGAGGACGATGCCCTCGATGAAGCTCACGGCGGCGAACAGCACCAGGTAGGTGGTCTTGTCGCCCGCGTTGGGCAGTCCGAAGAAGACCAGGAGGGCGGCCACCAGCAGGCCGTAGACCACGAGGTTCGCGCGTCCCCAGCGGTCCGCGAGACCGGCTACGAGGGAGGCGAAGGCCCCGATCGCGTTGCCGACGACCGAGACCCACACGAAGTACCGGTAGGTCATGTCGAAGTGCGTGATGATCGACGTCGCCACCGCGTACTGGATGTAGAGCATGTAGTAGAGCACGACGGTCGTGACCACGACGATCGCCAGGTACGACATGCGTCGCCCGGTGGCCGGGTAGGCCGCGAGGTCGCGGCGGTACAGCCGGGCGAGCGAGCCGCGAGCACCGGTGCCGGGCACGTCGGCACCTGGGCTGCTCGTGTCGAATGATGCGGAGGCGGAGGGCATACGGCTCCCTTTGGAACGGCCGGGGACGGAGCGGACGGCGGGAGGCTGGGGGTTCCTTCCGTACGGGCGGACGCTAGTACCGACTAGTCGGTATGGCTAGATGCGTGACACGACTTCGCGCACGGGCACACGGAGGCGGCCCCTCGCGGTGAACGAGGGGCCGCCGGTGCCTGCCGGTCCGTCCGGGGCTACTTCTCCAGGGCCTTCGCCAGGCTGTCGACGACACCGATGGCGTCCGAGTAGGAGCCCGGCAGGAAGTCCGACGTGCCCACCAGGTGCTGGGACCTGGCGACCGGAAGGTTCTTGAACGCCTGGAGGGCGAACAGCTTCTGGATGTTGTTGGCGGGGGAACCGTCGTTGTTCGTGTAGTAGACGACGTAGTCCGCGTCCTTGAGCAGGTCCGCCCGCTCGTACGACACGGACTTGGTGTCGCCCGCGGCGACCGAGGCGCTGGCCGAGCCGAAGCGCACGCCCAACTGCTCCAGGATCGCGCCGACCGGTGAATCGGCGCCGTAGATCCAGTAGTTGCCGTTGTCGAAACCGCCCTGGATCACGTCCCAGCGGGCGTCGGCCAGCCGCGTGCCGTAGGTCGTGCGGACGGCCGCGATCCGGTCCTCGTACGTCCGCTTCAGCGCGGCCAGTTGGGTCGTGCGGTTCACGAACTCGGCGGTGGCGTCCGGGTACACGGACCAGGTGGCGGTGTCCTTGAACGACGCGAAGGCCGTCGGCGCGATGGCGGACAGCTTCGCGTAGGCCTTGGAAAGGTACGGCACGTCGACGCCGACGATGAGGTCGGGCCGCAGCTTGGCGATCTCCTCGTAGTCGATGTCGGCGCCGGTGGTCACCTTGGGAGTGGCCTTCCAGCGCGTGAGGTAGCGGGGCGGCACATAGGTCTCGCCGCCGTTCTCCACGCCGACCGGCTTGAGGCCGAGGTCGTAGAGCGACTCGGTGGCCCAGGAGTGCACGGAGACGATCCGCAGCGGGTGGGTGGGGACGGCGACCTTGCCGTGCGCGGTGGCGACGGTCCGGGTCGTAGCCTTGCCGCCGGAGGCGGTGGTCGAGGAGGCGGACGAGGAGCCGCAGGCGGCGAGGGCCAGCGCCATCGCGGTGGCGGCCACGGCGGTCAGGAGACGGCGCGGGCGGAAGGCCCCGGGCAGGGGTGAGGAGGGCATGGCTGATCCAAGGTCGTGAGGGAGAAGGGGTGTTGGAGGTCGCGCGGAGGTCGGAGGCGGTCCGGACCGGGCTGTGGAGGTCGGGCGGTCAGGAGGTGGCCTGCGGGCCCACGCCCGCTCGCGCGGAGGTCACATGGGTGGCGAGTCCGTCGAGGAGGACCGTGAAGTTGGACCAGCTGTAGGCGTACCAGGAGGCCAGGTCGGGCTTCCAGAACTGGCCGGCGCGGACGGCGGGGGTGCGCTTCCACAGCGGGTTGTCGGGCAGCGGGTCGGCGACCGCCCACACCAGGAGGTCCGCCGGGATCGACGGGACGTTCTCCCAACTGACCGCCTGGCTGTAGGTGTTGTCCGCGCCGCCGGGCACCGGGACGAGGTCCGCGCCGAGCGCGCTCACCGTCTTGAGGACGGCCCAGGTCTTGGGGTTCATCACGCCGATGGTGTTCTTGTCGATGTCGAACACGAACCCCACCCGCAGACCGGGCTTGGCGTCGAGCGCGGCCTTCAGCTTGGCGTGCGCCCGCAGGTAACCGGTCTTGGCGGTCGTGTCCGTCAGGTCGGCGCCGAGGGAGTGGGTGAGCCGGTCGGCGGTGGAGGCGATGGTCTCGATCGGGCGGTACATGCTGAGCCCGACGACCGGTGCGATCCTGCTGATCTCCGGGAGCTGCGAGGCCACTTGGAGGGTGCCGTCCGGCTGGACGGCGTCGATCAGCAGGTCGGGGCGGGCCTGCGCGAGCGCTTCGAGGCGTACGCCCTTGTCGGCCGAGTAGATCTTGGTGACCCCCGACCAGTCCGGCCGTACCGCGGGGACGATGCCCTGACCGGAGTCGGTGGCCGCGACCGGCTGGAGCCCGGCCGCCCACAGGGCCGCGCCCGCGGTGTCGGTGAGGAAGGCGATCCGCCGCGGCCGCGCGGCCAGTCGCACGGTCTTGCCGCGGTCGTCGGTGAACGACCAACTTGTCTTGCCGGACGCAGAGTCGGAGGCGGAGTCCGCCGGACCGCAGGCGGCGAGCGCGGCCATCCCGAGGCCGCCGGCGAGCAGGCCGCGGCGGCTGGGGTGGAGTCGGACGTGGGAGGCGCGCGGAGGGCGCCGGAGGGTGGTGCCGGTCATGGTGGTTCCTAGGGGAGGTGTCGAGTGGGCGCCGGGTCGCGGCGGCGTAACACGCGGTGCGGCAGGGGGCCTTGGTTCACGGGGTGCTCGTCCGGCGGCGGGCCATGAGCACATGGCACAGATAGAGGCCGCCGAGTACGCCGGTCATCGCGCCGACGGGCAACTCGGTGCGGGGCAGGACGCGTTGGGCCGCGAAGTCGCTCGCCGTGAGCAGCAGCGCGCCCATGAACGCGGACGGCACGACCGGTGGTCCGGGACTGCGGACGAGCCTGCGGCACAGCTGCGGTGCGGCCAGGGCGACGAAGGTGACGGGGCCGATCGCCGCGGTCGTGGCGGCGGCGAGGACGGTGGCGGCCACCGCGAGGACGATCCGGGTGCGGCCCAGGGACACACCGAGTCCGCGCGCGGTGTCCTCGCCGAGTTCGAGCCAGCTCAGGGCGCGGGTGGCCGGCACGACGACGGGGATGACGACCGCCAGGGTGATGGCCAGCGGGGTCACCACGGACCAACTCGCCGCGTTCAGGCTGCCGATGAGCCAGATCTGCGCGTCCTGGGCCTGATAGAGGCTGGCCCGGGTCAGCAGATAGGCGGTCAGGGAGGTGAGCATCGCGCTGACGCCGATGCCGACGAGCACGATCCGGTACCCGGACGTCCGCCCGTGCCGGACCGAGATCACCCCGACGGCCAGCGCGGTGAGCAGCCCGCCCGCGATCGACGCGAGCGCGGTGGCCGTGGCGCCGCCGTGGAACAGGACGATCTGCGTCACGGCACCGCTCGCCGCGCCGCTGGTGAAGCCGACGATGTCCGGACTGCCCAGCGGATTGCGGGACATGCTCTGGAAGACCGCGCCGCTCATGCCCAGCGCGGCCCCGGCCAGCACCGCGCACACCAGGCGCGGCAGCCGCAGGGTCATCACGATGAACCGGTCGGCTCCGGTGCCGTGCCCGAGCAGGCAGTCGACCACCGCCGACAGCGGCACCCGGAAGGTGCCGGTGGTCAGACTGAGCGCGCCCATGACGAGCGACGCGGCGGCGAGCAGCAGACAGACGGTGAGGGTGCGGGGCTGCCAGCGCAGCGAGACCCGGCCGCCGGAGAGGCGGAGCACCTGGCCCTTGAGGACGGTGCGCGGGGTGGACACGGGTGCGGTCGGAGCGGTCACAGTTCGGCGATTCTTCGGCGGCGGACGAGGGCGATGAAGAAGGGGGCTCCGGCGAAGGCGGTGACGATGCCGGCCTGGATCTCACCGGGGCGGGCGACGACCCGGCCGAGCACGTCGGAGGCGACGAGCAGGGTCGAGCCGACGACCATCGAGTACGGCAGGAGCCAGCGGTGGTCGGGGCCGGTCACCGACCGGACCAGGTGCGGGACGACCAGGCCGATGAAGGCGATCGGGCCTACGGCGGCGGTGGCGGCCCCGCACAGCAGGGTCACGGCGAGGGTGCCGAGCAGCCGGGTGCGCAGCACGCCGGAGCCAAGGGCGCGCGCGGTGTCGTCGCCGAGGGCCAGCGCGTTCAGCGAGCCGGACAGGCCGAGCGCGAGGAGGCCGCCGGCGGCGAGGAAGGGCAGCACGGTGGTGAGGACGGACAGCGGCAGCCCGGCCAGTGAGCCGACGCCCCAGAACCTGAACCGGTCGAAGACGTCGGGCCGCAGCAGCGTCACGACGGAGACGACGGCGCTGAGCACCGCGCTGACCGCCGTGCCGGCGAGGGCCAGCCGGACGGGTGCGGGACCGGTCCGGCCCCGGGTGCCCAGCAGGTACACGAGAGCGGCGGCGATGCCCGCGCCCCCGAAGGCGAACCAGACGGAGAAGGCGGGGTCCGTGCTCCCCCACACCGCGATGGCGACGACCACGGCGGTGGAGGCGCCCATGTTGACGCCGAGGATGCCGGGGTCGGCGAGCGGGTTGCGGGTCAGGGCCTGCATCAGGACACCCGCGGTGGCGAGCGAGGCCCCGACGGCGATGCCGAGCAGGGTGCGCGGGAGCCGCAGGTCGAGGACGACGGAGCCGTCGACCGAGGACCGGCCGTGCCACAGGGCGTGCAGGACGTCGAGCGGCGGGATGGCCTTGGCGCCGACGGCGATGCTCAGGACGGCGACGAGCAGCAGGACACCGGTGGCGGTGAGCAGGCCGGCCAGGCGCAGTGCGAATCCACCGCGTCGTGGTGGGCCGCCGGCGTCGGGTGGTCGGGTCACCGCACCGGTGGCGCTCATGGTGGTGGTGCCCATCGTGCTCCCTCGCGAGGTTGTCGGTCGACGCAAGGGACCGGCGGAGTAGGTGGCAATTAGCTTAGCCTTGCCTAAGTACGTTATGGCCGCCCGGTTCGGCGGGACAAGCCACACAGGCGCCACGTCATGTCGCGGATCCGCCAGGCTCCGGCTCGCCCACGGGCGCGGCGCCTGCGCCCCCGGCGCGGACGTCGGCGAAATAGGCGGCGGGGGTGTACCCGGTCAGCCGGCGGAACGCGGCCACGAAGGCGCTGGGGGTGGCGTAGCCGACGCGTTCGGCGACGCGGGCGACGGGCGCACCCTCGGCGAGATGCGCCAGGGCGGCCTGCAGCCGGGCGTGCACACGCCACTGGTTGAACGTCATCCCCGTCTCCGCGAGGAACAGCCGCAGCAGGGTGCGCGCACTGGACCCCACCACACGCGCGAACTCACCCAGCCCGCGCGGATCGGCGGGGTCGTCCAGCAGCAGCGCGGCCAGTTCCCGGGCCCGGGGGTCGGCGGGCAGCGGCAGTTCGAAGACGGCACCGGGCGCCGGACGCAGCACCTCCAGCAGGACGGCCTCGGCGTGCATCCGGGCGTCGGGGGCGAGTTCGTCCGCCAGGTACTCGATCAGATGACGGGCCAGCGGCGAGACCGCGAGCACGGTCGGCGCGCTCCAGGCGAGCGGACAGCGCTCGGGGTCGAGATAGATGCCCTGGAGCACCGACTCGCGCAGGGCGCCGGTGGAGTGCCGCAGGCCGGAGGGTATCCACAGGGCCAGGTGCGGCGGCAGCACCCAGCAGCGGTTCCGGATGTCGACCATGACGACACCGGACCTGGCCCAGGCGAGCTGGTGGTCGTCGTGCCAGTGGTAGCGGAAGGTCTGCCCCCGCTCCATCTCGAACCGCTCCAGGTCGATGGAGGTGTCCTGTGCCATGTCCGGTGTCCTGTCTCAGGTGGCGGTTGTGCGACATCTGTTGGCGTACTGCTGCGTTTACGACAAAAGTAAGGCGACCCTAACGTAGCCGGGTGACCGAACCCGCCTCCCCGGACGCCCTGCTGTGGCGCTCCCTGCTCGCCCGCCGACGGGACCTGACACTCGCGTCGGCGCTGCTCACCACCCATCAGCTGGGCGAGGCGCTGGTGCCGGTGATCGTCGGCACGACGGTCGGTACCGCCGTCCAGCACGGCACGCCCGGCCGGCTGGCCCTGCAACTCGCCCTGCTGGCAGCGGACTTCCTGGCCCTGTCGATGTCGTACCGCTTCGGCGCCCGCGCCACCGCCCGAGCCAGACAGCACACCGAGCACCGGCTGCGGATGGCGCTCACGGCGCGCGTGCTGCGCCCGGACGGCGGAGTCACGCTGCCCCCGGGTGATCTGCTCAGCCGCGCCTCGGCGGACACCAACCGGGTCGGCGCGTTCGCCGGCACCGTCGCCTCCACCGTGGCCGCGACGGTGGTCCTGCTCGGCTCGGTCCTCCTGCTGCTGCGGATCTCCGTGGGCCTCGCCGCCCTCGTGGTCGTCGGCACGGCCTGTCTGCTCGCCGCGCAGAACGGCCTCTCCCGGACCCTTCGCCGCGCCGGCGGCACCGAACAGGCCCACCAGGCACGGGCCACCGAACTCGCCGAGAACCTCGTCCGGGGCCTGCGGGTCCTCAAGGGCATCGGCGCCGAACGGGCCGTGGCGGCGGACTACGTCCAGGTCAGCCAGGACGCGGTACGGGCCGCCCGCCGGGCCGCGCGGGCCGAGGCCACGCTGCTGGCGGCGGGCGCGCTGGCGACCGGTCTGTATCTGACCGCGACGGTGGCACTGGGCGGACGGCTCGCGCTCGACGGCCGTTTGAGTCTGGGCCAGTTGATCGCGGCGCTCGGTCTCGCGGCCTTCGTGATCGGCCCCATGCGCGTCGTCTCCACGTCACGGGCGGCGCACGCGCGAGCACGGGCATCGGCCGCACGGCTGCACACGGTACTCACCGGGCCGGCGGCCGTGACCGAGCCGACCGGGGTCCAACCCCCGCCTATGGAGGGCCCGTTGGCCGTCGAGTTCCGCGAGGTCGAACTGCCGGGCGGCATCCGCTCCCAATGGCACGCGCCAGCGGGGAAGTTGACCGGCCTGCTGTGCGAGGACCCGGCCGCGGCCGACGCGCTCGTACGACTGCTGGCCCGCGAGTCCGACCCGGCACACGGCCGGATCATGGTCGACGGAACCGACCTCACCGCACTTCCCCTGGACACCCTGCGCGCCACCGTGCTGGTCTCCCCGCACGAGGCGGCGCTGCTGCCCGGGACCGTCGCGGAGAACCTGGCCGCGCTCACCGGGGACGGCCGCGCCCTGGCGGAGGCGGCACGGGCGTCCTTCGCCGACCAGGTCGTCGCCGCGGCACCGCACGGCGGCGACACCTCCGTGGGCGACCGGGGCGAACTCCTCTCCGGCGGCCAGCGCCAGCGCGTCGCACTCGGCCGCGCTCTCGCGGCCCGGCCGCCGGTACTGGTCCTGCACGAACCCACCACCGCCGTCGACACGGTCACCGAGGACACCATCGCCGAGCGCGTCCGGGAGGCGAGGGCGGGCCGTACGACGCTGGTCGTGACCAACAGCCCCGCCTGGCTGGGGCGTTGCGACCAGGTCGTCCGCGTGTCCGGAGCCGAGAGCGGCGAGACGCCGGCAGGGCTCATGTCCGGTGCGGTGAAGGCCGGTTCGGCGCCCGCGCACCCCAACACCCCGAGGAATACGACCCGATGACCACCGCACCCGCCCCGGCACCCCGGCTCCCCGTCGCCACCGGCAGACAGACGCGGGCCCGACTGCGGAGCGCGCTTCGGGGCAGCCGGCCGCTGCTGTGGACCGTCGTCGCCGCCCTCGCGATCGACAGCGCGCTGACCCTGGCCGGGCCGACCGCCATCGGCCGCATCACACAGGCCATCGCGGACCGCCGGGCGCCCGGCGCACTGGTCGGCCCGGTGCTGTTCCTCGCGGGAGCCGTCGTGGCCGGGGCCATGACCGGCTGGTGTGCGGCCGTGCTGTCGGCGCGGCTCGTGCAGCCCGTCGCCGCCCGGCTGCGCGAGGACGCCGTCACGGCGGCGCTCGACCTGCCCGTGGACGTCGTGGAGGCGGGCGGCACCGGCGACCTGGTGTCGAGGGTCTCCGGTGACGTGGACCGGGTGTCCCAGGTGGCGTCCGGCGCGCTGGGCGACTTCGTCGCGGCGGCGCTGACGATCGCGGCCACACTCCTCGGACTGGCCGCCCTGGACTGGCGGTTCGCCCTCGCGGCACTGCTCGCGGTGCCGCTCCAGGCGTACGCCCTGCGCTGGTACCTGCGCACCTCGCAACCGCTCTACGCCGAGGGCCGCGCCGCCGACGGACGCCGCGCCTCGGCACTGCTCGGCGCGTTCGCCGCGCTGCCCACGCTCCGGGCCCTGCGCCTGGGCCCCGGCCGGTACGACCGGGTGGAAGCGGCCTCGGCGGAGGCGATGACGTACGAACTGCGCGCCACCCACGCGGCGACCCGGTTCTACGGCCGCCTCAACGGCGCCGAACTCGTCGGTCTGAGCGGGGTGTTGGTCGCCGCGTACGTCCTCGTGCACGCTGGTCTCGCGGATGTGGGCGCCGCGACGACGGCCGCGCTGTTCTTCGTCGGGCTGTTCGACCCGGTCAACATGATGCTCGGCAGCTTCGACAGTGTGCAGCAGGCGGCGGCAGGCCTGGCCAGGATCGTCGGCGTGACACTGGGCGGACCCGCACCGGACGAGCGTCCACGAGGCCCGATCGGCAGCCCGGGTACGGCACTTGTCGTGGACGACGTCCGTCACCGCTACGGCACCGGACCCGACGTCCTGCACGGTGTCCGCCTCGACGTACGCGCCGGGCAGCGGCTGGCGATCGTCGGCGCGACGGGTTCGGGCAAGTCGACGCTGGCGAGTCTCGTCGCCGGTCTGCGCGTCCCGACCTCGGGCCGGATCACCCTCGGCGGCATCCCCACCGCCGAACTGGCCGTCTCCGCACCGGACGTGCGGCGCCGGATCATGCTCGTCACGCAGGAGCACCATCTGTTCCCTGGTTCCGTCGCGGACAACCTCCGTCTCGCCCGCCGCGACGCCTCGGCGCCGGAGGTCGACGCCGCGCTCCGTGCCGTGGGCGCCGCGGGGTGGGTCGACGCGCTCCCGCACGGCGCGGACACCCCGGTCGGCACCGGAGGCGTCGGTCTCACTCCGCGCCAGGTGCAGCAACTGGCCCTCGCCCGCGTCCTGTTGCTCGACCCCGAACTCGTCGTCATGGACGAGGCCACGGCGGAGGGCGGCAGCGACACCGCCCAGGCCCTCGACCGGGCGGCCCTCGCGGCGGCCGAGGGGCGGACGGCGGTCGTGGTCGCCCACCGGCTGTCCCAGGCGGCCACCGCCGACGTCGTAGTGGTGATGGACGGCGGCAAGGTCATCGAACGGGGACACCCCGACGAACTCCGTGCGGCAGGAGGGGTCTACGCCCGACTGTGGGCCGCGTGGTCACGGGGAGCCGGGTGACTGGGCGCCGGGTGACGGGCAGTCGGGTGACGCGGCAGACAGCCCCGGGAAGCCGCACGGCACACGCGCCTCATCAGCCCGCCGACGCCAACCCCCATACCATCAGCGCCCCTTGCGTACCCGCGCCGCCGCCCGGGCCTCCGCGGCCTTGCGTGCCTCCGCGGCCTTCCGGGATTCCTTGGCGGGCCGCCCGGGCCGGGATCCCATCCCGCGGAACGGCGCGTTGCCGGTAGCGGCCTTCACCGGGGCCGGTGGTCGCTTCGCCCCGGTGATGGCTGTCAACTGCTGCTCGCCGGAGCGCACTTGGGTGACGGTCGGGCGGATCCCGGCCTCGGACATCAGCCGGTTCACGTCGCGTCGCTGGTTCGGGGTGACCAGGGTGACCACGCGCCCGGACTCCCCGGCGCGTGCCGTGCGCCCGCTGCGGTGCAGGTAGTCCTTGGCGTCGGCGGGCGGGTCGACGTTGACGACGAGGTCGAGGGCGTCGATGTGGATGCCCCGGGCGGCGACGTTGGTGGCGACCAGCACGGTGATCTCGCCGTCCTTGAACTGGCCGAGCGTGTGCGTGCGTTGGGGCTGCGACTTGCCGCTGTGCAGCGCGGCGGCCCGCACCCCGCTGGCCCGCAGATGGCGGGTGAACTGGTCGACACCGGCCTTGGTGTCCAGGAACATCAGCACCCGGCCGTCCCGGGCGGCGATCTCGGTCGCCGTCGCGTACTTGTCGGCGCCGTGGATGTTCAGCACATGGTGGTCCATCGTCGCGACCGAGCCCGCCACCTGGTCGACCGACGCGTGCACGGGGTCGTGCAGATGCTCCTCGACCAGCTGCTCGACATCGCGGTCGAGCGTGGCGGAGAACAGCAGCCGCTGCCCGTCGGCGGGAACCCGGGCGAGGAGGTCGGAGACCTGCGGCAGGAAGCCGAGGTCGCACATCTGGTCCGCCTCGTCCAGCACGGTGATCCGCACCTGGTCGAGGTGGCAGTCCCGGCGTGAGACGAGGTCGGTCAGCCGCCCCGGCGTCGCGACGAGCACCTCGACGCCGGTCCGCAGCAGCGCCTGCTGCCGGTTGATCGACAGCCCGCCGACCACCGTGGCCAGCCGCACCCCCAGCGTCCGCGCGTACGGCTCCAGCGCGTCGCTCACCTGCTGGGCGAGTTCCCGGGTCGGCACCAGGACCAGCGCGCGCGGCCGCTTCGCCTCGGCGCGCTTCCCCGCGGTCCGCACCAGCAGGGCGAGCCCGAACGCCAGCGTCTTGCCGGAACCGGTGCGGGCCCGGCCGAGCACGTCGCGGCCCGCCAGCGCACCGGGCAGGGTCGCCGCCTGGATCGGGAACGGCTCGGTCACCCCGAGGCCGGTCATCATCTCGACCAGCGCGGGCGGCAGCCCGAGCCGGTCGAAGGAATCGGCCGGCGGCTTGGCGTTCATGGGGAGCCTTCCTGGATCTGGTGCCCGCAACGCCGCCGGGGCCCGTACCCCCTGGTACGGGCCCCGGCGACATCGAAGCGTTCCCCCGATTTTACCAGCGGAGGCCGGAAGCACCGGCCCGCCCGGACCCCACTCCGCGTCACCCCCGTCCCCGGCGCGCGCCCGGACGTAGGCTCGCCGCACCACCGCCGCCCGAGGGAGCCCCGCCCGTGACCGTCCGTGTGCGCCGTGTCTACGATCCGCCCGAGCCGGAGGACGGCGTCCGCGTCCTGGTCGACCGGCTGTGGCCGCGCGGCCTGTCCAAGGACGCGGCCCGCGTCGACCGGTGGCCCAGGGAACTCACGCCGTCGGCCGAACTGCGCCGCTGGTACCACGCGGGCGAGGGCTCCTACGACGCGTTCGCCGAGCGGTACGAGGCGGAACTCGCCGGGCCCGAGGCGGCTCACCTCCTGCACGACCTGAGGGACGTGGTCCAGTCGGGCCCGGTGACCCTGGTGACGGCGGTCAGGTCGCCGCAGGAGAGCCACGCCTCGGTGCTGGCCCGTCTCCTGTCGTCGTGACGCGAGGAGACGGGCCGTAGCGCCGGCCGGCGAAGGACCGTCCGGTCAGGCCGTCTGCCTGGCCGCCGCGCGTCCGGCCGCGCGCCCGGAGAAGAGGCAGCCGCCGAGGAAGGTGCCTTCGAGGGCGTTGTAGCCGTGCACTCCCCCGCCGCCGAAGCCGGCCACCTCGCCCGCCGCGTACAGTCCGCCGATCGGCTTCCCGTCGGCGGCCAGCGCGCGGGAGTCGAGGTCGGTCTGGATGCCGCCGAGGGTCTTGCGGGTGAGGACGTGCAGCTTGACGCCGATGAGCGGGCCGGCGGCCCGGTCGAGGATGCGGTGCGGGGTGGCGACGCGGCCGAGGCGGTCGCCGATGTAGCGGCGGGCGTTGCGGATGCCCTGGATCTGGGCGTCCTTGCTGTAGGGGTTGGCCAGTTGGAGGTCGCGGGCCTCGATCTGGCGTCGGACGACGGCCGCGTCGAGTAGCGGCTTGTCGGTCAACTGGTTCATCTTCTCGACCAGTTGCTCCAGGTTTCCGGCGGTCACGAAGTCCGCGCCCTTGCGCAGGAAGGCGTCCACCGGGCCCGGGGCGCCCTTGCCGAGGAGCCGGTCGCGCAGCACCGCCTTCTTGTCCTTGGCGGTGATGTCGGGGTTCTGCTCGGAGCCCGACAGCGCGAACTCCTTCTCGATGATCTTCTGGGTGAGGATGAACCAGGAGTGGTCGTGGTCGGCCAGGTCCGGTGTCGTGCGCAGGTACTTGAGGGTGTTGAGGGTGTCGTAGCCCGGCAGGCACGGGTCGGGCAGGCGGCGGCCGAGGGCGTCGAACCACAGGGAGGACGGGCCGGGCAGGATGCGGATGCCGTGGCCCGGCCAGACCGGGTCCCAGTTCTGCAGGCCCTCCGTGTAGTGCCACATGCGGTCGCGGTTGACGAGCCGTACGCCCGCCTCGGCGCTGATGTCGAGCATCCGGCCGTCGACGTAGGCGGGGACGCCGGTGACCATCTCGGCGGGCGGGGTGCCGAGGCGTTCGGGCCAGTACGCGCGGACGATGTCGTGGTTGGCGCCGATGCCGCCGGTGGTGACGATCACGGCCTGGGCAGTGAGTTCGAAGGCGCCGATCGCCTCGCGGCTGGAGGTGACGCCCCGGGCCGCTGCGTCCTCGGCGAGGACGGTGCCGCGGACGCCGCGTGCCTCGCCCTCCTCGACCACCAGCTCGTCGACCTGGTGACGGTGGTAGAAGGTGAGCAGTCCGTCGCGGGCGGCCTGCCTGGCGTGGTCGACGAAGGGTTCGACGACTCCGGTGCCGGTGCCCCAGGTGACGTGGAAGCGCGGGACGGAGTTGCCGTGGCCGTGGGCGCGCAGGTCGCCGCGTTCGGCCCAGCCGACGGTGGGGAGCAGTTTGATGCCGTGGCTCTCCAGCCAGGGGCGCTTCTCCCCGGCGGCGAACTCGACGTAGGCACGCGCCCAGCGCACCGCCCAGGAGTCCTCGTCGTCGATCCGGTCGAAGCCGGCGCTGCCCTGCCAGTCGTTCCAGGCGAGGTCGAAGGAGTCCTTGATGCCGAGGCGGCGCTGTTCCGGCGAGTCGACGAGGAACAGTCCGCCGAAGGACCAGAACGCCTGCCCGCCCAGGTTGTTGGCGTTCTCCTGGTCGACGAGGGCGACCCGGCGTCCCCTGCTGGTCAGTTCATGGGCCGCGACCAGACCGGCCAGACCGGCTCCGACGACGATGACGTCCGCATCCATGGCGCCCGTTGCCCTTCTCGAGTGGGTTGTCATTCAGGGGTGTTGCCGCTGTCGGTCAGCAGCGCGGTGAGCAGCTGCCTGAGCCAGGAGCGCGCTCGTTCCACGTCCTTGTCGAGCAGCAGTTGGGTGGTGACTCCGTCGTAGGCGGCGATCACCGCGCGGGCGGCGCCGTCGATGTCGCCGAGCACGGCGGGGAGTCCGGTGTGTCCGCCGGCCCGGCTGAGCCGGTCGGCGATCGCGCCGCGCAGCCGGGCCCGGTGGTCGAGGAGGGTCTGGGCTACGGCCGGGTCCCGGGCCGCGTGCACCAGGAAGTCGGTCTTGACCAGCAGCCAGTCCCGGTCGAGGAGGAGCACGTCGGTGACGCGGTCCACGGCGGCGTGGACGTCGAGGCCGGGCTTGTCGAGGGCGAGCGCGCCGGCCACCTGCTCGGCGATCAGTTCGGCGCGGTCCCGGTAGAGGGCGAAGAACAGCTCGTCCAGGCTGCCGAAGTTCGAGTAGAACGCGCCGCGGCTGTAGCCGGCGGCCTCGCAGACCTCCTCGATGGAGACCCGCCCGAACCCCTTCGCGGCGAACACGGCGAACGCGGCGTCCAGCAGATTGGCCCGGGTGCGGACCCGTCGCCGAGTCACCCGCTTGAGTGTCGCCTCAGTCTCCATGCCCGGACCTCCATTCGATACGCGAATGTATCGGATACACCGATGTATCGAAAGAGCCGTGTCCACATGGGAACACTTATTCGAATAAGGAGTAGGCTGGCTCCATGACCGCGCACCACCTCCAGGGCTCCCTCTTCGACCAGACCGACCAGCTCCGCCTCGGCACCCTCGACGGGACACACCGGACGGCACTGGGACTCGGCGCCTGGATCGACGTGCTGCCCGGGTGGCTCACCGGCGCCGACGCCCTCTTCGGGGAACTGGCCACCGAGGTCCCGTGGCGCGCCGAACGCCGTCAGATGTACGACCAGGTCGTCGCCGTACCCCGGCTGCTCGCGTTCTACGGTGCAGGCGACGCGCTGCCGCACCCGGTGCTCACCGAGGCGCGGGACGCCCTGTCGGCCTACTACGCACGGGAGTTGGGCGAACCGTTCGCCACCTCCGGGCTCTGCTACTACCGCGACGGCCAGGACAGTGTGGCCTGGCACGGCGACCGGATCGGGCGCGGTGCCCGCGAGGACACGATGGTGGCGATCCTCTCCGTCGGCGCGCCCCGCGATCTGCTGCTGCGGCCCGTGCGCGGCGGCGCGTCGGTGCGGCGTCCGCTGGGGCACGGCGACCTGATCGTGATGGGCGGCTCCTGTCAGCGGACCTGGGAGCACTGCGTCCCCAAGACCAGCCGCGCCGCGGGACCGCGCATCAGCGTGCAGTTCCGCCCGCACGGCGTGCGCTGAGGCGGAGAGGCGGCCGCTTCGGACGCACGCGGGGGCCGCCTCCGGCGGACGGCGCCGGAGGCGGCTTCCCCCGCGCGGACCGAGGTCATCGGCATCTGGTTGGCTGTCCCCGTACCGGGCACCACCTCACGAGGGACGATCATGCGGGCAGAAGTACGCCAAGTCGCCGACGGCACCTACCTGGTGCACGGCAGCAACACCAACTGGGTGATCCTCACGGACGGCGACGAGGCGACCCTGGTCGACACCGGGTACCCCGGGGACCGTGAGCTGCTGCTCGACTCCCTTGAGCAGGTGGGGAGTTCACCGAAGGCGGTCACGGCGGTGCTGATCACCCACGCGCACAACGACCACCTCGGTTCGGCGGAACACCTGCGCAGCGCGTACGGCACGCCGGTCCTGCTGCACGAGGACGAAGTACCGCACGCCCGGCGGGAGTTCCTGCAACAGGTCACCGTGGGCGCGGTGTTGAGGAACGTCTGGCGTCCGGGCGTGCTGCCGTGGATGGTGCACACCCTGCGCGTCGGCGGCACCGAACAGCATCCGGTCGCCGCGGCCGAGGCGTTCCCCGGCGCGGGCGGCGCGCTCGACCTGCCCGGCCGGCCCGTCCCCGTGCACACCCCCGGCCACACCAGCGGGCACTGCGTCTTCCATCTCCCGGAGCGCGGGGCGGTGATCTCCGGGGACGCTCTGGTGAGCGGTCACGCGACCTCCCGGATCAAGGGCCCGCAGCTGCTGCCCGACATGTTCCACCACGAGCGCGACCGTGCCGTGGCCTCGCTGGACGTCATCGAGGCGCTCGACGCGGACACCCTGCTGCCGGGCCACGGTCCGGTGCACACCGGTCCGGTCCGTGAGGCGGCGCGACGCGCCCGCGAGCACGCGATCTAAGGTCACCCCATGGCACTGCAGATCAACGCGACGAATCCGGAGCATCCGGTCCTCCTGCTGGAACTGCCCTGGGACGTTCCGCTGGAGGAGTGGCCCGACGAATACCTGGTCCCGCTGCCGCGCGGCATCTCCCGCCACGTGGTGCGCTACGCCCGCGCCGGCAGCGAGGTCATAGCCGTCAAGGAGCTGGCGGAACGGCCCGCGCTGCGCGAGTACGAGCTGCTGCGCGACCTGGACCGGCTCGGCATCCCCGCCGTCGACCCGCTCGCGGTGGTCACCGGCCGCGTCGACGGCGCCGGCGAACCGCTGGAGCCGGTACTGATCACCCGACACCTGGGCGGCTCGATGCCGTACCGCTCGATGTTCGAGACGACGCTGCGGCCCGCCACCATGCACCGGCTGATGGACGCCCTCGCGGTGCTGCTCGTGCGGCTGCACCTGGCCGGGTTCGCGTGGGGCGACTGCTCGCTGTCCAACACGCTGTTCCGGCGGGACGCGGGCGCGTACGCCGCGTATCTCGTGGACGCGGAGACCGGCGATCTGCACCCGCAGCTCAGCAACGGGCAGCGGGACTACGACCTCGACCTCGCCCGCGTGAACATCAGCGGGGAGCTGCTGGACCTGGAGGCGTCCGGGGCGCTGCACCCGTCCGTCGACCCGATCGAGTTCGGCATGGAGATCTGCGCCCGCTACCAGAGCCTGTGGGAGGAGCTGACCCGGGTCTCGGTGTACCCGGCGGGCAAGTACCACTTCATCGAGCGACGGATCCGGCGGCTGAACGAACTCGGCTTCGACGTGGCCGAGATGCAGATCGAGCACTCCTCGAACGGCGACACGGTGACCTTCGTGCCGAAGGTCGTCGACGCGGGCCACCACCAGCGTCAGCTGCTGCGCCTGACCGGCCTGGACGCCGAGGAGAACCAGGCGCGGCGGCTGCTGAACGACCTGGAGTCCTGGATGGCCACCCAGGACGACTACGCCCCGGGCGATCCCCTCGCCGCCCGGCCCGAGGTGCTGGCGCACCGGTGGGTGCGGGACGTGTTCCGGCCGACCGTGCGGGCCGTGCCGCTGGAGCTGCGCGGTGCGATGGACCCGGCGGAGATCTACCACGAACTGCTGGAACACCGCTGGTACCTCTCCGAGCACGCCCAGCACGACATCGGTCTGGACACGGCCGTCGAGGACTACCTCAAGAACATCCTGCCGAAGGCGCGCGAGACGCTGGAGCCGACCTCCCCGGAGTGACCCGGGTCAGGCCGTGGCGGGCGGGGCGGTGGTGCCGCGGACCACGAGCCGCGGCGGCACCACGCTCTCGCCGTCCGCTACGGCCTCGCCGTCGAGACGGGCGATGGCGCGGCCGACGGCGAGTTCCGCGAGGCGCGGGACGTCCTGGGCGACGGTGGTGAGGTCGATGTGGGCGAGCCGGGACAGGCTGGTGTCGTCGAAGCCGACCACGGAGATCTCGCCGGGGACGGTCACACCGGCGCGCAGGAGGATGTCGAGGACACCGGTGGCGGAGCGGTCGTTGAAGGCGAGCACGGCGCCGGGCCGGGCGGCCGGCGGATCCGTGAGCAGGGTGCGGGCGCCGCGCGCGCCGTCCTCCTCGGTGGGTCCGCCGGGCAGCACGCGGACGTGGTCGGCGAGGCCGTGGCGGTGCATCGCGGTGCGGTAGCCACGTCGGCGGTCGGCGGCGCCGGGTGCCTTCCCGCCGTCGATGTGGACGATGGTGCGGTGGCCGAGCGCGACGAGATGGTCCACGGCCTGCCGGGCGCCCTCGTCGTCGGCGGTGCGGACGACGTCCACGGCCGGCGGGGCGGGCCGCAGCCGCCGGGCCACCGAGACCACCGGGACCTGGGCCGCGAGCTGGGCGAGGCGGGCGGCCGGGACCTCGGGGCCGAGCAGGACGAGGGCCTCGCACCGGTCGGCGAGCAGCGCCTCCACGGCCTGCCGCTCACCGCGCGTGGGGGCGACCGCGCTCAGGGCGACCTGGTAGCCGGCGGGTTCGGCGGCGGCGTAGATGCCCTCCACCAGGTCGGTGTGGAAGGGGTGGCGGAGGCCGAACTGCACGCCGAGGAGGCGGGAGCGGTTGCTGCGCAGCACCCGGGCCCGGGTGTCGGGCCGGTAGCCGATCTCCTCGGCGGCCTTGAGGACCCGCTCGCGGGTGGTGGCGCTCGCGCCGTACGCCCCGCGCATCACGATGGAGACCAGTGCGACGGAGACGCCCGCCCGGGCCGCGACATGGGCCAGCGTGGGCCGCTTCCCGTCGGGGACCACGGGGGTCGTCGGCACGGGCGTCCTTCCGGTCGAGGTGTCGTTCCGTTCCGGGATGGTAGCCGCTCCGGGGGCCCGGTCTCCGGGACGGCAGCCGCTCCGAAGACCCTGCTCCGACGGTACTGCAACGTTCTAGGAACAGGCCCGGCGAAGGCTTGACACGGGAATCGCGTGATGGCGTACTACTGCCATCTAGAACGTTCTAGAAGAGGGTGAGCGGTGATGTACACGTTGGCGGTCTGTGCCGAGATGGTCTTCCGGGACCTGCCGATCCACGAGCGGGCCCGGCGCATCCACGAAGCCGGTTTCCAGGTCGAGATCTGGGACTGGACCCGGCACGACCTGGACGCGCTGGCGCGGACTCCGGCCGAGTTCTCGTCGATGACGGGCTACATCCGGGGCAGTCTCACCGACGAGGCGGGCGCCGCCGAACTCCTGCGCACAGCCGAGGAGTCGGTGAAGGCCGCCGACCAACTGGGCTGTCCCCGGCTGAACCTGCACGGCACCGGTCTGGACTCCGAGGGCCTGCCCGTGGTCCCGGTGACCGGCGAGCCCACGGGCGCGATGTGGATCGCCGCCCACCGCACCCTGACCCGCCTCGCGGAACTCGGCGAGAGCGCCGGGGTCACCTTCACCCTGGAGAACCTGAACGCCGCGGTCGACCACCCGGGCGTCCCGTTCGCGACGGCGGCCGACACCCTGGCCCTCGTCCAGGCGGTGAACCGCCCCGGCCTGCGCATGAACCTGGACCTGTACCACGCGCAGATCGGCGAGGGGAACCTCATCGAACTGGTCCGCCGCGCCCACGAGTCGGACCTCATCGGCGAGATACAGATCGCGGACGTGCCCGGCCGCCAGGAGCCGGGCACCGGCGAGATCAACTACCCGGCCATCGCCCGCGCACTGGCCGACATCGGCTACGACGGCACGGTCGCGATGGAGGCCTGGGCCTCGGAGGGCGACAGCGAGCGGGCCCTGGACCGCTTCCGCACCGCGTTCACCGTCTGACCCTCAGGGGGCCTGCGGCGCGGGCACGACGGCCACCGGGCACTCCGCGTGGTGCAGCACCCCGTGCGCGACCGAACCGATCCGCGCGCCCACCGCCGTCCGGTGGGCGCGCCGCCCGACGACCAGCAGCTGGGCGCGCCCCGCGACCGACAGCAGCACCTGCCCCGCGCTGCCGATCTCCACGTGCTCGACCACGGGCACGTCGGGGTAGCGCCGCCGCCACGGCTCCAGCGCCTCGACGAGACCCTTCCGCTCGTACGGTTCCAGGCCGCCGGCCTCGTCGAGGAGTCGCAGGGAGCCGGGGCTGTAGGCGAACACCGGCGGCAGGGTCCACGCCCGGACGGCCCGGACGGTGGCGCCGCGTGCCGCCGCCGTCTCGAAGGCGAAGCCCAGCGCGGCGGCGCTGTCCTCGGGGTCGCCGTGCTGCCCCACGACGATCTCCCGGCCCACGGCCTCCCCGGAGGCGTCGCCCCCGGCACGCACCAGCACGACGGGCCGTACGGACTCCGCGATCACCTGCTGGCCGACGGAGCCCAGCAGGAAGCCGACGACGGGACCGTGACCGCGTGAACCGAGCACCAGCGCTTCGGCGTCCGCGGCGGCGGCGGTCAGCGCCTCCGCGGGGTCTCCCTCCACCACGTCGGTCGTCACGTCCAGGCCCGGGTGACGCTCGGCGAGCGTCCGGGAGGCCTCGTCCGCCGCGTCCCGCACCCACCCGTCCTGGGTCTCCCGGTCCGCCGCGTCGAGGCCCTGGTGCTCCTCGTACCGCCACACGTGCACCACCCGCAGCGCCAGCCCCCGCCGCACGGCCTCCCGGCCCGCCCAGGCGAGTGCGGCGAGGCTCTCCGCCGATCCGTCGACCCCTGCGGTGATCGGGCGTGTCATTCGGTGGCCTCCCTGTGGTGCGATCACGTGCGTCGGCCACAGTCTTCACCATGACCTTGGAATGGGAGCAGGTAGTGGTGGACTCGGCCGACCCCGTCACGCTGGGGCGCTGGTGGGCCGAGGCGCTCGGCTGGGTGGTGGTGGGCGAGGCCCCCGACGAGTTCGAGATCCGGCCGGAGCCCGAGCGGCTGCCGGGGCTCCTGTTCGTCCCGGTGCCCGAGGGCAAGACCGTGAAGAACCGGCTGCACCTCGACTTCCGGCCCGACGACCAGGAGGCCGAGGTGATCCGGCTGCTGGCCCTGGGCGCGCGGACCGCGGACGTCGGGCAGGGCGAGGTGCCGTGGGTGACGCTGCGGGATCCGGAGGGCAACGAGTTCTGCGTGTTGCGCTCCCGGCGCCCCTGGGGCCCCCGTGCGGGGTGGAGAGGAACGAGGCGGGGCGGACCCGGGCGATCGAATACCACCGAGTCCTATGAGCCCTCCGTCATTTCCTCGAACCCGTGCAGGAACAGTGCCGAGAAGTCGGGACACCTCTCCGGAACGCCGCGCTTCGGCGCGAACTCGTATACGGCCCACTCCCCCTCCGGACCGGTGCCGGTCGGATCGAGCAACCAGAAGTCGCGGCATGTGACGTCATCGCCCAGGGCACCCCGCATCAGATCCAACAGCCCCAACAGCCCCAACAGGGTGGACCGCAGCGGACGTATCGCGCGGCTACGGCGTTCGGAGCTCGGCGAACGGTGCCTGGGGAACAGAGGACGCCAAGCCCGATCGGCCTTGCCGGGGCAGGTGCGGCCGTGGAGGTCTCGCGCGAGGGCGGCGCCGACCGCTGCCGCCCTCGGCGCACACGACCCGCCGGCCGTGCGGAACACCACCAGAAGCACTTACCTCTTCGGGAAAAGCAAACGCCGTGGTGTACGAGCCTCGGCCGCCGATCCGGGCCGCTCCGACGCCCCTTCCTTACGCAGGGTGACGTTAAGGGCACCCATTCGCCGGCCGTCCGGCCGGGAGCGAGCGGGCGCCGCGCACCGGCGTTCCGCGCGGACATCCGGCACCGATAAGCGGACGCCATGGCCGGTGTCGACCGCCTGTCGCGGCGCGCCGCCCCGACCTTCCCCGTCGACCGCGGCTCCACCTGCTCCGCGACCGTCGCCGCGCCGCGGACCCGCGACGACGGAGCGCCGTACCGTCACGGAAAAGCACCGCGCCTTCCCCGGAGAAAACGTCCGCCGCACCCTTCGCGCACGCGACAGCGTGAAGATCGAATCGGACAGGAGGTGTAGGCCGGAAAAGCCGTCTCGTATGTATTTCGGCCATGCGGGCGACCGCTTTTCGGTCGGGCATCCGCGGCTGCCGGACGGTCGCGGCGCATACCCGTGGGCACTGCCCGGGCACCGCCCGGCGAGCCGGTGCGAATCGATGGCATCAAGCCTCGACCGGTGAGCTGAAATCGGAACTCGGCATGCCGCTCGCAGCGGTTGTCGCGCGAAAGGCCGACTCTCCCTCTTTCGAACGGTCGGCGGCCTGGAATCACTCTGCCTCCGAGTGCCCGATTTCGCCTCCTAGTTCAGTACATACACCGCACCGGAGGCCTCGACAGGGGCGTGTTCTGGCAACAATGGCCAGTTCACACCGGGCGTTCGGGCGAGTCCCGAGGAAAGATCCAGCCAGTCGGCAGGCTCCGTAAACTGCCTTGACGCGCCTGAAGGAAAATGTTAGAAAAAGCGACGGAAAATCTGCCGCCTCTGGTCGCGGCAGAAGAGAAGTGGGGGGCACTTCCTGGGGGGAACGTGTACGGGGGCTTCCGGCATTCACTGCCGGATCATGCGTGAATCCGCAGTTCAATCCTTTTGGCGCCAGTTTCTCTATTGTTTCTCGGTGCGGTCGTCGAACCCGGCGACAAACCTGAGAGAGGGCGCTTTTCCTTCGCACACCCGAAGCGGTTCTCGGCGTGCTCCGCACGCAGTCCGCTTCCTTCGCCTGCCATTTTCGGCCTACTGAACGGTGTGGAATGTGAAAGCATATTTGGCCATCCTGCGCATCGGTGACTACCGACTGCTCTGGTCGGCCCTCGTCCTGAATCTTCTCGGGGACGGCGCCACCTATGCCGCCCTCGCGTGGATCACGCTGGAGAAGGCGGGGGCCGCCGGCCTCGGCGTCCTCGGCGTGTGTCTCACCCTCCCGGTGATCCTGGGCGGGGCCGTCGTCGGACCGCTGCTCGACCGGTTCTCCCGACGCAAACTCTTCATCTACGACTCGGTGTTCCGCGGCCTCGTCGTCGCCCTGATCCCCGTGCTCGCGGCGCTGGACGCGCTGCACACCTGGAACCTGTACGGCGTGGCGCTGATCTACGGCCTTCTCAAGATCATCCCGCTGGCGGGAACCCCGGCCGTGCTGCCCGAGCTGGTCCCCGAGGACAAGCTCCAGGCGGCCTCGGGCCTGGAGTCCACGGCGATGGGCGCCGCCAACGTCGTCGGCCCGGCCATCGGCGCGGCCCTGATCGCCGCCTTCGGCGCGCCCTACGTACTCGTCCTGGACGCCGTGACCTACCTGGTCTTCGCGTTCCTGATCAGCCGCATCAAGGCCCCCATGGCCCGGCCCGAACCGGTGGCGACGTCCGACGGCGGGGATCCGAGGCCCGGCTGGGCCCCGGTCTTCCGGCTCATCGTGCGCGACCGCTTCCTCCTCGTCCTCACACTGTCCTTCGGCGCCTTCAACGTCTCGGCCGGCGCGCTGATCGTCGCCCTTCCCTGGCTCGCGAAGTTCCAGTTCGACAGCGGCCCCGGCATCCTCGGCCTGATGCTGGCCGTCATGGCGGCCGGCGAGCTCATCGGCTCCCTCGTCTCGGGCGCGGCGAAGACCTCCGAGCGGCAGATGCTCCGCATCGGCGTGCTCCAGCTCGCCTCCGGGGCCGTGCTGTTCCTGCTCCTGCCGCGGGCGCTGCCATGGATCCTGCTCGGTCTCGCCCTGAACGGCATCCTCTCCGCGCCGATGACGGTGCTCGGCGGCGTGGTCCGTATGACCCGGGTGCCCGGCGCGATGCGCGGTCGGGCCATGACGCTGATGCGCACGGTGATGGCCGGCGCCCTGCCCGCCGGTTCCGCGCTCGGCGGCGTGCTCCTGAGCGGTCGCCACTACGGCGGCCTGATCCTGGTGGTCGCCGCGCTCGCCGCGGCTCCCGGCGTGCTCACCGTCCTGCTCTTCCGCCGCACACCGTTCCGACTGGGGGTGACAGCAGCCGATGACCAGCGTGTCCAGCGGGACCCCGATTCCGATGCCGTCCACGCCACTTCCTGAACCTCCGGCCGACGGGGACGCCGACGCCGTCCTCCTGGTCACCGACCGTCCCCGCACCCGGGAGTCCGCCTCCGGGCCCCTTCGCACCCTGCGTGTCCCGGGCGCGGGCGGTCCGGCGGCGCTCGCGGCCCTCGCCGTCCTGCTGCACCGGCACACCGGACAGCTCCGCCTGCTCCTCGACGTCGGCACGGCCGGGGAGGGCGCCGGTTCGCTGACCCTGACCGTGCACCCGGACGAGCCCGTCGCCGCACTGCTCGCCAGGACACACCGAGCGCGTCCGCAGGGACCGCCCGCGGGAACGGCCGTGCGGTACGCGGACACTCCTGGCCCCGTGTTCGACGGCCTGCCCGAGCTGGTCGTGACGCGCGACGGCGAGGACCTGCTCCTCGGGTACCGCGACTCGCTCTTCGAGGACGCCACGGCGGACCGGTTGGCTCGCCAACTGCGCGCGGTGCAGGCGTTCCTGACGGAGCATCCGGCGGCGCGCACCGGGGACGTCGAACTGCTCGGCGAGGGCGAACGCGACCAGGTCGTGCGGTCCTTCAACGACACCGTTCGCCCCTATCCCGACACGGCCACGATCCACGGCCTGTTCGCGGAGCAGGTCCGACTGACCCCTGGGGCCGTAGCCATCAGTTGGCGTGCCCAGGAGCTGACGTATCGTCAACTGGACGCGCTGTCGGACGACTTGTGCCGACGCGTCGTGGCCGCCGGGGCGGCCCCCGGCGACCGGGTGGCGCTGCGCACCGGGCGCACCCCCGACTTCGTGGTCGGCGCCCTGGCCGTCCTCAAGGCGGGCTGCGCCTACCTGCCGCTGGAGCCCGACCATCCGGCCGAGCGCACCGCGTGGCTGCTCGCGGACTCCTCCGTGCGCGTCCTGGTCGCGACCGGCGACCTGCCGGCGGACCTGGCTTTCGAGGGGACGGTCCTCACCCCCGGGCCACAACCGACCGCCGAGAGCGCGGCTCCCGGCGCCGTCTCCGCCACTGCCGCCGCTCACGACCTCGCCTACGTGTGCTACACCTCGGGCACCACCGGGAAGCCCAAGGGCGTCGAGGTGGTCCACCGCAACGTGGTGCGGCTGGTGAAGGGCCAGGACTACGTCCGCCTCGGACCGGACGTCAGGATCCTGCCCACGGGTTCGATCGCCTTCGACGCGAACACCTTCGAGATGTGGGGCGCCCTGCTCAACGGCGGCTGCCTGCGCCTGGTGGACGCGGACACCGTGCTCGACGCGGCCCTGCTCGGACGGGAGATCGCCGGGCACCGCATCACCACGATGTGGCTCACCTCGCCCCTGTTCAACCAGCTGGTGGAGCAGGACGCGAGCGTGTTCCGTCCGCTGCGCGAGCTGGTGGTGGGCGGGGACGCCCTGTCGTCCGCGCACATCGGGAAGGTGATGGACGCCTGCCCCGGGGTGACCCTGATCAACGGCTACGGCCCGACGGAGAACACCACGTTCTCCGTGACGCACCGGCTGGAGCGGTCCGACCTCGGACGCATCCCGATCGGGCGCCCGATCGCCCACTCCACCGCGTACATCCTGGACGAGCGGGGCCGCCCGTGCCCCATCGGGGTGCCCGGCGAGCTGTGCCTCGGCGGAGCCGGGGTCGCCCGGGGCTACCTGGGGCGCCCGGAGCTGACGGCCGAACGCTTCGTGACCGATCCCTTCGGCCCCGAGGGTGCCCGGCTCTACCGCAGCGGCGACCTGGCGCGCTGGCGGCCCGACGGCGTGATCGAGTTCCTGGGCCGGCGCGACCACCAGGTCAAGGTGCGCGGCTTCCGGGTCGAACCCGCCGAGGTGGAGGCGGCCATGCTCGCCCACCCCGAGGTGGCCGAGGCCGTCGTCGTGGCACGGTCCCGGCCGGGCAAGGGCGACAAGTACCTGTGCGGCTACTACGCCGGTCCCCGTCCCCCGCGGCCCCGTGATCTGCGGGACCTGCTCGCGGCGGAGCTGCCGGGGCACATGGTCCCGTCGTACCTCGTGCCGCTGCCCGCGCTGCCGCTCAGCCACACCGGAAAGGTGGACAGATCCAGGCTGCCCGACCCCGTCGGCGCGCATCTGTCGGCATCGGCGGACCACACCGCTCCCTCGACCGAGGACGAGCGGACGGTGGTCGAGGTCGCCGAACGGGCCCTGGGGATCAGCGGCATCGGCGTCCACCAGGACCTGCGGGACCTCGGCGCGGACTCGCTCACGGCGACCCTGATCGCGGTGGGCGTGCAGGAACGCCTCGGCCGGCACGTCCCGGTCAGCGCCGTCCTGCGGGCCGGAACGCCCGCCCGGCTCGCGGACCTGCTGCGCGAGACCGCGCCCGGCCCCGGCCACGTCGTCCCCGCCGCGCCCGAGGCCGAGACCTATCCGCTGACCCCGCAGCAGCGCCAGCTCTACTTCGAGCAGGCGAAGGATCCCCGCGCGGTGCACTACAACGTGCCGCTCAGTCTCGACCTGCCCGCCGGCACGGACCCCGAGCGGCTCGCGCGGGCCCTGTCCGGGCTGGCCGAATGCCACGAGTCGCTGCGCACCCGTTTCGTCGTCGAGGGCCGCGAGGTGCGCCAGCGCGTGGAGGCGGGCATCGACGTCGAGGTACGGGTGCTGGACGAACCCCCCGGCCCCGTCGAGGAGTTCGTGCGCCCCTTCGACCTGGCGCGCACGCCGCTGTGGCGGGCGGACGTGCACCGCACCCCGGCCGGGGTGACCCTGCGCATGGACCTGCACCACATCGTGGTGGACGGTTTCTCGCTCGCACCGCTCCTGGAGGACCTGGCCGCGCTCTACGCGGGTCGACCCGCGCGTCCGCCGGCACCCCGCTACCGGGACTACGCGGTGTGGCTGAACGGCCCGGCCGGTACCGCCCTGCGGGCGGCCCAGGAGCCCCACTGGCGCAAGGTCTTCGCGGCGCCCCTGGACCGGACGGACCTGCCGACGGACACGCCACGGCCCGCCCTGCGCGAACTCGACGGGGACGTGGTCGAGTTCGCGATCGGCACCGAACTCACCGCGGGGCTGCGCCGGCTGGCCCGGGAGCACGACGTCACGCTCTTCGCCGTCCTCGCCTCCGCCTACGGCGCGCTGCTGGCCGCGCTCAAGGGCACCCAGGACGTCACGCTCGGCACACCCGTCTCGGGCCGCACGGCCCCCGGACTCCACCGCACGGTGGGCATGTTCGCCAACACGGTGGTCCTGCGCACCGCCGCCGAGCCGGACCTGCCCTTCCTCACCTTCCTGCGCCGCCTCGCCGACGTGGCCGAGGACGCCTTCGCGCACCAGGACTTCCCCTTCGAGGACCTGGTCGCCGCAGCGGCGCCGGTGCGCGACTACAGCCGCACCCCGCTCTTCGACGCGCTCGTCGCGCTGCACAGCGGGCGCTATCTCGCGGCCGACTTCCAGGGCGCCGGGGTTCCCCTGCGCCTGGAACAGACCGGACAGGCCGTGTTCGACCTCGACCTGCAGATCCACGAGGACGCCGGCGCGCTGCGCGTGGCCTGGCGGTACGCCTCCGGGCTGCTGCGCCGGGACACCGTGAGCGCCTGGCGGGACGACTTCGTCCGCCTGCTGGACGCGGTCGTCGCCGACCCCACGGCCACGCTTCACACCCTCTTGCCCGCACTCGTCCGCGCACCGGCGACCCCGGCGCCCGACCCCGTATCCGACCTCGACTTCGACTTCTGACGGTTCACGGACACGATCACCGACGGTTCACAGCTCAGTGCAGGAGAAACCCATGCCACTGCTCGACCCTGAGGTCAACCGCTCCGACTCGACCCCGCAGGCCGCCCACTGGCGATCCCAGTTGGCCGAACTCGCCCAAGTGCCCGGCTTCCCGGCCGACTTCCGTCCCCGCCCGGCCGAGGACGGGCACCCACACCCCCCGCACGGCACGCACGCCGTCCGTCTCGGTACAACGCTCACCGAGCGGCTCGACCGGATCAGCCGCGACCGCCCGCAGCAGCTCTCCCTCGTCCTCACCGCCACCCTGGCGGCCCTGGTCGGCCGGTACACCGGCGAGGAGGAGGCGGTGATAGCCCAGCCGACCCGCGGCGCCGCGGCCGAGTTCGCGGGCGGCCCGCTGCCGCTGCGTATCGAAACCGGCGGTTCCCTGCGGGAGCTGCTGGGCCGGGTCTCCGCCTCGGTCCGTGAGGCCGAGCAGCACCAGGACTTCGCGGTGGCCGCCCTGGCCGCCGAACTGGGCCACACCGACGCCTTCGCCACCGCGCTGACGCTCGACGGGTTCCACGACGCTCCCGACACCTCCGGCGACGGCATCCGCCTCACCGTCTCCCGTGACGCCGCGGAGCTGGTGGTGACCGTCTCCTACGACACCGCCCGCTACGCCGGGGCGTCGATCGAACGCATCGCGGCGCACTACGCCCTGCTCCTGGAGCGGGCCGCCGCCTCGCCCGACACGGCCATGCGCGGGATCGACCTGTGGTCCGCCGAGGACGAGGCCGTCGTCGCGGCGGCCAACGCGACCGAGCTGCCCTTCGACACGGAGGCCACCCTGCACGGCCTGTTCGCCGCGCAGGCCGCCCGGACCCCGGACGCACCCGCCCTGCTGAGCGACGACAGGACGCTGACGTACGCCGAACTGGACGCGCGCTCCAACCGGCTGGCCCGCACCCTGCGCCGACGAGGGGTCGGCCGGGACTCGATCGTCGCGCTGGTCGCCGAGCGGTCGCCCGAGATGATCACGGCGGTCCTGGCCGTGCTCAAGGCCGGCGGCGCCTACCTGCCCGTCGACCCGTCCTACCCGCAGGCCCGTATCGACCACCTGCTCTCCGACAGCGCCGCCGCTCTCGCCCTCCACCAGGCCCGGTTCGCCGCCCTCCTCGGGGACACGCCCGGCCTCGACCTGGACGACGAGGCGTCGTACGCGGCGGACGCCTCGGCCCCGGAGGCGGTCTCCGGCGCGGGCGACGGGGCCTACCTCATCTACACCTCGGGCTCGACCGGGCTCCCCAAGGGCGTCCTGGTGGAGCACCGCAGCGCGGTCAACCGGCTCGCCTGGATGCAGCGCGCCTACCCCATCGGCCCCGACGACGTGGTGCTCCAGAAGACGTCGATCTCCTTCGACGTGTCGGTGTGGGAGCTGTTCTGGTGGTCGTTCACCGGAGCCGCGCTCGCCCTGCCCGCGCCCGGTGCGGAGAAGGACCCGGCCGCGCTCGTCGCCGCCCTGGAACGGCACCGGGTCACCACCACGCACTTCGTCCCGTCGATGCTGACGATGTTCCTCGGACACCTGGCCCGGTTCGGTGACGGCGCACATCTGGGCGCGCTGCGCCAGGTCTTCGCGAGCGGCGAGGCCCTGGGCACCCAGCAGGCCCTCAGGTTCACCGAACTCCTGCCCGGCGCACGGCTGGTCAACCTGTACGGGCCGACCGAGGCGACCGTCGACGTCACGCACCAGCCCGTCGAAGGGCTCGGCGACCGGGCGCGGCTGCCCATCGGCCGCCCGATCGACAACATCAGGCTGTACGTGCTCGATGCGGCCGGGCGCCAGACGCCGGTCGGCGTCCCGGGCGAACTCCATGTCGCGGGCGTAGGTGTGGCGCGCGGCTACCTGGGCCGCCCCGAGCTGACCGCGGAGAAGTTCGTGAGCGGCGAGGAGGTGCGCGCGGCGACCGGCGAGGAGCGGCTCTACCGCACCGGCGACCGGGCGCGCTGGCTGCCCGACGGCACCCTCGACTACCTGGGCCGGGTCGACCTCCAGGTGAAGGTGCGCGGGTTCCGCGTGGAACCGGGCGAGATCGAGGAGCGGCTGCGCACCCACGACGCGGTGCGGGACGCGGCGGTCGTGGCCGTCGACGACGGATGGCAGACGTCGCTGCGCGGATTCGCCGTCCTGGACGGCGAGGCGACCGAGGCGCAGCTCAAGGAGCATGTGCGGGCCGCGCTGCCCGAGTACATGGTGCCGGGCCGGATCGTGTCCGTGGCCGAGCTGCCGCTGACCCCGAACGGCAAGCTGGACAGGGCCGCGCTGCGCCGTCCCGAGGCGCTGCGCAGACAGGCCCCGGCGCACGTCGCCCCGCGCGACGAGCGGGAGCGGACCCTCGCGGAGATCTGGAAGGACGTGCTGGGCCGGGACAGGCTCGGCGTCCACGACAACTTCTTCGCCCTGGGCGGCAATTCGATCCACTTCGTGTCGGTGCTCGCCAAGTCCCGTGCGGCGGGACTCGACTTCACCTTCCAGCAGTTGTTCAAGCACCAGACGATCGCACTGCTCGCCGAGTCGATCGCGGCGGAGGAGGAGTCGGCGACGGTCGCGGAGGACGTCGCCGCGCGGGGCGCGTTCCGGCCGTTCGAGCTGGTGTCCGAGGCGGACCGGGCGCTGCTGCCCGCGGACGCGGAGGACGCCTACCCGCTGTCGATGCTCCAGGCGGGCCTGATCTTCCAGACGGAGATCACGGGCGGTCTCGGCCAGTACCACGACGTGCTGAGCTACTCGATCACCGGCGCCTTCGACCCGGAGGCGTTCACCGAGGCCGTGCGGCTGCTGACCCTGCGCCACCCGATGCTGCGGACGACGTACCACCTGACCGGCTTCAGCGAGTTCCTGCAGATCGTGCACCGGGACGTCCCGCCACCGCTGGCCGTCGCCGACCTGCGGCACCTCGACGCGGCGGGACAGGCGGCCTGGCACGAGGACTGGCTGGCGCGCGAGAAGGCCCGCCGGTTCGTGTGGGAGGAGGGCGGCCTGGTCACCCTGCACGTCCAGGTGCTCGGCGACGAGCTGTACCGGTACACCGTCAGCCAGCACAACTCGGCCCTGGACGGCTGGTCGATCTCGCTGCTGCACACGCAGCTCTTCGAGCTCTACCACCAGGTGCGCGAGGGCCGGGACACGGCGCGGCCAGCGGTCGACAACCACCTGCGCAACTTCGTCGGCCTGGAGACGGAGGCGCTGCGCTCGCCCGCGTCCCGGGACTTCTGGAGGGAGGTGATGCGGGACGCGAGGCCCGCCGACGTCCCGCCGAAGCCGGACGCGGTCGCGACCGACGACTTCACGGTCGTGCTGCGGGACGTCCCCGTGCCCGCGGGGCTCACCGAGCGGGTGGAGGCGACGGCCGACGCGCTGTCGGTGCCGTTCAAGGACGTGCTGCTGGCCGCGCACATGAAGGTGCTGGGCCTCGTGTCGGGCCAGGACAAGGTGATGACGGGCTACGAGCACAGCGGCCGGCCGGAACTGCCGGGCGCGGAGACGACGTTGGGCCTGCATCTCAACACCGTCCCGTTCCAGGTGGATCTGGGCGGGGGCAGCTGGGCGGACCTGATCCGCCGGGTCTACCGCGCGGAGCTGGACCTCCTGCCGCACCGCCGTTACCCGATGGCCAAGATGAAGCAGGACCTCTCCACCCAGCGCACGCTGTTCGAGACGACGTTCAACTTCACGCACTTCTACCTGCTGAAGAACCTCCAGCAGCTGCCGGAGTTCTCGCTGCTGGGCATGCGGGTCGACTCGGAGACGGAGTTCCCCTTCCGTACGGAGTTCTCGCGGCACTTCTTCGACGACGAGATCCAGCTCTGCCTGCACTACCACACGCATCTCTACGACGAGGAGCAGATCGACCGCATCGGCGGCTACTTCGTCCGCGTCCTCGAACTGATGGCGAGCGAGCCGGACGCGTCCCACACCGCCAGGCCGCTGCTGGCCGACGCGGACCTGGCGCTCCTCGGCCGTGACCGTGCCGACGAGGCGGAGGTCGTCGCGCCGGTGCCCGGAGGCACGGCGGGCGAGGCCACCGTCGCCCGCATCCGCCAGGCGTGGGGCAGTGTCCTCGGGCTCGCCGAGGGGGAGATCGCGGCGGACGACGACTTCTTCGCGCTCGGCGGCAACTCCCTGTCGGCACTCCGGGTCGTCCTGGAACTCGACGGCCTGGTCACGCTCTCCGACCTGACCCGGGTCCCCCGACTCACCGAACTCGCCGCGCTCGTCGAGGGACACGACCGCGAGGAGGCCGGGGAGGAGCTGCTGCACCTGCTCACCTCGAAGGCCGAGGGCGCCAGGGCGGCCGTGGTGTGCGTGCCCTACCCCTGCGGGCACCCGGTGAACTTCAAGCCGCTCGCCGAGGCGATCGAGCGGCTCGACCCGTCGCTCGTGGTGTACGGCCTGGAGCCGCCCGGTCACGACCCGAGCCGGCCGGGCGAGTTCACGGACGTCCTGGAGACGGTGACGCGGGCGGCGGAGGAGATCGAGCGGAAGGCCGACCTGCCGTTGATCCTGTGGGGGCACTGCGGTGGCGCCGCCGTCACGGTGGAGCTGGCCCGCCTCCTGGAGGAGCGGGGCTTCGACCTGCGGCACGTGTTCATCGGGTCCAAGCTGCTGCCGCCCGCGAAGGACATGCAGGAGTCGATCGACATGATCGAGACCTGGACGGACGACGAGATCGTCTCGTACATGGTCGAGGAGACCGGCTACACCGAACTGGACGGCCTCGACCGGCGCTACACGTCCTTCATGGGCGACCTGTTCCGGCACGACGTGTGCGGCGGCTACCGCTACTTCATCCGCGTGACCGAGGACGAGCCCGACTGGCGCATCGAGGCACCCTTCACGGTCGTCGTCGCCGACGACGACAAGGGCCTCGCACACGCCGCCGGGGAGTACCGCTGCTGGGAGCGCGTCGCGAACGACGTGAGCTTCACGGAACTGACGGGCGGCGGGCACTACTTCGTGCGCGGCAACCCCGCCGGCACCGGTGAACTGATCGCGCGGGCGTGGGCGTCCGCCGCCGAGTTGGAGGGCTGACATGCAGATCCCCGTCCTGTGCTTCCCGTTCGCGGGTGCCGGAGCCTCCGCGTTCCGCCGCTGCCAGGAGTACGGCAGCGACACCGTCCTGATCACCCCCGTCCAGCTCCCGGGCCGTGAGGAGCGGTTCGGTGAGCCGCTGTACACCGACGTGGTCTCCGCGGTCGACGACCTGCTGCCCACCGTCCTGGACCAGGTGGCGGGCAGCCCGGCCGTCGCCCTGTTCGGACACAGCCTCGGCGCGGTCATGGCCTACGAGATGACCCACCGCATCAGCGCGCTCGGCGGCCCCGAGGTCGTGAAGCTGTTCGTCAGCGGCTCGCCCGGACCGTGGACGCAGCGCGAGAGCCGGGCCACCGGCCTGACGGACGAGGCGTTCCTGCGGCAGGTCAGGGAGTTCGCCGGATACACGCACCCGGCGCTGGAACACCCCGACCTGCGGGAGCTGCTGCTGCCTCCGCTGCGCGCCGACGTGGAGATGCACGAGAACTACCGCGCGCCGTCCGAGGTGCCGCTGGACATCCCCGTCGTCTCCGTCCGGGGCGAGAGCGACGAACTGGTGGACCGCGCCCAGGCCGCCGAGTGGGACGCGGCGACCACGGCGGGCTGCCGTCAGGTCGAACTCCCGGGCGGCCACATGTACCTGGTCGACTCGCCCGCCGGTCTGGTCCGCCTCCTCGACGAGGAGCTGGCCGCCCAGGGGGTGGGCCGGTGACCGCCGTCACGACGGCCGCCCCGCTCACCGGAAAGGTGGCACTGGTCACGGGCGCGGCCCGCGGCATCGGCCGGGCGTGCGCCCTCGCGTACGCCCGTGCCGGGGCGGACCTGCTGCTGACCGACATCGGTGACGACCTCGACGGCGTCCCCTACCCGCTCGGTACGCGCAGCCAGTTGGCGTACACCGCCCGGATGTGCCGAGAGGAGGGCGGCACGGTGGCGACCGCCACGGCGGACGTGCGCGACCTGGACGCCGTGCGCGCGGTGGTGGAGGGCGCCCTCGACCGCTTCGGCCGGGTCGACGTCCTGCTCAACAACGCCGGGATAGCCGCCCCTTCGGGCAAGACGGTCCACGACATCACACCGGACGAGTGGGACCTGATGCTCGACGTCGACGTCTCGGGCGCCTGGCGGATGATCCGGGCCGTGGGCACGGCGATGACGGTCCAGCGGGCCGGCAGCGTCATCAACGTGGCGTCCACCGCGGGCCTGGTCGGCTACCGGCACTTCGCCGGGTACGTCACCGCGAAGCACGCCCTGGTCGGCCTGACCAAGGCGGCGGCCCTGGACCTCGCGCCGTTCGGGGTACGGGTGAACGCGCTGTGCCCCGGTTCGGTGCGCGACGACGACGCGGCCGAGGGCCGGATGCTCACGGAGATCGCCCGGTCCCTTGAGGTGCCGGTCCAGGAGCACGAGGAGACCTTCGTGGCGGCACAGCCCATGAACCGGCTGATCGAGCCGGAGGACGTGGCCGGTGCCGCGGTGTGGCTCGGCTCGGACGACTCGCGCCAGGTGACCGGTTCCACGGTCACCGTCGACGGCGGGTTCACGAGCCGGTGAGCGTCCGTGAGGAGTATCCGGAGGGGAAGACGATGAACGACACGGGACGACTGTGCCAGGCGCTCGCGCTGCGGGTGCACACGGGCGCCGACCCCGAGCGGCTGCGCCGCAATCTCGCGCTCGCCGCCGACGGAGCGCGCCTGTGGATCGAGGACGTGCCCGGGGCGGCGGACTCCCGGGCCGCCGCGCTCCACCGCGAGCGGGAACTGTCACGGCCGGCCGATCCGCTCACCGGACCCGGGCTGCGCACGGTCCTGCTGCGGTACGAGGACGGGGCGGCGGACCTGGTCGTGGTGGCGCACCGGGCCGCGCTCGCCGATCCGTACGAGCTGGCGCAGGCGGTGCTGGCGGAGCCGGTACCGCAGGACGCCGTGCCGCGGGAGCACGGTGAGCGGCTGCGCACCGCGCTCACCGCGCTCGACCGCGCCGAGGCACCGGAGTGGGGGCTCGGCACCCCGGGCGCCACCACGACGGGGCTGCACCGCTTCTCGGTCCCGGCCGACGGCGGCGCGCCCGCGCCGTTCACGCTCCGGGCCGCCCTGGGCCTGGTCCTCGCCCGCTGCACGGGCGACGCCGAGGTCACGCTGGGCGTGGACGCCGAGCGGGCCCTGTCCTTCACGGTCGCCCCGGCCACGCCGGTGGCACGGTACCTGGAGCAGGTGCAGCGGGCCGTGCCCGCGACCGGCAGGACGCCCCTGGCCGGTCTGACTGTCACCGAGGCACCCGAGGCCCTGACCGGCGAGGGCGTCAAGGCGGAGCCGCTGGCCCACCGGCCCTTCCTGGACGCGGTGCACGCGCTGTCGGTGCACGTGGCCGACGACGGCTCCACGGTCCTGGACGGAGCGGTCCACTACCGCCACTCGGCGTTCGCGGACGCCTCGGCCGAGTGGCTGACCGGCATGCTGGTCACGGCGTACAGGGCGCTGACCGGAGCGGCCCCCGAGACCCCGGTCGGCGATCTCCCTCTCTTCGACGAGGAGCGGCTGCGCGACCTGGCCGCACTCGGCGGTCTGCGCCGCGCGCCCGAGGTGCCGGACGAACGGATCGAGCAGGCCGTACGCGCCTGGGCCCGCAGCACACCGGACGCGCCCGCCGTGACCTTCGAACGACACCACCTGACGTACCGTCAACTGGTGGGCCGGGGCGACGAGTACGCGGCGGCGCTGCGCGACCTCGGGGTCCGGCCGGGCGACCGGGTCGGGGTCTGCCTGGAGCGGTCGCTCGACCTGGTGGTGGTGCTGCTCGCGGTGCTCACCTGCGGCGCCACGTACGTGCCGATGGACCCGGCCTATCCGGCGGACCGGCTCGCGTACACCAGCGAAGACGCCGAACTCACCCTGGTCGTCACGGAGTCGGAGACCTTCCCGCGCCGGGACGGGGTACGGACCGTGCGGCCCGGCGAACTCGCGGGCGACGGCAGGGAGCCGTTCGAACCGGCCGTCCTTCCGGCCGACGCCGCCGCCTACGTCATCTACACCTCCGGCTCCACCGGGCGTCCCAAGGGCGTCGTGGTCCCGCACCGCAACGTCGCCGCGCTGATGCACGCCACGCGGGACGACTTCCGGCTCGGCGGCGACGACACCTGGACGCTCTTCCACTCCAGCGCCTTCGACTTCTCGGTGTGGGAGATCTGGGGCTGCCTGATGACGGGCGGGCGCCTGGTCGTCGTGCCCTACTGGGCCTCGCGCGACCCGGCCGAGTTCGCGGCGCTGCTCGCCGCCGAGCGGGTGACGGTGCTCAGCCAGACGCCGAGCGCCTTCGCGCAGCTCATGACCGTCGACCGGGAGAAGCGGGTCTCCGGCTCGGTGCGCCTGGTCGTCTTCGGCGGAGAACCGCTCGACACGAGACCGCTGCGTTTCTGGTTCGACCGGCACCCCGAGGAGGAGTGCCGCCTGGTCAACATGTTCGGGATCACCGAGACGACCGTGCACGTCACCGCGCAGACGGTCACCCGCCGCGAGGCGCTGGCGGGTTCGCGCTCGGTCGGCACCGCCCTGCCCGGCTGGCACCTGTACGTCCTCGACCCCGAGGGCCGCGAGGTGCCCCCGGGAGTCGCCGGCGAGATCTACGTGGGCGGCCTGGGGGTGGCCGGCCGGTACCTCAACCGTCCGGAGCTGACCGCCCGGCGCTTCCTGCCCGACCCGCACGCGTCCGGCCCGATGTACCGCAGCGGCGACCGCGGGCGGCTGCTGCCCGACGGATCCCTGGAGCACCTCGGACGCCTCGACAGCCAGGTGAAGCTGCGCGGTTTCCGCATCGAGCTGGACGAGATCAGGGCTCGCCTGCTGGACGCGCCGGACGTGGGGGCCGCCGCGGTCGTCCTCAGACAGGCGGCCGACTCCGCGGACACGGCGGGCGCCCGCCTCGACGGGTACGTCGTCTTCCGCGACGGGGCCGAGGGCGACACCGGCGAGGTGCGCCGGCACGCGGCGCGCTTCCTGCCCGAGCACATGGTGCCGTCCACGCTCACCGCGCTGCCCGCGCTCCCCCTGACACCCAACGGCAAGGTGGACACGGCACGACTGCCCGAACCGCTCACGCACACACCGGACGAGGAACCGCCGCCCGAGGGCGACGACACCGAGTCCCGGCTGCGCACGGTGTGGGAGAAGGTCTTCGGCTTCCGGGTCGGCCCGGACGACGACTTCTTCGCGCTCGGCGGCAACTCCCTCCTGGGTGTGCGCCTGCTGGCGGCGCTCCGCACGGCGGGACTGCCCCCGTTCCCGCTGCCGCAGCTGTACCTCCACCGGACGGTGCGCACACTCGCCGCGCACCTCGACCAGGCGGGGGCCAGGACATGACGCTGCTGCTGGTCGGCGCCGGCTCGCAGGCGTACCGCGAGTACCTGCTGCGTTCCGTCGCGCAGGAGTACGAGGTCCATCTCCTCGCGGAGCGCGCCCCGCTCTGGGAGGGGCCCTACCTGAGCGGGCACACGGTGGTGGACACCACGGACGTCACGGCCATGGCCGAGGCGGTGCGTGCTCTCCCGTACGAGGGAGTGCTGACCTGGGACGACACCCGGGTCGTCCACACCGCCGAACTGGCGCGGCTGCTCGGCCTGCCGGGCAGCCCGCCGGAGGCGATGCTGCGCTGCCGCGACAAGTGGGCCACCCGCGAGGCACTGCGCGAGGCGGGGGTGCCGCAGGCTCGCTCCGAGCTGGTCACCTCGCTGCCCCGGGCGCGGGCCGCGGCCACCCGCATCGGCTATCCGCTCGTCCTCAAGCCCCGTGCGCTGAACGCGAGCACGGGCGTGGCGAAGGTCGACGAACCCGCTCTGCTCTCCGCCCGTTTCCGTCTGGCGCGCGGAGCGACGGCCCCGGGCGCGGTGGAGGTGGCACCGGGGGACGTCCTGGTCGAGCAGTACCTGGACGGCCCCGAGATCAGCGTCGACGCCGCCTGGTACGAGGGGCTGATGCACCCCGCCTTCGTGGCACGCAAGGAGTGCGGCTTCCCGCCGTACTTCGAGGAGACGGGACATCTGGTCGACGCGGGAGACCCGCTGCTGAGCGATCCGGCCGTGCTCGACGTGGTGAGCGCCGCGCACGCGGCGGTCGGCTTCACCACCGGCTGGACGCACACGGAGCTGAGGCTCACGGCGGAGGGTCCGAAGATCGTCGAGATCAACGCGCGGATCGGCGGCGACCGCATCCCCGACATCGGGCGTCTCGCGCTCGGCGTCGACGCGGCGCTCGTCGCGGCACGGGTGGCCTGCGGGGTCCGGCCGCACATACGGCCGGACCGGCACGGCGTCGCGGCCGTGCGCTTCCACTACCCGCGGGCGGACTGCATCGCGCGTGAGGTCGTCATCGACACGGCCGCCCTGCCCGCCGCGGTCGACACGGCCCTGGCCATCGCCCTGCCCGGCCAGGAACTGCGCCTGCCGCCGAACGGCCACGTCTCCAGCCGCCACGCACTGGTCACAGCGGTCGGCGCGACCCACGAGGAGTGCCGCTCCGCCCTGGACAAGGCGTCGTCGGCCGTACGCCTGGAGGTGCTGCGCACCCTGTGACCGGCGGTCCGGCCGGGCGGGAACCCCCTGCCCGGCCGGACTTCCGCACCGGGCGACTTCGCGCGGGCCTGTGGTGCTGACCGTGCGGAGCTCTCCGGCCGCCGCGTCAGGCCGCCGGACACGTGAGGAGACCGGCCGTGCCGCGGCCACTCCCGGCATGGCCTGCCCCTGCTTACGCCGTTAGGGTCGTCGTATGGCACCTTCCAAAGCCACCGCAGGTGTGATCATGACCGTGGACGACGATCCGGGAGTCTCCCGTGCCGTCGCCCGTGACCTGCGGCGGCGCTACGGCGAGTCGTACCGCATCGTGCGCGCCGAGTCCGGCGAGTCCGCGCTGGACGCGCTGCGGGAACTGAAGCTGCGCGGGGATCTCGTGGCCGTGATCCTCGCCGACTACCGGATGCCGCAGATGAACGGCATCGAGTTCCTGGAGCAGGCGCTCGACGTCTACCCGGGCGCGCGCCGGGTGCTGCTGACCGCGTACGCGGACACGGACGCGGCGATCGACGCGATCAACGTCGTGGACCTCGACCACTATCTGCTGAAGCCGTGGGACCCGCCGGAGGAGAAGCTCTACCCGGTCCTGGACGATCTCCTGGAGGCCTGGCGGAACAGCGACTACCGGCCCGTGCCCGCGACGAAGGTGGTCGGTCACCGCTGGTCGGCACGCTCCTCGGACGTGCGGGAGTTCCTGGCCCGCAACCAGGTGCCGTACCGCTGGTACTCCGCCGACACCCCGGAGGGACTGCGCCTGCTGTCCGCCGCCGGGCAGGACGGCCAGCGGCTGCCGCTCGTCATCACCGCCGAGGGCAACGTGCTGGTCGAGCCGGAGGCGCCCGAACTGGCCGCCGAGGTCGGCCTCGCGACCACACCGACGGCCGACTTCTACGACCTCGTCGTCATCGGCGGTGGCCCCGCCGGACTCGGCGCGGCCGTCTACGGCGCCTCGGAGGGGCTGCGGACGGTGCTCGTCGAGCGGTCGGCCACCGGCGGCCAGGCCGGGCAGAGTTCACGCATCGAGAACTACCTCGGCTTCCCGGACGGAGTGTCCGGGGCTCAACTCACCGACCGGGCACGGCGGCAGGCCGGGAAGTTCGGTGCGGAGGTGCTGACCGCCCGCGAGGTCACGGGACTTGAGGTCAACGGCTCCGCACGCGTCGTACGGTTCGCGGACGGCTCGGCGGTCGCCGCGCACGCCGTGATCCTGGCGACCGGCGTCTCCTACCGGCAGTTGGAGGCGCCCGGCACACCCGACCTGACGGGCTGCGGGGTCTACTACGGCTCGGCGCTCACCGAGGCCGCGTCCTGCCAGGGCCACGACGTGTACATCGTCGGCGGCGCCAACTCGGCTGGGCAGGCGGCGATGTACCTGTCCCGGGGCGCCAAGTCGGTGACGCTGCTGGTGCGCGGGGCCTCGCTGGCCGCGTCGATGTCGTACTACCTGATCCAGCAGATCAACGAGGCCGAGAACATCTCGGTGCGCACCGGCACCGTCGTCGAGGCGGCGCACGGCTCCGACCACCTGGAGCAGCTCACCCTGCGCGACACCGAGAGCGGGAAGACCGAACTCGTCGACGCGCAGTGGATGTTCGTGTTCATCGGCGCGGCCCCGCTGACCGACTGGCTGGACGGTTCGGTGCACCGCGACGCACGCGGGTTCATCCTGTCCGGGCCCGACCTCACCCCGGACGGCACCCCGCCCGCGGGCTGGGAGCTGGACCGGCCGCCGTACCACCTGGAGACCAACATTCCCGGCGTGTTCGTGGCGGGCGACGCGCGCGCCGAGTCCGCGAAACGCGTCGCGTCCGCCGTCGGAGAGGGAGCCATGGCCGTGATGCTCGTCCACCGCTACCTGGAGCAGTCATGAGCGGGCAGGTGCAGCCGTGCAGCGTGCAGGAGATCGGCACGCTGTTCCTGTTCGAGAAGCTCACGCCGGAACAGCTCGGCCGGCTGTGCTGCGACGGCCAGGTGGAGCTGTTCGAGGCCGGACCCGTCTACACCGAGGGCGACCCCGCGACCTGCTTCTACGTGATGCTGGAGGGCACCGTCGTGCTGTCGCGCCGGGTCGGCGGTGACGACGTGGAGGTCACCAGGACCTCGCAGCGCGGGGTGTACACGGGCGCGATGCAGGCCTACATCGGGGACCGGGTGCAGCAGGTGTACCTCAACTCGATGCGGGTGACGGAGCCGACGCGGTTCTTCGTGCTGCCGGCCGAGACCTTCGCGAACATCATGAGCGAGTGGTTCCCGATGGCGGTGCACCTGCTGGAGGGCCTCTTCTTCGGTTCGAAGAGCACCCAGCTGGCGATCAGCCAGCGTGAACGGCTGCTGGCGCTGGGCTCGTTGTCCGCCGGACTGACCCATGAGCTGAACAATCCGGCCGCCGCGGCCGTCCGCGCCACCTCGGCGCTGCGCGAGCGGGTGGCGAAGATGCGGCACAAGCTGCGGGTCATCTCGGCCGGCGGGTATCCGCGCGAGGCGCTCGCCAACCTGATCGACATCCAGGAGCGCACGGCCGAACGCGTCGCCAAGGCACCCTCGTTGAGCCCCCTGGAGGCCTCGGACCGCGAGGACGCGCTCACCGACTGGCTGGAGGACCACGACATCACCGAGTCGTGGCAGATCGCGCCGACGTTCGTGCAGGCCGGTCTCGACATCGAGTGGCTCGACCAGGTGGCCGCAGCCGTGGACGCGGAGGTCCTGCCGAGCGCGATCGGCTGGCTCAACTACACGGTCGAGACAGAGCTGTTGATGACGGAGATCGAGGACTCCACGACCCGCGTCTCGAACCTGGTCGGCGCCGCCAAGCAGTACTCGCAGCTGGACCGCGCCCCCTATCAGGTGGTCGACGTCCACGAACTCCTCGACAGCACCCTGCTGATGCTCGCGGGCAAGTTCGGCGACAGCATCAAGGTCGTCAAGGAGTACGACCGTACGCTCCCCAGGATCCCCGCGTACCCGGCCGAGTTGAACCAGGTGTGGACGAACCTGATCGACAACGCGGTCTCGGCGATGGAGAGTTCGGGCGGGGCCGGCACCCTGACGGTGCGGACGGCGCTGGAGCACGACCAGCTGATGGTGGAGTTCCGGGACACGGGTCCCGGTGTGCCGCAGGAGATCCGCGGCCGTATCTTCGATCCGTTCTTCACCACCAAGCCGGTCGGCGAGGGCACGGGGCTCGGTCTGGACATCTCCTGGCGGATCGTCGTCAACAAGCACCACGGCACCCTCCAGGTGGAGTCGGTGCCGGGCGACACCCGCTTCCAGGTCCTGCTGCCCCTCACCGCCGCCGACAACGAGACGCCCGAGGAGTCCGCATGAGCGACATCGCAGGAATCGAGCCGAACGTCCCGCCGAGCGGGGCGGGTTGTGTGGAGTGCGACGCGGCTGGCGGCTGGTGGTTCCACCTCCGGCGGTGCGCGCAGTGCGGTCACGTCGGCTGCTGCGACGACTCCCCCGCCAAGCACGCCACGGCCCACTTCCAGTCCACCGGGCACCCGTTCATCCAGAGCTACGAGCCGGGCGAGGACTGGTTCTGGAACTTCACCACCTCCGAGCTGTACGACTCAGGTCCCGAACTGACCGCCCCGGTGAGTCATCCGAAGGACCAGCCGGCGCCGGGTCCCGCGGGACGCGTGCCGGCGAACTGGGCCGAGACCCTGCGCTGACCCGGGCCACCGGGCGGGGGCCGGCTCCCGCCCGGTGGCCAGGTGCGTTGTCGGTGGCGCGTGCCAGGATGGGTGCGTGTCGTCATCCGTAGCAGCAGCGCCGCTCATCGGCCGGGACGAGGAACTCGCCCGCCTCGCCGGTGTCCTGGACCGTGCCCGCGCGGGGACGGCCGGGGCGCTGCTGATCGCCGGGGACGCGGGCGTCGGCAAGACCCGCGTCCTGGACGAGGTCGCGGGGCGGGCCGCGGGCTCCGGGATGACGGTGCTCACCGGTCACTGCGTCGACCTCGGTGACGTCGGTCTGCCGTACCTCCCCTTCACCGAGATCCTCGGTGTCCTCGCCGGCGACGAACGCTTCGCCGCCGCCCTGGCCGCGCATCCGGCGGTGGACCGGCTGCTGGGCGCCGGTTCGGACGCGGCCCGGGACGCGGGCGGCCGGCTGCGGCTCTTCGAGGGCATCGCGGGACTGCTCGCCGACCTCTCGGACGTCGCACCCCTGCTCCTGGTCCTGGAGGACCTGCACTGGGCCGACCAGTCCTCCCGCGACCTGCTCCGCTTCCTGCTCAGCCGGGGCATCCTCCAGCGCCCGGCGGGCGGCTCCCCCACCCACCGTCTCGCGGTCCTCGCGTCGTACCGCGCGGACGACCTCCACCGCCGCCATCCCCTGCGGCCCCTGCTCGCCGAGCTGGTCCGGCTGCCCGCCGTGGAGCGGCTGGAGCTGCGGCCCATGGCGGACGCCGAGGTCGCCCGACTGGTGCGCACGCTGCGCACCGGCCCGGTGCCGGACGGCACGGTCCGCCGGATCGTCGAGCGCGCCGAGGGGAACGCCTTCTACGCGGAGGAGCTGCTCGCCGCGAGCGACCTGGAGGCGGGCGGCGTGCCGAGCGGTCTGGCCGACGTCCTGCTGATCCGTTTCGAGCAGCTCTCCGACACCGCCCAGCAGGTGCTGCGCACCGCCGCCGTCGCCGGGCGCCGCGTCGAGTACGACCTGCTGCGCGACGCGGTCCGGCTCCCCGAGGACGAGCTCGATTCGGCGCTGCGCGAGGCCGTCGAGCGCCGGCTCCTGGTCCCCGGGCACGGCGACACGTACTCCTTCCGGCACGCCCTCGCCCGCGAGGCGGTGTACGCCGACCTCCTCCCCGGCGAGCGCTCCCGGCAGCACGGCGCGTTCGCCCGCCTCCTCGCCTCACGCGGTCACCCGGCCGAGAGCGCGGCGGAGCGCGCCCACCACTACCGCGAGAGCCACGACCTCGCCGAGGCGCTGGCCGCCTCCCTGGAGGCCGCCGACCACGCCCGGCGCGTCGGCGCGCCCGCCGAGGAGCTGCGGCATCTGGAGACCGTCCTCGACCTGTGGTCGTCGGTCGACCCGGCCGCCCGTCCCTCGGGCGAGGGCACCGACAGCGTGGCCCTCACCCTGCGCGCGTCCGCGGCGGCTGCTCACGCCGGGGACGCGCACCGGGCGGTCTCCCTCACCCGGTCCGCGCTCGCCGGGATCGGGCAGGACACGGACTCCGAGCTGGCCGCCCGGGTCCGCTACACGCTGGCCGGGAACCTCATGGGCGTCGACAGCCTCACGGCCGCGTTCGCGTACAGCAGCGAGGCGTTGGCGATGATCCCCGCCGATCCGCCCTCGCGGACCTGGGTGTGGGCGGCGGCCACGCATGTGCTGGCGGCGCGGCAGGTCGGCGAGGACGGGATCGCGCTGCGGATCGCCCGCCAGGCCCTCGGCGTCGCGGAGGAGCTCCGGCTGACGGACGCGCGGGCCGACCTGATGATCTCGCTGGCCACTCTGGAGAAGGGCGGCCGGCGCACCCGCAGGGGCCGCGAGCGGCTCGCGGAGGCACGCGAGCTGGCCCGGCGGTCCGGGCACGCGCCCGTGGAGATGCGCGCCCTGTTCCATCTCGCCATCGGCGGTTTCGAGTCCGGGGAGCTGGAGGAGTCGCTGCCCTGGCTGACCGAGGGCCTGGACCGGGCCCGCCGCGCCGGGCTGCTCTCGTCGCCGTATCCGCTGGAGATGCGCTATCTCCGGCTGCTGGTGCTGTACACGCTGGGCCGCTGGGACGAGTGCCTGGAGGCCGCCGCGAGCGACGCGGCGTCGCTGCCGCACGCGGGCGGTTTCACCATGGGCCCCGCGCTGTACGTGGCGCTGGCACGTGGGGACTTGGCGGCGGTGGAGCGGGCGCGGGCCCTGCTGGACGGGCCGTTCGACTGGATGGCCGTGATGGTGTCGAGCATCGCCCTGACCGACGCGGGCGCCTTTCGGGGCGACCCGGAGGCGGCGGTCGAGCAGGTGCGTACGGCGGTCGCCGCGCTCACCGACGACTCCGGCCGCCGTCCCGATCTCACCGTCCGGCTGGCCGCCCTCGCGCTGGCCGCGGTCGCCGACCGCGCCGCCGCGCTGCGGGCGGCGGGCGACGAGGCGGGGGTGCGCCAGTGGACGGACACCGCGACGGAACTGGTCGAGCTGGCCCGGTCCGTGGCCGACGCGGGCGGCGAGGCACGTCCGCAGGGGCCGGAGGGGCAAGCGTGGCTGGCCCGCGCCGAGGCCGAGTGGATCCGCGCGGCCTCGGGACCGGACCCGGCGGCCTGGGAGAAGGCGGTGGCCACGTTCGACTACGGCGATGTGTACGAACGGGCGCGCTGCCAGTTCCGTCACGCCGAGGCCCTGGTGGCGGCCGACCGCCGCGAGGAGGCGACCGCCCCGGCCCGTGCGGCACGGGAGACGGCCGCCCGGCTGGGCGCCGCGCCCCTGCTCGCGCGGGTGGACACCCTGATCCGCCGTGGCCGCCTGGGCGACCCGGCGCCGGACGCCGGTGACCGCTCCTCGCCGCTGACGGCCCGCGAGCAGGACGTGCTGCGGCTGCTCGCGCTGGGCCGCAGCAACCGCCAGATCGGCGAGGAGCTGTTCATCACCGGCAAGACCGCGAGCGTCCACGTCTCCAACATCCTCGCGAAGCTGAGCGCCGCGAGCCGTACGGAGGCGGTGGCGATCGCCTACCGCCGGGGTCTGATCACCCCGGAGGCGACGGCGTCCGGCTGAGCCTCACTTCCCGCAGCCGAGGCTCCTGAGGTCGACCGCGTCGGCCATGGCCGCCATCCCCTTGTCGTTGGGGTGGATGTGGTCGCCGCCGTCGAGGAAGGGGAGCATCCTCTCCTGGTCGTAGGGGCTGCGGAGGATGTGGTCGAAGTCGGCGACCGCGTCCAACTCCCCGCTGCTCCTGATGAATTGGTTGACCTCCTGGCGTACCGCCTCACCGGCGGTGTCCCATTCGGGCCAGCCCTTGAAGGGTCCTACGGTGGCGCCGACGACGCACTTCCCGGCCGCGTGCGCCCGTTCGATGATCTCGCGGTATCCGGCGATGAGGTCCTGGGCGGTGACCCCGGAGTGCGCCTTGATGTCGTTGACGCCCTCGAAGAGGAACACGGTGCGGACACCGGGCTGGGACAGCACATCGCGCTGCAACCGGTTCAGCGCGCTCTGCCCGGCGCCGTCGGCGAGGACCTTGTTGCCCGAGATCCCTTCGTTGGCCACGCCCTTGACGGTCGTGCGGGCGTTCTGGAGCCGCCGGGCCAGGTAGTCGGGCCAGCGCCGGTCGAGATCCGACGTGGACGCCCAGCCGTCCGTGATGGAGTCGCCGAGCGTGACCACGGCTCCGATGCCCGCGCTCGGCCGTACGGAGACGGCGTCCAGGTAGTACCAGGAGCCGGTGGTGTCCGTCCAGGCGGTGGCGCCCTCCTCGCCGGTGTGGTCGCCCTGGGTGACGTACGACGTCTGCAGGGCCATGCCGTGGCCGGTCGCCGGGCCGCTCGCGTCCGGGGTGTGGATGCTGACCACCAGGTCGGTCGCGGCGGGCAGTCGGCCGGGGAGCGGGTCGCTGTAGGCGACCCCGCCCGCCGGGACCGTGACCGTCGTGGCGCCGCCGAAGGTGAGCCGCCGGTTGGAGCCGGGGACGAGTGCGGCGCCCGCCTTCTGCACACCCGCGTAGGCGCTGTCGAAGGTCAGCGGCCGGTCGCCGAAGGCGTTGGAGAGCCGGATCCGCAGATCGCGGCCGGCCACGCTGGTGTGCACCACCAGCCGGTAGCCGCGGTCGGCGACGCCGTCACCGAGGTGGTCGGCGCTCGCTCCCCAAGTGATCACGTCCTTCGGGCCGTTCACGGCCTGCGCCTGTGCCGGCGCCTGCGATTGCGCGTGCGCGGGTCCGGCCTGGAAGGCTGCGGCGAGCAGGAGGAGTGCGGCCGTCCGGCGCAGTCGTGCCCGTCCGGCGCTCACCGTGCGAAGTCCCGCAGCGTGACGGACGCACCCGGCGTGACGGTCACCGTGCGGGTCTTTCCGCCGTGGGCGACGGTCGTGGTGCGACCGCCGACGCTGCGGAGCTTCACCTCGGTGGGCCTGCCGTTCTTCCAGCGCAGGTCGACGACGAACCCGCCGCGGGCGCCGACGCCGGTGACCGAGCCGGAGTCGGCCCAGGCGTCCGGGAGGGCGGGCAGGAGTTCCAGGTGGCCGGGCCGGGAGTACAGGAGCATCTCGGTCACGGCGGCCGGGGTGCCGAAGTTGGCCTCGATCTGGAAGATGCCGCGGCCCGTCTCCACCTCGTAGATGTCGAAGAGGTTGAAGGCGGTGCCGTTGGTGCCGTTCTCGGACGGGCGGAGGTTGTTGACGATCAACTGGTAGGCGTTGTCGGCGTTCTTGAGGCGCGCCCAGCACAGGCTGCGCCAGGCGTTGGCCCAGCCGAAGCTGTTCATGCCGCGCGCGGTGAGCAGGGCGGTGGCGCCGGCGACGATGTCCTTCGGGGTGGAGCCGTCGGGGCGGATGCGGTCGCCGGGGAAGAGGTTGATGAGCGGGGACAGGTGGCGGTGGGTGGTCTCGCCGAGGTTGTCGGGCGACATCCACTCCTCCAGCCAGCCGGACGTGGGGCTCACCTCGGGGAGGTACAGCCGCCTGCGCAGACCCGAGACGGTGTGCGCGAACCCGCTGTCCCGCTTCAACTCCGCGGAGGCGGCGGCGTAGTTGCCGAAGAGGGTCCACACCACTTCCTGGGCGTAGGTGTTGCCCCTGCCGTCCTGCGGACCCTGCTCGGGAGACCAGTCGTGGTCCGCGACCAGTACTTCCTTGCCGTTGTCCAGGGTGGTGGTGACCAGCCGCGTCTGCCAGAACTCGCAGGCGCCCTTGAGGAGGGGGTAGATCTTCTCCAGGTGGGCCCGGGAGTGGGTGAACTCGTAGTGCTCCCACAGGCTGTTGCACAGCCAGGCGTTGCCCGCCGGGTGCCACCACCAGCCCAGTCCGCCATAGGGGTTGGTGGAGAACGCGACGGTCCAGCCCGCGACCTTTCCGCTGGTGTTGCGGAAGCGGTTGCGGGGGTCCTGGAACAGCCTGCCGGTCAGCTCGGTCCAGTCCTTCACCTGGGTGACGCAGTAGTCGGTGAAGGCGTCGAAGCACGAGGACAGGCCCACCCGGTCGGCCATCCAGTAGTTCATCTGGATGTTGATGTCGGTGTGGTAATCGCCCATCCAGTCCGGGTCGTTGCCGTCCAGCCACACTCCCTGGAGGCCCATGGGTAGGCTGCCGCGTGACGAGCCGACCATCAGGTAGCGGCCGAACTGGACGTAGGCGGCTTCGAGTTCGGGGTCGGGCTCGCCGCTCGTGGCGCGCAGCCGGATGCGCTCCCAGGTGTCGAGGGCGCGCTGCTCGGGGGTCGATTCGCCGAGCGAGAGGCCGAACGTGCCGAACACCGCGCGGTGGTCGGCGACATGGGTGCGCAGCAGGGTGTCGGCCGAGTGCTGGGCGGCGGCGCGGACCTTGTCGCGGGCGAGCTTCTGCGGGTCTGCCTTGGGGGCGCGGTAGCCGTGGGCGGGGTCCGGCGCGTAGTCGGTGCCGCCGCTGACCACGACCGTGAGGTCCTTGCAGCCGGCGAAGGTGATGTGCGCGCCGCTGACCGTGACCCGGCCGCCGCTGCCGTGGGCGGTGACGGCGGCTCCGTACTTCAGGCCGTTGGCGAAGGTAGCGCCGAAGGAGGTGGCGGCGGCCTCGCCGTGCGTCCCCTCCAGGGTGATCGTGCCGGTGTAGCGTCCGCCGCCGTTCTGGCTGAAGTGGAGGACGATCGCGTCGTCGGGGCGGCTGGCGAAGATCTCCCGCTGGTACGTCACTCCGGAGCGGGCGTACGAGGCTCCCACCACGCCCCGCTCCAGGTCGAGGGTGCGGCGGTAGCCGGAGACGGCGCCGAGGTCGTGGTCGGGGAGGTCGACGGTGAGCCTGGCGAGCAGGGTGAGGGACCCGAAGTCCGCGCGGCCGTAGGGGAATTGGCCGTCGGAGTCGAGCGTGTCGTTGAGGCCGCCGGTCCACATCGTGGCGTCGGTGACGAGGAGGACCTCGTGGCCGGGGTCGTTGCTCGCGAGGGCGCCGAGGCGGCCGTTGCCGACGGGGAGGCCCTGTTCGATCATCGAGGTGTCGCCCGCGGGCGCCTGCCACCACAGGGTGTGGTGCGAGGTGCCGCTGTCGGTGGCGGAGCCGGCGGGGCGCTGCGGTGCGGCCGAGGCGGTGAAGGCGGGCAGGCCGGCGAGGGCGCCGGTGGCCGCGGCGAGGGCGAGTACGTTGCGTCTGGGCAGGTCGAACGGTGCACTGGACATGACGGTCTCCGCGAAGGTCGGCTCAGGAGGAGGAGGTGGGCACGTCGATCCGGTCGATGTCCGGCGCGTAGCCCGAACCGCTGTCGAAGGTGATGGTGTTGGCGCCCGCCTTCAGGGACACGGGCACGCTGACCGTCCCGACGGTCCCCCAGTCGCCGGTGGACGGGAACTTGTGGCTGGTGGCCGCGTTGCCGTTCGAGGAGACGCTCGCCGAGCGGGAGTCGCCGCTGACGTAGGCGATCCTCACCTGGTAGGTGCCGGCCTTGGCGACTGTGACCTTGTTGACGGTGAGCTTGCCGCCGACGTAGAGGTTGCCGACCTTCTTGCCGCCGGAGCAGGCGGAGCAGTCGGCGAGGGAGGCGTTGCCGGAGAGGGTGTTGCCGCCGGCCTCGGCCTCGTAGCCGGTCGTGGTGACGGCGCCGCCGCGCGGGGTGACGGTGAAGAGGCGGGAGCCGTGGGCGGGCAGGGCCTGGGTGACCTTGCCGGTGTAGGTGCCGAGGTCCTCGTGGTTCCAGAGGTCGCGGACGGCTGCCTTGCCGGTGAAGCCGAGGGTCGTCCAGTTCGCGGAGACGGCGGCGGGCGAGTCGGCGAGGTTGAACAGGGCGACCGTGTACGTGCCGTCAGGGTTCTTGGCGGCCCACACCTGCTGGGGGTCGGACGGGGTGACCGGGCGCGCGGGCGGTGCGTCGCTCTGGTCGACGCCGATGACCTCGCGGTTGGTGAGCAGCGAGAGGCCGTAGTCGTCGAGGCGGGTGAGGTCGTCACCGCTGAACAGCGGGGACTTGGCGACGGCCCAGAGGGTCGCGTAGCTCTGCCGCTCGGCCTTGGTCAGGCCGTCCATCGCGCCGTTGCCGACGTCGAGGGAGTCGAGGTCGTTCCAGCCGCCGGGGCCTGCCTGGCCGGTCCACGCGGGGGTGTCGTCCCAGCGGTCGTCGACCGAGTTCTCCCAGCTGACCAGGGTGTTGCAGTAGCACTCGACGTCGGTGTCGATGCGCCAGCCGTTGGAGTACTTCTTCCAGTCGGCGGCGTGTCCGTAGTCCAGGGACCAGGACAGCTCCAGGTGGATCGGGCGTCCGGTGGCGGCGATGGCCTTGTTCCAGGCGGTCACGTCGGCAACGTTGTCGTACTGGTCGCCGCTCTTCCCCGAACCGGGGCCGACGCCGTCGAGCTTCAGGAAGTCGTAACCCCAGCCGGCGATCGACTGGGCCTGCGAGTCGATGTACTTCTGGGTGCAGGGCCGGGAGAAGTCGAGCTTGTACGAGCTGTCCCAGCCGTTGGTGGTGCGCAGGTCGCTGTAGACGATGTCGGCGGTGGTGCAGCCGGCCGCGTTCCAGATGGGCGTCCTGCCGTCGCCGTACGCCTCCTTCTCCAGGCCGGCCGGCAGGTAGATGCCGGCCTTGAGGCCCTTGGAGTGGATGCGGTCGGCGACGGCCTTCATGCCGCTGGGGAAACGTTTCGGGTCGGCCTTCTGGCGGCCGTACTGGTCGTACTCCGGCGTCCAGGCGTTGTCGCGCCACCACCCCGCGTCGATGTTCACGTAGGTGTAGCCGTACTTCTTCAGCTTCGAGGCCAGCGCGTCGGTCTGCTTGGTGATGTTCGCCTCGGTCAGGTAGCTGTAGTCGCCGTCCGGGTTGAGACCGGGGTACTTGGACGACTGCATGCTCCAACTCGACCAGCCCATGAAGGGTTTGGCGGCGACGGGCGCCGAGGTGTCCGCCGCCGGGGTCGCCGCGTGCGCGGCGGGGAGGTGGGTGGCGAAGCCTGCGGTGAGGGCCAGGACCACCATGGCTCTCAGGGCGCGGACGGGCGTGAGGGAGTACATCGTCGGGCTCCTCGTGCGGGTAGGAGGGGGTGGGTGGGGTTGGGTGGGGGTGGCTGTCGGGGGGTGCGGGGGCGTTCTAGTCGGTGGCTCGGATGAAGGACTGGATCGCGGTGGCGGCAGCCCCGCGCGCCCATTCGTCGAAGGGCAGGGGGCGGGTGTGCACGTCGCAGCGGGCGGCGGAGCCGAAGGCAGCGGCGGTGAAGGAGTCGCGGATCTGCTCGGCGAACAGGTCGTAGGCGGCCAGGCCCTCGCCGGAGATGATCACGCGTTCGGGGCCGAACAGGTTGACCACGGTCGCGATGCCCCGGCCGATGGCCTCACCGGCCCGCGCGTACACCTCGCGCGCTCCGGCGTCGCCCCGGTGGGCGAGGGCCAACGCCTCCGCTGTGTCGGCGACTTGGACGCCGGTGACCTCACGGACGCGGGCGAGGATCGCGGCGTCCCCGGCGATCGCCTCGACGCAGCCGCGGTTGCCGCAGTGGCAAGGCGGCCCGGCGGGGTCGACGACCACGTGCCCGATCTCGCCGGCCACTCCGTGGGCGCCGGAAACGACTTGGCCGTGCACGACGAGTCCGCAGCCGATGCCCGCGCCGACGGTCACCACGGCGAAGTCCGTGAGGCCCGCGCCTGCGCCGAACCACTGCTCGGCGACGGTCAGCGCGCGCACGTCGTTGTCGACGGTGACGGGCAATCCCGTTGTCATGGCGGCCAGTTCGGCCAGCGGTACGTCCCGCCAGTCCAGGAACGGCGAGTAGCGGACGACCCCTTCGCCGCGGTCCACGTCACCGGAGACCGCGAGCCCGAGGCCGAGCACCCGGATGCCCAAGTCATCTGCCTCGACGCGGAGTTCCTGGGCCAGGTCCGCGATCGAGGCGAGCACCGCCTTGGGGTCGTGGTCGGTCAGCGGCACGTGGCGGGCGACGCGGAGACGGCAGCAGAGATCGGCGAGGACGGCGATGATCTCGTCGCCGGTGACCTTGACCCCGATGAACAACGCCCGTGCGCCGTCGACCCGGACGAGGTTCGCGGGCCGCCCGAGCGCCGGGGGCGCTTCCTGGTCGGCGCCCTCCGTCAGGTACCCGGCCTCCATCAGGGGCCGGACCGCCTTGGTCACGGCTGCCGCCGACAGTCCCGTCCGGCGGGCCACGTCGAGACGGGTGAGGGGACCGTGGGACAGCACGGCCGTGAAGACCTGTGAGACGGCCGGCGTGTGCGCCGGGAACGACTCGGTACGGGGGATCGAGCGCATGGCGGGAACCTAGATGCCTTCTTTTCCGTCGTCAATAAAAGAAGCAGGATTGGTCGCGGTGACGTGGTGAGCCGGCCGAGCCTGACGGGTCGGCCGAACGGCGGTGACGGCGGCGGGAGTCGGGGCGATGGCGGCGGAAACCGCGTTGTCAGTGCCGGGCGGCACAATCGCCGTATGACGACGATCGATTGGTCCGGGCTGAGCCACGCCTACGGCAGCGCGGAGGACATCCCGGGGCTGTTCGCGCGCCTCGGGGGCGCCGAGGACGACGAGGTGTGGCAGGAGCTGTGGGGCTCACTGTGCCACCAGGGTTCGGTGTACGACGCGAGCTGGGCGGCGCTGCCCGTGCTCACCGACATCGCGCTCGGCCGGGCGCCGGGCGGGGCGGTGCAGGCGGTCACCATGGCCGGTCTGATCACCACGGACCCGGACGAGGAGAACCGGGCGCGGTACACCCGGGAGATAGGCCAACTACTGGCCGTGGCACGGGATTTGCGTGCCGATCCGGGACAGGACGCGCACACCTTCGTCTACCTCCAGATGGCCGTGCTCGCCTTCGAGGACGGCGGGGTGTGGGCGGAGGCGCTGGAGGGGATCAACAGCGAGGAGTACGAGGTCGAGTGCCCCGAGTGCGAGGAGGGCCTGTTCGTCGCGTTCGGCTCGTACGGCGTCTTCACCGCGGCCGGTGACTACGTGACCGGCGCGGACGGCGAGGACGCGGCGGCGCGCACGGACCTCGTCCCGGCGGCGCCGGAAGAGCTCGACGGCATCGGGGCGCGCCTGCACGGCGAGGCGGTGGAGTCCGGGCATCCGGAGGTCGCGCGGGCGCTGACGTACGTGTTCGGGAAGGCGAGTTGTCCGTCCTGCGAGGCCGTGTTCACCGTCTCCGAGGAGATAGAGAGCCAGTGGGTCTGAGCCCCGGTGTCCGGGTGCCCCGCGCGCGGTTCGCGGCCGGGCACCCGGACGGTCGTCAGTGCCGCGCGGCGGGGGTGTTGGCGACCGTGACGTTCACGGCGGCCCACGCCTGGTCGACGGTCTTGTACGCGGTGCTGTTCGCGCCGTAGAGGTCCGCCGCCGCCTTCAGGGTCGCGATGCGCGCGTCGTGGAAGTCGGTGGTGGACACCATGTAGCGGGTGAGCGCCCGGTAGAAGATCGCCGTGGCCTTGGTGCGGCCGATGCCGGTGACCGTGGACCCGTCGTAGGTGGGCGAGTCGTAGGTGAAGCCGCCGATCTTCTTTCTGCCGCTGCCCTCCGCGAGGAGGTAGTAGGCGTGCGAGGAGACCCCGGAACCGGCGTGCACCTCGGCGTCGTAGGTCTGCGGCGACCAGTAGTCGATCGTGCCCTCCAGCTTGTCGAGGGAGGGGTGGTCGAGGCGGCGCAGGAACTTCTGGGCGAGGCCCAGCTTCTCGCCGATCAGGTAGTTCGGCGGGTTCTTGGCGTTGTTGGCGCTGAACTCGACGTTGGAGCCGAAGATGTCGGCGAGTGACTCGTTCAGGGAGCCGGGTTCGCCGAACTGGTTGCCGTCCTCGTCGACGCGGGTCGGCTCCAGCTTCGCGGTGGCGTCCACCACGCCGTGGGTGAGTTCGTGGCCGGTGACGTCGATGACGACGAGCGGCTTCTTGAACATGTCCCCGTCGCCGTCGCCGTAGAGCATGCAGCCACAGGTCGAGTCCCAGAAGGCGTTGGCGACCTTCTTGCCGAAGTGGACCATGCCGCGCGCGGCCTTGCCGTTGTTCGCTATGCCCTTGCGGCCGAAGGTCTTCTTGTAGAAGTCCAGCGTCTTGGTGATGCCGTACTGGGCATCGACGGCGGCGCTGTCGCGGCGCGAGAGGGTGCCGTTGCCCCACTTGTCGTTCGCGGTCGTGAACTTCTTGCCCTGCGCGAAGTTCTCCAGCTCCTTGCCGCTCGCGTCGCGGGTCTCGGTGCCCCAGCGGGTCGGGTCCTTGAGGAGGTAACTGGTGCGCGCGGTGCGGGTGGTGGTCAGCGGCACCTTGCCGACGAAGAGGGAAGTGCCGGTGCCGGACGCGGTGGCCGGGTAGTGGACCGCGCGGCTCGCGGCGGCCGACGTGAGGGACTTCGGCTGTACGGCGGTGCCAGTGCCGGTGGCCGGGTCCATGGTCTCGCCGCGCTCGCGCAGGGTGTCGAGGAGCCTGGGCGAGAGGAACTCGTCGCTGTCGGGGGTGTTGCTGCGGATCGTGCCGGTGACGGCGTCGACGACGACCGTGCGGGTGCCGGTCCCGTCGGCGGTGCTGCTGTCGCTGACGGGTATTCGGTAGGCGAGGGCGGCTCCGCCGTCCCGGGCGTCCACGACGAGTTCGGCGGTGCCCGCGTCGCCCCGGGCGACGGCGGCGGCCTTCGCCTCGGCCTGCGTCGCCGTCAGTTCGGGCCGCGTGGTGGCGGGGCTGACACTGTGGTCGGCCGCCCTGGTGACGCCGGTGTAGGCAAGCCGGTGGGAGAGATGGACGACGAGGTCGCCGCCGAGGACGGGCATGCCCTGGTGGGTGCGGACGAACCGGACATGCCGTGCGCCCTCGGGGTCGATCAGCACGTCCTGGGCCCGGAGTTCATCGCCTCGCGTGACGCCGGTCGCCTTGGCGTGCGCGAACGCGGCGGCCCGCGCGGCCGTCACGACGGACGCGGCACTGACGCCGGTCGACGTCGTCGCACGGTCCGTCCCCGTGGCCGGTCCCGCGAAGGCCGTTCCGGCCAGCCCCGTGGCGGCCGTCGTCACCGCGACGGCGACGGCCAGGCTGCGTATGTGGGGTCCACGCATGGATGAGGGCTCCTCCGTTCGAAGGCGGCCGGGATCACCGATCGCCTTGTACCGGGGCGCGGTTGAACGCGTCCCAGGGGGCTGGTCGGGCCCCGGGCCGAAACCCTTCCAAATCCGCCATGTGCATGTAAAGCCGAAATCAACGGTTTTCGAGCTTTTCATGGCAATACTTTGCGAATCCGATCGCTCAGTGATCAACGGATGACCAACTGTGCGTCAGCTGTGGAGATGTGACGGGACGCGAGAAGGTTGCCTCGCGTGACTGTGACCGATCTCGCAGACAGAGAGAAACGGGAGAGGACCGCATGGTCTCAAGAACGGTGCGCAGGTCCACGGCGTGGGCGGCGGCGCTGCTGACGCTCGCGGCGGTACCGGCACACGCGGCGGACAACGGGTCGGACACCGTGAAGAAGGGCCATGCGGTCGCCGGCCGTGCGGTCGCGCCGCCGCGTCCCGCCGCGGCGGGACGTCCGGCACCCGACATGGCGGGTCTCCGTGCCGTGCTGCGCACGCTGACGGAGCAGGGCGCGCCGGGGGCGATCGCCCGTATCGACGACCACGGCACCGTCCACACGGCCGCCGTGGGCGTCGACGACCGCAGGACCGGCCGGGCCATCGGCAACGCCGACCGCTTCCGCATCGGCAGCATCACCAAGTCGTTCTCGGCGGTCGTCCTGCTCCAACTGGCCGACGCGCACAGGCTGGACCTCGACGCCCCGGTCGACCGCTACCTCCCCGGACTGCTGCCCGACGGGCGGATCACCGTGCGCCACATCCTGAGCCACCGCAGCGGTCTGTACGACTACACGAACTCGATGTTCGCCGACTCGGTCTCCGGCTTCGAGGCCGTCCGCGACAAGGTCTTCACCTACCGGCAGCTGGTCCAGCTCTCCCTGCGGCACGCGCGCACCAACGCACCGGGCGCCGCCTACTCGTACTCGAACACCAACTTCGTGGTCGCCGGGATGCTCATCGAGAAGCTGACGGGCCACTCCGTGGGCACCGAGTACCGCGACCGCATCATCACGCCACTGAGACTGCGCGACACCCTCTACGTCCACCCCGCCACGAAGATCCCGGGCCGCCACGCCCACGGCTACCTCACCCCCGACCGCGCGGGCGCACAGCTCGTCGACGCCACCGACCAGACGGTCTCCTGGGCGCAGAGCGCGGGCGCGGTCATCTCCACCACCCGCGACCTGAACACCTTCTTCTCCGCCCTGCTCGGCGGCCGGCTTATCTCCGCCGCCCAGCTTGCGCAGATGGAGCGCTGGACCCCGGTCAACAGCACCACGCGCTACGGCCTCGGGCTGCGGCGCCGCGATCTGTCCTGCGGGGTCTCGGTGTTCGGCCACACCGGAGCCGTCCAGGGTTTCTACACGTACTCCTTCACCTCGAAGGACGGCCGCCGCAGCCTCACCGCGCTGGCCAACACCTCCAACAACGGCACGGTCCTGAACACGATGGCGCGCACGCTGGAGTCGGCGTTCTGCGGCGCACGCACCAAGGCGATCAACCCGGTCAAGGACTCCTCCCTCACCGGCCGGGGCTCCCTCGTCACCGAACGGAACGTCGCCCACGAGGACATCGCGCCCGGGATCGCCCGGGACTGAGCGGGCACGGACGGGGGGCGGGGGCCCGTGCCCCGCCCCCGCACGCGGGAACCCTCGCGCCCCGGCGGGACGTTGACCCGACGACGAGGCTCCACCGGGCACGAACAGCGAGGGCGGTGGCATGAACGAGCTGGTGGCGGGCGCGAATCTGCCCCTGCCCGGCCGCGCGCTCACGCTGCGGGTGCCCGGCCCCTTCGACCTGTCGGCGCTCATCGCCGACGAGAGCGGCAAGGTCGGCGGCGACGCGGACTTCGTGTTCTACAACCAGCCGACGGCACCCGGAGCGCGCCTCCAGGGCGACACCCTGACCGTCGACCCGGCCCGGCTGCGCACCGGCGCCGCGCGGGTCACGGTGGTCGTCAGCCCCGCCGATCCCGGCACGTCCCTGGGCCGCCTGCCCGCACCGACCCTCCACGTGGCCGACACCGCGGGGCGCTCCCTCGCCCGCTTCACCCCACCACGCCCCCAGCAGGAGACCGTCCTCCTCCTCGCCGAGCTGTACCGACGCGGCACCGGCTGGAAACTTCGCGCACTGGGGCAGGGGTACGCCGACGGGCTCGCGGGCATCGCGCGGGACTTCGGCGTGGACGTCATGGAAGACGCCGAGCCCGCGCCCTCACGACCGATGTCCGTGCCATCGCCCCCGGTGTCCGCGTCCTCGACCCGCCCGCTCCCCCGCCCGGCCCCGGCCTCCCCCGCGTCCGACCCCACCGGCTTCCTCACCCTGGTCAACTCGGCCCGCGCCGGCGCCGGTTCACCGCCCGTCTCCCTCGACCCCCGGCTCCTCTCCGCCGCGCAGGCGCACGCCTCCGACCTGGCCGCCGCCGGACGGCTCAGCGCCGAGGGCCGCGACGGCACGTCCGTGTACCAGCGGGTCCTGCGCGCCGGTTACCCGTACCTCACCGTCGGCGAGCACCTGGTCTCCGGTCCGCGCACCCCCGCCGAGTTCGTCGACTACTGCCTGCGCACCGAGCAGCCCCGGCAGACGCTGCTGGAGCGGGGCTTCACGCACGCGGGACTCGCGCAGGCCGCCGATCCCCGTTCCGGTGACGTCTACTGGACGGCGCTGTGGGCCCGGCCGCTCACCGCGGACGGCCTCGCCAACACGGCGGAGGAGGTGGCCCGGCTGACCAACGCGGAGCGCGCGAGGGCCGGGCTGCGCGCGCTCGCCGCGGACCCGCTGCTCGGCGCCGCCGCGCAGGGGCACAGCAGCGACATGGTGGCCCGCGCCTTCTACTCGCACACCTCCCCCGACGGCTCCCAGCCCTGGGACCGGGCCGCGGCGGCGGGCGCGCGCCGACGCACCATCGGCGAGAACATCGCCTGCGGTCAGCGCTCCCCCGCCGAGGTGGTGGAGGGCTGGATGAACAGCCCCGGCCACCGCGCCAACATCCTGAAGCCGGACTTCACCCACATAGGCATCGGCTTCGCGGGCGGTGGACAGATGGGCACGTACTGGACGCAACTCTTCGGTGCCTGACCGCGCGGGACGATCAACCCGCCCCCGATCTTGGCGGAATGAGATCTTCCGGGTCAGGATGCCCGCATGAAGGGTGATCTGTTTTCCAGTGAGCACATGGTGCAGCCGGCCACCGCGCCGGGCATGACCGTAGAGAACGCCAAATGCATCAGATACGCGGTCAACGGCGAGATGCTCGCCCGCCAGGGGGCGATGATCGCCTACCGCGGCAGCCTCCAGTTCGAACGCAAGGGCCAGGGCGTGGGCGGCATGCTCAAGCGCGCGGTCACCGGTGAGGGGCTGCCGTTGATGGCGGTGCGCGGCCAGGGCGAGGCGTGGTTCGCGCACGAGGCGCAGAACTGCTTCGTGGTCGAGATCGACCCCGGTGACGAGTTCACCGTGAACGGCCGGAACGTCCTGTGCTTCGACGCCTCGCTGTCGTACTCGATCAAGACGGTGAAGGGCTCCGGCATCGCGGGCGGCGGCCTCTTCAACAGCGTCTTCACCGGGCAGGGCAAGCTGGGTCTGGTCTGTGAGGGCAATCCGCTGGTGATACCCGTCTCGCCGCAGTACCCGGTGTTCGTCGACACGGACGCGGTGGTCGGCTGGTCGGCCCACCTCCAGACCTCGCTGCACCGCTCCCAGTCCATCGGCTCGATGCTGCGCGGCGGCTCCGGCGAGGCCGTCCAACTCATGCTCCAGGGCGAGGGGTTCGTCGTCGTGCGACCGAGCGAGGAGACCCCGCAGAAGGCGCAGCAGCACTGAGGCACCGGCGGGCGGTCGCACGGCCTCGCCGTCCGCTTCCGGCTACGGGTCCGGGTCCAGGGCCGGATCCGGGTCCGAAACGTGTTGACCTGCGCGTCCCTCGCAGGTCAGGGTCGATGCGGCACGGCTCACCAGTCCCCGTGCCGAGAGGATGACTGCCTTGATCGGCATCTCGGACATCGAAGCCGCCGCCGAGCGGATCGCCGGACACGTCGTACGCACACCCACCGTGGGGAGCTTCGGTCTCTCGGAGCTGCTCGGGGTGCCGGTCACGACCAAGCTGGAGCTGTTGCAGCGCACGGGTTCGTTCAAGGCGCGCGGGGCGACGGCGAAACTGCTGTCGCTGAGCGAGGGCGAGCTGGCCGCCGGAGTGGTGGCGGTCAGCGGCGGCAACCACGGGATCGCGCTCGCGGTCATGGCGGCGGCGCTCGACGTGAAGGCGACGGTGGTCATGCCCCGTTCGGCACCGGCGCGGTCCATCGCGCTGGTACAGGCGACGGGCGCGTCGCTGCGGCTGACCGAGGACATGCCGAGCGCGTTCGCGCTGGTGAAGCTGTTGCGGGACGAGGGGCTGACGCTGGTCCACCCGTTCGACGACCCGGTGGTGATCGCCGGGCAGGGCACGGTGGGCCTGGAGTTCGCGGAGGACGCCGGTGACCTCACCGACGTCCTGGTCAGCATCGGCGGCGGTGGCCTGATCGCCGGGATCGCCGCCGCCCTGCACGCCCGGCGCCCCGGCGTCCGGGTCTGGGGCGTGGAGACCGAGGGTGCCGTGGCCATGACCGAGGCGCTCGCGGCGGGCGGACCCGTGCCGGTGACGCCGTCGTCGATCGTGACCACGCTCAGCGCACCGAGCGTGTCGCAGCTGACGTACGACCATGTGTCGGCCCTCGTCACCGAGGTGCTGACCGTCCCCGACCGGGAGGCCGTGCGCGGGTGTCTCGATCTCGCCGAGCACGCGAAGGTGTGGACCGAACCCGCGGCGGGCTGTCTGCTGCCCGCGGCCCGGCAGGTGCTGGAGCGGGTCGGCGACAGCGCCCGGCTCGGCCTCGTGGTGTGCGGGGGCAACGCGACCGTCGGGGACATCGCGGGCTGGTCGGACGAGTTCGGACTGCGCTGACTTCCTGTCAATTGACTTCGGCGATCGAATCGTTGACGAGAATCACGACGAAGTTGTCGACAAACACTGGTGCATTGGACGTCTTCGGGTCGCCGTTTACCGCTGGTTACCACCAGGTCCACCGCTGGCATTCCGCCACGGACACCTCCGTGGCGAATTCCGCCGGGCCGGGACACGAGCGGCGACCTGGGAGCTCCTCGCGACCGCCCTTTCTCGCACACCCGCTCACCGCCGTTGAATAAAAGGCAGAAAACACCGGGGAATGGGGCTTCCTTTGAACGCAGCCCGCCACATCCGCCGTACTTCTGTGAAAGGTGAGAACCAGGGGTTCAGCGAGGGATGGCCATGGTCGAGACGCACGTCTCCGCAGACGAGTTGGTGGCCGGCAGATACCGGCCCATGGAGGTCGCGCACAGCGAGACCAACCAGGTCTCCTGGTACGGCGAGGACACGATCGCCGAACGCCCCTGCCTCCTCACGCAGGTGACCCTGCCCTCCGCCCCGGAAGGGGAGGGCACCGGACGGACCGCCGCCGGTGTCCTGCGCACCACCGAGACCATGGTCCTGCTCGCCCCCACCCGGGTCGCCCCGGTCGTCGACGCCGTCGAGGACGGCGGCACCCTGTGGACCGTCACCGACTGGATCGACGGCACCCCGCTCGGCCAACTCCTCGCCCAGCAGGGCACGTTCCACTACGTACGGGCCGCCCGCATCGGACTCGAACTGCTCGACATCCTGGAGGCCGCGCACAGCGAGGGCATCACCCACGGCGAACTCAGCCCCGGCCAGGTCTTCGTGCGCGACCAGGGCGGGGTCGTCCTCACCGGCTTCGGACTCGCGGGCGCCACCCTCGCCCCGCGCATCACCGCCCCGTCGTACGCCTCGCCGGAACAGGCACGTGATGAACGCATCGGCCCCGCCGCCGACCTGTGGGCGCTCGGCGCGATCCTCTACACCCTGGTCGAGGGGCACCCGCCGTTCCGCGACCGGGGCCGTCCGGAGGCGACGCTGAAAGGCGTGGACCGGCTCCCGATGCGCGGCCCGTCGCGGGCCGGGCCGCTGGCGCAGATCGTGCAGGGGCTGCTGCGCAAGAACTCCCGCGAGCGGCTGACCCGCCCGGTGGTCCGCGAGTCCCTCACCCGCATCCTCACCGACGACCCGTACGCCGACCGCGAGCCGGTCCCGCCGCACCTGCTGCGGCGCGCCTACTACGCCGTACTCGGCGCGGGCACCACCTGGAGCGGGCGGGGCATGGCCGCCGGGACCGCCCTCGCCGTCGGCACCGTCACGGTCGCCGTCCTCGCCGCGACCCATCAGCTCCCCGGCACCGAGACCTCGGCGGCCACCTCTCCGTCGCCGCCGCCGTCCGCCTCGGCCGCGGTCGGCACGCCGGGCGACAGCGTCGACGGTCACGCGGACTCCCCGTCCGCGACCCCCTCGCCCTCCTCCCCCGCCGTGCCTCCCGCCTCCGCGTCCGCCTCGCCCTCGGCCGACGCGTCGTCCTCGCCTTCCTCCCCTTCCGCGACCTCCGCGCTGCCCGCCGGTTTCCGGGTGTTCAAGGCCTCGCAGGGCTTCTCCGTCGCGCTGCCCACGGGCTGGAAGGTGGTGGAGACCCAGGAGGCGTCCGGCGCCTACCGGGTCACCTTCGGCGCCACCGGCGACCCCCGCACGCTGGCCGTGACGTACAGCACACAGGCGGGCCCGGACCCGGTGGCCGTCTGGCGGGACGACGTCCTTCCCGGGCTCAAGGAGACCGAGGGCTTCCAGCAGATCGGCGACATCAGGGCGACGACGTTCCAGGGCGACAAGGCAGCCGACCTGGAGTGGTTCTCCGGGACGGGCGACGACCGGGTGCGCACGCTCGGGCGTGGCTTCCTGATCGGCGGCGGGCGCAGTTTCTCGCTACGGTGGACCACGCCCGCCGACGCGTGGAACGACACCGCCAACCGCCAGGCCCTGCAGACCTTCTTCACGACGTTCCGGCGGTAATCGAACTGACGGCGCCGGCGACGACGCGAGGGCCGGGCGCTCAAACCAGCGGCAATGGGTGGATATAGGCTGCGTGTTCGCACCGAGCCTCATCACAAGCCCAGGAGAGTCCGCCTTGACCGTAGTGATCGACCAGGCCGAGACGTCTTTCACCGCCCTCGACGACGCCGGCCTCGTCGCCCGGGACGCGCACGAGTTCGGAGCCTATGCCCGCACCGGCGGCTGGGCGTTCGGCCTCAAGGTGGCGCGCAGCGTCCGGCCCGGCGGGCAGAGCGCGGACGAGACGCCGAAGGTGTCCGCGAAGGAATTCGCCGAACTCGCCGACTGCTCCCCCGAGCGCGTGATGCGCTACTACAAGGCCTGGGACCGGGCCGCGGACGACGGTCTCGTCCCGCACTTCGAGGAGCTGGCCCCCGGCCAGGAGGTCGAACTCCCGGACGCCGACGTGTGGTTGACCTACTACGTCTCCCGCTCCAGCGCCACGTCCGAGCGCGGCACCGCCATCACCGAGGCCGCCGAGGCCGAGGGCATCCGTCCCACCAAGGCGCTGGAGGTCGCGGAGAACCCGACCGCGCTGCGCGCCGCGATCCTCGCCGACCCCTCCACCGCGCGGGCGGCCCGCCAGGCCCTGCTGGACCGCGTCCGCGAGGACCCCGAGCTGCAGTCCGAGCTGGCCCGGGACGTCGTCCGCACGGACGACCTGAAGAAGGCCGTGGCGACGGAGAGCCGCTCGGCGGACCGCATCGGGTACGTGCGGCAGATCGCCGAGTCGGGCCAGATCAAGACGCCCGCGGGCCAGACCGTCGACGCGCCCGTCGACCTGCGCCAGGAGGCCGAGCGGCACCTGTCCCTCCTCGACGAGCTGGAGGACGGCGAGGACAGCGGCGAGTGGGCCACCGAGGCCTACGACACGATGAAGAACCTGGTCGTCGAGGCGGTCGAGGCCGACCCCGAACTGCGGGTCCAGGAGAAGCGGACCAAGTTCTACAGCAGCCTCCAGAAGGCCACGAAGGCGTTCGAGGAGCTGACCTTCGACGACGCCCAGGACTTCTACGAGGACGACATGGTCCAGCGCCTCGAAGAACTCCAGCAGGCCATCGACAGCTGCCTCAGCGCGCTGCGCAGGAGCACCGCCCCGGCTGAGTAGCCGTACTCATGCAGCGCGTCGGGCCGTCGGACACGATGGGGCTCCTCACGACAAGGGAGCCCCATCGTGTCCGTTCCTGCTTCCCGGCGACGGCTGCCGGCCGTCATGGCCGCGCTGGTGGTCGCCGGCATGGCCGTCTCGGCCTGGCATCCGCACGACCGCACGACCTGGTTCCTGGAGACGGTGTGGGTCGTCGTCGGTCTCCCGGCGGTCGTCCTGACCTGGCGCCGCTTCCCCCTGACCGGCCTGCTGTGCTGCCTGCTCGCGGTCCACGCGCTGGTCCTCGCGGTGGGCGGCCACTACACGTACGCGGAGGTACCGGCGGGCGACTGGGTCCGTGACACGTTCGGTCTCAGCCGCAATCCCTACGACCGTCTCGGCCACCTCATGCAGGGCTTCGTACCCGCGGTCCTGGTACGGGAGGTGCTCTCCCGGACCTCGCCGCTGCGCGGCAGCCGCTGGCTGGCGCCGCTCACGGTGTGCGCGTGTCTCGCCTTCAGCGCCCTGTTCGAGCTGTTCGAGTGGGCGGCGGCCGTGATCGGCGGACACGGCGCGGACGCGTTCCTGGCCACTCAGGGCGATGTGTGGGACACGCAGTGGGACATGTTCTGCGCGCTGATCGGGGCCACGGTCTCGGTGCTGGTGCTGAGCCGGGTGCACGACCGGCAGCTGGCGCGGCTGGGGGTCATCGGGTCGTATCCCGCTGCCGTGCCCGTGTCGGCGGCACGAACCAGCACAGCGGGTACCGGATGACCGCCCGGACACCGGCCACGGCACACGGCCGTGCTGCTCCTTCAGGCGGAGCCGCGGCCTACCAGCGGCCCTCGACCTGCTCCTTGATCCGGCGGTCGTAGAGGTCCCGGATCGCGGTGAGCGTGTCCGGGGACAGCGCGGGCAGCTTCGCGGCGGACGCGTTGGCGCGGGCCTGTTCGGGTGAGCGGGCGCCGGGGATGACCGAGGTGACACCGGGCTGGTCGATGATCCAGCGCAGGGCGAGCTGGGCCGGGGTGTATCCCTCGGGGGCGAGCGCGGAGAACTCGGCGGCGGCCTCGACACCGGTCGTGTAGTCGACGCCGGAGAAGGTCTCGCCCTGGTCGAAGGCCTCGCCGTGCCGGTTGTAGGTGCGGTGGTCGTTCTCCGGGAACACCGTGTCCTTGGTGTACTTGCCGGAGAGCAGGCCGGAGGCGAGCGGCACGCGCGCGATGATGCCGACGCCCGCAGCCTGGGCGGCCGGGAGCACCTGGAGCAGGGGCTTCATGCGGAAGGCGTTGAGGATGATCTGCACGCTCGTCACGTTCGGCCGGGCGATCGCCGTGAGGGCTTCCTCGCAGGTCTCGACGCTGACGCCGTACCGGGCGATGCGCTCTTCGGCGACCAGGGTGTCGAGCGCGTCGAACACCTCGTCCGAGGAGTAGACGGGCGTCGGCGGGCAGTGCAGCTGCACGAGGTCGATGCGGTCGACGCCCAGGTTGCGGCGCGAACGGTCGTTCCACGCGCGGAAGTTGTCCAGGACGTAGTTCTCGGGGATCTGGTCGACGCGGCGGCCCATCTTCGTGGCGACCAGGACGTGCAGGTCGGGGCGGCCGCTCAGGAACGTGGCGATGGTCTGCTCGCTGCGTCCGTCGCCGTACACGTCGGCCGTGTCGAAGAAGGTGACCCCCGACTCCGCCGCCGCCTCCAGCACGGCGAGGGCTTCCTTGTCGTCGACGTCTCCCCAGTCGGCGCCCAGCTGCCAGGTGCCGAGACCGACGACGGAGAGCTGCTGATTCGACCTGCCGATTACACGTTCGTCCATGGGGCCAGTCTGTCATCGATCACCGACATGCGCGGATCGGGCTCCCCCGGCCGCGCCCCGCGCATCCTTCACTCGGACGGGTGAACCGGTTCGACAGGCTGCCTACTCGTGTCAACGCCGACCTAGCGTGTGCGCGTGACCGATCATGTGGTGAACAACCTCCTGTCAGGGAACGGAAGTTCCGCTCCCTGGACCCGTCGGGGCTTCCTCCGCTCCGCGGCGGCGCTGTCCGTCGCACCCGTCGCACCCGTCGTCCTGGCGACCGACCCGGCCGTCGCCGCGGCCGAACTGCCCGACTTCCCGGCCGAGGTGGGCCTGTACCGCTCGGCGTACCGGAACTGGGTCGGCGAGATCACCGCCGACGGGCTGTGGGCCTGCGCCCCGGCCGACGCCGACCAGGTGCTGTCCGTCGTCAACTGGGCCTGGCGGCACGGCCGGCGGGTCCGTCCGCGCGGCTCCTCGCACGGCTGGTCACCCCTGACGATCGAGGCCGGTACGGCGTCCGACGCGCCGGTGCTGCTGGTCGACACCGCCCCGCACCTCACCGGCCTGGCGCTGGACTCCCGTTCGGCCGTCCGCGCCTCCACCGGCGTCACCCTGGAGGCCCTGCTCACCTTTCTGGAGGGCCACGGCCTCGGCCTCACCGCCTCGCCCGCCCCGGGTGATCTGACGCTCGGCGGCGCCCTGGCCGTCGACGCGCACGGCACGGCCGTACCGGCGCACGGCGAGGAGCGGACGGCCGGGCACACGTTCGGTTCGCTCAGCAATCTGGTGCTGGAGCTGACGGCGGTGGTGTGGGACGCGGACACGGGCGCGTACGTGCTGCGGACCTACACGCGCGACGAGGCGGACTGCGCGGCGCTGCTCACGCATCTGGGGCGGGCGCTGGTCACCGAGGTTGTGCTGCGGGTCGGGGCCGACACGAACCTGCGGTGTGTGAGCCGCACGGACATCCCGGCCGGCGAGTTGTTCGCGGCGCCCGGGTCCGGCGGGCGGACCTTCGCGAGCTTCCTGGACGCGTCGGGGCGGGCGGAGGCGATCTGGTTCGCGTTCACCGAGTTCCCCTGGCTGAAGGTGTGGAGCGTGGAGCCGACCCGCCCGCCGGCCTCGCGGCACGTCTCGTCGCCGTACAACTATCCGTTCTCCGACAACGTGCCGACGGTCGTCGCGGATCTCGCCGGGCGGATCGTGTCCGACGCGGCGTGGTATCTGGCGCCGGTGCTCGGCAACGCCCAACTCACGGCCGCCGCGGCCGGGTTGACGGCGACGTTGTCGGCGGACATCTGGGGGCCGTCGAAGAACACGCTGCTGTACGTCAGGCCGACGACCCTGCGGGAGACCGCGAACGGGTACGCGGTGCTGACCAGCCGGGCCCAAGTGCAGCGCGTGGTCCATGAGTTCACCGCCTTCTACAGGAAGCGGCTGGCCGCGTACGCCGCGCTCCGCCGGTTCCCCGTCAACGGCACCGTGGAGATCCGGGTGACCGGCCTCGACCGCCCCGCCGACACCGAACTGCCCGGCGCCCGGCCGCCGTTGCTCTCCGCGCTGCGCCCGAGCAGCGAGCACCCCGAGTGGGACACGGCGGTGTGGCTGGACGTCCTGACACTGCCCGGGACGCCCCATGCGGAGGAGTTCCTGCGGGAGTTGGAGCGGTTCCTGCTGCGCTCGTACGACGGCACGGACGCGTTGGCCCGGGTCGAGTGGTCGAAGGGCTGGGCCTACACGGAGCGGGCCGGGTGGAGCGACGAGGAGGTGCTCGGCACGGTGATCCCGGGGTCGTTCGGGGAGGCGGTGTGGGGGTGGGCCGCGGGCACCTTCGACCGGCTCGACCCGCACGGGGTGTTCGGGAACGCCTTCCTGGACCGGCTGTTCGGCTAGCGCTTCGCGGTCGCACAGGTCAGGTGGGTCACCCGGGACGAGGCCTCCGAGCGGGACTGGGTCAGGGTGAGCCGGTCGGGGTCCACGTGGTCGAAGAGGCGGATGCCGGTGCCGAACAGTACGGGCGCGAGCGTGAGCGAGAACTCGTCGACCAGGCCCGCGTCCAGGTACCGCTGGATGGTCTCGGCGCCGCCGGCGATCCGCACGTCCCGGTCTCCGGCGGCCTCCCGGGCCCGGTCCAGGGCGCTCTCGATGCCGTCGTCGACGAAGTGGAAGGTGGTGCCGCCGGGCCGCTCCCACGGGTCGCGCGCGGTGTGGGTGACGACGAACACCGGGGTGTGGAACGGCGCTTCCTCCGGCCAGGACAGCTCACCGGCGTCGAACATGCGACGGCCCATGACGCTCGCGCCGGTGCGCTCGAAGGTCGCCCGGGCGATGTCGTTGTCGGTGCCCTCCTCGCCGCCCTCGCCGAGTCTCAGGTTCTCCCGGAAGAAGCGGAGCGGGAACACCCACGCCTGGAGCTCCGACCACTTGGCCAGCCAGCGCCGGACCCTCGGATCGCTCTGGCCCTCGGGCGAGAAGACGTCCTCGAAGGGCACGTCCTCCGGTGCCATGAAGCCGTCGAGCGACATCGTCACGCTGAAGAACACCTTGCCGGCCATCAGTCCTCGACTCCTCCTGGCGTGAACCCGCTTCGGGCGAGGTCGGCGACGTAGCCCGCCAGGTTGTCCAGCGTCTGCTCGCCGCCCTCGACGGCGTGGTACTTCTCCACGGCCTCGTCGCGGAGTTCCTTCGTGCGGAACAGCGTGCGCATCACGATCCGGGTCCGCTCGCCGGCCGGTTCGAAGGTCAGGGACGACTCGAAGGAGTTCGGGTCGTCGCGGTGCTCGCCGTGCAGCAGCGCGATCCGCTCCGGCGGGACGATCTCCCGCCAGGTGATCCACTCCTGGTAGTCGGTGCCGTCCGGCCCGTGCATCACGAAGTCCCATGCACCTCCGACGCGAAACGCGAAGGACCTGGTCGTGGTGGTGAAGCCCTTCGGTCCCCACCACCGGGACAGATGCCCGACCTGGGTGAACGCCTCGAACACCAGCTCCCGCGGGGCGTCGATCACCCGGGAGATCACGACCTCGCGGTCCGCGGTCACGTCCGCGGCCTCGCCGCCGCTACCTGTCGTCGTCATCGTGTGGTCCTTCCTGTCTGTCCCGCTTCAGCTCCTGGACGTAGTCGTCCAGCCGGCCGAAGCTCTCGTTCCAGAACCGCTCGAAGCCGCCGACCCATGCGTGGACCGGGCGCAGCCCGCTCGCGTCCAGGCCGTACAGCCGCTGTCTGCCCGCCTCGCGGACCGTGACGAGTCCGACCTCCCGGAGGACCCGCAGGTGTTTGGACGCCTGCGGCTGGGTCATCCCGAGGTCGCGCGCCAGGTCGGTCACCGGTCGCTCGCCGGACCTCAGCAGCACCAGGATCTCCCTGCGCTGCGGTTCGGCGATCGCGTTGAACGCGTCCGAGGTCGTCGCCGCTCGTGCCATGTCCCCATCGTATGCCCATATAGGCATGTGTCAACGCCCCGCCCGGCCGGACACCGGCGCCGTATCCCGCCCCGACTAGGCTTCCGAGGTCACTCGCCGTGTCCGACGGACGAGGACGGACGGACGAGGAGAGCCGTGACCCGCTGGTCCACCGCCCTGAGGACGGCGGGTGTCACCGACCCGCGGCTGCGGCGCGCCTACGACGCCCAGCGCCGGCTCGTCCGCAGGTTCGCGCCGCACGAATACGCGGCGGTACGGCTGCTGTTGCCGCCGGAACTGCATCCGCCGGCCGTCGCCGCGGTGGCCTACATGCACGCGACCGACGAACTGATCGACACCGGCGCCGTGGACGTCCGTACGACGGTGCTCGCCACCTGGGACGCCGAGACCGCGACGGCCCTCGACGGGAGTGAACTCCCCTCCGACGACACCCTGTTGGCGCTCCGGGACACCGTGCTCCGGCACCCCTTCCTGGCCGCCAGGGTGCGGGCGTTCCTCGACGGCGCCACGGTCGAGGCGCAGTGGACCGGCTTCGCGACGGAGGCCGACTTCCAGGCGTACGTGGACAGTTACGCGCTGCCCGCCCTGATGCTCACCGCGTCGCTGCTCGCGCCCGATCCGGACGCGGGACCCGACGATCCGTACGTCCGGGGGTGCCGGGCGCTGATCGAGGGACTCCAGCGCACCGACTTCCTGGCCGATCTCGCGGAGGACGCCGGGGACGGCCGTATCGGCATCCCGGAGGACGAACTGGTCCGGCACGGGCTGAAGTTCGAGGATCTGCGCAGCCGGTCCGAGGCCGCCGTGCCCGCGCTGGAGCGGCTGGTGCGCGAACAGGCCGACCTCGCCGAGGCCACGCTCCCGGAGGGCCGCACGCTGCCCGGTCTGGTCGCCACCGAGCACCGCCCGTTCCTCGACGCCCTGATCGCCGTCCAGGAACTGCGGCTGCGCGCGGTACGGCGTGTGGGCGGACGGCTCATCGGGCGCGGGGCGGACCCGGCGGTCCTCGCCGGCCTCGGGGTCCTGGCCCGGCAGTACCGGCGCGCACGGGCTGCACGGCGCCGGGTGCGCTAGGGCGTGTCCGGCGACCGGATCCGCCGGACGGGCCCTGGGTCAGCGGGGCGTCAAGTGGGCCTGCACGGTGGGTCCGTAGCGCTCCGCGATGGTGTCGATGGCGGTCGCGCGCAGCCGGGTGCCGCGGGCTATGCCGTACATGACGCCGAGGCCGAGGATGGTCGCGACGGCGAGTTCGGCGCACAGGGCGGGGTCGGGGCCGGGGAGCCGCTCGGTGAGGCGGTCGATCACCTGGGCGCGGAAGTTGACGCGCAGGATGTCGCCGTGGTCGCCCTGGATCGGCGCGAACGCGATCCGCAGCAGCGGGTCGGCGCCCCGCTCGCGCTGGCTGACCAGGACGTGCCGGACCATGTGGCGGCCGAGTCCGTCGAGCGGGGCGTCCAGCAGGTCGGCCACGTCGGTCTCGAAGGACATGACGCGGGCGAAGAGGGCGTCCTTGTTGCCGAAGTACTTGAGGATCAACGGCGCGCTGACACCGGCGCGTTCGGCGACGGCCTTGAGGGTGATGTCGGCGTGCGCGTTGCGCGCGAGGAGGTAGCGGGCGGCCCTGAGGATGGCCGCCTTGGTCGCCTCGGCGTCCCGGCGGGCGGGCGGGGGCGCGGTGGCTGGGTTGGGTGGAGTGGTGCTCACGGCACTCATGCTCCCTCCAGCGCCTCGTCCCGCGCGCCCTCGGCGCGCTCCGGGGCGCGCCGCGTGTCGTCGGGGGCGGGGTCGCCCGGGATGGTCAGGGCCGCCGCGCCGGCCACCAGGGCGACGACCGCGGCCATGCCGAACGCCATCAGGTAGCCGTGCAGCGTGGGCAGCGGGAGGCCGCCGACGAGGCTGGTGTGGTGGACCAGCACGGCGGCGACCACGGCACTGGAGGTGGCCTGGCCGATGGTGCGCATCAGGACGTTGACGCCGTTCGCGGACGCGGTCTGGCCGGCCGGGACGGCGCGCAGGATGAGGGTGGGCAGTGCCGAGTACGCGAAGGTGGTGCCGGTGGCGACGACGGTCGCGCCGAGGATGATCGTCCACAGGTCCCGGCTGTCGGCGATGCGCACCACGTAGCCGAGCGCGATGATCGCCGCGCCGAGGGCGAGCGTGACGCGCGGTCCGCGGGCCGCGGAGATCCGGGCCGAGACGGGCGAGAGCAGCAGCATGGTGACGCCGCCGGGCAGCAGGCACAGCCCGGTCTGCACGATGGACAGTCCCAGGCCGTACCCGGTGGCCTTGGGCGCCTGCACCAGCTGCGCGGTGACCAGCGAGTTGGCGTAGAACGCGAAGCCGGTCAGCAGGGCCGCCACGTGCGAGAGACCCACCCGCGGCCTGGACACCAGGCGCAGGTCCACCAGGGGCTGTTCCACGCGGAGTTGCTGCCACCACCACAGTCCGAACACGACGACGGTGGCGAGGAAGAGCGACAGGATCCGCCCGCTCCCCCACCCCCACTGGCCGCCCTGCGACACCCCGAGCAGCAGACACACCAGTCCTACGGCGAGTCCGAGCGCGCCGAGCACGTCGAAGCGGCCGGGTTCACGGACGGGCGACTCGCGCACCGCCCACCAGATCGCCCACACGCCGAGCGCGCCGAGCGCGCTGGTCGCCCAGAACATGACGTGCCAGTCGGCGTACTGCACGATCAGCGCGGCGAGCGGCAGTCCGAGCGCGGCGCCGATGCCGACGGTGGAACTCATCAACGCGACGGCGCTGCCCCGGCGTTCGGGGGGAAGCTCGTCGCGCAGGATGCTGATCGAGAGGGGGACGACGGCCGCGGCGGCGCCCTGGAGGGCGCGGGCGAGGATCAGCACGCGGATGTCGGAGGACAGGGCGCACATGACCGAGCCGAGGGTCATCAGCGCGAGCGCGCCGGTCAGGACGCGCCGCTTGCCGTACATGTCACCGGCCCGGCCGAGGACGGGGGTGAGGACGGCGCCGGAGAGGAGGGTCGCGGTGACCATCCAGGAGACGGCGCCCGCGGAGGAGTGGGTGAGCCGGGGCAGTGACGGCAGCAGCGGGACGACCACGGTCTGCATGACCGCCATGAGGATGCCGCCGAACGCCAGCACCGGAACGGTGAGCCGGTCCCGGAAGGGGGTCCGCCCGGCGAGGCTGCCGGACGGCTCGGGTATCGGGACGGGCTGGCCCATGCGCACTCCACTGCTGGCGGAAAAGAGGGTGAATGGCTATTCACCTTATCCGGTGAATAGCCATTCACCCAAGCTCGCCTGGAGTGCTCGTGGAGGCTCGGTCGCTCCCGCCGGGCGCCTACTTGCGGGTCGCGAGCGCCCGCGCGTGCACGGTCCGGGCGACCTTGGGTCCGAGCCAGCGCTTGAACCGGCGCAGCGCCTCCAGCCGTCCCGCGGCCTTGTCGATGCCGTAGTACACCTGCGGCGGCACGTACGGCAGCAGCGGCGAGTGGCGCTGGCCGAGCAGGGCGAACATGCGGTGCGGGGGCAGGTCGATGTAGCGGTGGAGGTTCTCGTACCACTGGGCGCTGTAGCGGGCCGCGCTCTGGATGGACAGCAGGGCGGCCTTGCGGCGCTGTTCGTAGGCGGCGAGGGCCTGCGGCAGCGCGCTGTGCTCGCGCAGGGCGTCGGCGAGGGCGATGGCGTCCTCCAGGGCGAGGGTGGTGCCGGCGCCGATGGAGTAGTGGGTGGTGTGGGCGGCGTCGCCGAGCAGGACGAGGTTGCCGCGGTGCCAGGTGCGGTTGGTCAGCGTGCGGAAGGTGAGCCACTGGGCGCTGCCGTCGGCGGAGGCGCGGCCGATCAGGGAGTGGCCGTCGAGGAGGTCGGCGAAGAGCTTCTCCAGCAGGGCGAGTCCGTCGGCCTCGGGCGCGGTGTCCAGGCCGAGGCCGGTCCAGGTCTCGGGGGCGCACTCGATGACGCAGGTGCTGCCCTCGGGGCCGAAGGCGTAGCCGTAGCACCAGATCCAGCCGTGGTCGGTCTCGACGAAGGCGAAGGTGAAGGAGCCGAAGACCTTGCTGGTGCCGAGCCAGATGTACTGGTTGCGGCCGGGTGTGAGCTCCGCGCCGAAGTGGTCCGCGTGGCGGCTTCGCAGCACGCTGTTGACGCCGTCGGCGGCGACGACCAGATCGGCGTCGGGCAGGTCCTCGGCCGTGACGTCGCGTTCGAACTCCAGCCGTACGCCCAGGTTCCGGGCCCGTTCGGCGAGGATCTTGAGGAGGCGGTGGCGGCCGATGCCGTGGCCCTCGTCGCCGGGCTGAACGGTCGTCAGATCCCGGACGCGGGCGACGCCGTCGCTCCAGCGCACCGAGTGCTCGTCGACGGCCTGCGCCGACTCCGGGTCGTACTCCCGGAGTTGGTCGAGCAGTCCGCTCCAGTACGTCACGCCCCAGCCGTAGGTCGAGCCCTCGGGGTTGCGTTCGTAGACGGTGATGTCGTGGGACGGGTCCTGACGCTTCAGCAGGATCGAGAGATACAGGCCGGCGGGCCCGCCTCCGACACAGGCGACCTTCACGCGCACACCCCTGGAGATTACTCAAAGTGGTCAATTAGCACCGCAGAGTAGCAGGCCGGGGGCGTGCGAAAGCCACGACCGCCCGAGTGCACGAGGCGCGTCGTTGACGGGCTCCCTCAGGGGGTGAGCGTGACGGGAGAGCGGGCGGGCGGGTCCGTCGCGGCGGACCCGGTCTCACCGCGGGCCGGGCCGGAGGGCTACGCCTCGGCCGTGCGGCACTCCGGGTGGCCCCAGCCCTTGCCGTTCTTGCTGATGGGCTCGCCCGCCGCGTACGCGCGACCGCACAGGCAGCGGCCGGGGAACTTGGCCTTGATGGTGCGGGCGGCCGAACCGGCGCTCTTCCGGGCCGACTTGGCGGCGCCCGTGCGGGCGGGCTTCTTCGGGGTGTCGGGCGAGGGGGGCGGTTCCGGGGAGCCGAGGTCGCTGCCCGCGGGCTCCTGGACGATGGCCGCATGGCTGGCCGCGCGGTCGGCGAAGTCGTTCAGCGGGTCGCCGTCGACCTGGTGGGCGGGGACGTAGCGGAACTCGACCGACCGGCCGCCGAGGAGTTCGTCGATGCGGACGACCAGTTCCTGGTTGGCGACGGGCTTTCCGCCGGAGGTCTTCCAGCCGTTGCGCTTCCAGCCGGGCAGCCAGGTGGTGACCGCCTTCATGGCGTACTGCGAGTCCATGCGGATCTCCAGCGGTACGTCCGGTGCGGTCGCCGTCAACAGGCGCTCCAGCGCGGTGAGTTCGGCGACGTTGTTGGTGGCCTTGCCGAGCGGCCCCGCCTCCCAGCGGGCCGGGCTCTCCTCGTCGTCCGACACGACCCAGGCCCAGGCCGCCGGCCCGGGATTCCCCTTCGAAGCCCCGTCGCACGCGGCCACCACACGTTCACGCATGCGCCCGATCATGCCATGGCCGTGCGACACGCCCCGCACGCCCCCGCCCGGTGGGCGGACGGCGGGGCGTGAGCGACCGCGCCGGTCAGACGTCCGTGCTCGTGGGCATCTCGCCCTGGGTCGTGGTCACGTCGATCACCGTGAACGAGGCGCCCTGCGGATCGCTGAGGGCCGCGAACCGTCCGAAGGGGCTGTCCATGGGGCCGAAGCGCACGATGCCGCCGAGTTCGGTGGCCTTGGCCACGGCCTCGTCGCAGTCGGGGACGGTGAAGTAGACGTTGACGTAGGACGGCACCTCGGGCGGGAACTCGTCGCCCATCCGCATTCGGCCCAGCACCGGCTGGTCGCCGAGGCCGTACATCCGGTAGTCCATGTCACCGCCGTCCATCTGCTTCTGCGCGTACGGGAAGACGCCCGCGAAGAACGGATCCGCCTTCTCGGGCTCGCGGGTGAAGACCTCGGCCCAGGCGTACGCGCCGGGCACGCCCATGGCCTCGAAGCCCTCGTGGATGTCGCCCTGCCAGACGCCGAAGACGGCGCCGCTGGGCTCGGCGGCCAGGCACATCGTGCCGAAGTCGCCGACCTTCATCGGCTCCATCAGCACCTGGCCGCCGTTCTCGCGGATCTTCGTGGCGGTGGCCGCCGCGTCCGGTGACGCGAGGTACAGGCACCACTGCGACGGGCTGTCCTGGCCGGGCATCGGCGGTACGACGGCCGCCACCGCCTTGTCGTCGACGAAGGCCTGCGTGTAGTTGCCGTACTCCGACGACGCGTCGCCGAAGGTCCAGCCGAGGACCTCGCCGTAGAAGCGCTTGGCTCCCTCCACGTCGCTGAACATCGCGTCGGCCCAACAGGGGGTTCCCTCAGGTTGCACGGCCATGATCGCGGCCCTCTCCGGTAGGTCGGGTTGTCCGAATTCTCACGCTAGTCACCCGGGGCGCGGGACGCGCGCCGAACGTGGCGTTCCGTTCCACACTGGACCCGTGGCGGAGGCGAGGACGATGCGCGCGTGGGCCGTGACCGGACCCGGGCCCGTCGAGGCGGGCGTCCTGAGGCGGGTGGAGAAGCCGGTGCGTGGCCGGGTTCGGGGCCGGGGTGAGCGGTTTCGCGGTCGGCGACCGGGTGGGCGTCGCGTGGCTGCGCCGTACCGACGGGACGTGCGCGTACTGCCTGCGCGGCGCCGAGAACCTGTGCCCGCGCTCCGAGTACACCGGCTGGGACGCGGACGGCGGTTACGCGGAGTACACGACCGTACCGGCCGCCTTCGCCCACCGGCTCCCGGCGGGCCTGGCCGACGTGGCCCTGGCGCCGCTGCTGTGCGCCGGGATCATCGGCTACCGCGCGCTGCGCCGCTCCTCCCTGCCACCGGACGGCCGGCTCGGTCTCTACGGCTTCGGGGGCAGCGCCCATCTGTGCGCGCAGGTGGCGCTCGCCGAGGGGGCCACCGTGCATGTGCTGACCCGGGGCGAGGCGGCGCGGCGGCTTTCGCGGTCGCGGGCATCCACCTGAGCGACACGCCGCCCCTGGACTACGAGCACGAGCTGTTCTACGAGAAGGAGTTGCGCAGCGTCACCTCCAACACCCTTGAGGACGCGCGGGAGTTCCTCGATCTGGCCGCCCGGTACGGCGTGCGTGCGACCACCCACGTGTATCCGCTCTCCCGGGCCGCGGACGCCCTGACGGACCTGAAGGCGGGCCGCTTCGACGGGGCGGCGGTGCTGGTGAACGACTTCAGCGGGTAGACGGCGCGCGGATCCTCACTCGGGCGAGGTGTTCGCGCGCCCCGTGCGCCGGGGCACGGGAACGATCTGTTCCGCTCCCCGCCTCCATCGGGGGTTTACGACCTCCGGGGCGCGAAACCGCCCCCCACGCGCGGTTACCGGTCGTGGGCAGGACTGTTTCGCTTGTACACCGACGACGCGCTCACCCCTGTTCACCTCCCGGGAGGGAAAGTGTCCACTCCGGAAAGCGCCACCGGTCCCGCCACCGACGAACCCGACCCCGCGAACCCCGGCAACGGGCAGCTCACCAGCCTCAGCACCGTGGCGGCCCGCCAACTCGCCACGACGACCAAGTCCGAACCGCAGATGCAGGCCATCACCTCGCGATGGCTGCTGAAGATGCTGCCCTGGGTGGACGTGCGGGGCGGTGCCTACCGGGTCAACCGGCGGCTCCAGCTCAGCGTCGGCCGCGGCCGGGTGCAGTTCGAGCAGAACGGCGCCGACGACATCAGGGTCATCCCCCAGACGCTCACCGAACTGCCGGTGCTGCGCGGATACTCCGACGTCGAGGTCCTGAAGGAGCTCGCGGGCCGCTTCCGGGTCCGTGAGGTGCGGGCAGGACAGGTCCTGTTCGAGGCCGGACAGCCCGTCACCGAGGCCTACTTGGTCGCGCACGGCCGCTTCACCCGCTACACCGCGGGCAAGTACGACGAGGAGGAGGTCCTCGGGGTCGTCAGCGACGGCGACCAGATGGGCGACGAGGCGATCGGTCAGTCCGATCCGCTGTGGCTCAGTTCGGTGCGCGCCGAGACCGCGGGCGTCCTGCTGGTGCTGCCCTGGGACGTGGTGGCCGAATTCACCGAGCGCGTACCGTCGTTGGCCGCCCATCTGGAGGCGTACGCCGAACGGCAGCGGCTGCCGATGAACCGCAAGGGCGAGGCCGACGTCCCGGTGCAGGCCGGCCATGTGGGCGAGCCGACGCTGCCGGGCGGCTTCGTGGACTACGAACTCGCCCCGCGCGAGTACGAGTTGTCGCTCACCCAGACCGTGCTGCGGGTGCACACCAGGGTCGCCGACCTCTACAACGACCCGATGGACCAGACCCAGCAGCAACTCCGGCTCACCATCGAGGAGATCCGTGAGCGACAGGAGTGGGAGCTGGTCAACAACCGGGAGTTCGGGCTGCTGCACAGTGTCGACTACACCCAGCGCATCAGCACCTTCACCGGTCCGCCGACCCCGGACGACCTCGACGAACTGCTCGCCATGCGGCGCAAGACGCGGCTGTTCCTGGCCCATCCGAAGGCGATCTCGGCGTTCTTCCGGCAGTGCAACCGGCGTGGTCTGGTGCCCGGCACGGCGAACGTCGACGGGCACGAGATCCCCGCCTGGCGCGGTGTGCCGTTCTTCCCGTGCAGCAAGATCCCGGTCACCCCGCAGCACACCAGCAGCATCATCGCGCTGCGCACCGGGGAGGCCGACCAGGGGGTCGTCGGGCTGTTCCAGACCGGTATCCCCGAGGAGTTCCAGCCCGGTCTGAACGTGCGGTTCATGGGCATCGACCCGGCCGCGATCATCCGTTACCTCGTCACCGCGTACTACTCGATGGCCATCCTGGTCCCCGACGCGGCGGGGATCCTCGAGAACGTCCAGATCGGCCGCACGGCCGAATGACGGCGTGGAGCACTTCATGACCACACCCACCACGACCTCCCTCCGGCTCCCCGGGCCGCCGAACCTGGCCCGCAGCGTGCGGGCCCGGCGGCGCACCGGGGCGATCCCCGGGCTCACCCACCGGCCGGTGGCGCCCGCGGACCCGGAGAAGGCCGCCGAGATCGACCGCAGACTGGAGGCCTGGGCCCGCGAGCTCGACCTGTTCCCGGCCGAGTGGGACGGGGACTTCGCCGGGTTCCAGTTCGGCCGGGCCGTGGTGCTCCAGCACCCGGGCGCCCTCGACCTCGAACGGCTCACCGCGGCGGGCAAGTTGCTGCTCGCCGAGAACATCGTCGACAGCTGCTACTGCGAGGAGGACGAGGGCAAGGGCGGCTCGCACAGCGGCCTCGGCGGGCGGCTGATCTTCGGGCAGTCGGCGCTCGACCCCTTCCACTCCACCCCCGAGTACGAGGAGGAGTGGCGGCACGGCGTCCAGGCCGACGGCCCGCGCCGCTCCTACCACTTCGCCCTCAAGGACTTCGCCCTCCTCGCCACCCCCAGTCAGACGGACCGCTTCGTCCACGACATCGCCCGCCTCCATCTCGGCTATCTCGCCGAGGCCGCCTGGGCGGAGACCCGGTACAAGCCGCGGGTCTGGGAGTACCTGACGATGCGGCAGTTCAACAACTTCCGCCCCTGTCTGTCGATCGTGGACGCCGTCGACGGCTACGAACTGCCCGAGCAGCTCTACGCCCGGCCCGAGATCCAGCGGGTCACGGCGCTGGCCTGCAACGCCACCACGATCGTCAACGACCTCTACTCCTTCACCAAGGAGCTGTCCGAACCCGACCACCTCAACCTCCCTCAGGTCGTCGCCGCCAACGAGCGGTGCGGGCTGAAGGCCGCCTATCTGAAGTCCGTCGAGATCCACAACCGGATCATGGACGCCTTCGAGGAGGAGTCGGCGACCCTGTCCGCGCTCTCGCCCCTCGTCGAGCGCTACACCGAGGGCCTGGCCGCCTGGGTGGCCGGCAACCACGAGTGGCACGCCACCAACAGCCACCGCTACCACCTGCCCAACTACTGGTAACAGAACGTTCCCTGACATTCCGTCAGTCGTACGACGCTAGGAGTCACCGTTGACCACTGCCGACGCCGGAACCACCACCGCTTCAGCCCCGGTGCCGACCCAGTCCACGTACCAGAACCGTGTCGCGGACTACTGGAACGCCGAAGAGAACCCGGTCAACCTCGACCTCGGACAGATCGACGACCTGTACCACCACCACTACGGGATCGGCGGGGCCGACGAGTCCGTGCTCGACGACCCCGACCCCGTCCGGCGCCGCGAGCGGCTCACCGCCGAACTCCACCGCCTGGAACACGCGCAGGCCGAACTCCTCGCCTCCCACCTCGGGCACCTCACCGCCGCCGACCGGGTCTTCGACGCCGGCTGCGGGCGCGGCGGCGGCAGTGTCGTGGCCCATCTGCGCCACGGCTGCCGGACCGACGGCGTGACGATCTCCGCCAAGCAGGCCGAGTTCGCCAACGCGCAGGCCCGCAAGCGGGGCATCGACGACAAGGTGCGCTACCACCACCGCAACATGCTCGACACCGGTTTCCCGACCGGTGAGTTCGCCGCGTCCTGGAACAACGAGTCGACGATGTACGTGGAGTTGGACCTGCTGTTCGCCGAGCACGCACGGCTGCTGCGCCGCGGCGGACGCTATGTGGTGATCACCGGCTGCTACAACGACACCTACGGCCGGGCCTCGCGCGAGGTGTCCCTCATCAACGCCCACTACATCTGCGACATCCACCCGAGGTCGGAGTACTTCCGGGCGATGGCCCGCAACCGCCTGGTGCCCGTCCACGTCCAGGACCTCACCGAGGACACGATCCCCTACTGGGCGCTGCGCAAGCGGGCCGACCATCTGGTGACGGGCATCGAGGACACCTTCCTGGACGCCTACCGCAACGGCAGCTTCCAGTACCTGCTGATCGTGGCCGACCGGGTCTGAGACGGGTCCGGTACGTCCGGCGTGCCCGCAGGGAGCGCGAGGGCCTCCGGGGTGTGGCCTGCCACACCCCGGTCGTGCGGCCCACCGCAGTGACCAGGGGACGCGTCGCGCGACATCGTGATCGGTACGACCGGGGGCCCGCCGAGGCGCCGCCCCTTCCTCCCCGATCCCGATCGAAGCGAAGGACGGATTCCGCATGCGCACCCACACGTCAGCCCTGTCACGCCCGGCCGAGACACCCGGCCGGGCGTTGGCCTGGCTGGTCGCCCTCGCCGTGGCGCTCGGCGCCGGCTTCGTCCTCGCGCCGGGCCGGCTGGCCGCGAACGGATCGGAGGGCGCGTTCTCCGGACGGCACGGGCTCGTCGACGCCCTGCGCCCCGCGTTCATCGCGTACTGGAGGTCCGGCGACCGGCGATTCCCCCCGGACCTGCAGCGGGTCGTCGACTACTGGTACCGCTTCCACGTGGTCAAGGGCGTCCTGGCCGTGGCCCTGCTGATCGTCCTCGTCGCTCTCGGCACCCTGCTCTGGAAGGCGTTCCTGAGGTCCGGCGGTCCCCGGGGCAGGCTGGCCCTCGCGTCGGCCGCCGCCTTCACCAGTGCGCTGGCGCTGGTGGCACTGGCGGCGGTGATGGCGAACGTCCAGGGAGCACTGGCCCCCTTCTCCTCGGTGACCTCGATGCTGCCGCTCGGCACGCCCGGCGGCCCACTCGCCGGTGCGGTCGGCGAGATCCGGCAGGGTCTGGCCCACTACCCGGACACGAACGGCCGGAACACGGCCGCGCTCCGGGTGATGGTCGACGACTTCGGCCGGTACCACGCGGTGCTCGCCGTGCTGGCCTCCGTCGTGGCCGTCGTCCTGGCCGGGCTGAGCGTGACGGCGTGGCGCGGGTTCGCCAAGGTGGACGGGGCCGACGGGCGGACGCGGCGCACCATGGCGTGGTTCGGCGTGCTGTCGGCCCTGCTGGGGCTCGCGCTGATCGTCGTCGCGGTGGCCAACACGGGCACGGCGGCGGACCCGGCGCCTGCTCTCCTGGGCTTCTACGAGGGCGGCTGGTGAAGGGGCCGTGTGTCGGCCGGGCCGCTCAGGAGCCGAGGTGGGCGAGGACGGCGAGGACCCTGCGGTGCCTGCTGTCGTCGGGCGGCAGTCCGAGCTTGGCGAAGACGTTGCCGATGTGCTTCTCCACCGCGCTGCCCGAGAGCGCCAGTCGGCGGGCGATGGCGGTGTTGGAATGCCCCTCGGCCATCAGCGCCAGGAGTTCCCGCTCGCGCGGGGTCAGCGCGTCCAGAGGTGCTTTGCGGCGCTGTCCGGCCAGCAGCCGGGAGACGACCTGGGGGTCGAGCACCGTCGCGCCGCGGGCGACCCGGGCCAGGGCGTCCAGGAACTCCTCGACGCGCGCGACCCGGTCCTTCAGCAGATAGCCGACCGCGCCGGCGCCGTCCGCGAGCAGCTCGGCGGCGTAGGACTCCTCCACGTACTGGCTGAGCACCAGGACGGGGGTGCCGGGCAGCTGTGCGCGGACGCTGATCGCCGCGCGGAGGCCCTCGTCCGTGTGGGTCGGCGGCATGCGGACGTCGACGACCGCCACGTCCGGGCGGTGGGTGAACACCGCTTCGACCAGGGCGGGACCGTCACCGACGGCGGCGACCACCTGGTGGCCGTCGTCGGTGAGCAGGCGGACCAGGCCCTCGCGGAGCAGCACCGCGTCATCGGCCAGGACGATGCGCAGCGGTTCGCGGGGTTCGCGGTCGCGAGCCGCTTCGGCCGGGGTCAGAGGCATGGGAGTTCTCCGGTGATCGTCGTCGGGCCGCCGTCGGGGCTGACCGTCAGCAGGCGCCCGCCGACCGCGTGCAGTCTGTCGTCCAGGCCCCGCAGTCCGTGTCCCTTGGCGAGGGCAGCGCCGCCCACACCGTCGTCGGTCACCCAGACCCGCAGGATGCCCTCGTCATGACGCAGGCCGATGAGGCACTGCCGCGCGTGGCTGTGTTTGGCCACGTTGGTGAGGGCTTCGGCGACCAGGAAGTACGCGGCCGTCTCGACGGCGGGCTCCGGCCGGCGGTCCAGGGGGCCGAGGTCGAGGTCGACGGGTACGACACAGCGGGCGGCCAGTGCGGAGAGCGCCGCGCGCAGGCCCCGGTCGGCGAGGATCGGCGGGGCGATGCCGCGCGACAGGGCCCGTAGCTCCTCCAGAGTTTCCTGCGCCTGGACGAGCGCGTCGGCGAGTGCCTCGCGGGCGGTGTCCGGCCTGCTGTCGAGGTGGTGCTGCGCGCGGCCCAGTTCCATCGCCAGCCGGACCAGCCGCTGCTGGGGGCCGTCGTGGATGTCGCGTTCGAGCCGGCGCAGGGCCGCCGCCTCGGCCGTCACGGCGGCCAGGGTCTGCGCGCGTGCGGTGTCCCGCTCCTGTTCCAGTCCGCTGATCCTGCGGTGCAGTGCCGACAGGTCGGACAGCAGCGCGTTCCCGAGCCCGGTCTGGACGGTGACGCACGCACGGGTCACCAGCGGCAGGGTGGCCAGCATGAGGAGGCCGAGGACGACGGCGAAGGCGATCCGCGAGTCCGGGGACGTCAGCCCGAGGCTCAGGGCGATGTGGGAGCGGGAACCGCCCACGGACAGGTTCATCGGCCGCAGCGATCCGGGCGCCGGGTACGGGCTGCGCAGCGGGCAGGAGACGGCGGCCACGGCGACGAACCACCACAGCGCCGTCACCACCGACGTGACCACGACGACGGGCAGCACCAGCACCGCGTGCCCCATGTCCAGCCACCGCCCGGGATCGGCCGCGGCGGCGGTCCGCTCCGGCTGCGGACGCCGCGTCGCACCGGTCCGGGAGAGCACCCGGGCGATCCTCCACCGCTCCGCGTCGCCCGGCCACCGCGCCAGTTCCGCGGCACCGGTCCTGACCCGCGACCCGTTCGGCGTCAGCGCACCGACGGCGCCCAGACACAGGGCGGCGAGCACCAGCAGCAGGCCGGACGCGGCGCTCACCGGCGCGGTCAGCAGGTACAGGGAGTCCGTCAGCGTGCGGCGCCCCCGGCGCAGCGCGCCCCGGCGGACCGACCGCCACCGGCCCGCGTCCACGCCGGTGACCAGGGGAGACAACGACTCAGCCATGCGCCCAGCCTAGGACAGCCCCAGCTCCGTCTCGATCAGCCGGTTGAGGTGCCTGCGGGCGTCCTGGGTGCTCAACGGCGGTGCCTGGCGCAGCCGTTGCAGGGCCAGGCCGTCGGCGAGGGCGGCGAACCGGACGGTGAAGCCGTCGAGGTCGTCGGAGGCGAACTCGCCTTCGGTGACGCCTCGTTGGGCCAGGGCCCGGATCTGCTGGTGCCAGGTCTCGTAGCGGTGGGCCTGTCCGCCGCTGAAGGCCTCGTCGGTGCCCTGTTCACCCGCGTTCCAGTAGTCGAACCACATCCGCCAGTGCCGGTCGGTGTCCTCGGTGAACAGCGCGTCGACGAGCAGCCGCAGCGCCTCGGCCCCGCTGGTCGCCCGCTCGGCGGCCTCGTTCAGCTCCGCGTAGTAGCGCTCGATGTGGAGCACCATCGCCTCGGAGAGGATCTCCTGCACGCTGCCGAAGTGGTAGGTCACGGTGCCGACGGAGACCCCGGCCGCCGCCGCCACGTCGCGCACGCCGACCGAGGCGTAGCCGCGTTCCGCTATCAACGGCACGGCCGCCTCGACGATGAGCCGGCGGCGTACCTCGGTGGGCTGCCGGGTCCGGTCGGCGGCGGCGACCGCGCGGCGCGGGGACTTCGCGGCCGGCTGCCTGGCGGCCGTCATCCCGACGTCCTCGGGGTGGTGCGGTGCCATGCGCGCTTGGCCACTGTCTCTCCGTTCGCCCGTGCTTCGACACGACTGTCCATGACGAAGTCCTCGGTCGTGGCCCGCAGCTCCGTCCGCGTCATGATCTCAGCGTCCCACTCGTCCCCGCGCCGCAGGCGGATCCGCCACTCGGACACGGCGTGCGCGGACAGCGGGTCGTCGGCGCGGACGCGGTACGTCTCCCGCGCGCTCTCCTCGAAGCGCAGCCCGTCCGGATACGTCCGTGACCCCCCGTAGTTGGGGTCGACCTCCAGCGTCCACTCCCCCTTGGCGACGTCGTACGTGACGAGCCGCTCGGGTGCCGCGTCGGCGGGCCGGTCGTAGGTCACGTCGAGCGGGAGGGCCTGCTCGGGCTCCTCGAAACGGATGCGCGGCTCGACCCCGCTCTCCCGCAGGGGCAGGTGTACGTCGCTCTCGGCCGGGACGACGCGCAGCTCGCCGCGCTCGCCGTGCGGCCAGACCCACGGCCAGTAGGTGTCGGAGACGGCGAGGCGGATGCGGTGGCCGGGCGGGATCGCGTAGCCGATGCCGGTCAGCTCGAACTCGACGTCCTCGAACGTCCCCGGTGTCCATGCGACGGCCCGGTCGCGGCCGTGCCTGCTCAGCAGGTTGAGCACGCCCCGGGTGACGAGTGTGGACGAGCCGTCCGGTGCCACGTCGCACAGGCGGGCGATGACGTGGGCGCGCGGGGTGGCGCTGTCGAGGCGGAGCCGGACGCGGGGGCGGCCGAGGATCTCGACGCGTTCGGTGAGCGGTTCGGAGTCGAAGCAGACCGATCGGCCGTCTTCCTCGCGCTGGTCCGGCGGCAGGTCGCTGGCGTTGCCGAAGGGGAAGAACCGCCCGGCGTCGAGGCCGGTGTGCTGCGGGGAGCGCACGAGGACGGGCTCGCTGCCCGCCCCGAGCGCCCGCGTGTTCCAACCGACCTTCTCGCTCGGCCAGTCGGCGTCTCCCACCCAACGGCCCGGCAGTGTGTCGTACGACGTCGCCGGCGGGACCGGGTCGGTGATCCAGGCCCGGAGCAGGGGTTCTTCCATCGCTCCCGTGTCGATGCCCTTGAGGTGCTGGTCCCACCAGCGGAGGGTCTCCTGGAGGAAGCCGATCGCGGGGCCGGGCGGCAGGCCGCGGTCGGGGTACTGGTGCGACCACGGGCCGATGATGCCCCGGACGCGGTCGCCGGGCAGGTGCTCGACGAGCCGGAGGACGGCGTCCCGGTACGGGTCGTTCCAGCCGCCGACGGCGAGGACGGCCGCGTCAATCGCGCCGTAGTCCTCGCAGACGCTGCCGTGCTTCCAGTAGTCGTCGCGCTGCTGGTGGTCGAGCCAGGTGTGGAGGAAGGGTTCGAGGGCGTTCAGGCGTTCGCGCCACATCGGCAGCCAGCGGTCCGCGCCGACGTTCGCGGGGTCCGGCGGGCGGGACGCGAAGGCGAGCATGGTGCCGGCCCAGGCGAGCATGTCGATGCCGAGGACGGCGCCGCCCGTGTAGTGGACGTCGTTGTCGTAGCGGTCGTCCGTGGAGCAGACGGTGACGATCGCCTTGAGGGGCTCGGGGGCGAGGGCGGCGATCTGGAGGGAGTTGAAGCCGCCCCAGGAGATGCCGAACATGCCGACCTTGCCGGTGCACCAGGCTTGTGCGGCAAGCCAGTTGACGACGTCGACGCCGTCGGCGAGTTCCTGCGCGTCGTACTCGTCGCCGGGCAGGCCCTCGCTGTCGCCGTGGCCGCGGATGTCGACGCGGACGGAGGCGTAGCCGTGGCCCGCGTACCAGGGGTGGCGCTGGGCGTCGCGGGGCGCGGTCCAGTCGCTCTTGCGGTAGGGGAGGTATTCGAGCAGCGCGGGCACCGGGTCGGACACGGCGTCGTCGGGCCGCCAGATGCGGGCGTGCAGCCGGGTCCTTCCGTCCCGGGTGGGGATCCAGACGTCCTCGTGGACGACCCGGCGTTCGAACTGCTCGCGGTACTTCACGAAACTCCTTCCGCCACGGGGGCGTTGAGGGGGCGCCAGCGTCGGACGCGGTGGCCGTCGGCGCCGTGGCCGGTCCAGATGTCGTCGCCGTCCGCCGCGTCGGTCCAGTCGGCGGTGTCGTCGACGTAGGGCTCGGCGTCGGGGTCGGGTTCGAGGGCGGCTGCCATCAGCCGACGGGTGTAGGGGTGCCGGGGGTCGGCGAACACGGCTTCCGTGGGGCCTTCTTCGACGACGACTCCGTGGCGCAGGACGACGACCCGGTCCGCGATGCCTCGTACGACGGCGAGGTCGTGGCTGATGAACAGACATGCCAGGTCGCGTTCGCGGCGGAGGTCGTCGAGGAGCCGCAGGACGTCGGCCTGGACGGAGACGTCGAGGGCGGTGGTGATCTCGTCGGCGATCAGTACGTCCGGCTCGCCCGCCAACGCCCGTGCGATGCCGATGCGTTGGCGCTGGCCGCCGGAGAGCTGTGCGGGCAGGCGGTCGGCGAGGGCCGGGTCGAGGCGTACGTCGGCGATGAGCCGGCGGGCCCGGTCGGTGGCCTCCGTGCGGTCGGTCACCGTGCCGAACAGGCGCAGGGGGTGGCGGACCGCGTCGCCCACGGAGCGGCGGGGGTTGAGCGAGGTGTCGGCGTTCTGGAAGACGAGCTGCACCCGCCGCCGCAGGGACAGCGGGCGTTGCTGTGCGGGGCGGGCGAGGTCGCCGTCCGGGTGGCGCATCGTGCCGCCGGACGGGGTGCGCAGTCCGGCGAGGGTCCACGCGAGGGTGGACTTGCCGCTGCCCGACTCCCCCACCAGGGCGAGGATTTCGCCGCGCCGGACGTCGAAGGAGACACCGTGCACGGCCCGGGTGCTGCCGTAGTCGATGGTGATGTCCTGCGCGGAGACGGCGACGGGGGCGTCGGCGGGGACCTCTGCCCTGGGCCTGACCTCCCGTTCCCCGGCCTCGCCGACGAGGGCGAGTCCGGCGTCGTCCAGGCGCGGCACGCTGGCCAGCAGGCGGCGGGTGTACGGGTCCTGGGGCCGGGAGAAGAGCTGTCCGGTGGGCGCCGACTCGACCACGCGTCCGGAGCGCAGGACGGTCACGTCGTCGGCCATGTGAGCGACGACGCCGAGGTCGTGGCTCACCAGGACGGCGGCGAGGCCGAGTTCGTCGCGCAGGGCGGCGATCAGGTCGAGGACGCTGCGCTGGGTGACGACGTCCAGGCCGGTCGTCGGTTCGTCGAGGACCAGGACTTTGGGGCGGGCCGCGATGGCCATGGCGATGGCGACGCGCTGCTGCTGGCCGCCGGAGAGTTCGTGCGGATAGCGGCGGGCCAGCTCCGCGGGGCGGGGCAGCCGGACCTGTTCGAGGAGGTCGACGACGGGCACGTCGCCGCCCGCCTCGGCGATCTGCCGTCCGATGCGCATGGAGGGGGTGAGGGCGTGGCCGGCGTTCTGGCCGACCATGGCGACGGTTCCGCCGCGCAGCCGCCTCAACTCCGGTGCGGACAGGGCGAAGACGTCGGCGCTGGCGACCTGGACCGTGCCTCCGGTGATCCGGGAGCCGTGCCGCAGGTGGCCGAGGAGGGTCGCGGCGACGGTCGACTTGCCGCTGCCGGACTCGCCGACGAGGGCGTGCGTACGGCCCTCGGCGACGTCCAGGGACACCTCGTGCACGACGGGGATGTCCCGGCCGCCCGAACGGTAGGCCACGGAGAGTGAGTTGACGGACACGATCGAGGTCATCAGGAGCCCTCCCTGATCCGGTCGACGCCCCACGCCTTGGACAGGCCGTCGGCCGCGAGGTTGAGCCCGACCACGAGGGTGGCCAGGGCGATGATGGGGGCGAGGCTGGCCATCGGGACGACGGTGATGGCGGTGCGGTTCTCGGCGACCATCAGTCCCCAGTCGGGGGTCGGCGGGTCGGCGCCGAAGCCGAGGAAGGACAGCGAGGAGATCAGCAGCACGACCCAGGATGCCCGCATGGCGAACTCCACACAGACCACGTCCGTGATGTTCGGCAGGATCTCCCGGCGCAGGATCGACCAGGTGCCCTCGCCGCGGGCGCGGGCCGCGGTGACGTAGTCGGCGGGGACCACCGCGAGGGCGGCGCCGCGCACGACCCGGACGACCTGGGGCACGTAGACGATCGCGACGGCCAGGACGATGACGGCCGGGCCGGTGCCGAGGGCCGTCACCACGACGAGGAGGGCCAGGACGGACGGGACGGAGAGGATCGCGTCGAGGACGCGGCCCAGGACGTCGTCGAACCAGCCGCCGCGCAGGGCCGCCGCGCAGCCGATGACCGTGCCGAGGGCGACGGTGAGGAGGGTGGCGGCGACGGACACGCCGAGGGCGTACCGGCCGCCGTACAGGACCCGGGCGAGGACGTCGCGGCCGTACTGGTCGGTGCCGGCCCAGTGGCTCCAGCTCGGCCCGAGCAGCGCGTGGTCGGCGTCGTTGGCGATGGGGTCGTAGGAGGTGAGGAGGGGGGCGAGCAGGGCGATCAGGACGTGGACCGCGACGATCGCGAGGCCGACGAGGGCGGTGCGGGAGCTGGTCAGGGTGCGCCAGGCGCGGACGGTGCGGGCGCCGCGCACGGTCGTCGGCGCGGCGGTGTCGAGTGTGGTCATCGTGTCCTCCCTCGGGTGCGGAGCCGGGGGTTGAGGGCCATGGTGGCGAGGTCGGCCGCGAGGTTGCAGACGACGTAGACGACCGCGCTGATCAGGGCGATGGCCTGGATGGTGGGCAGGTCGCGGTTCTGCACGGAGGAGAGCATCAGCTTCCCGATGCCCGGGTAGTTGAAGACGTTCTCGACCACCGCGACCCCGCCGACCAGCCAGGCGACGTTGAGCGCGATGACGTGCAACGTGGGCAACAGGGCGCTGGGCAGGGCGTGTCGGGTGACGACCCGCCAGGTGGAGAGGCCCTTGAGGCGGGCGGTGGTGACGTACTCGGTGGCCATCACGTCGATGACGGAGGTGCGGGCCATGCGGACGATGTACGCGGCCATGACCACGGCGAGGGCGAGCGCGGGAAGCCATACGGCGGGCAGGAGTTGGGAGACGCTCGCGTCCGGGCCGTAGAGGACGACGGCCGGGAACCACGGGAGGGCGACCGAGAAGCACAGGACGAGGACGGTGGCGACGACGAACTCGGGGACGCTCATGCCGACGAGGCTGACGGTGGAGATGACGTGGTCGGGCCAGCGGTCTCGGTAGAGGCCGGCGAGGATGCCGAGGACGATCGATCCGGTGACCGCGAAGAGGACGGTGACGAGGGCGATCAGCGCCGAGTTGCCGAGGTACAGGGACACTTCGCCGCCGACGGCCTTGCCGGAGACGAGGGAGGTGCCGAAGTCGCCGTGCAGCGCGCCCCCGACCCAGTGGCCGTACCGCTCCCAGGCGGGCTGGTCGAGGTGGAGCTTGGCGCGCAGGGCGGCCACCGCGTCCGGGGTCGCGTCCTTGCCGAGGATCTGGGTGGCGACGTCGCCGGGCAGGGCCTGGACGGCGAGGAAGACGAGGACGGAGGAGAGGAAGAGGGTGCCGACCGCGGCGGCGACGCGGCGGGTGATGAAGGTGAGCATGGTCAGGCTCCCTTCAGGCCGATGTTGAGGTAGTCGAACTCGAAGCCGTGCTCGGCGTATCCGCGCACGGCGCGGGAGATGCCGACGAGCCGGTCGGCGAACATCGGGGTCATCGCCCCGCCTCTCTCGATCACCAGCGTCTGTGCCTCACCGTAGAGTTCGCGCCGTTTGGTGTCGTCGGTCTCGGCGCGGGCGCGGTCGAGCACCGCGTCGAAGCCCTTGTCGGACCAGGCGGTCTCGTTGTAGGAGGAGCCGCCGCGGAAGATCTGGGTGAAGAGCTGGTCGACGGGCCGCCCGGTGAACCAATAGGTGGCCATCAGCGGCTTCTTCATCCAGATCTGCGTGTAATAGGAGTCCGCCGAGGCCGTCTTGACCCTGATCCTGATGCCGGCGCGCTTCGCGGAGTCCTGGTAGGCGAGCGCCATCGGCGTGAACAGCGGGTCGTAGGACGAGGTGTAGAGGTCCATCGCCAGACCCTCGTGACCCGCCTGCTTGAGCAGGTACCTGGCCTTCTCCGGGTCGTGCCGGGGATGCGCGGCGATGTGTGCGGGGTCGCTCGGCGGTACGGGGTTGTCCCAGCCGGCGGTGCCCGCGCCCTGGAGGGCGACCTTCACGACGTGGTCGGGGTCGTAGGCGAGCTTCATGGCCTGGCGGACGCGGACGTCGGTGAAGGGCTTCTCGGTGGTGAGCATCGGCAGGACGTACCACTGGGCGTCCTTGACGCGGGCGATGGTCGCGCGGTCCGAGGCGGCGACCACGCGGGCGGTCGCGAAGTCGAGGTTGGTCTGCGAGAGCAGGTCGACCTGACCGGCCAGCAGGGCGTTCGAGCGGGCCGACATGTCGGCGACCGAGTAGAAGGCGATCGCGTCGAGGACCGGGCGGCCGGCCCAGTGGTCTTTGTTCGCGGTGACGCGGCCGGGGCCCGCCGGGGCGAACGACTCCAGCTTGAAGGGGCCGGTGCCGATGCCGGTGCGGCCGATGGACTTCGCGCTGCCGTCCGGTACGACGTAGCAGTTGTAGTGCGTCAGCAGGCTCGGGAACTCGGCGTTGGGCGTCTTCAGCGGCACGACGAGGGTGTGCGCGTCGGGCGTGCCCAGCTTCGCCGGGTCGATGAGCGGGGCGAGGACCGCGGCCTGCGGGGACGCCGTCGCCTTGTCGAGGATGTGGCGCAGCGTGTAGGCGGCGTCCGCGGAGGTGAAGGCGCGGCCGTCGTGGAAGGTGACGTCCTTGCGCAGCCGGAAGGTCCAGGTGCGGGCCTTGGCGTCGGGCTCCCAGGACTCGGCGAGGTCGGGGGCGAGTTCGCCGTCGGCGGCGACGCGGACGAGCCGGTTGTAGAGGGCGCCGAGGTACTCGTAGGCGGACAGGGAGCTGGCCGGGTCGAGGGTCTCGGCGTCGGAGGCGGGCGGCCGGGCGATGCGCAGGGTGCCGCCGCGGTCGGGGGCGCCTTTCCTGGCGGCGGCCGGCAGGACGGGGGCGGCCTCCGCCCCGCTGCAGCCGGTCAGCAGCCAGGATCCGCCGAACGCGGCGGCCGAGGCGACGCCCGCGGCGAGCACCGACCGGCGGCCCGGGTGGTGGATGTCGGACATGTACCGACCGTCCTTGTCGCTATTCGTTCAACCGAACGATTGAGTGAAGTTGGTGAACGATAACGAGGGGACGGTTTCCCGCCAACCCTTTGGGCGCGGAAATTAACGTCCGAAACGCACTGGTTACGGCGGGGAGGCCGCGCGGGATGCGGGCATCGGGGTCAACTGCCGCCCCCACAGGCCCTGTTGACATCACGCGGCGCACGCCTAGCGTGGGCAGCGCACAGCATGTCGCACAACATTCGATATTTCGAACAGGAAGCGGGTGGTGGAGGGACACCGCCGCCCGGCCCCTCCCTCCCCGACATGCGAAGGACAGTGGTGATGACCCCATCCCTCGGCAGACGTCAGCTGCTCGCGGCCGCCGGTGCCGGCTCGGCGGCCCTGGCGCTCAGCGGCCCGGCCTGCACGGCCCACGCCGTCCCGGGAACCTCGCCGGAAACCGCACAGGAAGCCGCACCGGCCCGCCCCTTCCCGCTCACCGCCGTGACCCTGCTGGACAGCCCCTTCCGGGACAACCAGCGCCGCAACTCGGCCTATCTCCGCTTCGTCGACATCGACCGGCTGCTGCACACCTTCCGCCGCACCGTCGGCCTGCCCAGCGCCGCTCAGCCCTGCGGCGGCTGGGAGGGACCGGACGTGGAACTGCGCGGCCACTCCACCGGCCATCTGCTCTCCGGCCTCGCCCTCGCGTACGCCGGCACCGGGGACACGAGCCTGCGCGACAAGGGCCGGGCCCTGGTCGCCGGGCTCGCCGCCTGCCAGGCGGCCTCGCCCGCCGCCGGCTTCGGCAAGGGGTACCTGTCCGCGTTCCCGGAGAGCTTCTTCGACCGGCTGGAGGCCGGGACCGGGGTGTGGGCGCCGTACTACACGATCCACAAGATCATGGCCGGACTGGTCGAGCAGTACCGGCTGGCCGGGAACGACCAGGCCCTGGAGGTGGTGCTCCGGCAGGCGCGCTGGGTCGACGCGCGGACCGCGAGGCTGTCGTACGAGCAGGTGCAGCGGATGCTGGAGACGGAGTTCGGCGGGATGAACGACGTCCTCGCCGATCTGCACGCCCTCACCGGTGACCGCACCTGGCTCACGGTCGCCGAGCGCTTCACCCACGCCCGGGTCTTCGACCCGCTGGCCCGGAACGAGGACCGGCTCGCCGGACTGCACGCCAACACGCAGATCCCGAAGATGGTCGGGGCGCTGCGGCTGTGGGAGGAGGGGCTGCCGGAGCGGTACCGCACGATCGCCGCGAACTTCTGGCGGATCGTCACCGGCCACCACTCGTACGTCATCGGCGGCAACAGCAACGGCGAGGCGTTCCACGAACCCGACGTCGTGGCGGGGCAGTTGTCGGACAGCACCTGCGAGAACTGCAACACGTACAACATGCTCAAGCTGACCCGGCTGCTGCACTTCCACGGCCCGGACCGGGTGGAACTGCTCGACTTCTACGAACGGGCCCTGTTCAACCAGCTGTTGGGCGAGCAGGACCCGGACTCCGAGCACGGTTTCAACATCTACTACACCGGTCTCGCGCCGGGTTCGGTCAAGCGCCAGCCGTCCTTCATGGGCACGGATCCGGACGCCTACTCCACGGACTACGACAACTTCTCCTGCGACCACGGCACGGGCATGGAGACCCAGGCCAAGTTCGCCGACACGGTCTACTCGCACGACGAACACGGCCTGCTGGTCAACCTGTTCATCCCCTCGCGGCTCGTCTGGCGCGAGCGGGGCATCACCTGGCGCCAGACCACCGGCTTCCCGGACCGCTCCTCCACCACGCTCACGGTCACCGCGGGACAGGCCACGCACCGGCTGCGCGTCCGCGTGCCGTCCTGGGCCGCCGGTGCCCGCGCCAGTCTCAACGGCCGTACGCTGCCCGACCGTCCGCAGCCCGGCAGCTGGCTCACCCTGGAGCGCGCCTGGCGTACCGGCGACCGCGTCGACGTGACCCTGCCCATGCGCACGGTCGTCGAGCCGACCCCCGACGACCCCGATGTGCGGGCCGTGGTGCACGGTCCGGTGGTCCTGGCGGGGGCGCTCGGCGACCGGGCCGATCCCTGGCTGTCACGCCTGGACGTCGACTCCGTACGGCAGGAGTCGTCGGACCCCCTGCGCTTCACCGCCCGCGCGGACGACGAGGACGTGACCCTGCTGCCGATCGCCCGCGTCCACCACCAGCACTACTCGGTGTACTGGCTGACCGGTGAACCCCCGCCCCCGCCACCGGAGTTCGCGGCCTGGCACCGCTTCGACGAGACGTCGGGCACCTCGGCGTCCGACGCGACCGGCAACGGTCTGACCGCCCGACTGGCGGGCGGTGCCTCATGGCTGACGGACGGTCATCTCGGCGGCGCGGTCGCACTGGACGGCGTCGACGGTCATGTCGCCCTCGCCGACGACCTGTTGGCGGGAGCCTCCGCCTACTCCCTCGCCGGGTGGGTCAAGCTGGACGGCCGGCCGGGCGTCTGGAGCCGGATCTTCGACATCGGCACCGGCGTCACCGCCAACATGTTCCTGACCCCGCTCAGCGGCGACGGCACCCTGCGGTACGCCATCACGGCGGGTGGGGCGGGCGCCGAGCAGCGCATCGACGCCGGCCCGCTGCCCACGGACCGCTGGGTGCACGTGGCGGTGACGTACGGCGCCGGGACCGCCGTCCTGTACGTCGACGGCGCCGAGGCCGGCCGGAACGCGGCCGTCACCGTGGAGCCGCGCCGCTTCGGCAACCACATCAGGGCCGGATACCTCGGCAGGTCGCAGTACGCCGACCCGTACCTGAAGGGCGCGGTCGACGACTTCCGGGTATACGGCAGGGCGCTGAGCGCCGCCGAGGTGGCGACGCTGGCGCACGCGTCCACCGACTGACCGGAGCCCGGCCGGTCCGGCCGTCACTCCCCCGCGAAGGCCTTCTCCAGCGCGGCGAGGTCGAACTTGCCCATCGCCATGAAGGACTCCGTCGCACGGGCGACCTTCGCGGGGTCCGGGTCGGTGATCATCTCGATGAGCCGGGTGGGGACGACCTGCCAGGACACGCCGAACCTGTCCTTGAGCCAGCCGCAGGGGCCCGGCTCGCCGCCCCCGTCGAGGAGCTTGGTCCAGTAGTAGTCGATGTCCTCCTGGCTCTCGCACGGGATCTGGAAGGAGATCGCCTCGCTGAACGTGAACTCGGGGCCGCCGTTGAGCCCCACGAAGTTCTGGCCGAAGGCCGTGAACTCGACGGTGAGCACGGAGCCCGCCGGCTGCGGGGCGCCCTCGCCGTAGCGGCTGACGCGCCCGATGCTGGAGTTCTTGAAGATCGACACGTAGTGGTGGGCGGCCTCTTCGGCCTTGCCGTCGAACCAGAGGCAGGTGGTGAGTCGGTCGTCGGACATCGGTTCCTCCATGGGCTGCGGGGCGTCGGACACGGTCATCTGTATCGACCCCGGCCCGCGGCGAAACTCATCGGTCCCCGGGAATCTGCCCACGGCGAATCTGCTGAGGGCCTAGAAAACCGCAGGCGGACGCGTTGTCGGCCGACAGTGGAGACAGGTCACGACACACCTTCGACGTCCTCGACAAGGAGTGCCCATGTCTTCCCTCACGGCCGGTCCCTGGCCGGCCCTCATGCCCCGCGCCGAGGAGGGCGACACCCCGTCGTCCCGCTTCGACGACCACCTCGCCGCCCAACTGCTGGGCCAGCGCATCGTGTTCCTCGGCACGCAGGTCGACGAGGTCTCCGCGAACCGGGTCTGCGCGCAGCTGCTGCTCCTGTCCGCCGAGGACCCGCGCACGGACATCAGCCTGTACATCAACAGCCCCGGCGGATCGGTCACGGCGGGCCTCGCGATCTACGACACGATGCGGCTGATCCCGAACGACGTCGCCACGCTGGCCATGGGTTTCGCGGCCAGCATGGGCCAGTTCCTGCTCAGCGTCGGCACCCACGGCAAGCGCTACGCCCTCCCCCACGCGCGGGTCATGATGCACCAGCCGTCGGCGGGCATCGGCGGCACCACCGCCGACATCGAGATCCAGGCGGAGAACCTGGACTTCACCAAGCGGACCATCGAGCGGCTGACCGCCCGGCACACGGGCCAGAGCGAGGAGACGATCTCCCGCGACGGCGACCGCGACCGCTGGTTCACGGCCGAACAGGCCAAGGAGTACGGCATGGTGGACCGGGTCGTCGCCTCCCTTGACGACGTCCGCCCGGCCGCGTCGAAGCGACGGATGGGGCTCTGACATGGGGACGTACACGATTCCGAACGTCGTCGAGCGCACTCCGAACGGCGAGCGTTCCTACGACGTGTTCAGCCGGCTGCTGTCCGAGCGGATCATCTTCCTCGGCACCGACATCGACGACGGCGTCGCCAACGTCGTCATCGCGCAACTCCTCCATCTGGAGTCGTCGTCGCCGGAGAGCGAGATCGCGATCTACATCAACTCGCCCGGCGGATCGTTCACTTCACTGATGGCGATCTACGACACGATGACCTACGTCCAGGCCCCGATCTCGACGTTCTGCGTCGGTCAGGCGGCGTCGACGGCGGCGGTGCTGCTGGCCGGCGGGGACCCGGGGCGGCGATTCGTCCTGGAGCACGCGCGGGTGCTGCTCGGGCAGCCCGCGAGCGGCGGGCAGCGCGGCATGGTCTCCGATCTCGCGCTCCAGGCCAAGGAGATGGTGCGGATCCGCTCCCAGGTGGAGGAGGTGCTGTCCCGGCACACGCACCACGACATCGCCACGCTGCGCGCCGACATGGACCGGGACAAGGTCTTCACCGCGCCGGAGGCCGTGGCGTACGGCCTGGCCGACGAGGTCGTCAGCCGACGCCTCGTCCGGGCCTGAGCGATCCGGTCCGGCAGCCGGCGATCCGTCAGGCGGCGACCAGACTGAGCTGTGCGTTGTAGGGCGAACCGGCCCTGCGCTGACGCCTGTTGCGGTGCCGGCCCAGTTCGTCCCGGGCCAGCGACAGCAGGTCGCCGAGGTCGAGGCCGAGGGCGTGGGCGGCGGCCGCGAGAACCTCCGAGGAGGCCTCCTTGCGGCCCCGCTCCACCTCCGAGAGATACGGCATGGAGATCCGGGCGGCGTCGGCGACGTCCTTCAGGGTGCGCTCCTGGGCGAGCCGCTCCCGCCGCAGGACATCACCCACCAGGTCGCGCCACAGGGGTTCCTTGGGCGCGGGGACCTGCCGCTCGGGCGGACGGGGGGCCGGCTCGTGCGGGCGCAGGGGGATCACGCGGGCTTGGTTCGGCGCTTGATCGGTCACCCTCCCAGACTAGAAGCGCTGGACGTCAGGGGAAGGGGTGAGCATTCTGCCCTGGGTGGAATCACCGAGGTGAAGGGTGCGGGAACGGTGCTGCGCGACACGTTCGACGGGGCGGCCGAGCGCTACGACCGGGCCAGGCCCCGGTATCCGCGCCCGCTGGTCGAGGAGCTGGCCCGCGCGGCGGACCTCGGCCCCGGCAGCCGGGTCCTGGAGGTCGCTCCCGGCACCGGCCAGCTCACCGTCCCGCTCGCCGGGTTCGGGTGCCGGCTGACCGCCGTGGAGCTCGGCCCTTCGCTCGCCGCGGTGGCCCGGCGGAATCTGGACGCGTTCCCGCGCGTGGACGTGCAGGTCGCGGACTTCGAGCGGTGGGAGCTACCGCGGGAGCCGTTCGACCTGGTGGTGATCGCGACGGCCTACCACTGGTTCGATCCCGGCCTGTTCCTCGCGAAGGCGGCGTCCGCGCTGCGACCCGGCGGGCGGCTCGCGGTCGTCACGACACACCATGTGGCGGGCGGCACACGGGAGTTCTTCGACCGGATGCAGGCCTGCTACGAACGCTGGGACCCGGCGACTCCGCCCGGTCTGCGGATGCCCACCGAGGACGAGACGGCGACGGACACCGGGGAGTTCGAGCGTTCCGCGCACTTCCGGGACGTCACGGTGTGGCGCGGGGCGCGGGAGATCACGTACACGACGGACGAGTATCTCGACGTCCTGCTGACCTACTCGGGCCATCTCGCGCTGGCCGAGCCCGCGCGCCGGGGCCTGCTGGCCTGTCTGCGGGAGCTGCTGGAGACGCGGCACGGCGGCCGGGTCACCAAGCGCTATCTGCACGAGCTGATCACGGCCACCCGGGTGTGAGCGCCTAGCGTTCCTCGCCCCTCAGGTGGACGACGGCGCGCACCCGCTTGCCGACCGGTACCCGCTCGACGGTCACCTGCGTGGCCAGGGCGTGGACGATCTCCAGGCCGTGCCGGCCGATGCGCTCGGGGTCGCGGGCGAAGAGCCGGGGCAGGGCGACGCTGCTGTCGCAGACGGACACCGTCACCGAGGTGTCCGTGCCCTCCAGCTCCAGGATGTACGGGCCGTTGCTGTGCCGGTCCGCGTTGGTGACCAACTCGCTGACCAGCAGGAGCAGTTCGCCGTCGGATCGGTCGTCGATCGTGGCGCACCACTCGGTTCTGAGCTGTTCGAGGAACTGGTGCGTGAAGTGGCGGGCCGCTGAGATGCAGCCCGGTTCGCCGGTGTAGTGCGCCGCCCGCCGCAGCGGTTCCACGGGCACGTCGAAACGAGTCGGTATCACTACCCCGTCCCGGTGGTCGATCATGCGTGTCTCTCTCGGAATGCGGCTCTGCCGGTCGCTGTCGTATCAGTGCTCGTACCCAGCACCACGCCCGGCAGTCCCCCCGATCAGAGTGACGGTGAAATCGACTCGGACGAAACCGGCGCGCTGACCGTCGAGGCGGACGTCGTCGTCCCGTCCGACGCGGCCGAATCGGAGGGGCCGGAAGGACCGGAAGGAGCAGAGGCGTCGGAGGAGGCCGAGGACTCCGTCGACGGCGGCTCGGAGGACGGGGTGTCCGAACCCGGCGACGAGGAGGAGGGCGTCGACGGCGAGGACGGTGCGCTGGACGACGGCGGGCAGGGGCTCGGGGACGTGCCGGGTGTTCCCGGCGTTCCGGGTGCCGTGGAGGCGCACGCCGACGGGGAGTGCAAGGACGGTGACGTCGACGGGGACACGCTCGCGGAGGGGCTGGCCGGGTTCACCGGCGGCGGGGTCCTGTGGTCGTGCTTGCCCGTGTCGCCGTGGTGGCGGCCGAACCAGTGGCCGTTGTGCGGGTCGTAGATCACGAAGATGTTGACGACCTGCGGCGCGGGGGTGACCACGACGACGTCCTGGGGGCGGTACGAGGACCAGGTGTCGCCGGTGCGCTTCGGGGTGGTCTGCTGGGCGACGGGCGGCGACAGCGGGTTGCCGCAGGCGCACCGGACGCGGGGCACGCCGTGGTTGTCGACGAGGACGGCGGTGCCTGCCTGGAGGACGGCCTGGTAGCTGGTGGCGGCGCCGTCGCGGTAGCCGTGGTTGGTGACCCGGGTGTCCAGGCGCAGCTGTACGGGGGTCAGTGAGCGCAGGTAGGCGGGGACTCCGGCGGGCCGGACACCGGCGACGGACGCGAACGCCGTGTTCTTCGCCGGGGCCGCCTGGAGGGCCTTGATCTGCTGCTCGACGTCGCAGGCGGAGACGTTCTGGGTGCCGCCGTAGAGGCCGGGGGCGCCGCCGTCGACGCCGCGCACCGCGTTCGCCGGTTCGGAGGCGGCGGGGGACTCGGTGACGGGCGGGGCCGAGCTGTCGGTCGCGGTGGACTCGGTGAACGGGTCCGGGCCGGTCTTGGCCGCGGCCTGGAGGAACACCTCACCCTTGCTCGCCGTCGCGGTCGAACCACCGTCGGAGCGGGTGAGGACGACCGTGAGCACCACGGCGGCCACCACGACGGCGGTGAGGATCGCGACGCGCGGCGCCGACCTCCACCAGGGCCGGTGCGGCTCCGGCGCCCCGGCACCGCCGCCGCCCGAGGGCTGCGAGGGCGGGCCCGAAGGCGGCTGGGAGGGTCCCGACAGCGGGCCGGAGGGCGGTCCGGTGGGGCGGCCTGAAGACGGAGGTTCGACGCTCACGAGCTCTTCTTCCCGACGCGGGCTGCAAGGCCACTCGTACCGAAAAGCGACCTTTTGTCCACAACGAACCCATTGTGTGCTCGGGTCCCGGCCCGCCCGCAAGCCGACGCGGACGGCCCTCCCGGCGGGCGCGCTCCCCGGCCGCTGCTTAGCGTGACCGTGTGACCCCCCGAACCCCCTCCGACCGGGCAGTGGCCCGCCACGGCTGGCTCCAGGCACTCGGCACGGTGCTGGCCGGACTGCTCACCATGGGCGTGGTCGCCGCGCTGGGCCTCTGGGCGGCGGGCGCGGCGGACCTCCCGGACGGCGCGTTCCCCCGGGTCGTCACGGCGACGGTGGTGGCGGCGGTCGGCGGCACCCTGAGACTCTCCGGGAACGCCGGCTCCCTGGCCGACACCGCGGCGGGCCTGACCGCCGTCCCCCTCTCGGTGACCCTCGCCGGCGCCCTGACCACCGCCGCGGGCTTCCTCCGGCCCCTGCGCCACCGCGCGGTCGCCTCGGCCGCGGAACTCGTCGGCTGGGCCGCCCGCATCGCCGTCCTGTGGCTGCTCGGCCTGATCGGGCTGGCGCTGGGCGCGCGCCAGAAGTTCTCGATCTCCCTCGGCAGCGGCACCCTCGGCGACATCGGCGACCTGCTCGGCGCCTCCCCCGAGGTCGGCTTCGAGACGGACGTACCGCAGACCGTCCTCTACGGCCTGCTGTGGCTGGCCGGGGTCCTGGTCCTCGCGCTCCTGGTGTCACCCGGCGCGCCGCTCCCCACGCGCCTGCTCCGCTTCCACACGGCGGTACGCCCGGCCGCGTACGCGGTGGTGGCCCTGCTGCTGGCCTACGTGGCACTCGGCGTCGTCCTGGCCCTCGTCACGGCGGCGACCCGGGGCAACGTCACCCAGACCTTCGCCCTGATCCTGCTCGGCATGCCGAACCTCGTCTGGCTGGCCCTCACCCTCGGCCTGGGCGCCACCTGGAACGGCCGCGTCGACGGCCCCTTCGGCCTCCCCGTCCCCCACCTCCTCGACGAGGTCCTGCGCACCCCCGACGTCTCCACCCTGAACCTGCGCACCCTCGCCGCCCTCGACGGCCGTGTGTGGTGGCTGCTGGTCCTGGACGCGGTCCTGCTCCTGGCCACCGCGTTCCTGATGGCCGCGCGTTCCCCGTCCCACGTCCGCGCCTGGCAGCACGCGGTCCACCTGGCGATCGCCCTCGCCCTCGCGGTCCTCATGATCTGCCTGATCGGCCGCGTCTCCGCCCACTACGGCCTCTCCCTCCTCGGCATCGGCGACGTCGGCGGCAACCTGTCAGGAGACCTGTTCCTGAAGCCTGAGATCTGGTCGGCGGTGGGCCTGGCCGCCCTCTGGGGCCTGGTGACGGGCTTCCTGGGCGCCCAACTGGCCAAGCCGATCCACAGAAGAGGCACACCTCTCACCGAGCCGGTCAACACCCCCTAGAAACGCGCACCACCCAACTCGCCGACCGACACCCCCTAGGGGCGCGGGGAACTGCGCGACCAGCCCCCACCGGCCCGCACCCGAAGAACGTCACTCACGCACCCTGAACACCGGCTCGGCCCACCGAGGCAACGCGGGCGGCCCCTCACCCGAAGACCCCCCGCCCACCCGCAGATCCACCTCGGTCGCCGCATGCCCGACCTCACCCCCGCCCTCACCCCCACGCAACGCCGCCACGAACGCGAGACACGACACGTACCGATCATCAGGACTCTTGGCCAACGCCTTCGCGAAGACCCCGTCGACAAACCCCGGCAACCCCACCCGCCCCTCGCTCACCGCCGGAGGCATGTCGTACTGGTGCGCCCACAACAGCGCCATGTCGTCATCGCGCCGGAACGGCGGCCGGCCCGCGAGCGTCTCGTAGGCGACACAGGCGAGCCCGTACACATCGCACCGCCCGTCGACCGGCCGCCCCGAGATCTGCTCGGGGGCCACGTAGTCGAGCGTCCCGACGAACTGCCCGACCGTCGTGAACCCGGTCAGTGACAGCGACTTCTTCGTCAGCCCGAAGTCGGTGAGGTAGACGTGCTCGGGATGGTCGCTGTCGGTGCCGCGCGCCACGAGGATGTTGCCGGGCTTCACGTCCCGGTGGACGAGCCCGTGTTCGTGCGCCGCGTCCAGCGCGGAGGCGACCTGCCCGATGACGCGTGCGACCGTCGGAAGGTCCAACGGCCCTTCCCGGTCCAGGAGATGACGCAGGTCGCTGCCGGAGACATAGCGCATCGCGATGTACAGGACGCCGTCCGTCTCGCCCGCCTCGAAGACCGGGACGATGTGCGGATGGTCGATCGCGGCGGCGACCCGGGACTCGTGGGTGAAGCGTTTGCGGAACGTGTCGTTGCGGGCTAGTTCGGGGGCGAGCAGCTTGAGCGCGACGGTGCGGTCGAGGCGCAGGTCGTGGGCGCGGTAGACGACCGCCATGCCGCCGCGCCCGATCTCGTCCTCGATGCGGTATCCGGCGATCTGCTGCCCGATCAGCTCGGAGGGCCGCCCGGAGAAGAGGCTCGCGTCACGGGCCATCGGTGCTCACGACCTGGGTGGGGGCGTGGCCGGGGTCGGCCGGTTCGGCGCGCGGTGCGTCGTCGGAGGCGTAGGTGCTGAGGCGGGTCCCGTCGGTGTGGACCCAGCGTTCGTGGTCGGCGTCGTAGAGCCAGACGGACTCGCCGTCGACGACCACACCGATCCGCAGGCCCTTGGTGCGGGCCTGGAACGTGGCGCCGTCGAGGCCGCCGCCCGCGAGGTCCTCGACGGCGGCGCGGTAGCGGGCGAGGGCCTGTTCGGCGCGGGCGAGCAGCGGGCGCGGGTCGGCGGTGCGGGTGAGGGGGCCGCGGGCGGCCGGCGGGTCGTGGGCGACGGAGATGAGGTGGCGGCCGTCGACCCAGGCGGACCAGCCGTTGGAGCACAGGGCGTGGGCCCAGTCGCCGCGCCGCTCCAGCAGCTGCACGGGGAGCAGCGCGTCGAGCGGCACGGTGGGGCGGGCGGGGTCCGGTGCCTCCCAGGCGGGCATCCCGTGCTCGGGGACGACATGGGTGGGCCGGAAGCCGGGAGGCGGGATCGACATCGCGGCGGCCCCTATTTCCGCATCACGGCGGGTTCGTGCCGCCGCAGCAGCCGGGAGACCAGGAAGCCGAAGAGCAGCGACAGCACGAGCAGCATGCCCATGTTGAGCAGCCACACCCCGGCCGAGTGCCGGAACATCGGGTCGGCGGTCAGCTCGCCCGGCACGATCCGGGCCAGCCCGATGGTGCCGGCCATCCCGCCGAGCGCCCAGCGCGAGGGGACCAGCCAGGACAGCTGTTCCAGTCCCGGCACGCCGTGCAGCTTCAACAGGGCGCCGCAGAAGACCACTTGGACGATGGCGAGCAGCACGAGCAGCGGCATCGTCACCTCCTCCTTGCGCACCAGCGCGGAGACGAGCAGGCCGAGCATCATCGCGGTGAACGCCAACAGGGCGACGGCGACGGTGATTTCGATCAAGGGTGGCATCAACACCCCTTTGCCGCCGGGCGCGTCGAGGTCGACGCCGAACAGTCCGACCAGGGTGAGCACCACGGCCTGTGCCACGGTGATCGCGCCCAGGACGACGACCTTGGAGAGCAGGTAGGCCGATCTGGAGAGGCCGACGGCTCTCTCGCGCCGGTAGATCGCGCGTTCCTTGACGAGTTCGCGGACGGCGTTGGCCGCGCCGGTGAGCACGCCGCCGACGCAGAGGATGAGCAGGGCGTTCATCGCCGTGTCCCGGGTCAGCTGACTGCCGGCCAGCGCGCGGGCCATCGCGCCCATGACGAACGGCAGGGCGACCATGATGACGAGGAAGGTCCGGTCGGCGCCGAGGGCCGCGGTGTAGCGGCGGACGAGCGTGCCGAGCTGGGCGCGGCGGCTGCGGGGTCTGGGCGGCGGCGGGGCCGCGGCGACCGGGCCCGAGCCCGACCGGTGCGGCTGCGCGGTGGAGTTGACGACGTACTGGCGCCGGAACGGCGACTCCCTGAACTCCCCGGCCCAGTCCCGGTCCCGGTCCCGCTCGAAGGCTTCGAAGGCCTCCGGCCAGTGCGCGAAGCCGAAGTAGGCGAGGGCGTCGTCGGGCGGCCCGTAGTAGGCGACCTTGCCGCCGGGCGCGAGCACCAGCAGCCGGTCGCAGACGTCGAGGCTCAGGACGCTGTGGGTGACGACGATGACGGTACGGCCGTCGTCGGCGAGGCCGCGCAGCATGTGCATCACCGAGCGGTCCATGCCGGGGTCGAGCCCGGAGGTCGGTTCGTCGAGGAACAGCAGCGACGGCTTGGTCAGCAGTTCCAGGGCCACGCTGACGCGCTTGCGCTGCCCGCCGGAGAGGCTGTGCACGGGCTGCGCGGCGCGCTGTTCGAGGCCGAGTTCGCGGATGACCTCGTCCACCCGGGCCCGGCGTTCGGCCTTGGCGGTGTCCTCGGGGAAGCGCAGCTCGGCCGCGTACGAGAGGGCGCTGCGCACGGTGAGCTGGGCGTGCAGGATGTCGTCCTGCGGGACCAGGCCGATGCGCTGGCGCAGTTCGGCGTAGTCGCGGTAGAGGTCGCGGCCGTCGTAGAGGACGGTGCCGCGGTCGGCGGGGCGCTGGCCGGTGAGCGCGTTGAGGAGGGTGGACTTTCCGGCGCCGCTGGGTCCGACCACGGCGAGCAGGCACTTCTCGCCGACCGGGAACGACACCTGGTCGATCAGCACCTTGCGGCCCCGGTCGACGGCGACGGTGAGGTCCTGCACGTCGAGGGAGACCTCTCCGGTGTCGACGTACTCCTGGAGCTGGTCGCCGACGAGGCAGAACGCGGAGTGTCCGATGCCGACGATGTCACCGGGCCCGACCGGGGCGCGGGCGACGGGCTGGCCGTTGAGGTAGGTGCCGTTGTGGCTGCCGAGGTCGACGATCTCGTACGTCCCGTCGGGTCCGGCCCGCAGTTCGGCGTGGCGGCGGGAGACGACGAGGTCGTCCACGACGAGGTCGTTGTCGGCGGCCCGGCCGATGCGGACGGTACGGCTCGGCAGCGGTCGTACGGTGGTCGGCTGCCGGTAGGTGCCGGTGAAGGCCGGCATGGAGACCGCCGAGGGGCGTTCCGGTGCCGGGGCGGGGCGGTCGGCGAGGACGACGCGGGGGCCGTCGGCCGGGTTGCCGAAGCGGATCACGCTGCCGGGGCCGACGTCCCACTCCTGGATGCGGCGGCCGTCGGCGTAGGTGCCGTTCGTGCTGTGCTCGTCCTCCAGCGTCCAGTGGTCGGCGTCGGGCCGCAGGACCGCGTGGTGCCAGGAGACGCGGGCGTCGTCGATGACGATGTCGCTGAGCGGATCGCGGCCGACGTGGTAGTCGCGGCCCGGGGTCATGACCGTGGAGCCCGATTCCGTCTCCAGGAGGAGTTCGGGCGCGGTCGGCACCATCGGCCGCTCTGACATACACCGAATTCTACCGATTCGACCACGTGTGCGCCCGGTCAACGGTCAGGGGTGCGCGGTGGTCGACACGTGTCAGGCGACAGGGACGACGAGTGCCGGAACGGTCCGCTGCATCCTGAGGGCGTCGACCGACTCGGCGAGGAGTTCGTACTCGGTGGTCTCGTCGCTGATGGCGATCTGGACCAGCCGTCCGGCCGCCAACTCGTAGGCGACCTGCTCCTGTTGACCGACATCGCGGGACCAGACGCGTAACGCGCGGGGCACGTCGGGGGCCGTGTCGGCGACCGGCACCAGGGCGCCCCTGGGGAAGCGCGGGTTCTCCGGTTGGGGGTCGAGCCGGTCGGCCATCCACACCGCGCGGTCCCGTAACCACCACAGCGCGAGCGCCAGGGTCGGGGCGCGGTAGGTTCCCAGAGGCACCCCGACGCGCTGTCCGCCGCAGGTACCGTACGCGGTGACATGGCACAGGAATTCGTCGTGCACGATCACTCCCCCGTCGCGTGTCTCGATTGCCGGTCGGGCCTCGCTTTCCATGCGGCTCTGATGGCGGCTCGGGTGGCTCAAGTGGTGCGCACGATGGCGGCTTTGCCTCGTGTAGTGATGCCCTAGCTGTCGAGTATGTTCACTCCCGAAACACTGTCACCACGACTTTTTAGCCACTCTCTTGGCATATTCACCGCCTTGTTTGGCCGAAAATCTTCGGGACCCCTTTTGCGGTGGTCATCCGCCGTCATTACCTGAGGGGTAATCGACGTCCCGCACGGTCCCCGGCAAGGTAAGGGCACCGGGCCGGCAGGAAGCCGGATCCGGGTCCTGACCAGTACCGACGACCTCGCTGGAGGCTGATTCACCATGTCCGCGACCACCGATCGACACGAGAACGCCGTCGCCCGCTACTTCGAGGCCTGGAACGCGGGCGACCCGGAGGCGCTGGCGAAGGCGGTCGCCGCCGCCTGGTCCGTCGAGGGTACCTACACCGACCCGCTGGCGGCGGTCACCGGCCACAGCGAGATCGCGGAGCTGATCGCCGGGGCGCACGCACAGTTCCCGGGATTCGTCTTCCGTCCGCTGGGGACCGTCGACGGGCACCACGACACCGCGCGCTTCGCCTGGGAGCTGGTGAGCGGGGCCGGGGACAGCGCCTCCGGGGAGGGCTCGGCGCCCGTCGCCGGGTTCGACGTGATCACCCTGGACGAGGACGGCCGTATCCGCTCCGTGCTCGGTTTCCTCGACCGGGTGCCCGCGGGGGCCTGAGGACGAGCGCCCGCGCCGGCGATGACTTCTCGCGCTCGGGGCGGTCTCCTTTTCGGCAGACCCCCCGAGCGGAGGATCCCATGAGCACCGGCACCCCTTTGAACGAGGAATTCACCGCCGCGTTGATCAAAAGCCCGAACGACGGCGGCTGGACCTATCTCGTCTGGCCCGACTCCGTCGCGTTCTTCGGCACCCGCGGTCTGGTCAAGGTCCGCGGCACGATGGACGGACACCCTTTCCGCAGTTCGTTCATGGCGCTCGGCGACGGCACGCACAAACTCCCCGTGAAAGCCGATCTTCGAAAGGCCCTCGGCAAAGAGGCGGGCGATCAGGTCACCGTGCACCTCGAAGAACGCCTCAGCTCCTAGCCAGGGCCTCGTCGCGATACCGCCTCGGCGCCACCCCGACCGCCCGCTTGAAAGCGTTGCTGAAGGCGCTCTCCGAGGTGTAGCCGACGGAGCGGGCGAGCGCGCCCACCGGGGCCGTGTCCTGGCGGAGCGCCCGGGCGGCGAGGCTCATCCGCCAGTTCAGCAGATACGTCAGGGGCGGCACACCCGCCGCCTCCCTGAACCGTACGGCGAACGTGGTGCGGGACATCGCGGCTGCCCGGGCCAGCTCCTCCAGCCGCCACGGGTGGGCCGGGTCGCCGTGCATCAGGCGCAGCGCGGGGGCGAGGCGCTCGTCGGCGAGGGCGCGCAGCCAGCCGGGCGGCAGCCCGTCCGCGTCGGTCAGACAGACCCGCAGCACCTGCACGAAGATCAGCTGCGCGAGCTGCGCCGACACGAACTCGACCCCGGGCCCTCGGGTGCGCATCTCGGCCGTCAACTGCCCGATGAGCCAGCGCAGTACACCCGCCTCGGGCGAGTCCGCCCGCACGTGCACCAGCTCCGGCAGCGCCCGCCGCAGCAGGTCCCCGCGGTCCCGGCTCAGGTCGATGTGCCCGGACACGCAGACCACGTCCACCGCGTCGCCCTGCCCGAGGCGGCCCATCCGGGTGTCCGGGTCCATGACGACGTCCGCGGAGTCGGTCGGCGCGACGCCGGGCCGGCTGCACAGGGTGTACGGCTGCCCGCCGTCGGAGATGACGACGTCCCCCTCGGTGAGCCGCAGCGGCTCACCGCCGTCCCGGACCAGCAGACAGCCGCCCCGCACCACGGCGTTCACCTTCAGCCGGTCCCGACCGCGCAGCTGGATCGCCCAGTCGCCGCCGGCCGTGAACCCGCCGGAGAACACACCGCGGGCGTCGGCGACGGCGAGGGCGTCGGAGAGTGGGTCCGCGAGGGGATCAGCGAGAGGGCCGACGAGAGGATCGGAGAAGGAATCCGCGGTCATGCTCGAACTATCACGCAAGTAATGCGGACTCTCAAGTATTCGTCGTACGGATCGGCCGACCTACGGTGGTCCCACCAGCTCAAGCAGACGAGGGAGAGAGCAGACGTGACCACCGCACAGCAGCCCCTGCATTCCGGCTTCGGCGCCTCGACCACCGCCGAGGAGGTGATCAAGGGCGTCGACCTGACCGGCAAGGTCGCGATCGTCACCGGCGGCTACTCCGGCATCGGCCTGGAGACGGCCCGCGTCCTGCACGGGGCCGGGGCGCGGATCGTCGTACCGGCGCGGGACGTGGAGCGGGCCCGGGCCGCTGTCGCGGACCTTCCCGGGACCGAGGTCGCGTCCATGGACCTGCTGGACCCGGCGTCCGTCGACACCTTCGTCGGAGAGTTCCTGGCCTCCGGGCGCCCGCTGCACATCCTCGTGAACAACGCCGGGATCATGGCGACCCCGTTGGCGCGGGACGCGCGCGGCCACGAGGCGCAGTTCGCCGCCAACCACCTCGGGCACTTCCGACTGACCACCGGGCTGTGGCCCGCGCTGGTCGCGGCGCACGGCGCGCGGGTCGTGGTCCTGTCCTCGCGTGGCATCCGCTTCGCCGGGGTCGACTTCGACGACCTGCACTTCGAGCACAGGCCGTACGAGCCGTTCCTCGCCTACGGCCAGTCCAAGACGGCCAACGCGCTGTTCGCCGTCGAGTTGGACCGGCGCGGCCGGGCCGAGGGCATCCGCGCGTTCGCGGTGCACCCGGGCCGGATCATCGACACCGGCCTGGCCAGGCACCTCGACCCGGCGGCGCTCCGGGCCGCGGGCGCGCTCGACGCCGAGGGCAGGCCCGTCCTCGACCCCGGGCGCCAGCTGAAGACCGTGCGGCAGGGCGCGGCCACCACCGTCTGGTGCGCGACCAGCCCGCAGCTCGACGGTCTCGGCGGGGTCTACTGCGAGAACGTCGACATCAGCCCACTGCTCGCTCCCGAGGACGAGGCCGCCTGGGCCGACGGGGACACCACCCCCGGGGTGCTGTCCCGCGCCGTGGACCCGGACGCGGCGGCCCGCCTCTGGGAGGTCAGCGAGCGGCTCACGGCCTGACGGCCGTGCGGTGCCCTACGGCTTGATGATCGCGTCGATGCGGGCCAGCTCGTCGGCGTCGAAGTCCAGGTTGCGGGTGGCCGCGACGCTGTCCTCGATCTGCTGCGCGCTGCTCGCGCCGACCAGCGCGGAGGTCACCCGGCCGCCGCGCAGCACCCAGGCCAGCGCGAGCTGGGCGAGGGTCTGACCGCGCCCCTTGGCGATCTCGTTCAGGGCGCGCAGCTGTCCGACCAGGTCCTCGGTGAGGGCGTCCGAGTTCAGGAACGGGCTGTCGCTCGCCGCCCGGGAGTCCTCCGGGATGCCGTCGAGGTAGCGGGAGCTGAGCAGCCCCTGCTCCAGCGGGGAGAAGACGATGGAGCCGACCTGCAGCTCGTCCAGGGCGTCGAGCAGTCCCTCGTCCTCGGGGCGCCGGTCGAGCATCGAGTAGCGGGGCTGGTGGATGAGGAGCGGGGTGCCCAGCTCGCCGAGGATGCGGGCGGCCTCGCGGGTCTGCTCCGCCGAGTAGTTGGAGATGCCGACGTAGAGCGCCTTGCCCTGCTGGACCGCAGAGTGCAGGGCGCCCATCGTCTCCTCCAGGGGAGTCTCCGGGTCGGGGCGGTGCGAGTAGAAGATGTCGACGTAGTCCAGGCCCATGCGGCTGAGGCTCTGGTCCAGCGAGGACAGCACGTACTTGCGCGAACCCCACTCGCCGTACGGGCCGGGCCACATCAGGTAGCCGGCCTTGGTGGAGATCACCAGCTCGTCGCGGTACGACCCGAAGTCCGCCTTGAGCGCCTCGCCGAGCGCGGACTCGGCGGCGCCGGGGGGCGGGCCGTAGTTGTTGGCGAGGTCGAAGTGGGTGACGCCGAGGTCGAAGGCGCGGCGCAGGATGGCGCGCTGGGTGTCGACCGGGCGGTCGGGCCCGAAGTTGTGCCACAGGCCGAGCGAGATCGCGGGCAGCTTCAGACCGCTGCGTCCGGTGCGCCGGTAGGGCAGGTCCGCGTAGCGGTCGGGGTGGGCGGTGTACAACGCGACTCCAGAGGGGTTGGCACACGGGATACCGGTTCCAGGGAACCACCGCCCACTCTGTCGTGACCTGCGGGCAGTGGTCCAACAGAAGAATCCGATGGAATTCAGCGGTTACGCTTCTCAATCATGGAACTGCGTCATCTCCAGCATTTCATCGCCGTCGCCGAGGACCAGCACTTCACCCGTGCGGCCGAGCGGCTGATGGTGTCCCAGTCCGGGCTCTCGGCCTCGATCCGGGCCCTGGAACGGGAGTTGCAGACCCCGCTGTTCGTGCGCACCACCCGCCGGGTCACGCTCACGGAGGCGGGCCGGGCCCTGCTCGGCGAGGCGGAACGCATCCTGGCCCAGGTGCGCTCGGCGCACGAGGCGGTGGCCGCGGTGCAGGGCGTGCTGCGCGGCACGCTGTCGCTGGGCACCGAGCAGTGCATCGCCGGAGTGCACGTGGCGGGGCTGCTGGCCGCGTTCCGGCGCCGTCACCCCGATGTGGAGATCCGGCTGCGGCAGGCGGGCTCGGGCGCGCTGGCGGAGGAGGTCGCGGCCGGACGCCTCGACCTGGCCTTCGCCTACCGCACCCAGGCGGACACCGACCAGCTGCGCTCGGTGTCCCTCACCAGCGAGCCGATGACCGTGCTGTGCCATCCCAGCCACCGGCTCGCGAGGACCGGTGCGGCGGTCACTCCGGACGACCTCGGCGGCGAGGTCTTCGTCGACTTCCACCCGGACTGGGCCTCGCGCCGCACCACCGACGCCGTGTTCGCCGCGGCGGGCGTACGGCGGACGGTCGCGCTGGAGGTCAACGACGTGCACAGCCTCCTCGACCTGATCGACGAGAACCTCGGCATCGCGGTGGCCCCCCAGCACTTCCGCCACAAACGCGAGCCCCTCACCGCGCTCCCCCTCAAGGGCACCGGCGAGGAGGTCTACGAGACGGTGGCGCTGCTGCCGCCCCCGCAGGCGACCAGTCCCGCGGCCCGCGCCCTGATGACGATCCTGGAAACCGACACTCCGGCCGCATGACGGACGGCGATGCGCGAAGGTGGTCGTATGCATGCCAACGACATCCTCATCGACGCGTACGGCCGCATCCGGGAAGAAGTCCACGCGGCGGTCGACGGCCTCACCCCCGACCAGCTGCACGCCCGCCCCGCCGCCGACGCCAACTCCGTCGCCTGGCTGGTCTGGCATCTCACCCGGGTCCAGGACGACCACGTCGGCGAGGCCGCGGGACTCGACCAGGTCTGGCTGGCCCAGGGCTGGGAGAAGCGCTTCGGCCTCGCCCTGCCGGCCGAGGACACCGGGTACGGCCACACCGCCGCGCAGGTCGGCAAGGTGCGGGTCGAGTCGGCCGGGCAGCTCACCGGGTACTACGACGCCGTGCACGACCAGACGCTGGCGTACCTGCGCGGGCTGACGGCGGAGGACTACGACCGGATCGTGGACGAACGCTGGGACCCGCCGGTCACCCTGGGCGTCCGGCTGGTCAGCGTCCTGTCCGACGATCTGGAACACGCCGGACAGGCCGCCTATGTGCGCGGGCTGCTTCAGAGCGCGGAGGCGTAACCCGGCAGGACGACGTCCTCGATGAGGGCCTTGCGCTCGTCGTACGGGATGAACGCGCTCTTGAGGGCGTTCACCGTGACGGTGCGCAGGTCCTCGGCCGTCCAGCCGGCCTCCTCGACCAGCAGGGACATCTCGCGGGTCATCGTCGTCCCGGACACCAGGCGGTTGTCGGTGTTGAGGGTGACGCGGAAGCCGAGGTCCTTCAGGGCGGTGATGGGGTGTTCGGCGATCGACGTGGCCGCGCCCGTCTGGAGGTTGGAGGTCGGGCACATCTCCAGGGCGATCCGGCGGTCCCGGACCCAGCCCGCCAGCCGGCCGAGCTTGCCGTCGACGATGTCCTCGGTGATGCGGACGCCATGGCCGATGCGCTGGGCTCCGCACACCTGGAGGGCCTGGTGGATGCTGGGCAGGCCGTGCGCCTCACCGGCGTGGATCGTGAACGGGACGCTCTCGCGGCGCAGGTGCTCGAACGCGGCGAGGTGGTCGGCGGGCGGGAACCCGTCCTCGGCACCGGCGATGTCGAAGCCGACGACACCGGCGTCGCGGAACGCCACCGCGAGGTCGGCCGCCTCGGCGACCCGGTCGAACATCCGCATCCCGCACAGCAGCGTCCGCACCTGCACCGGCGTGCCCGCCGCCGCGGCCTTGGCCATACCGGCCGCGAGGCCCTCCTGCACGGTCTCGACGACCTCGGCGAGCGCGAGGCCGCCGTTGGTGTTCAGCTCGGGGGCGTAGCGCACCTCGCCGTAGACGACACCGTCGGCGGCCAGGTCGAGGACGTACTCCTCGGCGGTGCGCAGCAGGCCCTCGCGGTTCTGCATCACGGCGAGGGTGTGCTCGAAGGTCGCGATGTAGCGCACCAGGTCACCGGAGTTGGCCGCGTCGAAGTACCAGGCGGCCAGCTCGTCCGGGTCGGTGGTGGGCAGCGTGTGCCCGACCGCCGCCGCGAGCTCCACCACGGTGGCGGGCCGCAGGCCGCCGTCGAGGTGGTCGTGCAGCACGGCCTTGGGGAGTCGGCGGAGAGTGTCGGCGTCTATGCGCGTAGATGACATGTGCGGGGATTCCTCGGTCGTCGTTCGGTGAGCGGAGGTCGGCGGGAGCCGGGGCTCAGGCGGCGGGCTGGAGCAGATCCCAGCGGTTGCCGTACAGGTCCTGGAACACGGCGACGGAACCGTACGGCTCGTGCCGCGGCTCCTCCAGGAAGGTCACGCCCGCGGCGAGCATCCGGGCGTGGTCGCGGCCGAAGTCGTCGGTGTGCAGGAAGAACCCGACCCGGCCACCGGTCTGGTCGCCGACCCTGGCGCCCTGCGCCTCGCCCTTGGCCCGGGCGAGCAGCAGTCCGGTGCCGCCCTCGTCCGCACCGGGCGGCACCACGACGACCCACCGCGAGCCGTCGGGACGCGCCTCGTCCTCGTCCAGCCGGAAGCCGAGAGCGTCGACGTAGAAGCGGATCGCCTCGTCGTAGTCGTCCACGACGAGGGTGACCAGGGCGATACGACTCATCGGGCGTCTCCGTGCGGGGTTCCGGGCGAGGGGATTGACGGGTGAGGTTATACGTAAAACCCGTTGGGCGCCAGTCGGATTCCCCGGGGCTCCGGCTAGAGGTGAGGGCGGGGCACGGCGGATGCCGGCCGGGGTTTCGCGTCGGCCACGGCGACCGGTCCCGATGACCGCAGACGGGCGCCCCACGCGACCGGCGACCGGCGACCGGCGACCGGTGGAGCGTGGACACGCAAGAAGCCCGCCTCCCGGAACGAGGGCGGCGGGGCGTCAGTGGGCGGTCACTCCTCGCCGGACTCCAGGAGATCCCGCAGCACCCGCTCGTCGTCGGGGCTCAGCTGCGCGACGAACCGGGCCAGCACCGTCTCCCGGTCTCCGTCCCGGTCGAGTTCGGTGTGCATACGGAGGGCGGTGAGTCCCTGCGCGTCCTGCACCGGAAAGTAGGCGTATCCCCGCCCCTGCCGCCGCCGCTGCACCACGCCCTTGTCGTGCAGCCGGGTCAGGATCGTCGTCACCGTGGTGCGGGCCAGGCCCGTGTCGAGGCTCAGCTGCACCTCACCGGGCGTCTGCGGGTCACCGGCGGCCCAGAGGGCGGCCATGACGCTGGCCTCCAGCTCACCCGCCGGTCGGCGTTCATCCTTCGCATCGGCCATGGGAACGATCCTCACCCCTTCCTCGTCTACAGTTCAGTAGACCGTCTACAGAATTGTAGTCACCCGGGTGCCGTCTCGTCACCGCACCCGTGTGCCCACTCCTGTCCACTCCCACCCGCCCATTATGGAAGGCACCGTCGACGATGACCGCAGGGCTCCGCACACTCCTCCCCTCGCGCGTGTCGACGAGTCCGCACGCGATACCGGCGCTCCGTCTCCGCCCAGTTCCCACGACGGAAGAGCGCCCCGATGTGTCCCAGGCCCGCCAGGATTCCCCCCGTACCCCACCTGCTCGCCCTGCTCCGCCGCCACCTGGGCCGAGCCGTCGCCCTGACGTACGTCGCCGCGGCCGTGCTGCCAGCCCCCGGCCTGTGGCTGCGCCACCCGCACCCGACGGGCATCGCCGAACTGTCCCTGCGCACACCGCAGTTGCTCCTCGCCCTGGTCCTCTTCGGCGCCGGCCTCCAGGTCCCGCTGCGTGAACTGCGGCTGCTGGTGCGGCGCCCGGCCGCCCTGCTCACGGGCCTCGCCCTGCACATCCTGGTGCCGCTGCTGATCGTCCCGGGGGTCGCCCTCGCGCTGCGGCTGTCACCGGACCACGACGGCGGCAGCGGCATGGTCGCCGCGATGATCCTCGTCGTCGCGATGCCGGTGGCGGCCGGGGCGACGGTCTGGACGGCGAAGGGCGACGGCGACCAGCCCACGGCGGTGGGCCTGGTGCTCGCCTCCACCCTCGTCAGCCCGCTGACCGTCCCGCTCACCCTGGCCGCCCTCTGCCCGCTGCTCCGGGGCGACTACGCGGGCAGACTCGCCGTCGCCGCCCACTCGGCCGGAAACGCCTTCGCCCTGACCTCGGTCGTGCTGCCCTGCGCGGCGGGCATCCTGTGCCGGCTCGCGCTTCCCCAGCGCGCGCTGACCGGTCTCGCGGGCATCGCCGTCCCGGCAGCGCTCCCCGCGTCCCTCCTGCTGACGTACGTCAACGCCAGCGGGGTGCTGGGCCCCTTCCTGCGCCACCCGCGCCCGGTCCTCCTGCTGGCCGCGCTCGGCATCGCCGCGACGGTGTGCGGACTGTCCTTCACGCTGGGCCGGGCAGCCGCGCGGGCCCTCCGCCTCGACGCGCGCGCCGGCGCCTCGGTGACGCTGGCCTGCGGCATGAACAACAGCAGCGCGAGCGCGGTACTGATCACGACGACCCTCCCCGACCGCCCCCACATCTTGCTCCCGGTCCTGGCGTACGGCCTGTTCCAGAAGGTGGCCGCGGGACGGGTGGTCCGCATGGACGAGCGGACGAACCCGCCACCGGTCCGCTCCGGACAGCGGACCGGCACCGGATGACGGACCCGCACCGGACAGCCGCCGCCCATCCCCCAAGGGGGCCCGGGCCGCCCCTCGTCCCTCCGGCCATGACACGCTGGAGATCGTGTCGGGCCCCGGCCCGACCACGCCCGCGCCACGCATCGCCGTACAGGAGTTGAGCCTCATGTCCTCCGAGCTGCCGAAGTCGACCGGAGCACCGGCCCGTCAGAACGTCACCTTCCCCAGCGCCGGGGGCACCGCCCACGGCTATCTCGCGCTGCCGCCGTCCGGGAGCGGGCCCGGCGTGATCGTCATCCAGGAGTGGTGGGGTCTGACCGACCACATCGCCGACGTGGCCGACCGGCTCGCGCAGGAGGGCTTCGTCGCGTTCGCCCCCGACCTCTACGGCGGCAACGTGGCGCACGAGAGCGACGAAGCCCTGCGCATGATGCTGGCCCTGCCGGTCGCCCGGGGTGTCGAACTGCTCTCCGGCGCGGTCGACCACCTGCTGTCCCTCCCCGAGGTCACCTCGGACACGGTCGGCGCGGTCGGCTTCTGCATGGGCGGCGGCTTCGTCCTGTACCTCGCCGCGGCCGACCCGCGCGTCAGCGCCGCGGTCCCGTTCTACGGCGTGATCCAGGGCGAACTGCCCGACTTCTCCCACCTGAAGGCGCGCATCCAGGGCCACTACGGCGAGTTGGACGAGAGCATCCCGGTCTCCGGCCTCGACGCCCTCGCCAAGCACATCCAGGAACAGTCCGGCATCACCCCGGACCTGCGCGTCTACCCGGCGAACCACGCCTTCTTCAACGACGGCCGCCCGGTCTACGACGCCGACTCCGCCGCCCGCGCCTGGGCGAGCACGGTGCCGTTCCTCCACGAGCAACTGGGCTGACCCACCACGCGGGCGCGGCACCTCGGGCCAAAGGTCCTACGCCTTCGGCCCGAGGTGCCGCGCCCGCGCCCCGGGTACCGTCCCCGGCATGAGGACCACCGGCCTGGTGCCGCTGTGGTTCCTGTGGGACGGGGCATGCGTCTGGCTGGCCACCCGGGCCACGCATCCCACCGGCCGCAATCTCGGCGACGGGCGGCGGACCCGGCGACCGCTGGCCGTGCAGGCGCGGCACGAGCAGCGCGAGCTGCCGCGGCGTCACCTCATGAGCGACGGGACCTGGCCGGCCTGAGCCCCCGGACAAGAACCCCGCCACCGCACCTCAACCTGCCTTTGCGTGCACCTCGTTGAGCCTGGTCAGTTCCTCGTCCGTCAGGCGGATCGCGCCCGTAGCCACGTTCTCCGTGAGGTGGTCGGGGTTGCCCGTGCCGGGGATGGCGAGGACGTGCGGGCCCTGGGCGAGGGACCAGGCGAGGCGGATCTGTGCGGGGCTGGCGTCGTGCGCCGTCGCGACGGCGAGGACCTCGTCGTCGTGGGCGGTGGTCGCGCCCTGCGGCCCGGCGTCGCCCGCGATGGCGAAGAACGGCACGAAGGCGATGCCCTGTTCGCCGCAGATCCGCAGCATCTCGTCCGCCTCGGGGCCGGACGAGTCGAGCCCGAACCGGTTCTGCACGCTCACCACCGGGGCGATCTCCTGCGCCTCGGCCAGGTGGCGCGGCTCGACGTCGGAGATCGCGAGGTGCCGGATCAGGCCTTCCTCGCGGAGTCGGGCGAGGGCCCCGAAGTACTCGGCGATGGAGTCCTGTCCCATCCGGCGGAGATAGACCACGTCGAGGTGGTCGCGGCCCAACTGCCGCAGGTTCTCCTCGACATGGCCGCGCAGGTCGTCGGGGCGGGCCGAGGTGCTCCACTCCCCCGAGTAGTTCCGGAAGGGGCCGACCTTGGTGGCGATCACGAGGTCGTCGGCGTAGGGGGCGAGCGCGGAGTTGATGAGTTCGTTGGCCGACCGGAGGGACGAGAAGTAGAAGGCGGCCGTGTCGATGTGGTTCACACCGAGCTCGATCGCCCTGCGCAGCACGGCGATCGACCGGTCGCGGTCGCTCGGTGTCCCGAAGTTGAAGGCTGCGCTGCCCGTCAGTCGCATCGCGCCGAAGCCGATGCGGCTGACGGGCAGGTCGCCGAGTGTCCAGGTGCCGGAGGCGGCTGCGGTGATCTTCTCCGATGTCATCAGCGGAGTTTCGCACACCCCGGCCGCACGGCCGCCCGCACTTTACGGATACGTGTAGGTGTTCAGGGAGTTGACCGCGGCGGCCGGGTTGCCGAGGTCGTAGCGGTCCACGGCGAGGAAGGTGGGCTTCTTGCGCGCGGCCGGCTGGCAGAACCGCTGGGTCCGGTCGAGGACCTTGGTGTTGTCGGTCTGGGCGGTCCCGCCGATGGTCGCGTCACGGAAGTGGTTCATGACGAACAGCGGGCGGAACCCCGGATAGGTCTGTGTCAGCGGGACGTTGAGGTCGCTGCCGTACCAGCGGCTGTAGCAGGACCAGTCGGAGGAGCCGGCGCCGGAGCCCATGGACCAGTAGTTCTCGACGGTCCAGTCCCGCTGGTACATCACGCCGAAGCTGTCCCGGGTGAGTCCGGCGGACTCGTCGGAGGCGCGGCTGTGGTCGGTGAAGATCAGCAGACGGCGGTTGGCGGCGATCAGGTCGGCCATCTTCGGCCAGCCGTTCTGTCGCACGCCGGTCTGGTCGGGGCGGTACAGCAGGTCGTACAGGCCGTTGACGCGGGCGAGTTCGCTTCGCAGGACGCCCGGGTCGACGTAGTCCTCAAGGAATACGGTGACGAACTGGTCGGGGTGCACCTTGAGGAAGTCGACCATGCGCTGGAGGTCGACGTTCAGGGCGACGGGGCGGCTGACCAGGGTGCAGCTGTCGTGGCAGAGGATCGCGCCGTCGGGGGTCTGGTGGATGTCCAGCATGAACCCCCTGACGCCGTCGGAGAGTTGCTGGTTGATGCCGCGTGACTGGTTCGGGAAGAAGTTCACGAAGGGCGGGGCGAATCCGCCGTCGACGCCGTTGGCGTAGGCGTTGTGGGCGGTGAGGAACGTGACCTGGTCCAGGGTGCGTTGGTCCTCGGACGGCATCGGACGGGTGGGTGAGGTGATCGGCGTGAGGTACCAGGAGGCGAGGTCGCCGGAGGAGCCGATGGCCAGCTGAGCCGGGTAGTTGGCACCGGAGGGCTTGGCGCCGACGGTCAGGTAGCTGTCCGCACCCGGGGCCTTGAGCGTGTACGCGTCGCCGCCGACGGGGGTGATCTGCCAGGCGGCGTCGGTGCTGGTGCAGGAGACGGTCCTGGCCTGGCCGCCCGAGCGGCCCAGACAGCTGCCGGCCGTGTCGGTGCTCTCCAGGACGTACGAGGATCCGCTCGTGCGGAGGTTCCACTGCTGGTGGTCCTCGTTGCCCTTGGGATTGTGCTGCTCCACCGCTCCCCCCTTGTCGGCCGCGTTGAGCCCGGTGGTGGCGCTGTGGACGTAGTAGGTGCCGGCGGCCGGGACGGCGTCGGCGGCTCCGGCCGGTGGAGCGGCGACGACGGCGGCCAGCGCGGCGGTGAGGGCGAGCAGGGCGTGGGGGGTTCTCATGGGTGCCCTTCGGTTGAGTGTGGTCAGGCTCATGACACGAACAGGGTGATCGGGCCACACCCAAGCGTCTGCGGTCCGGACCGGTCAAGAGCCTTGAACGGTCCGCGGGGTGAACGGGCGGGGACCGGCGCCGGTCAGCGGGCCTTCCTCGACTCCCGCCAGGCCACGTAGTGGTCGAGGAGTGTCTCCTCCAACGGCCGGTAGGTGATGCCCAGTTCCTCGATGCCGCGCCGGTTGTCGACGGCGAACCTGATCCCGAGGTGCTTGCGGATGTAGTCCTGGGTGAGCCCGAACGCCGGACCGAGCACGCGCACCGGCCAGTGCGGCAGGCCGTGCCGGGGCAGCCGGTGCTCGCGCGGGAAGTGCTTCCGCAGGGCGCGGGACATGTCGAGGAAGGACGCCATCCGGGCGTCCGCGACGATGTACCGGCCGTGCGCCTCGGAGTTCTCGGCCGCCGCGATGTGCGCGTCGGCGACCTCCCGTACGTCGGCGACGGTGAAGCTGAAGTCGGGTGCCCCGTAGAAGAAGTAGCCCTTGAACAGTTCGTCGAGGAGGAAGAGGCTGCCGGAGTCGGACGCCGGGGTGAGGGAAGGCCCCAGGATCAGGCCGGGGTTGACGGAGACCATGCGCCAGCGGGACTGCGCCTGCTGGGCGTCCCAGGCGGCGCTCTCGGCGACCGTCTTCGCGTAGTGGTACGGATTGTTCTCGACCGTGCTGGTGGTGTTGACGTAGTCCTCGGAGAGGATGCCGTCCTTCATGTGCCGTACGTCGGCGTAGTCGCCGAAGATCGCGCCGACCGTCGAGGTGAACACCAGCTTCTCGACGGTGGGGGTGCGTTCGATGCCGGCGAGGACGTTCCGGGTGCCGGTGAGGGCGGGGTCGACGACGTCCTTCCGCCCGTCCTTGATCTTCTCCGGCATCAGGAACGGCGAGGCGACGTGGAAGACGACACGGCAGCCTTCCATCGCCGCGTCGAAGGAGCCGTCCGTCAGCAGGTCGGCCTCGAACAGCTCCAGCGTGCCCGGGAGTTGGTCCCGCAGGGCGAGCAGGGGCGCGACCTTCGCCTCGTTGCCGAGGGAGCGCACGGTGGTGTGCACGCGGTAGCCGCGCTCCAGCAGTCGCCGGACCAGGTGGCTGCCGACGAATCCGCTGCCACCGGTCACCAGCACCGTCCCGCCGCCGTCACTCATCCCTGGCTCCGATCACCGTGGCGTCCAGCGCGCACGCTACAACGGTGATCGGCCCCGGGTCAGCGCTTCGGCCCGCACGCGTCTCAACTCCCCTCGCCCGTATAGGCGGCCGTGGTCCGGTCGGCCGCCTCTCGGGCCACCGACTTCTCCTCGCCGCTCGCCACGTTCGCCGCGAACCACGCCTCGCTGCTCGCCGTGACGAAGCGGCGGCCCTCCTCGGACATCAGCCAGGCCATGGCGTCCTCGGGCGCCACGGACCCGGCGCCCGACACCTCGCCGTGCAGCCCGAGCAGGATCGAGTCCCAGCCGACGCCCACCGCGCCGGGCCCGAACTCGGCCCACTTCGTGTCGTCGACATGGGCGATGTGCTCCAACTCGAAGCGCGTGCCGTCGCCCTCGGGTGTCAACCGCAGCTCGATCCAGCTCACTTCGCCACCAAACTCCCAGGTGGCGAAGAAGGAGTTGGGCGGATCGCAGCGCTCGACGGTGCCGCCCGCGTTGCCCTGCAACTGGTAGGTGCCGCCCGGCCGCAGGTCGCCGGTGACCGGCAGGAACCAGCGCGGGATGCGCTCGGGGTTGGTGCAGGCGTCCCAGACGTCCTCGACCGGGGAGTCGTAGGACTGGCCGATGGTGATCACGCGGGCCTCGCCCGCCTTGAAGTCGCGCCGGCCGACCGTGCGGCTCACGGAGTTGATCTGGTGGGTCACGTCGATCATGGGGTGCTCCTCGACTGGTCGGGGCTGTCGTCGTCGGACGCGCGGAGCCGGCGCTCGCGCTTGCCGCGGGCCAACTCGGTGGCCAGGGCGTCCAGATGGGGGGTCCAGTAGCGGCGGAACCGGTCGAGCCAGGCGTCGATGTCCCGCAGCGGCCCGGAGTCGACCGCGTAGAGGCGTCGGGTGCCGTCCGGCCGTACCGTCGCGAATCCGTTCTCCCGCAGCACCTTGAGATGCCGGGAGACCGCGGGCTGCGTTATGCCGAACTCGCGCCGGACCACGTCACTGACCGTGCCCGCGGGCTGCTCGCCCTCGGCGAGCAGTTCCAGGATGCGGCGGCGCACGGGGTCCCCGAGCACATCGAAGGCGTGCATGCGGCAAAAGTATCACCGGTCGCTTATATAAGCGACCGGTGATAGAGGAGTGGCCGGGTCAGACGAGCGGCTTCTCCAGCAGGGCCTTGCGGTGGCTGAACGTGTCGATGGAGTAGCGGCCGTGGTAGTTGCCCATGCCGCTCTCGCCGACGCCGCCGAAGGGCAGGTCGGAGACGGTGAGGTGGGCGAGCGGGAGGCCGTAGCCGATGGCGCCCGAGGAGGTCTCGGCGGCGATCCGGGCGCGGGTGTCCTCGGAGCCGGTGAAGACGTAGAGGGCGAGGGGCTTGTCGCGGTCGGTGATGAAGGCGATGGCGGCGTCGAGGTCGGGGACGGTGACGATCGGCAGGATCGGGCCGAAGATCTCCTCCGCCATGACCGGCGCCTTCGGGTCCACGTCGGCGAGGACGGTCGGCGCGATGTACTTGTCGCTCCGGTCGCTGCGCCCGCCGACGACGACCCGGCCGGAGTCGAGCAGTCCGGCGAGCCGGTCGAAGTGGCGTTCGTTGACGATCCGGCCGTACTCGCCGGAGGTCTGCGGGTCGGCGCCGTAGACCTTCTCGACCGCGCTCGCGAGGAGGGGTTCGAGCGCGGCGGCGGTCTCCGGGTCGGTCAGGACGTAGTCGGGGGCGACGCAGGTCTGGCCGGCGTTGAGGAACTTGCCGCGCGCCAACCGGTCGGCGACGACGGCGAGATCGGCGTCGCGGTCGACGAACGCCGGTGACTTGCCGCCGAGTTCGAGGGCGACCGGGGTCAGGTGCTCGGCGGCGGCGCGCAGGACGATGCGGCCGACGGCGCCGTTGCCGGTGTAGAAGATGTGGTCGAAGTGCTCGGCGAGCAGGGCCGTGGTCTCCGGGATGCCGCCCTCGACGACGGCGACCGCGTCGGTGTCGAGGTAGTCGGGTACCAGCCGGGCGAGGGCGGCGGAGGTGGCCGGGGCCATCTCGCTGGGCTTGAGGACCACCGCGTCACCGGAGGCGAGCGCGCCGACGACCGGGGTCAGCAGCAGCTGCACCGGATAGTTCCAGGGCGCGATGACGAGGACGACGCCGAGCGGGTCGTACTGCGTCCAGGCGGTGGCGTCCGCGCCGAGGTGGGCCGGGACGGGCGCGGACTCGGGGCGGAGCCATTCCTCCAGGTGGTCGAGGGTGTGGTCGATCTCGCGGATCGTGAAGCCGATCTCGGTGCGCTGGGCCTCGGCGGCGCTCTTGCCGAGGTCGGCACGGAGGGCGGCGGCGAGGTCGTCGCCGTGCTCCGTGAGCAGATCGCGCAGGCGGCGCAGCTGGGCGGTGCGCCACTCGACGGGCTTGGTGCGGCCGGTGCGGAAGGTGGCGCGCAGCCGGGCCACGATGTCGGCGGGCTGCTCGGGGCTGGACTGGTTCACGGTGCCTCGCTGCTGGTGCGTGGGGGTTCTCGACGGTCAGATGTATATAGCAACCATTCCTGTGCCGGGAAAAATTCCGGTGCGCCCATGGTCACGCTCCGCCGCACGGCTGTCACCCGCGGACGAGTTCCCGCCGACGGCGTTCCAGCCAGCCGCGCTCGGCCGCGCTCCCGGTGCGCGCGATGGCCGCCTCGTACGCCGCGACGGCCTCGGTGTGGCGGCCCAGCCGCCGCAGCAGGTCGGCGCGGACGGCGTGCAGCACGTGGTAGCCGTCGAGGTCCAGCGCGTCCACGAGGGCGAGGGCCGTGCGCGGGCCGTCGACCTCGGCGACGGCGACGGCCCGGTTGAGGGCGACCACCGGACTCGGGGCCACGGCCATCAGCTGGTCGTAGAGCTGGAGGATCTGCCCCCAGTCGGTCGCGTCCGCGCTCGGGGCGTCGCTGTGCACCGCGTTGATCGCGGCCTGGATCTGGTACGGCCCGGGGTTGTTCAGCCGCAGGCACCGCCGTACGAGTGACTGCCCGTCGGCGATCAGTTCGCCGTCCCAGCGGTCGCGGTCCTGTTCGGGCAGCGGCACCAGCTCACCGTCCGGGCCCTCCCGCGCGGTCCGGCGCGACTCGATCAGCAGCATCAGCGCGAGCAGGCCGGTCGCCTCGGGCTCGTCCGGCATCAGCTCGGACAGCAGACAGCCGAGCCGCAGGGCTTCGGCGCACAGTTCGGGCGAGTCCGTGCAGCCCTCGTTGAAGATCAGGTAGACGACGGCCAGGACGCCCTTCAGCCGGTCGGGGAGGTCGGCGTCGCGGGGCACCCGGTACGGGATCCGCGCGTCGCGGATCTTGGCCTTGGCGCGGACCAGGCGCTGGGCCATCGTCGCCTCCGGCACCAGGAAGGCGCGGGCGATCCGGGCGGTGGTGAGACCGCCGAGGAGGCGCAGGGTGAGCGCCACCTGTGCCTGGGTGGCGAGCGCGGGGTGGCAGCAGGTGAAGATCAGCCGGAGCCGGTCGTCGCGCACGGGTCCCTCCTCGGCGGGCGCGTCGGCCGCGTACAGCAGCGCGGCCTCGGTGTGGCGGGCCTCCCGGGAGGACTCGCGGCGCAGCCGGTCGATCGCGCGGTTGCGCGCGGTGGTGATGATCCACCCGGCCGGGCTCGGCGGCACACCGGTCTCCGGCCACTTCCGCACGGCCGCGGCGAAGGCGTCCTGGACCGCTTCCTCGGCGAGGTCGATGTCACCGAGGAAGCGGACCAGGACCGAGACCGCCCGCCCGTACTCGGCACGGAAGACGGCCTCGATGTCGGTGTCGAACGGCATCAGTCCTCGGCCGTGTTCATGAAGGGCCGCACCTCGATGGGCAGTGTGGTCGCCCAGGTCGCGCGCTTCCCCCACTCCAGGGCCGCGTCCAGGTCGGCCGCCTTGATCAGGCAGAGCCCGCCCAGATACTCCTTGCCCTCGGCGTACGGCCCGTCGGTGATCAGCACGTCGCCGTCCTTGGGGCGCAGCACGGTCGCCGTCTCCGGCCCGTGCAGTCCCCCGGCGAAGACCCAGGCTCCGGCGGCCTGCAGTTCGTCGTGGAAGATCCCCAGCTTGCGGACGATCTCCGCCATCTCGTCCGGCGAGGGCATCTGCCCGTCGGCCGGCGTGATCACGCTGAGCAGGTAGTGCTGCATGACGTCCTCCATGGCGTAAGCGATTCTGCGATCCCCAAGGGGATCTCTCACCTCCTACACGAACGCCATCGTCGCGTATCGACACCGCGCCCCGGAGAACGGACGGGATTCTCGCCGCGCCCTCACCGGCTACGGCTACGGCTACGGACGGCATTGCCGCTGTCCTTCGGGGCGGTCTACTGTGCGGTGCACATCACGAGCCTCTGCGAGGGCGCCGGGGCCTGGGCCGTTTTTCCGTGCCCGCACGCCCTCACGGAGGTGGTCCGGTGCATCCCCTGCCGCCCGCGCGGACCGACGGTCCGCTCAGGACCCTGGTCGTGGCGCTGGTCGTCCCGCTGCGCGGCCCCGCAGGCGTCTTCGGCCCGTCCTGCGAACTGGCCGCGCGACTCGCCGTCGAGGAACTCAACGCCGTCGGCGGCGTGTTGGGCCGAGAGGTCCGGCTCACGGTGGTCGACGGCGGTGCACTGCCGGAGCAAGTGGCCGCCGAGGTCGGGGCGTTGGTGTCGATGAACGCGGTCGACGCGGTCGTCGGCTGGCACACCTCGGCGGTCCGCAAGGCGCTGCTGCCGCGTGTCGCGGGCCGGGTGCCGTACGTCTACACCGCGCAGTACGAGGGCGGCGAGCGGACGCCCGGGGTGTTCCTGACCGGCGAGACCGACGTGGCCCAACTGCGGCCCGCCATGCGACTGTTGACGGAGGCGACCGGAGTGCGCCGCTGGTGCTCGGTGGGCAACGACTACGTGTGGCCGCGGGTGACCGCCCGCGCCGCACGCCGCTATGCCCGGGACTGCGGCGGCCGGGTGCGCGACGAGGTGTTCGTGCCGCTGGGGACGTACGAGTTCGGGCCGGTGCTGCGCCGGATCGAGCGCTGCGAGGCCGACGCCGTGCTGATGCTGCTCGTCGGGGACGACGCGGCGCGCTTCAACCGCGCGTTCGCCGCGTACGGGCTGCACCACCGGTGTCTGCGGCTGAGCACGCACATGGACGAGAACATCCTGCTGTCCACCGGCGCGGACGCCACCGAGGGACTGTGGGCGGCGGCCGGCTACTTCGGGACCCTGGCCACCGCCGAAAGCCTTGATTTCAGCGGGCGTTACGCGGCGCGCTTCGGCGTGGAGGCACCCGTCGTGGGCAGCCTCGGCGAGTCGTGCTTCGAGGGTGTACGCCTGCTCGCGGCCCTGGCCGAGCAGGCCCGGTCACTGGAGGTCGGCGCCATGTGCGCACCGGGCGGCACCGTCTCCTACGAGGGCCCGCGCGGGGCACTGCGTCTGCACGGCAACCACCTCCGCCAGCGTCTGTACCTGGCGCGGGCGGACGCCTTCGACTTCGACATCGTCACCCAGCTCTGAGCGCCTTCGCACGAGATCAGCCCGCTGACCGGGAGAATCTCCCGCATGACCACGCACCCCCTCGTCGCCCGCGCCCGACACCTCGCGGACGACCTCCTCGTCCCGCGCGCCGAACAGGTCGACCAGGAGGGCGTCCCGGCGAGCCACATCGAGGCGATCAAACGGTCCGGCCTGCTGGGCGTGAGCGCACCCGTCTCCCGCGGCGGCTCGGCGGCACCGGGCGCGGTGGCCCGGGAGACCGCGGAGATCCTGGCCGGCGCCTGCTGCTCGACGTGGTTCGTGCAGACCCAGCACCACACCCCGGTCCTGACCCTGGCGAAGAGCGAACTCCCGGTACGGGAGCGGTTGCTGGGCCCGCTGGCGCGCGGCGAGCTGCTGTCCGGAGTGGCGTACGCGCATCTGCGGGCGTACCCCCGGATCCCGGTACGGGTCACCCGCGACCGGGGCGGCTGGCGCTTCGACGGCACCGTCCCCTGGTACACCGGCTGGGGCCTGAACGACGTCATGCTGCTCGCCGGAGTGACGGACACGGACGAGGCGTTGTTCGCGTTCACGGAGGCGAGGGAGCAGAAGGGGCTGCGGGCGTCCGAGCCGATGCGTCTGGCGGCCCTCACCGCGTCCCGCACGGTCTCCCTGGAGCTGGACGGCCTGTGGCTGCCGGAGGACGCGGTGGCCGCACGGACGCCGTACGAGGAGTGGGCGACGGCCGACCGCCCGAAACCGACGAACGCGTCACCGGCGGTCTTCGGAGTGGCCGAGGCGGCTCTCGCCCTGCTGGACGCCGACACGTCCGCCCCGCTCCGTGCCCGCCTGGACGAGGTGCGCACGGAGGCCTACGCGCTGGCCGAACACCCCGTCCCGCACGAGCACTTGACGCGACGGCTGGCGCTCAGGACGCAGGCGTACGAGGTGCTGATGACGGCGACGACGGCCGCGGTGGTGGCGGGCGGCGGCCGGTCGCTGTCCCTGACGAGCCGGGCCCAGCGCCTCGCGCGGGAAGCCCTGTTCCTGCTGGTGCAGGGTCAGACCGCGGAGTCGCGAGGGGTCCATCTGAAGGCGCTGGCCGGCTCCGTCGCCCGCCCCGACGACCGTCGGCCGCCGGTGCTTCCGGGGCGGTGACGTGACCTGGCTAAAATCGCTTGACCTGGTCATCGGGCGGCGCTCCACTGTGGCGGGGCGCCACGGGAGTGGTGACGTGTCCAAGGGAGGCAGCGGCAGCGATGGAGATCCGTTCCACGACCGACGAGGACCGTGACGTCTTCGTCGACACCGTCCACGCCGCGTTCGGAAGCTTCCCGGAGACCCCGACCGACGGCGGCGGGCTCTGGTGGTCGGCGCTGGAGATGAACCACTGCCTGCTCGCCCTGACGGATGACGGACGGCCCGTCGGCACCGCGGCCAGCTACCCCTTCGACCTCACCCTGCCCGGCGGGACGCTCCTCCCGGCCCCCGGGGTGACCGCCGTCGGCGTCCTGCCCTCGCACCGCCGCCAGGGCGTGCTCAGCGCGATGATGCGGCACCAGCTCACCGCGCTGCGGGACCGCGGGGAGGCCCTCTCCGTACTGCTGGCCTCCGAGGCCCTGATCTACCGCCGGTTCGGCTACGGACCGGCGACCTACACCGGCCGGCTGACCGTGCCCCGCCACCGGGCCGCTTTCGCCGTGCCCCGGGCCGGCGGCGCGGCGGCGACCGGTTCGGTCGAGATGCTGCGCCGTGCCGAGTGCGGCGAGATCCTGGAGCAGGTCTACGACCGCTACCGCCGCGCGCAGCCCGGCGCGCTGTCCCGGCCGCACCGCTGGTGGGCGCTGCGCGCGGGGCAGCCCCCGGTCTCACCGGCACCGCGTTACATCGCGCTGCACCGGGACGCGGACGGCGTCCCTGACGGGTACGCCAGCTACTCGCTCGGCGAGGCCGCCACCCTGACGGTCGACGAGATCATCGCGGTCGACGACGCCGTCTTCACGGCCCTGGCCCGGTTCGCGCTCGGTCACGACCTGGCGTCCAAGGTCGTGTTCAAGCATGTCCCGCCCGGCCACCCGCTGCGCTGGCAGCTCGCGGACTTCCGCGCCGCCGAGGTGAGCGGCGACACGGACTGGCTGTGGGTGCGGCTGCTGGACGTGCCGCGTGCGCTCACCGCGCGCGGCTGGTTCGCGGACGGCGAGCTGGTGCTCGCCGTCGACGACCCGTTCCTGGGCGGACACGGCCGGTACGCGCTGACCGTCCGGGACGGCAAGGCCGACTGCGTGCCGACGGGCCGGGAGCCCGACCTGTCCCTGGACGTCGACGACCTCGGCTCGCTCTACCTGGGCGGCACCGCCCCGAGCACGCTCGTCCGGGCCGGACACATCCGGGCCCACCGCCCGGACGCGGCCGCCCGCGCCGACGCCCTCTTCCGCACCGACCGCTCCCCGCACTGTCTGCACTGGTTCTGACGGCCCGCCCGGCAACCGCGCCCGGGGGGTGCGGAGCCGGGCGGTCGGCGGGACCTGTCAGCCGGCGAACGGCACCTGTGCGGCGGAGTCCTTCCGCGCGCCGACGGGGTGCCGCCACACCCCGTCCGCCGCCAGCCTCGGCAGCACGCCCTCCCCGAACCAGTACGCCTCCTCCAGATGCGGGTACCCGGACAGCACGAACTCCTCGATGCCCAGGGCCGCGTACTCCTTGATCCGCTCGGCGACCTCCTCGTGGCTGCCGACGAGAGCGGTCCCCGCCCCGCCCCGGACCAGGCCGATGCCGGCCCACAGGTTCGGATGGATCTCCAGCCCGTCCCGGCTGCCGCCGTGCAGCGCGAGCATCCGCTGCTGTCCCTCGGACTCGCTCCGCGCGAGGCCCGCCTGGACGGACCGCACGGTCTCGGAGTCGAACCCCTCCAGCAGCCGGTTCGCCTCGGCCCAGGCCTCCGCGGACGTGTCACGCGTGATGACGTGCAGCCGGATCCCGAACCTCAGGGTGCGCCCCTGCCGCGCCGCGAGCCCCCTGATCCACGCGATCTTCTCGGCGACCTGCGCCGGCGGCTCGCCCCAGGTGAGGTACACGTCCACGTACTTGGCGGCGATCTCGCCGGCGATCGGCGACGATCCCCCGAAGTACACCTCGGGCACCGGGTCGGGCAGCCGTGCCAGTTTCGCCTCCTCGACGCGCAGCTGCTCACCGGCCAGACCGACGGTCTTCCCGTCCCACAACTGCCGTACGATCTCCAGGAATTCGCCGGTACGACGGTACCGGTCGTCCTTGCCGAGGAAGTCCCCGTAGGCCCGCTGTTCGTGGCTCTCGCCGCCGGTGACGACGTTGAGGAGCAGCCGTCCGCCGCTCTGCCGCTGGAACGTGGACGCCATCTGCGCGGCGAGGGTCGGCGAGACGAAGCCGGGGCGGAAGGCGACCAGGAACTTCAGCCGTTCGGTGTGCTGGCTGACCATCGCGGTGGTGAGCCACGCGTCCTCGCACCAGGCGCCGGTGGGCGTGAGGGCGCCCACGAAGCCGAGGTCCTCCGCCGCGCGGGCGATCTGGCTCAGATAGGCGACCGTCGGCGGCCGGTCCCGGCCGGACGCGGTGGCGGGGGTGCCGTGACCACCGCCCACGACATGACGGCTGTCCCCGTTGGTGGGGAGGAACCAGTGGAAGGTGAGGGACACGTGGGGCTCCGATCTGGACTGTCCCGTGAGGGGGGTGCCGGACTGTCCTGCGAGGGGGGTCAGAGGAGGCCGTGGCGGGGCGGCCTGGTGCCGTTCAGCACATAGCGGCCGATGTGCTGGATCTTCCAGCGGACCGGGTCGTGCAGGGTGTGGGTGCGGGCGTCCCGCCAATGCCGGTGCAGATTCAGCGAGTCGAGCGCCGAGCGGGTGCCGGACACCTCGAACAGCGCGCCCGCCACCTCCACGGCGGTCCGCGCGGCGTGCACCTTGGCCGCCGCGACCGCGATGGACGCCTCCGCCGCCGAGTCGTCGTCGAGGTCGCCGCGGGCCGCGTCGACGGCCTTGGCCGCCTGGACGAGCAGAGCCTCGGACGCCTTCACCTGGAGGGCGAGTTCACCGAACCGCTGGATCAGCAGCGGGTCCTCGGCGGCGGTCTCGAAACCGCTCTCGAACCAGGGGCGGCTCTTCGTCCGCACGAACTCGGCGGCCTCCGCCAGCGCTCCCCCGGCGATCCCGGCGTCGATGGCCGCGTGCAGCAACTGCGCCACCGCGCCGTGGAGTTGGGGACCCTCGAAGGTGAGGTGGTGCGGCAGGACCCGGTCGGCGGGGACGGCAACCGCCTCCAGGCGGACCGTGCCGCTGGCCGTCGTGCGCTGGCCCATGCCGTCCCAGTCGTCGACGACCGTGACGCCCTCGGCGTCGCTCGGGACGTACGCGACATGGAGGTTGTCGTCCTCGGTGCGGGCGAGGACGGGGATCCAGTCGGCGAAGAGGGCGCCGGTGGAGTAGTGCTTGACGCCGGTCAGCCGGTAGGAGCAGTCGGGTTGCGGTGTCAGCCGGGTGCGGATGTCCTGGACGTGTCTGGTGCCGGCCTCGGACTGGGCGTTGCCGAAGCGGCGGCCGGCGAGGAGTTCGGCGAAGAAGAACTTCCGCTGGTCCGGGGTGCCCTGACGGCGGATCACGTTGACGTACGCGAAGTGACTCTGCGGGATCTGGGCGAGGCTCCCGTCGGCCGAGCCGAGGAGGCGGAAGATCTCGGCGAGGGTCTCCGCGTTCACGTCGGCGCCGCCGTACTCGGCGGGCACGGTGACCGCGAGCAGCCCGGCACCGGAGAGCCGGTCCAACTCGGCGCGCGGGAGCCTGCGTTCGGTGTCGCGCGCGGAGGCACCGGCCCGGAACTCGTCGGCGAGCGCGGCGGCGAGGGCGAGGGCTTCGGCGCCGTCCGCGATCACATGGGCGCTCGTACGGTCGGTCATGGCGGTCAGCTCGCCGCGGCCAGCAGCGGGACGCGGCCGAGGGCCGCCGAGAACTGGTCCACCACCTGCGCGAGCGCCTCGGTGGCGGCCGGGGCGACCGTGAGCGAGCCGTCCTCGTGGGCGGTGATGTCCTTGTCGAGGGTGAACCAGCCCTGGACTATATGGGCGGCGCCCATGGAGTTGAGCACCGGGCGGAGCGCGTAGTCGATGGCGAGCACATGTGCGGTGGACCCACCCGTGGCGAGCGGCAGCACGGTCTTGCCGGTGAGGGCGTACTGCGGGAGCAGGTCGAGCAGCGCCTTGAGGACACCGGAGTAGGAGGCCTTGTAGACGGGGGTGCCCACGACGATCCCGTCGGCGCAGGCGAAGAGGTCGGTGGCCTCGACGATGGCCGGGTGACGGAAGTCTGCGCCGAGCAGGGCCTCGGCGGGGATGGTCCGCACGTCGAGCGGGATCACCTGGTGCCCTTGGGCGGTCAGCCGCTGGTCCAGGTGCCGGAGCAGGCGGTTGGTGCGGGAGGAGACGGAGGGGCTGCCGGAGACGGACAGGACGGTGGCCATGGGTCCTCTTTCGGGGAGGCGGAGCGCGGGGCGGGGCCGGTACGCCAGACGGCGGGCGTGCCGGTGCTCATGCTGGGATCCCTTTCGCAGTGGGGTGCGATCAGGCGTGCACGGAGACGGACTCGGCCTCGGGGTCGGGGAGTTGGGCCTCCAGCTCGCGCACGAGGGGCAGCACGCGCTTGCCGAAGTACTCGACCTCCTCGTGGTAGTGGAGGAAGCCCAGCAGGAGCAGGTCGACGCCCAACGTCCGGTAGGCGACGATCCGTTCGGCGATCTGCTCGGGGGTGCCGATGAGCCCCGTGCGGAACCCGTCGTTGTACTGCACGAGGTCCTCGAACGAGGAGTCCTGCCACATGCCCTTGCCGTCGGCCGAGGACTGCCCGGCCTGCTTCACCGCGGACCCGAAGCCCTCGACGGCCTCCCGGTCGGCCTTGGCGACGATCTCCCGGAGCGTGTCCCGCGCCTCGGCCTCGGTGTCCCGGGCGATGAGGAAGCCGTTGAGACCGAACTTCGGTGCCCTGCGGCCGGCTTGGGCGGCGGACCGGCGTACGTCGGCGAGCTGCTCGGTGACGCCGTCGAAGTCCTTGCCGTTGGAGAAGTACCAGTCGGAGACGCGGCCGGCCATCGCGCGGGCGGCGGTGGAGTTGCCGCCCTGGAAGATCTCCGGGTGCGGGCGCTCGGGGGTGTTGAGGGGCTTGGGCTTGAGGGAGAAGTCGCGCAACCGGTAGAAGTCACCGGCGAGTTCGGTGTGGTCCTCGGTCCAGATCCGGCGCAGGGCCTGGATGAACTCCTCGGAGCGGCGGTAGCGCTCGTCGTGCTCCAGCCAGGGTTCGCCCAGCGCGGTGAACTCGCCCTTGAACCAGCCGGAGACGACGTTGACGGCGAAGCGGCCGTTCGACAGGTGGTCGGCGGTGGCGCCGAGTTTGGCGAGGACGCCCGGGTGCCACAGGCCGGGGTGGACGGCGGCGATGACCTTCAGACGCTGGGTGGCGAGCAGCAGGGCGAGGCTGAAGCTGGTCGACTCGTGCTGGAACTCGGCGCCGTAGCTGGCCATGTAGCGGACCTGGCTGAGCGCGTACTCGAAGCCGTTGTTCTCGGCGAGGACGGCGAGTTCGCGGTTGTACTCGTAGCCCCAGTCGGTGCGTTGCTCGATGGTGCTGGTGACGAGTCCTCCGCTGACGTTGGGGACCCAGTAGGCGAATTTCACGGGCTCTGCGGGCATGCGGAACTCCTGTTGCGGAATGCGTTTTCGGGCACGTCGAATTCGGCCGGGGCGATATCCGGCGAATGCCGGCCGAATGCCGGGCGAATGTCAGACGAGGGGGAAAAGCGGGCGGCGGATCACAGGACGGAGGTGACGGGGATCAGGCCGCGGTGCGACAGGAGGCGCTGGAGACGCGTGCGAGGTCGACATGGCGTCGCCGCGTGAGGTCCAGTCGCATCATCATGCCGTCGATCGTGGCAGCCGTCGGCGAGAGCCGTCAAGGAAAACCCGACCGGTCTCGTATCCCGGACCATTGAATTTCACGAAGGTGTGACAGGGAAACCCTTGAACAGGCCGGGAATCAGGTCGCATTCTGCGGGCATGCGGACCGAACAGCTGGAATACATAGCGGCCGTGACCCGGCTCGGCTCGCTGCGCCGGGCCGCCGAGGAACTGCGCCTGTCGCAGCCCGCGTTGAGCGAGACCGTGCGCAACCTCGAACGTGAACTCGGCGTCGATCTCCTGGAGCGCAAACGGTCCGGGGCGACGATGAGCGCGGAGGGCCGGGAGCTGCTGCCGAAGATCGTCGACGTGCTGGACGCGGTGGACCGGCTGCGGGCGGCGGCCGGCGAGCAGCACCGGATCAGCCGCATGGTGCGGGTGGGCACGGTCAACGCGGCGACCGTGCCGCTGCTGCTGCCCGTCGTCCGCGACTTCCGCGCCGCGCATCCGCTGACCCAGGTCGAGGTGGTCGGCGCGCAGCAGACGGACATCCACCGGGCGCTGTCGGAGGGCGGTTTCGATCTCGGCCTGGTCAATCATCTCGACGGCGACGACATGCCGGCCGACTTCGAGTCGACGGAGCTGCTGTCCGGTCTGCCGGTGGTGTGCGTACGCCCCGACAGCCCGCTCGCGTCCCGCCCGGCCGTGAGTGTGGAGGAACTCCTCACCGAGCCGTTGATCGGTATGCGGTCCGGCTATGTGATGCACCGCTATGTGCACCGGCTGCTCGACGGCCGGGGTCCCGCCTTCGCGTACTCGACCGACGGCGCCGAGATGGGCAAGCTCATGGTCGCGGAGGGGCTCGGGGTGACGGTCCTGCCGGACTTCAGCGTGGTCGGGGACCCGCTGGAGCGGCTCGGCGCGCTCACCTTCCGGCCGATCGCCGGCGCCACGGCCCGCGTCCTGCTGATGCTGCGCCGTCGCCGCGCCGAGTCCGTACCGCAGGCGGCCGGGGCTCTGCACGAGGCGTTCGTGCGGCGGGCGCGGGAGCTGGGCGCTGTGGAGGTCTGAGCGTGTCCGGGTTCCGAGCGCGGAGGAAGTCCGAGCGGGTCGGAGTCACGGGCGCGGGGGAAGTCCGAGCGCGGCGGGGGGCTGAGAGCGAGACCGGGTGTCGGCCCTCGGCCCCCATGTGCTGTGCTCGTCGCCCGCCGGACGGGACGTCAGTCCTCGTCGCCCACCGGGATCACCACGAGGAACGCGTCGGACTTCAGGTCCATGACGACCTTGGCGGGCTCGCCCTCGGCGCGACGCCGGGCCGCGAACTCCTCGGCAGGCCATGATCCGCGCGGAGCTCCCGCCGAAAACCGCTTCAACACCTTCGCGCCCATGTCCGCCGACACCTCCAGCATCGTTCCTCGGCTCCCCACCGGGACCGCCGTACCAGTGCGCATGCCCGCGATTGACGCCGGCATGCCACCTTCGCCGGCGGCCGGAGGGCTCCGGGAGCGGGTACTCCCGTCGGGTGACCGCCGCATCCGCCGGGCGCACAGGACGGGAAGCATCACACGACCTCGTTTTCCTGTCTCCCGGAGTGCGCACCATGAACGTCTCGGTCGTCCTGTTCACCTCCGACCTGCGTCTGCACGACCACCCCGCGCTGCGCGCCGCCGCCGAGGCCCGCGAGGTGATCCCCCTGTTCGTGCGCGACCGGGGTGTGCTGGACGCCGGGTTCGGCGTGCCGAACCGGCTGGCGTTCCTCGCCGACTGTCTGCGTGACCTCGACGAGGGCCTGCGCGAGCGGGGCGGTCGGCTGGTGCTCCGGTCCGGCGACGTCGTCGACGAGGTGTGCAAGGTGGCCGCCGAGAACGACGCCGACGAGATCCACATGGCGGCGGACGTCAGCCCTTACGCGCGGCGGCGCGAGCAGGGGCTGCGGCGGGCGCTGGAGGCGGAGGGGCGGCGGCTGCACGTCCACGACACGGTGACCACGGCCGTCGCGCCGGGCGCGGTGACGCCGGCGTCCTCGGACCACTTCGCGGTGTTCACGCCGTACTTCAGGCAGTGGTCCGGGCAGCATCTGCGCGCCGCGCTGGCTGCGCCGCGCACCGTGCGGGTCCCGGACGGTGTCGCCTCGGAGGAGCTGCCCGAGCGCCCCGGTGCCGACGAGCTGTCGCCGGGTCTCGCGGCCGGCGGGGAGACCAACGGCCGCAAGATGCTGAGCCGTTGGCTGCGTGACGGCATCGCGTCGTACGAGGATCTGCACGACGCGCTGGCCGCCGACTCCACCTCGCACCTCTCGCCCCATCTCCATTTCGGCACCCTCTCCCCCGTCGAACTCGTCCACCGGGCACGGCAGTCGGGCGGACCGGGCGCCGAGGCGTTCGTACGGCAGCTCGCGTGGCGGGACTTCCACCGCCAGGTGCTGGCGGCCAGGCCCTCGGCCGCGGGCGCCGACTACCGTACGAAGCACGACCGTTGGCGCTCCGAGCGCACGGCCGCCGAGGACATCGCGGCCTGGAAGGAGGGCCGCACCGGCTACCCGCTGATCGACGCGGGGATGCGCCAGCTGCTGCACGAGGGCTGGATGCACAACCGGGCACGGCTCCTCACGGCGAGCTTCCTCACCAAGACGCTCTACGTCGACTGGCGCGTCGGCGCCCGGCACTTCCTCGACCTGCTGGTCGACGGCGATGTGGCCAACAACCAGCTCAACTGGCAGTGGATGGCGGGCACCGGCACGGACTCACGCCCGAACCGGGTGCTGAACCCCGTCACCCAGGCGAAGCGCTACGACCCGGACGGCGCGTACGTCCGCCGCTGGGTGCCCGAACTCGTCGAGGTGGAAGGGCGGTTGGTGCACGAGCCGTGGAAACTCCAGGGATTTGAACGTGCGGCGCTGGGTGACTATCCGGACCCGATCGTCGAACTCTCCGACGGACTCGACCGGTTCCGGCGCGGACGCGGGATCGGCTGAGGCCGCGGGCCGCCGACTCAGCGCCCCGCGCGGTGCACCCCGTACGTCCCCGCCACGATCTCCACCGCGTCCTGAAGGCTCACCGGTCGCACGGCCCCCCGCACCGGGGGCCCGGACCAGCCGGGTCCGGCGAGCACCAGCGCGGGTTGGCGCCGGGCGCCCTTCACTCCCCAGCGGGTGTCGGCGATGTGCCGGGCCAGCGGCAGGTTCGCGGTGGAGCGTGCCTGGGCCCACAGGACGACGACCGCGGGGCCCAGGCGCCGTACCGCGGCGGTGAGCGCCTCGGCGGGCACGGCGGCGCCGAACATCCGTGTGGGCAGGCCGAGTTCACCCAGTGCGGCGTTGAGCGCCTCGATCGGCAGGGTGTGCTGCTCGCCGGGTACGCAGGCCAGCATGACGGGCCCGGCGGGCGGGATGTCCGACCGCGGGCCGGAGGGCGGGGTGCGTCGGCGCAGGGCGGTGGAGACGTGCCAGGACAGCAGGTGCTCCACCTCCACGTAACGGTCCCCGGACGAGGCCCACTTGCGTCCCACCGCGTGCAGGGTCGGCACCATCACCTCCTGCCAGGCGACGACGACGCCGTACTGGCCCACGGCGTCGGCCAGTTGACGCTCGACGGCGGGCGCGTCGAGCCGGACGGCGGCCCGCGCGAGGCCGCGGCACTCCTGGCGCACGTCACCGAGGGGCAGGGTCCCGGCCGCCCGTGAGGAGCCGTGCGTCCGGGCGGCCGGCCCGGGGTCCGAACCGGCTGCTCCCTTCGCCACCCGCGCCGCCTCGGCCGGGGGCACGCCCGACGAGGTCAGCCGGCACATCTCCTCCAGCACGGCCACGTCCCCGGGGGCCCAGCGCCGGTGCCGTCCCTCGGCGCGGACCGCGGGCCCGATGCCGTAGCGCCGCTCCCAGGACCGCAGGGTGGTCGGCGCCACGCCCAGCCGGCGGGCCAACGCGCCGGTCGTCAGGGGCATGTGGGCCGCGGACGGATGCCCGGGGTCCGGGTCGGCGGACGACTCGCTCATGCGCCGACTATACGACGCAGAATCGACGCGAGTTGATGGTCCTGGTCCCCGCTCCCACGATGGACGCAACCGGGCGCACCCCGGCAGACACAGCGGACCACCGTGGCACCGCGGTCCGGCCCGCGATGGTCGCCGCAGGACGTGAGGAGCCGTCGCCATGAGCCCGCCGCACAGCGCCCTCCGGACGAGTCCCGCGGCGGAGTTCACCGACGAGGAGCTGGCCAGGGGCTTGGCGGCCGGCGACGAGGAGTGCCTGGCCGTCCTGTATCACCGCTGGTCGGCGCTGGTGCACACGCTGGCCCGGCGTTCACTGGGGGACGCGAGGGAGGCCGAGGACGTGACCCAGCAGGTGTTCCTCGGGGTGTGGCGCGGGCGCGGGGGCTTCCGGCCCGAGCGCGGCACGATCGGCGGCTGGATCACCGGCATCACCCGGCGCACGATCGCCGACGCCCTGTCCGCCCGCACCCGGCGGCTGCATCTGCTGGCCGCCGCCGGGGCGTCCCTGACCCTCGCCGAGCCGGTCGCGCCGAAGCCCGACGCGGTGCTCGACCGCGTCCTCGTGCTGCGCGAACTGGCCCGGCTCCCCGCGCCCCAGCGGCAGGTGCTGGGGCTGACGTTCTACGAGGACCTGACCCAGACGCAGATCGCGCGGCGCACCGGCTGGCCGCTCGGGACGGTCAAGAGCCACGCGCGACGCGGGCTGCACCAGTTGCGCCACCGCCTCCGGGACGACGAACCGGCTGAACACTACACATAAAGGTGAAATAAGAGCACAATGGGACCAAGCGGCTCCTGCCGCGGGCCGCACCAGACGCGGTCAGGCCAGCAAGTCAAAGGAGACGAGTCATGGCCAACGTCTCGCACACCAGAGGTGACATGGCGAGCCACCCTGATGTCTCCGAAATGCAGGCACGCTACGCCCGCATGCTCGGTGGACGCGATGTGGCGCTCGTGGACGGACCGGTGTTCCTGCTGGGTCTGTACTGCGCCGTGTCCCCGTGGATACTCCACTACACGACGAGCCAGCCCGCGCTCGTCCCGCACAACCTCATCGTCGGCATCGCGATCGGCCTGCTGGCGCTCGGTTTCACCCGGGCCCCGGAACGCATGTACGGCCTCAGCTGGGCCATGAGCGCCCTGGGTGTCTGGATGATCGTCTCGCCGTGGATCGTCGGCAGCAGCCCCGACAAGGGCGTCATCCTGAACAACGTCATCATCGGCGGACTCGCCGTGATCATGGGCCTGGTGTGCGCCGGTACGGCGGCGCGGAGCACCTCCACACCGTAGGAACCCCGCGGAAGTCCGAACTCCGGAAGGAAGCCACGCCCCCTTCAGTGGCCGCCCGGCACCTGCCAGGGCGACTGCGGGAGGGGGCTGCCGGTTTCGAGCAGCGACTTCAGGTTCGAGAGCACGGCCGGCCAGCCGCCGGAGACGTCGGAGAGTTCACCCTCGTCGGCGAGGTCCTCGTGGGTGACGGTGAGGCGCACGATGTCCTCGTGCGGCCGGATGTCGTAGGTGACCCGGGAGTGCGTGTCCTCCTGATCCTCCTTCTCCGGCGAGGACCACGTGGTCACCAGCCGGGTCGGGCGCTCGCTCTCGACCACCCTGCCGACGACGTCGGCGATGCCCGAGCCGTCGGTGCGCCGGTGTTCCCAACGCGAGCCGCGCCGCCAGTCGGACACGTTGCTGTGTCCCCAGTAGGCGGCGGTCAGATCGGCGTCGGTGAGCGCGTCCCAGACCTTCTCGGGGGTGCTCGCGATGTAGGTGACGTAGACGAATGTCGGTTTGTCGGTCATGGCTTCCTCGGCTCGTCGTTTGAGGGCGCCGAGCGCGCGCAGGCGCGGGCGCTCGAACTTGTCGATCCAGCGCTCCTGCATCTCGTGCAGCGGGACCGGGTTGAGGTAGTGCAGCTTCTCCCGTCCGCGTCGCACCGTGGTGACCAGGTTGGCGGCCTCCAGGACGGCGAGGTGCTGGGTCACCGACTGACGGGTCATGTCGATCCGCCCGCACAACTCCCCGAGCGTCTGCCCGTTGTCCTCGTGCAGCCGGTCGAGCAGTCGCCTGCGGGTGTCGTCGGCCAGCGCCTTGAAGACCTTGTCCATCCCTGAGTCCTGTTCGGATCGCACACTCAAAGTTATGCAGGCAATTACCTGCATGTCAAGGCGGGAGAAATTGCCCGTCATGCACGGCTTCGAATGCCCCTGCCCTACGACCGCTCAGCCCAGGAACGAGCCCAGCTCGCGGTGGTGCGCGGCTACCCAGTCGCGCGCGGCCCGGATCTCGTCCACGACCCCGCGCGCCCGCAGCCCGGCCATGCCCGGCTCGCCGCGCCCGGCACCGGCCTCGATGCCCCGCCCGCACCGGTCCTGCCACCACAGCACGGTGTCGAGGAGGCGGTGGCTGTCGTCGAGGCCGTACGCCTCGCAGATCAGGGCGATCCGGCGGGCGGTCGCGGGGATGTCGGTGACGCCCGGACCGAGGTCGAGGTACTGCCAGCAGACGTGGGCGACATCGTGCCTGCGCTCACCAGGGGCGGCGAGGTCCCAGTCGACGAACGCCAGCGGCTGCCACGCGCCGTCGTAGACGGTGTTCTTGGGAGCCAGGTCGTTGTGACAGACGACGTCCCGGTCACCGGCCAGCGGTGTGCCGTGCGTCAGATCGTGGAAGGCCCGCACGAGCCGTGCGACGCGCACGAGGCTGCCGTCGGTGCGCACGGCGGCCCGCTCCCCGGAACCGGTGGCCGCCCGGCCCTCGACGTACCGGAACACCTCCCGCCCGCGCCCGTCCGTGCCGAGGAACCGGGGCGCGCCTGCCCAACCCCGCGCCTCGAAGTGCGCGAGCAGTCCGGTCACGTAGCCAGACCGTTCCGGCGACACCGGGGTGCGCCGTACGGTGTTCCCGACCCGGACGACCTCGTTGATCGCGCCTCCGCCGAGCGCCGATTCCTCCACGTGGCCCGCCTCCCCCTCGGTTCGCCCGCACGAGTATCGCTCGGCACGCTGCCCGTATGGGTCATGTGATGGGCGGTGACGTCCGTTCCGACCTCCGGAAGGCGCGATGGCCGAGCCCGTCCGTGTGCGCGGACCGAAAGATCAGGAGGGGTCAAAGCCGCATCGAATCGTGCGCCGGGGCAGCACCAGCTCGCTTCACACCGGCCTGAGCCTCGAGGGCGAAGCTGATCGGAGCGCCTCCGCGGCGAAAGAAGCACCCGCTGGGGCGGCAGCCCCCACCCACCGCAGCTCGGCCCTTCAACCCGGTGACCTTCCTGGTCACGGCCCGAGCCGCAGCCCGAACGTGACGGAGCCCGGGAGCATGTCCAGCTCCCGGGCTCCAGCTTGCCACCCATTTGCGCACACCGACGGCATTTAAGAACCGCGGGTCATATTGAGATCGACGTGTTCTGCCTTTGAACTACAGCGCCACGAGAGAGGCGCCGAGGGGACTTGAACCCCCATCCGTCGATGTTCGCCCACGCTCGGTCGATCCGGTGTTCGGCGGCGAATACTGAGACTGGAGCGAGAATCTGAGTTTCATGGGGCCGCCTCTGCCAGGCTTGGGCCACCCCCGCACGTGGTGCGGGGAGAGGGATTCGAACCCCCAACTGACACCCCTTCATCAGCTTCAACATCAGTTTCAGCTTGCGCTCTTCGCGCACCCTCCGCTCGCGACGGAGGGCGTATGTGAGGGCTACCGGAAGAGGTAGCCGAATACCGCGTCGCCGACCCGCTGGTCGGTGACCTCGGTGTTGTTCGCCTCTTCGCGGGCGAACTTGACGGACTGCTGGAGCTTCTCGACGCGGTCGAGAAGCTCGTTGACCCGCCGGGCGGGCAGCGCGCCGGAGAACTTCACCGTGGTCCAGTAACCGACCGGGACGTCCTCGTAGTACACCTCGACCTGCGCCGGATGTTTCTCCGTGGCCTCGGCCTTCACGTGGTTGCGCGGAACCTTCTTCGTGCGGATGGTCCGCACCGGGTCCGTCTTCCACGAGTCGGTCGAGGGGTCCAGGTTCCACGACTCCGAGGCGTCGAGTACCGGCAGCTTGCGCACGAAGGTGTGCAGGTCGGTAAGTTGCTTCTCCAGGAACAACAGGTACGGGACGGGCACCTGGGGCAACAGCACCGTGCCGTCGACCACCACGTCCGCGGCCGCGGACCGGTTCGCCCAGTCCTTCGTCGCGGTCACGTCGAAGAGGCGCGTCAGCGTCCCGGCGGTCGCCCGCAGAGCATCCTCGGCTTTGACCTGCACCCGCGTGGACTCGGGCGGCAGTTGCTCGCCCTCTTCGTCCTTGGGCTGGTAGGTCCGGGAGATGCCGGCCAGCAGCGCGGGCTTCTGCACGTCCTGGTGAGCCTGGGTGAGCTCCTGGAGAGCCTTGGACTTGACGCCTTTTTCGACTGCGATGATCTGATTCAGCTTCGGCACACGGCGAACCTAACAACTCCGTCCCGGACGCACATCCGATTAAACGCCCGACCGAGAGGGCGGGGCGGCGAGCGCGAGCCAGGACTGGGGCGCGAAGGTCACCAACCGTGAGGCGGCCGGCCGCCGGGCCGACGACCCGTGCAGTGCTTCGTACGGCGGAGGACCACGGCTCCTGCCGGGGACATACCCGGGTGGTCCGGCACCGCTTCGAGGCCGCTGTGTCGGACGTCGAGACACGGTGAGCTTTCGCGGTCACAGCACAGATCGGAGGCGAGTTGGCGCCGAGGCCGGCCAACGACGTGCCGCAAACGGGTAGTTGGACCGTTGTGCGCCCGTCGGTACCGTCCGAGCGGTGACCGACGGGCGCTCGGTCGTCGACGTCGCGGGGGACGTGCCCGCCGCGACCGACCGGGTCAACGGGGCCTAGGTGCTTGCCGGTTCCGGGGTCGCCTCCGTGAGGTAGTCCTCCGAGATCTCCTTCGGGCCGAACGGCCAGACCTTCTCGAAGCGGGCCCACAGGACGAACGCCACACAGCCGAGGGCGAGCCAGGCCAGGGACCATTCGATGGGGTGGCGGCCCGGGGAGTTCTTGTCGGCGTAGCCGTAGATCACGCACCAGCCGACGAAGGCGAGGATGCTCGGGACGGGGTAGAGCCACATGCGGTACGGGCGGCGCAGCGTCGGCTGGCGTTTGCGCAGGACCGTGAGGGCGATGATCTGGGCCAGCGCCTGGACGATGACCATGACGGTGGTCAGGAGCTGGATCAGGGTCGCCAGGTCGGTGTGGCGGCCGATGAGGAAGCCGATCGCGGTGATCACGCCCATGGTGGCGAGACCCAGCATCGGGAAGCGGTGCTTGGGGTGGAGCTTGGCGTAGGGGCGGAAGAAGACGCGTTCGCGGGCCGCGTCGTAGGGGACCCGGGAGCCGCCGAGCAGGCCGGTGAAGACGGAGGCGAAGGCCGTGATCAGGATCAGGACGGTGACCGTGTCGGCGGCGCCCTTGCCCCAGGTCTCCTCCAGGACCGCCGAGGCCACCGAGGTGGAGGCGATGTCGTTGGCGTGTGTCATCCGGTGCCAGTCGACGACCCCGAGGGTGCCGATCTGGAGCATCAGGTAGATGGCCATGATGCCGACGATGGAGAAGAGGATCGAGCGCGGGAGGGTCCGGCCCGGGTCCTTGATCTCGGCGCCCATGTAGGCGGTGGTGTTGTAGCCGAGGTAGTCGTAGATGCCGATGGTCAGGCCGCCGGCGAAGCCGAGCCAGAAGTGGTTGCTGCCCAGGTCGAAGGCGTGCGCCGGGTAGGTGAAGGCGAGGTGCGCGCTGAAGTCGCTCGCCGCGGCCACGATGACCAGGAACACCGCCGCGATCATCACCGTCCACATCACGGCGGTGATGCGCGCGATGTTCTCGATGCCGCGCCACAGCAGGAGCACCACCAGGGCGATCACCCCGAGGCCGATGAGGTCGCCGGAGGTCTTGCCGAGGTCCGGTGCCAGGTAGCCGAGGTACTGCACGAAGCCGACCACGCCGGTCGACATGATCAGCGGGATGAAGAGCATCGCCGTCCACACGAACAGGAACGGCATCAGCCGCCCGGTCCGGTACTGGAAGGCCTGCCGGAGGTAGACGTAGCTGCCGCCGGAACCGGGCATCGCGGCGCCCATCTCGGCCCACACGAGCCCGTCGGCCAGCGCGAGGACCGCTCCCGCGACGAAGCCGATCACCGCCTGCGGGCCGCCGAACGCGGCGACCATCAGCGGGATCGTCACGAACGGCCCGATGCCGCACATCTGGCTCATGTTGATGGCGGTGGCCTGGAAGAGGCCGACGCGGCGGACGAAACCGCCGTCTGGGGGCGGAGTGCCGGACATGGAGGCTCCTGGGGGTGGTGTGCGTGGCGGAGGGAGAGGGGTGCGGCGTGCGGCCGGTATCCGGAGGCTGACTGGGCGATAAAGTTAAGGAGCCTTACTAGACTCGTCAAGAGGCTGTCCCGGATAGCGGAGAATGATGCGATGCCCGTCAGTGACGCCGTGGAGCGACCGGACCAGCCGTGGAGCCGTCAGCGGCTGCGCAGTACGAACGCGCGGCTGCTGCTCGACCGGCTGCGCACCGCCGGTGCCGCCTCCCGGGCCCAACTCGCCCGCGAGACCGGGCTGTCGAAGCCGACGGTCTCCAGCGCGCTGGCCGCGCTGGAGGAGGCGGGCCTCGTCCACGAGGTCGGTACGCAGGCCCCCGAGCGCGGCCGGACCGCCGTGCTCTACGCCCCGGACCCGTCCGCCGGTTACGCGCTCGGGATCGACGTCGGGCGCAGCTGGCTGCGGGTCGCGGTGGCCAATCTCGACGGCGAGGTGGTGTCCCGGGCCGACGTCCGCAACCGGGCCCGCACCTCGGGTTCGATGGCCGAGCTGGTGGTCGCCACCGCCCACCAGGTCGTCGCCGGCTCCGGGGTGGCACCGGCGGCGGTGGTGCACGCCGTGGTGGGCACTCCGGGCGTCTACGACGAGCAGCGGCGCCGGGTGCGGTACGCGATGCATCTGCCGGGCTGGGGCCGGGCCGGGCTGTTCGACCGGATGCGGGAGGAGCTGGGCGTCCCGCTGGAGGTGCACAACGACGCGAACCTCGCGGCGCTGGGCGAGTACACGTACGGCGTCGGCGCGGGCAGCCGGCTGTTCGCGTACATCCTGATCGGCACCGGTCTGGGCATGGGCGTGGTCAGCGAGGGCCGGCTCTTCACGGGGGCGCACGGCGGCGCCGGGGAGATCGGGTTCCTGCCGTGGCCGGGGCGGCAGAAGCCGGAGACGCTGGAGGACGCGGTGTCCGGGGTGGCCGTGGTGGAGGCGGCCCGCCGGTTCGGCATGAGCGGGCAGCAGCTCACCGCGAAGGCCGTGTTCGACGCGGCGAGGCAGGGGAACGCCGCCGCGCTCAAGGCGGTCGAGCTGGAGGGCGAGCGGATCGCGCACACGGTGGCGGCAGCGGCGGCCGTGCTCGACCCGGACCTCGTGGTGCTGGGCGGCGGGGTCGGGCACAGCGTGGACCTGCTGCTCCGTCCGGTGCGGGAGAACCTCCGCGGGCTCACTCCGCTCCGCCCGAAGATCGTGCCCAGCGCGCTGGGCGAGGACGCGGTGCTGCTGGGCGCCGTGGCCACCGCGCTCGGCACCGCGCGGGACCTGGTGTTCGAGCGCCGCTCGGCGTCCTGAGCAACTCACCGACGGGCACAGGTGTTTGACAGGCATCGTCGGGCGCCCTACCTTCTGGTGCGGTTAGTAAAGTTTCCTAACTTGACGAGGCCGGTGACCGCCGTGTTCCATCGCCCCGCCGTCCCCCCACTCCGCAGCAGCCGTCTCGCCACGGCCGCGGTCGTCCTCGGCCTCCTCGCTTCCCTCACGACCGGCGCGTGGGCGGGGCCGCACCAGCCCTCCCCGCAGCGGCCCGCCCGGGTCCCGGTGACCGCCGTGGGCTCGTCCGCCGGGACCACCATCCCGCTGTCCGGCTACGCGATCCAGTCGTCCGCGAAGGTCCCCGACTCGGCCGCCGCCGTCTCCTCCCCCGGCTACCCGACGACCGGCTGGTACCCGGCGGGCGCCCGCTCGACCGTCCTCGCGGCCCTGATCGCCGACGGCGTCCACCCGGACCCCTTTCACTCGACCGACCAGCGGAAGATCCCGAAGGCCGACTTCCAGGTGCCGTGGTGGTACCGCAGCGACTTCACGGTCGCTGACACCGCCAAGCGCACCCACCTCGACTTCAGCGGGGTGATCTCGGCCGCCGACGTCTACCTCAACGGCACCCGGATCGCCACCGCCGCCGACGTCAACGGGGCTTACACACAGCACGAGTTGGACGTCACCTCGCTCGTCCGCGCGGGCACGAACACGGTCGCCTTCCGGATCCGGCCGAACGACCCGGACAAGAACCTCACCATGGGCTGGATCGACTGGCTCCAGCCGCCGCCCGACCAGAACATGGGCATCGTCCGTGACGTCCTCGTCCGGCGCGGCGGCCCGGTCGCGCTGCGCGACGCACATGTGGTGACCAGCCTGGCCGTGCCGTCCCTCGCCTCCGCGGACCTGACGGTGAAAGCGCGGGCCCGCAACGACTCCGGCACGCCCGTGACCGCGAAGGTCAGGGGCAGCGTCGCCGGGACGACCTTCGAGAAGACGGTCTCCCTCGGCGCCCACCGGACGAAGCCGGTCACCTTCGCTCTCCACCTCACCCACCCGAAGGTCTGGTGGCCCGCGGGCATGGGCGGCCGGCCGCTCTACGCCCTCGACCTCACCGCGTCCGTCGCGGGCACCCCCTCCGACACCGCGCACCGGACCTTCGGCATCCGCGACGTGCGGGCCCCGCTGAACTCCGCCGGCGACCGCCACTACCTCGTCAACGGCCGCAGCGTGCTGATCAAGGGCGGAGGCTGGTCACCGGACGAGTTCCTGCGCTGGGACCGGACGTATGTCGAGGACCGCCTGAGGTACGCCCTCGACCTGGGCCTCAACACCATCCGCCTCGAAGGCCACATCGAGCCGGACGAGTTCTTCGACCTCGCCGACCGCTACGGCATCCTGACCCTCCCGGGCTGGGAGTGCTGCGACAAGTGGGAGGGCCAGGTCAACGGCGACGAGACCGGCGACACGTGGACCGCCGCCGACTACCCGGTCGCCAAGGCGTCGATGGCCGCCGAGGCCGCCCGGCTGCGCGACCACCCGAGCGTGGTCTCCTTCCTCATCGGCAGCGACTTCGCCCCCGACGCGAAGATCGAGAAGACCTACCTGGACGCCCTGAGGGCCGCCGACTGGAACACTCCGGTGGTCGCCGCCGCCTCCGACAACTCCGCACCCGTCAGCGGCAGTTCGGGCATGAAGATGACCGGCCCCTACGACTGGGTGCCGCCCGGCTACTGGTACGCCAAACGCGAGGGCGGCGCCACCGGCTTCAACTCAGAGACCAGCGCGGGCCCCGACATCCCCACCCTCGACACCCTGCGGCGCATGATGACCCCGGCCGAACTGGCCACCCTCTGGAAGGACCCGGCCGCGAAGCAGTACCACCGCTCCCCGTCCTCCACCTTCGCCACCCTGAAGATCTACGACAACGCCCTCGCCGGCCGCTACGGCCCGCCGACGAGCCTCACCGACTACGTCCGCAAGGCCCAACTGGCCCAGTACGAGAACGTACGGGCCCAGTTCGAGGCCTACGAGCGCAACGCCACCGACGCCTCGAAGCCCGCGACCGGAGTCGTCTACTGGATGTTCAACAGCGGCTGGACCTCCCTGCACTGGCAGTTGACGGACCGTTACCTCGACCAGGGCGGCGCCTACTTCGGCGCGAAGAAGGCCAACGAGCCGCTGCACATCCAGTACTCCTACGACGACCGCTCGGTCGTCCTGGTGAACAACCGGAACGCACCCGCACGCCGACTCACCGCCCGCGCCACCCTGTTCGACACCGACGGCACGCGGAGGTACGACAAGAAGGTGCCCGGGGTGGAGGTCTCCGGCGGCGGCGCGCACAGCGCGGCGCTCACCCTGCCCGCGCCCTCCTCGGTGCCCGGTCTGTCCACGACGTACCTGGTGCGCCTCACCCTGACCGACGCGTCCGGCAAGGAGGTGAGCCGGAACGTGTACTGGCTCTCCGGCCGGCCCGACACGCTCGACTGGGCGCACACCGACTGGTACCACACGCCGACGACGAGCTACGCCGACCTCACGGGGCTCGGCTCGATGGCGCGGACGCCGGTCTCGGCGGCGGTGTCGACCGCGGCGGGTCCGCACGGCACGTCGACGACGACGGTCACGGTGCGCAACACCGGTAAGGGGAAGGCGCCTTCGCTCCTCACCGACGTCCATCTCGTGGACTCGGCGGGCAGACCCGTGCTGCCGGTGCGGTGGTCCGACAACGACGTGAGCCTGTGGCCCGGGGAGTCGGCGACGCTGACGGCGACCTACCGGACGGCCGATCTGCACGGGTCGGTGCCCCGCGTGCGGGTCTCCGGGTGGAACACCCCGGAGCGCACGTTCGCGGCGCGGTGAACCGGTGGGGCCCGGCCGCCGCCGGGCCCCACCGGTCGCCGTCAGCTGACGTTCAGCGCCGTGTCGTCGATGACGAAGGACGTCTGCAGCGTGGAACCCTCCACGCCGGTGAACTTGAGGGTGACGGTCTGCCCCGCGTAGCTCGCGAGACTGAAGCTGCGCTGGGTGTAGCCGCTGGCCGCGTTCAGGTTGGAGTAGGTCGCCAGGGTGCTCAGGACGGTGCCGGAGCTGTTGAGGACCTGGACCTTGAGCGTGTCGTACGCCGTGCTGGTCGTCGTCTCCGCCGTGTCGATGTGGAGATAGAAACTCAGCGCGGCGGTGGTGCAGCCGGACGGGATGGACACCGACTGGGACAGGGTGTCGGTGGTGGCGGTGCCGTAGCCGTCGAGCCAGGCCTTGTACGAACCGGTACGCGCGGCCTCGCTGCTGGAGTTGGTGATGACGCCGCTGGTGGCGCTCCAGGTGGTGTTGCCCGACTCGAAGCCGTTGTTGCCGAGGAGCTGCGCGGCGGTGCAGGTGGTGCCGCCGCCCCCGCCTCCGCCGCTGGTGCCCTCGCCGGCCAGCCAAGCGGTGGCGTTGAGGGCGAGGGCCGCGTTGGTGGCGCCGGTGTCGTTCCAGCCGTCGTAGAGCGTGTTGCCGGACTGGCCGGTGCCGTCGTCGATGGGTGAGCTGTCGCCCCAGAACGCGACGCGACCGCTGCCGAAGGTGCTGGTGGCGAAGAAGGCGCCGGTGTTGCCGGAGTAACCGCTGCGGTACACGAGGCCCTTGACCGCCGAGTTGTCGGCGGGCTTGAGCGTGGCCGTCGTCCCGTCGGCGATGAGGCTCTTGGTGACCGTGCCGAAGGAGCCGTGCAGGACCGGGTCCGTGCTGTCGCTGATGGCCGCCGGGTAGCCGGAGCTGATGTCGAGTGTGTCGATGGAGAAGCCGAACGGGTCGGTCGAGTCGACGCTGTTGTTCGTCATCAGGTCGTTGAGGATCTCGACCGCGTCGTAGCCGTCGTTGTTGCGGTCGGCGCCGGTGTGGTCGGAGATCATGAACAGACCGCCGCCGTTCTTGACGAACGTCATGATCGCGGTCTTCTCGGCGGTCGTGAACAGCGTGTTCGGCTCCGGCAGGACCAGCGTGTCGAAGTTCGACAGGTCGGTCGTCGACGAACCGCCGTACGTGAGCGCGCTGGTGGCGGTCTTCAGGCTGTAGCTGCCGGTCTTCTGCAGGGCGACGCCCCACGAGGAGAGCGCGCCGGTCCAGTCGGTCTCGGCGGACGGGGAGGAGTCCTGGGCGAGCGGGTCGGGCTTGCTGGTGGAGATGATCCAGTCCGCGTTCCCGGCCTCTTCGGCGTGGCCGTCGTCGAACAGGACGCGGTGGGTGGTGGCCGCGTGCGCGGGCGTGGCCGTGGTGGTGACCTGAAGCGTCGCCCCCGTGACGACAAGTCCCAGGCCGGCGAGGGCGGTGGTGAGTCTGCGGCGGGATCTTCTGGATCCAAGCATCCGGCGAACCTCCGTGAGGGGATGGGGAAAGGTGCGATGCGGGCGCCTGATCTGCGCGCGTAGAACGGTAGTTGGGGAGTTCTACACGCGTTGAACGTTTGAAAGGTACATGGCATGACGGGGTCGTGAACAGAAAGTCCCGGCAATAACGGACGGCGAAAGTCGGTCGGACTGCCTGGACGTACAGCGGGCAGATGAAGAGAGCGGGGATATCGACAAAGAGGGGCGGAGATGGAGATCTCGGGCGTAGTCAGTGCCATCATCATCGGCATCATCATTGGCGTGCTGGGACGGCTGGTCGTTCCGGGCCGCCAGCACATCGGCGTCATCCTGACGATCGTGGTCGGCATCGTGGCCGCGCTCATCGGTGCGGCCATCGCATCGGGCCTCGGGGTCGCCGACACCAAGGGCATCGACTGGATCGAGTGGCTGATTCAGATCGGCCTGGCAGCGGTCGGCATCGCAGCGCTGGATCGGTCCAGGGCGCGCCGCTGAGCGGCGGTCGGGACGTGCCGCGGGTGAGACCGGCCGGAGGCGCGCCGGTGCGGGCACGGCGCCCGGCCCTCCTCGATCCGCACTCCTGACGGGCGCCCCCTGCCACCAGGCATCATCCCGCTCGTCGATGCGAAGTCCGGCCCGCGAGCCGCGGGCCGGCTTCCGCGCGTCCGCCCCCTTGCGCACCGCTCGGGGGCGGACGCACGCGCGCTCACCGGGCGGCGTGCAGTGCCGCCAGGCCCTCGGCGCTCGACACGTACCGCGGGGTCCAGCCCAGCTCCCGTTCCGCCTTCGCGCTGGACACCCGCAGACTGCAGGTCATCATCGTGTGGGCGTACGTCATCGGGCGAACCACCCACAGCGGCAGGGCCATCGGCTTCGGAAGGCCGAACTCCTCGGCCACGCACAGGAGATGGGCGCGGAAGCCGAGGGGCGTCCGGTCGGCGATGTTGTAGGCCTCGCCCGGCCGCCCGTGGGCGACGGCGGCGGCCACCGCGCGGCCCGCGTCGGTGAGTTCGGTCCAGGGCAGGACCCGGCCGCCGTCGTGGGGCGTGGGGAGCCGGCGCCCGCGCAGCATGGGGAGGAGGGCGTCGGTGCCGCCGGGGCCGTAGAGGAGGCCGAAGCGGAGGGAGATGCCCTCCAGGTCCTTTGCCCCGAGGGCGAGTTGCTCCTTCTCGCGCATGCCCGCGAGGTGCTCCTCCAACTGCGGGGTGGTGCCGCGCGGGGCGAAGGGGTCGTCCTCGGTGAGGGGACGGCTGCCGAGGTCGCCGTAGCCGTAGCCGAGGACGATCGACTCGACGATGAAACGGCGGGCGCCGGTGGCGCGCGCCGCCTCGATGAGGTGGGTGGTTCCCTCGATGCGCAGGGCGTCGGTGGCGCGCATGTCGCGGTGCCGCACGGGTGGCTTGCGCAGGGCGGTCGCCGCGTGGATCACCGTGTCGAAGTGGCGTCCGTCGACCGCGCGCAGCAGTGCGTCACGGTCCATGAGGTCGGCGCGGATACCGTTGCCCGGCCCGCGGCCGAGGCCGGTGACCTGGTGGCCCGCGTCGGTCAGGGCCTGGGCGATGTGGCGGCCGAGGACGCCGCTCCCACCGGCGAGGAGGATCTCCTGCCGGCCAGGACTGCTCTCATTCGTCGTCATGTCAGACGTGACGGATCGAGCCGCCGCGATTGTGACATCCGTGCGCGGACCCGCCGGTCTACGGCTCGTAGACGTACGGCGTGGTGGTGGTCAGCGGGGCGAGGCCGAGGCGTTCGAGGATGGGGCGGCTCTGGTCGGAGGCGTCGACCTGAAGGTAGCGGTAGCCGCGGTCGGCGGCGATGCGGGCGCGGTGGGCGACGAGGGCGCGGTAGATGCCGCGGCCCCGCCAGGCCTCGACCGTGCCGCCGCCCCACAGCCCGGCGAAGGGGGTGCCGGGGACGAGTTCCATGCGTGCCGCGCTCACCGGTTCGTCACCGGCGAGGGCGACGACGGCCACGACCGTGTCGGGATCGGCGGCCAGTTGGTCGAGCAGCCGGGCGCGCAGCCGGGAACCGTCCGTGCCGAAGGCCTTCGCGTGGACGTCCGCCACGAGGTCGATACCGGCGGGGTCGGTGGCGGCCAACAGCCTTATGCCGTCCGGGAGTCGGGCGTCGAGGACGAGGTCGGTGATCTCGCCGACCATCAGCGTCTCCTGCGGCTCGGGCGTGAACCCGGCCGCCGCCAGCCGCCGGCCGAGATCCGTCGGCAGGTCGTGGCCGTAGAGCTTCCACTCGAAGTCGCGGCCGAGCGCGGTGAAGTACGCGATCTGCTCGGCGATCACCGCGTCGGCGTCCGCCGTGTCCAGGTCCGACCACAGGACGCCGTTCCAGCCGTCTCCGTCGGCGACGTGGCGCACCACTCCCCCGACCCGCTCGACCCGGGCGCCGGGGCCGTCGGGACGGGCGCCCTCGCGCAGGTCGCGGTCGTGGAGGGCGAGTACCGAGGCATGATCCATGCGGTCACTCCACCATCCGCCGGCGGACCCGGCAACGGGATTACGGTCCCTGCGCGGGCATGTCGGGCCGTACCGCCGCCAGATAGGCGCTGAGCCGGTCGCGGTTGCGGGCCAGGCAGTCGATGCGGGCCTGTATCCGCTCGACATGACCGCTGAGCAGGGCGGCCGTCTCCGGAGTCAGGCATTCCGCGGGGACGTGGATCTCCTCGGGTCCGGAGAGGTACGGCAGGATCGCGCGGATCATCTCGGTGGTCAGCCCCGAGTCGAGCAGTCCGCGGATCTGCTGGACGTCCCGGACCGCGGGCTCGCCGTAGAAGCGGTAGCCGTTCTCGGTGCGGTCGGGGTGGAGCAGGTCCTGTTCCTCGTAGTAGCGCAGGAGGCGGGTCGGGACGCCGGTGCGGCGGGACAGCTCGCCGATCTTCATGCCTGCCTCCGGGGACCGCGCGCGGGGCCCGTTCGCGGGACGCGCTTGCCTTCACACTGATGTGAGGGTTCGACCATGGTCCCATGACCACCGCATCCCAGGCCAGGGGCACAGCCCTGCCCTGGTCCGGGCTCCTCGCCCTGTCCACGGCCGCCTTCACCGCCGTCCTGACGGAACTCCTCCCCGCAGGGCTGCTGCCCCGGATGGCGCCCGCGCTCGGCGTCTCCGAGGCGCGGGTCGGCTTCCTCGTCACCGGTTACGCGGTCGCGTCCTTCCTGGCCGCGATCCCGGTCACCGCCGCGCTGCGCGGACTGCCGCGCCGCCCGGTCCTCGTCGGTACGCTGCTGGGATTCGCCTGCGCCGACGCGGTGGTCGCGCTGTCCTCGTCGTACGCCGTCACCTTCGGCGCCCGGCTGCTGGCCGGGATCATGGGCGGCACGATGTGGGCGATGCTCGCCGGGTACGCGGCCCGGATGGTGCCGGCCGAGCGGCGTGGCCGGGCCATCGCGGTCGTCCTGGCCGGGATCACCCTCGCCCTCTCCCTGGGCATCCCCGCCGGCACCGCTCTGGCCGACGCGGTCGGCTGGCGCACGGCGTTCGGCACGCTGTCGGCACTGGCGCTGCTCGTCGTGGTCTGGATACGGCGCCGGGTGCCCGCCTTCCCCGGCGAACTCCCGGGCGCACGCGTCCCGTTGCGGGGCGTCGCCGTACTCCCCGGAATCCCGGCCGTCCTCTCGGTCACTCTGTTCCTGCTGCTGGGACATCAGGTGATGTACACGTACGTCGCCCCGTTCACGGCGTACACCGGCTACGGCCGTACGGACGTCGTCCTGCTGGTGTTCGGGGCCGCCACGGTCGTCGGGATCTGGGCCACCGGCGCCCTCGTGGACCGCTGGGCACGGCCCGCCCTGCTGGGCGCGCTGGCCCTGATCGCGGCGGTCATGTGCGTCCTCGGCCTGTACCCCGGCTCCCCCGCCGTCCTGCTGACGTCCGTCGCCGCGTGGGGAGTTGCCTTCGGCGGCGCCCCCACACTCGTGCAGACCGCTCTCGTCAACGCCTCCGGCCCCCAACAGGCCGACGTGGCAACGTCGTTGCAGACCACGGTGTACAACGCGGGTATCGCGGGCGGCTCGTTCACCGGCGGCCTGGCGCTGTCGGGGTGGGGTGCCGGGGCGCTGCCCTGGACGGCGTTGCCGTTGGTCGCGGGCGCGCTCACCGTCGTAGCGCTGGGCCGCCGGCACGCGTTTCCGACCGGCACCGGCGCGGACACACCGAGGGACGCGGGGCCAGGTGCGGCTCCGCCGCGTGGGCGCGACCGACCCCGACCGGCCCGCGGCCGGACGACGGCTCCCGACCGCCCCTGATCCCCGCGGGTCCCTACACGTCCCCGAAGTAGTGCCCCGCCTCAAGGTCGGCCAGCAGTCCCGGCTCCACCGGCTCCCAGCCCGTCTGCTTGCGCGTGAGCACGCTGGACGCCGGGCAGTCCATCGAGGCGACGAGACCGAGGAAGCCGAAGTGCTCGGCCGCCTGCTCGGCCGGCACGCTCGCGGTCGGTACGCCGAGCCGCCGGCCGATGACCTCCGCGATCGACCGCAGCTCCAGCCCCTCGTCGCCGACCGCGTGGTACTGGGAACCCGCCGGTGCCGACTCCAGGGCCCACCGGTACAACCGCGCCGCGTCGAGCCGGTGCACGGCGGGCCACCGGGCACTGCCGTCACCGACGTACGCCGACACGCCCTTCTCCCGTGCGGTGGCGATGAGTTGGGGGACGAAGCCCTGGTCTCCCGTACCGTGCACGGACCGGGGCAGCCGCACGACCGACGACCGCACCCCGCGCTCCGCCAGCGCGACCGCCGCGAGCTCGGACGGCTGCCGGACCGCCGCGAAGGACCCGGGGTCGACCTGGTCCTCCTCGGTCGCCACCTTCCCGCCGGGAAGCCCGGGGGTGCCGGAGGTGACGACGAAGGGCTTGTCGGTGCCCGCGAGCGCCTCGCCGATGGTCTCGACGGCGCGCAGGTCGGTGGCGCAGTTGGCGGCGAAGTCGGAGAAGTCGTGGATGAACGCCAGATGGCAGACCCCGTCCGCCGCCTCGGCGCCCGCGCGCAGGCTGTCGGGGTCGCCGAGCGATCCCCGGTGCACGGCGACCCCGGCCGCGGTCAGCGCCTCGGCGGACGCGTCCGAGCGGGCCAGTCCGGTGACCGTGTGCCCGGCGTCGAGCAGTTCACGGACCACGGCCGAGCCGATGAAGCCGCTGGCGCCGGTGACGAAAACACGCATGGTGCGTTCCTTCGAAGAGGTGGGTGTGGAGCTGCGATGTGTTTCCATCGTGGCTTCGCGCGGGTTCCGGGTCCAAAGCCTGTTACGCATGACGCAATACGCTTCAGGCATCGCAGCAGCTCAAAGCCCATATTCGGCGAGACCGCCTCCGAGTGTCGCAGTACACTCCAGGCATGACGGACCTCCCGCCCGCCCCCGATCTCGAACTGCGTCTCGTGCGGTACTTCATCGCCGTCGCCGACCAGCGGCACTTCGGCCGTGCCGCCGAGGCTCTGCACATCACCCAGCCGTCGCTGAGTCGTCAAGTGCGGCGCCTGGAGGACCAGTTGGGCGCCCGCCTGCTGGACCGTACCCCGCAGGGCACCCGGCTCACCGAGGCCGGGGAGGTCTTCCTGCCGCGCGCCAGGGCGCTGCTGCGCGCCACCGCGCAGGCCGCCGCCGAGACCCGCGCCGCCGCGCAGCCCGGCCGCCTCACCGTCGGCTACATGGCGAACCTCTTCGTCACCCCGGCGGTGCGCGACGTACGGCGCAGGCATCCGGACGCCGATGTGCACGTCGCCCATCTCGCCTACGACGACGTGCGGACGGCCCTGCTCGACCGGCGGGTCGACGCGGTGGTGGCCCGACTGCCTTTCCCCACCGGCCAGTTGGACGTCACGATCCTCTACGACGAGCCGCGCATCCTGCTCGTCCCGCTCGACCACCGGCTCGCCGGCAAGGAGTCCGTGACCTTGGACGACATCGCCGACGAGCCGCTCCCTCGGATGCCCGGCGCGGACCCGGCATGGACCGCCTTCTGGCGCATCGATCCCCGGCCGGACGGCCGCCCGGCACCCGGCGGTCCGGTCATCACGGCCCTGGAGGACAAGTTCGAGTTCGTCGCCGACGGACGGGCCGTGGCGATCGCGGCCGGTCTGCGGCCCGGCCAGACGGTCCGCCCCGACATCACGGCGATCCCGCTCCACGGCGTCGAGCCGAGCCATGTCGCCCTGGCGACCCGCGCGGGCGAGCACCACCGCCTGTTGACCGCGTTCCGGAAGTCCGCCCGCGCACTGCTCAGGGCTCCGTCGGAGGGCTCCGGTGAACTCCCGGACGGCTCCTAGGAGTTGACACCCCGCTCCTCGCGCCAGCGGTGCCCCTCACGCCTCCGGTGACCTCGCGCCCACGTGCCCCGGCACGGCGGAGGCCCCACCGGTCACCTGCCCGGTGGGGCCTTCCGTCCTGGTGCGGGTGCCGGGGTCAGCGTCCCGCCGTGGGGCGGTAGCGCCGGTAGAGAGCGGCGCCGCCCAGGAGGAGGCCCGCGCTCAGGGCTGCGGCCGGGATGGTGCCGTCGGCGCCCGTGTGGGCGAGTGACGCCTCGGCCACGGGCTGGGCGGGGTGCCCCTTCACCTCCGTCATCGGTGCCGGGCCGGGGTGCGGCTTGACCGGCACGGTGGGCGCGGGGGCCGGCGGCGCGGGGTGGTGGGGGTGGTCGCCGCCCGAGGTGTTCTCGGAGTGGTTGCCCACGCTCGGGTTGCCGACGCCGACCACGCTCACGGAATTGCCGCTGACATTGACGGGGAGGTGGATCGGGAGTTGCAGCCCGTTGCCGGAGAGCAGACCCGGAGAATCCTTTTCGCCGCCCTGTGCGACGGCGCCGCCGTGCGCCCGGCCGGTGTTCTTCCCGCCGCTCCTGTGGACGCCCGGGGCTTTCGCGCCGCTGTCATTGGCGCAGCTGTTCCCCATGGCGGGATTGAGGAGTCCCACCACGTTCACGGTGTCCCCGCACACGTTCACCGGTACGTGCACCGGGAGCTGAATGGTGTTGCCGGAGATCACCCCGGGCGAACCGGCCGCGGTGCCGTCCGCACCGGAGTCCGCGAACGCCGGCATCGCCGCGGCCAGCGCACCGGACGCGGCGGCGACGGCGATCACACCGTTTCGGGCAACCCGTTTCATAGGTTCCCTGCCTTCCCAGAGATGTAGCGGGCACACACCCGCACCGGATAAAACGCGGGCGCACGATGCGAGTTATGGCTTATCTGCCTTTCACCCCTTCGAGGGTCGCGGTTATCGAACTATTCGTCACTCTTCCCTATCAGTCGGAAAACCATTAGTCGGAAAACCTTTCGGGTCCATGGAAGGGGCGCAGAATACGGCACTCGGCGCCGTCCCGCTCGCCGGGAGGCGGGGCCGGTGAGGCCCCCTTATCGTGATCGAAGGCGCTGGTCACGGCGCGTTCTTGGAGGCATTGATGCTGGCCAAGCTGTCAACGCGGCCCGCGCTCCGGCGCCGCGCGTTCACCGGGGTCCTCACGCTGGCGCTGCTCGGCGCGGGGGTGCCCGCGCTCGCCACGGCCGACGACCGGCCGCAGCCCGACCTGTCCCGGTTCTACCGGCAGAAGGTGAAGTGGGCCGCGTGCAAGGACATGGACGCGCCCAAGGACCTGCAGTGCGGGAAGGTCACGGTCCCGCTCGACTACGCGAAGCCCGGCGCGCGGACCCTCGATCTCGCGCTCGCCCGGTACCGCGCGACCGGCAGGTCACGGGGTTCCGTGCTGCTGAACTTCGGCGGTCCCGGTGGCGCCGGGGTGAGTGAACTCGCCTCGGACGGCAAGGAGTTCATGGATCTGACGAACGGCTACGACGTCGTCACCTTCGATCCGCGCGGTGTCGGCCAGTCCTCGCCCGTGAGCTGCGGCGCGGGCACCGACGAGGGCTCGGCCGAGGCCGGGGAGGACCCGTCCGACAGCAGCGACCCCGAGGTCGTCCTGCGGCAGTTGCGGAAGTCCGCGGCGACCTGCGCCAAGTACTCCGGCCCCGTCCTGCCGCACATCGGCACGGTCAACGCCTCCCGGGACCTGGACGTGATGCGCCAGGCCCTGGGCGACAAGAAGCTCAACTACCTCGGCTTCTCGTACGGGACGCGGCTCGGCGCGGTGTACGCGGCCCAATTCCCCAAGAAGGTCGGCCGGTTGGTGCTCGACGGCGTCGACACCCTGACCGAACCGCTGTCCGAGCAGGGCATCGCGGGCGCCCAGGGGCAGCAGACGGCGCTGGAGGACTTCCTCGACTGGTGCGTGCAGGACATCGCGTGCCCCTTCGGGACGGACGCCCGCGAGGCACCGGATCGGGCCGTGCAGCTCGTCCGCTCCCTCGACAAGGACCCGGTGGAGACAGACTTCGGCGACACGTTCTCCGGCCAGGACCTGGTCGGCTCCATCAGCCAGGCGCTGTACAGCAGGCAGTTGTGGCCCGCGCTGGAGCGGGCCATCGCCTCCCTGGTGGAGGACGGTGACACGCGGGCCGTCATGGGGTTCTCCTCGGGCGGCACCGGCGTCCCCCGGCTCGGCGGCAGCGGCGGGATCGTCGACGCCCAGGACGTCCCGCTCGACAACCTCCCGGCCGCCCTGATGGCCGTCAACTGCGCCGACGACCCCGACCGCCCCACCGCCGAGCAGATCACCGGGCACCTGGACGCGCTGCGCGCCGAGTACGAGGCGGCCTCACCGGTCTTCGGCCGCTACCGGCTCACCGAAGTGCTGATGTGCTACGGCCGCCCCAAGGGCACCGACTACATCCGCGACGACGTCAAGGACGTGGACACGTCGAAGATGCTGCTCGTCGGCACCCGGGGCGACCCGGCGACGCCGTACCGCTGGACCGTGGAGACGGCCCAGCGGCTGGGGTCGTCGGCCGTGGTGCTCGACAACAAGGGCGAGGGCCACACCGGTTACGCGTCCTCGAAGTGCGTGCACGGCAAGGTCGACGACTTCCTGCTCTACGGTTCCCTGCCGCCCAGCGGGAGTTCGTGCCCGTCGGACACCGTGCCCGCGCCCTGACTCAGGTGAGCGAGATCTCGGGCTTGTAGAGGTCCATCCAGAGGGCCAGGTCGAGGGCGCGTTCCAGGCCCCGGCGCCCCGCCTGGGTGCTGATGGGGGTGTCGCGGTGGGCGGCCCGGCGGAGCCTCTCGCGGTCGACGAGGTCGAAGACCGGGTGGGAGGGCCGGGCGAGGAGGTCCTTGGCGTGGTCCTGGAGGGCGACCGCGTACTTGGGGTCCTGGGTGGACGGGTAGGGGCTCTTGACCCGGTCGTAGACGGACCTCGGGAGGACGTCCGCGGTGGCCTCCCGGAGCAGGGTCTTCTCGCGTCCGTCGTAGGACTTGAGGGCCCAGGGGGTGTTGAAGACGTACTCGACGAGCCGGTGGTCGCAGAACGGGACGCGGACCTCCAGGCCGACGGCCATGCTCGCGCGGTCCTTGCGGTCGAGGAGGATGCGCACGAAGCGGGAGAGGTGGAGATGGCAGATGCGCCGCATGCGGAACTCGAAGTCGCTCTCCCCGTCGAGGCGTTGGATGCCGGCGACGGCCGTGCGGTAGCCGTCCGCCGTGTACGCCTGGGTGTCGAGGGCCTCGGTCAGGTCGGCGCGCAGGATGTCGGAGTCCTCCCCGAAGTGCTGGCCGAAGCGGACCAGCCAGGGGAAGGTGTCGGCGCGCCGGGCCTCCTCGTCGAAGAACTGGAGGTAGCCGCCGAAGACCTCGTCGGCGGACTCGCCGGACAGGGCGACCGTGGACTGGTCACGGATGGCGCGGAAGAGCAGGTACAGCGAGGCGTCCATGTCGCCGAAGCCCAGGGGCAGATCGCGGGCGCGGAGCATCTTCGCGCGGACGTCGAGGTCGGCGAGCGCTTGTGCGTCGAGGACGATGTCCTGGTGGTCGGTGCCGGAGGCGCGGGCCACGTCGTGCACGTAGGGGGTGTCGGGGGTGCCGCGCAGTTCGTCGGCGACGAAGTTCTCGTTCTGGCCGACGAAGTCGACGGCGAAGCTGCGCACCTTCTCGCCGTGCTCGGCGAGTTGGCGGGCGGCGATCGCGGTCATGGCGGAGGAGTCGAGGCCGCCGGAGAGCAGGGTGCAGCGCGGTACGTCGGCGACGAGCTGGCGGCGGACGATGTCGTCGAGGAGGGTGCGGACATGGGCGACGGTGGCGTCGCGGTCGTCGGTGTGCGGGCGGGTCTCCAACTGCCAGTAGACGCGCCGCCGCAGGCCCGAGCGGTCGACGGTGACGACGGTGCCGGGCTCGACCTCGTGCATGCCGTCCCAGATCGCGTGTCCGGGTGTCTTGATCATGGTGAAGAGTTCGCGCAGGCCGTCCAGGGTGACCTTGGGGCGGGCCAGCGGGTTGGCGAGGATCGCCTTCGGTTCGGAGCCGAACAGGACGCCGTCCGAGGTCGGGTGGTAGTAGAAGGGCTTGATGCCCATGCGGTCGCGGATCATGACGAGTCGGTCGCGGCGGCTGTCCCAGATCGCGAAGGCGTACATGCCGTTGAGGCGTTCGGCGACGCCGTCGCCCCATTCGAGGTAGCCGCGCAGGACCACCTCGGTGTCGGAGTCGGTGGTGAACCGGTGTCCCCTGTCGGCGAGTTCGCGGCGGAGCTCGGTGAAGTTGTAGGCCTCTCCCGAGTAGACGAGCGCGACCGGGCCGTCCGCCGTGTCGGCGGTCATCGGCTGACGGCCGCCGGGCAGGTCGATGATCGCGAGCCGGCGGTGGCCGAGGGCCGCGTGACCCTGGACCCAGGTGCCGCGGTCGTCCGGGCCGCGGCAGGCCATCGTCTCCGTCATCGCATCCAATGTCGCGGCCTCGGTGCGCAGTTCACGGTCGAAGGAGACCCAGCCGGTGATGCCGCACATGCGTTACCTCCTGCGTTCGGCCGGCCGGGGAACCCCGTCCCACCTGGCGCTTTCCCGATGAGGAAGGTTGCCCCGCCGAACCAGTTGTATCTAGCACCTACATGTCGAGGGTGGGTCACGGCGGCGAGGCCGGTCAACATGCCCGTAACCTGAGCGGCCGTACCACCCCACCGCTTTCAGCCGTGCTTTGCGTCCCCGAGATCCGCCGACCGGCGTGCCACCGGGCGGTGCGCGCCAGGAACCGGCCATGGGCAAAGAGTTGGACAACATCTCCCGTGCGCCAGAGCGTTCAGAACTCCACCGGATCCCGCACGATCGGGCAGGTCATGCAGTGGCCGCCGCCCCGGCCGCGCCCGAGTTCGGCGCCGACGATGGTGATGACCTCGACACCGGCCTTGCGCAGCAGGGTGTTGGTCTGGGTGTTGCGGTCGTAGGTGAAGACCACGCCCGGTTCCAGCGCGACCGCGTTGTTGCCGCTGTCCCACTGCTGGCGCTCGGAGGCGTAGCTGTCGCCGCCCGTCTCGACGATCCGCAGTCCGGGCAGCCCGAGTGCCTTGGCGACGACGTCGGTGAACGGGGTCGAGCCCTCGTCGACGATGTCGACGCCGGGGGCCTTGTCGCCGGGGCGCAGGGAGAAGGTGTGGACGGCGTCCATGATGGCCGGGTACAGGGTCACCAGGTCGCGGTCGGCGAAGGTGAAGACCGTATCGAGGTGCATGGCGGAGCGCAGCCGGGGCATCCCGGCGACGACGACGTGCTCGGCGGCGCCCAACTCGAAGAGTGCTTTGGCGACTTGGGTGATGGCCTGGCGCGAGGTGCGTTCGCTCATGCCCATCAGGACGACGCCGTTGCCGACGGGCATGATGTCGCCGCCCTCGAACGTGGCCTGCCCCCAGTCGAGTTCGGGGTCGCCCCACCAGACGACGGAGCCCGCGAAGTCCGGGTGGAAGGTGTAGATCGCCTTCATCAGGAGGGTCTCGTCGTGCCGGGCGGGCCAGTAGAGCGGGTTGAGCGTGAGGCCGCCGTAGAGCCAGCAGGTGGTGTCGCGGGTGTAGAGGGTGTTGGGCAGCGGTGGCATCAGGTATTCGCGGACGCCGGTCGACTCGCGGACGAGGGCGACGTGGTCGGTGCGGTACTCGTCCGGGAGGTCGGTGGTGGCGAGGCCGCCGATCAGGTACCGGGCCAGGGCGGCCGGTTCGAGGCTCTCCAGGTAGGCGCGGGTCGCGTCGATGAGGCCGAGGCCGACCTCGTTGGCGACGATCTTCCGGTCCAGGAGCCAGTCCCTGGCGGCCGGGATCGTCATGGTCTGGGCGAGCAGTTCGTGCAACTCGACGACGTCGACGCCGCGTTCACGGAGTTTGTTGACGAAATCGGCGTGGTCGCGCTGGGCGTTCTCGACCCACATCACGTCGTCGAAGAGGAGGTCGTCGGAGTTGGTCGGGGTGAGCCTGCGGTGGGCGAGGCCCGGCGCGCACACCAGGACCTTGCGGAGGCGGCCGACCTCGGAGTGGACGCCGTACTCATGTCGGTTCACGCTGTCCTGACTGGTCACGGGGCACCTTTCCGGGGGTCGGGGGCGAGGTCAGAGGCTGATCCAGCCCAGCGTCAGGGCGACGATCCCGACGGCGGCGCCGGCGATCGAGACGGCGAGGATCACCAGTTCACGGGCCGAGAAGGGCGAACGCCCCTGTTCCCTGCGGGCCTTGACGAACAGGAAGGTGGCGGGCGCGTAGATGATGAACGAGACGAGGAGGTACTTCAGCCCCGCCGCGTAGAGGAGGAACGCGGTGTAGACCGTGGCGAGCACCGCGACCGTCAACTCCGCACGTCCGCGCCGGTTTTCGGCGAGCGCCATGCGTACGGCGAAGCCGGCGGCGAGCAGGAACGGGATCAGGGTCAGTGAACTGGTCAGGTCCAGCGCGAAGTTGAAGGCGTCGTCGGAGAAGTAGGTGACGATCAGGACGACCTGGCTGAGCAGGGTGGTCATCACCAGTGCGGGGACGGGTACGTCGGCGGCCGTGGACGTCTTCAGGAAGCGCGGCATGTCGTCGTCCTTGGCGGCGACGAACAGCACCTCGGCGGCCATCAGCGTCCAGGCGAGATAGGCGCCCAGCACGGAGACGATCAGCCCGACGCTGACGAAGACCTTCCCCCAGGTGCCCACCGCGTGCTCCAGCACGCCGGCCATCGACGGCTGCCGCAGTTCGGCGATCTCGCCCATCGGCATCAGGCCGTACGACACGATCGTCACCGACGCGAAGACGGCGAAGACGCTCAGGAAGCCGAGGACCGTCGCGCGTCCGACGTCCTCGCGGCGCTTGGCGTGCCGGGAGTAGACGCTTGCGCCCTCGACGCCGAGGAACACGAAGACGGTGGCCAGCATGGTGCCCTTGACCTGCTGGAACAGGGAGCCCGCGTAGTCGGCGCCGCCGAAGTTCTCGGCGAAGACATGGGGTTTGAGGTAGCAGAGCGCCAGGACGACGAAGACGAGGATCGGCACGACCTTGGCGACGGTGACGATGCGGTTGATGGCCGCCGCCTCCTTCACCCCGCGGCTGATCAGCAGGAAGAAGAGCCACAGACCGGCCGAGGAGAGGACCACCGCGAGGACGGTGTCCCCCTCGCCGAGCGACGGGGCGATGGTGCCGACCGTCGACATGATCAGCACCCAGTACGTCACGTTGCCGACGCAGGCGCTGGCCCAGTAGCCGAACGCGGAGAAGAAGCCGAGGTACTCGCCGAACCCGGCCTTGGCATAGGCGTAGACACCGGCGTCGAGGTCGGGTCTGCGGACCGCGAGGGTCTGGAACACGAAGGCCAGCATCAGCATGCCCGTGCCGGCGACGGCCCAGGCGATGAGCGCGCCCGCCACGCCCGTCTCCTGCGCGAACCTGCGCGGGAGCGAGAACACCCCGGCCCCGACCATGGAGCCGACGACCATCGTCGTCAGCGTCGGCAGGGTCAGCTTGGCGGCCGTGGTCCGGGATTCGGTGGTGGCGGCTTGCGTCACCCGAGGGACGTTAGCAACCAAATGTCGCGATTGCCTGGTGGGGTTCCTCCCATATGCCCCATCCGTGAATCGGCCCTATCGTGCTGGTATGGAGCACGCACTGAGTCCCGCCACCCTCACCGAACTGCGGCGCCCGCGCCCCTACCCCGCGGTCTCCGTGCTCACCCCGACCCATCGCCGCGAGCCCGACAACGCCCAGGATCCGGTCCGGCTGCGCAATGTGCTGGCCGAGGCCAAGAAGCAGCTGGAGGCCGATCCCGCGGTCCCCCGGGAGCGGCGCGTCGACGTCTCCCGGCAGCTCGACCAGGCCCTCGCCGAGGTCGATCTGGCGCACGCCGAGGACGGGCTGGTGATCTTCGCCGCGCCGGGCGAGCACCAGGTGTGGTCCCTCGCCAGGTCCGTGCCGGAGCGTGTGGTGCTCTCGGACACCTTCCTGACCCGCAATCTCGTCTCCGCGCAGGCCTCCGAGCGCCCGTTCTGGGTGCTGTCGCTCGCGGCGGACCGGGTCACGCTGTGGAACGGCGGTGTCGACCGGGTCGTCGAGGACCACGTGGGCGGCTTCCCGCTGACCCGGGACCACCGGGACAACTTCGACGCCGAGCGGCAGGAGCGGATCGGCGACATTCCGAGCACCTTCCGCGACGAGGACACCCGCCACTTCCTGCGCGAGGCGGACACCGCGATGGGCCGGATCCTGCGCGAGCACCGGCGCCCGCTCTACGTCACCGGCGACCAGGCCGCCCTGTCCGCCTTCGACGAGGTCGGCGGCGCGACCAGGGACGCGGTGCACATCGCGCACGGCGGCCTCGCGCACGGCACGCCCGACGCCGTGTGGCAGGCGGTACGGCCGCTGGTCGACGCCGAGGCGCGCAAGAACACCGTGGCCGTGACCCGCGAGCTCGAATCGGCGCGCGGGCGCAAGGAGTTCGCGGCCGGCGTCGACGAGGTCTGGCAGAACGCCCGGGAGGGCCGGATCCGGCTGCTGGCCGTCGAGGAGAACTACCGCGTCACGGTCCGCGACGACCACGGCGACCACCTGGTCCCCGCCGACAGCACCGATCTGGACGCCCGCGAGGACATCGTGGACGAGATCGTCGAACAGTGCCTGGAGACCGGCGCCGAGGTCCGCTTCGTCCCCGACGGCACCCTGAACGACGCGGACGGCATCGCGGGCGTCCTGCGCTACTGAACCCGGCGCGCCGATGAGCCCGGCGCACCCCGAAGGCCGCCCCCGCACCCCGAGGCCGCCCCTCCTGCCCGGCGTACGCTACGGCGTGATCGTCGACGGAGAGGGAGTGCGCACGTGGGTGACCTGCTGGGCGTGGCCGTGCTGGGTGCGGGACACATGGGAGCCGACCACATACGACGCCTCGATCAGGTGGTGAGCGGCGCCAGGGTCGCCGCCGTGGCCGACCCGGACACGGATCGTGCCAAAGAGGCGGTGGCCGGTCTGAACGCGGTCGCGGTGCACGAGGACGCCGTGGCCGCGCTGGACGCCCCCGGGGTCGAGGCGGTGCTCATCGCCTCGCCGGGTCCCGCGCACGAGGAGGCGCTGCTCGCGGCCTTCGCGCGCGGCTTTCCGGTGCTGTGCGAGAAGCCCATGGTGCCCGACTCCACCGGCGCGCTCCGCGTGGTGGAGGCCGAGGCACGGCTCGGGCGGCGGCTCGCGCAGATCGGGTTCATGCGGCGCTACGACGCCGAGTACCAGCGCCTCAAGTCCCTTCTCGACAGCGGGCGGTTGGGGCGCCCCCTGATGCTGCACTGCGTCCACCGCAATGTGTCGTCACCGTCGTACTTCACCTCGGCGATGCTCATCGACAGCTCGGTGTCGCACGAGATCGACGCCGCCCGCTGGCTGCTGGGCCAGGAACTCACCGCTGTGACGGTGCTCAGCCCGCGCTCGTCGGCGAACGCCCCCGAGGGCCTGATCGACCCGCAGCTCGTGCTCTTCGAGACCGACGGCGGCGCCCTGGTCGACGTCGAGATCTTCGTCAACAGCGGCTTCGGCTACCAGGTGCGCTGCGAGGCCGTGTGCGAGGCGGGCAGCGCCCGGATCGGCGAGGACCACTCGATGGTCGTCACCACCCGGGGCAGCGCCCAGGAGGACGTGCCGCTGGACTACCTCGTCCGGTTCGCGGAGGCCTACGACCGCGAGGTGCAGGCCTGGGTCGACGCCACCCGGCGCGGCCTGGTCACCGGCCCCAGCGTGTGGGACGGCTACGCGTCCTCCGCGACAGCCGAGGCCGGGATCCGGGCGCTGGAGAGCGGCGGCCGGGTGGCCGTCGACCTCGCCCCGCGCCCGGAGCTGTACGCCGACGTCAGCCGCTGACGCTCGCCGCACCCGACTCCAGGTGTCCGGTGAACCGGCGCGACCAGGTCGCGTCGGAGTCGACGGTCACCGTGAAGTCGTACCAACCGTCCTGGTGGGCGACGGCGTTGAAGAAGTCCTCCGCGGACGCGCCCGCGGCGACGGTGTAGGTCCACGGTCCGTCGCCGCGGTAGTGGTTCGAGGTGATCGTGAACTTCATCGAGGCAGCAGAGGAGTTGGCCATCCTGAAGTAGATGGCCAGCTTGCCGGTGCCCGGCTCGACGGCGTAACGGGTGCTCACCTCCGCGGACTTGCCCGCCTTCGTCGCGTCGCCCTGGAAGCGGCGCAGGAAGCGGTTGGGGCCGACCATGGTGATGTCGTACGTGCCGCCGCCGTAGCCCGTCCCGATGTTGAAGTAGTCGGAGGCGGTGCCGCCCGGGTCGACCGTGTACTGCCAGGGCGTGGTGTCGCGGTAGGCGTTGGGGTGGATGGAGAAGTGGGCGGCGCTCTTGGCGGCGCCGCCCTGGTTGGTCATGGCGAACCAGGCGAGGATCTTGCCGCCCGTCCCGAACTCCAGGTGGTCCAGGTATCCGCCCGGCTGGTACGGCAGCGCGCGGGCGGGCCGGGTGCCGGTCTCCTGGACGGGCAGGGCGTTGTCCGTCGGCACCGGGTTGGGCAGCGGGCCGCAGGTGGAGATGCCGATGACGCCGGTCGCGGGCAGGGACACCGCGCCGTGGACCGGGTGGGCGAAGTCGAAGACGCCGGTCAGGTCGCCGCTGACCCTACGGCGCCAGGTGCTGATGTTGGGGCAGGCGGCGGGCTTGCCGAGGGCGGTGGTCCAGGTCTCCAGGAAGCGCAGGACCGAGGTGTGCTCGAAGACCTCGGAGGAGACCCAACCGCCGCGCGTCCAGGGCGAGATGACGATCATCGGGACGCGGAAGCCGAAGCCGTAGGGCACGCCGTTCAGGAACTCGCCGTCGGTGCCGGCGGGCGGGGCGGGCGGTGGGACGTGGTCGAAGTAGCCGTCGTTCTCGTCGTAGTTGAGGAACAGGACGGTCGAGTCGAAGACGTCCGGGTCGGCGGCGAGGGCCTGGTAGACGAGGCTGACGAAGTGCGCGCCGTCGCCGGGCGGGGCGTAGGGGTGCTCGGAGAAGGCCTGGTTGGGGACCACCCAGGAGACCTGCGGGAGCGTGCCCGCCAGGACGTCGGCCTTGATGGCGGCGGCGATGTCGTCCGGGGTGGAGCCGGTGGCGGCCGGGACGGAGGACATGCCGCGGTCGTGAAGAGGGCTGCCGGCCTTGGAGTCGGCGAAGTTCTTGAAGTAGGCGCAGCCGTTGTCGCCGTAGTTGTCGGCCGCGTTCTGGTAGACCTTCCAGGTCACTCCGGCGTTCTGCAGGGACTCGGCGTAGGTCTGCCAGGTCAGGCCGGACTCGTCACCGCCGTCGTAGCTGGAGGAGTCGACCTTGCCGCTCCACAGATAGGTGCGGTTGGGGCCGGTCGCGCTCAGGGTGGAGCAGAAGTAGGCGTCGCAGATGGTGTAGTTGTCGGCGAGCGCGTAGTGGAACGGGATGTCCGAGCGGTCCAGATAGCCCAGCGAGCGGACATTGCCCACGCCCGAGACCCAGTTGTCGAGGCGGCCCTTGTTCCATGCCGAGTGCTGCGACGACCAGGAGTGCGGGAGGTCGCCGTTGCACTGGGCGAGGGTCTCGCCGTCGTGGCCGCCGGCGGCCGGGGTGGCGCTCAGCTTCCACGGGTACTGCCGGCCGCCGCCGTTGGGCTGATCGAAGACCGGGTAGCCGCCGTTCAGTGTGATGCCGCTGCGGTCGTCGAAGCCGCGGACGCCCTTGAGGCGTCCGAAGTAGTGGTCGAAGCTGCGGTTCTCCTGCATGAGGATCACCACGTGTTTCACGTCCGCGATCGTGCCGGTCGCCGCCGTCGCACGCTGCGCCGCGACCGCCGGCCGTGCGCCGGTGCCCGTCGCCATGCCCGCCGCCACGGTGGCACCGAGCCCCACGAAGCCTCTTCGGCTGATCGGAGTCATTCGCCCCGCCCTCGTCACAGGCGTGCCCGAGCGGCACACCGCGCGCAAGGGTGCACGGGGTGATCGCCAAGGTCCATACCTGGACGGTTAGGCGGAGGTGAACAAAAGTCAAAACCGCCTCCGGGGCGCCGGAGTGCGCTCAGACGATCCCGAACAGGGCGGTCAGGCCCCGGTCGACGACCGCGTCCATGTCCTCCTGCCCGGTGGCGACCACGTCGTAGGTCCGCAGCAGGAAGTGGCGCAGTTCCGGGGTGGGGAAGTGGAGCAGGGCGAGTCCGAACGGCGAGTGGAACTCCAGCACCGTGCGGTTCCGGCCGCACGGCCACAGGTGCACGTCACCGCCGCCGGCCGGCCTGCGCAGCCCCTCCTCCAGGAGCGACCGGGCGAAGGTCCAGGTGACGCCCTCGCCGTCGAGGGAGACATCCGGCGGGAAGTCGAGGTGCACGGCCAGCGGGTCCGAGGCGAGGTAGCGGAGCGTGGCGGACACGGGGATCTCCGTGTCGTCCGCCGTGATCAGCCGGGCTCGGGTGGGCTGCTCGAGCGTGATGTCCATGGACGGTCTCCACTGCGGATGTCAGGTCGGCGGGATTGCCGTGTGCCTGTACGACCTCGCAGGTGCCGCTCGCATTACGCGGAACCACGAACGAATTGATGTGACCTGCATCACACATGCGCCGCCGGGTGGCTGCGCCGATCAATCCGTTCGCGGCGGAACGGGTCGGTCCGGTGCGGTGGAGTCCGTGGACGGGGCCGCGGAACAGGCGTGACGGCCGCGGTGGCACAGGCCGGAGGTCCGGGGCCGGGCCGTCGGGGCGCCGCCCGTCGCCGATTCGCCGACCCTCGCGCTCGGTGCATCCGCCGACACCCGGCCCGGCCGCCGCGACGGCGACCGGTGCCGGTCGCCGTCGCGGCGGCTCCGGAATTCAGGTTCCTGGTCACGTTCGCCGCCCCGCTCCCCACGTCCCGCCCGGACGGGGAGCGGTCCGCCTACGGCACGTGTCCGGACGCCCGTAGGTACGGAACCGTACGGGTGGCGGGGACCCTGTCCGGCACGGGGGCGTCCACTGGGTTTACGTGCATCGCCGCGCTCCTCGGGAACGCGGCGGCGGGCACGAGGGCGGGGCCGACGCCATCGGGCCGGCCGGACTCACTCCCCCACGCCTCCCGCGTCCGGATCGCACGCATCGAGCGCCGCGGCCCGGATCGCCGCCGCCACCCGCGCGACCGCCTCGGCAGGTGGTCGGGGCAGGTGGGCCAGCAGGAGGCGGCGCTGTTCCTGGGGCCCGCCGCGCACCGGCAGGACGCGTACGCCGGGCGGCGCGGCGGGGGCCAGGGAGCCGCTGATCGTGGTCAACCCGGCGCCCGCGGCCACCAGTTGGAGCTTGGCCAGCCAGTCGCGGGCGGTGTGCGCGATCTCGGGCCGCTCGTCCAGGCCCGGCCACACCCCCATGAGCCGGTCCTCGCCGGTGGAGGCGCTCGCGATCCAGCGCTGTCCGCGCAGATCGGCCACGTCGACGTAGTCGCCGCGCGCCAGCGGATGCGTCGCGGGCACGGCGAGGCACAGCGGGCGCTCGGTCAGCGTGCGCAGCACCAGCGGCGGCGACTCGGTGTCCGGCGGACGGAACGGCGGAGCCGACGCCAGCAGCGCCAGGTCGAGACTCCCGGCCCGCAGGGCGCGGACGAGGGCCGGGGTGCCGCCCTCCCGGCTGACGACCCGCAGGTCCGGGTCGGTGCGGCGCAGGGCGGCCAGGGCGCGGGGCAGCAGGACCGCGCCCGCGCTGGGGAACCAGCCCAGGCGCACGGTCGCCGCCTCCGTCGGCAGCCCGGACAGCTCGCGCGCGGTCGCGTCGATCTCGTCCACCACGACGGTCGCCCGCCGCAGGACGACCCGGCCGGCCGGAGTCAGCCGTACGCCGTCGCGGCGCCGTTCGAGCAGTTCCGCGCCCGCGGCCCGCTCGATCGCGGCGATCTGGCGGGAGACCGCGGACTGGGTGTAGCCCAGCGAGGCGGCCGCCGCGGTGAAGGTTCCCTGTTCCGCGACCGCGCGGAAGACGCGCAGGGCGGTGAGTGACACATCCGTGAAGTCCATGACGTTCACGCATACTAGTGGTGCGTTACTTTCGTTGGACGCACACGCGGCGCGTTCCTACCGTGGCAGGCATGAACGCTTCACGCATCGCCCTCGTCACGGGCGCCAACCAAGGACTCGGCCGCGCCCTCGTCGAAGGTCTGGCCGCCCGTCTGGGCCCCGCCGACCTGGTCCTCCTCACCGGCCGCGACCAGGGGCGGGTCACCGAAGCGGCCCGGGAGGTCGCTGAGCTGCCCGGTACCCGCGGCCGGGTCGAGGGCCGGGTCCTGGACGTCACCGACACCGACGCCGTCGCGGACCTCGCCACCGACCTGCGGCGGCGCCACGGCGGGGTCGACATCGTCCTCTCGAACGCCGTGACCCGGATACTGCCCGGGGAGTCGCAGGCCGCGCGCGCCGACGAGTTCATCGACGTCTCCAACACCGCCACCCACGCGATGCTCCGCTCCTTCGGGCCCGTGCTGCGCCCCGGTGGCCGGTTCCTCGTCGTGGCCAGCAGCCTCGGCACCCTCGGCCACCTGGACCCGGCCCTGCACCACCTCTTCGACGGCGCGAGCCTGGACCAGGTCGAGTACGCCGTCGAGTCCTGGCGCACCGCCGTCCACCACGGGACCGCGGCCGAGGCGGGCTGGCCGCTCTGGCTGAACGTGCCCTCGAAGGTCGCCCAGGTCGCCGCCGTCCGCGCGGTCGCCGCGGAGCGCCGCGCGCACGACCTCGCGACCGGCACCCTCGTCGCCTCCGTCTGCCCGGGCATGGTCGACACGGCCACGTCGCGCCCGTGGTTCAGCGACTTCAGCCAGGCCCGGTCCCCGGCCGAGGCCGCGGGCGCCGTGCTCGACCTCGTGTTCAGCGAGCACGTGGACCCCACGCACTACGGCGAGTTGGTCCGCTTCGGCAAAGCGCTGGACTGGCACGGCGGCACCCCGCCGGTGGAACAGGACCAGCTGATCACACCCTGACCGGGGGGGTGGTTCGGGGCTCAACTGGCCTCCCGGGCACCTCAAATGAGGCCGCGTCCGGATGGCGGCTGGTGTGCCGTCACCCGGACGCGGCCGTCCGGTCCGAGTCCGCTCAACCGCTAACTACGCGGCCGGGCGGGCCTGTTCACGGGGTGAGCTGCCACTGCTCGATGTAGCCGACGTCGATCGAGGCGTGGTCCTGCACCCGCAACTTCCAGGTGCCGTCGACCGGTTGGGCGGAGGCGTCGACGGTGAAGGTCTGGTCGACGTTGTCGGCGGAGCCGCCCGCGCGGTTCAGCAGTGAGTAGACGGTTCCGTTCGGGCCGACGAGGTCGACGGTCAGGTCGCCCCGGTAGGTGTGGACGATCTTGACGTAGACCTGGGTGGTGGCCGAGGCGTTGCCGTCGCGGCCGGTGACCGTGATCGGGGACTCCACGGCGCCCGCGTTGTCGGGGATGTCGACGCGGGTGCTGCTGGCGTAGATGTTGGCCACCCGCCAGGAGAAGGCGGTGGTGGCGCTCGCGCCGGTGTCGTCGGTGACGGTCACCGTGACGTCACTGGTCCCGAGGGTGGTCGGGATGCCGGAGATCAGACCGGTGTCGCTGATGGTCAGCCCGTCGGGCAGTCCCGTCGCCGAATAGGTCAGTCCGGCACCGGAGTTAGTGGTGTAGGCGTCCGTCTGCAGGGACACCGCCTGTCCTACGCCGCTGAGTTGGCCGGCGATCGGGGCCACGTTGACGCCCAGGGCGATCCGGCTGCCGACGTTGATCGCCGCCCAGGCGTCGGCCACGGCGAGGTAGCTGGGGCTGTAGGCGCCGAAGAGGTCCGCCGCGGCCTGGAGGGTCGCGGTGCGGGCGCCGGCGTAGTTGGTGGAGGAGGTCATGTACGTGGTGAGCGCCCGGTACCAGACCTTCTGGGCGTTGTCGATGCCGATGCCGGTGACCGGCTGGCCGTCGTAGGTGGGGCTGTCGTAGGAGACCCCGTTGACGGTCTTCGCCCCGCTGCCCTCGGAGAGCAGGTAGAAGAGGTGGTTCGCCGGGCCCGAGGAGTAGTGGACGTCGACGCTGCCGAGTGTCGAACTCCAGTAGTCGCGGGAGGCACCGTCCTTGGACGGCTTGTCCATGTAACGCAGCGGTGTGCCGTTGCCGTTGATGTCGATCTTCTCGCCGACGAGGTAGTCCGGCGGATCGGCGGGCAGGTTCGCGTGGAACTCCACGGCGGCGGCGAAGATGTCGGAGGTGGCCTCGTTCAGGCCGCCCGACTCTCCCGAGTAGGTGAGTCCCGCGGTCGCGGCGGTGACGCCGTGGCTCATCTCGTGCGCGGCCACGTCCAGCGCGGTCAGCGGGTGGGTGTTCCCGGAGCCGTCGCCGTAGGTCATGCAGAAGCAGCTGTCGTCCCAGAAGGCGTTCACGTAGCCGTTGCCGTAGTGGGCCCGGCTGTAGGCGGCGACGCCGTCGTTGCGTATGCCGTTGCGGCCGAAGACGTCCTTGTAGTAGTCCCAGGTCGCCGCCGCGCCGAACGCGACGTCCACGCCCGCGGTCTGCCGGTTGCTCTGGGTCCCGTCACCCCAGACATCGTTGTCATCGGTGAAGAGGGTGCCCGTGCCGGAGGTGCCCTGGTTCAGGTCGTAGGTGCGGTGGCCCGCGCGGTCGCCGTCGACGAGCTGGTACGTCGAGCCGGAGAGCGTGGTGCCGAGCGGGACCGTTCCGTTGAACTGGCCGGTGCCGGTGCCCGTTTCGATGCCCTGGTAGTGGAACAGGGCCTTGCCCGAGTCGGCGTCGGTGATGACGTGGAGCTCGCTGGGCGTGCCGTCCTCCTGGAAGCCGCCGACGACCGCCTCCCAGGCGAGGACGGGCTTGGCTCCGGCGGCCCAGACGACCAGCCGCGGCGCGCCGTCGAGCGTGGCCTGTTCGCCGCCCGCCTTCTCGGCGGTGGTGAGGGCCTTGGCCTTGACGGTCGCCGACGACACGTTCGCGGTGATGTCGGGCAGGGCCAGGTCGGCCTTCGCGGCCTTCGACACGGTGAGGCGACCGCTCTTGGCGTGGACGACGAGGTCGCCTCCGAGGACGGGCAGTCCGGAGTAGGTGCGCTCGTAGCGGGTGTGGGTGGTGCCGTCGGCGTCCTGCGTGACGTCCTTGACGACGAGCTTCTCCTTGGCGCCGAGGCCGAGGGTGCGCGCCGTGTTCTTGACGGCCGCGCCGGCGCTCTTGAGGAGGGCGGCGTGCTTCGCGGGTGACAGGGCGGCCGGTGCCGCTCCGGCCCGGGGGGTGGCCAGGATCTTCGCGGGGGCGCGGTCGCCGCTGGGAGCGGCGGAGGCGGCACCGGTCTGCATGCCGGCCGCCAGCAGGGTGCCGACGGCGGTCAGGACGAGGGCGGCGGTGTATCTGGGGTGGTGCGGAAAACGGTCATGCCGGGTCAAGGCGTTCTCCTTATGTGGGGTGATCGGACTCGGTGGAGTCCTGGAGAGCGGGTCGGGCCGGGGTACGGCCGTCCGGCGGAGCGCGCGGGTGCGAGGAGAAAGGGTGAGGAGGAAGTGAACGCTCGGTGAGCGTGGTGCACAGCAGCGTGGCATCACGCCCACAGGATTGTCATGGTCGCAACAAAGCAACGACTCAAAATGATCGCCGCGTACTGCGGATCACTCGCCTGAGCGACGTTTTTCGGCCGCGCGACACCCCCGCCGTCGCACACGAACGCGAGGCCGTCGAACAGGTGGTTGAATGTCGAGGAGGAAGGGTATCCACTCCTTCAACTCGCGTACGGCGCAACGGACTTGACCCACCAGGACAACCACGCCGCACACACGGCACAATTCGCCCGTGAAGACCCTGGCATATGCCAGAAGCACCACCGGATCGTGTGTTGCCAAATCCCTTACAGGGCGTCGCAGGCTGTGCGACAGTCGTAACCGGTCCCTCCATCCGCCTTGGTCGTACCGTCCCCCGCATCGGAGTGCGTCATGCCGTCCCATCTCTCTGCGGACCGCCCCGCCGCCCAGCCGCCCGCGCGTGGCTCGGTCGAGGCGCTGATATCGCAGGCACGGCGGCTCATGGGCGACGTGGACGCCGTACGACGGGACGCGCAGCACGACGGATCGGACCCGCGGGAGCGGTGGGAGCGGGCGCTGTGCGACCTGGCGCTGCATCAACTCAGCGATCTCGACGAGCACTTGGCCCAGCTGCGGGACGGCCCGCCCCCCGTGCCGGCCACCGTCGAGGAGCCGACCGCCGTACCGGCAGCGCCCCGACAGGACCCGCTGCTCACCCGGGTCGGCAGTGCCGAGTGGAACCTGCTGACGGACGAGGCGAGTTGGTCCGGGGAGCTGTACCGGATCCTCGGCCGCGACCCGGCCGCTCCCCCGCTCACCCTCGACGAACTGCCGTCCCTGGTCCTGGACGAGGACCGGCCGAGCCTGACGGCGATGGTCACGGACTGCCTGATCGACGCCAAGCCCATCGACGGCGAGTTCCGTGTCGTGCTGCCCGACGGTGACGTACGGACCGTGCACATGATGGGCGAGCCCGTGCTCGGCGCCGACGGCGGCACCGCCTCGATGTGGGCCGTGCTGCGGGACGTCAGCGAACTGCGCCGCAGCCAGCGGACGGTGAGCGAGACCCGTGACTCGCTGCAGCTCCACCGGCACCACGCGCAGACCGAGCGCCGACTCGCGGTCGAGCTGCAGGAGGCCGTACTGCCACCGTGGCAGGGCTCCCTGCGGCTCCCGCACCAGGGCCCGGAGACCCTGGACCTGGCCGCCCGCTATCTGCCCTCGTCGACGAGCGCGCTGATCGGCGGCGACTGGTACGACGCTCTCCAACTCGCCGACGGCGCCACCCTGTTGAGCGTCGGCGACCTCACCGGACACGGTGTCGCGGTCACCTCGGGCATGGCGATGCTGCTCGGCGCCCTGCGCGGGATGGCGATGGCGGGCACCGAACCGGGTCAACTGATGTCCTGGCTCAACCAGTTACTGGACGCCACCGTCCAACCCGCCCTGGGCAGCGCGGTGTGCTGCCGCTACCGGCCCGAGACCCGCACCCTGGTCTGGGCGCAGGCGGGACACCCCGCCCCGCTGCTGTTCCGCGGCGGGACGGGGCGCGTGCTGGGCGCACCGGCCGGCGTCCTGCTCGGCGCCACCTCGGGAGCGGCCTACGGACAGGCCGAGGAGACCCTTGAGGCGGGTGACGTCCTCCTGCTGCACACGGACGGACTGGTGCCCGGGCACAGCGGACCGGAGTCCGTGGACCGACTCCTCGACCTGGCCCCGCGGTTCGGCGAGGCACGCACCGCACAGGACTGCGTACGGATGGTCGTGGAGGAGTTCGGCGACACCGAGCGCACGGACGACGCCTGTGTGCTCGTCGCCAGGACGTCCTGACGAACGCCCTTTCAGCGCAAGGACCTTGAGGGACCGTCGGACTCCTGAAGGACCGACGGCCACACAGACCCCCTACGCCTGTGCGCTGTTGCCGCCCCTGGCCCGCGGGCCCTTCACGGGTGTCTTCGGCAGCGCGAGTTTGATCTCCTCCCGCAGTTCGTGGATCTTCGGATAGCCGGAGTACTGGGCGGTGAGCCGGTACATCTCGCGCAGCCGGTCCCAGGTGCGGTGGGAGGAGTTCGATCCCATCGACATCAGGGCCAACCGCGCGTACCGGTCCGCCTGTTCGGGGTCGTCGGCGATGAAGCAGGCCGAGGCCATCGACAGGAAGTCGAAGATCTTCGACCGCTGCCGTCCGTCGACCCGCAGCGCCAGGGCCTTCTCCGCGAAGTACTGGGCGTGCACGGCCGCGCCCGGCTCGTGCTCGGCCAGCGTGCGGTAGGCCAGGGCCTGCATGCCGTAGAGGTCCTCCTCCTTGAAGGTCTGCATCCAGCCCGGTGCCGGTACGTCGCCGCGGTCGGAGACGAAGAGGTCCTCCGCCTGGCCGAGGGTGCGGCGCATGGCCTGGCCCTTGCCCATCGACGCCTGTGCCCAGGCCTCGACGGTGTAGAGCATCGCCCGGGTGCGCGGCAGCACCTCGTCCCCGGAGCCGGCCTTGGCGAGTTTCATGAGGTCGAGCGCGTCGTCGGGCCGGCCCAGGTGCACCATCTGGCGAGCCGCCCGGGAGAGCGCCTCCCCGGCGCGGGGCCGGTCACCGCCCTCACGGGCCGCGTGGGCGGCGATGACGAAGTACTTCTGGGCCGTGGGTTCCAGGCCGACGTCGTGCGACATCCAGCCCGCGAGCACGGCGAGGTTGGCGGCGACGCCCCACAGGCGCCGTTGCAGATGGTCGGGGTGACGGTAGGCGAGCATGCCGCCCACCTCGTTGAGCTGTCCCACCACAGCCTTGCGCTGCAGCCCGCCGCCGCGGGCCGCGTCCCAGGCGCGGAACACCTCGACGGACTCCTCCAGTTCCTCGATCTCCTGCGACCCGATGGGGGCGGCCTCATAGCGGTCGAACCCAGCGGGGTCGGCGTGCAGGGGATCGTCGTACCGGGGAGCATCGGCGGAGAGAGTCGGATCGGAGTGCAGCCAGTCGTACATGGCCGTGCTGAGTGCGGAGCCTGCGGCGAGCGCGGCGCCCGCGCCCACCAAGCCGCGTCGGTTGAGCATGAGGTCCATTCCCGTGAATTCGGTGAGGACCGCAGCAGTCCGTTCGGGCGCCCACGGCACACCGTCGGGATGTTCCACACTCCCGTCGTCGGGCCGTTTCCCCGTACGCCCGTGCCGGACCAGACCGAGGTCCTCAATGGTCACGACACGGCCGAGACGCTCGGTGAACAGAGCCGCCAGCACCCTCGGCACCGGATCGCGCGGGATCTCTCCCGTGTCGATCCAACGCCGTACCCGCGAGGTGTCGGTCGACAGCTGGGGGTGGCCCATGGCCGCCGCCTGCCGGTTGACCCGCCGCGCGAGTTCGCCCTTGGACCAGCCGGCCAGGCCGAACAGGTCCGAGAGACGGGAGTTGGGTTGTCCGTTCACGTCAAGCCCCCAGGTTCTCGGCTGACTTGAACATAGCCCGGTGCGCCTTGCCGGGCGACTATTCGCCAGGGTTCGCCAGGGTGCGCCAGATGGTGTGCCACTGCGCATCTGGTGTCAGGTAGGAACGCGCCACCCCGACCCGGTCCCCGAGGAACACTCCCCAGGGTGCACCAGCGGGACCGGGCCGGGAGCGCGCTTGCTTGGACAGGCACTGCAGGCACACGAAGGGATCTGTTTCTCCCATGTACACAGCATCGTCCTCCGTGTCCGCCCCGCCCCGGTCGCCGCACCCCCGCCCGGGCGTCGGCGGCCCCTATCTCGACCCGGCGCGTCCGGCGGCCGGCCCCGTGCTCGGTGCGGGCAGGCCGCGGCGCGTTCCCGGGCTCGGCACCCAACCGCTCAGCGGGAGACTCGACTTGTCCGGCCCCCAGGGCGCCCAGCTGCGTACGGCGATCGCGTCGGTGCACCGGATCTGCCCGGAGTTCGCTCCGGTGCAGGTGCTACGCCGCAACGGGCGCTCGGTGCTCCTGGTCGGAACGACCGGACGCAGCACGGCCGTGGCGAAGTGTTTACTGGACCACTCCCCCGCGTGGGCCGAGCGGATCCGGCACGAGATAGCCGCGTACCGCTCGTTCGTCCGGCACCGTCCGCCGGTGCGCGTGCCGCGTCTGATCGCGGCGGACCCGGACAACTGCACGCTCGTCATCGAGCGGATGCCGGGCCGGGTGGCGGCGCTGCACCGGCACCCGGCGGAGGCCCCGCCGCGGGCGGACATCCGGGCGGCGCTCGGCGCGATCTGCCGGCTGAACGCCTGGCGGCCGCCGGCGGGCACGTTCGACGCCCCGCTGGACTACGCGGCCCGTATCTCCCGCTACCACGAGCTGGGGCTGCTCACCGACCGGGACATGGGAGACCTGCAGAAGCTGCTGCACGGCATCGCGCACTCGGCGGGCCGCGGCGGGATGGGCCAGTTCTGCCACGGTGACGCCCTGTTGTCCAACATCCTTCTCTCCCCGGCCGGTCCGGTGCTGGTGGACTGGGAGCACGCGGGCTGGTACCTGCCGGGCTACGACCTGGCCACGCTGTGGGCGGTCCTCGGGGACGCGCCGGTGGCCCGTCGGCAGATCAGCCAGATCGCTCAGTCGGCGGGACCGGCCTCGCGGGACGCGTTCCTGGTGAACCTGATGCTGGTACTGACCCGGGAGATCCGTACCTACGAGATGGCCGTGCAGCGTTCGATGCACGACACGACCCCGGCGGCTCCGGGAACGGCCCACCCGGGTGCTGCGCCGTCCGGCGAGGAACAACGGCTGCTGCTGAGGCGGCTGCACGACGACTGCCAGATGGCCCGCCGGGCCGTGCGTGCGGCGGTCGGCACTCGCTGACGGGGACGAGGTCCGCGGTACGCCCTGCAGCGGCGCACCGCGGACCTTCGTGTTCCGCGTCCCGTGTGCGGCGATCCCGCACAGCTCGCTCATTGGTGTAGTCCACTGACGCCTCGCAGGCCCGTGGGCCGCCGCCACGAAACTCCTCGTATCCCCTGGTGACAGGGGAAATCACCTGTCTCTGGGCATGATTGACGGATCGTCGGCCAGCCGGTACCACTGACGCACGCCCGGCCCCGAACGGCTCGTCCCACCCCACCGTCCCAGGAGGCTGCATTGCGAGGATCCTCGACCGACCCCACCCGCTCTCCCGGGCACAGACGCGCGCGCCGGTCGGCCGGCGCGCTCGCCACCGCCGCCCTGCTGCTGCCGCTGCTGGGCGCGGCTCCGTCCGAGAGCCCCACCGACTCCTCCGCCGCCGCCCTCCAGCGGGCGTTCGCCTCGGCGTCCGCCGAGTACCACGTGCCGCAGACGGTGCTGCTGGCCGTCTCCTACCTCCAGTCCCGCTGGGACACGCACGGCGGGGCGCCGAGCGTGACCGGCGGCTACGGTCCGATGCACCTCACCGACGCCCGCGCCGCCCTCGCCGCGACGGAGCACCTGAGCGAGGGCACCGAGGACGCGCGCGGCGACAGCTCCCGCCCGGCTCTGCACCCCACCGCGCAGCTCCCCGCGGAGTCCCGGCTCCCGGCCCGGCTGCGGACGTTGGCGAAGGCCGCCGAGCTGACCGGGCTCTCGGCGACCGACCTGCGCACCGACGAGGCCGCGAACGTGGCGGGCGGCGCGGCCCTGCTGGCCGACGCCCAGAAGGACCTCGGCGAGTCGCTGAGCGCGGACCCGGCCGACTGGTACGGCGCCGTCGCGCGCTTCTCCGGCGCGGACGACTCCGCGACGGCGGCGGCGTATGCCAACGATGTCTACGACGTGATCCACACCGGCGAGCAGCGCACCACGGACGCCGGTCAGCAGGTCGCCCTGGCCGCGCGGCCGGGGCTCGCGCCGGACACCGCCCAGCTGAAGGAGACCGGTCTGCGCACGGTCGCCGCCGGCGACACGGAGTGCCCGAAGAAGGTGTCCTGCGAGTGGATCCCGGCGCCGTACTCCCAGTTCGGGACCGACGACTACGGCAACCACGACCTCGGTGACCGGCCCGCGTCGCAGAGCATCAAGTACATCGTCATCCATGACACGGAAGGCCAGTGGGACGGTGTCCTGAACCTGGTCCAGGACCCCACCTATGTGTCGTGGAACTACACGATCCGCTCGACCGACGGTCTGATCGCCCAGCATGTGAAGGCCAAGGACGTGGCCTGGCACGCGGGCAACTGGTACATCAACGCCAAGTCGATCGGCATCGAGCACGAGGGCTTCCTCGCCGCGCCGGACGCCTGGTACACGGAGGCGATGTACCGCTCGTCGGCGCGCCTGGTGTCGTACCTGACCAGGAAGTACGGCATCCCGCTGGACCGGCAGCACATCCTCGGCCACGACAACGTGCCGGGGCCGACCACGTCCACGGTCCCCGGGATGCACACCGACCCGGGCCCGTACTGGGACTGGGCGCACTACTTCGACCTGCTGGGCCGCCCCGTCGGGCAGACCGCGCGCAAGGGCGGCGGCCTGGTGACGATCCGCCCCGACTACGCCCGCAACCAGCCGGTCTACACGGGCTGCGTCACCGCGGGCCAGCCATGCGCGGTGCACGGTTCCAGCGAGGTCCGGCTGTACTCAGGGCCGGGCGAGACCTACCCCCTGATCAAGGACATCGGCCTCGGTACGACCCCGACCACCGGCGTCAACGACCTGTCCTCACGGGTGTCCACCGGGCAGCAGTACGCGGTGGCCGACCGTTCCGGGGACTGGACGGCGATCTGGTACCTGGGTCAGAAGGCCTGGTTCAAGAACCCGAGGAAGCAGCCCACCGCGGTGGCGGCGACCGGTCTGGTGGTGACCCCGAAGGCGGGTGCGGAGAGCGTCCCGGTGTACGGCCGCGCCTACCCGGAGGCCTCGGCCTATCCGGCGGGAGTCCCCGCCCAGGCGGTCTCCCCGCTGCCGTACACCCTGCTCAAGGGCCAGAAGTACGTGGTCGGTGACAAGGTGCCCGGCGAGTACTACTACGCGGTCACCTTCACCACCGACTCGCACAAGGTGGTCGTAGGAAAGGATCTCTACTACGAGATCCAGTACGGCCACCGCGTCGAGTTCGTGCGGGCCGCGGACGTCCGGCTGGAGCGGGCCGGCCGGTAGCCGTGCCTCAGCCCTGCTGGAACAGTTCCGCCGGGAGCGGTTTCAGCAGGGCGTAGAGGTCGTCCGTGATGGGGCGGTCCCAGGCGGCGATGGTGACCAGGACGTTGTCGCTGCGGTCGAACTGGACGCAGGAGATCCGGCTCTCGGAGAGCTTGAGGCGGCGCACGATCAGCAGGTTGTCGCCCTGCATCACCGGCATGTCCTCGGCTCCCACGACGGTCACCTCCTCGTCGTTCTCCAGCGCGAGGAGCAGCTGCGCGACCTCGAACGGGATCTCGTCCTCGGCGACGTCACGGGCCGGGGAGCCCTCGGGCAGATTGCCGATGACCATCGCGGGGCCGCGGCCGCCGAACAGGTCGTACCGCAGGAACACACCCTGGCACGTGCCGTCGGGGGCGGGCAGCAGACCGGCACCGAGGTTGCCGGGCCAGTCGCCCGGGTCCATGGCCAGCACATCGAATTCGGGGCCGGCGGGGGTGGCGCTGCGGCGGCGGAGGAACGACATGGGGCCATGGTACGGGGTGCCGTCCGGCGGTGGGGCCGTGGTTCCGCCGCAGGTGCGTGGTCGGCTGCCGCCTCCTGCCGACCCGGCCTCGCACCCCTGAGGGGGTCGGCCCTACGTCGGTTCGATCAGTGCCGTTTCCAGGCCGGTGTGCTCCGTGCCCAGCTTGCGGTAGGCCGCTGACAGGAGACGTACTGCCGTCTGTTCGTCCGTCTGGAGTTCCACGGCGATCTCGTGGTCCGTGCGGCCTTTCGCGGCCAGGGTCGCGGCGGTGCGTTCCTGGGTGGTGAGGGTGTCGGTCTCCGTGCTGTGGAGGCGCCGGGGGCGCAGGCCTGCCGCTGCCAGTTCGGCGCGGGTGGTGTCGGCCAGGCCGTCGGCGCCGCACTGGACGGCCGCGTCGAGGCCCCGGTAGAGGTGGTCGCCGGCTTCCCCGGACCTGCCGGTGCGGCGGAGTTCGGTGCCGAGGGCGACCAGGGCGCAGGCCAACTCGTAGGCGGCCGGGGAGCGTTCGAGGTGGGTGACGGCCTCTTCGAGGAGTTTGACGCGGGCCGAGCCGGAGGAGACCTCGGCGGCGATGCGCAGGGCCTGGCCGATGGCGGACGGGGTGCCGAACTGGCGGGCGCGGGCGACCGCTTCCTGGGCGGTGACGACGGCGCGCTCGGGGGTGTCGTGCCGTTCGGCGCGGGCGAGGTGGAGCTGCCAGGGGCACCAGGCCGGGTTGCGGATGCCGCGCGGGTCGAGGCGGCGGCCGGCGGAGGCCAGCTCGGCGGCGGCCTCCTCGGCGAGGCCGCGGGCGAGGAGCAGCTCGCCGTGGACGATCTGGGCGTCCGGGAAGACCACGGCCGCAGGGAAGGGCTCCGCGAAGTCGTGGTCCGCGGCGAGGCGGGTGGCCTCCTCGACCCGGCCGCGGGCGAGCAGGACCTCGATGAGGATGCCGGTGCCGTACCAGTAGACGGGGGTGCCGGGTCCGACGCGTTCGGCGAGGCGCAGGCCCGCGCGGGCGAAGTCCTCGGCCTCGGCGAGGCGGCCGCGCCGGTAGCGGAGGTAGCCGAGGAGGGTGTAGCCGAAGGACAGGTGGGCGCCGCGCCAGCCCTGTTGTTCGAAGTCGGCGATGCCGGTGGCGAAGAGTTCCTCGGCTCGGCCGGGCCGGTCGCAGTACATGAACGCGAGGGCGACCAGCACCGGCACCTCGAACCCGCGGTCGGCCTCGGCCCAGCCGAGGCCACCACGCAGCGCGCGCTCGGCATGGTGCAGCGCCACATGTGCGGGTTCCCCACGGAGTACGGCGTCCCAGGTGCGCAGGCCGATGATGTACCGCTCGGTGAGGTCGCGGCCCTTGAGCCGGTCGGCGAGTTTGGTGAGGCGGCGGGAGCGCGAGGGGTGGTCGGGTTCGTCGGCGCGGAACGCGTCCCACATGAACTGCTCGGAGAGCATACGGAGTTTGACCCGGGCGTCGTCGGTGACGCGGATCTCGCGGGCGAGGGTCTCGGAGGCTTCGGCGAGGCGGTCGCTGTGGGCGAGGACCTGGGAGAGGCGGTAGACGATGTTCTGCCGCAGACCGGCGTCGCTGATCGGCTCTTCGAGGGCGGCCCGGAGATGGTTGACGGTGGTCGCCGGTTCGGTGAGCAGGGAGGCGCTGCCCAGTTCGTAGAGGACGGCGGCCCGGTCGTCGAAGGGCGGGGGCTCGCGCAGGGCGCGGGCGAGGTAGGTGCGGGCGGTGTCGGGAGCGCCCGCGCGCAGGGTCTCGCCGGCCGCGGCGCGCAGTTGCTGGACCACCCAGTTGTCGCCGTCGGGGTGGGTCTCCATGAGGTGGCGGGCGGCGGCGGAGGGGCCCTGGCCTTCGTTGATGACGCACCAGGCGGCCTGGCCGTGCAGGGCGACGCGGACGCCCGCGGGGATGGCCCGGTAGACGGCGGTGGCGATCAGCGGGTGCACGAACTCCAGCCGGCCCGAGGCGGTCGGGGTCCCGGTGAGGATGCGCGCACCGCGCAGTGCGTCGGCGGCGTCGGCCGCCTCCTCGTGGCCGAGCCCGGCGACGGCGGCGGCGAGCATCGGATGGGTCTCGGTGCCGAGGACGGCGCAGGCCCAGGCGAAGCGGACGGTCGAGGTGCCGAGGCGTTCGAGGCGCGTGAGGAGGCCGCTGCCCTTGACGGCGGCGGCGAGGTCGCGCAGTTGGTGGGCCCCTGCCTCGGTGGGGGTCAGGCCGCGGTCGTGGACCTTGGCGGTGAGTTCGACGGCCTCGAAGGGGTTGCCTGAGGTGACGGCCCAGCACTCGTGGCAGAACGCGTCGTCGGCGTGCTCACCGAGCGTCTCCCGCACGAGCTCGGTGACGGCCTCGACGCTGAGCGGCTCCAGGTCGAGGGGGCGGACCCCGGCCCGGCCGGGCAGTCCCCTGAACGACTCGGCGTGGGAGGGGAGTTCGTCGGGCCGGTAGGCGACGACGACCAGCAGCGGGAGCTGCTCGGCGCGGGGTGCGAACGCGGCCAGCCAGCCCAGGGACTCGGGGTCGGCCCAGTGCGCGTCGTCGAGGACGAGGACCATCGGGGCGCGCTTCACCACGAGGTGGGTGAGCACCCAGTCGAGGCCGTCACGCAGACCCTGCTGGTCGGGCGGGGAACCCTGGGTGGGCGCGCACAGTCCGAGGGCGGGGCCGACGATGTCGTACCAACTGCCCAGCGCGGCGCGGAGATCGGCGTCGGCCGAGCCGGCGAACTGCGGCTGCAGCAGCTGGCGGGCGACGTGGAAGGCGACGCGCTGCTCCTGGTCGCCGCCGCGCGCGGAGAGCACGGTGCAGCCCCGGGCCGCGGCACGGCGGCGCACTTCGGTGAGGACGGTCGTCTTGCCGATGCCGGCCCGTCCCGCGAAGGCGAGCAGGGCACCGCGCGGGCGGTCCTCCGGTTCACCGCCGTCCGTGCGCAGACCCGTCAGTTCGCCCAACGCCTCGTCCACGGCGGCGAGTTCACTCTCCCGTTCGAAGAGTGTCCGTCGACTGCGCGCGCTCCGCTGCCCCATGCCATACCCCCTGCCACGGCGGTGCGTCCGCGCGGGGAGCGAACGCGTACCGTGAGCTACAGGGACCTCAGCGTACGCTTTCCGAAGGTGGCGCGACCCGCTAGTGACCGAAAGCGTACCGGCCGGTTCTCCCGGGTCCCGGGGGACGGCGGAGGCACGGGGGAGTATCGATGGACGATCTACGGCAACTGCTGCGCGACATTGAGGTCTTCGCGGGTGAACTGCCCGTCTTCGACCCGCTGATCTCGCCGGACACCCCGTCCGAGCTGTTCACGGAGTGGCTGCTGGGGGCGCTGGAGGCCGGGGTGCGCGAGCCGCACGCGATGACGGTGTCGACGGCCGGTGCGGACGGCAACCCGACGGCAAGGACGTTGATCCTCAAGGGCGTTGGGCCCGGGGGCTGGCGGTTCGCGTCGGACGGCGGGAGCGTCAAGGCCCGCGATCTCGCCCGACGGCCGTTCGCCGCGCTGACGTTCTACTGGTCGCCGCTCGCCCGCCAGGTCCGGGTGCGCGGTCCCGTGGTGGCGGCGGACGCGCGGGACAGCGCGGCGGACTTCCTCGCCCGGAGCACCGGCGCCCGCGCGGAGGCGCTGGTCGGCCGTCAGTCGCAGCCGCTCTCGGATCTCGCAGCACGGGACGCCGCCGTGAAGGAGTCGCTGGAGCGGCTGGAGGACGAACCGGACCTCGTGGCACCCGGCTGGACCCTGCACACGGTGCGGCCGGAGTCGGTCGAGTTCTGGCAGGGCGACAAGGAGCGGCGGCACACGCGGCTGGTGTACCTGCGGGAAGCCGGGGGCTGGCACAAGCAGTTGCTGTGGCCGTGACCGGCGGCTCGCCCGCCGGTGCGACCGTGCGGTGGGGCACGTACGGTGTGACACCGGCGGGCAAGTCGTCGTAGGGGAAAGGGAGTCGGTCACTCCTCCGGCGGTGTGGGCGGTACCACGGCGACCGGGCTCGCCGCGTGCAGCAGGACCGCCTGGGTGACCGAGCCGAGCAGGCGGGCCGGGGAGAGCAGACGGCGGCGGTGGCGGCCGACCACGACGAGGTCGGCGTTCTCGGAGGCGGCGACGAGATGGCCGGCCGCGTCGCCCGGGGCGACGTACGACTCGGTGTCGACGTCCGGGTGGAGTTCGCGGTGCGGGACGAGGAGGGCCTCGGTGAGGGTGCGGGTCTCGTCCTCCACGGCGTCCTGGTCGATGACCGGCGGGACGAGTTCGCCGGGGGCCGACCACGCCTGCGGCGGCCACGGGTAGGCGGCGACGACCTGGAGGCGGGCGCCGCGCAGGGCTGCCTCGGCGAAGGCGAAGGAGAGGGTGGTCTCGTCGGGGCTGTCCACCTGGAGGCCGACGACCACGCGGGGTCCGGGTCCGGCCGGGACCTCGCCGTGCACCTCGCGTCCGGGCCGGGGCACCACGACGACGGGGCAGTCCGCGTCACGGGCGGCGGCCATGCCGTTCGAGCCGAGCAGGAGGCTGGCGAAGCCGCCCCGGCCGCGCGAGCCGAGCACCAACAGCTGGGCGGAGGAGCCGAGTTCGGGCAGGACGGCGCCGGGTGCGCCCTGCGTCCGGACGTACTCCGTGACCGGCCGGTCGTCGGTACGCGCTGCGAGATGCTTGCGGACCTGGCCGAGCACCTCGTCCTCGTCCGGTTCCGGCGGTCCGGCGACCAGGACGCCGGGCGGTGTCCAGGCGGCGGCGTACTGCCAGACATGGACCACCCGCAGCGGCGCGCCGCGTCCGTGGGCCGCGTCGGCGGCCCAGTCCAGGGCGCGCAGGCTGTCGTCCGAACCGTCGACCGCCGCGATGACCGGCAGGGTGCTCATGGGGTTCCTCACCTCCGGAGTAACGGGACCTCCCCCTCCGGGACCAGCCTGGCTCAGCCGCCGGCCCCGGAAGGGCTCTCAAGGTCGCGTGTCCGGAAATTCGCGCGGGACACCCTTGCCCATGCGTGCGCGCTTCCCCCGGGTGATCCGCCGGGGAACCGTCACCTTCAGGTGAGGTCGAACTCCCCTTCCCGCGCCCCCGACACGAACGCGCCCCATTCCGCGGGCGTGAAGATCAAGGAAGGGCTCTCCGGGCGGCCGCTGTTGCGCATCGCGATGAATCCCTCGACAAAGGCGATCTGGACATCCCCCAGGCCACGGCTGCTCGAGTGCCAATCGGCGTCACTGAGGTCCAGCTCCGGCTTGTCCCAGCCCGCAAGCGGGTGCTGCTGGATGGTGCTCTCGGCCACGTCCGTGCTCCTCCCGATTCGTCGTCCGCGGCCAGCCTAGCGATCGGCTTCTGATGCCAACAGGCCACGTGAGGGGGACCTTTCAGGAGGTGGGGGGTTCGCTGCCCACGAGCCACATCGCGAAGAACTGCGATCCGCCGCCGTAGGCGTGCCCGAGAACCCGCCGTGCGCCTTCCACCTGGTGTTCTCCGGCCTGGCCCCGCACCTGGAGGGCGGCCTCCGCGAAGCGGATCATGCCCGAGGCGCCGATCGGATTGGTCGACAGCACGCCCCCTGACATGTTCACGGGAAGGTCGCCGTCCAGTTCGGTCACCCCCGATTCGGTGAGTTTCCAGCCCTCTCCCTCGTCGGCGAAGCCGAGGTTCTCCAGCCACATGGGCTCGTACCAGGAGAACGGCACGTACATCTCGACGGCGTCGATGTCCCGGCGCGGATCGGCGATCCCGGCCTGCCGGTACACGTCGGCCGCACAGTCCTTGCCGGCCTGTGGCGACACACAATCCTTTCCGGCGAACAGTGTGGGTTCACTGCGCATGGCGCCCCCGTGCATCCAGGCCGCCGGACGCGGTGCGCGAGCCGCGCCGGCCCGGTCGGTGAACACCATGGCGCACGCGCCGTCCGAGGACGGGCAGGTCTCCGAGTACCGGATCGGGTCCCACAGCATCGGCGAGGCCTGGACCTTCTCCAGCGTGATGTCGTGCTCGTGGAGATGCGCGTACGGGTTCTTCAGCGCGTTGCGCCGGTCCTTGTACGCGACCAGCGAGCCGACCGTGTCGGGCGCCCCCGTCCGCCGCATGTAGGCCCGCACATGCGGCGCGAAGAACCCGCCCGCACCCGCGAGCAACGGCTGTTGGAAGGGAATGGGCAGGGACAGGCCCCACATGGCGTTCGACTCGGACTGCTTCTCGAAGGCCAGCGTGAGCACGGTGCCGTGCACCCGGGCCGCGACGAGGTTCGCGGCGACGAGCGCCGTGGACCCGCCCACGGAACCGGCGGTGTGCACCCGCAGCATCGGCTTCCCCACGGCGCCGAGCGCGTCCGCGAGGTACAGCTCGGGCATCATGACGCCCTCGAAGAAGTCGGGTGCCTTCCCGATGACGACGGCGTCGATGTCGGCCCACGTCAACTCGGCGTCGTCCAGGGCACGTTGGGCCGCCTCCCGGACCAGCCCCGCGATCGACACGTCCCGCCGCGCGGCGACGTGCTTGGTCTGGCCGATCCCTACGACGGCCACGGGCTCCTTGCTCATCGCGGATCCCCTTCGAGTACGGCGACCAGGTTCTGCTGCAGACAGGGACCGGAGGTCGCGTGGGCGAGGGCCCGGTCGGACTCGCCCCGGTGGATGCGGGCGGCGGCCTCGCCGATGCGGATGAGCCCGGCGGCCATGACGGGGTTGGCGGCGAGGGCGCCCCCGGACGGGTTGACGCGTACGTCGTCGCCGAGGCGCAGCGCCTTGCGCAGGACGATCTCCTGCGCGGTGAACGGCGCGTGCAACTCGGCGGTGTCCACAGGCCGTTCGAACGCTCCGGCCCTCTCGGCGGCGAGCCGTGCGGACGGTGAGTCGGTCAACTCCCGTACGCCGAGGCCGTGTGCCTCGATGCGGTGGTCGATCCCCCTGATCCAGGCGGGCCGTCGGCACAGTTCACGGGCCCGGTCGCCGGCCGCGAGGATCACGGCGGCGGCGCCGTCACCGACCGGCGGGCAGTCGCCGGTGCGCAGCGGGCGTACGACGTAGTCGCCCTGCGGCACCGAACCCCGCACCTGTGCGTGGGAGTTGGCGCTGGCGTCGGTCCGGCTGCGGGCCGCTACGGCGGCGAGCGCGGGTTCGTCGGTGTCGCCGGCGTCGATGAGTGCCTGGGCCTGGAGGGCGGCCAGGGCGACGGAGTCCGGCCACAGCGGGGCGACGTAGTACGGGTCCAACTGCCGTGTCAGGACGTCGCGTACGGAGCCGGGGGACGACTTGCCGTACGAGTACACCAGCGCGGTGTCCGCGTCACCGGTGACGAGTTTGACCCAGGCCTCGTAGAGCGCCCAGGCGCCGTCCATCTCGACGTGCGACTCGGAGATCGGCGGCCAGGCTCCGACGCCGTCGAGGGCGAGGGTGAAGGAGAAGGCGCGGCCGGCCAGGTAGTCGCTGGAGCCGGAGCAGGTGAAGTCGATGTCGGCGGTCTTGAGGCCGGTCTGTTCGAGGACGCCGTGCAGCACCGGCATCAGCATCTCCACCTCGGACAGCTCGTCGGTGGTCCGCCGGTGGTCGGTCTGCGCGAAGGCGACGACGGCGATCTCACGCGGTGCGGCGTCTCCTGACATCACAGCAGCTCCTTGTAGGCGTCGTAGTCGGCGTCTGGTTCACCGGTCGGCCGGTAGTGGTCCGGATAGCGGCCCCCCTCGCTCCACACCGCCTCGACCCGCAGCCCCATGCGCACCTGGTCGTACGGAATCCCGCCGATCCGCCCGTGCAGCGCGAGGTCGGCGCCGTCGAGGGCGATGTGCGCGTAGACGTACGGCACCTCGATGTCGAGGTTCTTCGCCTTGATGTTGACGATGCAGAACGTCGTCACCGTGCCCCGCGGACCCACTTCGACATGTTCCGCCGTGGCGACCCCGCAGGTGGGGCACGCACCCCTGGGCGGGACGTACACCTTGCGGCAGGAGGGGCAGCGTTCCCCGACGGTGCGCTGTTCGGAGAGGGCGCGGATGTAGTCGGTCTGGGCCCGGCCTGGCGAGTAGACGTAGTCGAGCCGCGCCTCGGCCACGATGCCGGTGACCATGTCCTCGAACTCACCGTTGTGGGAGCCGGGTTGACGCCCCTCGTCGCCGTCGTACGGCTCGAAGCAGGCGATGTCGGTGATGGCGCCGTTACGTTCCCCGGCCCACCGGACGCGCACGCGCATGCCGCTGCGCACGGCATCCGGGCCCGGGACGTCCAGGGCGTGCAGCAGGGCGGTGTCGGCGCCGTCGAGCCGGACCAGCACCCACGCGAAGGGCGTGCCGAGCGGCTGTCCGCGCCGGGGTTCGTGGTTCCAGGCCCAGGTGGTGACCGTCCCGCTGTCCCCGACCTCGACGAGGTCCCGGATCTCCTCGGCGGTGACGGGGTCGTACTCCACGGGAGGCACGAGGGTCCGCCCGTCCCCTGTCCTCACCCCGAGGACGACCCGCTCGCGCAGCCCGGTGAGGAATGCGCTCTGGACGGGGCCGAGAGAGCGAGTGAAGGGAAACTCAAGGACGAGGGGCGCTTTGAGTATTTCGGGCATGGCATCTCCTCTGACTGGGAAAATGGCGGCAAGGACGCCCACCTGGGGGCGCGAGGAACTGCGCGACCAGCCACAACGAACCCGCAGACACAACCGGACCTACGAGCGGAATTCCTACGCCCGCTTATAGACAGGCGGCCGTTTCTCAGCAAAGGCACGCGCCCCCTCCTTGGCATCGGCGGTGTCGAACACCGGCCACCCCCGTTTGAGCTCGGCCGCAAGCCCCTCCGTCTCGGTCAGCTCCGCTGTCTCGTACACCGACGCCTTGACCGCCTCGACCGCCAACGGCCCGCACGAGTTGACGAGTTCGGCGATCTCCAGCGCCTTGTCGAGGGCGGCGCCGTCCGGCACGACATGCCCGACCAAGCCGACGTCCGCCGCCTCACGAGCGCTGTACGGCCGCCCGGTGAGCAGCATCTCCAGCGCATGCGTACGCGGAATCTGCCGCTGGAGCCGCACGGTCGACCCCCCGATCGGGAACAGCCCGCGCTTCACCTCGAACAGCCCGAAGGTCGCCGACTCCCCCGCGACCCGGATGTCGGTGCCCTGAAGGATCTCCGTACCGCCGGCCACGCAGTACCCCTCGACCGCGGCGATCACCGGTTTGCGGGGCCGATGGTGGCGCAGCATCGCCTTCCAGTGCAGATCCGGGTCGGCGGTGAGCCGATCGCGGTACTCCTGCCCGTCCATCCCCTTGCCGGCGAGGGCCTTGAGGTCCATGCCGGCGCAGAACGAACCCCCCGCGCCCGTCAGCACGATCGACCGCACCGTGTCGTCCGCGTCGGCCTCGATCCATCCGTCGTACAGCCCGACCAGCATCGGCAGCGAGAGCGCGTTCTTGGCCTCGGGCCTGTTGAGCGTGAGCACGAGCGTGGCGCCCTCACGCCGCACGGTCAGGTGTTCCGTACCGCCCATTGCCGTCCTCCCGTCGCCGTACCGCCTGCCGAACGAGAACAGGTTGCAGGAGGCACCGTGGCAGTACAAGAGGTTTCTGACACTCAGTCAGATTTCTTGTGCGCGGACCCTTCACAGTTGCCGCGCCCTTTGCTCTGATGACCGGCGAACCGACGTCAGGAGGAGTGGTGGAGTACAACATTGCCGACCTGTTCGAGTCGGTCGTCGACGTGGTCCCGGACCGCGAGGCGCTCGTGTACATCGACCACCCGGGTACGGGCGCGGAACGCCGCCTGACCTACGCGGAGCTGGACGCGGCGGCCAACCGCATCGCCCATCATCTGATCGACACCGGCATCCGCCCGGGTGAGCATCTCGGGCTCCATCTCTACAACGGCGTCGAGTACCTGCAGACGGTACTGGGCTGCCTCAAAGCGCGGGTCGTCCCCGTCAACGTCAACTACCGCTACGTCGAAGAGGAGTTGGTGTACCTCTACCGGGACGCCGATCTCGTGGCACTGGTCTTCGACGCGGAGTTCACCGAGCGGGTGGCCGCCGCGCTGCCGCGCGCGGAGCGACTGCGGCACCTGGTCCGGGTGGGAGCGCCGCCCGCGGCGGGTCCCGAAGTGCCCGCCGTGGCCTTCACGGACGCCGAGGCCACCGGGTCGCCCGGGCGCGGCTTCCCGGCACGGTCGGCGGACGACCAGTTCATCATCTACACCGGCGGCACGACCGGGATGCCCAAGGGTGTGATGTGGCGTCAGGAGGACCTGTTCTTCTCGGGACTCGGCGGCGGTGCGCCGACCGGTGAACCGGTCGGGAAACCGGAGGAGCTGGCCGAGCGGGTCGCGGCCGGCGGGGCGGGGATCACGTTCTTCCCCACTCCCCCGCTGATGCACGGCACCTCCACGCTGACCGCGTTCATCGGCTTCAACTTCGGCCAACGCGTCGTGATCCACCGCAAGTTCGTGCCGGAGGAGGTGCTGCGGACCATCGAGAAGGAGAAGGTCACCAGCATGTCCCTGGTCGGCGACGCGATGCTGCGCCCTCTCATCGACGCCCTCAACGGGCCCATGAGGGGCACCGACTGCTCGGCGATGTTCAGCGTCTCGTCGTCCGGCGCGATCATGTCGGAGACGGTGCGCCGGCAGTTCCAGGAACTGCTCCCCAACACGATGCTGCTGAACAACTACGGCTCGTCCGAATCGGGCTTCAACGGCACGGCGACGGCCGACTCCGGCGCCGGGAAGTCCTTCCGCATCCGGGTCAACTCCCGTACACAGGTGGTCGATCCGGCCACGTACGAACCCGTCGCCGTCGGTGAGATCGGCCGGGTCGCCCAGTGCGGGCATGTGCCGCTCGGCTACTACAACGACCCGCGGAAAACCGCCGAGACCTTCTTCGAGAAGGGCGGCAGGCGGTGGGTCCTGCTCGGCGACATGGCGACCGTGGACGACGAGGGCGTCGTCACGGTCCTCGGCCGGGGCTCGCAGTGCATCAACACCGGCGGGGAGAAGGTGTATCCGGAGGAGGTCGAGCAGGCGCTCAAGTCGCATCCGGATGTGTACGACGCGCTCGTGGCCGGGGTGCCGGACCCGAAGTGGGGCAACCATGTCGCCGCCGTCGTACAACTGCGCCCGGGTGCGGAGCGGCCGTCCCTGGACGACATCCAGACGCACTGCCGTACCCATCTCGCCGGGTACAAGATCCCGCGCCAACTGGTGTACGCGGACTCCATCCAGCGGTCGCCCAGCGGCAAGGCGGACTACCGGTGGGCACGGGAGGTCGCGGTCGCCGCAGCTCAGTGAGTCAACAGTGGGTCAACGAGCGGGGCCGCTTGAACTGGCGGTAGCGTGCGGCCGTACTGATGGTGACGGATCTGGTGGCCCGGGCCAGGTCCGTCATGCCATCACCGGGCTCAGCACGGAAGGACGTTCGGGTGCCGCTCTTCACTCGCTCTCACCCATCGGCACAGCGGGAAGCCACCGGGGAGACCGACCCGACAGCGGCGCCGGAGGCCGCGACCTCGCCCGAACGACGGGAACCATCCGACCCGGTCGCACCGGCTGAACCGAGCACACCACCCGAGCCGAGCGGCGAGACCGACGCCGACACCGACACCGACACCGACACCGACGAGGTGACCGCGTCCCCGGATCCGACCGACGCACCCTCCCCCCAACTCGCTTCCCGCCCCGGCTGGTTCGGCTGGCGCACCCGCTTCCCCCTCGCGGCGCGCGTCGTGCGCGTGGGGACGAGCGTGCTGGCCGGTGTGCTGCTGCTCGTCGCGCTCGTCGTACCGGACCGGCTCGACCGGATGACGTTCCAGTCCTTCCTGCGGCTGCCCGTGGAACTCATCGTGCTCGCGGTCGTGCTGCTCGTGCTGCCGGCGCGGGCGCGGCGGATCACGGCCGTGGTCACGGGTGCGTTCGTCGGGCTGTCCACCGTCCTGAAGTGCCTCGACATGGGCTTCTACGAGACGCTGGCGCGGCCGTTCGACCTGGTCTTCGACTGGGTCCTGCTGAGCGACGCGGCGGACTGGATGAAGGACTCGTTCGGTCACTCGGGCGAGGTGCTCGCGATCATCGGGGTGATCGTCCTGCTGATCGCCGTGCTCGCGGGCAGCGCGCTGGCGATGGTGCGGCTGGCGGACGTGCTGGCCACGCACCGCCCCACGGCCGTGCGCACCACACTCGTCCTCGGGGTGGCGTGGATCATGTGCTTCACCCTGAGCGTGCAGGTCGGCGGAGTCACCCTCGCCACCAAGGGCTACAGCCAGTTCCTCTCCAACCGTGTGAAGTACGTCCGCGAGGGCCTCGGCGACGCCGACGTCTTCAAGAAGCAGCTCACGGTGGACGCCTTCGCGAAGACCCCGCCCGTCCAGCTGCTCAACGGACTGCGCGGCAAGGACGTGCTGTTCACGTTCATCGAGAGCTACGGCCGGGTCGCGCTCGACGACCCGGCGATGGGGCCGGAGATGGACAAGACGCTCACGGCGGGCGACGCCCGGCTGAAGGCGGCCGGGTTCTCGTCGCGGAGCGCCTGGCTCAGGTCGCCGGTGACGGGCGCGGGCAGCTGGCTCGCCCACTCGACGTTCCTGTCCGGCCTGTGGATCAAGAACCAGCAGCGGTACCGGACCGTCACCACCAGCACCCGCGCCACCCTGACCAGCTACTTCCAGAAGACCGGCGCCTGGCGCACGGTCGGCATCGTCCCCGGAGTGCGCAAGTCGTGGCCCGAGGGCAAGTACTTCGGCCTCGACAACATCTACGACTCGACCCATCTCGGCTACCAGGGCCCGTACTTCAGCTGGACGCCCGTGCCGGACCAGTTCAGCCTGGAGTCCTTCGAGAAGCTCGAGTACGGCAAGAAGAACCGCGACCCGATCATGGCGGAGATCATCCTGGCCTCCAGCCACAACCCCTGGTCCCCCATCGCCCACACGATCCCGTGGAACCAGCTCGGGGACGGCACGATCTTCAACCAGATCAAGAAGGAGGGCACGAACCCGACGGAGGTCTGGAAGAGCGCGAAGCGCGTGCGGACCGAGTACCGCAAGGCCATCCAGTACTCCGTGGACAGCCTGACCCAGTGGGTCCAGCGCTACGGCAACAAGAACACCGTCCTCGTCTTCCTCGGCGATCACCAGCCGGTGCCCACGGTCACCGGAGGCACCGCCGACCGGGACGTGCCGATCACCATCGTCGCCCACGACCCGAAGGTGCTGGACAAGATCTCCAGCTGGGGCTGGACGGACGGACTCAAGCCGGCCGACAGCGCACCGGTGCTGGGCATGGACAAGTTCCGGGACCGCTTCATGACGGCGTACGCGAAGTAGGCGTCGCCCTTCGTGGTGCCCAGCACGTGGCCGCACCGCCGGGGCGGAGGCACACGCCCGCCCCGGCGCCGCCCGCACGCCCGCATTCCAGGAACCCTCAGTCGCCGAGCCGCTCCCGCAGCTCCCGCTTCAGGATCTTTCCGCTGGCGTTTCGCGGGAGCCCGTCCACGAACAGGACGCGCTTGGGTGCCTTGAAGTGAGGGAGCTTCTCCCGTGCGTGGTCGATGAGTTGGGACTCGGTGACCTCGCCGCGCGGGACGACGACCGCGGTGACGGCCTCGATCCAGCGGTCGTCGGGGAGGCCGATCACGGCGACCTCGGCGACGCCCTCGTGGGTGTAGAGCGCGTCCTCGACCTGGCGTGAAGCGACCAGTACGCCACCGGAGTTGATGACGTCCTTGACCCGGTCGACGACGGTGAAGAAGCCGTGCGCATCCCGTACCGCGAGGTCGCCGGAGTGGAACCAGCCGTCGCGGAAGGCGGCGGCCGTCTCCTCGGGCTTGTCCCAGTAGCCCTCGCACAACTGCGGTGAGCGGTAGACGACTTCACCGGGCGTGCCGTCGGGCACGTCCTTCCCTTCCTCGTCGACCACCCGCGCGTCCACGAACAGGACGGGTCGGCCGCAGGAGTCCATCCGGCCCTTGTGCTCGTCGGGTCCGAGGACCGTGGCGAGCGGGCCGATCTCGCTCTGCCCGAAGCAGTTGTAGAAGGCCAGCTCGGGCAGCCGCTCGCGCAGCCGTTCCAGGACGGGCACCGGCATGATCGACGCACCGTAGTACGCCTTGCGGAGCCCGCTGAGGTCACGGCTCGCGAAGTCGGGCCGGTTGGCGAGGCCGATCCACACGGTGGGCGGGGCGAACAGGCTGTCCACGCGTCCGGCCTCGATCAGGTCGAGGAGCCGGTCGCCGTCGGGCGCGTCGAGGATGATGTTGGTCGCTCCGACCGCCAGGTAGGGCAGCAGGAACACGTGCATCTGCGCCGAGTGGTACAGCGGCAGCGCGTGCACGGGCCGGTCCCCGGCGCTCAGGTCCAGGGCGGTGATCGCGCTCAGGTACTCGTGCACCAGGGCCCGGTGGGTCAGCATCGCGCCCTTGGGGAGGGCGGTCGTGCCCGAGGTGTAGAGCAGCTGCACCAGGTCCTCGGCGCGCGGCTCGGGCCCGTCGTACGGCGTGGCGGACGGCAGCCGGTCCAGCAGCGAGCCGTCCGCGTCCCGCAGCGGCAACGTCCTTACGTCGTCCGGGAGTTGACCGGCGAGGTCCGGGTCGGTGAGCACCAGCGCGCTGCCGGACTGGTCGACGATGTACGCGAGGTCGTCGCCGGTGAGGTGGTGGTTGACCGGCACGTGCACGAGGCCCGCGCGGGCGCAGGCGAGGAAGCCGATGAGGTAGGCGTCCGAGTTGTGGCCGTAGGAGCCGACCCGGTCGCCCGGCGTGAGTCCCTGGCCGAGGAGCACGGTCGCCGCGCGGGAGACGGCGTCGTCGAGTTCCCCGTAGGTCCAGGAGCGCTCGCCGTAGTCCACCGCCACGCGTGCGGGAGTGCGCCGGGCACTGCGTCGCAGTACCCCGTCAACCGTGCTGCCGTGTCCGGGCGTCATGAGACATGATCCTCGGTGCACCGCCCGGGCAGGTCAAGCGAGCCGGCCGGGGCGGTCCCGCGCCGCAGGGGGGCGGGACCACATGGTCCTCCACCGGGCTCTCTCACATGGGCCGCGTCCGTCCCTCCCAGTACGGCTCGCGCAGCCGTCGCTTGTAGAGCTTGCCGTTGGGGTCGCGGGGCATCTCGGTGATGAAGTCGATGCTCTTGGGGCGTTTGTAGCCGGCGAGTTGTTCGGCGCAGTGGCCGAGGAGGGCGGTGGCGAGGGCGGGGCCGGGCTCGTGGCCCGGGGACGGTTCGACGACGGCCTTGACCTCCTCGCCCCAGTCGTCGTGCGGGATACCGAAGGCGGCGGCGTCGGCGACGGCGGGATGGGCGAGGAGCGCGGACTCGATCTCGGCCGGGTAGATGTTGACGCCACCCGAGATGATCATGTCGATCTTGCGGTCGCGGAGGAAGAGGTAGCCGTCCTCGTCGAGGTAGCCGAGGTCGCCGACGGTGAAGAAGTCGCCGATGCGGTTCTTCCGCGTCTTGTCCTCGTCCTTGTGGTAGGCGAAGCCGCCGGTGCTCATCTTCATGTAGACCGTGCCGAGTTCACCGGGCGGGAGCCGGTTGCCGTCGTCGTCGAAGACCGCGAGTTCGCTGATGGGCCACGCCTTGCCGACCGTGCCCGGCTTCTTCAGCCAGTCCTCGGCGGTCGCGAAGGCACCGCCGCCCTCGCTGGCCGCGTAGTACTCCTCCACGCAGTGGCCCCACCAGTCGATCATCGCCCGCTTGACGTGGTCGGGGCAGGGCGCGGCGCCGTGGATGGCGTGCCGCATGGACGAGACGTCGTAGCGCGCGCGGGTGTCCTCGGGGAGGGCGAGGAGGCGGTGGAACTGGGTGGGGACCATGTGGGTGTGGGTGCACTTCTCGCGGTCGATGAGGCGGAGCATCTCCTCCGGTGTCCACTTGTCCATCAGGACCAGGCGGTGCCCGATGTGCAGGCTCGCGCCCGCGAACTGGAGGACGGCCGTGTGGTAGAGCGGCGAGCAGACCAGGTGCACGTTGTCGTCGAACGGCTTGATGCCGAAGATGCCGAGGAATCCGCCGAGGTACGCGGACTCGGGAGGCTTTCCCGGCAGGGGGCGGCGAATGCCCCGGGGGCGTCCCGTGGTGCCGGAGGTGTAGTTCATGACCCAGCCGAGGGTGCGGTCCTCGGGCGCCGACTCCGGCTGTCCTTCGAGGAGTTGGGCGTACGGCCGGAAGCCCTCGACCGTGCCGACCGCGTACCGGTGGGTGGCGGGCAGGCCTGCCTCGTCGGCGGCCTGGCGGACGGGCTCGGCGAACCGCTCGTGCGCGATGAGCACCTTGGCGCCGGAGTCGGCGACGATCCAGGCGATCTCGGGTGCGACGAAGTGGTGGTTGACGGGCACGAGGTAGAACCCGGCCTGGCTGGCGGCCAGATGGGCCGTGAAGAACTCGACGCCGTTGGGCAGCACGACCGCGAAGGCGTCGCCGCGTTCGAGGCCGGCGGCGCGCAGGCCGTGGACGAGCTGGTTGGTGGCGGCGAGCAGCCGGCCGGCCGTCCACTCCTCGCCGTCGGGCGCGACAAGGACCGTGCGGTGGGGGTCCTGTGCGGCCTGGGCCCAGAAACCGGTGGGAGGTGTGCTCACGACTGTCCGCTCCTTCCGGCGATGCGGTTGACGCGGTCGACGGCTTGCTCGAAGCCGCGGGTGAGGTCGTCGAAGACAGCCTGGACGCTGCGTTCGCTGTTCATGCGGCCGACGATCTGGCCGACGGGCGTGCCGAGGAGCGGTTCGATCTCGTACTTCTGGATGCGGGTCACGGCGTCGGCGACCAGCAGGCCCTGCAGCGGCATCGGGAGGGTGCCCGGTCCTTCCGGGTCGTCCCAGGCGTCGGTCCACTCGGTGCGCAGCTGGCGGGCCGGTTTGCCGGTCAGGGCGCGGGAGCGGACGGTGTCGCCGGACCCGGCGGCGAGCAGTTTGCGGGTGACCGCGGGCGAGTGCATGTCGGCCTCTGTGGTGGTCAGCCACAGGGAGCCCAGCCACACGCCCTGGGCGCCGAGGCTGAGCGCGGCGGCCACCTGCTGTCCGCTGCCGATGCCGCCCGCGGCCAGGACGGGCAGGGGGTCGACGGCCTCGACGACCTCGGGTGTGAGCACCATGGAGGCGATCTCACCGGTGTGCCCGCCCGCCTCGTAGCCCTGGGCCACGACGATGTCGATGCCGCCCTCCGCGTGCTTGCGGGCGTGCCGGGCGCTGCCGGCGAGGGCGGCGACGAGCATGTCGCGGTCGTGGGCGCGGGCGACGACGTCGGGGGGCGGGGAGCCGAGGGCGTTGGCGAGCAGCTTGATCGGGTAGTCGAAGGCGACGTCGAGCTGGCTGCGGGCGACCTGTTCCATCCACCCGGTGATGCGCCAGCCGGAGACCTCGCCCTCGGCGAGTTCGGGAACGCCGTACTTGGCCAGGGTCTCGGTGACGAACCGCCGGTGCCCTTCCGGGATCATCGCCTCGACATCGGCCTCGCTGACGCCTTCCACCTTCTTCGCCGGCATGACGACGTCGAGGCCGTACGGCATCCCCTCGACGTGTGCCTCCAGCCAGTCGAGGTCGCGCTTGAGGTCGTCGGGTGCGGTGTAGCGGACCGCGCCGAGCACTCCGAAACCGCCGGCCCGGCTGATGGCCGCGGCGACGGCGGGGAACGGCGTGAAGCCGAAAATGGCGTGCTCGACTCCCAGTTTCTTGCTCAACTCCGTCTGCATGGGCGCAGAATGCCGCAGTCCTCCGGACGACGGAAGGCCTTTTCTGATGCTCCGTCAGATTTCTCGGCCGACGGGGCGACCGGGCGGTGCCTCCTCAGCTCTCGCCCGTCTCCAGGACCGCCATCGCCGCGTTGTGTCCTGGCACCCCGCTCACGCCCCCGCCGCGGACCGCGCCCGCCCCGCACAGCAGGACGTTCGGATGCCGGGTCTCGACGCCCCACCGGCCGGTGCCGTCCTGGGCGTGGGGCCAGCTCAGTTCGCGGTGGAAGATGTTGCCGCCGGGGAGCCTGAGATCGCGTTCCAGGTCGAGCGGGGTCTTCGCCTCGATGCAGGGGCGGCCGTCCGCGTCGGTGGCCAGGCAGTCGGCGAGGGGTTCGGCGAGGTGCTGGTCCAACTGGGCCAGCGTCGCCGTCAGCAGCGCGTCCCGTACGCCGTCGTTGTCCCGCTCGAAGAGGCGGGCCGGGGTGTGCAGGCCGAAGAGCGTGAGGGTCTGGTAGCCGTTCTCGGCGAGGTCCCGGCCGAGGATGCTCGGGTCGGTGAGCGAGTGGCAGTAGATCTCGGAGGGCGGTGCGGCGGGCAGCGCGCCGGACGCGGCCTGGGCGTGGGCGGCGGCCAGTTGGTCGTAGCCCTCGGCGATGTGGAAGGTGCCGGCGAAGGCCTCGCGCGGGTCGACGGAGGTGTCGCGCAGCCGGGGCAGCCGCTTGAGCAGCATGTTGACCTTGAGCTGGGCGCCCTCTGCGGGCGCGGGCGGCTCGTCCCCGGTGAGGGCGGCCAGCTGCTGCGGGGACGCGCCGACCAGGACGTGCCGGGCGGCCACGGTGCCCTCGCCGTCGGCGGTGCGGTAGGTGACCTCGGCGGCGCGGCCGTCCGTGTCGATGCGTACGGCCTCGTGCCCGGTGGCGAGTACGGCTCCGGCCGCGCGGGCGGCGGTGGCGAGCGCGTCGGTCAGCGCGCCCATGCCGCCGACGGGCACGTCCCAGGCGCCGGTTCCGCCGCCGATGACGTGGTAGAGGAAGCAGCGGTTCTGGGCGAGCGCGGGGTCGTGGGCGTCGGCGAAGGTGCCGATGAGGGCGTCGGTGAGGACGACGCCCCGGACCAGGTCGTCGGTGAAGTTCTCCTCGATCGCGACACCGATCGGCTCCTCGAAGAGCATCCGCCAGGCGTCCTCGTCGTCCACCCGTCGGCGCAGTTCGTCGCGGGTGGGCAGCGGTTCGGTGAGCGTGGGGAAGACCCGCTGCGCGAGGCGGCCGGTCATGCCGTAGAGCCGCTGCCAGGCCGCGTACTCGCGGTCGCCGCCGGTCAGCCGGGCGAAGGCGTCACGGGTGCGGCGCTCGCCGCCGCCGACGAGGAGGCCGGTGGGGCGTCCGTCGCGTTCGGCGGGGGTGTACGACGAGATGGTGCGCCCGCGGACGCGGAAGTCGAGGCCGAGGTCCCGCACGATCTTCCGGGGCAGCAGGCTGACCAGGTACGAGTACCGGGACAGCCGGGCGTCGACCCCGGCGAAGGGACGCGTCGACACGGCGGCGCCGCCGGTGCCGTCGAGCCGTTCCAGGACGAGCACGGAGCGCCCGGCCCGGGCCAGGTAGGCGGCGGCGACCAGGCCGTTGTGGCCACCGCCGACGATGACGGCGTCGTACGTCCGGTGTCCGGGTCCCTCGTGTGCAGGCATGGTTCTTGGTAACACGAGGTGATCTAGGTCGGCCAGGGGTGGGCGGGGTGCGGGGTGCGCGGGCTGTGCCCTTCGGGGTGTCGGCACGCGGGACGGTCCGCGGCGGGCGTGGCGGCGCCGCTCTCAGTGGCCGCCCGGTGCCCCGCCCTGTCGCAGTGCCGCCACCCGGCGGTACAGCTCGGCCGCCTCCTTGCCCCGGCCGAGCTGTTCCAGGCAGTGGGCCTCGTCGTTGCGGCTGGCGAGGGTGTCGGTGTGGTCGGCGCCGAGGACGCGCTCGCGGGCGGTGGCCACCCGGCGGTACTCGGTGAGGGCGTCGGCCCAGCGGCCGAGCCAGCCGAGGCCCACGGCGACCTCGCGGCGGCTGACCAGGGTGTCGGTGTGGTCGGCGCCCAGGACCCGCTCACGGATGGCGCACACGTCCCGGGACTCGGCGAGTGCCTCCTCCCAGCGGCCGAGGCGTCCGAGGTTGACGCCGAGGCCGTGCCGGGCGCGGAGGGTCTCGGGGTGGGCGGGACCGTGGACGCGGGTGCGGTCGTCGATCAGGTCGCGGTAGAGCTTGAGGGCGTCGGCGCTGCGGCCGAGCCGGCCGAGGCTGATGCCGATCTCGTAGCGGGCGGCGAGGGTGTCGGCGTGGTCGGGGCCGAGTGCCCGCGCGCGGGCCTCGGCGACGTCGCCGTACGTCTGCAGGGCCTCGGGCCAGCGGCCCAACTGGCCGAGTGCGTAGGCGACTTCGTAGCGGGTGACGAGGGTGTCGGGGTGGTCGGGGCCCAGCACGCGGGCGCGGGCCTCGGCGACCTCGCGGGCCATCCGGTACGAGTCCTCCAGGCGGCCGAGTCTGCTGAGGTTGAAGGCGAGGTTGTGCCGGCAGCGCAGGGTGTCCGGGTGGTCGGGGCCCATCGTGCGCTCCCTGGCGGCGAGCACGGACGTGTACACCTGGTGTGCGTCGAAGTGGCGGCCCAACTGGCCCAGGACGTAGGCGATTTCCTGCCGGGCGGCGAGGGTGTCGGCGTGCTCGGCGCCCAACGCCCCTTCCCGGACGCGGGCCACGTGGGTGTACTCCCGCAGCGCGTCGGCCGGGTGGCCGGTGCGGCTGAGGGTGAAGCCGAGTTCGTAGTGGCTGGCGAGGGTGTCGGGGTGGTCCGGGCCCAGCAGGTTCCGGCGTTCGTCGGCGACCGCGCGGTGCACCTCGCCCGCCTCGGCCCAGCGGCCCAGCCGCCCCAGGCTCAGGCCCGCGTTGTGGCGTCCGGCCAGGCCGTCGAGGATCTCCCGGGACGGTGCGGAGGCGGACCCGGGCACCGGTTCCTCGGCGTGGCCGGTGGTGGGGCGGGCGATCCACTCACCGGTGAGGCCGGCTCCGGCGTCGGGCGGGGTGGTGCGCAGTCCGGCGCCGGTCGCCTTGTGGCCGGTGGTCATCCCGCGCGTCCAGGACGGCAGCCGCGCCTCGCCCGCCGCCGGTTCGCCCGCCGCTGGTTCGGCCGGCTCCGGTTCGGCCGGGCGGAGTCGGGGCTGCGGGGTCACGACGGTCGGCACGTACAGGGGTGTCGTACGGCCCAGGCCGATCCGGCGCCCCACCTCCCGGGCGTCGTAGGGACGCTGTTCCGGGAGCTTGGCCAGCAGGTCGAGGATGACCTTCTCCAGGTACTCGGGCACGTCGGAGCGCCGGGTACGGGGCGGGGTGGGTGCGGTGTCGCGGTGGCCGATGAGGATGGCCCAGGCATCGCCGAGGTCGAACGGCGGTGCCCCGGTGACGAGTTCGTACAGGACGCAGCCGAAGGAGTAGAGGTCGGAGCGCTGGTCGACCTCCGACCCGCTGATCTGTTCCGGCGACATGTAGTGCGGGGTGCCCATCGCGATGCCGGTGCCGGTGAGCCGGGACGTGAAGCCGATGTCGGCGCCGAGGCGGGCGATGCCGAAGTCGCAGATCTTCACCGTGCCGTCGGTCAGCCGCATGATGTTCGCGGGCTTCAGGTCCCGGTGCACGATGCCCTGTTGGTGGGTGTAGGCGAGGGCGGAGGCGACCTGTTCGGCGATGTCGACGACGTCACCGACCGGCAGCGGTCGCTGCTCGTTGTCCTCCATGAGCTGGCCGAGGTTGCGGCCGTCGAGGAGTTCCATCACCAGGTAGAGGACGCCGTCGGACTCGCCGAAGTCGTGGACGACGGTCACGCCGCGGTGCTGCAGGGCCGCCGCCACCCGGGCCTCGCGCCGGAACCGCTCGCGCAGCACGCCGGTGAACGACTGGTCGTGGTGCGGGCCCAGCGGCTTCAGGCACTTCACGGCGACATGCCGCCCGAGCGACTCGTCCCGGGCGCGCCACACCTCGCCCATGCCGCCGCGCCCGATCAGTTCGAGCAGCCGGTAGCGCCCCTGGATCAGCCTGCTGTCCCCCATCTCGCGCGCTCGCCCCCGTCGGTGTTCGTCCCGCCCTCCCCTGGCTCGTCCAGTATGGCGAGCGATCGTCCGACTTTGTACGGCCGCGGGCTCGTGCCGTCGCACTGCCCGGAGAATATGCCGTGGCGGGAGGCGCTCGGGCGCGTGGGTGGGACCACAGCGCAACGGGGTGCCCGTGGCGCGCGGTTGACGGGGGACGTCCGCGGGTGCGGAGCGTGCGGCGGGTGACCCCGGCCTGGGCGGCGGACGCTAGCGCCGGACCCTCGGCATCCCCAGCCCGATCCAGGAGATGATCTCCCGCTGGATCTCGTTGTTGCCGCCGCCGAAGGTGAAGATCACGGCGGAGCGGTAGCCGCGTTCCAGTTCGCCGTGCAGGACGGCGCCCGCCGAGCCCTCCTTCAGGGCGCCGGCGGCGGCGACGGTCTCCATGAGCCAGGCGTAGGCGTCGCGGCGGGCCTCGGAGCCGTAGACCTTGACGGCGGAGGCGTCCTGGGGGGTGAGGGTGCCTTCCTGGACGGCGTTCACCATCTGCCAGTTGAGGAGTTTCATCGCGTCGAGCCTCGCGTGGGTGCGGGCCAGGAGGCGGCGGACCCAGGGGAGGTCGACGACGCGGCGGCCGTCGGCGAGCTTGGTCTCCATGGCCCAGTGCTGGACGTCGTGCAGGGCGCGGATCGCCATGGTGCCGTGGGCGGCGAGGGTGACGCGCTCGTGGTTGAGCTGGTTGGTGATCAGGCGCCAGCCCTGGTTCTCCTCGCCGACGCGGCGGGTGACGGGGACGCGGATGTTCTCGTAGTAGCTGGCGGTGGTGTCGTGCGAGGCGAGGGTGTTGATCACCGTGCAGGTGTAGCCGGGGTCGGAGGTCGGGACGAGGAGCATGGTGATGCCCTTGTGCGGCGGGGCCTCGGGGTCGGTGCGGACGGCGAGCCAGACCCAGTCGGCGGTGTCGCCGTTGGTGGTCCAGATCTTCTGGCCGGTGACGACGTACGCGTCGCCGTCCCGTACGGCACGTGTCTTCAGGGCGGCCAGGTCGGTCCCGGCCTCGGGTTCGCTGTAGCCGATCGCGAAGTCGATCTCGCCCGAGAGGATCTTCGGGAGGAAGTACGCCTTCTGCTCGTCGGTGCCGAACCGCATGATCGTCGGGCCGACGGTGTTGAGGGCCATCAGCGGCAGCGGTACGCCCGCCTGCGCGGCCTCGTCGAAGAAGATGAACTGTTCCATCGGCGTCAGCCCGCGCCCGCCGAACTCCTCGGGCCAGCCGACCCCGAGCCAGCCGTCCGCGCCGAGCCGCCGGATCGTCTCGCGGTAGAAGCGCTTCTGGGCGGCCGGGTCGGCGTAGCGCGAGTAGGCGTGGTCGGGCACCAACTCGGCGAAGTAGGCGCGCAGTTCGGTGCGCAGCCGCTGCTGCTCGGGCGTGTAGTCGAGATGCACGGCGCCTCCAGGCTCCCCAAGGCCGGTCCTGACGGCGCACACCGTAGAACGTGTTCCAGAAATAGGGAATGGCGAGGCGGCAATGCCCCTCAAGAGGGCGCGGGGCGCCGTCAGTTCAGTGTCGCCAGGAACTCCGTGCACGCCTGTGCGCAGTCCCGGCAGGCCTGGGCGTCCGCCTCGGCGCCGGGCCGGGCGTCGAGGACCTGTGCGCACTCCAGGCAGACGAGCAGGCACCACTTGGTCTGCAGGCGCAGGGCGGGCTCCTCCTGGAGGTTCTGCTCGGCGAGCATCCGGCAGGTCGCGTCGCACACCTCGGCGCACAGCATCGCCTTGTGCCGTACGAGTGACTCGTGGTCGGTGGCGTCCGGATCCGTGCGGCTGACGCGCAGCACAAGGGCCCGCGAACAGTCGGTGCAGGCCTGTGCGCAGGCGAAGCGGTCCTCCAGGAAACGGACGAGTTCCTGTTGTGTGGTCATCGCTGTCACAGAGTCCGGGTTGCCGTTGCCGCCCGCCACAAACCCGGCGGAGCGGGCACCCGGCGTGCGCGCTCCGCCGCCGGTCAGTACGGTGGCGTCCAGGTGTTCGACCTTGGACACGGGAAACAGCGCACGTCATCGAGGGGTTGAGGCGGCATGGCCGACAAGAAGGCGAAAAAGCTGCCGCGTGCGAAGTACGAGACCGAACTGCTGCGCCTGCAGACGGAGTTGGTCAAGCTACAGGAGTGGGTGCGGGCCGAGGGCACCCGGCTGGTGATCGTCTTCGAGGGCCGGGACGCGGCGGGCAAGGGCGGCACCATCAAGCGGGTCGCCGAGCATCTCAACCCCCGGGTGGCACGCATCGCCGCACTGCCGAAGCCGACCGACCGCCAGCGCACCCAGTGGTACTTCCAGCGCTACGTCGAGCATCTGCCGGCCGCGGGCGAGATCGTCCTGTTCGACCGCTCCTGGTACAACCGGGCCGGTGTCGAGCGCGTGATGGGCTTCTGCACCGAGAAGGAGTACCAGCTGTTCCTGCGCCAGTGCCCGATCTTCGAGCGGATGCTGGTGGAGGACGGGATCGTGCTGCGCAAGTACTGGTTCTCGGTGAGCGACTCGGTGCAGCAGGACCGGTTCCGGCGGCGGCTGGAGGATCCGCTGCGGCGCTGGAAGCTGTCGCCGATGGACCTGGAGTCCATCACCCACTGGGAGGCGTACTCGCGGGCGAAGGACGAGATGCTGGTGCACACCGACGTCTCCGAGGCCCCCTGGGCCGTCGTCGAGAGCGACGACAAGCGCCGGGCCCGGCTGAACATGATCGCCCACCTCCTCGGCTCCCTCCCCTACCACGAGGTGGCGCCCCCGGTCCTCGAACTCCCGGCCCGCCCGCCGTCCACCGGTTACGTACGACCGCCGCGCGATCTGCAGACCTACGTCCCCGACCACGCGGCGAGCCTCTGAGGCGGCCGGGCCGAGGAACACCGTGTCCCCCGGCGGGCGCGCCCTGCAGTGGCGGCGCCTGACGCCCGGCATCGCGTCCCTGGCCGGCTACCGGCGCGCCTGGCTGCGCGGCGATCTGCTGGCCGGGGTCACGGTCGCCGCGTACCTCGTGCCGCAGGTCATGGCGTACGCCGGGGTGGCGGGCCTTCCGCCGGTCGCCGGGCTGTGGGGGATCCTGCCCGCGCTCGCCCTGTACGCCGTACTGGGCTCGTCCCGGCTCCTCTCGGTCGGCCCCGAGTCGACGACCGCGCTGATGACGGCGACGGTGGTGGGCCCGCTCGCCGCCGGTGACCCGGACCGCTACGCCACGCTGGCCGCCGCCCTCGCGGTGACGGTCGGCCTCCTCTGCCTCGCCGCATGGGCGGTACGGCTCGGCTTCGTCGCCGACCTCCTCTCCCGCCCGGTCCTGATCGGCTACCTGGCGGGAGTGGCCCTGATCATGATCGTGGACCAACTCCCCAAGCTCACCGGGGTGTCCACGACCGGCTCGGAGTTCTTCCCCCAACTCTGGTCCTTCCTGCGGCACTTGCCCCAACTCCACGTGCCCACCGTGCTGTTCGCCGCCGTCACGCTCGCGTTCCTGTTCACGGTGGCGCGGCTGTCCCGGATGGTGCCGGGACCGCTGCTCGCCCTGGTGCTCGGCACAGCTGCCGTGGCCGTCCTCGACCTGGACGACCGCTACGGCATCAAGGTGATCGGCCACGTCCCGGCGGGACTTCCCACGTTCGGCCTGCCCGACCTCACCCGACTCCCCCACCTGGTCCTGCCCGCACTCGGGGTCCTGCTCGTCGCCTACACCGACTTCATCCTCACCGCACGGGCCTTCACCGGCGGCGACGAGGACGACGAGGCCCCCGGCCTCGACGCCGACCAGGAGTTCCTGGCCCTGGGCGCGGCCAACCTCGGCGCCGGGGCGCTCCACGGCTTCCCGGTGAGCAGCAGCGCCAGCCGTACCGCGCTGGCCGCCTCGGCGGGCGCCCGCAGCCAGGCGTACTCACTGATCGCGGGAGCGGTCGTCCTGGCGGTCCTGCTGTTCCTGAGCCCCCTGCTGTCCCGCACGCCCTCGGCGGTCCTCGGCGCCCTCGTCGTCTACGCGGCCGTCCGCATGATCGACCTCACCGGCTTCCACCGCCTGGCCGCCTTCCGCCGCCGCGAACTCCTGCTCGCCCTGGGCTGCCTGACCGGAGTCCTGGCCCTCGACATCCTCTACGGCGTGATCGTCGCCGTGGGCCTGTCGGTGGCCGAACTCCTCACCCGGGTGGCCCGTCCGCACGACGCCGTCGAGGGCCTGGTCCCGGGCCTGGCGGGCATGCACGACGTCGACGACTATCCGCAGGCCCGCACGGTCCCCGGGCTGCTCGTCTACCGCTACGACTCACCGCTGTTCTTCGCCAACGCGGAGGACTTCCGCCGCCGCGCCCTGGCCGCCGTAGCCCAACAGGCGGTCCCCGTGCGCTGGTTCGTGCTCAACGCCGAGGCCAATGTCGAGGTGGACATCACCGCCCTGGACGCGGTCGACGAACTCCGCCGCGAACTCGCCCGCCGGGGCGTCGTGTTCGCCCTCGCCCGGGTCAAACAGGACCTCCTGGCCGACCTGAGGACGTACGGCCTGGTGGACTCGGTCGGCACGGACCGCATCTTCCCGACCCTGCCGACGGCCGTGGCCGCGTACCGCGAGTGGAGCGGCGCGCACGATCAGGGGACGACGGGACCGGTGCCGTGAGTCCGCCGGTTCACACCGACCCGAGGAGGCCGTCGAGGATGCCCTTCTCCGCGGCGTGGAAGACGAGACCGCCCACGGGTGCGAGCACGGCGCACAGCCAGGCGCGCCGCACTCCGGCGCGCGCCAGGTAGCCGGTCAGGAACGCGACGAGCCCGGTGCCGATGGCCAGAAAGGCGACCGCCTCGGCCCAGTAGTGGAGCGTGAGGCCCAGCCAGAGCGCCTCCCCCAGGACGACCATCGCCACGACCGCCCCGGCCACCGGCCGCACGCGCTCAGGGCCGCGCCGCACGGTCCACCCGGCCCACGCCAGCAGCGGTCCGCCGGCCAGCCCGGCCACCGACCACACGGCGGCGGTGCCGAGCCCGCCGGCGCCGAAGGTGTCCCCGAGGGTCGACGCGGTGTAGTAGCCGACGCAGGTGGCGAGCATCATCAGCGCCCCGCCCCAGACGGCGACCGGCCGGGACCGGATCAGGGCGCCGGCCGCGGCGGTCCAGATGATCCAGGCGGACACCGAGTTGGTCGCCCGCTCCAGCAGCGGTGTCGTGCCGTGCAGGCTGTACGTCGCCCAGCCGAGGAGCAGCCCGAAGGCCGCGGTCGCGGTGAGGACGGCGAGGACGGTGACGGGAGTGTCCCGGGAGGACGCGGTCGCTGTTGCCATGACCCCGGACTATACACGCGACGTATACGCATCATGTATAGCTGTTGCTGAGACCGCCCGCTCCGCTCGGCGGACGCGCTATTCGTCGTCCGTGGCGGCCGTCAGCTCGACCTCGGTCACGCCCTCGTTCTGGAACAGGTCGGACGTCAACTGCCCCGCGTCGGCGGTCCCTTCGAGCCGCAGCAGGACCTGCGCGGCCGGATCGGCACGCTCGGGCAGGCGGTCGACCTTCACCTCCTGGATGCGGAAGCCCCGTCGCGTGCAGGTCTCCATCAGCTGGGGAAGCAGCGCCATGCCGGTGCGGTAGGTCAGCCGCACCTCGAAGGTCGCCGGGTCGACGCCGGGCATCATGTGCGCGAAGAGCAGGGGGTAGCCGCGTACGACGAGGAAGTGCACGGCGGTGGTGGCCAGCGCCAGGATCGGCAGTCCGCCGCCGCAGGCCATGCCGACCGCGCAGGTCAGCCAGATGGTGGCGGCGGTCGTCAGTCCGCGGACCGCGTCCCGGCGCACGAAGATCAGGCCTCCGCCGATGAAGCCGATGCCGGAGACGATCTGGGCCGCCACGCGCGAGGGGTCGAAGGAGACGTTGTCCAGGCCGAGGACGTTGCTGAAGCCGTGCTGGGAGACCTCCATCATCAGCGCGCTGGCGATCCCGACCAGGGTGTGCGTGCGCAGCCCGGCGCTCTTCTGCTGCGACGCGCGCTCCCAGCCGATGAGGGTCGACAGCAGCAGCGCCAGCCCCAGTTCGGACAGCTGGCGCAGCCCCTGCCCATTGCTCACGTCCCACATCGGGACCGCCAGTCCGGCCATGCGGGAACCCCCTTCCTGCCCCTGGTCACGGCATTGCCCCTACCCGGCTGACCGAGACCATGCCCGTCCGACAACTTCCTCCTCCTTGACAATTATTTTTGTCGGCTGGATCCTGGAGTGGCCCGCACACAGAGCACCCACCCGAGGACCCACGATGCGCACCCTGATCAGCACCGCCTTCCTCTCCCTCGACGGCGTCATGGAGGCCCCGGGCGGCGAGCCCGGCTACCGCAACGCCGGATGGACCTTCAAGGAGGTCGACTTCCTGCCGGAGGCCTACGAGATCAAGGGGCGCGAGCAGCTGGAGTCCACGGCGATCCTGATGGGCCGGACCAGCTACGAGGCGTTCAGCCCGGTCTGGCCGGGAATGGAGGATTTCGCCCACTACAACAGTCTGCCGAAGTACGTCGTCTCCAGCACCCTCACCGACGACGACCTCGTGGCGGACTGGGGCGAGACCACGATCCTGCGCTCCCTCGACGAGGTCGCCGCCCTCAAGGAGACCGAGGGCGGCCCGATCACCGTCCACGGCAGCGCGACCCTGAACCACGGCCTCGCGGACGCGGGCCTGGTCGACCGCTACCACCTGCTCGTCTACCCGCTGCTGCTCGGCGCCGGAAAGCGGCTGTTCCCCGCGACCGACCAGGACACGCGGAAGCTGAAGCTGGTCGAGCACGCGGTGTATGCCAACGGGTTGCAGCTGAACGTCCTCGACGTCGTCCGCTGAGCACGCGCCGGTCGTGACGGCACCGGTCGCCGTCAAGTCGTAGGAGTGCGGGTGTTCTTGGCTCGGCGAGGGTCGCTTGCTGTGCGGGGTGCGGGATGGCGTCGCGCTCATCGGCTGAGTAGCCTCCGGTGCATGCGGATCTCTGTTTCCTCGGACATGGACGAACCCGTGGCCCGGGCGCTCGTCCTGGAGTTGCGTGGCCGGGGTCACGAGGTGGTGGTGCACGGGGCGTTGCGGCCCGGGGACGACGCGCGGTGGGCGGTGTGTTCGGAGGTGGCGGCGCGTGAGGTCGCCGACGGGGCGTCGGACCAGGCGGTCGTGTGCTGCTGGACCGGGACGGGCGCGTCGATCGCCGCGAACAAGGTGCCGGGGGTGCGGGCGGCCCTGTGCGCGGACGCCGGTACGGCGGACGGTGCGCGCCGCTGGAACGACGCCAATGTGCTGGCGCTCAGCCTGAGGCTGACGTCCGAGCCGCTGCTCAAGGAGACCCTCGACGCCTGGTTCGCGGCGGAGCCCAGCACGGACGCCGAGGACCGGGAGAACGTGGCCCGCGTCGGACGGCTCGACCTCGACAGGCCCGCTCCGTAGGCGGATTCGCGCTGCGGAAAAGGACCGCGAGCAGGCCTTCTCCTCCCTCTCGCGTCGTGTCACCGACTCGGGCGCATGATTTATTTCCGGCCGGGCACTCGGACGCCTGGAGGTCGATAAACATGGTTCCCTTGATCCTGGTTCTTCTGTTGGCATTGCTTCTTTTCGGTGTCGGATTCGCCGTCAAGATTCTCTGGTGGGTCGCCATAGTCGTGCTCGTACTGTGGCTGGTGGGCTTTGTGGCGCGTTCGCCGGGCGCCGGTGGCCGTCGAGGACGCTGGTACCGCTGGTAGCGGACACGTCTCCGCGCTGAATTCCACGAATTCGCGGGAACTCCCGCAACCCGCGGAACTCGCGGAAGTCGTGGAACTCGCGAGCTGGCGGAATTAACGGAATTGGACGTTCCTCGATATTTTCCCCACCCTGAAGTGAGGTTGTGACATGACGGACGACATGTGGGCCTACCTGGCGGAGTCGGGTCACCAGGCCGGTACCGATCTGACCGGATACAAGGTCGAGGCGAGCGACGGTTCGATCGGCAAGGTCGACAAGCACTCCGAGGACGTCGGCGCGATGTACATCGTGGTCGACACCGGCGTGTGGATCTTCGGCAAACACGTGCTGCTGCCCGTCGGGACGATCGCGTCCATCGACGTCGCGGAGCGGACGATCTACATCGGCCGTACGAAGGAAGAGATCAAGAACGCTCCGGAGTTCGACAAGGACAAGCACGTCGGTGACTCCGTGTACCACAACGAGGTCGGCGGCTACTACGGGAACCCGCGCGTCTGACCGGCACCCGGACCATCGCGGGGTGGGGGTACCGACAATCTGTCGGTACCCCCACCCCGTTTCCGCCGTCCCCGTAGAATGCCGGTGCGGTGACCGCCGTCCGCCTTGTCATCGCACGTCGTGGACATGCTCGGCCGCGACCCGACAAGGATCGAGGTGGCGGTGCGATGAGTACGGCCACCGAGAGGCGACCGTTCGCGCATCCCGCCCTGTTCTACCGGGGCGAGGAGCAGTACACGGCCGGTACGGTCCCGTTCCTGCGGGACGGGCTGGCCACCGGGGAGGCCGTCGCGGTCGCCGTTCCCGGCCCGCACCTCGACCTGATCAGGGCCGGGCTCGGAGCGGGCGCCGACGCCGTGCGGTTCCTCGACATCACCGAGATCGGGCGCAACCCCGGCCGGCTCATCCCGGGCGTGCTGCGGGCCTTCGCCGACGCCCATGCCGACCGCCGGGTGCGGATCGTCGGGGAACCGGTGTGGCCCGGCCGCAGCGCCGTCGAGTACCCGGCGTGCGTACAGCACGAGGCGCTCGTCAACTCCGCGTTCGCGGACCGGGACGTGACGATCCTGTGCCCGTACGACGCCGACCGGCTGGCGCCCGAGGTGCTCGCCGACGCCCGCGCCACGCATCCGGTACTCATCGACGAGGGCGCTCAACTGCCCAGCGACGCCTACGATCCACAGGGTGCGCTCGCCCGCTGCAACGAGCCGCTCCCCCATCCCCCGGGCGCCGCCTCCATCGCGTTCGACGCGGGCGAACTCCCCAAGTCCCGTTATTTCGCGGTGCAGGAGGCCGAGCGGCTGGGGCTCGCGGGCGTACGGCTGCAGGATCTGACGCTGGCCGTCGCGGAACTGACCACCAACAGCGTGCTGCACGGCGGCGGTTGCGGGACCCTGCGGATCTGGGCAGAGGACGAGCGGATCGTCTGCGAGGTGCACGACCGGGGCCGGTTCATCGACGCGCTGGCCGGCCGGCGACCGGCGTCACGCGACCAACCCGGCGGACGCGGGCTGCTGTTGGTGCACCATGTCTCCGATCTCGTCCGCGTCCACACGGCTCCGGACGGCACCACCATCCGCTTCTACCTGGCCCGTTGACGCATCAGGGGTGTGCGGCCGGCGGTGTCCAGGCCGCCTCCGCCTCCTGGGCGGTGGGGTGGGTGGGGAAGACATGGTCGAGGCCGACCATGCGGAAGATGCGGCTGATGTACGCCGGGACCGCCGCCAGCCTGATCGTGGCCCCCTCGGCGACGGCGTGGTTGCGGGCCGCGAGCAGGGCGGTGATGCCGCTGGAGTCGCAGAAGGTGACACCGGCCAGATCGACGACGAGTTGCCGGCCGCCCTGGAGCGCCAGCCCGGGGAGCAGTTCGCGCACCTCGGCGGCGCTGTCGTAGTCGAGTTCCCCGGCGAGTTCGAGGACGGGACCCGCGGGTGTGGTCCGGGTACGGATGGCGAGTTGGGTCACGGCTGCTCTTCGGTGGTGGGTCGGGGAACGTTGCTGGCGGGTCACCGGGCCGAGCGCCGGCTCATGACGGATGACGGATGACGGACGGCGGACGGCGGACGGCGGACGGCGGACGGCGGACGGCGGACGGCGGACGGCGGACGGCGGACGGCAAGGATGTCGTCCGGGTAGCCGTGCTGGTCGTACCCGCAGCCGGGCGCCGACATCACGACCGGCCCGCGCCACCCGTCGCGCCCCCATGCCGATCCATCCGTTCAGTCCTGCTGCGGCTTGCCGAGGGACCAGCCGGTGACGTCCGTGAGCCGTCCGCGCCACAGCGGCATGACGACGCTGCCGCCGCCTCCGGTGACCGCGGTGGCCTCCCGCAGATGGATCCACTGGGGCAGGCGCTGTGGGACGGCCTTGCCCTGTCGGTCCTCGACGACCTCGTCGACCTGCTGCGGGAACCGCGCCAGCAGCTGCGCGCCGGAGCCCTCCATGCCGTGCAGGCTGCGCGCCCACTCGGTGGTCCACGCCTCGTGGGAGATCAGGTCGCCGTGGAGAACGAGTCCTCCGGCGGTGAGCGTGACGGGCAGGGCCGCCTGCGCGTCCTGGGCGATCAGCCGTACCAGCAGCTGGAGTTGGAGGTCGGGGACCGGCTCCGTCACGATCGGTGCGGCGGGCTGGTGCAGGGGATCGTGGTCGGTGCTCGTGGTGCTCATGCGGAGTGATCCTTTCGGGGCCGCGCGGGGTGGAGGCTGTCGGGCGTGGGGATCACGTGGGGAGCAGGCCGGTCTTCAGCTTGGCCAGGGTGCGGTTGAGGAGGCGCGAGATGTGCATCTGCGAGAGGTTCAGCTCGCGGCCGATCTCCGCCTGGGTCATCTCCCGGCCGAAGCGCATCTCCAGGATGGCGCGCTCCCGTTCGTCGAGCTGCTGGAGCAGCGGGGCGAGCGTGTGCAGGTCCTCGAAGAGCTCCATCGCCGGGTCGTCGTCGCCCATCGTGTCGGCGTACTTCGGCGCGCTGTCGGCCTCGTGGTCGCCGCTCGGGGTGTCGATGGAGCCGGCGACATAGCCGTTCGCGGCGACCAGGCCCTCGATGACCTCGTCCTCGGACAGCTCCAGCCGGGCGGCGAGCTCCTTCACCGTGGGGGCGCGGCCCAGCTCGGTGGCGAGGATCTCCTTGCTCTTCGCGAGGTCGACCCGGAGTTCCTGGAGGCGGCGCGGGACGTGCACGGCCCAGGTGGTGTCGCGGAAGAACCGTTTGATCTCACCGAGGATGTAGGGGATCGCGAAGGAGGTGAACTCGACCTCGCGGGTCAGGTCGAACCGGTCGATGGCCTTGATCAGCCCGATCGTGCCGACCTGGATGACGTCCTCCATGTCACCGCTGCCCCGGTTGCGGAACCGGCGGGCCGCGAAGGCCACCAGGGACAGGTTCATCTCTATGAGCGTGTTCCGCGCGTAGTTGTGCTCGCGGGTGCCCTCCTCCAGTTCCTGGAGCCGTTCAAGGAAGAGCTTGGAGAGCGCGCGGGCGTCCTTGGGCGCGACCTTGGCGCCGTCCTTGATCCGCGGCAGGTCGTCGACGGGCTCCGGGGCTCCCGCGCGGACAGGAGCAGGTGCCGCGAGGGCGTTCACGGAGGTAGCCACGGTGCCGCCTTAGCTGGAGAACAGGACGAACCTCGCGTGCCCCTGTACGGCCCATGCATGTCTGCCTCGCACCTCACAATTCCGCAGCGGCCCCGAAACTCTTCCCGCGAGCCACCCCCGTCACGCGAACACCTCCTGGTTTCAGCCCATTTCACATGATCCACGGCGCCGTGCACCGAGAGCCGACGCTGGCGCACGTCCCGAACTCCCGCCTGTCCCCCGCGGGCACTTCGATGCGCGCCAAGGGCACGGCATGGCTGATCGCCCGGCGGCGGAACCCGCGAGACTGTTAGTTTCCTTTGCGTGATCCACTGGCTCTCATCCCCCACCCACATATCCCGCGGCGAGGCCTCCATGCCCAACTCCCCTTCCACAGACGGCACCAGCGGACGCCACCGCAGGAGGAGACCCCTCAGTCCGGCGCTCCGCCGCGCCGCCGTCGTCGTCGTGGCCGCACCCGTCGCCGGCACGATCCTGTTCGGCGGCTCCGCCTTCGCCGCCGGGCAGACCGCAGGCACCGCGACGCTCGACCCGGCGGAGCAGACGATCGCCGACAAACTAGACGCCCGAGTTCAGGACACCCGTCTGGGCAGCACGTTCAGCGGTGTCGTCATCGACTCCACGGAGAAGACGCCGATCTGGGGCCATGCCGCAACCACGGCACTGATGCCCGCGTCCAACACCAAACTCGGCACGTCCACGGCCGCGTTGACGATCCTCGGCCCCGATCACCGCTTCACCACGAAGGCCGTCTACGACGACGGCACCCTCCTCCTGGTCGGTGGCGGGGACCGCACGCTGACGACCGCCGACCTCACCGCGATGGCGGCAACTGCCGTGGCGGGCCTGAAGGACGCGGGCCTGACGTCGGTGAAGGTGGCGGTCGACGACAGCCTCTTCCCCGCGCCCACGCTCGCCACCGGCTGGAACGACGGCTACTACCCGGACTCCGTGGCGCCGGTACGGGCACTGGTGGTCGACGGCCGCCATGTCACGGACACGTCGCTGGACGCGGGTCAGATCTTCGCGAAGCTCGTCGCCAAGCAGGGCATGACGGTCACCGGGACTGTCGCGCACGCCACCGCGGGCACCGAGTCCGTCCCCATGGCGCGGCACGACTCGGCGGCGCTGTCGGCCGTCGTGGAGCACATGCTCAAGGTGAGTGACAACGACATCGCCGAGACCCTGCTCCGGATGACCGCGCTCGGCGCCGGCCGTCCGGCCACCTTCGAGGACGGTACGGCGGTCGTCCGTCAGATCCTCGCGCAGTACGGCGTGTCGCTGACCGACTACGAGATCCACGACGGCAGCGGGCTGTCCCGCTCGAACCGGATCCCGGCACAGACGATCGCCGACATCCTGGACCTGGCCGACGACCCGGCCAACGCCCCGACCCTGAAGTACATCGTCGACGGGCTGCCCGTCTCGGGCGAGGCGGGTTCGACGCTGGGCCCGGAGTGGGGCCGCTTCGACACGGCGGACTCGAAGTGCGCCGTAGGAAAGGTCAGTGCCAAGACCGGCACGCTCACCGGCGCGATCGCACTGAGCGGTCTGACGAAGGCCGCGGACGGGCGCTGGAAGATCTTCTCGTTCATCGAGAACAACTCCACGGCGGCGCCGGACGCCACGAAGGACGCCCTCGACGGCCTCGCCGCCACGGTCAACGGCTGCTGGGCGTAGGGACAGTCACCCCGGCCCGTCTCACGGCGGTCCCGGAACGACTGTCCGAGGAATCCCTTCGGGTCTTCTTTGTACGGTGACCAGCGCACTCGGGGCCGCCCATGCAGCGAGGGGCGGCCCCGAGTCGTCGGCGCGGTGCGTCACAGCGCGGCGGTCGTCCCCTCGCCGGAGCCGCTGCCCGAGAGCCACTGGGACCAGTCGAGGTTGAAGTCGGCGTAGCCGTTGTCGGCCGGGGCCTTGCCGCGGGGCGAGCCGGTGATGGTGATGGGGTCGCCCTGCTTGACCTGGCCGTAGAACCACTTGGCGTCCGACAGCGACAGGTGGACGCAGCCGTGCGAGCCGCGGGCGCTGCCGGTGCCGGGGTTCGGGTCCCCGGTCGAGTAGTGCACGTAGGTGCCGGACTGGGTGAGGTGGATGTCCCAGGGCAGCGTCAGGTCGTAGTAGTTGGGGCTGCCCTTGTCGCAGCTGATGCCGACGCTGCAGGAGGTCATGTGGACCTTCTCCTGCTTGTCGATGACGGCCATCGTGCCGTCCCACGTCGGGTACTGGGCGCTGCCCGCGTTGATCGACAGGGTGCGCACGGCCTGGCCGTTCTTGGTCACCTTCATGGTGTGGCCGGTGACCGAGACGTCCGCGCGGACGTCGTCGCCGACCTTGAAGGTGTGGGTGTAGTCGTGCACGCCGTAGCGGCCGTTGCCGTTGCTGACGCCGGTCATGTCGGCGTCGATCTTCACGGTCGTGCCGGAGGGCCAGTACGTCTTCGGGCGCCAGTCGGCGCGCCGGTCGCCCATCCAGTGCCAGGCGCCGACCACCGACTGCGAGGCGCTGACCTTCATGTGCTTCTCGACGGTGGCACGCGCCTTCGCGGACACCGGGTTGGTGAAGATCACCGAGATCGGCATGGCCACGCCGACCGTGGTGCCGGCCTGCGGGGTGATCGTGTCCAGCAGCATCGGCGGGCCCGCGGGCTTCGTCGGCGACGGAGAGGCGCTCACGGTCGCCTTGCCCGACGCCTTCGCGTCGTCGCCGCTCGCCTTGTCGCTGCCACCCCCGCCCCCGCCGCAGGCGCTCGCGCCCACCAGCACCGCACCCGTGACGAGTGCGATCCCTATGCTGCCCTTGCGCCGTCCCACGACGTGCCCCGCTCTCTCTTGGTTCCCCGGCCCTGACGGGCCCGACTCACTGTCAGACAGAGACCGCGGGGGCGGCAGTTGCGTGCGGCGCGTAAAGCGTGTCTCAAGATTCGGTGGACACCGGGTGCCCCGGGCCCGCGAGCACTCCGCGTCCACCGGCCGCCACTCCCGGCCACGGCCCTCCGCCGTCTCTCCCCCTCGCTCCTACCTTGAATACGCGCGGGTATGCAGAATTTCCTCATCCCCGTGCCGCTGGACCGGGATCGTGCCGCCGCGTGAGATCTCCAGCAGGACGCGCCGCAGCCTCCTGCGGAGGTCGGTCATCGTGCGGCGGGACCGCGGGGTGTCGGCGTAGATCGAGTTGATGTGCAGGCCGGAGGTGTCCCGCTGGAACCAGGACGACGTCCCGTTGGAGCGTGACGCCCAGACGTGCGCCGTGGGCCGCCAGTCCTCGTGGTGCTCCGCGCCCGGGCACTTGCGCATGTCGACATAGGAGAAGAAGTTCACCGGGAACGGCCAGGTGCGCAGGGCGAACTCGGCCGGCGCGAGCAGTTCCCACACCCGGACGAACGGTACGTCAACGCTGCGCAGCATCTCCGCGAAACCGGCCCGCACGTTGGCCATCACCTCGGCGAAGTCCTCGTCCTCGGCCACGGAGAACTCGATGGGCAGGGTGTTCACGAACCAGCCCATCGAGTGCAGCCAGTCGCCCCGGCCGCGTTCGCTGACCGGCATCAGCCCGCGGTAGACACCGGGGCCACCGGCCTGCCGCAGCGCGATCGCCACGGCGGCCAGCACCCCCATGAACGCCTTCCCGTCCACGACACGGCAGCGGCTCTCCAACTCGGCGGTCTGCCGGGCGTCGAGGAGTGGGCCCGCCTCGTTGACCGTGGGATAGGTGCGGCCGGGCTCGATGCCGAGGTCGAGCGGGAACCGCGGGAAGAAGCCGCCGTTCCGTGCGATGAAGGACTTCCAGTGGTCCAGCCGGCCGTCCGACGCGCTGATGGACAGGTAGTGGTGGCGCTGTTCCTGCGCGAAGTCCAGATAGCTTCCGGCGGCCGGGAGCACGACAGCACGTCCGGCCGCGTAGGAGGTGTACGCGGTACGGACGTCGCTGACGACGTTCGGCATCGACATTCCGTCGCACACGATGTGGTCGAAGGCGAGATACACCGTCGAGACGTCGTCGCGGACCACGGCTCCCATCAGGAACAGCGGCCACGAGAGCGTGTCGATGCGCTCCTTGAAACTGTCCCCCAGGAACGTCCGGAGTTCTTCGGTGGATTCGAACTCCCCTACGTCGACCGCCGTCAGGCCGATGTCCTCGGGCCGCAGCGGTTCGCAGGCCAACTCCCCTGCCAGGCGCCGGAATTCGCACCGCAGCACCTCGTGCCGCCGTGCGAAGTGCAGCAGCGCGGACTCCAGTGCCCGCCGGTCGAGAGCGCCCGGCACCTCGAACGTGACGGCGAGCCAGGACGAGAACTCGTCGTCCTCGCGCCGGCCCTCCTCCGCGACGGTGAAGTGCTTGTCCTGGTTGAACGAGGCCTGCCTGAGCGGCCCTTCACCGCCCCCGCCACCCCGCTCCCCCGTCCGGCGAAGCCGCCACTCCACCAACCGCCCGGGCGCCAGGTCGAGCGCCTCCAGGGGAAACTGCCTCATCACGGCTCTCCCGCCACCTCAGTACGACTCTCCGGACGGGTAACGACCGCGAGTGCCAGGCGTGTCGCCCGCGCCGCGATGAGGCTCGGGGTGCGGTCGGGACCTGGTCGCCGTGGTCGGCGGGGGTGGTCGTGGTCCGCTGTCCGCCGGGCTCTCGCCGAGTGCCTGAGTGCCCGAGTGCGGTGGGAACGATGCTCCGGAAGCCGTAATTCCTTTCCCATTGCTCGGCTACGGCAATTCCGGAAGCCACTTATCCGTAGCCGCTCCGCCCCCGGATTGGTCCGGAAGAAAAATTCATCAGATCGGGCAGACGGCCAATCCGGCGGGCTTTCGGAATCGGATTCCCCACGTGACCGACGACGAGCAGTTCCCCCGGTCCGGAATGCGCACGGTGCGGTCATCGCACGGCGGTTCCGGTACCTCGGCGCGGGCAACTCGACGAGTCGGCCCGGCTGACCACGAACGACTTTCCTCACCCCCTCCGTCGGCATGCGCCGCACGAGCAACAGGAGACACACCATGACCCCCCGCATCCGTATCCGCCGTACCGCCGTCGTCCTCGCCGCGACCGCGGTTCTGCCGCTGGCCCTCAGCGCCTGCGGCAGCAGCGACAGCGACTCCGCGAAGTCCGACTCCTCCGCCAAGGCGTCCGCGTCCGCGACCGACAACGGCATGACCGGTGCCGGTGCCACGATGTCCGGTCAGCCGTTCGGGCCGGGGTGTTCCGCGGTGCCGAAGAGCGGTTCCGGTTCCTTCGACGGCATGGCTCAGGACCCCGTCGCCACCGCCGCGTCCAACAACCCGGCCCTGTCGACCCTGGTCGCCGCGGTCAAGAAGGCCGGGCTTGTCGACACCCTCAACAACGCCCAGAACATCACGGTGTTCGCGCCCACCAACGACGCCTTCGCCAAGATCCCGAAGGCCACCCTCGACAAGGTCCTCAACGACAAGGCCCAGCTGACGAAGATCCTCACCTACCACGTCGTCGGCCAGCAACTCACCCCCAAGCAGCTGGAGAAGGGCTCCTTCACCACCCTGGAGAAGTCCAAGCTCACCACCGCCGGTTCCGGTGAGTCCTACACCGTCAACGGCTCGTCCAAGGTGGTCTGCGGCGACGTCAAGACCTCCAACGCCACCGTGTACATCGTCGACACCGTCCTGATGCCCACCAGCTGACGGACCACCGACCGAGGGACCACCAGCGGGCCGGGTACCTGATGTCGAGGTGCCGGGCCGTCCGGCTCCTGTGACGGGGAAACGGGAGACGGTGAGGGGCGAGGCGCCCATGGCCTCGCCCCTCACCGCTGTCCGCCTTTCACCGCTGTCCGCCTTTCACCGCTGTCCGTCTCTTACCGCTGTCCGCCCCTCACCCCTGTCCGCTCCTCACCCCGGTGGCACCCCCGCGCTTCACCACCCCGCGAGGACCTGCCATGATTCTTACTCATCAGTAGCTTCAGGTTCCGGCGAGAGGCAGTCCCGTGGCCCGTCTGTTCACCGTGAGCGGCAGCATCGTCGTCGACGTCTCCCCCGAGGCCGTCTACCAGGCGGTGAGCCGCCCCTCCGACATGGGTCGCTGGAGTCCCGAGAACCTGGGTACGACGGCCGACCCGGCGGGCGGGGAGGCCGCGACGCTGGGCACCACGTTCGTCGGGCGCAACAAGCGGGGCCGGTTCCGCTGGGTCACGCGGTGCACGGTCACCGCGGCCGACCCCGGCAGGCGTTTCGCCTTCCGCGTCCACGCGATCGGGCGCCGCCGTCCGCGTCTGCGCGGTCCGATCGCCACCTGGGAGTACCGCTTCGAACCGGCCGGCGACGGAACCCGGGTGACCGAGACCTGGACCGACGACCGGCGTGGCTGGCCGACCTTCGTGGCCAACGCCTTTGACCGGGCCGTCACTTCGGGGAAGACGTTCGCCGACTACCAGTCCCGCAACATCGAGACGACCCTGCGCAACCTCAAGCGGGAGCTGGAGCAGCAGCCGCGGCAGGAGCGGTAGCGAGCCCAGGAGCAGGCAGGTCACCGCATGAAACAGCCGTCCGCCCCAGGCACCTGAAGCGGCCTGGGGCGGACGGCTGTTCAGCCTGGACGGCTCATCCGAAGGTGAAGGAGTACGCCTGGATGCCTGGCGTGAACCGGAGTTCGAGGTGTGCCGTGCGGGCGGTGCCGTCGTCGACGAGCCGGTGCAGGGTGGGTGTTCCCTCGACCTGGATCGTCTTCACCGCCTTGCCGTCGACCAGCACCGTGACCGAACCCTTGCCCGCGAGAACGACGTTGGCGTTCCTGGCCCGGTAGGTGAAGGCGAGCCGCGCATGGTCGCCCGCCGTGAAGTACTGGTATCCGGCAGTCCAAGTACCGTCCAGCGAGAGCCGGTTGACCGGGATGTCACTGGCGAAGCGGTACACCTTGGCCTTGTCGGACAGGAGCGGGTCGCCGACGTAGCCGCTGATGCGCAGGTTGCTCAGATACGTCTCCGGGGTGCGGCCCTTGGTGAGCTGATTGTCCTTCTGGTCTGTCTTCGGGGGGAGTTGGACGCTGGGGTTGGCCTGCTTGAGCAGCGTGCGGATCAGGTCTTCGGTCTGCGCGTACTGTCCCTCGCCGAACTTGAAGTAGCGCACCGTGCCCTTGGCGTCGATCAGGTACTTGGCCGGCCAGAACCGGTTGCGGTAGTTGTCCCAGGTGGTCAGCTTGTTGTCGAGGGCCACCGGATAGGTGACGCCCAGCTTCCGTGCCTGGTCCGCCACGTTGGAGGCGTTCTTCTCGAAGGCGAACTCCGGCGAATGGACCCCGATGATCTCAAGACCGGCGCTCTTGTAGGCGCGGTTCCATGCCTCGATGTGCGGCAGGCTGCGCTGGCAGTTGATGCACGAGTAGGTCCAGAAGTCGATCAGTACGACCTTGCCGCGCTCCTTCTTCAGGTCGACCGGCTGCCCACCAGGGGTGTTGAGCCACTTCGCGATCCCTGCGATGGGTGGTGCCTGCCCGCAGGAGCGCAGTTCGTCGACGCCGTCCTCGCAGCGCGACAGCTCCTTGTTGGAGTCGTCGTACAGACCCGAGAGCTTCTGCCGGGCCACGTCACTGTCCTCGATCTTCTTCTGCGCCGCCGAGGTGTAGTCCGGCAGGGACCGCTGGATCGCGTCGGTGACGTTGAAGGCGAGGGCGAGCGCGAGGGCCATCATCAGGCAGCCCGCCACGATCCGCAGCCCCCTGGCACGCTTGCGGAAAGCGCCGATCCGCTCGGCCACGCGCCGTCCGGCGAGCGCGAACACCAGCAGGGGCAGCGCCGTACCGACGGCGAACGAGACCGTCAACGCGACGATGCCCAGGCTGAGTTCACCGCGCGCGCCGGCCACCGTGATGGCCGCCAGCACGGGACCCGCGCACGGGACGTAGAGCAGCCCGAGCCCGAGGCCCAGGAAGAACGCGCTGCCCTCCTTGTTGACCTGGCGCTGCGGAATCCGCGCGAACGGCCGCTCCAGCAGTCGCTCGACCGGCGGGAAGACCAGGCTCAGGCCGATCAGGACCAGCATCACCAGGCCGACGTACCGCAGGATGTCGTCGGGCAGACCGAGCGCGGAGATGATCGTCACCCCGAGCAGGGTGAAGAAGCTGAAGCTCAGCACGAGCCCCGCGACCACGGCGTACGGCCGCCGGTTGGGCGCCTGCCGGGCCGGTACCGGCTCGGCCACGAGCACGTCCCCGCCCGGCGACTCCCCCGGCGAAGGCCCCGGCCGAGGCTCCGCACCGGCCTGACCCGCCCGACCCGCCTGACCCGTCCTACCGTCTGGGCCGCTCGCCGCTCCGGGACCACTCGATCCTCCCGGTCCTCCGGGTCCTCCCGCGAGGAACACCACCGGCAGCACGGGCAGGATGCACGGCGACACCGCCGTGATCAGGCCGCCCAGCAAACCGATCAGAATCAAGGTGATCATGCGATTCAGCCTCCGAGATAAGCGCCGGCTTTCCCGGCCCGCTCACCTCTGATCCGAAACTGCCCGCGCTTCTGGATTGGTCCACGCTCTTCGCATCCCGCGCATCGGAAATTGCGCGGGTATTTCCGTCCGACGGCGCACGGGGGCGCGTTTCGCTCGGGTGCGGGAACCAAGACGCTTCATTCGCCGCCCGACCAGGGAACGGGCAACTGGGCGATTCCGTCTGGTAGTTCGAGGACTGTGGCGATGCTTGGGGAAGCTTTGGGGCAACTGTCGCTCAACCAGGACATTTTGCATAGCGATGTGAGGGCAGGATGGGCGTTGACCATGTTTCTGACGGCGAACACCCGTCAGGGGCATAGAACAACGCAAGGAGTGTTCTTGATGCGCACCAACCGGAAGATCGCCGTCAGCCTCGTCGCCGCCGCCGTCCTGGCGGGCGTCGGAGGAGCGGGGATCGCGCAGGCGGCACCGGCGGCGAACGGGAGCGCCGCCCCCTCCGCCTGCCGACCGGCCAACCACACCGCGAAGATCACCGCGGACACCTCCAGCGCGGGACACCGCCACTACCGCGTCACCCTGACGGCGCCGCGCGGCTACGCGTCGTGCAAGCTCGCCGGTTCGCCCACCGACGTGCGCTTCACCGACCACGGCACGCGCACCGGAGTCACCCCGCACAGCTACGGAGGCCAGCGGACCGCCGTGACCTTCGGTCCGGGCCACCCGGTCCACTTCGACATCCAGGTCCCGAACAACGCCCGGAGCAAGGCCGCGAACGAGGCGTCGTTCACGCTGCGCACCCCGGGCGGCGGCCAGATCCCCGGCAAGTCCTTCGCCGAGGGCCGGCTCAAGGTCGCCGCGGGCACCCAGATCGGCCCGGTCCAGCGCGGCGCCTGACCTTCCGTACCCCGTCCACCCGGTGGCGTCCCGCGACAGCGTCTGTGTCGCGGGGCGCCACCGGCGTTTCCGTGCCGGCGTTCAGCGCCAGCCGAGTTCCGGTGCCACCTGGGTCAGGATGCTCTCCAGGACATGGGCGTTGTAGTCGACGCCGAGCTGGTTCGGGACGGTCAGCAGGAGGGTGTCCGCGGCCTGGACGGCCTCGTCCTCGCGGAGCTGCTTCACCAGGACGTCCGGTTCGGCGGCGTACGAGCGTCCGAAGATCGCCCTGGTCGTGTCGTCGATCATGCCGATCTGGTCCCGCGACTCGCGGTCCTGGCCGAAGTAGGCCCGGTCCATGTCGTTGGTCAGGGCGAAGATGCTGCGACTGACGGACACGCGCGGCTCACGTGTGTGGCCCGCCTCCTTGTAGGCCTCGCGGTACGCCTCGATCTGCTTGCGCTGCTGGACGTGCAGCGGTTCGCCCGTCTCGTCGTCCTTGAGGGTGGAACTCTGCAGGTTCATCCCCAGCGTCGCGGCCCAGACGGCGGTCGCGTTCGAGCTGGAGCCCCACCAGATCCGGTCGCGCAGCCCCTCGGAGTACGGCTCGACGCGCAGCAGTCCCGGCGGGTTGGGGAACATCGGCCGCGGGTTCGGCCGTGCGAAGCCCTCGCCCTCGATCACCTTGAGGAACGCCTCGGCGTGCTGGCGGGCCATGTCCGCGCCGGTCTCGCCCTCCGCGGGCGCGTAACCGAAGTAGCGCCAGCCGTCGATCACCTGCTCCGGTGACCCGCGGCTGATGCCGAGCTGGAGCCGGCCGCCTGAGATGAGGTCGGCGGCGCCCGCGTTCTCGGCCATGTACAGCGGGTTCTCGTAGCGCATGTCGATCACGCCGGTGCCGATCTCGATCTTCGAGGTCCGTGCCCCGATCGCCGAGAGCAGCGGGAACGGGCTGCCCGCCTGCTGCGCGAAGTGGTGCACGCGGAAGTACGCGCCGTCCGCGCCCAACTCCTCGGCGGCGACGGCGAGATCGATCGACTGGTGCAGGAAGTCGGCCGCGGACCGGGTCTTGGAGTGCGGACTCGGCGACCAGTGACCGAACGAAAGGAAACCTATCTTCTTCACGCAGGTCACAGCGTCTGCGGTCCCCTTTTGATTCCCGCGCCGACCCGGCCCGCCGGTAGGTACGCGCCGGGTGGTCCGCTCGGCGGCTGCTCCGGCACCGGCCGGTCCTGGACGGCGTTCCGCATCGCCAGCAAGGCTTATTGCGTACCGGCGGTCGGCCGTGCACGGGTACGGTGATCCGCGGTCGGCAGTGGCGGGGGGAAAAGCGCGATAGCCTCTTCGCCGCGTCGGGCAAACAGGCGGTTCGGCCACGGCGAAGACCGTATCCCCCGCGCCGCCCCGTACGCTTCGTGGTGTCCACGGCGTCACATAGCGGGCGCCACATTACTGGAGGCAACACCACGTGCTGATCGCTCAGCGTCCGTCCCTCACCGAAGAGGTCGTCGACGAGTTCCGCTCCCGGTTCGTCATCGAGCCGCTGGAGCCGGGCTTCGGCTACACCCTCGGCAACTCCCTGCGTCGCACGCTCCTCTCCTCGATCCCCGGCGCTGCTGTCACCAGCATCCGGATCGACGGTGTCCTGCACGAGTTCACCACCGTGCCGGGCGTCAAGGAGGACGTCACCGACCTGATCCTCAACATCAAGCAGCTGGTCGTCTCCTCGGAGCACGACGAGCCGGTCGTGATGTACCTGCGCAAGCAGGGCCCGGGTCTGGTCACCGCCGCCGACATCGCGCCCCCGGCCGGTGTCGAGGTGCACAACCCCGACCTCGTCCTCGCCACGCTCAACAGCAAGGGCAAGCTGGAGATGGAGCTGACCGTCGAGCGCGGTCGCGGCTACGTCTCCGCCGTCCAGAACAAGCAGGTCGGTCAGGAGATCGGGCGCATCCCGGTCGACTCGATCTACTCGCCCGTGCTGAAGGTCACGTACAAGGTCGAGGCGACCCGTGTCGAGCAGCGCACCGACTTCGACAAGCTGATCGTCGACGTCGAGACGAAGCAGGCCATGCGTCCGCGTGACGCCATGGCGTCGGCCGGCAAGACCCTGGTGGAGCTGTTCGGTCTCGCCCGCGAGCTGAACATCGACGCCGAGGGCATCGACATGGGCCCGTCCCCTGTGGACACCGCCCTCGCCGCCGACCTCGCCCTGCCGATCGAGGAGCTGGAACTCACCGTCCGCTCGTACAACTGCCTCAAGCGCGAGGGCGTCCACTCGGTGGGCGAGCTTCTCGCCCGTTCCGAGGCCGACCTGATGGACATCCGCAACTTCGGTGCGAAGTCCATCGACGAGGTCAAGGAGAAGCTGGCCGGCATGGGCCTGGCCCTGAAGGACAGCCCTCCCGGACTGAACCTGGCGGCCGCCGCCGACACCTATGGTGCCGACGACGACGTGGACGCCGGTTTCGTGGAGACCGAGCAGTACTGAGCACCACGCCGCCGAGCGACCTCGACCGGTTTCGCGCCGACGCACCGCCATGCGGTCCGGGCCGAACGGCGCAGGTCGCTCGGCCGTTTCACGGGCGGTGCTTCGGCGCGGGGCGCGGGCGCGGGTGACGGCTGCCCGCCCCGACACCCCGCGCCTTCGGCAGTCCCAGGTGTCCTGCGGCCCGATGTGCCGTACGTCCGGATGTGCGGTGCAGGGCTGTCTCACACCACGGGTCGCCGCTCGTCCACGGCCGGGCCGGCCGACCGGGCGAGGTCCCGTTCGAGGTCGTCGAGGGCCCGGCGGGCGGCGGCGACGCGTTCCAGCAGCAGGCGGCCGTCCTCGTCGGGAGAGACGGCCGAGTCGGGCGAGGGCCGCCGCGGCGGCTCGTCCCGCTCCGTCTCCCGAGCGTCGTCCAGGGAGGTGAGAACCACCCCGATCAGGACGTTGACCAGGACGAACGAGGCCAGCAGCACGTACGAGGCGTAGTACAGCAGGCTCCAGCGGGAGATCTCCAGGCCGGTGTGGACGGCGTCACCGATGCCGTCCAGGGTCATCAGCAGGAACAGGGTGAGGACCGCGCGGCCGATCGAGCCGTAGTGCTCGGGGTCGTGGCGGCCGAAGAAGACCCAGCCGACCATCGCGTAGACGTACAGCACGAGGCCGCCGACGAGCAGGAAACTCAGCGTGCCGGGCAGGCTGCGGGCGACGGCGACCAGGACGACCCGCAGCTGGGGCAGGAAGCGGGCGGTGCGCAGGACCCGAGCCAGGCGCAGCAGTCGTAGGACCGTGGTGTTCTCGCGTACGACGGGCAGGAACGCGCACAGGACGACGGCCAGGTCGAAGAGGTTCCAGGGGTCCTTGGCGAAGTCGCGGGGGCGGTCCGCGTGGGCGGCCAGACGGATCAGGATCTCCACGGTGAACGCGACGAGGCAGGCATGCTCGGCGAGCCGTAACCAGTGGCGCCACTCGGCGACCAGGCCCGGGTAGGTCTCGATGCCCAGCAGGGCCGCGTTGGCGAGGATCACGCCGAAGACGGTGAGGGCGAACCAGCGGGCGTCGGTGATGGCCTGGCAGCGGCGTGCCAGTTCTTGCCGGGCAGGTCGGGGTGCCGTCTCGATGGCGGGGTCGTATTGGTACGGCATCCTGCTGCCTCTGCTCCTTCGCGCCGACTCTCGCCCCGGCCAACCGGACTGGCGGGCGGGGTTGTTGAGAGATCACACCTCAGGAGAGACTTCTACAGCACTGTAGATTGACGCGTGTGGCCGGTACGCCGTAGCGGCCCTGCTCCCCGGGAGAAAGCAGACCTGATGTTCGGCTTGAGCGAACTGGCCGTGATCCTCCTCGTCGTCGTGGTCGTCCTGGGCATCAAGAAGCTGCCCGAACTGACACGCGCGGCGGGCAAGGCGACCCGGATCTTCAAGAGCGAGGCCAGGGCACTCAAGGAGGACGACACCCGGCGGCCGTGACGGCGACGGCACGCGGACGGGAAAACGCGCGGCCCTGAGCCTCCCGGAGCCGCGCTCGCCGCTTCCCTCTTTTCCCCCGAACCCATAATCCTCGCCGCGCGGGCCCGCCCCGGCAGCGGGCCCGCGCTCACGGCGGTGTCAGACGTTGACCCCGAAGTCCGAGGCGATACCGGCCAGCCCGGAGGCATAGCCCTGGCCGACCGCCCGGAACTTCCACTCCGCGCCGTGGCGGTACAGCTCGCCGAAGACCATCGCGGTCTCCGACGACGCGTCCTCGGACAGGTCGTAGCGGGCGATCTCGCCGTTGTTCGCCTGGTTCACCACCCGGATGAACGCGTTGCGGACCTGGCCGAAGCTCTGGCCGCGCGCTTCCGCGTCGTGGATGGACACCGGGAAGACGATCTTGTCGATGTCGGCGGGGACGGCCGCGAGGTTCACCTTGATGCTCTCGTCGTCGCCCTCGCCCTCACCGGTGAGGTTGTCGCCGGTGTGCTCCACCGAGCCGTCCGGGCTCCTAAGGTTGTTGTAGAAGACGAAGTGCTGGTCGGAGACGACCTTGCCCGACGTGTTCAACAACAGTGCGGAGGCGTCCAGGTCGTAGTCCGCACCGGTCGTGGTGCGCACGTCCCAGCCGAGCCCGACCAGCACCGCCGTAAGGCCCGGCGCCTCCTTGCTCAGCGACACGTTGCCACCCTTGCCCAGGGAAACTCCCACGACTCTTTCCTCCTGACTATCGACTGCTGTATGTCACTTTGTTCCAACGCGGTACCCGGCCCGACGGTTCCCACACTTGCGCAACAGCTAAAGTAATCAGCACCGGGCGGGACCATGACGACAGGTGAGCCGACCGGTACGGACAGCGAGGAGTGGCGGATGTTCCCGGACGTAGGACTGCCGGAACTGTTCACACTGGCGATTCTGGCCGTCCTGCTCTTCGGCCCGGACAAACTGCCGGAGATCATCCAGAACGCCTCGGAGTTCCTGCGCAAGGTGCGGGCGATGTCCGACGACGCGAAGGAGGGGATCCGCTCCGAACTGGGGCCGGAGTTCAAGGACTTCGAGTTCGAGGATCTGCATCCGAAGACGTTCGTGCGCAAGCACGTGCTCGACGGCGACGGCAGCGGCCTCGACCTCGGCCTGGACGACATCCGCAACGCCCTCGACCCGAGGCGGGAGTTGACGGAGGTGGCTGACGCCGTACGGGAGGCCGCGGACGGCACCGCACCGCGAACTGCGGCGACGAAGGCGACGACGGCGAGCGAAGTGACGCTGGAGAAGGCCGCCCCGCGACCTGAGACGGCCGCCCCGCGCGCCCAGGGGGCCGCCTTCGATCCCGATGCCACCTGATGCGCGCTCTGTGATCATTCGATAGTTGCGCAACCACTAAACTGTTGGCGTGGACAACGACAACGCAGCGCACTGGGAGACCGCGGTACTGGACGGAGGGCCCGCGGACGGACTGCGGACACGCGTCGGCGACCGGCCCCGGGTGATCCAGGTGACATACCCGTGCCCCGTGGACGACCGCGCCGACGGCATCCGTGTGGCGGCCCTGTACCTCTACCTGCGCGACCTCGGGGTGACGACCGAGCCCCTCCGCTACGGCTTCGACGCGGCGAGCCCCTGAATTGCCCCGGCACGAGCAGGGCACGGGCTCAGCCGTCCCCGCGATCCGTGCCACGACGAACAGTTCCGCCCAGGAGAGGGAGAGGCAGCAGTCGGTGAGCAGCGTCAACAAGGGAATCGGGAAGATCGAGGTACGGCTCAAATGGGACCCGAGTCCCTGGGGCAGACCGCCCCACCATCTCGACCTCGTCGCCACGACCCACTCCGTGGACGCCCCCCACGGGCCTCCGGTCTACGTCGTCCACCACGACAGCCGCTCGCCGGACGGCACCATCAACATGCCCCGGCACAGCGAGACCGGACTGGGCTTCGGCTACGTGGAGGTGATGGTCCTGGAACTCGACCGCCTGGCGTCCTCCTTCGCGCGGGTCGTCGTGGGAGTGGCGATCCAGCAGAACGGTGACGGCCCCAAGACCTTCGGCGATCTCACGAACGCGGGGGTCCTGGTCGTCGACGGGTACCAGGAACTGCTGGAGGACGACTTCACGCGGCTCGCCGGCTCCACCGCGATGACGGTCGCGGAGTTCACCAGGGACGCTTCGGGCACCTGGGAGTTCCGCGAGATGCTCCGGGGATTCGACGACGATCCCGTCGCCTTCACCGCCGGGATGGGCGGCACGCGGCCCGCCTGAGCTGTCGACGCCCCACGGAGGAAACGGAGTTCAGCCCCCGACCGCCTTCCCGGCCTTGGTCCAGTTGGTGCGCAGCCGGTCGAGGTACGACTGGGCCTGGGTGCCCGGTGCCGTGCCGGCCGCGAAGGCGAGCATGTTCCCGGCGCCGGTGTTGTAGCCGAGCGCGAGGAGTTGGTCCCGGCTGAGGGAGGAGCGCCAGGTCGGGGGCAGTTGGGCCGACAGGTCGTGCAGGTACCAGGCCTCGGCCTCGATGGCGAGGTCGCGGTCGTCGGGCAGTTCGTCCCAGTTCCGGCCGGCGAAGTCCCGGCCCTTCTTGACCTCGTCGAAGGTGGCGCGGTGCATGTTGGCGATGCCGAAGGCGGCGTCCGGCTTGTACTTCTGCCAGGCCCGCTCCAGCGCCGGGTCGTGCGGCTTGTACGCCTCGTTGTAGAGCACCGCCATCACCAACTGGGCGCTGACATCGGCCTGTTGGGCCCGGGTGCGGACCTGGTCGGCGTAGGCGGCGGGGTCGTAGGCCGAGGTGGTGGCCGTGGCGGAGGGGCTGGTCGGGGTGGCCGAGGAGGCCGGTCCGGCCGTCCCGGCCGAGGGGGGTGTGGCGGCCTGCGGGGTGTCGGCCGCCCGCACGATCACGTAGACGACGACCGCGAAGATCACGAGCGTGAGCCAGCGCCGCCGTGTCCGGGATTCGGCCATCTCCCGCCTTCCCTCGGGGTCATCTGCGCGTCCGGAACCCGAAGGTACCGGTAAACCCTTGTACAGCACATGAATTAAGGCCCGTGTGAAGTGCGGCGAGCCGGTCAGCCGGGATCGGTCAGGTGCCGTTCCGCCCGCGACCTGACCGCTGTCAGACCGGCCGCGTAGAGCACGAGGACCCCGCCGAGCAGCAGGTAGTAGACCGCCGGCAGCGGGGTGAGGCCGAGCAGCGAGCCCAGCGGGGTGAACGGCAGCAGCAGTCCTACGGCGGTGAGCGCGCCCGCCGCCCAGCCGATCGGTCCCGGTCCGCGGGCCTCGGCCGTGTGGCGTCCGGCGCGCAGGAGCAGCATCACCAGGGCCTGGGTGATGAGGTTCTCGGTGAACCAGCCGGAGTGGAACACGGCCTCGTCGTCGAGGCCGTCGGGACCGTAGAGGGCGAAGGCGAGGACGCCGAAGGTGGCGAGGTCGGCGATGGCGTTGAGGGCGCCGAAGCCGATGATGAAGCGCAGCAGGTCGCGCGGGCGGAGCACGGTCGGGCGGCGCAGCACCGCGGGGTGCGGGCGGTCGTGGGCGAAGGCGAGCTGGGCGGCGTCGAAGCACAGGTTCTGCGCCAGCACCTGGGCCGGGAGCATGGGCAGGTAGGGCAGGAGGAGTCCGGCGGCGAGCATCGCGATGACGTTGCCGAGGTTCGAGGAGAGGGTGATCCGCAGGTAGGTGGCGATGTTGCCGCCCGCGTGGCGTCCGGCGGCGATGCTGTGGCCGATCGCGGTGAGGTCCTTCTCGGCGAGGACCACGTCGGCGCTGTCCCTGGCGACGGCCACGGCCTCGCGCGGGGCGATGCCGACGTCGGCGGCACGCAGGGCGGGCAGGTCGTTGACGCCGTCGCCGAGGTAGCCGACGGTGTGGCCGCCCGCGCGCAGGGCCGTCGCGATGCGGGCCTTGTCCTCGGGGGTGCAGCGGGCGAAGACGGTGGTGCGGGAGGCGGTCGCGGCGAGGTCGCCGTCGTCGAGCCGCTCGATGCGGTCGGCGGTGAGGACGCCGTCCGGCGGTACGGCGATGCCCAGGTCGCGGCAGGCGCGGGCGGCGGTGCCCGGGTGGTCACCGGTGAGGATCTTGACGGTGACGCCCCGGTCGGCGAGGGCCTTCAGCGCTTCGGCGGCGGTGGGGGCGAGGGCGTCCTTCAGGGTGACGAGCCCCCGGAAGGTGAGCCCGCGTTCGTCGGCGGGGACGTGGTCGCGGATGCGGGCGGGGCGTTCGGCGAGGGCGACCGCCAGGACCCGCAGTCCGTCGTCGGCGTGCGTGGCGGCGAGGGCGAGCAGCTTGTCGCGCTCCTCCGCCGTGAGGGCACAGCGTTCCAGTACGGCTTCCACGGCGCCCTTGACGACCAGGGTGTGCGTGCCGAGTCTGCCGGGCGTGCGGACGACGGCGGTGGCGAGGCGCCGGACCGGATCGAAGGGGAGGACCGCGACCCCGTCGCAGGACGTGAGGTCGTCCTCGTGGACGGCGTCGAGGAGCGCTTCGTCGAGGGCGTCCGGTGCGGGCAGGTCGGCGAGTTGCAGGGTCCACCAGGCGTTGACGGCGGCCCAGCGGAGCACTTCGGGGTCGTCCTGCCCGTCCGGGCCGAGGGCGCGGTCGAGGACCGGCCGGTCCTGGGTGAGGGTGCCCGTCTTGTCCAGGCAGAGCACGTCGACGGCACCGAGGTCGTGCAGCGCGGGCAGCCGCTTGACGATGACGCCGTGGGTGCGGGCCAGCAGGGAGGCGCCGCGGGCGAGGCAGATGGTGACGATGACCGGCAGCATCTCCGGGGTGAGCCCGACGGCCACCGCGACGGAGAAGGGCAGTGTCTCCAGGCCCCGGTCGCGCAGGGTCGCGTTGGCCATGAGCACCAGCGGCGGGGTGAGCAGCATGAACCGAATGAGGATCCAGGAGATGCCGTGCACCGACCGGTCGAAGGCGCTCGCCTCCCGCCGGACACCGCCCCGGCCGTGAGCGGCGGCGAACCGGGTCCGCGCACCGGTCTCCACGACGACCGCGGTGGCGCTCCCGGACGCGACACCGCTGCCCTGGAAGCAGAGTTCAGGCTGGTCGAACACTCCGCCGGTCGCCGCGCCCGCGGTGTCGGCGGCGGCCTTCGGCACGGGCGCCGACTCGCCCGTGAGCGCGGCCTGGTGCACGGTCAGCCCCTGGGACCGCAGCAGGCGTACGTCGGCCGGGACCAGGTCGCCCGGGCCGAGCCGGATCACGTCGCCGGGCACCAGCTCGTCCACGGGGATCTCCCGGGCGTCCGGCGGTGCGTCCTCGTCGGTGCGGCGCAGCACGGTGGCCGTGGTGGCGACCAGTCCGCGCAGCCCGGCCATGGACCGGCCGGCGCGGTACTCCCCCGAGGTCCGCAGCGCACAGCTGACCGCGACCAGCAGGAGGATCACACAGGCGGTGCCCCAGGAGGCGACCGCCGCCGAGACCAGTCCGAGGCCCAGCAGTACGGCGGTGAACGGATCGCGCAGGCTCCGTATCAGCACGCGCGGCCAGGAGGCCTCCCCGTGGGTCGGCAGTACGTTGGCCCCGTGGCGGCCCTGCCGCTCCTCGGCCTCCGCCTCCGTCAGACCCCGCGGACCGCTGTCCAGCCGCCGCAGCGTCTGGAGCACGGTCGGCACTCCCGGTATGGGGACGTCGTCCCCGCGTGCGGGCTCGGGAGGGAGTACGCCGGCGTCCGAGGCCGCGGTGGTGTCAGCCACCGGTCCCGCGCAGGGTGCTGACGGGTTCGTAGGCCCCCTCGGCACGCGCGGCCAGCTGGCCGACCATGACCCGGACGACGGTGACGACGTCGGGGTCGTCGACGTAGTAGATCTGCCGTCGGCCGTCCCGGCGGGAGCGTACGAGGCCCGCGAGTTTCAGCTTCGCCAGGTGCTGGCTGACGGCGGGCAGGGCACCGCCGACCCGGTCCGCGAGGTGGGTGACATCGCACTCGCCCTGCGCCAGCGCCCACATCAGGTGCAGCCGGGCCGCGGACGCCAGCAGGCCGAACGCGGCCGCCGCCTCCGCCAGTACCTCGGCGGACGGATCCTCGAAACCACCGATGCCCGCTGTCACAGCCCGCTCCCGTCCCGCCCTGATCGTCACGCGCCGTACCCGCGCTGCTCCAGTCTAGGTGTCCGGTCGCGCGGGCCCGTCGGACGGCACCCGCCCCTGGCGCATGATCAAGCGCCGGTGGAGGGGCGGGCAGCCGTCCGGCTCCGCAACCGAACCCGCCCGGAATCGCGTCCTCCTCAATGTCTTAGAGTTGCGCAACCGGGCAACCGACAGACAACCGACACTCTCTGGAGGACAACGACGTGGGCATCATCGGCTGGATCATCCTCGGTCTGCTCGCCGGAGGCATCGCCAAGATCCTGCTCCCCGGACGCGACCCGGGCGGTTTCATCGGCACGACCCTCATCGGTGTCGCGGGCGCGTTCGTGGGCGGCTGGATCTCGGCCCGGTTCTTCGACCGCCCGGTGGAGAAGCAGTTCTTCGACCTCTACACCTGGGGTGCGGCGATCGGCGGCTCCCTCGTCCTGCTCATCGCCTACCGCGTCCTGTTCGGCAACTCCCGGGACTGACACGGCAGTCGGCGGCCACCGTCACAGATGGGCGGCGACGGCGGGCAGCAGGTCCTGGAACGTCCGGCCGGCCGCCGGCTCGCCGATCGCCTTCAACTGCCAGCTCCCGCCGTCCCGGTGGAGCTTCGCCATGATCTGCGCGGTGTGGTTCCCTCCGCCGCTGAGCGTGTAGCGGGCCAGTTCCTGCCCGGTGGTCTCGTCGACCAGTCGGCAGAAGGCGTTCTGCACTTCGGCGAAGGTCTGCCCGGTGAACGAGTTGACCGTGAACACGATCTGGTCGACACGGTCGGGCACCCGGGCGAGGTCGACGAGGATCATCTCGTCGTCACCGCCGGCGCCCGCGCCACCGGTCAGGTTGTCCCCGGTGTGCCGGACGGATCCGTCGTCGCTGGTCAGATGCTGGAAGAAGACGACGTCGACCGGCTCGCGGCCGGCGAAGAGCACCGCCGACGCGTCCAGGTCGATCTCGCGGGACCCGGCCAGCTTGGCCAGGAAACCCTTGCGGGGCGCGGCCTGCCAGCCGAGTCCCATCCGTACCGAACGCAGGACGCTGCCGTCCGACTTGCTCAGGCTGATCTGCTGGCCCTTGCCCAGGTTGACCGACATACGTGACCTCTCCTCCTGCTGCCGGTTCTCAGACGCCCACGCCGAAGTCGGCGGCGATCCCCGCCAGCCCGGACGCATACCCCTGGCCCACGGCACGGAACTTCCACTCGGCGCCGTTGCGGTACAGCTCGCCGAAGACCATCGCGGTCTCGGTCGAGGCGTCCTCGGACAGGTCGTAGCGGGCGAGTTCGGTGCCGCCCGCCTGGTTGACCACACGGATGAAGGCGTTGCGGACCTGGCCGAAGCTCTGGCCGCGGGACTCTCCCTCGTGGATCGAGACGGGGAACACGATCTTGTCGACCTCGGCGGGCACGGCGGCGAGGTCCACCTTGAGGGACTCGTCGTCGCCCTCGCCCTCACCGGTGGTGTTGTCACCGGTGTGCTCCACCGAGCCGTCGGGGCTCTTGAGGTTGTTGTAGAAGACGAAGTGCTGGTCCGAGAGGACCTTGCCCGAGGCGTCGAGCAGCAGCGCCGAGGCGTCCAGGTCGAAATCGGTACCGGTCGTGGTGCGCACGTCCCAGCCGAGCCCGACCAGCACCGCCGTGAGACCCGGCGCCTCCTTGCTCAGCGAAACGTTGCCACCCTTGGACAGGGAAACACCCATGAATCGTCCCTCCACACACGCCGTTGGTCCGGGCCCGCGGCGCGGACCCGGACTAGAATCTACAACAATGTAGAAATAATCGAGGGCCGACGGCACGGTCGACCGGCACCACGTGGACACACGGACCTGCGGACGCATGGATGCGCGGACACACGGATGTGCGGGCGCGCAGGAAGGTGGATGCGCGGATGCGTGGGCATATCACCCGGTCCCGCGCCCGCACGTCCACCGACATCACGTCGATACGATGGGACGCTCACGACCGCGCACCGGCAGGCAGGAGACGGAACATGGCGGAGCCTGATCCGCGCCCGCAGCGCCGGGCGCAGGGCGAACTGGAGATCCAGGTGCTCACGGCGCTGCGTACGGCCGACGCACCGGTGACCGCGGCCTGGGTGCAGGAGCGGCTGGACTCGGATCTCGCCTACACCACGGTGATGACCGTGCTGAGCCGGCTGCTGGAGAAGCAGGCCGTGACCCGCGTACGGGAGGGCCGCTCGTTCGTCTGGTCCCCCGCCGCGGACGAGGCCGGACTCGCCGCGCTGAAGATGCGCAAGGTGCTCGACCGCGAGCAGGACCGCCGGGCGGTGCTGGCCAGCTTCATCACCGCCCTCCCCGACGACGACGAACAACTGCTGCGCGATCTGCTGGACCAGGCCGCCGACGAGCCGGCGGGCTGACGTTCCGTGGGCCTCTTCGTCCTCCTGCCGCTCGTCCTGCCGCTGACGGCCTGGCCGATCGCCCGCCTGGCCACCCAGCACCTCCATCCGCGCACCGCCACAGGCCTGTTGAGCGTCATGGCCGCCGTCATGGCCCTGTGCAGCACGCTGTGCGTGGGCCTACTGATGGTGGTCGGCACCGCCCAACTGCCGGGCAACCCGCTGCCGGACGGCTGGTCGGACCCCGAGGTGCGGGAGAGCGTGCCGCACGACGAGATCGTGGGGAAGGCCGCGATTCCCGTGCTCCTGGCGGTCGTTCTGGGCTGGGGCCGAACTCTCCTGCGCCATCGCCGAGTTCGGCGCCGGGCCCATGCGGCACTCGCGGGCCTGCGCGACACGCCGGTCGCCGTGCTCCCCGACGACGAGCCGTACGCCTACGCCCTGCCCGCCGGCCCGCGCGACCGCATCGTGGTCACCACCGCGCTGCTCGCCTGCCTGAACACCCGCGAACGCCGTGCCCTGTTCGCGCACGAGCGGGCCCATCTCACCGCCCGGCACCACCGCCACCTGCTGATCGCCCAACTGGCCGCCCAGGCAAACCCGTTCCTGCTGCCTCTGCGCACGGCCGTCTCCTACGTCACCGAGCGCTGGGCGGACGAGGAGGCCGCCCAGTCCGTCGGCAGCCGCAAGGCCGTCGCCCGCGCGATCGGCAAGGCGGCCCTCGTCTCGCGCGGCACCCCGGCACCGACCCTCGCGGCCCTCGCGGCGCCGGGCCCGCTCCCCCGCCGCGTCGCCGCCCTGCTGGCCCCGCCGCCTCCGGCCCGCACCTGGCCGCCGCTCTTCACCGCCGTGGGACTGGCGCTCTGGAGCGCGGCCATGGGTGCGACGCTGTCCGCGATGTTCTCGGCGAACTCGGCGGTGACGCTGCTGCTCCTCCTGCACGCGGCGACACCGCTGTAGTCAGCGCGCCCCAGGCCCGACCCGCCCCGGCCCGGGGCATCGCATCGCGGACAACAGCGCTGTGGCCGACGGGAGTCGAGTCCCGTCGGCCACAGTGCCGCCGCCCTCGGCGACGAGAGCGGATCAGAGGTCGAACTCGTGCGGCGGCAGCCCCAGCGCGAAACAGGCGTCGCGGACGACGGCACGCTCCGTGGCGTCGAAGTCCCCGTCGGCACCGCCGATGACGATGCCGATCTGGACGACGGCACGCGCCTCGGCCGGCTTCTTCTTCGCCTTGGCGATCTCCTGCAGCACGCCCACCTTGCCGAAGTCGAAGTCGGCGGTCAGCTTGGCGAGGTTGTCGTCGAAGCGGCGCTGGAGGTCGTCGGCCGGGAAGTTCTGCAACACCTCGTTGCTGAAGATGAGTTGGGCGACGCGCTGCCGCTCGGACGGGTCGATCTTGCCGTCGGCGGCGGCGACGAGCGCGCACATCGCCATGCTCGCGTCACGGAAGGCCCCGCTCTTCAGGTCGTTCTTCTTGGCGACGAGCTGGGTCTGCATCGTCGACGCGGACTCCTTGAAGCGGTCCCACAGGGCCATGCGAACTCCGATTCTCCCGGGCCGCCGGAGCCGCGCACGAGGCGTACCGGTCGGCCGTCCCATTCCTTGTATCTACAACGCTGTAGAAGATACCAGGACGGCTCCGAGCCCTGCCCGCACGAGCCGGAACCGGTCGAAAAGCGACCTGAAACAGGCCTAATCGGGTCAACAGGCAGGAGGAGTGGGCGCGGGCTGTTCCCTGGCACTCGACTCCTCGATGCGCTCCAGCAGGAACGGCACCATCCCCCACTCCAGCAGGGCGAGCTCCCACTCCTCCCGCGCCCACGCGACCTCCGGCTCCCGGCCGTCGTCCGCCCCGCCGTCCGCGCCGCGCCGGTCGCGGGCCCCCGCCATGAGCGCCCAGACGACGTCACCCACCAGGGCCCCGGCAGCAGCGGCCCCGGCGATCGCCCCCGCCGTGATCAGCCCGTCACCGACGTAGGGCCGCCCGCCGAAAGCCCGTAGCGCGAAACCGGCCGCGAGCAACCCCGCCGCGACGACGGCCACCAGGACGAACACGGCCATGAGCCATCCGCTACGACGTGCGGCGGACGCGTCCGGACAGGCGGGGCAGCTCTGGGCGCCCTGCACGTCGCCGGAGGCCAGGTAGTCGCGATACCCGGCCTCGGCGACCTCACCGATCTCGTCACAGGCCTGGAGCGCCTGCGCGCGCAGTTCCTCCCGGTCGACCGACTCACCGGCACGGTCCAGCGCTTCCCGGACCTGCCCGGAGTCGAGAGCACGGTCCAGGATCACTTCGAAGGCGACACCGACGCCCTCCCCCAAAAGCTCGGAATCCGGCATACATCTCCCCCGATGAACGAGAACTGCGGCGACTGGAGCCGACCGCATCCGCGTGGGCGCCAAGGGGTGGAGAGTGTAATGGTTCCTGGCTTGCGCAAGCCCTAAAGGATATGTAAGGGCCCGCCGAGCGACCCGTCACACGGTGACGGATGGAGTGGGGCAGAGGTCCGCGTGAGGTGCCGTGCGGTTGACCGGGTGGCCGCTCACGGTGTGCCGCTCGCCGCGGGGACCCTGCTGGGAGCGGAAGCCGCCGGCAGCTTGTGCCGGACGAAGAACGCGGTGGGGACGGCCACGACCAGCAGCGCGATGCCGCCGATGAGCAGGCCTTGGTGCACCGCGTCCGTGAAGGCCTCGGGCACCGCCTCGCCGAGGATCCTGGTCACGGAAGCGGGCGCGCCGCTCGCGCCGGCTCCGTGCTGGACACCCGCGACGACCTGGTCGGCGCCGGAGGAGGGAAGGCCACCGTCGACGAGCTTGTCGTGGAGGTTGGAGGGGAAGCGCGTGGTGACGATGGTGCCGAGCACGCTGGGGCCGAGGACGTTGCCGAGCTGACGTGCCATGTTGATCGCCGAGGCGGCCATGCCCGCCTGGAGCGCAGGAACACTGCTGACGGCGGCGGCTGAGGAAGGGGCGATCAGCAGGCCTCCGCCCACACCGGCCGCGAGCAGCCCGGGCCACATCGCCCCGTAGCCGTCGAAGGGACCCACGGCGAGCAGGGCGAGGGCGCCGGATCCCATGAAGACGAGGCCGACGGTGAGGACCGGAGCGAAACCGAACCTACGGACGAGGCGCGGCGCGAGAGCACTGACGGCGACGAAGGTGACGAACAGGGTGAGCATGTCCACGCCCACGTCGAGCGTGCTCAGGTGTCGGACACGCTGGAGGTACAGGACGCTGAGCAGTGCGACGCCGACGAACCCGAACATGGCGGCGGTCGCCACGGCCATCACCGCGCTGAAGGAAGAGCTGCGGAAGAGCCGCAGGTCGAGCATCGGGTCGTGGTGGCGCAGTTCCACCCGGACGAAGAGGGCCGCCGACACGGCGAAGACCACGTACATGACGACGATCGGCGTCTCGGCGTAGCCGGTGGCACCGCCTTGGATGATCGCGTAGGTGGCGGAGGCCAGCGTCACGGTACCCAGCAGGACGCCGGCCGGATCCAGGCGCCGGGAGGGGTGCTTGCTCCTGTGCACGAACACCGGGGCCAGCAGAGCGGCGACCACACCGATCGCCAGGTTGGTGAGGTAGACGGAGTGCCAGGAGAAGTGCTCCAGCAGGACTCCGGCGATGAGCGGACCCACGGCCAGGCCGATGCCGGAGCAGGCGGCCCAGGCGCTGATGGCCGTGGTGCGCTCGTGCGGATCGGTGAAGGTGGTGGTCACGATCGTCAGACTGGTCGGCAGCACGGCCGCTCCGCCCACACCCATGACCGCCTGGGCCGCGATGAGGGCGCCCGAGCTGTCGGAGAGGAACGCCAGCAGGCTGCCGAGGGTGAAGACGACGGCGCCGGACACGAACACCAGGCGCCGCCCGATCAGGTCGCCCAGCGTTCCGGCCGACATGACCAGGCTGACCACGGCGAGGCTGTAGGCGCTGGTCAGCCAGACCAGGGTGCTGGGAGATATCCGCAGGTCGTCCTGGATGGGGCCGAGTGCCGAGATGGTGCCGGTGATGTTGATGAACGCCATCATCACGCCGAGGCACACGACCATCAGGCCGAGCCATCGGTAGGGGATGTCCGCGCCGTCAGGGGCGACAGACGGACGTGAGGTGGCGTCGGAGCCCGGAGCCACCGAGAGCTGACTTCGTTTTTGCATAGACAGGACGGTAGCAGTCTGGGTATGGATGTCAAAAGCCAGCCTTCGGGGCGCCCCTTGCCCCGGAACCGGCCCTCGCGCTCTTGAGGCGGGCTCGGAGAGGTGCCCACCTGGCTAGTGTTTTCCAGAGCCAGGGGGTAACGTCGGCGGTGAGGCTCGGCTGATCGGTTCAGCCGCCGCAACCGCCCGTCATCGTCCCGGCGTTGACGTTCGACCGACTCCTTGGTCCTCGCGAGACGGCCGCGGGCGGCACAGCCCTTCCTCACCGCGTCCGTACGGCGCCGCCAGTCCGCGGATCGTCAGGCCGTCGGCCTGAGCGGCGCCCAGCACGAAGCAGGGGAAACCGACAGTGCTCCATGTCGAGAACGCCTCGCCCGCAGGGGAAGAGGAATTTCTGCACGGGCCCACCGGGACATTCACACGGCCGGCAGGCGCGGAAGAACTGGCCGCGGTGAACGATCTCCACAGCCGGTGCTCGCAGGAGTCCCTCCACAAGCGCTACCTGGGCCCCCGGACCGGGCTCACGCCGGTCGAATGGGAGCGCATGACCAAGCCGGGCACCGCCCTCACGTGGGTGACCTACGCCCCCGAATCCCCCGAACGCCTGATAGCGGTGCTCCAGCTCGTCGGTTCCGCAGGAGGCGACTCCGCCGATCTGGGTCTGCTGATCGAAGACGCCTGGCAGAACAGGCGGTTGGGGACCGCGCTCGTACGCCATGCACGGACGCAAGGTCATCGGATCGGCGCGACGGCCGTCACCGGCACGGTCGACCGCCGGAACACCGCGATGCTCCGCATCCTCAAGGGCTTGGGCGCGCGCCTCTCGTTCGGGGGCGGTTCCGTGATCGACGTGGTGTTGGCGGCGACCACGGCCGATGAGCCACTGGAGCCCGTGGCCGGCGGGCGGCGCTTCCGTGAGCAGGCGCGTCCAGGGTCGGTCGGCCTCGCGGCTTCGGGGCGCCTGCCACTCCGCTGATCACGTCACGTCACGTCTCGCCGGAGTCGGTGATCTTCGCCGCGGTCGCTTCCGACGGACGTGGAAGTGGTTCCGGGTGTGTCGGTGAACGCGCCCCACTGCACGGCCCCGCCTTGCCGTGCGGGTGGGGATCACTCGCTTCCCGTGTGGGCCGGAACTACTTTTTGCGGATGATCCGGGCTTCGGCCTCGGTCAGCGGTACGTCATGGCCGTGGTCGCAGCTGACGCCCGCGCCGAGGCGACCGCCGCATCCGGCGTGCACGAACTCCACGCCCTTGTCGGGCGAGTTCTGACCCCTGCCCCAGTCCGCGAGAGCCACGAGGAGAGGGAAGAGGGCGCGACCGCGCTCGGTGAGCACATACGCGGAACGCGTGCGTGCCCCCGGTTCCTGGTACGGGCGCCGCGCCAGCAGTCCGTCCTCGACCAGTTGCTTGAGGCGGCCGGCGGTGACCGCCTCGCTCAGCCCGGTGCGCCGCACCAGTTCCTCGAAGCGGGTGGCGCCGTAGTACATCTCGCGCAGGAGGATCATCGCGGAGCGGGTCCCCACGACTTCCAGGGCACGCTCGATCGAGCACCAGCCCTTCGCCGTCCAGGCGTCGCGATCGGCGAAGGGCCCGGTCAGGGTGATGACAGGCTGGTCCGGTTCGTTGCGTGCGGCGTCTCCCATGCGTTCAGCATACGTCTGGCTCTGGGTATACAGAGCCAGACGGAGAGCCGCCCAGCTTGGTCGACGCTCGGAAGCTCACGGACATCGGTGCGGGTGCCGCCGGCGGTGATCGACAGGCCGCCTGGACCGCCCTGATCACCCAAGGCGCGAGGACCTGCAGATCATGAGGAGATCCAGACCAGCCCCGCCGGTGAGAATCCTCGACGAACCGAGCCGCATGCCCTGGCGGGCCGGAAACCTTCTGCGCAGGGTGCGGAGAAGGGGCGAGGCACCTTCTACAGGAAGAGCCGGACCGTGGATTCCTGGTTCGTCGGGATCCTTTCGCCTCCTCCCTCTCGCCTCTGACCCCGGTAGGCCGGACGCGCTGCCCGCGGCACGAGTAACATCCGATGTTCAAACGTCTGATGTTTGCTGTACCGTGCCTCCATGAAACGCATCAGCGCACCACGACGAACCGCCAGCCTCTCCGCTCAGCTGGTGGACAGTCTTCGTTCGCACATCGAGGCGGGAGGCTGGCCGGTGGGGACGCGGATCCCGTCGGAGCAGGTCCTCATGGAGGAGCTCGGGGTCGGGCGCAGCACGCTGCGGGAGGCGGTCGGCGCGCTGGTGCATCTGGGGCTGCTGGAACCCCGCGCGGGAGACGGCACCTACGTCTGCTCGTCGAGCGAGCTCCAGTCGGTCATGGTGCGGCGGGCGAGTTCCGTGGAGCGGGACAAGGTCCTCGAACTGCGGACCGTACTGGAGGAGTACGCCTCCGGAGCCGCCGCCCTGCGCCGCAGCGAGGGCCAGTTGCGGCAACTGCGGGAGCTGCTGGCCGATGCCGACGAGGCCTGCGCGGGCGAGGACAGGTCCGCCGCCACGAACGTCGACGCGCTGTTCCACCGTGCCGTCGTCCGGGCGAGCGGCAACGACCTGCTGATCGAGGTGTACGACTACCTCGGAACGGCGCTCACCTCGTCCCTGGGCGGCCTGTCCTGGGACGCCGACCACGCGCAGGAGCACGCCCGCCTGCACCGGCGGCTCGTCGACGCGATCGAGACCCGGGACGACGGCGACGCCCGTGACGCGGCCGCCGCGATCGTCCAGCTCACCCGCGACCACGAGACCACGACACCCCACACGGCGGAGGAACAGTGAGTACGCAGCCGGCTTCGACCTCCCGTCAGCACTCCGGCGCCGAGCCACCGTTCGCCGATCGTGCCGACAGCGCCCGGCCCGCCGTGTCCGTAGGGCTCCTCATCGGCATCTGCCTGGTGGCGGCCAACCTGCGCACCCCGCTCACGGGTGTCGGCGCCTTGCTGCCGGAGATAGAGCACGGCAGCGGCCTGACGTCGAGCTGGGGCGGACTGCTCAGCACGCTCCCGCTGCTCACGTTCGCCGCCACCTCGCCCCTGGTCGCCAGGGCCTCCCACCAGTGGGGCAGCGCCCGCCTGCTGGTGACGGCGCTCGGTGCGCTGGCCGTGGGAACGGTGGTCCGTTCGCTTCCCTCGGTGATCTGCCTGTTCGCCGGGACGGTCCTGCTCTCCGCCGCCATCGCGTTCGGCAACGTGCTGCTGCCCGCGCTGATCCGCCGCAGCGTGCCGGCACACCGTATCCAGAGCGTCAGTGCTCTCTACGTGACCGTCATGGGCCTCATGGCGGCGGTCTCCTCCGGAATCTCCGCGCCGCTGGCGCATTCCGTGCCGGGTTCCTGGCACACCGCCCTGGCCTGGGGAGTCGCCTTCACTGTCGCGGCGCTTCTCGCCTGGCTGCCGCGCATCCGGGGTGACAGGCCACAGGCGTCCACCGGAGCGACCCGCACGCCGGTGCCCTGGCGGTCGCGGCTGGCCTGGCAGGTCACCCTCTTCATGGGCCTGCAGTCCCTGGCTTTCTACACCGCCATCGCCTGGCTGCCCAGCATCCTCGCCGACCGGGGCACGAGCAGCACCGCGGCCGGATGGATGCTGTTCTACTACCAGGTGGTCTCGCTGGCCGCGAGCAGCCTTCTGCCCCTGCTCACCCGGGGCCGGCACGACCAGCGCTGGACCGCGGCCGGGGCCTCGCTCCTCGCGGCCGGGGGTTTCACCGTGCTGGTCACCGCCCCCTCCTTGGCGGTCCTGGCGTGCACGCTGCTCGGGCTCGGCGGCGGCGCGTGTCTCGTCCTCGCGCTGACCTTCCAGAGTCAGCGCGCCGGGACCTCCGGCGAGGCGGCGGCGCTGGCGGGCATGGCACAGTCCGTCGGCTACCTCGTGGCGGCGGCCGGTCCCCTGCTGCTCGGCATCGTGCACGACGCGACACACAGCTGGACGGTGCCGCTCGCCGTCCTGGCCGTCCTCGGCATCGCCACGGCGGTCGCCGGGCACGGTGCGGGCCAGGACCGCCACCTGGGTCGTCCCGCCCGCTGAGCCGTGCTCCGCCCGGACGTCAACTCCGCACCTGGGGAAGGGAAGAGGAGCCTCCGCGCTCATGAACCGGTCGGCGCGGAGGCGGAGACGGACGCGGCCGGGGTCGGGGTCGGGGTCGGATTGCCGAGCATGGCGCAGACCGCGGCGTTCAGCAGGGCCTCGGTGGCGGCCGCGGGCTTGGCCGCCGCGATGCCGAAGATGGTCGGGACGTAGACGGAGACGGTCCGTCGGCCGGTGCTGTCGGTGTAGTTCCAGCTGGAGTAGCCGGGGGCCTGCCCGTCGTGGCCCCAGACGGTGCCGCAGGGGGTGACCTTCCGCTCCAGGCCGAGGCCGTAGCGGTTCGGGTCGCCGCTCTCCTCCGCGACGGTGGTCTTCATCTCCTTGAGCTGGGCGGGCGGCAGGAGTTCGCCGGACATCAGCGCGGTGTCGAACCGGGCCCAGTCCCGCGCGGAGGACACCATGCTTCCGGCGGCCCATTCCGTGTTCTCGTTGATCAGGGTGGCGTCGATGTAGCCGGCGGGCCGGGCGGGTCCGGCGAACGCGGTCCCGGCCGGGATGCCGGGCCAGAGCACCGGGGCCAGATGGGACGCGTCGGGTTCGTAGCCGTGGGTGAGACGAGGGCTCTCGGTCCGGTCGGAGCCGTCGACCAGATAGGTGCTCTTCAGGTGCAGGGGCCCTGCGATCCGCTCCTGGATCAGCTCGCTCAGGCTGTGTCCCGTGGCCTTCTCGGCGACCAGGCCGAGCGCGATGTAGCCCGTGTTGCTGTACGAGTACCTCGTGCCGGGCGGGAACAGCGGCTCGTGCCGGACGCCCGCGGCGATCAGCTCCCGCGGGGTCCACCGCCGGTCGTCCTGCCCGGTGAACGTCCTCAGGACGTCGGCGTCGCCCGGGATGATGTTGTACAGGCCGCTGGTGTGGTTGAGCAGCATCCGCACGGTGATCGCGGACCCGTTCGGGATGAGACCGGGCAGCCACCTCTCGACCGGGTCGGTCAGCCGGAGCCGGTGTTCGGCGACCAGTTGGAGGATCACGGTCGCGACCATCGTCTTGGTGTTGGAGCCCACGCGGAACTCGTCGTTCACGGTGAGCGTGTGGTCGTTCCTGGCCCAGGACGCCTGCCGGGCGATCGAGGCCGCCTTCCCGTGGCCGGCGTCGATCCGCACGAGGGCCCCGGGTGCTCCGGCGTCCACGACCCGTTGCGCGAGCGTCGCGAGCCGGGCTTCGTCGGCCGCCGTCACGCCGGGCCGCCCGGTCGGGGAGTGGGTGCCGGCCTGTGTCGCGTCCGCTGGCGTGCAGGCGGTGAGCGTGCCGGTCACCGCCGCGGCCAGGGCGAGCGACAGGCAGACGCGCCGGGCGGGGTGCGGGCAGGGGGTGTTCCTGGGCATGAGGTGTCCTCCTGGACAGGGGGGGAACGGGCGGGTCGGCCCGGACATCGACCGTCGGGACCTGGCGAGGAGCGCGGCGGTGCGCGACCTGCCGCACCTCACCGCACCGCCCCACGCCTTCCGACGGCTCCAGCCTTCCGGCGACGGGGACGGAGAACACGGGGGCTGGCGCCCGGCGATGGTGGAGGTAACCCCAGTGCGCCGCGACGGACGGCGGGCCATCATCGATTTCCGGTCCGCGCCGGTGCCGCGGTGTCGGTCGCTCGGCCCCTCCCCCTCGGCCTCTCAGCCCCGCACCGGTACTTGACGATGGAGCGCGATGACCCACCCCGGCGAGACCCAAGTCCCTTACGAAGGAGGGAAGTCGGGGACTCGTCCCGCCTCCGGTGCCGCCCCGCGCGGCGCGCTCGCCTTGCGGGTGAGCCTGCTGGGGTGGTCGTGGGTCCTGTTGCTCGGCTCGGTCCTGGGTCTCGGCCTGCTCACGCTCTGGACGACCTCGCTGGCGCTCATGGCGCTAGGTGTCGGCATCCCGCTGACCCTGCTCTCGACCGTCCTGGTGCGCTGGTTCGCCGACCTGCACCGCCAATGGGCCGCCGACCGGCTCGGCGAACCGGTGGCACGGCCCTACTCCCCTGCCCCGGACGGCGGTTGGCCGGCCCGGCTGCGGGCGGTCCTGCGCGATCCGGCGACTTGGCGGGACTGGGCCTGGCTGGTGACCCACTCGGTCACCGGGTGGGTCACCAGCGGGCTGTCGTTCCTGCTCTTCGCCTGCGGTGTCTTCTACCTCAGCTATCCACTGGTGTTCGCGCTGACCCCTCCCGAGGTGTTCCGCACGCCGTTGGGCAACGGCTTCCGGCTGCACAGCGTCCGGGAGTCGTTCGTCATGGTGCCGTTGGGCCCGGTGTTCCTCCTGCTCTGGTACACCACCGCCGTACGGCTGGCGAACCTCAACGCCGTGCTGATCCGCGCTCTCCTCGCGCCCACCGCGCAGGCACAACTACGTGCTCGTGTAGCGCAGTTGGCCGTCTCACGGGCCGAAACCGTGGACACCCAGGCAGGTGAACTGCGCCGGATCGAAAGGGACTTGCACGACGGCGCCCAGGCCCGACTGGTGTCGCTGGGCATGAGCCTGGGCCTGGCCGAACAGCTCCTGCCGCAAGATCCGCATGCCGTCGCGGAGTTGCTGGCCGAGGCCCGCGCGTCGACCGCCGGCGCCCTGACGGAACTACGGGACCTCGTACGCGGCATCCATCCACCGGTGCTCGCGGACCGGGGCCTGGAGGGCGCGTTGAACGCCCTGGCGCTGGCCAACCCGATCCCGACGACGGTGGTCACGAGCCTGCCCGGACGGCTGCCCGCGCCGGTCGAGTCGGCGGCCTACTTCGCCGTGACCGAGGCACTGGCGAACGCCATCAAGCACGCCCAGGCCCAACGCATCGAGATTCACGTGGAGTTCACGCCGTATCCCGGTTCGACGGCGGGGCTGCTGACGATGCGGGTGCGGGACGACGGCGGTGGCGGCGCGGACCCCGGGGCCGGCACGGGACTGCGGGGCGTCGCGCGCCGTCTGTCGGCCTTCGACGGCACCCTGACCGCCGACAGTCCGCCCGGCGGACCCACCGAGATAAGGATGTCGCTGCCGTGCGCGTCGTCATAGCCGAGGACCTCACCCTGCTGCGCGAGGGCCTGATCAGGATCCTGCGGGCCAACTACTTCGACGTCGTCGACGCCGTCGCCAACGGCCCTTCCCTGATACGGGCGTTGACCACTCACCGGCCCGACGTCGCGATCGTCGACGTACGGCTGCCACCGACCTTCACCGACGAGGGGCTGCGCGCCGCGATCGAGGTACGCAGACGGATCCCCGCACTGCCCGTGGTGGTGCTCTCGCAGTACGTCGAGCAGCTCTACGCAAGGGAGTTGATGTCCGACCGTGCCGGGGCGGTCGGCTATCTGCTGAAGGACCGGGTGATGGCCGTGGAGCAGTTCGTCGCCAACGTCCGGCAGGTGGCCGCGGGCAGTACGGTCATGGACCCCGAGGTCGTGGGCGCCCTCCTCACCCACCGCTCGGCGGACCCCCGCCTCCTGGACCTGACCCCGCGCGAGCGCGAGGTCCTCTCGCTGATGGCCGAGGGCCGTTCCAACGCCGCCGTCGCCGGCCGCATGTTCGTCAGCGAGGCGACCGTCAGCAAGCACAGCCGCAACATCTTCGCGAAACTCGGCCTCGAACCCTCCGAGGACGACCATCGCCGCATCCTGGCCGTGCTCGCCTACCTCCAGGGCTGAACCGGCGCCCACGGCACCCGACTTGGGCCGGGCCCGGGAGCCGTCCCCACCACCGCGTCGCGACGCGGAGCGGTTGCCGCGGGCCCTCCGCGCATGGTCGGGCCGAGCCGGGTAATCCCACTGGTATGCCGCGGACACGGGAACCAGAAGAACAGATCGAGCGCCGGGCGCCGGACCGGCCCGCCAGACTGCCGAAGCGGTCCTGGTGGGCGGTGCTGAAGGGCACGGTCAAGGAGTTCCAGGCCGACGAACTCGTGGACCGCGCCGCGGCGTTGACGTACTACGGGGTGCTGTCGCTGTTCCCGGCCCTGCTGGTCCTGGTCTCGCTGCTCGGCTTCGCCGGGAAGTCGACGACGCAGCAGGTCCTGGACAACATCGAGAAGCTGGCGCCGAGTTCGACCCGGGACATCATCAGCGACGCGATACGCCAGCTTCAGGCGCCCGGCGGCCTCGGCTCGATCGTCGCCGTGGCCGGCATCGTGGTCGCGGTGTGGTCGGCCTCCGGCTACATCGCGGCGTTCATCCGCAGCGCCAACGTCGTCTACGACATGCCCGAGGGCCGCCCCGTGTGGAAGGTCCTGCCGATCCGGGTCGGCGTCACCGTGGTCCTGCTCGTCCTGACGGTGATCAGCGCGCTCATCGTGGTGTTCACCGGCGGCCTGGCCCGCGCTGCGGGTTCCGCCTTCGGCATCGGGGACGTCGCGCTGACGGTGTGGTCGATCGCGAAGTGGCCGGGGCTGGTCGTCCTGGTCATGGCGATGATCGCGATCCTGTACTGGGCGGCGCCCAACGTGAAGGGCCGCGGCTTCCGTTGGGTCACTCCGGGCAGCGTGCTGGCCCTGGTGGTCTGGATGATCGCCTCGGGGGGCTTCGCGTTCTACGTGGCGCACTTCGCGTCGTACAACAAGACGTACGGCACGCTCGCCGGTGTGATCGTGTTCCTGATGTGGCTGTGGCTCAGCAACATCGCGGTGCTGCTCGGCCTTGAGTTCGACGCGGAGCTGGCCCGCCAGCGTGCCGTCGTCGGCGGGCTCCCGGAGGACGAGGAGCCGTACGTACCGCCTCGCGACACCCGCGCGTGGAGCAGGAAGGACCGCGACCGTCGTAAGGGCTGACCGGTCCGGCGGTTCTTCCGGCCCGCGGTCCGAACCGGTGGGACATCCGCGTCCCACCCGTACCGGTCGCCGGGATCTGCGGACCATCCGCCTTCGGGCGGGCGGCGGTAAAATTGGCGGCGGGTCGGAGGGCTCTTCGCGCAGCCAGTCGTTCCGGGGCCGGCCGCGCGAAACGGACAGACTCCGCCGATCCGACGCGGCGCACGATCGGGACGCTCCCGGTGGTCCCCGGGGCGGCACGGCTTGACCCGCCGGCCGCGCGCCAGGCGCCGGTGCCGAACGGGCCCCCGCCGCCGAGCGACCGAGTCGGGTCCAAGGGAGGTGTTCGAGTCGTGGTGCTCTTCCTGCTGCTGATCCTCGTGGCCGTCGTCCTGGGAATCATCGGCGCGGCAGCCGACGGCCTCGGCTATCTGCTGGCCATCGGCGTCGTGGTGCTGCTGGCCGACCTGGCCATCGCGGGCGTACGGCTGTCCCGGCGCCGTCGGCGGCCTCTCCGCTGACGCCTGACACGGCGCGACGCCGACCGAGCAGCCGCCGCCAGGGCCTGTCCGGCGGTGCACGGGTCCGTGTCGACGGCGTCCGACAGCGAGGTGGTGTGAGGCGCGATCGAGGTCTAGGACTCGCTGTCGCCGGTGGTCTCGCTGCGGCGCGGTTCCAGTCGGTCGACCGCTTGCTCGCTCCATGCCCGGATGACTGACGCCTGCTCCGGGGTCAGCGCGTCGAGGACGTGGCGGCGGATGTTGCCGCCGTGCACGAGGATGGCGCTCTGGGCGGCCCGGCGCCCCTCGGCGGTCAGTCGGATCCCCGCGCGGCGGCCGTCGGCCCCGTACTGGGTGCGCTGGACGAAACCGCGTTTCTCCATGCGCGTGAGCTGATGCGAGACGCGGCTCTTGTCCCAGTCGAGCGACGCGGAGAGTTCACCGACGCGCATCTCGCGGCCGGCGGCCTGCGACAGGGTCACCAGGACGCTGAACTCGGCCTTCGAGATGTCGCAGTCGCGCTGCAGACCGCGCTCCAGCTCCCTGGTGAGCAGGTGCTGCGCGCGCATCCAGACATCCCAGAACTCCCACTCCTCGGGTTCCAGCGATCGGCTCTCCGTCATGGGCCGAGGATATCGCGACCAGCGGAGTTGTCACATCAACTCCTTCCGACCTAGAGTTGACGTGACAACTCCGCTGGAAGGAATCCCCATGACACTCCGCATAGCGCTCATCCTCGGAAGCACCCGCCCCGGACGCCGCGGCGACCAGATCGCCGCCTGGGCGCTGGAGACCGCCCGCGCCCACGGCGGGGCCGACTACGAACTCGTCGACCTCGCGGACCACGGTCTCGGCAACCTCGACGAGCCCGGCAACCCGAACCTTCAGCAGTACAGCCACGACCACACCCGCGCCTGGGCCGCACTCATCGACAGCTTCGACGGCTACGTGTTCGTCGTCCCGGAGTACAACCACTCCTACCCCGGAGCCCTCAAGAACGCCCTGGACTACGTCTACCGGGAGTGGAACGACAAGGCTGCCGGGATCATCAGCTACGGAGGCTGGGTCTCCGGGGCGCGAGCCGCTGAAGCGCTGCGGCTCGTCCTCGCCGAACTCCAGCTGGCCACGGTCCGGACCCAGCCCACCATCTCGACGCACGCCTCGTTCGGCACCGGCGCCTTCGTCGCCCAGGAGGGTCTCGTGACCGCCGTGGGCGGCATGCTCGACCAGGTGATCGCCTGGTCCGGTGCCCTGCGCGGGATCCGGGAGGCCAAGGCACGGACGGCGACGGCCGCGTGAGGCTCCGCCGGCCCGTTCAGGAACGGCTGCCGGACACGGTCTAGCGGACGGGGCGGCCGCCCGCGCGCCGGGACCAGCGCACGGCGACGAGGGCCAAGGCCGCCACGAGGACCACGACACCGATCACCAGCAGATAGCCCAGGCCGTGCGCGGTCGCCCCGACGATTCCCAGGACGAGGGCGATCAGCAGAAGCAGCAGGAAGAGAACCATCGCGGAACACCATCTTCGGGTCGACGAGCGGGTCAGCGGCGCGCGAGTCGCCTCTCGCCGCCCGCGCCGGGCCGGTAGTCCATGCCGTAGTACTGGAAGATCGCTTCCTCGTCCTCGGCCGGCAGGATGTCGTCCGTGCCGATCGACGGCGCCTTCTTCACCTGCGCCTTCGGGTGGACGACCTTGACGTAGCCGGGTCCGAGGACCGCGTCGTCGAGGGGGACGAACGCCAGGCGCTGACGCGTGGGCAGTCCGATGCGGACCGTGGCCATGGCCGACTCATCGGTGGCGGTGTTCACGTAGACCGATTCGAGTACGCCGATCCTGTGCCCCTCGGAGTCGACGACGTCGTGGTTGCGCCACTCGCGGATGTCCGCCGCGTTGATCGTGGTCATGTTCTGTCTCCTGAGCAGCCGGTGGGCAACGGGTTCCCCCGGGACAGCCTCCGACACCCCAGCCTCCGACACCCCGCCGAACCCGGCAAAAGGTGCGCATCACATGGGTCGGACGCCCTGCCTGGGGTAGCCGGAGGGCGGGAGCCGCCATGTCGGCCACCCATGACAGCCACGTCGGCGGAACCGACCACCGGCCTTCCCGAAGGAGTGACGGCATGACGAGTGAGCAGTCCGGCAACACGACCTCACCGGGCCGGTCCGTGTCGATGCCCGTGGCGGACGACGCCGGGTGGGACGCGGTCGACGTACGGGCGGTGGACACCGTACGGGTGCTGGCCGCCGACGCGGTGCAGAAGGTCGGCAACGGCCATCCCGGCACGGCGATGAGCCTCGCCCCACTGGCGCATCTGCTGTTCCAGAACGTCATGCGGCACGACCCGGGCGACGACCGGTGGCTGGGCCGCGACCGGTTCGTGCTCTCCTGCGGACACTCCAGCCTGACCCTGTACATCGAGCTCTGCCTGACCGGCTACGGCCTGGAGACGGCCGACCTGGAGGCCTACCGCACCTGGGGTTCGGCCACTCCCGGACACCCCGAGCACCGGCACACCCGCGGCGTCGAGATCACCACCGGCCCGCTGGGCCAGGGGCTGGCCAGTGCGGTCGGCATGGCGATGGCGGCCCGCAGGGAACGCGGTCTGCTCGACCCGGACGCCGAGCCGGGCAGCAGCCCCTTCGACCACCACGTCTACGTCATCGCCTCGGACGGCGACATGATGGAAGGCGTCACCAGCGAGGCCGCCTCCCTGGCCGGCCACCAGGAACTGGGCAACCTCGTCGTCTTCTACGACTCCAACCACATCTCGATCGAGGACGACACCGACGTCGCCTTCAGCGAGGACGTCCCGGACCGTTTCGCCGCCTACGGCTGGCACGTGCAGACCGTCGACTGGACGAGCACCGGCAGGTACGTCGAGGACGTGGACGCGCTGCTGGCCGCGGTGCGCGCCGCCCACGACGAGGACGGCAGGCCCTCGCTGATCATGCTGCGCACGCTGATCGGCTGGCCCGCGCCCACCAAGCAGAACACCGGCAAGGCCCACGGCTCCGCACTCGGCGCCGACGAGGTCGCCGCGACCAAGCGGCTGCTCGGCTTCGACCCCGAGCGCGACTTCGTCGTGGAGGACGCGGTACTGGCCCGCACCCGCCAGGCCGCCGACCGCGGGCGCCGTGCCCACGCCGAGTGGGACGAGGCGTACGCGGCCTGGCGGACGGCCCATCCCGAGCGGGCCGAACTGCTGGACCGGCTGCGGGCGCAACGGCTGCCGGACGGCTGGACCGACGCCCTGCCGGAGTTCCCGGCCGACCCGAAGGGGATGGCCACCCGCGCCGCGTCGGGGGCGGTGCTCAGCGCGCTCGCACCGGTGCTGCCCGAGCTGTGGGGCGGCTCGGCCGACCTGGCAGGGAGCAACAACACCACCATGGACGGCGAACCGTCCTTCGTGCCCTCCGACCGTCAGACCAAGGACTGGAAGGGCGGCCCCTACGGCCGCACCCTGCACTTCGGCATCCGCGAGCACGCCATGGGCGCGATCCTCAACGGCATCGCCCTGCAGAGCCTGACCCGCCCCTACGGCGGTACGTTCCTGACCTTCTCGGACTACATGCGCCCGGCCGTACGCCTGGCCGCGCTGATGAAGCTGCCCACCACCTATGTGTGGACCCACGATTCCATCGGCCTCGGCGAGGACGGCCCCACCCATCAGCCGGTGGAGCACCTGGCCGCGCTGCGGGCCGTCCCCGGCCTCGACGTGGTCCGCCCCGCCGACGCCAACGAGACGACCGCCTGCTGGCGCACCATCCTGGAACACCACGACCGCCCGGCCGCACTCGTCCTGACCAGGCAGAACGTGCCGGTGCTTGACCGCGGCAGCGGTGGGTGCGCCCCGGTGCGGGATGCCGCCCGCGGCGGATACGTGCTCGCCGACACGGGCGAGGACGGCTCCGGCCCGGACGTCGTCCTCGTGGCGACCGGCTCCGAGGTGCACATCGCCCTGGAGGCGAGCGGACTGCTGGCGGCCGACGGCCTCGCGGTGCGGGTCGTGTCGATGCCCTGCCGGGAGTGGTTCGCCGCCCAGTCCCCGGCCTACCAGGACGAGGTCCTGCCGCCCTCCGCGCGGGCCCGGGTCAGCGTCGAGGCCGCGGTGGGACAGGGCTGGCGCGACGTGGTCGGGGACGCCGGACGGATCGTCAGCCTGGAGCACTACGGCGCCTCCGCCGACTACCAGCGCCTCTACACCGAGTTCGGCCTCACCCCCGAGGCCGTAGCCGCGGCCGCCCGCGACAGCATCCGCGACGCGGCCGGCACCCCGCGCCCCGGCGGCCACCGCCAGAGCAGCTCCGCGCCCACAGGAGGGGGCACCGGCGACCGCCCCTGACAGCTCGCACGGGGTCAGTCGACGGTCACGACCACGGAGTGCCATCCGCTCGCGCCGTCGGGGATGGTCTTGGTGCGCTTGTCGGTCTGCACCCGCCCGGTGCCGTCGGTGGCGCGGACGGTGAGGGTGTGACCGCCCTTCACGGCCTCCCAGGGGAAGGACCACTGGCGCCAGGTGTCACGAGTGTCCTCGGCGGCGAGACGTGCCTCCCGCCAGGGACCGTCGTCGACGCGGACCTCGACCTTGTCGATACCGCGATGCTGGGCCCACGCGACCCCGCCGACCATCACCGTCCCGGCGCCGGGCCGGGCGAACGGCTTGGGCGTGTCGATGCGCGACTCGGTCTTGATGGGCGCCTGGCGGGCCCAGCCGCGCTTGACCCAGTAGGGGTCGTAGGAGTCGAACGTGGTGAGTTCGATGTCCTTGATCCATTTGCAGGCCGAGACGAACCCGTAGAGGCCGGGCACCACCATCCGCACCGGGAAGCCGTGCGCGAAGGGCAGCGGTTCGCCGTTCATGCCGAGGGCGAGGAGGGCGTCCCGGCCGTCCATCACGTCCTCGACCGGGCTGCCGATCGTCATGCCGTCCACCGAGCGCGCCACCAACTGGTCGGCGCTGCCGCCCTTCGACGGCGGCCTCACCCCGCATTCGGCCAGCAGATCGGCCAGTCGTACGCCGATCCAGCGCGCGTTGCCGACGTAGGGGCCGCCGACCTCGTTCGACACGCAGGTGAGCGTGATGTCGCGCTCGATCAGTTCGCGCCGCAGCAAGTCGTCGAAAGAGAGGGTGAGCGGACGCCGTACGCCCATGCCGTGGATGCGCAGCCGCCAGGTCGTGGCGTTCACCTTGGGCACCACGAGGGCGGTGTCGACGCGGTAGAAGCTGTTGTTGGGGGTGGTGAAGGCGCTGATCCCGGGGATCCGCAGCTGGGCGCCCCTGGGGACGGGGGCGGCTGCGGAGGTGGGGCGGGGCAGGACGATCCGGTCGCGTGAGGCGACCGCGTTCTGGCCGCTCGCGCTGTTCAGCGCCCGGCCCAGCACGCCCGCTCCGGCGGAGGCGGCGGCAGCGGCCGTCGCCGCGATCACGAAGCCACGGCGGTCCCACCCCTCCCCCGAAGACGTGTCCTTGGGCTCGTCGCCGACCGGTTCGGCGGACGGGGCCCGTCGCGTGAGGCGGCCCACCAGCAGGTAGAGCACTCCGGCTCCCGCGAGCGCGCCCACCACGGAGGGCAGCGCGTCGGAGAGACTCGTCGAGTCCGGCCGGCTGGTGGCCGACACCGCCCCGACCACTCCGAAGAGCAGCACACCGGCAGCACCGCCGCGCCGGAAACGTACGGCGACCATTCCCAGCACCAGCGCGAAAAGCGTCAGCATCGCGAGAATTCCGAGCTGGAGAACCAGCTTGTCGTTGGTTCCGAAGTGCCGGATCGCCCAGTCCTTCACGCCGGCCGGCGTCCGGTCGATCGCCGCACCGCCGACCGCCACGACCGGACTGGCCTGCGGCCGCACCGCAGCCGACACCAGCTCGGCGACGCCGAGCGAGACGGCACCGGCCAGCACACCACTGCACGCGCCAAGGGCTAGGCGGGCCCAGCTGAGGCGATTTCGCGTTTGCTTCTCATCGTCGGTCACGTGGGGAATCCGGCTCCGAAAGAGCGGCGGATTGGTCGTCCGGAAGATCCGATGAAGTTTTTCCCCGGCCGGTCCACTTCCGGCCCGCTGCCGCCCGATCCCGCTGCTTCCCGACGCGACTGCTTCCCGATACGGCCATTTTCCGATCCGGCAATTTCCCGACCCTGCTACGGATATGAAGAGTTCCGCCGTCCCGGCGAAAAAGCCGACTCGGGATCAGGACCGTGCAGGGCCTCAAAGAGCGAGCGCGGACCATGCCTGCCAAGCGGTGGAGAGGTCGGTGTGCCAGTGCAGGCGTATGTCGTCGGCCGTCAGGGAGCGGAGCGGATCCGGGGCCAGGAGATGGACGGTGTGGGGGTCGTCCGGCCATGGTGGGTCCGGCAGGAACTCGGCTCCGGGCAAGCGCAGTTGCCGTAGATCGAGCCCGACGACCGTGGTGCCGCGGCATCGGACGGTCAGCTCGGCGCGCAGGCTGCGGCTGGTGCCCGGGGTCAGGGTTCCTGCCGCGGCGCACCAGAGGCGGGTGTCCGAGACGGCGAGGACTCGGACGCGGAAGAGTGCCGACATGTGCTGAGCTCCGTCATCTCTCGTCATGTCCCGCAAGGGGCAGGTGAGTTGGGCAACGCGGTGAGGGGCGGGGAGTGTGCCCCGCCCCTCACCGTCTCCCCGTCACAGGAGCCGGTGGTCCGTCAGCTGGTGGGCATCAGGACGGTGTCGATGATGTAGACGGTGGCGTTGGCGGTCTTGACGTTGCCGCAGACCACCTTCGCGGAGTCGTTGACCGTGTAGTTCTCGCCCGAGCCGGAGGTGGTGAGCTTGGACTTCTCCAGGGTGGTGAAGGAGCCCTTCTCCAGCTGCTTGGGGGTGAGTTGCTGGCCGACGACGTGGTAGGTGAGGATCTTCGTCAGCTGGGCCTTGTCGTTGAGGACCTTGTCCAGCGTGGCCTTCGGGATCTTCGCGAAGGCGTCGTTGGTCGGTGCGAACACGGTGATGTTCTGGGCGTTGTTGAGGGTGTCGACGAGGCCGGCCTTCTTGACCGCGGTGACCAGGGTCGACAGGGCCGGGTTGTTGGACGCGGCGGTGGCGACGGGGTCCTTGGCCATGCCGTCGAAGGAGCCGGCGCCGCTCTTCGGGACGCTTGAACAGGCCGTGCCGAAGGGCTGGTCGGACATCGTCGCGCCAGCTCCGGTCATGCTGTCGTCCGAGGCGGAGGCAGTGGTGCTCGCCTTGGCGGAGGAGTCGGACTTCGCGGAGTCGCTGCCGCTGCTGCCGCAGGCGCTGAGGGCCAGGGGCAGGACGGCGGAGACGGCGAGGACGGCGGCGGTTCGGCGGGTACGGATGCGGGTGGTCATGGCGATTCTCCTGTTGATGGTGCGGCGGGTGCCGCCTGTAGACGGGGAAGCGAAATGAGTTCGGGGTCTGCCGACCGGCCGGAGGTCATCGCCGAACGCCGGGAGAATTCCGGGCGGTTCGCGTTTTCCTTCTCGTTGCCGGTCACATGGGGAATCCGGCTCCGGACGCCCGGCGGATTGGCCGTTTCCCGGATCGGATGAAACTTTTTTGCGGACCAATCCGCGGCCCGACCGGCTACGGATACTTGGGTCGGCTTCGGAGACATGGAGTGGCGTGAATCGGAGGACGGTCGAGGTGATTACTGTTTCCGCACCCGTGCTCCGCACGGTCCGAGACGGATCACCTGCGCAATGCGCGATACGGGATACGGGATACGCAATGCGCGATGCACGGAGGAGCAATCCGTCGCGGGGAACTGCTCGGCGACGCCTTCGGGCACGGCAGGACATCGGTCCGGCTGTCGCTCGCTCCGTACGGGCGGGCGGGCGGGCGGGTCAGCGGTCGCCGCTGATCCAGGTCAGCTACACGAGCCCGGGGTTCGACCCGCATGCGGTCCGGGCCGGATGGACGCGTCCGTCCGCCGCCCTGAGCGGCGGCGGACGGGGTGTGCTGCTGGTCGAGGCGCTCTCCCGCGCGTGGGGCGACCGGCACCACCGTCGGGGTCACACGGTCTGAGCCGGCCTGCCGTGAGGTAGCGACCGCCTCCGGAGGCGGCCCCGCCGGACGGCGAGTCCGTGGGGCCGTGCCGGGTCAGGCGGGGAATCGGGTCAGGGCAACGGGTGCGGTCGTGGGCTGCTTCGAGCCGCCCGCGGGTTCGACGGTGATCCCCATGCCCGAGGCTCCGTCCACGGTGCCCCGCAGCAGCACGGTCTGGTCGGCGCGGTCCGGGTTCATCAGACCGGCCGACCGCATGGTGCCGCCGTCGTCGAACCAGAGCTGGTAGACCTTCCCGGCCGGCGCGTGACCCATCCCGGCGACCACGAACACCGCCTGGTCGCGGCCGTGCGAGACGACCACGGTGCCGGCGGCGCCGCCGGGCAGCGCAACCGCCCGCGTCCGGGCATCGGGCGCGGCCAGCACGGCGCTGATCTGCGCGCCTGTCTGCTCGGCCCGGTGCGCCTCGGCCAGCGCGCTCTCGGCCCGCTGGTGCTGCCATACGGCGGTTCCACCGAGCGCGGCGGCCGCGGCCAGGCAGGCGGCGAGCGCCCACCGGGACAGCAGGCGCGCCCGTAGCACCGCGCGGCCGGAACGCGGTGCGGGCACCACTCCCGGAGTCTCCTGGCGGACGGCGGTGATGCGGTGCAGCACGCGCCCGCGCATCTCCCGGTCGGGTTCCACGGACACGGCGAGGCCCAACCGGGTCGCGGTGGCGGACAGTTCGGCGGTCTCCTGGGCGCATGCCTCGCAGCCCGTGAGGTGCCGCTCGAACACCTCGCGCTCCTCGTCGGACAGGGCGTGCAGGGCGTAGGCACCGGTGAGCAGGTGCAGGTCGTCGGTGATCACGCGGTCACTCCCAGGCAGTCGCGGAGCCGGATGAGGCCGTCCCTCAGCCGTGTTTTGACGGTGCCGAGCGGCAGCGCGAGCGCCTCGGCCACCTGCCGGTAGGTCAGTCCCCGGTAGTACGCGAGGGTGACGGCCTGCCGCTGGAGCTCGGTCAGCGTGCGCAGACAGCGCCGCACCTGCTCGCGCTCCAGCCGCGCCTCGACCTGCTCGGTGACCTCGTCGTACTCCGGGGTACGGGCGAGCAGCGCGGCCTTGTGGTCCCGGGCCGCCGCGGCGTCCGCGGAGCGCACCCGGTCGATCGCGCGGCGGTGGGCCAGGGTGAGGATCCAGTTGATGGCCGTCCCCCGGTCGGAGCGGTAGCGGGGCGCGGTGCGCCACACCTCGACCAGTACTTCCTGGGCGACCTCCTCCGACTGCGCGTGGTCGCGCAGGACGGCCCGGGCGACCCCCAGGACCGGGCCGGCCACGGCGTCGTAGACAGCGGCGAACGCCTTTTCGTCGCCCAGGGCGACCCGGCCCACCAGCTCCTGCAGATCTGGTTGCATCGACGGACTTCGACCGATACTGACGGCTTCTTTCACGGGGATCCTTCGTGAGCGGGACATCTCCGGACGTAATCCGATCCTGAACCCCACCGAGGATTGGTCCCGGAGCACACAGGCTCCTTCGAGGGGCGCGGGGAGGCCGAGGTGCTCTGCTCGGCCCTTGCCCGGCCACCCTGCCCGACTCCCCGCGCACCAGCGCGCCGCACCGGTGAACGCTGAACGCCGTTCCTGCCGAGGGATCGCCCCGGCAGGAACGGCGTCCGGCCGAGCAGACCCGCCGAACGGTGACGGCGGGCTGCTCGGAAGCGGCCTAGCCGACGATCCAGACCTGGGCCGCCGCCGGGTGCGCGTCGTCGCAGCTCCACTGCATGAGCTGGCTGCCGGCGCCGCCGACCGTGTCGAGGCACAGGTTGGTGCCCGCGTGCCTGAACTTGGCGCCGATCTTCTGGTCGACGATCACGGCGGTCTCGACCCACTGTTCCGACGCCAGACCGTCGCAGAGGTACTCGTCGACGGTCTCCCCCGGAACGCTGGTGCCGTTGTTGACCTCGGCGCAGTACCCGCTCGCCTGATTCACCAGGTAGTAGGTGTCGGTCGAACCGGTCGACACGAACGCCCAGTTCTGCGTGCTGGAACCGTTGCAGTTGGCCAGCTGGAGTCTGACGTTGAGCACCCCGCCGGGCGCGTCCACGCACTGGCCGTAGGCCATGTTCTTGATCGTGTGATAGCTGGTCGCGGCAGCGGCGGCCGTGACGCGGGCGGAGACTCCCGCCGTCGAGTCCGGCGTCGGCACGGCGGCACTCGCTCCCGTCGCCAACGTGACCATGCCCGCGCAGCTCAGCAGCGTCGCCGCCAGGACGGTGATCCTGTTCTGGATCTTCATCGTCGCAACTCCTATGACTTGTCGACCGGAAACCCGATTCCGTCTCGTTCGTGGACAGCGTGTTCCGGCGACAGCGCACAGTCGCCCTCCGTTCCGCCCAGCGGACCGGCCCCCGCCCGCGGCTCGTTCCTCTCCGTCCGACCCGCTCGCGCCCGCAGAGGGAGCTGAGGCGGTTGAACTCGGCGGAGCGAACCGCGGACGGCGCGTATGACGATGCCGACAGGCGGCCCGGCGCAGGTCATTCCGGGATCACCGCCCGCACCTGCCAGCCGCCCCGCTCCGCTCCCTCGACGACCGGGCCCGCGGTGAGGGCTCCGCCCAGCAGGGCGACGCGCTCGCGCATACCCAGCAGCCCCATTCCGCTGCCGACACCGGCGGTCGCCTCGCGGGTCCCCGGGCCGTTGCGGACGCTCAGCGTGGTCGACGCGGCGTCGAAGACCAGCTCCACCCGCACGGTGCCGCCCGGGGCGTGCCTGGCCGCGTTGGTCAGCGACTCCTGGGCGATGCGCAGCAGGTTCCGGCTGATCCGCGCGGGCAGCTCACGCACGGTCCCGCTGGCGGTGAGGACGTCCCGGTGACCGGAGGACTCGATCATCGCCTCCAGGCTCTCCAGGAGCGGCAGCGCGTCCTCGCGCAGTTCGTGCACGGTCCACTGGGCCTGCTTCAGGCTCTCCTTGACCATGCCGTGCGCCCTGTCATGGGCCTCGCGGACCTTCGTCAGGTCACCGGTGTCGATCAGCGCGTCCGCCAGCTCCAGCTGCATGTTGATCCCGGCGAGGGAGTGCGTCAGGACGTCGTGGACGTCCCGCGCGATACGGCTGCGCTCGGTGAGCACGGCGGTACAGGCCTCCGCGCGGGCGGCTCGCTCGGCGGACTCGGCCGACGCGATCATCGCCTCCACGGCGCGCTGTCTGCTGCGGCTGAGCATCCCGGCCACCACCGGCAGACCGGTGGCCGCGCCGAGCGTCCACGGCACGAGTTCGTGCCCGGGTCCGAGACGGAAGTACAGGACGGCACCGCACAACAGGCTGGACAGCGCGGCGAGCGCGAGCGCCTGCCGCAGGGGCAGGCGGTAGCCGATGTGGCCGACGAGGAAGTACGCGAGCAGATAGCCGGAGCCGCTCCTGCTGACCCCGATCAGGGCGGCGGCGGCCACGACGCCGACGGTCAGCCAGAGGGGAGCCACGCGGGGTGGGAGCCAGGACTCCGGCAGATGGCGGGCGGACAGCGCGATCACGCTGATCACGAGGAGGGCGGCGACCGCCAGGCCGCGCCCGGTGAACCCCAGGGGCCTGACGGTGACGAAGGCGATGGCGACGACCGCCAGGGTGATGATCCCGTGCACCCGGGGATCCTGACGGAGTACGCCCCGCGGGCCGGACTCCCTCTCGGGAGCCGGTCCGGGGGCGGGTGCGTTCTCCGGTGCCGACATGGCGAGGACCGTTCTCGGTCAGGCGGTGTGGTCGAGGACCGCTGCCGGGCGCGTGCCCGGGGCTGCCGCACGGACGGCCAGACGACCGCGGACGAAGATCGTGGCCAGGCGGGTGACGACCTCGGTGAGCGCCATCAGTACGAAGGCCGCGACCCAGGCCTGGCCGGTGGTGATCTGGTGCGCGACGCTGAACCGCGCCACGTTGTCCGCGCCGCCGTGATCGACCCACACCTGGAACCCCATGCGCGCTCCCATTCCCACGATCCACAGGATCGCCGAGACCGCGCCCGCCTTGATGTAGAGGTGCTCTCCCACCTCACGGATACGGGTGTAGACACCACCCGCGATGCCGAGCGCCGCGCCGGCCGCGATCAAGGTGCCGATCAGCACGAGGTCGTTGCCCGCGGTCGGCACGGAGTGCAGGTAGTGGGAGGCGACGAAGGCGACGATGCCGAGAGGGATCAGGTAAGACTTGAGATCGAGTCGCCCTTCACGCAGCTGGCGGAAGACGACGAGGACGAGCGCGATGTCGGTGATCCAGTCCGTTGTGTTCATGTCCTCAAGGCTGCCGTCACCGGCCTTTTCACACCTGGACCCGTGGGTGGAAGTACGGGTGGAGAACCGGAGTCCACCGGGATGGACTCCGTGGTCCGCACATCGCGTGCCGCGGCCTTCCGACCGCTGTCGGACTCGCGCCGCACCCCGCCGGTCCTGGTGGTCCAGTGGCTGTGCCGGTCGTCGAGTCGCGTGACCTCGTCGACGCCCTCCACGAACGGCGGGAACTCCACGAACCGAACCGGGGCGCCGGAAGGCGTCAACCGGCTTTTACGGGGAACCCGTCGGGTCATCAGCACCCATGAATCCCGCTCCGTGCCTGCTCGGGCGGAACGGTCCGGTGCCGCCGCTCGGGACTAACGAGGTACTCACCATGGAGAACCGCAACGACCCCGACGGCGTCGTCCTGTCGTCGCAAGAGCGCCTCGCCCTACGGCGGATCGAGGCCGAACTCCGCCAGGACCGGCGGCTGGCCCGGCGGATGCGCCGATCGGGCACCCGACCGTGGCTGCCGTTGTCCGTGGCCACGCTGACCTGTGCCTCGCTGGTCCTCCTCGTCATAGGGATCCTCACCCTCGACGCGGCCGTGCTGTGGTGCCTCCTCGTGCTGTGGCCCGTCACCGTCCTGCTGGCCTTGCGGTTGCTCCGCCGTCCGCCCGGCGACCAGGCCCGCACCAGGTCCTGACCGCGAACTCCCCACGGCCGTACGGCACATCGTCGGCTACGGCAGTCCGCACACCGCCCCATGACTGCATCACCGACCGTCGAAACGACGGAGGCCTGCTCCCCCTCACACTGGGCCACGGCCGGCGGGTGATCCATATAAGGTCACCGCACGGACGACTGTGCGGGGGTACCGGCGTGCTCTGGTGGGCTCTGGACGAGATACGGATACAGGTGACGGGGCGCAACGCCCGCTACGCGCAAGTGGTGTTGGAGCTTGCCTGGAATCCGGGCCCGGGTTCGGATGCCTCGCTCGCGGCGCAGTTGCTGAGGGTCGGTGTGGCCAAGCAGGCGGAGTTGTGGCGGCCGATCGGATCCGTGGTGCTCGTCGCACCCGGCGCCGGTGCGCACCCGGGGGTGGCGCCGGCCGTGGACACGGTCCGGGAGAGATGGCCGGCGGCGGAAGTCAGGGTGGTGGACGAGACGGTGGCCGCGCTGGCCGGGGCGGGCCTGGCCCCGGAGCCGGCCGCGTGTGTCGTGGTCCATCAGGACGCGGTCCACACCTCCGTTGCCGTCGTCGCCGGGCGTGAGGCGGTCGCCGGTGGTCTGGTGACCGGTGGCGCACGGGGCCTGGCCGAGGCGGTGACCGGGCACGTCCGCTCCGCGCACCGCCTCGACCTGGACCTGGAGATGGCGTGGTCCGGCGTGGTGCACGGGGGTTCGTTCGCGCCGTCCCCGACCGTGTCCGACCCCGGGTCACTTCTCGGGTCGCCGATCACCGAGGTCGGCGGAGTCCACGAGTCGTCGAGCGTCTCCCTGTCACCGGCCGAGCTGCGCGCCGTGGTGGCCCCCGCCTACCGGCCGGTCGCGGATCTCGTGACACGGCTTCTGCGAGACGCGCCGCAGGAGACCGCACGGGAGGCCGCGATCGGCGGACTGCTGCTGACGGGCACTCATCCTCCTGGTGCAGACGGCCACTTGAGCGGTCTCACCGGTCTTCCCGCCCGTCAGATCGCCGAGGAGAAGGCAGGGTTCCAGCAGCCTCGGATCCTCCGCGACGGCGTGGCCCGTCTGCTCGCCGAGAAGCCGCCGACCCCGGACATCCCCGACGACGGACCCGAGCGGATCGCCCGCTTCCTCGGCGCGATGGAGAAGCTCGGCGTGCCGGTGCCGCGTGATCCGAACACCTCCGTCGGCGGCTCGCACAGCGGAGCGGACCCGGAAGGGGAGGGGTGAGCACCGACGGGCGGGGCTGGGCCGCACGGTTGTCGTGGACGGCCCTCGCGGTACCGGTGAGCGCGGCACTGACCGCGCTCGGCTTCGGTCTTGTCTACGGCGCGGCGCAGACGCCCGTCGGCTGGCGGAACACGATGGTCCTGGGCTTCGGCGGGATCGTCGCGCTCGGGGCGCTGGCGGGGCTGGCGTTCGTCCTGTACGACCTTCGGGACGAGAGCAACGCGGTACGGGAGATCGCGGTCGCCGTCTGCCTCGCGTTGACCATGCTGGGGTGCTGGAGCGCGCTGAAGTACGAGGTGCTGCACGAGCGCGGTCGGGCGGTGCGGGCCGTCGTGACGGCTCTGGAGCCCAGCTCCGGTGTCTACGACGCGAGCACGGAGGCGGTCCTGGTGGACGCCGCCCACCGTCGGCCGCTCGGCGCGATCGGTGCGGGGCACCTCGCCGTCGGCAGCGAACTCACCGTCACCGTCGATCCCCGAGGCCGATACGGCGTCAGCGCTGGCCCGCCGCCCGCCCCTCGGCGCTGGCTCTGGAAGGTGACCGCCCTGATCGCCACGCTGCAGGCCCTGCTCATCGCGTCCCTCGGTTTCAGCGTGGCCAAGGAACGAGAACCGAGGCCGCGGCGGGGCGCGAGCCACCCGCCTGTCCGTCCGGTAGGGGACTCTCCGCACTGACAGCCGCCCGCCACCGCCACCCAGGCGCTCGTCCCAAGGACGCCTCGGTACCCCCCTCGTCCCGCATCGGTTTCTCTCCCTCCCCACAGCCCGAAGATCGTGGTCGCGGGCGACACGGTGAACGTGAGGCTCTGCGCGGGCTGACCGCCTTCGCCCGTGGAGGATCCGGTCCTGGGCGTGCGCGCACGAGCCGCTCGGGACCGTGGTCGCCCCCTCGGACCTGGCCCTCCGCAGCACAAGGGCCGCGCGGCCGAGGGTGACCTCGGGACCGCGTGGCCCCTGCGCGGGGCTGCGCTTCCGAACCCCGTCAGAGTCGAGTAGCCAATAGCCCGCCGGTCATGCCCGCGCGGGCCGGGGAGATGTCCCCGCGCTCGCGTCGGTGGCACGGGTCAGCTGTGGAGGGCCTGGGAGAGGGTGGGGTGGCATTCGACGAGGGCGTCGAGACCGACGAGCCGGATGGGGCGCAGCACGGCGGGGGTGGGGGCGGCCAGGCGCAGCCAGCCGCCCGTCCTGGTGAGGTCGCCGTGCGCGGAGATCAGGAGGTTGACACCGGTGGAGTCCATGAACAGGACACCTCGCAGGTCGAGGACGACACGCGGCCCGCTTGCCTTGCTCGCATGGAGGGCCTGCTGAAGGACGGGGCCGCTGTGGTGATCGATCTCGCCTTGGAGGCTGATCACGCGGATGCCGTCGCGTTCGCTGGTCAGGGCAGACAGCCCACCCGCCGCCACGGTGTGTTCGGTGTCCGTCATCGCTTCCTCAGCCCCCGGTCGCACCCACGCGGACTGTCCGCCTGGGGAGGGTGCCCCGGATCCCGGTAGGAATACCTGTTCGGTCCGGAGGACGCCGGTCGACTGTTCGGCATCGCTGCCGCACCGACCGGGGCCGGTGTCGGCGCAGGTGTCGGTCCGGGAATGGCGGCGCCTGGTGCTTACGGCAGCGAGGCGGTCTTCTCGATGATCGTGTCGGCGATCTCCGCCAGAAGCGTCGTCTGGCCCGGTGTGAGGTGGTCGAGGAACAGGCGGCGGACGTCGTCGACGTGCTGCGGTGCCGCAGCCTTGATCGCCGTCCGTCCGGCCGGTGCCGCCTTCACGTACGCGCCGCGGCCGTCGTCGGCGCATTCCTCGCGTTCGACGAGGCCGCGTTTGGTCATCCGCGCGATGTGGTGCGAGAGCCTGCTCTTCTCCCAGCCCAGCACCTTGGCGAGTTCGAGCATGCGGAGACGGTCGTCGTCGGACCGCGTGAGTTCCGCGAGCACCTGGTAGTCCGCGGCGGAGAGCCCGAACGCGTTCTGCAGGGACCGTCCCGCCTCGCTGACCAGCAGATCGTGCATGCGCAGCAGCCCACGCCAGGCGCGCTCCTCGACCGGGGTCAGCCAGCGGGGTGAGTCCGTCATGGGGTCACCCTACGAGAAGGTCGACATGTCAGTCATGCTCTCTCTCCCGGCCGGGGACGAGGGCAGGCCTTCGCGGTGGACCACGGTGACTGGGCGGGGCCGGTACGCGGCCCGGTGTTCAGGCGGCCAGGGGTGCGAGGTGGCGCCAGTCGGTGAGCGGCAGACCCTTTCCGCGGCTGATGGCGTGCAGTGCCACGTGGGTCGCGCCGGCGTCGTGGTGGGCCTTGACCCGCTTGCCGATGGTGTCGATGTCACCCCAGGCGACGACCGCGTCGATCAGGTGGTCGCTGCCGCCGTCGGCGAGGTCTTCCTCGGTGAATCCCTGGCGCAGCAGGCTGCTCGCGTAGTGGCCCATGCCGATGAACGGGGCGAGAAAGCCGCGTGCGGTGGCGCGGGCGCGCGTGGGGTCGGTGTCGACCACGACCGCCTGGTAGGGGGCGAGCAGCGGGCCGGTCCCCAGGAGGGCACGTGCGCCGGCGGTGAATTCGGGGGTGACCAGGAACGGGTGGGTACCCGCGCTCCTGCGGCCGGCGAGCGCGGTGAGCTTGGGCCCCATCGCGGCGATCAGGCGCTCCTCGGCGGGGACGGGTTCCTCCGCCGCGTCGAGCACGTCGAGGTAGCCGCCGAGTGCAGCGAGGGGGCGGTAAGTCCCGCCGGCGCCGCGGGCCGCGGCGGCGTCGCTGACGCCGAGTCCCAGCAGCATCCTGTGCCCGTACTCCCGGGCCAGCCGTGCGTGTCCGGCGGCCATCTCGGGGGCCGGGTGGCGCCAGATGCTGAGTACTCCGGCGGCGACGACGGCGTTCTCGGTGGCGCGCAGCAGCCGCTCCGCGTCGCCCAGGATGTCCCCTCCGCCGAGGCCGGGGATCCACAGGGTGCCCCATCCCTGCTGGTCGAGTTCGGCGGCGGCTTCGTGGATCTCCACCGGGTCGTGGTGCAGGCGGAGTTCCGGGCTCCAGATGCCGGTCTTGCGGACGTCCATGTCGTGCTCCTGTTCCTGCGAGCCCGCCGCGCCTCGCTCGTCGGGGGAGGCGCGGCCGATGCGCGGTTGCGGTGGTCGTCAGATCTGGTTGGCGCCACCGTCGACGAAGATCTCGGTGCCGGTGATGTAGCTGGACTCGCCGCTGGCGAGGAAGAGGGCCAGGTTGGCGACCTCCGCGGGCCGGCCCATGCGGCCGAGCGGGACGCCTCCGGCGAGGTTGTCCCGGAGTTCGGCGGCGGCCTCTTCGGAGGGGGCGAGGCCGTTGAGTCCGGGGGTGGTGATGGGTCCGGGGGCGATGGTGTTGACGCGGATGGCGCGGGTGCGCAGTTCGTTCGCCCAGGTGCGGGCGAAGGAGCGGATGGCCGCCTTGGAGGCGCCGTAGACGCCGAAGGCCTCGTTGCCGACGCTGCCGGCGGTGGAGCCGGTCAGGATGACGGAGGCTCCGTCGTTGAGCAGCGGCAGGGCCTTCTGCACGGTGAACAGGGTGCCCTTGACGTTGGTGCCGAAGGTGGCGTCGAAGTGGGCCTCGGTGACCTGTTCGAGGGTGGCGAACTCGCCGCCGCCCGCGTTGGCGAACAGGACGTCGATCCGGTCGCCGGCCTGTTCCACGGTGGCGTAGAGACGGTCCAGGTCGTCGAGGTCCGCGCTGTCGGCCTGCACGCCGGTCACCTGGCCGCCGATCGCGGCGACGGCCTCGTCGAGGGTCTCCTTGCGGCGGCCCGTGACGTAGACCTTGGCCCCCTCCTGTGCGAAGCGCTGCGCGGTGGCGAGGCCGATTCCTGAGGTCCCGCCGGTGACGACGACCGTCTTTCCGCTGAGCTGAGCCATGGCGGTACTCCTTTCTCGTGGTGAGCCGGATCGCCCCGGACCACCATCCGTTCAACTTTCAACAACACTACCACCGATAGATGACATGTCAACCAAATGCTGTGACGGCCCCCATGGGCGGGGAGGTGGGCGCGACAACCACTCCGGGTCGGGGACCCCGTGGCCGCCCCGACAACGCAGGACGGCCACGGGACAACGGCCGACGGACGGTCAGCCCACCCGGAAGGCGTCCTTGAGGCTGGCGACGGCGAGCAGGACGGCGTGCTTCGCGGCCTCGGTGTCGTGCAGGGAGTTGACCATGACGAAGTCGTGCACGATGCCCCCGAACCGGGCGTTCGTCGCCGGCACTCCGGCCCGGCGGAGCTTGGCGGCGAAGGCCTCGCCCTCGTCGCGCAGCACGTCCGCCTCGGCCGTGATGATCAGCGCCGGCGGCAGGCCCGCCAGGTCCTCCAGACTCGCGCGCAGCGGAGAGACGGTGATGCGACTCCGCTCCTCCTCGCTCGTCGTGTACTGGTCCCAGAACCACTTCATCCCGTCACGGGCCAGGAAGTAGCCCTCGGCGAACTCCTCGTAGGACGGCGTGTCGAAGGCGGCGTCGGTGACCGGGTAGAACTCGACCTGCTTGACGAAGCGCACGTCGCCGCGCTGCTTGGCGAGCAGGGTGAGCGCGATCGCCATGTTGCCGCCGACCGAGTCGCCCGCCACCGCGAGCCGCCGCGCGTCCAGGTTGCGGCCGGCGCCATCCGTCGTCACCCACTGCGCCACCGTGTAGCTCTGCTCCAGGGCGACGGGGTAGCCCGCCTCGGGGGCGTGGTCGTACTCCGGGAACACCACCGCGGCGTTGACACCGACGGCCAGGTCCCGCACCAGGCGGTCGTGGGTGTGGGCGTCGCCGAAGACCCAGCCCGCACCGTGCACGTAGAGGATGACGGGCAGGGTCTCCGCCGAGGTGCCCCTCGGGCGGACGATGCGCACCTTGACGGAGCCGGTGGGGCCGCCCTGGACGTCCAGCCACTCCTCGTCGACCTCCGGCTTGGAGATCTCGGTGTCCTGGACCTGGTCCACCGCCTTGCGCCCTTCCTCCGGCGGCAGTTGGTAGAGGAACGGCGGCTCGGAGGTCGCGTCGACGAAGGCCTGCGCGGCGGGTTCGAGAGCGATGCCGCGGGGGTTGCCGGTCATGGGGTTCTCCTCGTTGATCAGGGTGGGGTGTTGTGGGAGGGCGCGCTCAGTGGGCGAACGCGGCCTCAAGGCTGTTCAGCGCTCCGAGCCGGCCCAGCGGGGCCGTGCCGGAGGGGTGGCGGTTGAAGGACCGGATCAGGCCCTCCCGCAGGCGGATATGGATGATACGTCAACTATATTTCGAGGGTGGCGGAACAGGTTCGGAGGCGCCTGCCCTCCTCAGCGGTCGCCAGGAACGCACCCGGCAGCCGCGCCGGGCAGGCGTCGGGAGGCGCTCAGGCCGCCGGGGCACGCCTTCGGCCGACCGTCGCGCCGCCTCGTGGTCCGCGGTCCTCAGTCGAGGGTGAGGATGATCCGGTCGCGCGCTTCGCCGCTCTCCAGAAGCCGGTGCGCCTCGGCCGCGTCCTGCATGCGGATCAGATGCCGTTCCTTGATACGGAGCCGTCCGTCGGCGAAGAGCCGCAGGCCCTCGGCCACCGCGTCGGCGGCGTGCTCGACGGTCGGCCCCGACAGCGCGACGCCGAAGCGGGCCGCGTCGTGGTCCGAGAGCGTGACGACCCGCTCCGGCCCGCCGGCCAGTTCGACCGCGTCCGCCAGCACCCCCGTACCCGCGGCGTCGACGACGGCGTCCACCGGCCCCAACGCCCTTACCGAGTGGACGAGTTCGGGACCGTAGCGCACCGGTACGGCACCCACGTCCCGGGTGAGTTCGTCGTCCTTGGCGCCGACGGCACTGACCACCTCCGCGCCCATGGTCAAGGCCAGTTGCACCGCGATGAGGCCCACGGAGCCGCCACCGCCCAGAACCAGCACCCGCTCACCGCGCACGACCCGAAGCTGGCGCAGGACCCGGGCCGCCGCCTCGACGGAGCCGGGGATCGCGGCGGCATCGGTCCACGAAACCGACGCCGGCTTGTGCGCCCAGACGGATGCCACCGCGTACTCGGCGTAGCCGCCACGCTCCATGAGGAAGGCACCGACCTCGTCGCCCACGGCGGTGCCCTTCACACCGGCACCCACGGCGTCCACCGTCCCCGCGACCTCGTATCCCAGGACCGCGGGTTCACCGAGCGGGAAGCGAAGCGCTCCGGACCGGATCGCGAGGTCGGTCGGGCTGATGCCCGCGGCCTTCACCCGAATCCGGACCTGCCCCCGGCCGGGCTCGGGCAGGGGCACCTCCGACCACCTCAGCACCGACGGCGGTCCGTACCCGGTCATCACTACGGCCTTTGGCATCCTGCTCTCCTTCTGCGAGCCCGTCCGGTTCCGGTACGGATCCGTGCGGGCGATTCCTCGCGGGGGACGGCGGCGACAGCCGGCCGGCCCGTCTCCCCGCACGACCGAGTCTGCCGGGAAGTGCGCGACACGCCATCAGCAGATCGACTAGGACGCCTCTGTCCGCCGCCCGCCCGGCACGCCGGACGCGCCCTGCGCGGGGTCCTCCACCGGAACACGCACCGCGTCGGCACGGGCCCGCATCCCATCGGCCTCCGGATTGCCGAGGAGGTCCAGCAGCCCGGCCGCCGTCAGCCACGCCGTGCGGGCGTCCGCATGCTCCCCCAGGTCCACCCGTGCCTCGGCCAGATGGGCCAGGACGGCGGCCTGCTGGTAGCGGTTGAACACCTCGCCGAGCATCTGCGCGGAGGTCTCGAAATGGGCGGCGGCCTCGCGCGTTTCGCCCAGGCGGTGCAGTGCGTATCCGTAGGTGTCCCAGGTGGCCGCCTCCATCGAGCGGTAACCGGCCGACTGGAGCAGCGGCAGCGCCTCCTGGCAGGCCGTCACGGCTTCGCGGTGACGGCCTGCCAGGGTCAGGCACCACGCCAGTGTGTTGAGTCCCCGGCCGATGAAATGGGGGTCGCCCAGTTCACGATCGGTCGCGAGGGCGGCGCGGGCGTGCTCGACCGCCTCGGCGTACCGCCCCTGCTGTTCGCGCACCAGGCTGATCAGGTGCTGGGCGTGCGACTGTTCCAGCGCGGGGGCGCGGTCGAGGTACTTCTCGGCCACGGCGATGACGGCGTCGGCCCGGCCGTGGTCACCCGACGCGGCGAACGCGTAGGCAAGCGCGCCGGCGCAGGCGCAGACACTGCCGGGGTCGTCGAGGAGCAGGGCGGTGTCCAGGGCGAGGCGCTGGACGGCCCGTTCGTCGGCCCACTGCCCGCGCGCCTGGAAGTAGTGGGTGCACACACGTGCCAACCGCATTCTGACCCGCAGCAGCCGCGGGTCCTCGGCTGCGCGCAGCGCGGCCAGGATGGTGCTCTCCTCCTGCTCGAACCAGGCCGCGCCCTGCTCTCGGCCCTGGAGGAGCACCGTCGCCACACCTGGGCCGGGAGACTCGTCCTGCCCGGCTCCCTGGTGGGTTCTACCGATGGCACTGTTCGCGGCACGCGCGGTGTGGAGCAGGTACTCCAACAGACGCTGCTGCGCCGCGAGGCGGTCGTCGTCCGCGTGCTGCCACAGGTCCAGTGCGTGCGCGCGGACCAGGTCGTGCATCACGTAGCCGCCTCCGGCGCCCCGGGCGAGCAGGTTCGCCGTGGTGAGCGAGCGCAGCAGCCGACGGGCCTCGGGTACGGGCTCACCCGCGGCCGACGCGGCGGCCTCGGCCGAGAACACCGGCCCGGGCAGCGCGGCCAGGTGCCGGAACAGGCGGGCGGCGGCGGGCCGCAGAACCTGGTAGGACCAGGACAGGACCGCCCGGACGTCGGCACGCGGGTCGTCGGCGGTGAGCGCGTCCAGCGGGGAGGCGGCCTGCGTCAGTTCGGTGATCACCGCGCGCAGCGGGAGGGCGGGCTCGGCGGCGAGACCGGCGCCGACGACGGCGATGGCCAGGGGCAGCCGCCCGCACAGTTCGACCAGTTCGCCGGCGTCCGCGCGTGCCGCGGCCGTACGGTCGGCGCCGATGCGTGCCTCCAGGCCGGCCACCGCCTCCTCGTGGGTCCACACGTCGAGGTCGACGGCGTGCGCGCCGTTGAGGGCGGCGAGCCCCGTGAGCCGTTTCCGGGAGGTGACGATGGTCAGGCAGCCGGTGGCCCCCGGGAGCAGGGGCCGCACCTGCTCGGAGTCGCGTGCGTTGTCCAGGAGCACCAGCAGGCGGCGCTGCGCGGCCCGCTCACGGAAGAGGGCGGCCCGTTCGGTCAGGCTCTCGGGCAGCGCCTCGGACGGCACACCCAGCGCGCGCAGGAACGCGCTCAGCACCTCCTGCGGTTCCGCGGCGGCGGCATCGGGGTCGAAGCCGCGCAGGTCGACGTAGAGCTGGCCGTCGGGGAAGCGGTCGGCGACCTGGTGTGCCCAGCGGACGGCGAGTGCGGTCTTGCCCACTCCCCCCATGCCGCCCACCGCGGTGATCAGTACGTGTCCCGGCCGGCTCCCGACCTCCTCGGTCAGCCGCAGCGCCCCCGCGAGCACCTCCTCGCGTCCCCGGAACACCCTTAGGTCCGGGGGCAGTTGGCGCGGTACGGAGGCCGCGGCGGAGGTCTGGCCGCGGGCGGCCTGTGTGAGGGAGCGCCGCTCGTCCTCGTCCAGACCGAGCGCGTCCATCAGCTCGGCCAGCGTGCTCTGACGGGGCGCACTCCGCCCGCGTTCCAGGTTGCTGACAGCTCGTGTGCTCAGTCCCGAGGCCTCGGCCAGGGCTTCGATGGTGAGCATCGCCCGGAGCCGGGCCCCGCGCAGGAGCCCTCCGAAGTCCGCCGGCTCCATGCGCTTCCTCCGAGGGGCGACTCGACACCGTCGAAAGGATCATATGCCTGGAACATGTCGAATCCCTCCGCCGGCCGAGGCGCCCTGAGCTGCGCAGGTCCGCAGGGCACGGGCGCACGGACCCGCGCAGCTCAGGGTGCCGGGGAGACCGCGTGCTCAGCCTCGCGCAGAGCGTCGCGCAGAGCGGCCCTGGAGGTGACGCCGAGCTTGGGGAAGACCCGGTACAGGTGGGCGGCGGCGGTGTGCGACGAGATGTTCAGCCGGCTTGCTATCTCCTTGTTGGACAGCCCGCCGGCCGCGAGTTCCGCGATCCGCAGCTCCTGCGGGGTGACCGCCCCGGTCTTCCCCCGCCCGGACGCGGACACGGCGACCCCGGTCAGGCGCAGCTCCCGTCGGGCCCGCCCCGCCCACTGCACCGCCCCCAGGCGGTCGTAGGCAGCAGCAGCCGCGGTCAGGTGAGGGCGCGCCGCCGTGTTCGCCCGGCGGCGGCGCAGCCACTCGCCGTACCAGAGCTGCCCGCGCGCGTGCTCCCAGGCCCACTGGGCGGCCCCTGGCAGCTCCAGCGACTCCCTGAAGAGGCGGTCGGCCGACGCGTCGTCGGCGAGCAGGGCCGAGCAGAAGCCGAGGATCAGGCGATGGCGCACGGAGATGCCGTCGATCCCGGCGGCCCGCCCGGCTTCGAGGTGCCGGCGCGCCTCCCGCGTGCGGCCGGTGCGCACGGCGGCCTCGACCAGGTCGAGGAAGGCACGCTGGGCGTAGGGGGCGGCCACTGGCAGCCGGCCCGGTGCCGTGCAGGCGACGGCCTGCACATAGGCCTCCTCGAAGTCGCCGCGTCCGGCTGCCGCCCGCGCCGCCACGCAGTCGAACAGTGCCGCGTTGTGGAAGTCGAGGCGCTCCTCGGCGCGGAGCCGTCCACTTCGTGCGGACGTCCAGGCGGCCTGCCAGTCACCGCGCTGGTAGGCGTCGTAGCAGCGGGCGAGACCGACGGCGGGGCTGTTGTCGAAGCCACCGCCGAACAGGGTCCGCCACGCACCGTCGTGGCCGGCGAAACAGTCCAGGGCGATGCTCGCCCGGACGAGTCCCTCGATCTCCGGCGCGGGTGAGTCGGGCCGCAACACCGCACTGTGCCGTTCCAGCGCCAGGCGGATGTCCCGAGTCGCCGTGGCGGGGTTGTGCATCGCCTCGAAGCAGATGCTCGCGGCCGGTGAGACGTGCCCGAGCCAGCCGCTCAGCCGGGCCCACAGTCCGGGGCGGTCCGTCCACACGGCGGCGTCGAGGAGCAGATAGAAGGGCTCGTCCAGAGGGGCCTGCCCCTGCAAGGTCTTCTCCCGTGAGGTCCGATCCGGCACGATCGCGTCCGGCGGCGCAGGGTCGGACGGCATCGCCTCGGGCTCGCGCGAGCCCCGGACACGATCGCTGAGCAGCGGAGCGAGAGTGCGGAAGACCCCGTCCGCGTCACCGTCACGGTGGAGCATCACGTAGCCGGCGGCCGTCCTGCCCTCCGGCGTGCTCGGGACGCCACGATCCAGGGCCTGCTGCGTGGTGGCCATCAGCCGCGCACGGCTGGCGGCCAGAGCGGAGTGCTCCAGGCGGCGACCGCGCGCCGACTCCTCGCCGCTCAGCTCCGCCGCGCGCCGGAAGGCGGCAGCGGCCTGGGCGGCCTCGCCACGCGCCAGCATCCGTTGCGCGGCGGCGGCGAGGCCGCCCGCGAGCGACTCGTCCGGGTGGTCGACCGCATGGGCCAGATGCCAGACGCGTCGGTCCGCTCCCCCGACCCCCGCCCGCCCCAGGTTCGCGTGGGCGGCGCGATGCCAGCCGGGAGGCGAGGTCGACAACACGGCCGCACGGAACAGAGGGTGACGGAACGTCAGCAGCTCGGCTGTGGGATCGAGGGCGATCAGACCGCTGTCGACGGCCCGGGTCAGGTACTCCTCCTCCCAGGGCTCTCCGGTCCCGGCCATCGCCACGCGCAGGCCGACAAGGTTGCCGGCCTGCTCCCCCGCCAGGGCCGCGGTCAGCAACGCCGTACGGGCGGTGGTGTCCAACTGCCGTACGGGGTCGGCGAATGCCTCGTCCAGACCGGAACCGAACGGCAGGCGCACGGGAAGCTCCCGCAGTCCTTCGCGCTGGTACGTCGTCAGTTGTCGGGGGAACTCCACCAGGGCGAGGGCGTTGCCCTGTGCCTCCGCCAGCACCCGCCGCAGCACCGGCTCGTGGAGCCCCGGGTGGTGGAGGTCGAGGAGTTCGCGCGCCGCCCCGGGCTCCAGCGTCGGGACGTTCATCCGCTCCACGTCCCTCGTGTCGACCGGCCCGGTACGCCCGGTGCGGGCCGCCAGCAGGAACCGCGGGCCGCCCGCGCCCAGACGGCGCAGCAGGAAGGTGAGCACTTCGGCACTGGACACGTCGACCCAGTGGAGATCCTCCGCCAGCACGACGAAGGGACGCTCCCGGGCTGCGCGACGCACCAGGTCGAGGACCGCGTCGGACACGCTCAGTCTGTCCGGCCGCTCACCGGCCCTGCGGCTGAGCGCCCGTTCCAGTACCTCCACGTGGTGAGGCGACAGCCGCTCCACGTACCCGGCCAACGGATCCACCAGCTGGTGCAGGACCGAGAAAGCGAGGTCGTGCTCGCTCCGCAACCCCACCAGCCGCACCACCGCCAGCCCTGCCGCACGCGCCCTGACGGCAGCGTGCGCGACCAGCGCGCTCTTGCCCGCGCCGGGATCACCGACCACCAGCAGATGACCGCCACCGCCGAACGGCTCCCGGACGGGATCGCCCGTCGCACCCGTCCGGTAGTCGCCAGTCGTACCCGCCCGGTTGTCGTCTGTCGTACCGGTCCGGTAGTCGCCTGTGGTGCCCGCCCGGTCCTCGCCCGTCAGACGGCCGACCCATCGCTCAAGCCCGCGCTTCTCGGCATCCCGCCCCACCAACACCGGCGTCTCCACCCCGTTCTGCCCCTGGCTGACCGACACTCGCCGCACCCCCTTCGCCCCATCAGCTGCGTACGATCGCAGCTCGTCCGCCCACGCGGACCCAGCGGGCTGCGGGCTCCCGCCGCGGAGGACGAAAGCGGTCCTCGCGCCACCACCCTCGTCCGGGAGCACCCGGGGAGACCAGGAACAGAGCACGAAGTCCTCCGGCATTTCGACGGCGTCCGCAACACCGTGGGGCGCTTGCACGGCCGACGGGGCACATGCCCGACCCGCGGGACACATGGCCGAAGGTGATCGGCCGTATCAGCAGGGCGACCGCAGGGGCATGCCGTCCACCTCGTGATCCAGCTGCGGCTGCCCCACGGCAACCGGCTGCTCAGTCGGCCACGGCGCAGTTGACCGCGTCCATCAGCGCCGCACCGGTCTGGTGCGCCTGCCGGGTGAGGGTGGACGTGGCGAAGAAGAAGGAGGCCGTGCGGCGGCCGGTGGAGTCGGTGACGTTGTAGGTCGCATAACCCGGAACGATGCCGACGTGGTCCCAGACCGTGCCGCAGTCGGTCTTCTCCGTCTCGATCCCCAACCCGTAACGGAGCCCATCCGGGTCTCCCGGACCGTCCTCCGGCACGGTGGTGCGCATCTCGGCCAGTTGGGCGGCGGGCAGCAGGCGGCCCGACATCAGCGCGCCGTAGAAACGGGACCAGTCACCGGCGGTGGACACGACCGCGGCATCCGCTCCGTCGGCCGTGACGTAGTCGCCGGTGACGTCCACGTGGTCGTCGTGCTGCGGTCCGGCGTAGGTCCGGAACTCCTCGGGCACGTCCGGCGGCATGTGGGCGGCGTCGGGCTCGTAGCCGTGTGCGTGCCGGCCGTGCCAGGCGGAGCCGGTGGCGTAGTAGGTGTGCCGAAGCCCCAGGGGCGCGGCGATCCGGTTCCGCACCAGCGCCGCGAGGCTCCTGCCGGTGGCCTTCTCCAGGACGGCGCCGATCGCGATGTAGTTGGTGTTGCTGTACGACCACCCGGTGCCGGGCTCGAAGAGCGCCGGGTGTCCGCTCACCAGGTGCAGGATCTCCCTCGACGTCCATACATGCGGGTCCTGTCCGGTGAGGGCCGGCACGAGGGCGGGGTCTTCGGTGTAGTCGAAGAGCCCGCTGGTGTGGTTGAGCAGCATGCGCAGGGTGATCGCCCTGCCGTTGCGCACCTGGCCGGGCAACCACTTGTCGACCGGGTCGGTGAGGGCGAGCCTGTGCTCGGCGACCAGCTGCAGAACGAGGGTGGCCATCACCGTCTTGGTGTTGGACGCTTCCCGCACCTCGTCGTCCGCCCCGAGCCGATGGTCCTTCCTCGTCCAGGCGGCCTGCTCGGAGATCTCGACGGGCCGGCCGTGACCGTCGTCCACCCGCACGATCACCCCGGGCACTCCCTCGTCCACCAACTCCCGCGCCAGCGCCCGCAGATGAGCCCGTGTCGCATCGCCGTCCCGCCGGACCGCCGACACGGTACGAGAGCCCACGGCCGCGCTCTCGTGGACCGCCCCGCTCCCACGGACCGTGTCGGCACGCGCCGCAGTCGCGGCGAAGGGCACGATCAGCGCCGCAGACACCACGACCGCCGCCACCGCCCGAGCCCTCCTCGGCTTCGGCTGCGGGGACCGTCTCACACGCACATTCATATGCACATTCAGACGCACGTCATGCTCCTTCGAGAGTCCGGGAAGACCATCGGGCACGATCGAGGTACGGAGAGGACAACACGCGCCTCCCCCAGGCGAGTTGCCGCCCGGCCCTGGAGCAGAACCTGCTCCGGAGGGCCCTGCACAGCCCTGAAAATCCTCTGGAGAATAACCGAAGGCACAGATCCGTCGACATCCTCAACCGCGCTCCACCGCACCGCACCGGAGAGCTGCCCGCGCGCGTTCAGCACGGCCGCCGCCCCGCCCCGGGCGGCTCCAAAGCACCGCCCGACCCGACCGGCCGACCTGGAGGCTCCGCGCCCCGATGGGTGTCCAAGTCGGTCCTAGTCGAGCCCGAGACCGGCTGGTACCCCGAACCCGGCCGACGGAACCACGCAGTCCGAGAACCGGCCTGCCACTTCTGCGTCAGGACAGCGAACGGTGCAGGCGAGGTCTCCCCTGGGCTACGAGGGCGACACCTACGCCGACCTGATACGCCGCCAGGCCCATGACGAGTGGTGGAGCTGACGCGCATGCACCGTTCCCCCGCCGCTCCGTCGGTCTCCGGACCCGCCGCGCCACCGCCAACCGCCCTCACCGCCCTGCTGGAAGACATCTCATGAGAAGTCACGCCCGTACACCGGATGCAGCCTCCGCCGCCCCGGACGAACGCATCCCCTTCACCTACACGGACCGCCCCACGCCCTGCCAGACCCATCCGGCGCTGTTCGCCTTCGAAGAGGTCGCCAACCCGCTTCAGCGGACCAAGACCATCACCAGAGCCAAACGCGCCTGCTCCGGCTGTCCCGTCGTCTGGGACTGTCTGAAATGGGCGCTGGCCAACCCGTCGCTGACCCCTCGAGACGTGTGGGCGGCGACCACTCCCGGCAAGCGTGGCGAGCTGCGCAAACCGGCTCGTGCGTCTCGGCGACGGCTGGGTCGGTGTCGTCGCCGACCGGGACCACCGCCGACGCGATCAGCCGCAGCGGACGTGCACCGTCGCGACCACGGTCCGGGAACAGAAGCTCGCCCGTCTGGAGCTGGAGCTCATCCCCACGCGGCCGCAGCCCTACGAACCGTGGCGTGAACCGCTCACCCCCCAGCGCCACGCCCACAACTGGCGCCTCCTCGAACTCGTCCTCACCGGCAAGGCCCCCCGGAGCCGCCGGAGTCAACCGCAGCCGCGCAGCACCCCCTGACCATCGCTCCCTCTTCCCCCGGGAGACTTCGATGCCCACGCCCGCCCTCCCGTCCCATGTCGCACCGGTCCACGCGCGGCACGGCTCCTACTCCCCCGCCATTGCTGGCTCCTCAAGACACACGTGGCCGTGCAGGACAACCCGCACGTGTTCGCGGCATCCAACGCGACCGTCGAACTCGGAGATGTTCGCCTGCGCCGCCGCTGTGGAAGCGGACGAAGACGGCTTCCACGCGATCATGATCGACAACCACGCGCGCGACAACTTGCTCGCGCTGATGACTGGCGCCGAACCCAGCACGTGATCCGCAGAGCCGTGGTCAGCCTGTGCCGCCCTCGCCTGCCGCGACGTCAACCCCACTAGCGTCGCTCGTACCGCCAGATCCCTTGGCAATGCGGTACGCGAAAAAACGACATGACCGCGGGCAGGACACCCAGTTGGTCATGGGCGACGCCCGGAACCGTGTCGAGCTGCGCGCCGACGCCGGCTTCGCGCCGGTACTCGTACAGCGCGCGCACATACTCGGTCCGGTTCGTCCCCGTGGCCGGGGCAGGGCGTTGGCCTGCGGACGCAAGGCCGTCGGTTGCGGTGTCGAGTTCACCGACGATCATCTGCGCCGGCAGCCGACGCATGGCGGACGGGCTGGCCGCGGTGCCCTCGAACAACTTCTTTGTGTCCGCCGTCCCCTGCCACCAGGACCGCGTCGGGTCGAGGAGGGTGACACGGCCGGGGGCACCGACAGACAAGGACGCCAGACGGTCCGGTGGAGGTGAGCGGTCCCGCCGGACGACCGAGAGAGCCACCCGCATCCCCGCGGACGGACAGGTGGCATTGCACGCACACGACCGAAGCACCCCGCCGCGAGGGCTGGGAACATGCGCGAACCGCCGTCATGCCCCGCCTGCTGAACGCCAAATACCACCAGCACCCGGAACTGGCTGAGACCCTGCTGGCGACGGACGACGCCACCGTCATCCACGACGACATGAACTCAGCCTTCTGGGGCGACAACGCCGGCCAAGGACGCAACTGGTCCGGACGCATCCTCAAACTCGTCCGCTCCGAACTGCAAGCACAACGAGCAGGGATTCTCGGGGTGTGAGGCCGCCGGGTATGCGACTGTCCTGTCTCATTGGATCACGTCATAGAGACGCCCTATGAGCTGGGCATTGACGGGTCAGGCTGAGCTTGCCCCTTTATGGTCTGAGCCTGTGAGCCGGACCTGACGCCCAGAAATCCCAGGGCTGATGGACTACGACGGGCGGCCGGGCTCGGCAGGCTTCTCCCACGGCCGCCGCAAGTCGGCGGCGGCCTGGCGCAGAAGACGGATCTGGGTGTACGGGGCGTGATAGGCCAGGTTCATCGCTCGCCTTCGCCCTGAATTGCATGGCCACCACCGGTCAGTTGCGACAGGTGCTACGGCTGGTCGGCTCCCGCCATTTGGTCTCCCTCTGAACAAGCTGCGCTCCACCGGCTTCGTCGGCCTCACCCCACTGCCGGACTCGGACCGGTCGCGTACGCACGCCTGCGGCTTCCCCCAGAGGAACCTCGAATGACCCATATTCCCCCCGTTTTGCGGGATGTCCGCCCTACACCGTCACCTCGACACGCGGTGCGTCGTTGAAGAAGCCCCACACCCTCACCGTCGCGCGCACCCATCTGCCGTTTGCGGCAGATTCCCTTCGGTTGGGACACGAACATGACCAGCGAGACTGGGGGCGGGCCGGTGCTTGGGGTTGCCGATGTGGAGCTTCCCGCTCTTGAAACGGCCGTCGGCGCCCACAACAGGGCTGCGCTCACCCACGGAGTGAGCGACGTCCGATTCATGAAAGTAAATCCGAAGTAAAGACCTTGGCGGGTCAGAGGCGTGTCGTGGCGTACACAACGACATCACCCGAGGTCAACCCCCGCCTTGCATATGAGAGTTGACGGGCGGGAGGCTTTGCCTGTGCGTTGCATATGTTTTACTTAAGTGAATCTTGTGGGTAGGTTTCGGGGTCTCACCTCATCCCCCGAAGGACGACATGGCGATACCCCGTGCCCGAAAGGCACTTCTTGTTGGCGTTGTTGGAGCGATCGCAGCATCGGTCGGTATCGGCACACTGGCGGTGGCTCAGGCGTCCCCGCAGGCCGACGGGGTCACGGCAGCCGCCACCCTGATGCCGTCAGCGGTGGAGGACTTCGCCTACCCCAACGCAGCGAAGATCCTGCAGGATCAGCAGATTGCCCTGAAGCGCGGCGACGGCCACATCACGCTGCTGACCGATTGCACCGCCGGGTACGACATCAAGGTCAAGTCCCGCGCAGGTCAGAAGGACTACTGCTTCGACGTCAACGGCAACAAGGGCTACCTCACACTTGAGTTGCCCGACTCCTTCGGCATCTGGACCGAGGACCACCCCGTGCAGGCCACGGTCACGGCGGACGGCAAAGAGACCGTCGTCGACGCACCGAAGAACGACTACACGCCCTACGGCGAAGCCGGCGACACCGGCCTGCGGTCCGTCTTGGTCGAACTGCGCGTCACCAGCTGACACTTCCCCCTCCGGCACCGGTGATCGGTGCCCCGGGCAGCGCAGGACCCCCTTCTTCAGCGGCGAGCTCCGTCTTGCCGCGATCCATGATGTGCAAGGAATCAAAATGTCTGGCAAGCGTTCACGCGCCGCGTGGGCCGCAGCGTTGATCACCGCGACGGTCTCGGCCGCCGGAACCTTCACCGGCACCACCGCGCAGGCCCTGGACGGTGACACCGCAGCGACCGGAGCGTCGAGCTTCACCGCGAAGATCGACGTCGGCGATGGTGTACGGGCCTGCTCGGGCACACTCATCAACAACCAGTGGATGCTCACCGCATCAAGCTGCTTCGCCGACAACCCGGCGCAGGCCACCTCTCTTCCGGCAGGCGCACCAAAACTGAAGTCGACAGCGACGATCGGCCGAACCGACCTCACCACCGCCACCGGTGAGGTCCGCGACATCACCCAGCTGATACCGCGGACCGACCGCGACCTGGTCCTGGCGAAGCTCTCCGCCCCGGTCTACGGCCTCTCCTTCCTGCACCCCGCCACCAGCGCGCCGGTCGCGGGCGAAGCACTCAAGGGCGCCGGGTACGGACGGACCAAGGACACCTGGGTCCCTGACGCCCTGCATTCGGCCGCCTTCACCAGCACGGCTGTTGAAGCTACGGCCCTGGGCATCGACGGGACTCCCGTCTGCAAGGGCGATACCGGCGCCCCCGTCTTCCGCGAGAAGGACGGCCGACCCGAGCTGGCCGCGATCGCCACCAATTCCTGGCAGGGCGGCTGCCTGGGGACCGACCCTGCAGAGACCAGGACCGCTGCGCAAGCCAGCCGGGTCGACGACATCAGGTCCTGGATCACCCAGAACACCGCCTCCACGCTGAGCATCTGGAACACCCAGATGCTCGCCAAGACCAGCACCGGTCTCTACCACGGCATGCGGAACAGCAACGGCGACTGGACGAGCTTCGCCGATGTGCAGAAGGTCGCCGGGACGGTGAAGGATGTCGCCTACGCGGCCGACGCGGCGATCAAGGGCAAGAACTACATCTTCGCCGTCGGCGGTGACGGCCACGTGTACGAGGCCAACCGGCGCGCCACCGGCGGCTGGGAAGCTTTCCGCGACCTGACCGGTGAGCTCGGCGCCAAGGCCGGGTTCACCAAGGTCGCCGTCACCTCCACAGGACCCGGACTGGCGCTGATCGGCATCGCCGGCGGCAAGGTCTACCACGCCACCCAGGACGCGGACGAGAAGTGGTCCAAGTGGGGCGACGTCACCAACCTGCTCGGCGCACTCGACGACATCACCCAGGTCACCACCGGACAGACCACCGGCGGAGACACCCAGATCGGCGTCATCTCCGGCACCAAGGCCTACCACGCCATCCGCCACTCCGACGGCACCTGGTCCAAGTGGGGCCACATCAACCAGGCCGCCACCAACATCGGCCCGGTCAACGGCATGGCCTTCGCCGGCATCGGCGGCGACCTCCAAGTCGTCCTCACCAACAGCACCGGCGGCGTCAAACACGGCATCCGCGCAGCAGACGGCACCTGGAGCGCCTTCGCCAGCCTCAACAGCAAGCTCGGCACCGACACCATGATCAGCGTCGACGCGGCCGCGGTGGCCGGAGAATTCCAGACCGCCGTCGTCACCCCCAACGGCAGGATCAAGCACACCCTGCGTCACGCCAACGGCAAGTGGGACGCCACCGAACAGGTCATCGGCTCCCCCGGAACTCCCGAGAGCATCGCACTGACCGGCAGCGCCGGCTAAGGCTGTCAGGCTGATGGCGCCGGACGGCATGCCCGGCGCCATCAACCCGTTCCCCGTGCCCACGCTGGCGTTGCGAGAAGCATCGCGGCCCCTTCGCCTGCAGGAACTTGCCGTCCCCGCTCGCCACCAGAGAGCGGGTCTGTGTAGCGCGGCTGCGTACCTGTCGCTGCAGCTACTCCGTCCAGCGAGTGCGGTCCGCCGACGCGGCCGTCCACCCCGTCGTCCTCCGTGAATGCCTTCGCCTCGGTTCTGCACGCCCAAAAGGCAGTCAGAAATCGGCGAATTAAAGGGCGTTCAGCATTAATGAATCACAAAGGACTAATTTACGTGAAACCACCAAGGGTGACACATGCCCTCGGCGCCTCCAGAGGCTTTCGCATGCGGCTGTCTGTGCCACGCGGAGCCTGCTCCGCATTCCTTCCCGCCGCGCTCATAGCCGGTCTGCTGGGTGCCACTCCCGCATCGGCTGTGACCCTCGACGAGGACGGCGTGCCTGTGCTCTCGGAGCGGGAGCAGGCGGTGGACCTGTGGACTTATGGCGGCGCGGGTATCAAGGAGGCGGCGGAGAGCGCGCTTCTGGGCACCGACCAGGATGTCACGGCCTTTCTCGCCGCCAAGGACAGCATCCAGTACGACGACGATTACGTCACCACCAGCCGGGTTATCAACGCTGGCGGTCCCGCCGTACGGGACGCAGCCAAGAAGGCACTGCAAGGCACCCCGGAGGATCTGCACACCTTCCTGAAGGAAGGCTGGAAAGCCCCGCTGGCGGAAGACCAGCAGGTCGAGGTCTCGCGGATCATCAACTACGGCGGCAACGGAGTCAAGGACGCGGGCAAGGCAGCCCTTGCCGGTACTCCCATCGATGTCGAGAAATTCCTCACCACCGGTCAGTACGAGGAACGGGCGACGGACAACGAGGTCCTCGTCTCGCAGCTCATCAACGCCGGTGGCACAAATGTGAAGGCGGCCGGAAAGCTCGCGCTCAAGGGCACTGCCGACGACATCGTGGAGTTCCTCGAAGTGGGCCAGTTCACGGCCCGTGACCGAGACCAGGAATCCGCGACGATCGCCCAGCTCACCGACCAGGCCGCCAAGGCCGGCCTGCAGGCGGAACAGGCGACCAAGGCCGCGGAAGACGCTTCGGCAAAGGCGATCGCAGCATCCGAACAGGCCAAGAAAGCAGCCCAGAAGGCCGCGAAGGAGGCGACAGCAGCCAAGAACGACTCCAAGAAGGCGGCTCTCAAGGCCACGCAGGCCGCCGATGCGGCCAGGGCCGCGGCCGCCGCCGCCCAGACCGCCATCAACGCGGCCAACGCTGCCAACCGTTCAGCGCGCATCGCTGCTCTCGCCGCAGCGCAGACCGCGAGCGCGGCAGCACGCGCGGCGGATGCCGCCGACTCGGCGTACAACTCCGCCATCGCCGCGAGCAAGGACAAGACCAAGGCCGAAGACGCCAAGAACCAGGCGAAGAACGCCCGGGCCGCCGCAGACCTGGCCAAGAAGGCAGGACATGCGGCCGAGCAAGCGGGCAAGGCCTCCCTCGCCGCGGCCGACGCCGCCAAGGCATCCAAGAGCGCCGGCAGCAACGCCAACGCGGCCGCCGCCGCAGCGGATGACGCCAACAGCGCGGCCGAGGCCGCCGGGATCCACTCGGGCGAGGCCAAGGCCGCCGCCGCCGAAACCCGTCGCCACGCCGCCGAAGCCAACCGCGCCGCGGATGCCGCGGAGTCCCTGGCCCGCCGCTCTGCCACTGCCGCCTACGAGGCACGCGATGCGGCCAACTCGGCTGCCGGACACGCGGTGAAGGCCGCCGACGCCGCCGACGAGGCAGCCCTCCATGCGGGTGAGGCGGCCAACGCCGCCGCCAATGCCACCAAGTTCGCCGCCGCGGCCAAAGACGCGGCCGACACGGCCAGCTCTGCCGCCGCGACCGCGCACACGGTCTTCGCTCTCGCCCGCGAGAGCGAAGCGGAGGATCTCAAGACGCGCACCAACGCCGCCATCGAGCAGGCCAAGACCAACGCGGCCGCAGCCGACGGGTACACCTCGGCCACGGCGAGCGCTGCGATGGAGTCCCGGGGACTGGACGACAGTGCCCGCACCCTTGCTGCCGACCTGGCCAAACCCGGTGCCGATGCAAAGGACCTGGCAGCCAAGGGCCGAGACCTCGCCCTGCGCGCGCTGAAGACACGCGGCCCCTGGCAACAGGAGGCCGCCGCCCGGGCTCTGTCCGGCACCGACCAGGACGTACTCGAATACCTGCGCACCGGATGGAACACCGCCCAGCAGGAAGAGGTCCGCGACGCAGTCGTCCAGCTCAGCACCCAAAGCCCGTACATGGGCGTGCGCGCAGCCGCGCTCCAGGCTCTTGAGGGCACGGGCCAGCAGATCAGCGACTTCTACGCCACCGGTCAGTACGAGGTGGCCAAGGACGACCTTGCGGTCGTCGTCTCTCAGATCAACAACACCGGTGGGCCTGGCGTCAAGGACGCCTCAAAGACCGCCCTCGCCGACGGAAGCGGCAGAGCACTCGCCGCATTCATCAACAGCGGCCAGTACGGGCCTCTCAACTCCGATGCCCAGGTGGCCGCTTCGAAGCTGGTCAACTCCGGCGGGGCGGAAGTGCAGTCCGCCGCGAAAATCGCGCTCGCCGGACCGGCGGACGAACTGCGCGACTTCATCCGGGTCGGCAAGTACATGGCCGACCGCAAGGATCAGCTCGCCGCAACCCACATCGCTCAGGTCCAGGGGCTGATCAGCCAGACCGACGCCACAGCAGCCAAAGCCCAGCAGAACCGCTGGCTCGCAGCCAAGGCCGCAGCCGAAGCCAACCAGGCCTCCGCCGAAGCCCAGACAGCGGCAACCGCAGCCAAGAAGTCCGCAGACCAAGCGACCGGCTACGCCAACGACGCCAAGGCATCCGCCAGCAAGGCACAGACCAGTGCCAACCAAGCCGCCGCATCCGCCACCACCGCCCGCAACGCAGCCACCGCCGCCGACCGCGATGCGGAAGCCGCTACCGACTCAGCAGCGCAGGCAGAGTTCTCCGCGCGCTATGCGTACGTGTCAGCTGCGGATGCCAACCAGTCTGCTGTCGAAGCGCACGCTTCCGCGCTAGCCGCAGGAAAGAACGCCGCCGAAGCGAAGGCCGACGCGGCTGCAGCCTGGAAAACCACCTACGACCTGCGTGTAAAGGAAGAGGCCGCCGCACGTAAGGCAGCCACCGATGCGCGAAAGCAGGCAGAGAAGCAAAAGCAGAAGCCGCGTTGCGTCCCTCGTATGAATCAAGAGATCAACGGACTACTTCCCTGTGTCATGGCAGGGGGAGTGGTTGAAGCAGCGCCCATCGACCCGATGATGACTGCTGCCGTCTGGGAGCTCTTCGGCCTCAACGACATCAAGGACTGCTACAACGAGCCCAAGCTCGGCAAATGCGCTGTAGCAGCCATGATGGTCCTGCCTATAGGTAAAATTCGCGCCCTTGAGAAGCTCGGGGTGGGCGTCGAAGGAATAATGGCAGCATCTCGTATCAAGAAGTACACGGGTGTAGTCGTCGACTCTAAGCTGCTGGATGAGATGTCTCAGAAGGGAATTAAATTCACTAGTGAAGACGTTATCGCCACCGCCCGAGCTTCGGATGGTCGAATCATATTCCTTGAAGTGGGAAATTCTAAAGCCGGCCTTCGCCATGTCATGAATCATGGAGATGAATTCGTACAGGCCGGGATAGCAGAGAATGAGATTCCCGCATTCGTCATCAAGGCCGCATCTGAAGGGAAGGTCGTAGGCTACCAGGGTAAGGGCACGGGACGGCCGATCTATGAGCTAGTCTACAAGGGCAAGACGCACAGAGTTGCGGTCACTACGGGTAACAATGGTTATATCGTGGGGGCAAACATGCGAGGTGCTTCATGAATGACTGGCCCGAGTTGCGCACTGTACGAGTCATGGCGGACTACGAGTGCCATCCCCTCTGGCTGAGCGGTCCACAAACAGGTGATATTGCGCCTGACGACCCGCGCCTTGGGCTATCGCCGAAATTGGCGAAGCTCTTGAGTGACTGGGCCGACGAGTACGACGAGACTCTCTGCGCGGACGACCCTATATCGTCTGGATTCTCGTCAAATGGAGCCGAGTTTGCCTTTTACCGGGCGGGCGAAGAGTTGGCCGTTCTGCTCGCTCAGGAGCTGGGCGGCAACTGGACGGTGACGTATCATGACGGACGGACTGGAGCCGACCAGATAATTACCGCTCCGTAGGCAACGAATTCCCAAAGTAGATTTCCTGCACCTCTCGACAAGGGCCCCTCCATCCCGCCGATGCGCGTGGGCTTCCTACTCGAAGCGACCAGAAACTCTACCGGGAATCTATACACGCACGGTGAGTGCCCAGATCAAACAGGACCTGGGCACTCACGCGCCGCGGACCAGGAAATGCCCGATCGAGCACGATCGGCCACGGAAACGCTGGGGCACCACCATGCGGCAATGAATGAGCTTCTTCGAGTTGGCCACCGAACAGGTGATGGTCCGCGAAGCGCAACGAGCGAGGCCCCCGGGCTGTTGATCGAGATGTCTGACGTCTCAATCACGTTGCTCGGGGGCCTCGTTGGTCATCCATCCTGCCGCACTCGACCTGCCACATGCACTCGTGGAGTGGGTCACCATGCTGATCGTCACCCGTGAAGGTGACCGCCGCTGCAAGCTCCGTCCGTCCCAGCGCGCGATGGTGGCACTGGTGTACCTGCGCGAGCACACCACCCTGGCAAAGATCGCCGCCGGGTTCGGGATCAGCGAGTCCACCGCGCACGCCTACACCAGCGCGGTCGTCGACCTGCTCGCCGAACGAGCACCCGGTCTGCTGAAGGTCCTGCGCGAGACCGAGGCGGACTTCGTCCTCCTGGACGGCACCCTCGCCGAGTGCGACCGGGTCGGCGACGGCCGGGCCGACTACTCCCACAAACACCGGCGCCACGGCGTGAACGTGCAGGTCGTCACCGACCCCGGCGGCCGGCTGCTGTGGCTTTCGCCCGCCCTGCCGGGCCGCACTCACGACCTGACCGCCGCCCGCACCCACCGGATCATCCGCATCTGCGAGCGCCAGGGCGTCCCCATCCTGGCCGATCTTGCCTACCTGGGCGGTGGCCCGTGGCTGACCACCGGCATCAAACGCAAGCCCCTGCGGGAACTCACCCTCACCGAGAAGACCCTCAACCGGGCACTGGCCTCTGTACGAGCGCCAGTCGAGCGAGCCATCTCCCGCTTGAAGTCCTGGCGCATCTTCCGCAGGTCCCGGTGCAGCCCGAATCGAATGACGTCAATCGCCAAGGCCATCCTCACGCTGGAGCGGCAACGCTGAAGAAGCTCAATAACGCCTCCTCCATCGCCGCGCTCACGCTGATCGCCAATAGCAGCCTCGCCAGTGCCGCCCTCGCGGTGCGTGACCCACTTGCCCAAGTCCTGAACGTCCTCGAACTCGGCCAGTTCGATGGGCCCGTGGCCCGCAAGCTCCCTTCCCTCGCCTGTCGGCCAGCCGCTCCGGCCTCACGAAGACTTCGAACCATCCGGGCCGAAAAGGGAGATCGTTCCAGAAATTCCCCTCGAACCGCTCCTGCGCGTACGGAACTTCGAGCGCCATACCCTCGGCCACCACACCCCGCCCGGGGTCCATGGGGTGTCGCACGCTGCGGGGCCACGCGTGAGGCGGCACCGGGCATAGGACTGCCAGCGCCTGAACAGTAACGTCGTGCACGCTCGTCCACTCGTCGGTGAGTTCGCGGTGCTGTGCCTCGGCGTCGCGCGCGAAGAACACTACGGCGCCGAGTTATCCGCAACTTGCGGCCGCCGAGAGCAGGCACTTGAGGAACATGCCGATCGGCAGTGGGTGAACCAGCACCGGTTCTCCTGTCGCCGCGCGGAAGCCGAACCGAGAACGGCCCCTGACCGACAGTGTGCAGCCCGGCACGTAGCGGTCGCAGCCTTACGGCCGATGCCATGTGCGGAACATGGAAACCACGGCCGAACTGCTCGTGGTCGCGGGGCTGAAGTTCAGCATCAGGGCCTCTCCACAGGCTTCAGGCAAGTGCATGCGGTGTGGGGGACTCGGCGATCGACGACAACGCCACTGCGGGGCACCCCTACTCGATGGGCTCGGGGGCGTGCCGAACGATCCGTCTCCGGCATCATCCGCCGGGCAGGCCGACCCTCGAGCACTTCTCATTGGACCGACTGCCATGGCGAGGGTCGGCGCGGCCCGCCCGACCCTCGCCGCAGACCTCTGCCAACCCGGGTGCGGTTCCTTCAAGTGACGGCCGCGATCATGTTGTGGGGTCGTAGTTCCGCTGGTGAGTGGGTCAGACGTCATGCTGGAAATCCATGGGCGGGGAACCGTGCTTCGTCGGGATACTGAGCCGGTGAGAGACGCCATGGCTGAGTACGAAGCGGCTACTGAACAGTTGATGCGAAGGGTCTACCTCGGCGTGCGCGAGGACAGCCTCGACCCACAGGACGTCGTCGCTCTCGCCTGCGAACTGCTCGGCTGGTTCCATCACACCGACGCCGTCCTGGAGGTCGTCGAGCGGAACCCGGCCGAGGTGCCGCAGGCGGAGATGACCGTCCTGGCCCGGCGCATCCTGGACGATATGGGCTTCGATCCCGGCTTCGACCTCGCCCCCGAACGTCTGGAGACGTTGCGCGTCGCACTGCGAGTCATAGCCCGCGACCTGCCCACGCGTGGGATCGAAGGCGAACCGGAGATCGAGATCCTGGAGGACGGGTTCCCTGTGGGAGCCGGTGTCCGTCTTGCCGACGGCGAACGGCTCAACTGGGACGGCCCCATCCTGCCGAACATGTGCGACGACCCAGCCATGGCGTTGACCAGCCTGGCGATCCTGATCCAGGAGAGCCTGCTCGAACGGACCTGGCAGGTCTGGCCGGTGTGCCCCGGGCATGACCTCGGTGTCCACGCCTCGGAGCGTGATCACGAGGTTGTGTGGTGGTGCGCGGGCGATGGCGGACACATGCTGGCGCCGGTCGGCGAACTCGTGCGCGCTCTCGACCGCCGTCGCCCCAAGTAGGCCGGCGGCGGAGTGCAGTTCGTTTCGAACGACCGCCATGACTAAAGGGTGTTGCACAAGACCGTGAACTGGGCATCTCCGTTGTATGGCTGGGGTGTTGAGGGCTGAGCAAGTGCGAGTGGAGACGTTCACCGGGCTGCGGATGGATTAGTTCGGCCGGCTGTTGCGGGCAGTCCGAGACCGTGGGGGCAACGGGACTTTGCGCGGTCGTGCATGGGGTCTTCCGCTGGCCGAGCGGGTCCTGGTGGCGGCCGTCTGCTACCGCACGAACCTGACCATGCGGCAGCTCGGGCCGCTGCTCGGCGTCTCGTCCTCGACCGTGTGCCGGGTCGTCCAGCGGCTTGGTCCGCTGCTGGCGCTGGAGCCGGCCTTTCGTCCGGCTGAGGCGCCCGACCGGTTGTGGATCGTGGACGGTACCCTGGTCGCGGTCCGCGAACGCCAGATGGCTGCCTCGTCCCGCAACTACCGGTTCTCGGCGAACGTGCAGGTCATCGTGGATGCTGACACACATCTGGTGATCGCCGCGGCCCGGCCGGTGGCAGGCACCACTGCGGACGCCCATGCCTGGCGTGCCTCCGGCCTGGCCGAGCACTGCCAGGACGTGACCGTGCTGGGCGACGGCGCCTACCTCAACTGTGGGATGGTCACCCAGCACCGCAAACGCGCCCACCGGGGCCTGCTGGCGGGCGAGGAAGAAGACAACGCAGCCCACCGCAAGGTCCGCGCGCGGGTGGAGCATGTGATCGACCGGATGAAGAACGACAAGATCCTCCGCGGCTGTCGGCAACGCGGCGACGGACTTCATCACGCAGTCCAGGCCGTCGCGCACATGCACAACCTCGCCCTCGCGTCATGACCAGAGGACTGCCTCCACGGGCCCTGACCTGCCCAAACACGGCCTTGTGCAACAACCTTTAAATGCTGTTGCCTTACAGGTCTGAGGGTTGGGGTCGTTTGATGCGGATGGCTCGAGTGCCGGTGTGGGTGGGCTGGGGCCAGGTATCGTGTTCGGCCCGTTTGAGCCGGTAGTTGGACATCATCGACGCCGAACTCCTCGACGTAGCCCCCTGATGCGGGACGAGGTGTCGTCCAGGTCTCCGCCGGACCCCGACCACACCGCACGCCCGGTCACCATGCCCGACCTGGCCGCCGCCAACCTGATCCTGTACGACGCCCACTACGGCTGGCGCGCCCCCACCCGACGCCAACCGGAATATCTCGCCCGCGCAGCGCACGGAGTGTGCCCCCGGGTGTCGGGACAGGCACCCATGCCCGGATACCTGGAACCGTTCATACGGTTCCGCGGCGTGCGGTGCGCCACCGGCCCGGCGGCAGGCCGTGGCTGCGGCGGAAGGCGGTGGAGAACGCGAACTCGTTGCCGTAGCCGACGCTCGTCGCTACCGCCGACACGGTGGCGTCGGTACGCAGCAGCGCGTCCTCGGCGTGTCCCATCCGCAGCTCGGTCAGGTATCTGGCCGGACTCTGGCCGACCACGTCCTTGAACGTGGCGGCGAATCCTGAGCGGGACATGGCCGCCGTCTGCGCCATCGACTCCAGTGTCCAGGCGTGCTGCGGCCGTTCGTGGACGGCCTGGATCAGGCGGGCGAGCCCGGGATGATCCAACCCCCGGTACCAGCCCGGCGCACGCCGCTCGTCCTGCTGCCACCACGCGCGCAGGGCGTACACCAGGTTGAGGTCCAGCAACCGGTCGAGCAGCACCTGCTGCCCCAGGCCGTCCGACGCCGCTTCGCGGGCCAGCAGGCTGATCGCGTCGCGGTGCCGTGCGCTCTGCGAGGCCGCCCCGATCAGGACGAACCGGGGCAGCGAGCCCAACAGCGCCTCGCCCACGCTTCCCTCGACCATGTGCGCCCCGCACAGGATCCGTGCCCCCGGCGACCCACCGGGATCATCTCCGCGGCGGCGCGCATCGGCGATCGGCTCACCAGCCACACCGGGATCGCTGACCAACCGGTACGGATCTCCCTCGGTGGCGAGAACCACGTCTCCCGCCGCGAGCGCGACCGGCTCCTCGCCTTCGGCGTCCAGCCATCCGCTTCCCTCCAGGAGGACGTGCGCGGTCAGCGGGCGATTCCCACGGAACCTCAGTCCCCAGGGGGCGGTCCGGCGCAGGGTGGAGAACACCGCGCCTCGCGCCTGGGCGCGAGCCAGTTGGTCACTGAGAACATCCACTCCGCCAGGCTAGACGTATACGAATACTTTCTGGCTGATCACTCATCCTTCTGCCGGACACGGTTCCCTACTGTGGACGGCATGGCACAGATACTTGTTCTCGGTGGGAACGGCAAAGTCGGTCGTCGCCTGATCGGTGCGCTGCGCGAACACGGCCACCAGGGAGTGGCGGCGAGCCGCAGTTCGGCGCTCCGTTTTGACTGGCGCGACACCTCCACGTGGAAAGCCGCGATCGGGTCCGCGGACGGGGTGTTCGTGGTCGGGCCCGGCTCCGCGCACGACTGGAGCGGTCTGCTGAGCGCATTCCTGCACCGCGCGGCGGAAGCGGGGGTGCGGCACGCGGTGCTGCTGTCGGCGCGCGGGGTGGAGTTCCTGCCCGGCGGCGCGGTGGACCTCGCTGAGCGGGCGCTGACCGCGGGCCCGGTGCCCTGGACGGTGCTGCGGCCCTCGCACTTCGCGCAGAACTTCACCGAGGCGATGTTCGCTCCCGTCGACGGTGTGATCACTGCCCCGGTGGGTGACGCGGCCGAACCGTTCGTCGACGTCCAGGACGTCGCCGAGGTCGCCGCGCGGATCCTGGCCCGCGGCACGCACGTCTCGGAGCGGATAGCTCTGTCCGGTCCGGCCGCTCTCACGTTCCGGCAGGCGGCCGGAGTGCTCGCAGCGGCTTCCGGGACCGCGGTGCGGTTCCGGAGCGAGGACCCGTCCGCGCACGCGGCCCGGCTGACGGAGGCGGGGACCCCGCCGGGCTACGTCGAGTGGCGCATGGCGATGCTGGAGGGCATCCGCACAGGCGCCGACGCCTATCTCTCGCAGGGGGTCGAGGAGGTCCTCGGCCGGCCGGCCACTGCTTTCGCGGACTGGGCGGCACGAGAGGTGCCCCACTCGGCTTTCGCCACAGCCGCCGCGGCACAGGACCGCCCGCACTGACGCCCTATGGCAGTGGCCGAGATCTCGACGAGTGGTCCGCCGGGCGAGTGGGGTAGGCACGGGCCGTGGTATCGGGCGTCCGGTACGACGAGGATGTTCGGGGTCCCCTCCTGCCACTCGCCGGCAGTGACGAGCCGCTCGATGATCCCACGGATCCGGACGGTGGCACCGCGGCGACCTCGGGTGCTGGTGCTGGTGCTGACCACAGGCTTCGCCGACGCTCCGGGCCAACCGGCAGTCCTGACCTCGGCCAGCAGATCCGCAGTCACCCCCACCTCTGCAGGCCATGTCGGCGAGGGCCGGGACGTCCTGGCGCGCGCGGATCCGAAGGATCTTGTGGATGCGGGCGGCCGTCAGATCGTGGGTCCGTCCAGGCACCCCGCGTTGCCTGCTCGACGAGCAGATCGGTCGTCGGGTTCCTCGATGATCCAACTCGAACGCGATGGCATGGACATCGTCTCGCTGAGCTTGGATCCCTCTTGGACAACTGTCACCGACATTGAAGTTGTGGACGGACGCGATCTCGGCCCAAACGCCCAGCGATCTGGTTGACCACGTCACGTCCGCTGTCCGCCGAACGCCCAAGTGGCCCGGGCTGGTCGCATGATGGCCTCGAACGCTGGCCCGGACTTGTCGAGGACGCGCTCGGCAAGCAGACGCTCGCCCTTCTCGGACAGCTCACGGCCGCCGACACCGCCGCCGCCGGCCTCGCCCAGACTGTCGAGGAGGCGTTCCCGCAGCACCCGGACTCCGAAATCATCCTCGGCTTCCCCGGGTTCGACATCCAGCTCGCCGCCCGAGTGCTGGCCGAGATCGGAGACGACCGCACCCGCTTCGCGAACGCCCGCGGCCTGAAGGCCTACGCGCGCGCCTCACCCGTCACCCGCGCCTCCGGCAAGGAGTCCAGCATCATCAGACAATGGGTGAAGAACAACCGGCTCAACCACGCCGGCTACCTCTGGGCGTTCTCAGTGATGACTGCCTCGCCCGGTGCCAAAGCCCACTACCGGCGGCGACGTGACAACCACGGAGACCGGCACGCCGCTGGCCAGCGCAACCTCTTCAACCGGATGCTGGGCCAGCTCCACCACTGCCTCAAGGACCGCCGCCTGTTCGATGAGCACACCGTGTTCCCGGCGCTGCAGGCCCCGGCACTGGCGGTGGCGTAGGCGATCCCGCTCACGACTCACCGCCCCCCGGAGGCCACTCCGCAGCGTGCTTGAATCGCCGGATGATCGACTGGGCCGACGTCGTCCAGGTCTTCCCCAACCCCGCCGCCCCCGACCGGCTCGCCGCCGCGGTCCTGGCCGAACTCCACGACGAGTGGCAGGTCTTCGGCCGCCGCTACCTCTCCGAAGCCTCCATGGCCGAACTCGTCACCACCAAGCCGACCGAACCCGAACCGCAGATCACCCCACAAGCGGATCGCCTCTCGGCGCGCTCGGTGACCATCGACAGGTAGACCGAGGCGGTCCAGGTCATGCTGCGGTCACGCAGTCCGGCTCCGGTCATCGCGTCGAAATTCTCGGCCATGCCTGCTCCCCCACAGGTCGCCATGAACCGGGACTCGATGTCTTCGGCGATTTCGGGACGCCCGCTGCGGCGCAGTCCGTCGGCGAGGAGCATGGTGGAGGGTGCCCAGATGGGACCGCGCCAGTAGCCGTCGGACTCGTAGTGAGGGCTCGTGGGTGGTTCGGTGGCAGGGCCGTGGGGGGTGAGGTAGCCGCCGTCGAGGAGGCGCTGCACGGTCGTGTCGGACACGTCTCGCGGAAGGAGTTCCCCGAGGACGAGGGGCATGAAGGTCAGTAGGCTCTGCGAGTCGATCGTCCCACCCGTCAGTGTGTCCCGGGCGACGAACCGGTCTCCGGCCCAGAATGCCTCGCAGAGGGTACGGACCGTGTTGTGGGCCCGTGTCGTCCACGCGGTCGCGTCGTCGTGGCGGCCGAGGCGCCGGGCAATCCGCGCGAGAGTCTGCATTTGCAGTACCAGGAAGGCCAGCAGGTCGGGACTCTGTACGGGTACGTCTGCACCGAACGTGGTGGCGTTGTCCCATCCGGAGTCGTTGCCGTGGTTGTAGGAGGGGATGCCGTCGTCGCCGTAGACGCGGTGTGCGAACCACCATTCCGTCCAACGTCGCAGGGGCACGTACAGTGCGGCGATCGTGTCGTCGGTAAGGCCGCCCAGGTCGATGAGTCGGTTGATCGACCATCCGTGGATGGGCGGTTTGACGAAGTTGCGCTCGACGCCGGCGTCGTTGACGTAGTCCGGGAGGCAGCCGTGTTCGTCCTGGTGGTCGAAGACGGCGAAGAGCTGGTCGGCCGCGGCCTGCGGATCACGCCACAGTGCCATCGCGTTGAAGCAGTGGTCCCAGCTCCACACGTTGGTCATACGGTTCTTGGACATGAGCATGGACTCGCGGCGCAGGGCACCTCCCGGGGGGACGATGGCCGCCCAGGTGACGAAGGCGGCCAGACGGACGGTGTCCCCGATCGCGGGATCGTTGCGTTCGTCGCCACCGTGGGTGCTGCACCACGCGTCGAAGTCGGCCTGGGCGAGGGTTGCGAGGGTGTCGGGGCTGTCCAGGGGGTCGGTGGGTACGGCGCTGCCGTATTCGTCGACGACAACCGTCGCCATACCCTCGTGTGCCGCGATGCGCAGGCGTGCTTCGATGTTGCGGACGCCGTCCCAGCGGGCGTCGAAGCGGGTGGTGCCGCCGAGGACGCGGACGCGGTAATTGCGGTTGGCGCCGCTGTCGATGAAACGCCAGGTGTCCTGATTCTCCCGGAGGACGACGTCGTACTGCGAGGTCGCTCGGAAGTCGAGGGTGAGGGCTCCGCCGTAGACCGTCAGGTAGGCGCGTCCGGGACCGTCGAGGACCGCTTCGACGCGGGTCGTGCCGTGCTGGAGGGTCAGCATCCCGGCGGTGGTCCGGGACTGGGCTTCGGTGCCGCCGTCCAGGAGGAGCCGGACGATCTCGCGGTGTCGGGCGTCGCCGCGCACGGTGCGCAGGTAGACGCCGTGGTCGTGCAGGTCGGTGACGCGCGAGAGGGCGAAGTAGGAGCCCCGGCGGCTGAACGGGGTGGTACTGAGGTCGATGCCGAGCAGGGATGCGGTGCTCATGCCTGGTCCTCCACTCCTGGGCCTGCCGTGTCCGGCAGGGTGATGCGGACCGACCGGCCCGGTGCGAGTACGACGGTGCGCGAAGCGTCGGCATGTCGTGTATCGGTGTCGCTGAGAGCGGAGAGGTCCAGCTCGAACGACCGTGTGCGCGCGGCGTCGTTGACGAGTTCGAAGGCATCCTGGGTGATGCTGTAGGTGATTTCGTAGGCGCTCTGTCCCAGCCGTACGGTGCCGGAGTCGACGACCCGGGGTGCGATGAGCAGGTCCGCGGTGAGGGACGGACGGACCCCCAGGTATTCGGTGATCAGGACCCAGGCATAGACGCACGGATACTCGTAATAGTGGGCGGCGCCATGCCAGTTGGAACCATCCGTGTAGTACACGTGGTTCATGTCGTACCGCTCGCCCATGACGTAGTCGTCGGCGGCGCCTTGTGCGGCGACGGTTTCGAGTTGTTGCCGGAGAATCGCCCCGTTGCGGCGCCAGGACCAGAACGCGGCGTCCCAGCACCAGTATCTGCCCGCTGCGCACAGGTCGTAGGGGCCGCCGTCGCCGATCTCGTCGTCGGTGTAGTCCTGTACGCGGGCGGCGAGGAAGGTCGGGAAACGCTGGAACTCGTCCAGCTCGCGGTCGACGAGCGCCAGGACGTGCTCGGTCTGCGCGCGGTCGGTGTGTCCGAACAGGGCTGGGAGCACGTTGGCAAGCAGGTGTACGTGGTCGTGCACGTTGCCGGAGCGGTCGACCCAGTCCACGAAGCGGTGGGTGGCGTCGTCCCAGCAGCCGATGGGGACGGGTTCCCGGACAGCGGCCGCGAGGAGACTTGCCGTCTCTCGGTAGGAGCGTGCCTGTTCACTGCGGCCGAGCACGTCCTCGAGCGCGGCCAGGAGTTCGAAGGAGTTGGCGGCGAGCGAGGCCGCCATGGTCTCCCGGCCGTCCTTGATGACCTGGTCCTCGTAGTACACGTCGGACCACAGGCGCCCACGGCGGTCCATGCAGTCGGCGACGCACGACGACGCGCCTTCCAGGTCCTCGATGCGCTCCCGTAGCCAGTCGGTGTCCTTCGTGCGGGCGAAGTAGAGCCAGGCGGACTCGATGATCTCGATGTTGCCGGTCACCAGGAACATGACGGCGTTCTGGGAGTTGTCGAGGCTGTTCCTGCGTACGTGGTACTCCCGGTCGCCATCCGGTTGTACGGCGCAGGGTGCGCGCCACAGCTGCTGGGGATCCTCGCGCATCAGGCGCAGTTGGAGGTCGAGCATTCGCCGTACCACGTCCTGGTCGGTGCGGCTGCCCCAGGCCATCCGTCCCTTGATCTGGAACTCGTGGTCGACGTCCGGGTAGGTGCCGACGTACTTGTCGGCAAGGGTGCTGATCACGTATCCGTCGCGGTCCGGGTAGTCGGCGGCGATGGTCCGTTCGACGACACAGGGCAGGATCGTGCCCCAGTAGAAGCCGGCGAGGGCGTCGGCCAGCGAGTCGCCGCCCGGCAGGCCGATGGTGAACTCCGCCCCGTCGACGTCGGCGTGCGGGCGGGCACGGTGGGCGACGAGCGCGGCCGAGTCGGCGTGGACGGTGACGGTGCGGCGTCCGCCGTCGGAGCGGAGCTCGATCTTGCCGGCGGCGGCGATGTGCCACGCGTACTCATCCGTGCCGGACTTCCGGGGAAGCAGCCAGCAGGCGCCGCTGCCGGTGAGGACGACGGGTGTGGAGCCGTCGTCGGGCAGGAGGTGCCGCTCGCCGGTCTCGGTGGCGAGCAGGACAGTGGGGCCGGCCGACGCCTCGAAGCTGATGCCGGCATGTCTGTCCCTGGCCTTCACCGTCCAGCCACGTTCGTCGAGCCGTGTTGATGTCCCGTCTGTGGGCAATGCGCGCTGTGGGGCAATGAATGGCATCGGTGTCGTGACTTCCTTCATGCGGTGGCGTCCCGCTCGACGTGACGGTTGCTGAAGTCGCCAGATCGCTGGCGTGACCAAGTATGCAAATCCGAGTTGGAAGTTTGCAACACCTTCTTGCAAGACGTCGGTAAGTCGGGTCATGATGGCGCCCACCAAGCCGAGTGCTGCATCTCGATCGAGGAGGATCGACCGCCATGACCACTTCGCCGCGTCCCCACAGGCGCGCCCAGGTCGGCGCATTCACCGCAGTCACCACCCTTGCCGCCGGTCTTCTGTCCGGCTGCTCCATGGCGTCCTCGGACACTTCCGGAGGCAAGGACACACTCACCGCCTGGGCGTGGGGATCACCCGCGACCGGCCTGAAGGCCACCGCCGCGGCCTTCGAGAAGTCCCACCCGGGTGTCACCGTCACAGTGCAGGACGTCGGCAACCCGGCCATCTGGGACAAGATCACCGCTGGTATGGCAGCCGGCGGCCAGGGTCTGCCCGATGTCATGGACATCGGCGGCGACTACATGAACAACTACCTCGAGACGTTCCCGGACGGCTTCGCCGACCTCGGCGGCATGGGCGCCGGCTCGCTGGCCAAGGACTTCCCCAGCGGCCTGTGGAAGGGCGGGCAGAACGTCAAGGGGGAGCAGTACGGCATGCCCTTCGAGGTCAACACCAACCTCCTGTACTACCGCACCGACCTCTTCAAGAGGGCCGACGTCGACATCGACTCGATCAGTACCTGGGACCAGATGCTGGCCGCCGGAGTGAAGATCAAGAAGGCCACCGGCGCCAACCTCTTCGCCGTCGACAAGGCCGCCTCGCAAGCCGACTCGGCGAACCTCTTCCAGATGCTCGCCCGCCTGGAAGGCACCTTCTTCTTCAACGGCAAGGGCGAGATCTCACTGAACGACAAGGGAAGCGTCAAGGCGCTGACCTTCCTCAAGCAGGCCAACGACAAGGGACTCGTCACCGACATCCCGCAGAGCCAGGGCACCACGTCCCAGATGAAGGGCCAGTCCCCGGTCGCGATCATGCCCGGGGCCTCGTGGATGGTCGGCAGCTTCGACAGCACCGCCCCCGAGATGAAGGGCAAGTGGGGCGTGCGCATGTCGCCCGCCATGACGAAGGGCAGCTACACCGCGTCCTCCGCGGGCGGCACCTACCTCACCGTCGCCAAGTCGAGCAAGAAGCAGAAGCTCGCCTACGAGTACGTCAAGTACAGCATGGCCACTCTCGCCGGACAGAAGGTCATCACCAAGGCCGACGGACTCTTCCCGAGCTACGAACCGATGTGGGACACCGCCGAGTTCAAACAGTCGAACCCCTACTTCGGCTTCAACACCAACCAGCTCGTCATCAAGGCGCTCAGCCAGGACACGCCCCCAGACCACTACACCAAGGACTATCCCAAGGCGTTGAAGGTCTACACCGACGCGCAGACCCAGGTCTTGGTGAAGGGAGCCGACCCACGGTCGGCCCTCGACCGCGCGGCGAAGCTGCTCGCCGACCAGACCGGTCGCAAGACCGTGAAGGACTGACCGACGAGGAACCATGTCCGACACCATGAAATCCCGTCTCCGGCCACCGGCTCGGGGAGCCGTCCACCCCGCCCTGCCCGGCACCCCGCCGACCCGCCGACGCTCCTCCCGCGCGGTCCTGCGCCAACGCGCGACACCGTTCGTGTTCCTGGCACCCGTGATCGTGCTGTTCCTGGGCTTCAAGGTCTATCCGGTCTTCTACGCCCTGGCTCTCAGCTTCACGCAGAACGTCGGCGGAGTCACCAGGTTCGTCGGCGGCGCGAACTACGGACGCCTCCTGGATGATCCGCTGTTCTGGACGGCTCTGCGCAACACGTTGGAAATCCTGGTCATCCAGGTACCCCTGATGCTCGGCCTTGCGATCGTGCTCGCCGTCGCCCTCAACTCCAGGCTCCTGAAGTGGCGTTCGTTCTTCCGGGTCGCCTACTTCGTCCCGATCGTCATGGGCCTGGTCGCCTACGGCATCCTCTTCTCCGCGCTCCTGAACTACCAGAACGGATTCATCAACTATCTGCTCACGTCGGTCGGGTTGCCGCGCATCCCGTGGCTGACGGACCCCTTCTGGGCCAAGGCATCGATCATCATGGCGATGACCTGGCACTACACCGGCCAGAGCACCGTCATGTACCTTGCCCAACTCCAGTCGATCCCGAACGAGTTGTACGAAGCCGCGCAGATGGACGGTGCGAACCGGCGCCAGCAGTTCTGGCACGTCACCATCCCGGGCCTACGGCCCGCGATCCTGCTCACCGTCGTACTGTCGACGATCGGCACCCTCCAGCTCTTCGACGAGCCCTACGTCCTCACCGGCGGCGGCCCGGACAACGCCACCCTCACCATCGGCATGTACCTCTACAACAGCGCGTTCAAGAACTTCGACTTCGGATACGCCTCCGCGATCGGCTACGTCCTGGCCCTCATCGTCACCGCGGTCTCCGTCATCCAGATGCTCGTCCTGAGGAGGCGCGCCCAGTGACCGTCACCCCCACGCATCTGCCGCGCGCACGACGCGAGTCCAGTTCCACGAGGTCGCTCAGTGCCGTCCTCACCGCATGCGTCGCCCTCGGTGCCGTACTGATGCTCGTCCCGTTCGCCTGGCTGATCGTCGCCTCGACACACTCCACGAGCGAGATCTTCTCCTCGCCGCCGGCACTTCTGCCCGGCGACCGCTTCTGGACGAACCTGTCCGGCCTGTTCACCAACCTCCAGTTCGGAGTGGCCCTCCGCAACTCCTTCATCGTGTCGGCCGTGTACACAGGGCTCGGCATGCTGGTGTGCAGCACCGCGGGGTACGCCTTCGCCAAGTTCCGCTTCCGGGGCCGCGACGCCATGTTCACCCTGATCATCGCGTCACTCGCGCTGCCCGGGCAGGTGACTCTCGTACCGCTGTTCAAGATGATGGTCGCGCTGGGCTGGCTCAACTCCTATCAGGGACTGATCCTGCCGAACCTCGCGCTTCCGTTCGGGATCTTCCTCATGCGTCAGGCGATGCAGTCCGTCCCCGACGAACTCATCCAGGCGGCACGCGTCGACGGCGCGGGCGAACTGCGCACTTTCTTCCAGATCGTCATCCCCACAATGCGGCCGGCCCTGGCAGCTCTCGCCATCTTCCTGTTCCTGGGACAGTGGAACGACTTCGTGTACCCGCTCATCGTGCAACGCACCCCGGAGGCCTACACCGTCCCGGTCTCCCTGGCGACACTGCACGGCGTGCAGTCCACGGACTACGGGCAGTTGCTCACCGGCACACTGATCTCCGTCGTACCCGTCCTGGTGCTGTTCCTGTTCCTCCAGCGGCACTTCGTCGCAGGTCTTCTGGCGGGCTCCGTGAAACAGTGAACACTCCTGCCGACAATCGGCATGACGGACCATCACGTACTTGCTCCGCCCGGAAGGTTTGAGATGACGACAGGAACCGGCAGCGAACCGCCCAAGGCACGGAAGGGCACCCGCGCGGCCATCGGCTCCACGACGCTCGCGCAGGTCGCGCAGCTCGCCGACGTCAGCGAAGCCACTGTGAGTCGCGTCATAAACCGCAAGTACGGCGTCGCGCCGGCCACCCGGCAGGCGGTGGAAGAAGCCCTGAAGCAGATCAACTACGAGCGGCCCCTCGACAACCGGCTCGTCGTCATGCTCACCCCGAACCTGAAGAACCCGATCTTCGCCCTTCAGGGCGAACGCATCGAGAACGAGCTCAACCCCTACGGGCTGACAACCATCATCTGCCCCGTCTACCCGGGCACTCCGCGCGAGCGTGACTACGTCGAGTCCCTCGTCGACGCGGGTGTCGCGGCGATCGTCTTCCTGTCGTCGAGCAACACCCTGCGCGACGAGGACCACCGCGTCGTGCAGTTCGTCGAATCCCGGGGCATCCCCTACGTCAGCATCAACGGCGGCTTCCCCGAGTACGAGGCCCCGGTCGTCTCGACGGACGACTGGCGCGCCGCCGAACTGGCCGTCGGCCATCTCTGGGACCTTGGGCACCGCAGGATCGGCCTGCTCGCCGGGCCGACCGGCAACCTGCCCGCCGACCGACGGGTCGAGGGATTCCTCCAAGCGCTGCGCCGCCGTGGCGTCGACAGCCCCGAACACTTCGTCGTCCGCCAGTACTTCAACATCGAGGGTGGCCAACAGGCCGCCGCCACCCTGCTGGGCCACGAGGCGACCGGCCTCGTGGCATCCAGCGACGAGATGGCATTCGGTGCCTACCGTGCCGCGGAACGTCTGGGCCTGAGCGTTCCCAGGGACGTCTCGGTCGTCGGATACGACGACTCACCCGTGCTCGACTTCATCGGACCGCCCCTCACCACCGTCCGGCAGCCGATCGAGCGCATCGCGGAGAACGTGGCGCGCATCGTCACCTCGCTGATCTCGAAGCGGACCGCCGACAACGAGGAGATCCTCGTCGAGCCCGAACTGCGCCTACGAGGTTCCACGGCCCCCGCGCCCAGCGGCACCTAGAGGCAAGGCCGTTGCAATAGCTCGCGGGCGTAGGCTTCTGTGCAGTGCTCCCGGGGGCAGCGCAGACGCCTGCTGTCGGCCCAGCTGGTGGTGTACTTCATACTCGCCCTGGCACTGTTCTCGCCGGCGCCGTATCTGGAGGTGATGCGGCACCTGGTCGAGGGCTTGCGCGGTCAGAAGCTGTTTCTGGCGGGGGCTACGGCTGCTCGCGGTGGACGGCACCTACTGGGACGTGGCCGACAGTGCGGCCAACGAGGCCACCTTCGGCTACCCCGGAAACTGCCGTGGCCACGACAAGACCGCCGCCTCGTACGAAGCAGCGGTCAGTCTCGCGTCGTTCCTACTCTGGGCAAGATCCGTTTGAAGACGGAGCCTAGCCGATCTCCGCCAGCGACTCCCGCGCCTTCGCGGCCACGTTCTCGGCGGTGAAGCCGTACTCCTCGAAGAGCGCCGCGCCGTCCGCGGAGGCGCCGAAGTGTTCCAGGGAGACGACGCGGCCCGCGTCCCCGACGTACCTGTGCCAGGTCAGACCGATCCCGGCCTCGACCGCGACACGGGCGCGCACCGCCGGAGGGAGCACGCTGTCGCGGTACGCCTGGTCCTGCTCCTCGAACCACTCCACCGACGGCATCGACACCACCCGGGTCGCGATCCCCTCCGCCTCCAGCAACTCCCGCGCGGCGACGGCGAGACGCACCTCGGAGCCGGTCGCGAGGAGAACGACGTCAGGGGTGCTCCGCGAGGCCTCGACGCGGACGTAACCACCGCGCGCCGCCGCCGGGTCGGGCGCGTAGGTCGGCAGACCCTGACGGCTCAGGACGAGGCCGTGCGGGGCGCCCTCGCCGTAGGCCTTCGTGTGGCGCTTGAGGATCTCCGCCCAGGCGATGGCGGTCTCGTTGGCGTCGGCCGGGCGGACCACGTTCAGGCCCGGGACGGCACGCAGCGACGCCAGGTGTTCGACCGGCTGGTGCGTGGGTCCGTCCTCGCCGAGGCCGATGGAGTCATGTGTCCACACGTACGTCACCGGCAGGTGCATCAGCGCCGACATACGCACCGCGTTGCGCATGTAGTCCGAGAACACGAGGAACGTGCCGCCGTAGACACGGGTGTTGCCGTGCAGGGCGATGCCGTTCATCTCCGCGGCCATCGCGAACTCACGGATGCCGAAGTGGATCGTCCGGCCGTACGGGTCGGCCTCGGGCAGCGGGTTGCCGGTAGGCAGGAACGAACTGCCGCTGTCGATCGTCGTGTTGTTGGAGCCGGCGAGGTCGGCGGAGCCGCCCCACAGCTCGGGCACGACCGCGCCGAGCGCCTGGAGTACCTTGCCGGACGCGGCACGCGTCGCGATGGAGGAACCGGGCTCGAAGACGGGGACCGTCGACTCCCAGCCCTCGGGCAGCGCACCCGCGGCGATACGGTCGAACTCGGCCGCACGGGCCGGGTGTTCGGTCCGCCAGGCGGCGACCCGCTTGTCCCACGCGGCGCGCTCCACGGCCCCGCGCGCGATGGCGCCGCGCGTGTGGTCGATGACCTCGTCGGACACCTCGAACGTCTGCTCCGGGTCGAAGCCGAGGACCCGCTTGGTGGCCGCGATCTCCTCCTCGCCGAGCGCCGAGCCGTGGGCGGCCTCGGTGTTCTGCGCGTTCGGGGCGGGCCAGGCGATGATCGTCCGCAGGGCGATGAAGGACGGCTTGTCCGTCACCAGCTTCGCGGACTGAATCGCCGCGTACAGGGCGTGGACGTCGATGTCACCGTTCGCGGCGGGCGCCACGCGCTGGACGTGCCAGCCGTACGCTTCGTACCGCTTGGCGGTGTCCTCGGAGACGGCCGTCTCCGTGTCGCCCTCGATCGAGATGTGGTTGTCGTCCCACAGGAGGATGAGGTTGCCGAGCTCCTGGTGGCCGGCCATCGAGGACGCCTCCGCCGAGACGCCCTCCTGGAGACAGCCGTCACCCGCGATCACGTACACGAAGTGGTCGAAGGGCGACTCGCCCTGCGGGGCGTCCGGGTCGAACAGGCCGCGCTCGTAGCGGGCGGCCATCGCCATGCCCACCGCGTTGGCGACACCCTGCCCCAGCGGGCCGGTGGTCGTCTCCACACCCGCCGTGTGCCCGTACTCCGGGTGACCCGGCGTCTTCGAACCCGCCGTGCGGAACGCCTTGAGGTCGTCGAGCTGCAGGCCGAAGCCGGCCAGGTAGAGCTGCGTGTAGAGCGTCAGGGACGAGTGGCCCACGGACAACACGAACCGGTCGCGGCCGACCCACTCGGGGTCGGCGGGGTCGTGGCGCATCACCTTCTGGAAGAGGGTGTACGCGGCGGGCGCGAGGCTCATCGCCGTACCGGGATGGCCGTTTCCGACCTTCTGTACGGCATCGGCGGCCAGGATACGGGCGGTGTCCACGGCCCGCTGGTCCCGCTCGGTCCAGTCGAGGTCGGGGAGGTCGGCAGGCATGAGGGTCCTCAATCGAGATGCGGGGCAAGGGATGCGACGCGGGGTGCGGTGCGCGGGCAGAAAGGGGGCCCGTGCCGCCCATAGGGGTAGGCGGCACGGGCGGCTTCGGGGGCTCGCTCGGGTCGGCGGTCAGGCGGACCGCGAGGTCAGCGCCTGATCTCCTTGATCTTCAGCATGCGCGTGATGACCTTGTCGAGCTCGTCGTCCTCGAAGACCTTCTTCCAGTCGTCGCGGACGATCGACTCACGGCCGTAGTCCATGGCGATCAGGCAGGCGTCGGAGAACGGGTTGGACCCCTTGAGGGTGTTCGCGAGGGCGACTTGGGTGTGACCCAGCAGCATGGCGCGGGCGGCCTTCTCCGGGACGCCGACGGTGTGCACCGTCTCGTGCAGGGCCTCGGTGAGCAGGGCGCCCACCATGCAGGCGATGGTCTCGACGAGCGTCGGCTCCAGGACGGCGAGCTGCTTGACGGTGACCCAGTGGACGTCGACGACCGGCGCGTACATCACGCGGATGACGGAATCGGCGAGCTTCTGCTTGATCTCGTCGCCGCCCTCGTACGCGGCCACGACCTCCTGCGGGGCGGCGATGCCACCGAAGGTGTCCTGCCACTCCTCCTTCGTGGTGCGCTCCAGGAACACCGACGGGTGGCAGGGGTGGGCGCAGGCGTAGTGGATGTCCTCGCGCTCGAAGAGCAGACCGGCGTAGGCGGCGGCCGGGTCGAGGGTGAGGACGACCGTGCCGGGCTTCATCAGCGGGACGAGTTCCTCGGAGACCTTGCCGAGGACGACGTCCGGGACGGCGAGGATGACCACGTCGGCCTCGGCCGCGGCGGTGGTCGAGTCGGTCAGCTCGCGGCCCAGGTCGCGGATCAGCTCCTGGCCCTTGGGGGAGGCCTCGCTGAAGAGCACCCGGAAGTCGCTCTCGACCAGGTTGTTGGAGACGCGCTGGCCCATCTTGCCGGCGGCCCCGATGACGGCGACGGTCGTGGCGTCGGCCTGGGTCTGGATCTCGGTGGCCATTACTCGCTCCTCAGAAGGGTGTTGATGCTGTGCTGCGTCCACTGGTGTTCGAGCCGGGCGGTGACGTCGTAGCCCTCGTCCTGCCACGGGAGCCAGTGCTCCACGATCTGGTTGATCCGGCGGCCCGGGCGGGCCGCCGCGACGGCCGCGATCATGCCGTCGTAGTTCAGGAGGCCCTCGCCGAGCGGGGTGCCCGCGTAGGTGAATCCGACCCAGCCGTCACGGCGGCTGAACGCGAAGTCCTTGACGTGGATGTTGACCACGTGGGCCGCGGTGGCGGTGACGACGTCCACCGGGCGTTCCAGCCGGGCGACGCTGTTGCCGGGATCGAGGACGACACCGAGGCGGTCGCTGTCGACCCCGCGTACGACAGCGACGAGGTCGTCGGTGGCGACCTGCTCGTAGGTCTCCAGACCGAGGGTCACTCCGGCGTCCTCGTACCGGGGCACGCTCTCCTTGAGCAGAGCGGTCGCCTCGGCCGGATCCGGCCTGTGGCCGGGGACGTGGAGCATGGAGCGCACCAGGGTGACGCCCAACTCGCCCGCCATGTCGAGGTACTTGGCGAGGTGCTCGGTACGGATGCCGCGCGTGCCCAGTTCGAGTTCGAGACCGAGATCGTGCGCGGTGGCGCGGGCGTCGGCCAACTGGGCCCTGTCGTAGGCCTCGATGGGCGCGTAGTCGCAGATCTGGAAGACCTGGCCGCCGAGTTCGGCGGTGTCCGCGAGCATCTCGGTGAGGGTCATCGGCCGCGAGGCGCGGGCGGAGTGCCGCCAGAAGTAGGCGTAGGTGCTGATTCCGTACGCCATCACGCCACCGCCACCGGGGTGCGCAGTTCGTCGAGGATGGCCTCGACGTTGGCCGGGTCGTGTGCGAAACGGCCGAGGAAGAGGCCGCCCACGCTGCCACCGAGGCGGGTGAGCAGACCGGGGCCCGCGCTGCCGCCGTAGATGACGGTGGAACCCGTGTGCCGGGGCCGGGCGTCGAGCCAGTCGCGCAGGGCGGTGCAGACCGTGGAGATGTGCTCGGTGGAGGCCGGTTCGGGCGCGCCGATGGCCCACTGCGGCTCGTAGGCGAGGACGACGGGTCCTTCGAGGCCGGCGAGCAGCCGTTCGACCTCGGCGACCGTGCGGTCTGCGGCTTCCGGAGCGGTGCCGTGGTCGCGTTCGCCGACGCAGAGCACGGGGGTGAGTCCGTTGCGCAGGGCGGCGGCCGTCTTGGCGGCGACCACCGTGTCGCCCTCGCCGTACAGGCGGCGGCGCTCGGCGTGACCGACCTCGGCGTAACGGCAGCCGATCTCCTTGAGGACAGGTCCGCCGACCTCGCCCGTGTAGGGGCCGCTGTCCTCGGTGGCGAGGTCCTGGCCGCCGACGGCGATGCCGTACGGGCCGAGGATGCCGGCCGCGGGGACGATCGACGGGAACGCGGGCAGGACGAAGAGGCGGGCGGCGCCGGAGGTGACGGCCGGGTGCCGGTGGGCCAGGCCGGCGACCTTGCGGGCCCAGTTGAGGGTCTGGTGGTGGCCGAAGTACATCTTCAGGCTCACCCCCAGCAGAACGGGTGGCGAGGCGGGAGGGACCATCAGGCCGCCGCCTCGCCGTCGCCGGTCCGCTCGTAGTCCGCCATCAACTGGACCTTGGCGGCGGAGGCCGAGGTCTCGTCGAAGCGGTAGGTGAGCCACTCGGCGGCCAGCCGTCGGGCCAGCTCCAGGCCGACGACGCGCTGGCCGAAGGTGAGGACCTGGGCGTTGTTGGAGAGGACCGCGCGCTCCACGGAGAAGGAGTCGTGGGCGGTGACGGCGCGGATGCCCTTGACCTTGTTGGCGGCGATGGCTACGCCGAGGCCGGTGCCGCAGACCAGGAGGGCGCGGTCGGCCTCGCCGCGGGCGATCATCTCGGCGGCGGCGATGGCCACCTTCGGGTAGGCGGTGTGCCCGTCGGCGTCGACACCCACGTCGGTGACCTCGGCCACGAGCGCGTTGCCCAGCAGGTCCTGCTTGAGGGTTTCCTTGTACTGGTAGCCGGCGTCGTCGGAGCCGACGACGATACGGAGCTTGTCGGTCATGGTGGGGGGTCCTCAGTGGTTGTCGGTCAGCACGCCGTGGACGGCGCGGGTGATCAGTGCGAGCGAGTGGGCGCCGGCGTCCGGGGTGCCGAGGGACTTCTCGGCGTGCGGGCGGGCGCGGCCCTTGCGGGGCAGCAGGTCGGCGGTGGCGGCGGCCGACTCGGAGGCCGCGGTCGCGGCGCGGTCCCAGGCCACGGTGAGGGAGGAGCCGGCGGCGACGGAGGCGGCGAGGGCGTCGGCGAACGGGACCAGGACGTCGACCATGGTCTTGTCTCCGACCTCGGCGCCGCCGAGTCGCATCACCGCCTCCTTGGCACGTGTCACCCCTTCGGAGACACGGGCCGCGTCGGGCCCGACCTGGTCGCCGAGAGCGGTGCCGAGGGCGCGCAGGATCGTTCCCCACAGCGCGCCGGAGGTGCCGCCGGCCTTGTCGGCCCAGGCGTCCCCGGCCCGGGTCAGCAGGGTGCCGGCGCCGGCGCTGAGCGCGTGGGCGTCGGCGGCGGCCTGGCGGGCGGCGGTCGAGCCGCGCTGCATGCCGATGCCGTGGTCGCCGTCACCGGCGACGGCGTCGATCCGGCCGAGTTCCTCGGCATGGGTGTCGACGGTCGCCGCGACGGCTTCCAGCGCGGCGAGGGCGACGGCGGCGGACTCCCGGGACTCCGCCGAGGAGGCCGGGACGGCCAAGTCGTCGTGGGCGTCCTCGGTGGAGATCAGGGGGGCGGGCTCCTCGGGGGTGTCGAAGGCGCCTTTGCGGTAGGCGGGGGTGTCCGCCGGCGCGCGCCACAGGCTTTCGAGTTCCTCGTCGAGCCAGGTCAGGGTCAGCGAGATGCCGGCCATGTCGAAGCTGGTGACGAGTTCGCCGACCTCCGGGTCGACGATGTCCACGCCCACCTCGGTGAGCAGCTGGGACACCGTGCGGTAGACGACGAACAGTTCCTCGTACTTCACCGAGCCGAGCCCGTTGAGGACGACCGCCGCACGGCCGCCCTCGGGCGTGGCCACATCGGCCGGGAGTTCGGCGAGCAGCCTGGTGACGAGCAGGCGGGCGGCCTCGTCGGCGGTGGGCAGGCCCTCCTCGCCGATGCCGGGTTCGCCGTGGATGCCGAGCCCCACGGCCATCCGCGCCTCGGGCACGGTGAACAGGGGGTGGTCGGCGCCGGGCAGGGTGCAGCCGGAGAACGCGATGCCGAAGGAGCGGGTACGGGCGTTGGCGCGCTCGGCGACGGCGAGCACCTGCTCCAGGTCGGCACCCCGCTCGGCCGCGGCGGCCGCGGCCTTGAAGACCGGGAGGTCACCGGCTATCCCGCGCCGCTTGGCGGCTTCCTCGGGTCCCGCGCTGGAGATGTCGTCGGTGACGGCGAAGGTGCGCGCGGGCACGCCCTCGGAGGTGAGCCGTTCGGCGGCCTGGCCGAAGTGCAGGACGTCACCGGCGTAGTTGCCGTACATCAGCAGGACACCGGCGCCGCCGTGCGCGGCGCGGGCCACGAGGCGGATCTGCTGGGCGGAGGGCGAGGCGAAGACGTTGCCGACGGCGGCGCCGTGGGCGAGACCGCGGCCGACCAGTCCGGAGAAGGCCGGGTAGTGGCCCGAGCCGCCGCCGATGACCACGGCGACCTGGCCCGCCGGGGTGGCGCCGGCGCGGACGACGCCTCCGGTGACCGGTCGCACCCAGCGGCGGTGCGCCGCGGCGAAGCCCTCCAGGGCCTCGTCGGCGAAGGCCGTGGGGTCGTTGAACAGGCGAGTCATCGAACGGCCTCCGTGATCTGGGCGTCGGCTTCGGCGGTGGGCTCCTCGGCGCGGGTGCGGGACGAGAGCCAGACCATCAGCGCCGCGGACAGCAGCATGAAGAAGCCGACGAGGTAAAGCGGTACGTAGTAGGCGCCGGTCCAGTCCTTCAGCCAGCCGGTGATGTAGCTGGACGCGAAGCCGGCGACGTTGCCCGCGGTGTTGATGAGGGCGATACCGGCCGCCGCCGCGGCGCCGGTGAGGAAGCGGGAGGGGACCGACCAGAACACGGGCAGTGCGGCGAAGATCGAGCATGCGGTGACGGTGATCACGGCCACGGTCGCGGCGGGCGAGCCCATATAGAGGGCGAGCGGGATCGACAGGCCGCCGACGACGGCCGGTCCGGCCACGTGCCAGGTGCGGGTGCCGTGCTTGGTGGCGTGCCGGGTCCAGAAGAACAGGACGAACGCGGCGGGCAGGTACGGGATCGCCGTGATCCACGCCTTGTCCATCACGCTGAACGTGGTGTCGTACTGCTCCTGGAAGCCGTTGATGATCGTCGGCAGGAAGAAGGCCAGGGCGTACAGGCCGTAGACGAAGCCGAAGTAGACGAGGGCCAGCGTCCAGACGCGGCTGCTGGCGAAGGCGGCCTTGAGGTCGCCCTTGGCGTGCTTGGTCTCGTGGCCGGTCTTCTGGGCGTTCTCCGCGGCCAGTTCGTCGGTCAGCCAGTCGCGTTCGGCGGGGGTGAGCCACTTGGCGTCGGCGGGCTTGTCACTCAGGTAGAACCAGGCGACGACACCGAGGACGATCGCGGGCAGCGAGACGAAGAGGAACATCACCCGCCAGCCCTCGAGACCGAACAGTCCGTGGTGGCCGATGAGCCAGCCCGCGAGCGGGGCGCCGAGGACAGTGGTCAGCGGCTGGGCCAGGTAGAACAGGCCCAGGATCTTGGTGCGGTGCCGGGAGGGGACCCACTGGCTGAGGAACAGGATCGCGCCGGGGAAGAAGCCGGCTTCGGCGATGCCGAGCAGGAACCGCAGGGTGTACAGCTCCGTGCTGCTGCTGACCCAGGTGAACAGGAGCGAGACGATGCCCCACGTCACCATGATGCGGGCCAGCCAGCGGCGGGCGCCGAACCGGTGCAGTGCCATGTTGCTGGGGACTTCCAGCACGATGTAGCCGAGGAAGAAGATCCCGGAGGCGAAGCCGAACTGGGCCGCGGTGAGGGCGAGATCGCTCCCCATGCCGTTGGGTTCCGCGAACGAGACGGCGGTCCGGTCGAGGTAGTTGACGAAGAACATCAACGCCACGAACGGGACGAGGCGGACTGAGACCTTCTTGACGGCAGTTCTCTCGACTGCCGTGGTGGGCACTACGGCACCCATGGGCGACTCCTCGGCTCGCCCGGACAACGACGTCCGGGGGTGGGTCACACCGGCGGCACGCAACGGACGCGTCCCACCGGGTCGTTCCACACGCTACGTCTCCCGTTCAAATTGGTCACCAATTTACCAGTGTGGTGACCGTCATAGACCCGATGCCGTCCGAACTCTTGACAAACCCGACCCTTCGGATCGATGAACCAGCTGGTCGGCGCCATGGCGAGGGGATCTGGTTGACTGGTGACCGTGACCAGTCAGCCTGACCAGCAGTCCCCGGCACCGGATCTCGCGCAGCTTCTACGCCCGGTCGTGCGCGAGTCCTCGGTGAGCGAGGTCGCCAAGCGCCTCCTCGACCACCTCTCGGCCGGCGACATCCGCCCCGGGACCCGGCTGCCGGCCGAACGGCAGCTGGCCGAGGCGCTCGGCGTCGCCCGTTCCAGCGTGCGCGGGGCCCTGTCGGCGCTGGACGTCCTGGGCATCATCGAGATCCGCCCAGGCTCCGGCTCCTACGTCCGTGAGGGCACCTCGGAGTTCCTGCCCCGCGCGATCAACTGGGGCCTGATGCTCGGCCAGCGCCGCACCCAGGACATGGTCGAGGTGCGCACCCACATGGAGGGCGTCTCCGCCCGCCTCGCCGCCGAACGCGCCACCGACGCGGACGTCGCCCTGCTGGAGGGGCACCTGAGTCACATGCGGAAGGCCGGCGACGACGTCCAGGCCTTCATCGACGCCGACATCGCCTTCCACCTGGAATGCGCCCGCATCGCCCGCAACTCCGTCCTGAGCGACATCCTCCACAGCCTCCGGTCCCTGCTCCAGGTGTGGATGGAACGGGTCAGCGACCTGGCGGACACGGTCAGCGGCACCCTCTGCGAGCACGACGCCGTCCTCCAGGCCATCCGCGCCCGCGACCCGGAGGCCGCGGACCGCGCGATGGCGGAACACATGCGCATGGCGAGCGCACGGCTGCGGACGTCGATGGAGAACTGACGCGGACGACTCATATGGGCCGTGCGGCGTCGGTGTCACGGCCAGACGGTCGCCAGCGAGGCCGTCACGGCAGCGGCGAGGACGAGGGTCAAGGCCAAGGTCCGCACCACGCCGCGCTCGTCGACCGGGTGACCATCCGACGAGGCTCAGCCGACGGTCGTGACGTGTTCGTCCACGACCCACGACCGGGTGCGCGTCCGGTCGAGGAATGTCGCCTCGTCCTCGGCCACCCCGGAGCCCGGGGCGTAGACCTGCGCGATCCAGGCCTCACGGGCGGCCTTGTCCTCGAACTGCAGCCGGGTCATCACATCGAAGTCGGCCTCGGCGCCGCGCTCCTCGGGCGCGGGCAGGTAGGTGCGCGAGTACGCCGTGGGGGCGGGCGCGAGGCTGAGGACGAGGGGTACGTGGTGGTTCTCGTAGTGGTCGACGAACTCGTCGTGAGCAACCCCGGGCCGGGCCTTGAGAAGGGCGATGGTCGTGATCATTTGCGGCCTCCCAGGTTGCCGTTGTGCACACGCGCGCCGGGTGCAGGCGGGTTCCGCGCCTGCACTCGACATGTCAAGTCGGTAACGGATAGTTATTGTATGCCCAGTTCGGACGGTAAAGATCTTGTACGTGGTTCAGCTGCCGAGACCGACCGCGCGTTGACCTCTACCTCGCCGAGGCTCGTCGCTCCTCTCGGCAGTTGCCGCGCTGCGGAACCTTCTTGGCCACGCTCCGACGCCGACGGCTCGGGATGTCCATGACTGGGCGCGTGCCCTGCGCGGCGGATCCCACGCGGCGGTGACGAGATGCCGCTTCCGCCCGGAGGGTAAGTCCGACGCTCGACTCTGGGCAGCAGCGGTCCGATCACCGCCCAGTTCTCGTCCTCGACATTCCACGGCTTCGGCCGAACCACCTCACACCCCAGGATCAACGCACCCGGAGCGATACCACCACCTCGAAGATCATTTGGTCAGGATTTCTTAGAACAACACCCGAATTCTTATCTGGTAGGCGCTATCGGGCGTTCGGATCGGTGGCGTTCGACTGGCACAGTCCTGTTATGCCTATCTCCGCCAAGGGCTCCGTCGCTCTCATCGGGAGCTTCCGTCAGCGCTACCCCGAAGTCCTGGCGGCTGCCCAGATCTTCGCGAATGCCGGACTGACCGTGAAGAGCCCGCCGATCTGCCGGATCGTCGACCGCGGGCGGGAGTTCGTGCGCTTCGAGTCCGACCCTCCGGAGTCGTCGGACCACGAGCTCCAGGCAGCGACCTTGGAGAAGATCTTCGCCTCGGACCTGGTGTACGTCGTGAATCCCGGCGGCTACATAGACCGCACCACCGCGTACGAACTGGGGTGCGTCCACGAGCGCGGCATGGCCGTCTACTACGCCGAGCCGCCGAAGGACTTGCCCATCGCCGTCCCGGACGGAACCGTCGTCGATGCGCGCCGCTTGGCGGAGGTCATCGCCGGGGGCGATCCGGGACCCGCTCCGTTCAGGCGGCCAGGGGTCGCGGCGTTGCCGACGGCAGACATCGTGATCTTCACGATCCGCTCGGACCATCTGTGCGTCCTGCTCGTGCGGCGTGGCAAGGAGCCGCATCTCGGAATGCTCGCCCTGCCAGGCGGGTTCGTCCGGCCGGGAGAGTCCCTGGAGGACACGGCGAAGCGGGAACTCCTGGAGGAGACCGGGCTGGAGGAATCCGGGATTCGGATGGAGCAACTGCACACGTACTCGCGCCCGGAGCGTGACTCCCGGGGCCGGATCATCTCGACCGCCTTTGTGGCGGTCATGCCGGACCCGCCCGAGGTGACCGGCCCGAGCGACGCCGGCGCGGCCGACTGGGTCGAGGTCGAGGAATGGCTGTGGGGCCCCAACAGCAGCCTTGCCTTCGACCACGGCGAGATCATCCGGCACGGACTCGAACACATCCGGGCCCGGCTGGAACACACGACCCTCGCGACTGCCTTCTGCAACGACTTCTTCACGATCACCGATCTGCGCAAGGTCTACGAGGCCGTGTGGGGCTACAAGCTCGATCCGGGGAACTTCCACCACAGGGTCGTGGAGGAGACCTCGGGTTTCGTGGTCAAGACCGACAAGGTACGCAGGTCAGGACCCGGGAAGCCGCCTGCTCTGTTCCGCCGGGGCACGGCGGATCTGCTGGACCTGCCGCATCTGCGCGGCCGCCGCACACCCTAGGAACACCGCGGCCCCGGACGGTGCGAGAGCCCGAGGCGGCGGGAGTACACCGTGCACTGGTGTGGAGAACACCGACGCTCACCAGACCTGTGAAAGAGGGGAACTGGCGAGCATCCTTCCTCGGGAAGGACGACACCGTGCTGCCCCTTCACTCTTCCGCCGCCGGCGATTTCTCCTCCTCATGGACTTGGGAGGCAATGATCGGCCTCGCCGCCGCCCTGATCGTCAGCACCTGACTCGTCGTCAATCACCGCCGCCGCGACCAGAACGTCCTGCGGCACCAGCCCGACTGGACACGGCCGGCAATGCGCTTCTCGTGCTGAACCGGCTGCTGCTCACGACCGCCGTCAAGGACGTCACAGCCGAGCTGGGCGACGCGGTCAGTCGGCTCACGATCGCCGAACAGCGCTCCCTGGAGCTGCCGTTCGGAGTGGTCGTCGCAGAGCTGGAGGGCTAGGGCTACCGGGCGAAGGACCCGCCGCGGAATGGATGACGGTGCTGGAGAGGCTGGCCGTGGAACGAGTTCGGTAGCCGCCGGATAGGCGCCCCGCAATACCGGCGGTATCACACACGCACGGGAGCCTGGGGATCCCCCTATATGGCCCGCGGCTACGGTCGAGCGTTGTCGGTCCACGATGATTACGGGGTATCTGTATGTCGCTTCTCTCCAGACAGGAAAACAATCAGAAATCACCGGCGGGGGAGCCGGATGCCCCTGCGGGCATTCCACCCCTCGCCCGCGGCCCGGTGTGGGGCGCCGCCGCGGCCGTCACGTTACTGCTGTTGTTAGTCAGCAATCGTTTCGGATACTCGGGCGACGAGTTGTATTTCCTCGTCGCGGGACGCCATCTGGACTGGGGGTACGCGGATCAGCCCCCGCTCGTCCCCCTCCTGGCCCATGTGATGGACGTCGTCTTCGGCGGGTCGCCGGTCGCGCTGCGGACCCTGCCGGCCCTGCTGGCCGGCGGAAGCGTGGTTCTCACCGCTCTGACGACCCGCGAGATGGGCGGGCGGCGCAACGCGCAGCTCCTGGTCGCGGTCGCCTCCGGCCTGGCGCCGATCACGCTCCAGTCCGGGCATCTGTTCATCACCAACGGCGTCGACATCTTCTTGGCGATGCTCTCCTGCTGGCTGCTGGTGCGCTGGGTCAGGCTGCGTGACGACCGGCTGCTGATCGCGCTGGGCGCCGTGGTCGCCGTCGAGCTCCAGACCAAGTACCTCGCGGTCACGTTCTGGGCCGCGGTGATCGTGGCGGTGCTCGTCCTCGGACCGCGCGAGCTGCTGCGCCGGCCCAAGTTCTGGATCGGCGCGCTGATCGCGGTCGCCGTGACGCTCCCCTCGCTGATCTGGCAGGCCCAGCACGACTGGCCGCAGCTTGCCGTCAACCGGGCGATCACCGACGAGGTCGCCGCGAACAACGGCGGCGGGTTCCGGATGCCGCTGACCCTGCTGGGGGCGGCGGGTCTCCTCGGGGTGCTCCTGCTGGTGCACGGGCTGGTCCGGCTGTTGGGCCTGCCGAAGCTGCGGCCGTACCGCTTCCTCGGCTGGGCGTTCGTGGGCATCGTCGTGGTGTACGCGGTCACCGGGGCGCGCGGTTACTACGCCGGCTCGTACTTCATCCTGCCTTGGGCGGCAGCCGCCGCCGACCTCCAGGACCGTCCCGCGATCAAGAAGCGGCGCTGGTGGATCGCCACTCCGCTGGTGCTGGTTTCCGTCGCCAGCATCTTCACCATCCTGCCGGTCTATCCGCTGAGCAAGCTCGCGGACACGTCGGACCGGCTGTCCATGGAGACCGTGGGCTGGCCCGAGATGGCGGATTCCGTCTCGGACGTCTACAAGGCGATGCCGGCCGCGGACCGGAGCACCACGGCGATCCTGACCGACCGTTACGAGCAGGCCGCGGCGCTCGACCGCTACGGGCCGTCCCGGGGGCTGCCGCACGTGTACAGCGGCAACCGCTCGTACTGGTACTTCGGGCAGCCCGCGGACACGACGCGGCACGTCGTCTTCGTCGGTGGGGACGCCGCGTACCTCGACAGGTACTTCGGCTCGGTGAGCCGGAAGGGCCGGGTGGACAACCGCCTCGGGGTGGACAACATCAACCAAGGCATGCCGATCTGGGTGTGCGACGACCCGAAGGAGCCCTGGTCGAAGCTCTGGCCGGAACTCCGCCGCGAGGCCATGATCATTAAGCCGGGGGCCGACGCGGCCGACTGACCCCGCCCACCTCGACGCCCCCCCCGGCCGGACGTTCGGCTGTGTCCGGCCGGGGCCGGGCCGGGGCGGCCTCGGCGGAGGCAGTGGGTCCGAGACGGGTGGCCGTGCGGACTGGTCCGGCGAGGGCGAGGAAGCGGCTGTGCGCGGGCCAGGCGATGTGGGTGACGACGGGGGTGGGTCGGTCAGCGGCTACGGCGGCGGACTACGCGGGTTCCTCACCCGCTGGCTCCTCGAAATCTCCGCCGGCGTCTTCCGCCGACCTTGTGCAACTCGTCCGCACTGCAAGGTGCGACGCCCTCAGCCTCGGCCTCGCCGAGATCGCGCGCGCCCTTGTCCGCGTCGGTCCGGCTCGGTCACGGGCGTGTCATCGACACCACGGCCGACCAGTTCCTCGCCTACGGGCCGCAGGAGCGCGCCGCCGTCCTGACCGAGGTCGACTTGCGCCTCTCCGGGCTCGTAGCGGACCGGGAATTCCGGCCGGGAGACGGCCTGCTGTCCCCGCTCTTCCAACAGGCGTGAGACCACCACTCCGTGGGTGCGGCGGCCGCGACCGCGAGGCCGTCGTCACGACGGGCCTATTTCGGGGGCCGCCGCCGTCCCGCGCCACCGCACGTTCGGAAGGTGACCCGCTGATCACCGTCAGCGGAGGCGAAGCCACGGCCAACGCTGTGGCTGGACCGAGCCTGCTCACTTTCTCCGGCATGGGCCATGAACTGCCGCGCCCATTGTGGGACGAGAACACCGCAGCTGCGTCCGTACCGCACTTGCCGAGGTCAAACCGCTGTGCGGGAAGGCCCGCAGCCTCAAGGTCCCGGTGTTCCTGCTCGAACGCGAAGGACTTGCCCATCCCCCACTCACCGAACGGCCACTGACCAAAAATCCGCCGGCACACACACTGCCTCCTTCCGACAGCGGACTTTCGCGCTTCTTCAACGAATGGCACCGCGTCGCCTCGCGACTCCCACGGGCGTCCGAGCCCGTGACCTTCACCGCCGCAAGGTCGATACTGGTCACAGGGATGTTCCAGCCATCCCCGCCCGACCGACTCCAGAGACCTGACAGCCTTCACCTAAGTCAGCATTGGGTCAGCATCACCACCGCCAGAACCCGCTTCCAACCGCCGAGAATCACTAGGATCGATAACCGACCCGCCCCCTCTCTGACCAACAAGAGTGCAGGTCAGAGGAACATTTGCCAGCCTTGCCAGGAGGTACCGATGAAGATGTTGATCAACGTCGCGGAGACCGTGGTCACGGACGCGTTGCGGGGTATGGCGGCCGCTCATCCCGAATTGACCGTGGACGTCGAGAACCGGGTGATCGTGCGGCGGGACGCCCCCGTGGCCGGGCAGGTGGCGCTGATTTCCGGTGGGGGGTCGGGGCACGAGCCGCTGCACGGCGGGTTCGTCGGACCGGGGATGCTGGCCGCGGCCTGTCCTGGTGAGGTGTTCACGTCGCCGGTGCCCGATCAGATGGTGCGGGCCGCGGCCGCCGTGGACAGCGGAGCCGGGGTTCTCTTCATCGTGAAGAACTACACCGGGGACGTCCTCAATTTCGACATGGCGGCCGAGCTGGCCGAGGACGAGGGCATCCAGACCGCGAAAGTGCTGATCAATGACGACGTCGCCGTCACCGACAGCCTCTACACCGCCGGGCGGCGCGGTACCGGCGCGACGCTGTTCGTGGAGAAGATCGCCGGGGCCGCCGCGGCCGAGGGCCAGCCGCTGGAGCGGGTCGCCGCCATCGCCAGGCAGGTCAACGAGAACTCGCGGAGTTTCGGCGTCGCGCTCAGCGCCTGCACCACCCCGGCCAAGGGCAGCCCCACCTTCGACCTGCCGGCGGGCGAGCTGGAGCTGGGCGTCGGCATCCACGGCGAACCGGGTCGCGAGCGGCGGGCGATGATGACCTCCGGTGAGATCGCCGACTTCTCCGTCCAGGCGATCCTGGAGGACATGACACCGCGCAACCCGGTGCTGGTCCTCGTCAACGGCATGGGCGCCACTCCGCTCCTGGAGCTCTACGGCTTCAACGCCGAGGTCCACCGCGTCCTCGCCGAGCGCGACGTCGCCGTCGCCCGCACACTGGTCGGCAACTACGTCACGTCCCTCGACATGGCGGGTGCTTCCGTCACCCTGTGCCAGATCGACGAGGAACTGCTGCGACTGTGGGACGCGCCGGTGAAGACGCCGGGGCTGCGCTGGGGCATGTGACCCGACGGCGTATACGGTCAACTCCCCCACCACGCAAGGAGATCCAGTGCTCGACGCCGACTTCTTCCGCCGTTGGATGGCGGCGGCCGCCGCGTCCGTCGCCCGCGAGGCGGACCGGCTCACCGACCTCGACTCGCCCATCGGCGACGCCGACCACGGCGCGAACCTCCAGCGCGGGTTCACCGCCGTGACCGCCACCCTGGAGAAGGAGGCACCGGACACTCCGGGCGCCGTCCTCACCCTCGCCGGCCGACAGCTCATCTCCACGGTCGGCGGCGCGTCGGGCCCGCTCTACGGCACGCTCCTGCGCCGTACCGGCAAGGCGCTCGGGGACGCTCCCGAGGTGAGCGAGGAGGAGTTCGCCCAGGCGCTGCGCACGGGGGTCGAGGCGGTCATGACCCTGGGCGGTGCCGCACCCGGCGACAAGACCATGATCGACGCCCTCGTCCCGGCGGTCGACGCGCTCCCGGACGGTTTCGCCGCCGCACGGGCCGCCGCCGAGGCGGGTGCCCTCGCCACCACTCCCCTGCAGGCCCACAAGGGGCGGGCGAGCTATCTCGGGGAGCGCAGCATCGGGCACCAGGACCCGGGCGCCACCTCCTCCTCGCTGCTCATCGCCGCGCTCCAGGAGGCCTCGGAGGCGACCGGTGAGTGACGTGAGCGAGAAGCAGTTCGTGGGGATCGTGCTCGTTTCCCACAGCGCCGAAGTCGCCGCCTCCGTGGCCGAGTTGGCACGCGGGCTATCCGGTTCGGGCGCCTCGGTTCCGGTCGCTCCGGCCGGCGGCACCGAGGGCGGCGGGCTCGGCACCAGTTCCGAACTCATCGCTGCGGCGGTCGCGTCCGTCGACCGGGGTGCCGGGGTCGCCGTCCTCACCGACCTGGGCAGTTCCGTCCTCACCGTGAAGGCGCTGCTCGCCGAGGGGGACGAACTCCCGGCCGGCACCCGCCTGGTGGACGCCCCGTTCGTGGAGGGCGCGGTGGCCGCGGTCGTCACGGCGTCGACAGGAGCGGACCTGGACGCGGTCGAGGCGGCGGCAGCGGAGGCGTACAGCTATCGGAAGGTATGAGGTGGCGGGGGGACACACGGTTCCCTTCGGACGGGTGTGACGCGAGCACGTGGTCGGACAGGGCGCTCCGCCACGTGCCACCCGCGCACACTCATACCGTCTACTCCCGCCCGCATCCCCTACCACTCCAGTTCACGCCCGCGCCCGCACCGCCCACGGCAGCCGCTCCGCCGTACGACGGCCTACGACACCCCGTCCTCCGCGATGGCCAGCGCCGCCCGCAGCGTCTCCACCACCTCGTCCTCCCCCACTCCCGGCTCATCGCCCGGCCCGCTCCCCCGCGCGCGCCACGCGGACCGCTCCACCGCCGCCCGCAGGGCCGCGTTGAGCATGGCCGCCTGGATCATGGGCCGCAGGTCGTCCGGCGGTAGCCCGGCGCGGTCGGCGAGGGCTCGGGCGAACGCGGGTTCCGCCTCGTCGTAGGTCTGGAGCCAGATCGCGCGCAGGCCCGGTTCGGTGCGGGTGAGGCGGACCAGGGCGGTGCCGGTGGCGCTGTCGGAGCCGGTGGCGGCGAGGAGGCCGGTCGCGAGGGCCGGGTCGAAGAGTTCCGCCAGGGGGCGGCCGGGCCGCCACTCCCGCAGCCGGGCCGCGATCACGTCGATTCCGGCCGAGAAGAGCGGACGTACGCACGCCTCCTTGCTCGGGAAGTAGCGCCACACGGTACGCGCGGAGACTCCGACCGCCTGGCCGATCTGCTCGCCCGTGGTCGCCGCGACGCCCTGCGCGACGAACAGCTCCACCGCGGCCCGGGCGATCTCCAGGCGGATCTCGGCCTTGCGTGTCTCGGTGAGCGGTGGTCGTCCGGTGCGTCCGCTGGGTGCGGTCATCAGTTCCCCTCCGGCTGCGGTCGTGACCTCCCGGGATTCTCCACCATGACTTTATGTCACTCGAAGACATTAAGTCGTAGGGTGGGCACACCCCGGGCGACGCAGAGCCCTCGCACTCAGGACAGGAGCACCTCATGGCCAGTGGACTCGACGGACGCGGCGTCATCGTCACCGGAGCGGGCTCGGGCATCGGCCGGGCCGCCGCGCTGGCCTTCGCCGCGGAGGGCGCCAGGGTCCTCGTGGCCGATCTGAACGCCGAGGGCGCCGAGGCGGTCGTCAAGGAGATCGAGCAGGCGGGCGGTGACGCCGTGGCGGTCACCGGCGACCTGAGCGAGCAGACGGTCGTGGACGCGGTGGCGGCGACCGCCGTCGAACGGTTCGGCGGGATCGACGTGCTGGTGAACAACGCCGGGATCATGGACCGCATGTCGGCCCTGGCGGACGTGGACGACGCGGAGTGGGAGCGGGTCATCCGGGTCAACCTGACCGCGCCCTTCCTGCTCACCCGGGCCGTACTGCCGCACATGCTGGCGGCGGGCCGGGGCGCGATCGTGAACACCGCCTCCGAGGCGGGGCTGCGGGGCAGCGCGGCGGGTGCCGCCTACACGGCCTCGAAGCACGGGGTCGTCGGGCTGACCAAGAACCTCGCGGTGATGTACCGCAAGCAGGGCATCCGCGCGAACGCCATCGCCCCGGGCGGCACGGCGACGAACATCTCCGTGGACGCCGACCGGGCCGCCCACGGTCCGGCGGCGCTGGGCCCGCACTTCGTCAACGTCGGCCGGCTGGCCGGGGCCGAGGAGCAGGCCGCCGCGATCGTGTTCCTCGCCTCGGACGCGGCGAGCAACATCAACGGCGCGATCCTGCCCGTCGACGACGGCTGGTCGGCGGTCTGACGGCACCCGGGGCGCTCGTACCGACGGCTCAGTCCGCGTCCGCGAAGAGCCGTGCCAGCCGCTGCCCCGTCTCCACCGCCGCCGCGTGGTCCTCGATGGGCTTGACCCGCGCGTCCTTGAACACGATGTAGGTGACCCCGCCGGCCGCCCCGCCGCCGCGCGGATCGGTGGGGATGCCGAGGCCCTTGGCGGTGGCGTAGGACGCCTCGCCGATGATGTCGTGCGGACCGACATCGCCCACGACGGCGTACTGCACCCGGTCCCGGTAGACGACCGCGGCGACCGAGCCGCCGCCGATGCCGTGGTCGCGGTGGTTCCAGAGGGCGCTGGCGGCGGGGACCACGATGTACGGGAGCTGTTCGGCGCTCAGATAGCGGCCGTCGGACTGCTGGAACGCCGTCATGGAGGAGTAGAGCGGGTCGGTGCGCGCGTTGCAGTGGGCACCGGCCCGGCCGTCGCAGTCGATGTCCAGGTCGGCCTTCCAGTAGACGGCCTCCTTGGTGCCGCAGACCGGGATCGTCGCGCGTTCCCCGTCGTCGCTGCGGTACCGGCCGCGCGAGACGGGGACGCAGTCACGCACCTTGGCCAGCAGGTCGGCGGCGCGGACGTCGCCCTCGCGGACCGCCGTGGGCCCGGCCTGGGGACGGACGTAGGCGACGGGTGCGGCGGGCAGCGTGGTCGGGGCGAGCAGGGCGGCGCCGGCCACGGCCAGCGTCAGCGACTGGACACGCACGATGGAGGACCCTCTCCTGGGGGATCTGACGGACACTCAGCCCACCCTGGTACCGGCCCGGCGACTCGGCCACCGGTAGGGGGCCGGACGGTGCACGCCCCCACCGGACGGCGGGTCAGCGTCCTGAGTCCGCGTCATTCCCCGACGGGGGCCGGGGACCTGAGTCCGTGTCGGCTCAGGTCGCCCGGCCGCCCGCGCCGGCGCGGGATCAGCGACGACAGCGGTCCGCGCCACCGGCATGAACGGGCCACCCCCGAGGGCGAGTTCAGCCGTGCGAACTTCAGCATACGTAATGCCCCTGAGCGGTCGACGGCGACGCCCCCTTGATGCGCCCGCACCCCTCGCGCCATATTGGTCCGGACCTTTACGGTCGGGTGGTGCCCACGCAACGCCGGGGAGGCAGAATCGTGCGACGCGTCCGTACCACCCCCCTCGCCCTCGCGGCCCTCCCCCGCACCGTCCTGCTGTGCGCCGTACTCCTGCTGCTCGGCGCGCTCGCCTCCTGCGGCTGGGGCGGTCCGGACGGCGACGACGACGGGCACGCCCCCGGCGCACCGGCCGGCGTCACCGCCGCCGCGGGGAGCGCGACCAGCGTGCACGTCATGTGGGACGCCGTGACGGCGGACCCGGCCGTCGGCACCTACGAGATCTACCGGGGCGCCACCAAGGTGAGGGAAGTCCCGGGAACCGAGCACATGGTGGACGTCGTCAGGCTCAGGCCGTCCACCCTGTACGCCTTCACCGTGCGGGCCCGGGACACCGACGGCCGTCTGGGTCCGCGCAGCCGGGAGGTCCGGGCGCGGACCCCGGTCGCCGGGGCGGCCGACCACTCGGCACCCACCCGCCCCGGCGGCGCACAGGGCCGGGCCATCGGCAGCCGCGCGGCCCAGCTCTCCTGGAACGCCTCGACGGACGACCAGGGGGTGGTGTCGTACGACATCTATCAGGGCGGGGCGAAGATCCACAGTGTGGGCGGGGCACAGACCGCGACCGTGGTGACGGGACTGCGCCCGAGCACGCGGTACGCGTTCACCGTGCGGGCACGGGACGCCGCCGACAACCTCTCCGCCGCGAGCGCCGTCGTCGCGCTGACCACCGCGCCCGGCAGCGACGACGGGAGCGGCACCGCGCCCACCGACTTCCGCGCGACGACGCACAAGGGCGACGACGGGGCGTACTACATCGACCTGTCCTGGGTGCCGCCCCGCACGGACGGAGTCGTCACGGAGTACCAGATCCGCCTGGACGGACAGCCGGCCACGTCGCTGGTCTGGGGCGGCACCGCTCCGCGCGGCCGGGCGACCTACAGCTTCTACGCGGGCGCCGACGCCGGGGTCGGTCATCGGGTGCGGCTGCGGGCGCGGTTGCCGGACGGCACGTGGGGCGGCTTCTCGGCGGAGCGGACGGTGACTACGGGCGGCACCGGGCCGTAGCCGTTCCCCGGGACCGCGCACCCGGGACCGCGCACCGGGCACGTGCGCGTGCCGGCCGCCTGACCCGGACGAAGGAATCCGTCACCTGCCCGGTCGCCGTCCGCTCGCGGTACGGCCCGGGGACGCGTTGGCTTCCTTGGAGGCAGCACGGCCGTTCCCCGATCCCGGCGGCGCAAGGGATGTTCCGCCAACCGTGCCGCCGGAGGGCAGTCTCATGCGCACTTCTCAGCTACTCCTCCGCTCCGGCCTGACCGTGACAGCCGCCGTTCTTCCGCTCGCCCTGACCGCCACCGCGGCGGGCGCGGCGTCGGGCATCTCCGTGAGCACGACCGGGACCACGGTCTCGGTCACGACCAGCGCCTGCTCCCAGAACCGCACCACCGGCGTCTGGGGCACCGGCTCACTCCTCACCAGCAGCCAGGGCAGCTTCGCCGAGGGCCGGAAGGCGACCCTCGCGGGAACGACCGTCAGCCAGTCCACCGCCTGGACGAACGTCACTCCGGGCACCTACACCGTCATCGTCATGTGCCAGAACGCCAGCACGCCCGCGGGCACCCAGACCGTGATCGTCAGCAGGTCCACCACCCCGACGGCCAGGCCCACCGCCACGGCCACGGCCTCGCCCTCGCGCGGTGTCATGGGCGGTCTCGGCGGTTCCACCAAGGACTACGGCCCGCTCACGCTGGGAGTGGGCGGGGGCCTGGTGGGCGCCGGTGTGATCGCGACGGCGTGGTTCCTGCGCAGACGCGCGAAGCCGTACCGCCTCTGACCCCTGCCGCCCGACCACGAGGGGCCGCCCGCACCCGGACGGCCCCTCCTCGCTTCCGCCATGTCCCGGGGCGACCCGCCCCTCACCTACTCCGCGGACATCCCCTGCGGCAGCTCCGCGAACTCCTCGATCGCGTGCGTGAGCCACCGGGTCCAGAACGTCTCCAGGTCGATCCCGGCGCGCAGCACCAGATGCTGGAGCCGGTCCTGGGCGCTGTCCCGGCCCGGCGGGAAGTCGCGCTTCTCGATCTCCTCGTACTCCGTCAACTGCCGCTGGTGCAGGGCGAGATGGCGGCGCAGGTCCTCCTCGATGCCGTCCGTGCCGACCACGGCCGCCGCGCGCAGCCGCAGCAGCATCGTGTCCCGTAGCGGCTTGGGGTCCTGGGACGAGGCGGTCCAGCGGGCCAGCTCGGCGCGGCCCGCCGGCAGGACCTCGTAGCGCTTCTTCTGGCCGCGGGCCGGCTGCTCGGACGCGAGCGCCCTGATCTGGCCGTCCGCCTCCAGTTTTCCCAGCTCGCGATAGATCTGCTGGTGCGTCGCCGACCAGAAGTAACCGATCGACCGGTCGAAGCGCCGGGTCAGCTCAAGGCCCGAGGACGGCTTCTCCAGGAGGGCGGTGAGGATCGCGTGCGGGAGTGACATGGGGTCATCCTAGGGACGGCCCTCAGAGGGCGGCCGCGACCTCGGTGCCCTGCTTGATGGCGCGCTTGGCGTCCAGCTCGGCGGCCACGTCGGCGCCGCCGACGAGATGGACGGAGCGGCCGGCGGCGGTCAACGCGTCGTACAGCTCGCGGCGCGGGTCCTGGCCCGTGCACAGGACGACCGTGTCGACCTCCAGGACGGTGCTCGTGCCGTCGACGGTGACGTGCAGTCCGGCGTCGTCGATGAGGTCGTACCGGACGCCCGGGACCATGGTGACGCCCCGGTGCTTGAGTTCGGTGCGGTGGATCCAGCCCGTGGTCTTGCCGAGTCCCGCGCCGACCTTGGTCGCCTTGCGCTGGAGGAGGTGGACGCTGCGGGGCGGCGCGGGCCGCTCGGGTGCGGTGAGGCCGCCGGGGGCCGCGTAGTCCATGTCGACTCCCCAGGCGCGGAAGTAGGTCGCCGGGTCCTCGCTCGCCTTGTCGCCGCCGTCCGTGAGGAACTCGGCGACGTCGAAGCCGATGCCGCCCGCGCCGAGGATCGCGACGCGGTCTCCGACGGGGACGCGGTCGCGCAGCACGTCGAGGTAGCCGACGACGCTGGGGTGGTCGACGCCGGGGATGTCGGGCCTGCGGGGGCTGACGCCGGTGGCGACGACGATCTCGTCGTAGCCGCCCAAGTCCCCTTCCGTGACAGGCGTGTTGAGGCGTACGTCGACCTCGTGCTCGGCGAGCCGGGTGCGGAAGTAGCGCAGCGTCTCGTCGAACTCCTGCTTGCCCGGGACCTGTCGGGCCACGTTGAGCTGTCCGCCGATCTCGCTCGCGGCGTCGAAGAGGGTGACCTCGTGGCCGCGTTCGGCGGCGGAGACCGCGCACGCCAGACCGGCGGGACCCGCGCCCACCACCGCGACGCGTTTGCGCAACCGCGTGGGGGCGAGGACGAGTTCGGTCTCGTGACAGGCGCGCGGGTTGACCAGGCAGGAGGTGATCCGGCCGCTGAAGGTGTGATCGAGGCAGGCCTGGTTGCAGCCGATGCAGGTGTTGATCGCGTCGGAGCGGTCGGCCGCGGCCTTGGCGACGAAGTCGGGGTCGGCGAGCATCGGCCGGGCCATCGACACCATGTCCGCGTATCCGTCGGCGAGCAACTGCTCGGCCAGTTCGGGGGTGTTGATGCGGTTGGTGGTGACGAGCGGGATCGAGACCGCGCCCATCAGCTTCTTCGTCACCCAGGTGTACGCCCCGCGCGGCACCGAGGTCGCGATGGTCGGGATGCGGGCCTCGTGCCAGCCGATGCCGGTGTTGATGAGGGTCGCCCCGGCGGCCTCGACCGCCTTGGCCAGCCAGGTGACTTCGTCGAGCGTGGAGCCGCCCGGCACGAGGTCCAGCATGGACAGCCGGTAGATGATGATGAAGTCCTCGCCGACCGCTTCGCGCACCCGGCGCACGATCTCGACGGGGAAGCGCGTCCGCTTCTCGTACGAGCCGCCCCAGCGGTCGTCGCGGTGGTTGGTCGGCGCGGCGATGAACTCGTTGATGAGGTAGCCCTCGGAGCCCATGATCTCGACGCCGTCGTAACCGGCCTGGCGGGCGAGGCGGGCGGCGCGGACGTAGTCCTCGACGGTCTGCTCGACCTCGTCGTCGGTGAGCGCGCGGGGCGGGAAGGGGCTGATCGGGGCCTGGAGGGCGCTCGGCGCGACGAGGTCCTGGTGGTAGGCGTACCGCCCGAAGTGCAGGATCTGCATCACGATCCGGCCGCCCTCGCGGTGCACGGCGGCGGTGATCTCCGCGTGCTGCGCGGCCTCGGCGTCGGTGGTCAGCTTGGCGCCGCCCTCGTAGGGGCGGCCGGCCTCGTTGGGGGCGATGCCGCCGGTGACGATCAGGCCGACACCGCCGCGCGCGCGTGCCGCGTAGAACTCCGCCATGCGCTCGAATCCGCGCTCGGCCTCTTCCAGGCCGACGTGCATGGAGCCCATGAGGACGCGGTTGGGCAGCGTGGTGAAGCCCAGGTCGAGGGGGTTCAGCAGGTGCGGGTAACGGCTCATCGGGCCCTCCGTGCGCGGTGTCGTGCCTCTGTTGTAGAGGACGGGAGGGCCATTGTGCAACTAGTTGCATAAACGTCGATGAGCTTCCGCGCCCCGGATTCACAGGGATCTATTACCGGTTCTTTATCGGCCGCCCCGGAGAATCACAGGCAGGCGTGCGGGTGGGATGCCGCGCGCGGGGCCTAGGGAGCGAGCCGTGACGCACGATCCTGAGCACGAAGCCGGCGACAGCGCGGCGGTACCTCCGATGCCGGACCACGCGCCCGAGTGGGAGGTCCTCGTGGGCCCCGGTGGCGCGGAGCGCGAGCGCGTCGGCATCGACCGGCTGTGGCGCCGGCGGTCGCGCCGGTCCCGCGTGGTGATCGCCGCGGCCACGGTGGGGGTGCTGGCACTCGGCGGGACCGTCGCCTACGCGGCGACCTCGGGAGGCTCGGGCGGCGACGCCGTACCGGCCGCGGCGGCCTCCCCCTCGGGCAGCCCGTCGCACGGCGGTCCCGGCTTCCGGCACGGTGGCGGCTTCGGCCTCGGCGGCGCGGCCGTGCACGGCGAGGCGACGGTCAAGGACCGGACCACCGGCAAGTGGGTCGTCCGCATCTGGCAGCGCGGCACGGTCACGAAGGTCGACGGCGACCAGGTCACCGTCAAGAGCGACGACGGCACCTCATGGACCTGGACCGTCGGCTCCGGCGTCACCGCCCAGGGCTCCGACGCCCTCAAGAAGGGCACCACGGCCTCGCTGACCGGCACCCGCTCCGACTCCGGCACCCGAACCGCCGACCGGGCCTTCACCGGCACCTTCGACCACAGGGGCCCGGGCAACCGCCGCGGCACCGGCCCGGACGACCGGGCCCCCGGCCCCTGGGGCCGCGGCGGCCACGGCGCCGGTCCGAGCGGTGCACCGAGTCCGAGCGCGTCCGGCAGCGGCGCGTCGACCTGACGGGTCCCGCTGCGGTACCGGCACCCCTACACCCTCCGCGCCCCCGCCACCCCGATCACGACATGCGCGTACGACTCCTCCGACACCGCGACCCGCGTCTCCAACCCCGCTCCCTCGAACACCCGCACCGCCGAGGGAAGTTGACGTTCGCTCGTCTCCACGAGCAGGCAGCCGCCGGGGGCGAGCCAGGAGGGGGCTCCGGTGGCGACCGCGCGGAGTATGTCGAGGCCGTCCGTGCCGCCGTCGAGGGCGACCAGGGGTTCGTGGTCGCGGGCCTCGGCGGGGAGGAGACCGACCTCGCCGGTGGGGACGTAGGGGACGTTGGCCGCGAGGATGCCGACCCGGCCGCGCAACGTGGCGGGCAGCGCGGTGAACAGGTCGCCGGTGTGGACGTGGCCGCCGTAGGGCGCGATGTTGCGGCGGGCGCAGCGCGTGGCGGCGGGATCGACGTCGGCGGCGTGCAGTTCGACCGGGCCGAGAACCGCGGCGAGGGCCGCGCCGACCGCGCCGGAGCCGCAGCACAGGTCCACGACGACGGACGCGTCCGGGGCCTGCGCGAGGGCCTGCTCGACGAGGAACTCGGTGCGGCGGCGGGGCACGAACACACCCGGTTCCACATGGATGCGCAGACCGCCGAACTCGGCCCAGCCGACGACGTGTTCGAGGGGCAGGCCCGTGACGCGGCGGTCGACCATGGCGGCGAGTTCGTCGGGGCCGCGGGCGGCGGAGAGGATCAGTCGCGCCTCGTCCTCGGCGAAGACGCAGCCCGCGGCACGGAGCGCGGCGACGACGGAGGCGGGGGAAAGAGGGGGCATGAGAGCCGAGGGCCTTTCGGGAGGTAGCCGAAGGGCGCTCTCGCGGTCACCTACTGGTGGTGATCCGAGCCGTCCTGAGGTGAGAGCACCCGGCCTGACACAGCGGTAATGGGTCTCACCTCCCGGGAGTCCAGGGCCGCGACCGTCCGCGACCGGGGAGCAACACTACCCCACCCCCGGGTTCCACGAGGGGCCGCCTTCCGCGCCGAGTTGTACTCTGCAACGACCAGGAGAACGAGGGAGAGACGAGGGAGATCCCCGTGGGAGCGGACCAGGCCGTGGAGACCATCCAGCGCGAGATGACGGCCTTCGCCCGGCGCGCCCGGGCCTCGGCGGGCCGTCTCCACCCGGAGCTGTCGCTGGTGTCGTACACCCTGCTCAGTCATCTGGAGGAGCAGAGCGGCAGCCGGGCCACCGACCTCGCCGCGCACTACGCCCTCGACAAGTCCACGGTCAGCCGGCAGGTCGCCGCGCTGGAACGCGCCCACCTCATCGAGCGCCGCCCCGACACCGAGGACCACCGCGTCCAGGTCCTGCATCTGACCGACGCCGGCCGCCGGATCCTCGCCCAGGTCACCGAGAACCGCCAGGCCGCCTTCCGCGAACGCCTGGCGGACTGGCCGGAGGCGGACCTGACCCGGTTCGCCGCCTACCTCGAACGCTACAACTCCTGGCCGGGCGAACCCGCGGAGGACGCCTGACGGCGACGGACGGCGGTCCGACGCCCCCCGGTCGTACGGCCGGTTCTACGACACCCCCACGGCCCGCGCCTCCGCGAGGTGTTCCGGCGCCCGCGCGGCGAGGAACGCCGTGGTCCTGCGCAGCCGGAATCCCAGGGACTCGTAGAGGCGGATGGCGTTGGTGTTGCCCGCGCCGGTGTGCAGGAACGGGGTCTCGCCGCGCTCGCGGATGCCGTGCGCGACGGCGAGGATCAGACGGCTGGCGAGGCCCTCGCCGCGAGCGACCGGGTCGGTGCAGACGGCGCTGATCTCGGTCCAGCCGGGCGGGTGGAGCCGTTCGCCCGCCATCGCGACGAGGGCGCCTTTGCGGCGGATGCCGAGGTAGGTGCCGAGTTCCACGGTGCGGGGCAGGAAGGGGCCGGGCCTGGTCCGTTCCACGAGGTCGAGCATCTCGGGGACGTCGGCCGGGCCGAGGACGACCGCCTCGGGGTCCGGTGCGGCGGCCAGCCCGTCGTCGACCATCTGGACGCCGTCGATGTCGAAGGTGACCTCCCAGCCGTCCGGGACCCGCCCACGGAAGCCGAGGAGCGGGATCTCGGTGCCGGGTCCGGAGAGCGCGGCCACGTCCGCCCAGTCGTCGGCGTCGGGCTCGTCGGGCAGCGCGAGCCAGGGGGTCACGTCGACCGGGTAGCGCAGGATCCGGCCGCGCCGCTCGGCGAAGTGGGCGTGCGGGCCGGTGAGGGCGGCGCGGGCGGGGTTGTCGAGGACGTGCTGTTCGGCGGTGCTCATGCGGCGACCTCGATCACGGTCTTGCCGCGGGCGTGGCCTTCCTCGACGGTGCGCAGGGCCTCGCCCGCCTGGTCGAGCGGGAAGGTCCGCGTGACGTGCGGGTCCAGCCGGCCGTCGACGACGAGACGCGCGACGGCGTCGAGGACGGCGGCGTTGCGGGCCCGCTCGACCCGGGCGCCGCCGAGCTTCTCGACCTCGGGGGCCGGTGCCCCGGCGGTGATCAGCCTGGTGCGGTCAGTGAGGAGGGTGGCGGCCCCGGCGAGCACGTCGCCGCCGATGAGGTCGTAGACGCCGTCGACGCCGTCCGGGACGGCTGCCCGCACCCGTACGGCCAGGTCGGGTCCGGAGGGGACGTGGACCGCGCCGAGCGACTCCACGAAGTCCTTCTTGCCCTCGCTCGCCACGCCCACGGCGCGCAGGCCCAGCGCCCGGGCGATCTGCAGGGCCGCGGAACCGACACCGCCGCCCGCGCCGGTGATCAGCACGGTCGCGCCGGACGGCAGGTCCAGCTGACGCAGGCCGTCGTACGCGGTCGCCGCGGCGACGGGCAGGGTGGCCGCGTCCGCGAACGACAGCTCCGCGGGCTTGTGCGCGGTGACCGGCGCGGCCAGCAGCGCGAACTCGGCGTACCCGCCGGCCACGGCGCCGCCGAACACCTCGTCCCCGACGGCGAACCCGTCCACTCCGGCGCCGGTCTCCTCGACGACACCCGCGACCTCGTTGCCGAAGACCGCGGGGAACGCGTGCGGGCCGGTCTCGCCGGGCCGCCGGTATCCGGTGCGCTGCTTCCAGTCGACGGGGTTCACCCCGGCCGCGCGCACCGCGACGAGGATCTCACCGGGGCCGGGGGCCGGCCGGTCCACCTCGACGAGCGCCTCGGTCTCGGGTCCTCCGTAGCGCGTGAAAACGTACGCCTTCGGCATCTGCTCCCTCACTCTCCTTACGCGGTCGGCCGCACTGAAGACCAAGGGCGATCACCGGGCGGCTATTCCCGCGTCCGCGGAGAGTTCATACGCCCGCAATGATCGACGGCCGCCCCCGGACCTGGGCATACCTCGTGGACGCGTACCGTTGAAACGAGAAACCACTGATCGCGCTCGCCCGGCGGACCCGCGCCGCAGCGGCCTGGAGGCTCCACCCGTATGCACGTCACCCGAGGTTTCACCGGACGCCCGCGCGTCCCCGACGCCGGCCTGCCGCCCGGCCAGTACGACGCGGGCGACGACTGGCCCGTCCTGTCCGCCGAGGTCACCCCCGAACTGGCCCCCGCGGACTGGACGTTCCGCGTGGACGGCCTGGTCGAGGAGCCGCGCACGTGGAACTGGACGGAGGCGCACGAGCTGCCGTCGTCGGCCTACGAGGGTGACATCCACTGTGTGACGAGCTGGTCGAAGTTCGGCGTGCGCTTCGGGGGCGTCTCGCTGGACGCGTTCTTCAATGTGGTCCGGCCCCATGTGTCCGCGACACATGTGCTCGCGTACTCGCACACCGGGTACACCACGAACCTCCCGCTCTCCGACGTGACCGGCGGACGCGCCTGGATCGCGTGGGAGTACGACGGCAGGCCGCTGCCCGCCGAGCACGGCGGCCCCGCCCGGCTGCTGGTGCCGCACCTGTACTTCTGGAAGAGCGCCAAGTGGATCGCGGGCCTGCGCCTCCTCGACCACGACGAGCCGGGTTTCTGGGAGCAGAACGGCTATCACGCCCGGGGCAACCCCTGGGAGGAACAGCGGTACTCCGGTGACTGAGACCGCCGCGCCCGAGACCCGGTTCGCGGTGCCGGGCCGTATCGCCGTGAGCAACCGCGCCGCCGCCGTGTGGCAGACCGCCACGCTCGCCGAGATCCGGCGCGAGACCCCGCACGCCTCGACGTTCCGCTTCGCGGTGCCCGGCTGGGGCGGCCATCTGCCCGGCCAGCACCTCATGCTGCGGCTGCGCGCCGAGGACGGCTATGTGGCGCAGCGCCACTACTCGATCGCCTCGCACCCGGACGACGCCGGACATGTGGAGCTGACCCTGGACCACGTCGAGGGCGGCGAGGTGTCCGGCTGGTTCCACACGGTCGCCCGGCCCGGTGACGAGGTCGAGGTACGCGGCCCCCTGAGCGGCTTCTTCGCCTGGCCGGGCGACCGGCCCGCGCTGCTCCTGGGGGCCGGTTCCGGTGTCGTACCGCTGATGTCGATGCTCCGCCAGCACCGGGCGCGCGGTCTGTCCGTGCCGCTGCGGCTGGTGGTGTCGGCGCGCAGCCCCGAGGAACTGATCTACGCGCGGGAGTACGGCGCCGAGACCACGGCCGTGTTCACGCGCAGCGCGCAGGAGGGTGTGCCGGTGGGACGTATGGCCGCCGCACATGTGGCCCCGCTCCTGGCCGAGCAGCCCGCTGGTGGGTGGGAGGCCTATGTGTGCGGCTCCAACGGTTTCGCGGAGCACGCGTCACGGCTGCTGGTGAACGCGGGACAGCCGGTCGACCGGATCCGCATCGAACGGTTCGGCTGAGGACCCCGGTCCGCTTGCGCCTCCGGTGGGGCAAGGTGCCTCATAGGGGGTACGACATCTGTGTGGACGCTCGCATGCGTGCGCGGCGTCGAGGGAGCGGCGGCCCGGCCCCGGCAGGGGCGGGTCCGGTTCCTCGGCACCGGTGACGGCGAGGAGGTCGACATGCGGACCCGGGTGCGGAGTCGACGCCGGCGGCAGAATCCGTTGCGGCGCCGTTCGGATGTCGTGGAGACGTGGACGGCGCTGGCCGTCACCGTCCTGCTGTTCCTCGGTGCGCCCCTGGTCGGCGCCGCCGCCGGTCTGTGGGCCCACGACCAGGCCCGGACCCTCGCCACCACCGAGCGGGCCGACCGGCACCGCGTCCACGCGACGGTCATCGGCTCCCCGCCCACCGACCTTCCGTCGGTGGAGGACAGCAGCCCCCGGGGTTTCCTGGTCGAGGTGCGCTGGACGGAACCGGGAAAGGCGCCCCGCACCGCGACGGTCGCCGTCCCGACGGGCACGGCGCACGGTGACGTGGTCGACGTGTGGCTCGACGCCAAGGGGCACAGCGTGGCTCCTCCGCCGGACGAAGTCGCCGTCTGGCAGCACACGGTGACCATCGGCGTGTGGGCGGCGGGCGGCACGGTCGCCCTGGTCCTGCTCACCTCCACGGTGATCCGCCGCGTCTCCCTCCGTCACCGGCTGGCCGAATGGGAACGGGACTGGGCGCTGACCGAACCGCAGTGGACCCGCCGCAGGGCGTGACACGCCCCCCGACGGTGACCCGACCACCTGCGACGGCACCCGTCACGGCGGCCTCTCCCCTCCACCGTCCCCGACGGGCCGTCCGTCGCCCGTGACCAGCGGCTCCACCCCGACCGCCCCGGCCACCCGCCAGGCCTGAGGCGTCGCACGAGCCTGGCGAGTCCTCCGATGTCACACGTACGGTGTGATCATCCGCAGTCGTCCTTCCCAAAGGCGGTCATCGATGGCTCTGTTCGACCTTCCGCTCGACGAACTCCGCGCGTACCGCAGCGATTCCGTGGAGCCCGGGGACTTCGACGCCTTCTGGTCGGAGACCCTCCGGGAGACCCGCGAGCACGACCTGGCCGCCCGCTTCGAACCGGTCGACACAGGACTGTCCACGGTGACGGTGTACGACGTGACGTTCGCCGGGTTCGGCGGTCATCCGGTGAAGGGCTGGCTGCGGCTGCCGGCCGACGCGGACGGACCCCTGCCGCTGATCGTGGAGTTCGTGGGGTACGGCGGCGGCCGGGGCCTCGCGCACGAGAACCTGCTGTGGGCGTCGTCGGGCCGCGCTCACTTCATGATGGACACGCGCGGTCAGGGCAGCGCGTGGGGCGGTGGCGGCGGCACCCCGGACCCGGTGGGCGGCGCGCCCGCGTTCCCGGGCTTCATGACCCGGGGCATCGACGCCCCCGAGAACTACTACTACCGCCGCGTGTTCACCGACGGCGTGCGGGCCGTCGAGGCGGCCCGTTCGCACCCGCTGGTGGATCCGGCGCGCACGGTGGCGGTCGGCACCAGCCAGGGCGGCGGCATCACCATCGCCGTCGGCGGACTGGTCGGCGACCTCGCGGGGATCGCGCCGGACGTGCCGTTCCTGTGCGACTACCCGCGCGCCGCGCGCCTCACGGACCGCCATCCGTACCGCGAGATCGGCAACTACCTGAAGACCCACCGCGGCCGCACGGAGGACGTGCTGCGCACGCTCTCGTACTTCGACGGCGTCCACTTCGCGTCCCGGGGCGGCGCCCCCGCCCTCTTCTCGGCGGCCCTGGAGGACCAGACCTGCCCGCCCTCGACGGTGTTCGCCGCGTTCAACGCGTGGGCGCACGAGGACAAGCGGATCGAGGTCTACGACTTCAACGACCATGAGGGCGGCGGCCCTTACCAGGAGGCGGCCAAGCTGGACTGGCTGCGCTCGTACGTGTGAGGGGTGCCGTATGGACACGAGCGAGGCCGCCGAGCGGTTCGTGCGGGTCTGGGCGCGGGCCTGGGCGGAGCACGACGTGGACGCGCTGCTGGAGCTGTACGCCGAGGACTGTGTCCACCGGTCGATGCCGTTCCGTGAACCGCACCGCGGGCGGGGCGAGTTGGGCGACTATCTCCGGTGGTCGTTCGCGGCGGAGCGGGTGCGGGAGGTGCGGTTCTCGGCCCCGGTCGTCGGTCAACATGGTGTCGCCGTGGCCGAGTTCAGGGTGCTGGCGGAGGAGGACGGTGAGCCGTCGACGCTCGCCGGGTGTGTCCTCGCGCGTTTCGACGGCGCCGGGCTCGCGGTGGAGACCCGCGACTACTGGCACACCGAGGCGGGACACCGGGAGCCGGCCGGGACCCTGTTCCTGAACTGAGCCCACGACGTCTTCCGGTCAGTCCGACCAGTCGGTATGTTCAGGACGTCCGGGCCGCAGCGTGGCGGCCCGGACGTCCTGCGCACCACGGAGGCCCCATGTCCGAGCACCAGCCAGCCGTCGAAGGCCACTGCGACCCCCGCTTCACGGCGGTGCGCACCGCACTGGAGGAGAACTTCCGGGACCGGGGCGAACTGGGCGCCGCGGTCACCGTCACCGTCGGCGGCGAGACCGTGGCCGACCTGTGGGGAGGCTGGGCCGACGCCGCCGGGACCCGCCCCTGGGAACGGGACACCCTGGTCAACGTGTGGTCGACGACGAAGGGCCCGGTGGCCCTGTGCGCCCACATCCTCGCCGACCGGGGCGCGCTCGACCTGGACGCCCCGGTGGCCGCGTACTGGCCCGGGTTCGCCGCCGCGGGCAAGGAGAACGTCCTCGTACGCCATCTGCTCTCGCACCGCGCCGGACTGGCCGGCCTGCGCGAGCCGCACTCCATGGCGCAGCTCTACGACTGGGAGGTGACCACCGAACGCCTCGCGGCGACGGAGCCGTGGTGGGAGCCGGGAACCCGGTCCGGGTACCACGCGCTGACCTACGGCTTCCTCGTCGGCGAAGTCGTGCGCCGCGTCTCGGGACTGCTCCCGAGCGCCTTCCTGGAGCGCGAGGTGACCGGTCCGCTCGGCATCGACTTCACCATCGGGCTGCCGGAGAAGGAGGCCGGCCGGGCGGCCGAGCTGGTGCATCCGCCCGCCGCCTCCGCGAGTGAACAGGCCGCGATCTTCAGCCGGTTGGCGCCCGCCGCCATCGCCGCGCTGACCAACCCGGTCGCGGGCGCGGCCGAGGCCAACACCCCGGAGTGGCGCGCCGCCGAGATCCCGGCCGCGAACGGCCACGGCACGGCACGCGCGGTCGCCGCGCTGTACGGCGTCCTCGCCGGGCGCGGCTCCTACGACGGCCACCGCGTCCTGTCCCCCGAGGCGGCCGAGCGGGTGCGCGAGGGCCAGGGCAGCTGCCACGACCTGGTGCTCGGCGCCGGTCTCGGGCACGAGACGGAGATCGGCCTCGGCCTGTGGCTCAGCGGCCCGCACGGATCGTACGGCCCCAACCCGAGGGCTTTCGGACACGACGGGTTCGGCGGCTCCTTCGGTCTCGCCGACCCCGAGGCGGGGGTGTCGATCGGCTATGTGATGAACCGGATGGGGCCTCATATCGCCGACGACCCACGGAAGACGGCCCTTGTCGACGCCGTGTACGGCGCGCTGTGAGGAGTGATCGGCGCGGGTCGGTTTCGGCCTAACTGCTCTGCCGCCCTTCCCTGGTGGTTTAGACCAATGCTAGATCTGGTCGCGCAACGAGCCCGCACGGCTACGAATCGTCACCAGTTCTGCCCTCAGCCTTGTCACCAACAGGAGGCGCGGCATGGCCCGCACCACCCCCCACCACCACCCGACCGCCGACGACCAGCCCCTCTACGGGAAGGTCGCCGCGCAACTGCTCGGCGAGCTCCACGACGGCACCATCCCGCCGGGTGAACGCCTGCCCGGCGAACGGCACTTGGCCGAACACTTCCAGGTCAGCCGGGAGACCGTGCGACAGGCGCTGGAGGTGCTGCGCAGGGACGGTCTGGTCTCCACCGACCGGCGCGGCAGCCACGCCACCCTGAGCGGACGCCCCGTCGAGAACCCGTCCTCCCTCACCTTCCCGGTCGGCGCCCGCAGCCCGGAGCCGACCGGCTTCGACCGGGCCACCGTCACCTGGGAGACGCCCCCGCCCGACCACGCCGAGGCCCTGGGCATCGCCCCGCACCGGCCGACGCTGGTGCACCGCTACACGTCGGCGGCGGCCGACGGCAGCGGACTGCGGACCGCCGTCACGTCCTTCTCGGCGGTGGCCCTGTCCGAGGTGGAGGAGCTGGCCCGCTACCGCGACCGCGCCGACGGCTCCGCCGCCGCCCAACTCCGGCGCGCCTACGACTGGATGCGCCGCGCGGGCCTGACCCTGCACCACCGCGACGCCATCACCCAGACCGCCCACGCCTCCTCGGTCCGGGTGACCCGGCGCGTGCACGACCAGTACGCGCGCCCGCTGGAGATCACCGACCTGGTGGTGGAGGCCCAACAGGACGCCCTGATCTACGAGTTCACGCTCCCGGCGGCGGGCTGAGGCCGAGGATCCGGCGCGCGGCGGGCCCGACCCGCCGCGCGCCGGACCGGCTCACGCGCTGGTGAGCACGACCAGCCGCTGGGTCGCCCGGGTCATCGCCACATAGTGGTCGACGGCCCCCTCGACACCCTCGCCGAACTCCTCCGGGTCGACGAGCACGACCAGGTCGAACTCAAGTCCCTTGGACAGCACGGGAGTCAGCGCCCTGACGCGCGGCCTCGCCCGGAAGAGGTCCTGGTCCAGGTCGGCCGTGGCGATGACACAGCCGATCCCGTCCGGGTGCTCGGCCAGCCAGCTGTCGAGGACCGGCTCCAGGTCGGCGACGGACCCGTGGGCGACCGGGATGCCGCTGCCGCGGATCGACGTCGGCACGTTGGCGTCCGGGAGCACGGCACGGATGACCGGCTCGGCCTCGGTCATGATCTCTTCCGGGGTGCGGTAGTTGATGGTCAGGGACGCGAGGTCGACGCGGTCCAGGCCGATCCGCTTCAGCCGTTCCTGCCACGACTCGGTGAAGCCGTGCCGGGCCTGGGCGCGGTCGCCGACGATGGTGAAGCTCCGGGACGGGCAGCGCAGCAGGAGCATCTGCCATTCCGCGTCGGTGAGTTCCTGCGCCTCGTCCACGACGACGTGCGCGAACGGCCCGGCGAGCAGGTCGGGTTCGATGCCGGGCTGCGCGGCCTCGTCGATGAGGGCGTCCCGCAGGTCCTGTCCGTACAGCATGCCCATCGCGCCCTCGCTCTCGTCGATCTCGACGTTCTGCAGCAGGCTGTCGATGACGTCGGTCCTGCGGGAGTGCTCGGCGGCGACGGCGGCTTCCTGCCGGCGCTTGCGGCGCGCGGACTCGGGGTCACCGAGCCGCTGCCGTGCCGCGTCGAGCAGCGGCAGGTCGGACACGGTCCAGGCCTGGGCGTCCGCGCGCTGGAGCCGCTGGACCTCGTCCCGGCTCAGCGAGGGGGCGCACTTGCGCAGGTAGGCCGGCACGGTCCACAGGTCGCCGACGAGGTCGGCCGCCTCGATCAGCGGCCAGGCGCGGTTGAAGGCGGTGAGCAGTTCCCGGTTCTGCCGCAGCGACCTGCGGAGCAGTTCGGGCGAGACCTGTGCGTCCGGTGGCGCGGCGCTGTCGTCGTGCTTCTCCATGAGGATCGTGAGCAGTTCCTGCCAGACCTGCTCGCGTGCCTCGTTGTGCGGGGTGCCGGGTTCGGCCGCCTCGAAGGCGACGGCCCAGTCCTCGGCGGTCAGCCGGATGTCGGACCAGTGCGTGGTGACCGTCATGCCCTTGGTGGGCGGCTCCTCGTAGAACCTGACGGCGGGCTCGATCGCCCGCACCAGCTGCACGGACGCCTTCAGGCGCGCCACCTCGGGGTCGGCCTCGACGGTCGCGGCGGCGCCCTCGTCGACGAGGTCCCGCAGGATGCAGGTCCGCACGCCCTCCTCGCCGAGGCTGGGCAGGACGTCGGCGACGTAGTCCAGGTAGGGCCGGTGCGGGCCCACGAAGAGCACGCCGCCCCTGCGGTGGCCGAGCCGGGGGTCGGCGTAGAGGAGGTAGGCGGAGCGGTGCAGCGCGACGACGGTCTTGCCGGTGCCGGGGCCGCCGTCGACGACGAGCGCGCCGCGCGATCCGGCGCGGATGATGGCGTCCTGGTCGGCCTGGATGGTGCCGAGCACATCGCGCATCCGGCCGGAGCGGTTGCCGCCGAGGCTGGCGATGAACGCGGACTGGTCGTCGAGCGCGGCGTGCCCGGCGAAGCCGTCGGCGGTGAACACCTCGTCCCAGTAGTCGCTGATCCGGCCGCGCGTCCAGCGGTACCTGCGGCGGCTCGCCAGGCCCATCGGGCGGGCGTGGGTGGCGCCGAAGAACGGCTCGGCGGCGGGGGAACGCCAGTCGAGCAGCAGCCGTCGGCCGGTGCGGTCGGTCAGGCCGAGCCGCCCGATGTACACGGGCTCGGCGGTGTGCTCGTCGACCATGTGGCCCAGGCACAGGTCCAGGCCGAAGCGGCGCAGGGTGCGCAGCCGGGTGGTGAGCCGGTGGATCTCCGTGTCCCGGTCCATCGCCGCCCGGCCGATGCCGCCGGGCGCCCTGCGCTCGGCGTCGAGGAGCCCGGTCAGCTCCGCGATCGACTCCTCCAGGCATGCGGCGATCGCCGCGAAGTGCCGCTCGTCGCCGGCGATCAGCGCGGGGTCGGCCTTGGCGGAGAGGCGGTCGGGGAGGTCGAAGGCGCTGGTGGTCAGGGGGTTCACGGCATCAGTTCCGTTCTGCGGTCGCGCACGGCGGGGCGTGCGGACCGGTGTGTGCGGGTTCTCGTGTTCGGTGTCCGGCCTGTTCACGCGCGCGGGGAGGGCCCTTCCTCGCCGACCGTGTCGAGGAGCATCCTCGCGGCCACTGTCGTCCCGTCGGTGCGGAAGGTGCCGTCCTCCGCCAGCGTGCGCGCCCGTGCCCGGGTCCCGGGGTCCAGGACGGTGGTGAGCGCGGCCGACAGGGAGTCGTGGGTCGGCGTCGGCCCGGCGTGCGCGGCACCGATGCCCAGGTCGGCCACTCCCGCCGCCCAGTATGGCTGGTCGGCGATCTGCGGCACGACCAGCTGCGGTGCTCCGGCGAGCGCGGCGGTCGTCGTGGTGCCCGCCCCGCCGTGGTGCATGACGGCGGCGACCCGCCGGAAGAGCGCCTGCTGGTTGACCTCTCCTACGACGAAGCAGTCGTCCCGGTCGTCGATCGCGGCCAGGTCCGCCCAGCCCCGGGCGAGCAGCACCCGCCGCCCCCGGGCGCGGACGGCCTCGATGGCGACCCGGGCGAGGTCGGGCGAGGTGCGCAGCGCCATGCTGCCGAAGCCGACGTACACCGGCTCCTCACCGGCGTTCAGGAAGGCCTCCAGGTCGGCCGGGAGCGGGCGCTCGTCGGGCAGGATCCAGGGGCCGGTCACCACCACGTCGAGGTCGGTGTGGTCCTGCCAGGGGAACAGCGCCGGGTCGGCGGCGAGCCACGGCCGCTCGGTGAAGACGTAGTCCCGCACGTTCTCGACCGACGGCAGGCCGATCTCGGCCCGGTGCCGGTTCTCCGCCTCGCCGTACAGGGCGTTCACGCGCTGGGCGTCCTGCTCCCACAGGGTCTTGATGTCGGTCTCCTCCGGTGAGGAGGCGTGTCCCGGCCGGGAGAGCGGCGGGTAGGTCGAGGAGGGCAGTCCCGCGGTGTGGAAGCAGGCGAGCACATAGCGGATGCCGAGTTTCTCGGCGACGGAGCGGGCGCCGGCCGGCATCAGTCCGGTGGCCAGCAGCACGTCACAGCCCTCGGCCGCCTCGGTGAGCGTCCGGTAGCGGGCGGCGACCAGTTCGGGCGCCAGCTCGAAGGCCCGCGCGGCCGACGGCGGCTTCGCGCCGTTCACCACGGACCGCACGGAGGGGCCGAGCGGCGTCAGCGGCACCCCGGCCCGGGCCAGCAGCTCGGCGAACTCCTCGTCGGGCGGCGCGCACACGCGTACCTCCGCGCCGAGTTCCAGCAGACGCGACGCGAGTCCGGCGAGCGGTTCGACATCCCCGCGCGATCCCCACGTCGACAACAACACACGCATTCGAGACTCCCGTTTCCGCAGGTCGTGGGCTCAGGCCGGACATTCTGCGGCACGACGGGGGCCTTGCCGCAAGCCCCCCGGTGCGCTATACGTTAAGAAGGGAAGAGGAGTGACCACCCGCCTCCCTTCCGCCCTCCCCCTCTCTCTCCCGTTCTCCCGTGAACTTCGCGGCACATCTTTCCGCCGCCGATGTCGAGATCCCGTGCCGGGCTCCGTCCCCGAGGTGACAGCGACCACAATGGAACGCACCGGCACCGAGGAGAACGACGATGGCCAAGTACCTGCTCCTGAAGCACTACCGCGGCGCCCCCGCCCCCGCGAACGACGTCCCGATGGACCAGTGGACGCCCGAGGAGGTCTCCGCCCACATCCAGTACATGAACGACTTCGCGGCCCGGCTGGAGAAGACCGGTGAGTTCGTCGACAGTCAGGCGCTCTCCCCCGAGGGGACCTTCGTCCGCTACGACGGTGAGGGCCGCCCGCCGGTCACCGACGGCCCGTTCGCCGAGACCAAGGACGTCATCGCCGGCTGGATGGTGATCGACGTCGACTCCTACGAGCGCGCGCTGGAGCTGGCCGGTGAGCTGTCGGCCGCGCCCGGGGCCGGTGGCCGGCCGATCCACGAGTGGCTGGAGCTCCGTCCGTTCCTGGGCGCGCACCCGTCCACCACGGAGTGCACCTTCAAGTGAACGAGGTCCTGCTGAGGAGCCTCACGCCGAGCGTCCTCGGCGTCCTCGTCCGGCGCGGAGCGGATTTCGCGGCGGCCGAGGACGCCGTGCAGGACGCGCTGGTCGAGGCGGTCCGGGTGTGGCCGGACGATCCGCCGCGCGACCCGAAGGGCTGGCTGGTCACAGTGGCGTGGCGGCGGTTCCTGGACGCGACGCGGGCGGACGGTGCCCGCCGCCGGCGTGAGGACCGTGTCGACGAGGAACCGGCGCCCGGTCCCGCGGCCTCGACGGACGACACCCTCCAGCTCTACTTCCTGTGCGCCCACCCGTCGTTGACACCGTCGTCGGCGGTCGCGCTCACGTTGCGCGCCGTCGGCGGTCTCACCACGCGGCAGATCGCGCAGGCCTACCTGGTGCCCGAGGCGACGATGGCACAGCGGATCAGCCGGGCCAAGCGCACCGTGTCCGGGGTGCGGTTCGACCGGCCCGGCGATGTCGCGACCGTGCTGCGCGTGCTGTACCTGGTGTTCAACGAGGGCTACTCCGGCGATGTCGACCTCGCCGCCGAGGCGATCCGGCTGACCCGGCAGCTCGCCGCCGCGATCGATCACCCCGAGGTCGCGGGCCTGCTCGCGCTGATGCTGCTGCACCACGCCCGGCGCGCCGCCCGGACCGCGCCGGACGGCAGTCTGGTCCCGCTCACCGAGCAGGACCGCGCGCGGTGGGACACGTCAGTGATCGCCGAGGGCGTCGCGATCCTCCAAGTCGCCCTGGCGCGCGACCGGTTGGGCGAGTTCCAGGCGCAGGCCGCGATTGCCGCCCTGCACGCGGACGCGCCCGTCGCCGGGGAGACGGACTGGGTGCAGATCGTCGAGTGGTACGACGAACTCGCGCGCCTGACCGACAACCCGGTGGTCCGCCTCAACCGCGCGGTCGCCGTGGGCGAGGCCGACGGACCGCGCGCGGGCCTGGCCGCGCTCGCCCTCCTGGACGACTCGCTGCCCCGCTACACGGCGGTGGCGGCCTACCTGCACGAACGCGACGGGGACGAGCGGAGGGCGGCCCGGCTGTACGCGGAGGCGGCCCTGAAGGCACCCAACCTCGCCGAGCGCGACCATCTGACCCGGCAGGCGGCCCGGCTCAACTCCGCCCGGCGCCGCTGACGTCACCGGTGTGCCGGGACACGCTCACTCCCACTGGTACGGCAGGTACTTGCCGTCGAGGGTGATGACGACCCGGTCACCGGCCGGGTCGGGCACGCGGCTGACGTCGAGGCGGAAGTTGATGGCGCTCATGATGCCGTCGCCGCACTGTTCGTGGATCAGTTCCTTGATGGTGGGGCCGTAGACCTGGACCACCTCGTAGAGCCGGTAGATCGTCGGGTCCACCGGCACGGCGGCGTCCAACGCGCCGCGGGTGGGCTGGAGTTGGAAGGCGAAGGCGGCGTCCTCACCGAGTTCCAGGAGGGCGGCGGCGGTGGCCGCCTCGTCCTTGGACATCGGATGCTGGCCCAGCAGGGCCGCCGTGGTCCACGCGAGCGGCCGGCCCACGGCCTCCGCCAACTGGGCCCATGTGACACCGGTCTCGACCTTGGCCCGGCGGACCGCTTCGCCGGCTTCACTCTTGCTCAGCATGCACAACTCCGTTCCCGGACACCACGCTTGGCCACTCGACGCTCAGCGTAGGAGATCGCCCAGGCCGCGACAACGGTGCCGTCCCGCACCGAGTGGGGCCGTACGCCGGACTGCCGGGCCCGTGCCCACGCATACTGAGGACCGCCGGGCATGGACCAGTACGCGCACGACGCCGATCTCCTCGACCTCGACTGGAGCGCACCGATGACGATTTCCCGGAGACCTCTGCTTCTGGGGGCGGCCGTCGCGGCCGGTACCCTCGCGGCCACCGCACTTCCCGCCTCGGCGGCGTCCGCCGCCGGGGCTTCGCGCTCAGGGCCGAAGCCCACCGTGGTCCTGGTGCACGGGGCGTTCGCCGACGCGTCCAGCTGGTCGGCCGTGGCCTCGCGGCTGCAGAAGGCGGGCTACCCGGTGGTGGCCCCGGCCAATCCGCTGCGCGGGCTGATCAAGGACGGCGCCTATCTCACCGCGCTCCTCGCGACGATCGAGGGCCCGAAGGTCGTCGTGGGACATTCCTACGGCGGCGCGGTGATCAGTCAGGCGACGGCGGGCGACGCGAGCGTGAAGGCGCTCGTGTACGTCGCGGCCTTCATGCCCGACAAGGGCGAGCAACTCGGCGAACTGGCCGCGCGGTTCCCCGGCTCGCAGCTGGGCGACGCGCTCCAGCCGCTGCCCGACGGGGCGGGCGGCACCGATCTGGCGATCCAGACGGCGAAGTTCCACGCGGTGTTCACCGCCGACCTCCCGGTGGCCACGTCGGCGCTCATGGGCGCCTCCCAACGCCCCATCAGCGCGGCGGCGTTCACGGATGCCGCCACCGCGGCGGCCTGGCGCGACATCCCCTCGTGGGCGGTCGTGGCGGCGCAGGACCGCGCGATCGCACCCGACCTGGAACGCTTCGAGGCGAAGCGGGCCGGTTCGCACACCACCGTCGTGGACTCCTCGCACGTCGCGATGGTCTCCCACCCCGACCTGGTCACGAAGGTCGTCAAGTCGGCGGCGGCAGCGACCTGTTAGGACCCGCTCCGGCTACGGCAGCCGTCGCGCCGCGACCATGCGGACGCGGGGGCTGCCGTCGTCGCGCGGCCCGAACTCCGGCAGGGCGTACAGGTCGACGGCGAATCCGGCGCGCTCCAACTCCGGCAGTACCAGGCCGAGTTGGAAATCGCGGTAGTACATGACGAACGGCGGACGCCAGAGGGCGTTACGCGCCTTCATCACCGCGTCGAAGCCGGACAGCATCCAGTACGCGGGCGAGGCCGGGCGCGGCGGTGCGACGACGGGGAAGGCGAAGCAGCCGCCGGGCCGCAGCACGGACTGCACCTGGCCGAACAGTCCCGGCAGTTCGCGGGGCAGGAAGTGCCCGAACGCCCCGAAGCTCACCACCAGGTCGAAGGCGGGGGCGAACGGCAGTGCCCTGGCGTCGCCGCGCACCCAGGAGACGCGGGGTCCGCCGCTCTGTACGCGCTCCCGCGCCACCTCCAGCATCCCGGTGCTGAAGTCGACGCCGGTGACGCTCGCTCGGCACACCTTCGTCAGCGCCTCGACGCCCGCTCCGGTGCCGCAGCACAGGTCGAGTCCGTCGTCGAAGGTGCCGACGCGGCGCAGCATCGCGGCCACCGCGTCGAGCAGCGGGTCCGGGGTGCGGAAGGGGGTGTGGTCGAACTTGGGCGCGAGGAGGTCGTAGCCGTGCTCGACGGACGACAGTGCCTGGACGGCGAGTTCACGCAGACTGGGGCCTTCGGGGCTGAACATCCGGGTCAGCCTAGGGCAACGCGCCGCTTCAGGACCTGGAGAACGCGCTCGCACCAGCGCAGGTTCTCCTCCTCGAAGGAGATCCCGGCCATCAGCGTGAGGTACGGCCCGACCCGGTCGGTGTCCCGGAGGTACTCCTCCTCGGTCCGGCCGGCGAGGAGCCGGTCCCGGACGCGTGCGTAGCGGTCGAGTTTGCCGCGCGACCAGGACGCGCGTTCCTCGATCAGGGCGCGGGTTACGGCGGGGGCGGTGCCGTCCATGGCCTGGATCTTGATGAGGAGTTCGTCACGGATGGCGGTGGGGCGGCGGGGCGGCTCGGCGGCGAAGGCGTCGAGGTCGTGCCGGCCGGCCTCGGTGAGCGTGAACATCCTTTTGTTGGGCCTGCGTTCCTGCTGGACGACCCGGGCCTCGATGAGGCCGTCCTGTGCGAGGCGCTCCAGTTCGCGGTAGAGCTGCTGCGGTGTCGCGGGCCAGAAGTTCGCGAGCGACACGTCGAACACCTTGGCCAGCTCGTAGCCGGAGGCCTCCCCTTCCAGGAGGGCCGCGAGGACCGCGTACTTAAGGGACATGTGGACACGCTAACAGCCGTTGATTAGTCTCATCCACACCTACTCAACTAATTGACTATGAGGTGAACCGATGCGCGCGTTCCGTGAGGCCGTCGAGGCGCAGGACATGGACGCCGTCGAGGCGCTGCTGGCCGAGGACGTGGTCTTCACCAGCCCGGTCGTGTTCAAGCCGTACCCCGGCAAGGCGATCACCGCGGCGATCCTGCACGGGGTGGCCCGGGTCTTCGAGGACTTCCGCTACGTCCGGGAGATCGGCGACCCGGACGGCACCGACCACGCGCTGCTGTTCGCCGCGCGGGTCGGCGACCGCGAGCTGACCGGGTGCGACTTCATCCATGTCAACGAGGAGGGCCTGATCGACGAACTGACCGTCATGGTGCGGCCGTTGTCCGGGGCGCAGGCCCTTCAGGCGGCCATGGGCGCGCAGTTCGAGCGGATCGCGAAGGAGGCGGAGGCGCGCCTCGGCTGAGTCCCGCGCCTCCGCCCCGGCTCACGCGACGGTGAGGGTGAGCGCGCCGGTGTAGGTCCGGCCCGGGTGAGGGCCGTGGCGGTGCCGTCGACCGTCAGGGTGACCTTCCTGCCCCGGGGCGCCCTGACGGCCGCGTCGGCGGCGAGGTCGAGCCGGGTCAGGTACGAGGTGCCGGTGACCGTCCACGTCGAGCCGCTGTCCAGCCGGACGATCGCGCCGTTGTTGACGGCGGCCCGCGCGGTGTTGGTGACGATGCCCAGCTCGTAGAAGGTCGACGCGTCGATGCTGGAGACCCGGTGCTCGGCCCTGGTCGCGGAGATGACGCCTTCGACACTGGCGTCCTCGAAGGTGAGGACCATGTTCTTGCCCGTGCGCATGCCGTTGTAGAAGTCGCCCTTCAGCGCGATGGAGCTGAAGGTGGCGGCGCCGTCCGTGGCGTGCACGGCGGTCGGGTCGAAGCCGGCGTCCTTCACCGGGTCGCCGGTGGGCTCGGTGTAGACGCCGATGTTCATCATCTTGCCGTCGACGTCGACCGGGCCCGGGTCGTCCAGCTCGATCAGCTGGAGGATGATCCCGTCGCGCGGGTTGAGCCGGGCGCCCTGCGAGCCGTCGACGCTGATCGTGGTCTGCTGGCCCTTGTTGAGGAAGGTGGCCCGTTCGGAGTTGATCACCGTGCCGCCGTCGAGGGTGAGGTCGCCCGCGCCGAAGAACATGTAGCCGAAGTGACCGGAGTCCACGACGGTGTTGCGTACCGGCACGGCCGCCAACTCGGCCTTGGACAGGCCGAGTTCCAGCTCCGTGTTGAGCGCGGAGACGGCGGCCCTGGTGCTGTCGCCGTAGTGCACGACCGCCGCCGGACCGGCGATGATGGTCGCGTAGCTGCCGACGTCGAGCCGGGAGCCGAGCACCCGCACGGTGGCGTCACCGATGGCGTAGGTGCCGTAGCCGTACTCCCCCGTGTTGCCGAAGTGGCTGTTGATCGCGGTCAGTTTGAGCCCGCTGCCGCCCTCGACCGACAGGGCGCCCCAGGTCTCCGAGAACACGGTCGAGTTGAGGTAGGTCGCCTTGCTGTCCTTGCCGATGAGGTTGGTGGCGCGGACGTTGCCGTCGAGTCCGAGCATCCAGGGGACGGACTCCATGTACGGGGTTTCCACGGTGGCTCGGTAGTCGGCGGGGAGTACGCCGTTGCGGGTGCGGACGACGGAGTCCTTGACGATGACGTTGGCGCCGTCGTCGGAGATGACGGCGGTGCGGACGACTCCCCTGGTGTCGATCCGGGCGCCGTCGACGACGAGTGTGGTCGCCGCGCCATCGCCGACGACCGCCGCGCCGTAGCCCGCGAAGTCGCAACGGCCGTTGCCCGTCAGGGAGATGACGGGCCGGTCGAGGGTGTAGGTGGCGTCCTGGACGTAGACCCCGTCGAAGCACTCGCCGGTCGAGGTGATCGACACGTTCCTGGCGCGGGCGTCGGTGAGCTTGCCGCCGAGGACGGCCGCGAGGACGGACTTGTCCCTGGCCACGCCGTCGGCGTCGACGTAGACCGCCTGCCGGAAGGGGAAGGTGAGCGTCTCGTACGTCACCTCGTTCGCGGTGGCGACGGTCAGGACGACATCGCCGCGGTAGGTGCCGGCCTGGATCAGGGTGTCGGTTCCGCCGGTGGCGGTGAGCAGTTGGCCGGTCTCGACGCCGTCGACGGTCAGGGTGAGGGCGGATCCGTCCGGGGCGACGATCCTGCCGCCGTCGGCGATCGACAGTTCGCTCACGCGGGTGGTCGCGGAGAGCGTGTAGGTCTGCCCGGCCGCGACCGAGATCCGCGTCCCCGAACTCCCTTTCGCCTTCGCGGACTTGAGGTCCGTCGGGGCGGCGGTGGCGGAGACCGCGGGCACCAGTACGGCGCCGGCCGTGGCGGTACCGGCGATCAGGACCGAGCGTCGGGTGATCAGCGTCATTGCTTGCCTTCCCAGAGATCGATGCGTCGTCGCGCAGTGTGACCGGCCGGCCGTCGAACGCGGAGAGCGGACGGCCCGGCGGAGGCACCGAAGGTGCGCACGAGGGAGTGAAGCAGCCAGGAGAACCGCCGAACAGGCGGGTGGCACACCCATACAGGAGTCCGATGCCTCGGATCACGCGGACCATTTCATGGCGGTCACACAGAGTCGTCATAGCCGGTGTGCGGACCTGAACACACCGGTGCGGCGGACGACTTGCGGGTCGTCCGCCTCACCGTCTCCCGCCCGCTCCCCGCCGCTACGCCGGGGCGATCATCCCCGCCGACAGGTCGATGTCGGCCCCGCACAGGCCGGGCATCGCGAGCATCGCCAGGAGCGCCCGGGCGACCTCGTGCTCCTCGACGAGCCGGCCGAGGGCGGCCCGGGAGGCGAAGTCGCTCTCGGCCTCGGCGACGGTGCAGCCGGTCAGTTGGGCGATGAGCCGGAAGTTGCGGTCCATGCGCGGCCCCCGAACCGGCCCCGGAGAGAGGGAGTTGACCGTGACTCCCCGCGGGCCGACCTCCCCGGCGAGTGTCCTCGTCAGGCCGATCAGCGCCATCTTGGAGGCGGTGTACGGCGTCCGGTTGAGCAGCGGGCGCTTGCCGCTGACCGAGGCCACGTTGACGATGTCACCGCGTCCGGCCGCCAGCATCGGCGGCAGGAAGGCCCGGCACATCAGATAGACGCCCCGGACGTTGGCGGCGAACACGTCGTCCCACTCGTCGGGCTCGACGTCGACCAACGGCCGTACGGGACCGGCGACTCCGGCGTTGTTGACGAGCAACGACACGTCCTCGTCAACGAGTTGCGCCGCGAGGGCATCCACGGCCGCGGGGTCGGACACGTCGCAGGAGGCCGTACGGGCCTGTCCGCCGTCCTTCACCACCCGTGCCGCCGCCTCCGCGAGCGCCGCCTCGTCGCGCCCGACCAGGACCACCCGGGCGCCGGAGTCCGCGAGGGCCAGCGCGAAGGCACGCCCCAGAGGTCCGCCCCCGCCGGTGATCAGTGCCGTACGGCCGTCGAGGGGCCTGCCACGGTCCGGGGTGGTGCCGGGGTCCGAGGTCATGGGGTGTTCCAGGGCAGTTCGTCGCCCGCCGCCCGGGCGGCCCGTACGTCGCCGGAGCGTGCGTGGCCCTCGAACAGCTCGACGCGGGCCGCCCGTCCGCACAACCGGCCGAGCAGCGCCTGGGAGTCGATGTCGGTGACCTCTTGGTAGGTGACCGTCTTGAGGTACTTCCCCACCCACAGACCGCCGGTGTAGCGGGCGGCACCACGGGTGGGCAGCACATGGTTCGTGCCGATGACCTTGTCGCCGAACGACACACAGGTGCCCTCACCGAGGAACAGGGCCCCGTACTGGCTCATCCGCTCCAGCGCGAGGCGAGGTTCGGCGGTCAGCACCTCGACGTGCTCGAAAGCGAACTCGTCGGCGAGGGCGTACAGCTCGTCCAGGGTGTCGACGACGTGCACCTGGCCGTGGTCGCGCCAGGCGGGCTCGGCGAAGTCGCGGGTGGGCATGCCGGGCAGGAGGCGTTCCACCTCGGCGATCGTCCTCTCGGCCAGCTCGCGGGAGGTGGTGATCAGGACAGCCGGGGAGTCCGGGCCGTGCTCGGCCTGCGAGAGCAGGTCCACGGCGCACACGAACGGGTCGGCCCGGTCATCGGCGAGGACGAGGATCTCGGTGGGCCCGGCGAAGAGGTCGATGCCGATCTCGCCGAACAACTGCCGCTTGGCCTCGGCGACATAGGCGTTGCCGGGCCCGGCGATCAGGTTGACGGGCCGCATCGTCTCGGTGCCGACGGACATCGCGGCCACGGCCTGCACTCCGCCGAGCAGCCAGATCTCGTCGGCGCCGGCGAGATGCATCGCGGCGACGGTGGCGGCCGGGATCTCGCCGTGGATGGGCGGCGTACAGGCGACGACCCGGGGCACGCCCGCGACCTTGGCGGTGACGATGGTCATGTGGGCGGAGGCGGTGAGCGGGTAGCGCCCACCGGGGATGTACGCGCCCGCCGCCCGCACCGGGATGTGCTTCTGCCCGAGCCGTACGCCCGGCAGGGTCTCCACCTCGAACTCCCGCAGGGAGTCGAGCTGGTGGCGGGCGAAGGCGCGCACCTGGTCCTGGACGAAGCGGATGTCGTCGATGACCTGCCGCGGCACCGAGGCGACGATCTTCTCGACCTCCTCGTCCGTCAGCCGGAAGGAGTCGGGGCTCCACCTGTCGAACTTCTCCGAGCAGGCGCGCACCGCCTCGTCGCCCCGGGCGCGGATGTCCGCGATGACGCCGGTCACGGTCTCGCGCACCCGGTCGAGGGAGGCGGTCACCTCCGACGTGGGCACGGCGTGCTTGAGGATGGCTGCCACAACTGCGGCCTTTCTGCGCGTGGTTCGCGAGGGAGAGGGGTGCCGGACGGCGGGGCGGTGTGTCCGGGGAGGGGAACGGGGGTGTCAGACAGGGGGCGCTTCGAAGAGCACGTCGGGGTCGTTGAACTGCTCCTTGGCGACCGACTCGCTCATCGGGTCGGCGGTGCCCCACTGGTCCTGGGTGATCGGGTCGTCGACGTCATGACGGCCCGGATGCCACACGTCCTCCTCCAGGACGGCGAGTTCGGTCGTGTACTCGACGGTGTTGCCGTGCGGGTCGTGGAAGTACGAGAAGGTGTTGTCGCCCGCGAGATGCCGTCCGGGCCCCCAGGTGAGCCGGGTCCCGGCACGCAGCGCCCGACCGGTGCCGCGCATGTATTCTTCGACGCCGCGCATCTCGAACGACGCGTGGTGCAGGGACACATGGGGTCCCCGGGCGATGGCGAAGGAGTGGTGCAGCGGGCTGCACCGCAGGAAGTACATGAGGTCACCCATGTGCGTCGAGTACAGGGTGTCGGTGAGCCGGAAGCCGAGGTGCCGGACGTAGAAGTCCCGTAGCCCCTCCGGGTCCTGGGAGTTGACCACGCAGTGCGAGAGCCGGACCGGGACGGCCTCGCGCTCCTCGATCCTGCGGTGGGTGCGCGTCTCGACGTCCGCCGAGACCTCGACGACCCGCCCGTCCGGGTCGAAGAACCGGAAACCGTAGCCTCCGCCCGGGGTGTCGAGCGCGCCCGGCTCGCCGATGAGCCGGACTCCGGCTCGGCCGAGCCGCCCGTGCAACTCGTCGACGGCGGCCGGTGATGGGGCGCCGAAGGCCACGAGGTCCATCCGCTTCCGGGCGTCCTCGCGGATGCGGACGACGTACTGCTCGGGGCTGCCCTCGGCGGCGAAGAAGGCGACACCGCTGTCGCCCGCGACCTCGGTCAGGCCCCACGTGGTGCCGTAGAAGGCGCGCTGGCGGGCGAAGTCCGGTACGGCCAGGTCGACATGGCGCAGATGGGTGATGGGCTGGAAGGTCATGCGTGGCTCCTGACGGTGTTGCGCTGGTGGCCCAGGCCGGTGATCTCGGAGTCGACGACGTCGCCGGGCTGCAGGAAGACGCCCCAGTGCGCGCCGTTGCCGGCCGGGGAACCGGTGAGCAGCAGGTCGCCTGGGCGCAGGGTGGTGGTCGTGGAGACGTACGCGATGAGCCGGGGGATGTCGAAGATCATGTCCTTGGTGGACTCGTCCTGGCGTACGACTCCGTTGTGGCGCAGGGTGATCCGCAGGTCGCCCAAGTCTCCGACGAAGGCCGCCGGTACCAGGAAGGGCCCGGTCGGCAGGAAGGTGTCGGCGTTCTTCGCGGTGAACCAGTCGGTGCCGATGGCCTTGAGGTCGGGCCGGTAGAGGCGGTCGCGGGTGGTGAGGTCGTTGCAGATGGTGTACGCGGCGACGTGCTCCATGGCGTCCTCGGCCGCGATGTTCCTGCCCGGTCTCCCTATGACGAGGGCGAGTTCGAGCTCCCAGTCGTGCTGTTCGCCGAGCGCGGGGAGCACGATGTCGTCGTAGGGGCCGCAGAGGGCGCGCGGGGAGCCGAGGAAGACGTACGGCACTCCGTTGCGGGCGCGTTCGTCCATCATCGACTCGGCGTCGGCGCGGGCCTCTTCGGGGGTGGCGCCGTGCACGCTCTCCTTCTCGGCGGCGACGAGATCGACGACGTGCTTGCGGTAGTTGGCGCCGCTCTGGAGGATCTGGCCGGGCTCGACCGGGGTCAGGACGCGCAGCGCGGCCAGTCGGTGCCAGGTCCCCTCGGTGGAGCGGGCCAGGCCGTCGAGCCGGGGCAGCCAGGTGTCCCAGTCCTCGACGAGCGCCCGGACCGACGGCACGCGGTCGGAGAGGTCGCGCACCCGGTCACCGGTGACCAGTCCGGGGAAGACGGCCTCACCGGCGGCGAACGTGCCGAGCGCGAACGGACCGGCGTGGGTGGGCAGTTGATCGGGCACGGCGCTCTCCTCGTACGGCTGGGGGCTCGCCGTCGACGCTAGGCAGCCGCGGACCGCGGCGGAAATGACGATCCGCGATGCCTGCCATCACCGGCCCGGCGGGCACGGCACCGCTGCCCCTGCCGCGCCCCGCCGCACCGCTGAACCGCTGGTCCATCGCCGTCCGGGATGGATGACGTCCCCCTTGCCGATGCCTCGATCCGTTGACCGTGCGTCGGGCGTCCACGCAGGCTCGGAGCACCCACTTTCCCGAGGAGAAGAACGTGATAGTCGAGCATGCCGAGCTGACCGTCGAGGCGGGCCGGGAGCGGGAGTTCGCGGCGGTGTTCGGCACGGCGCGCGAGGTGCTGGCCGAGGCCGACGGCTTCTGCTGGGCCGAGCTGCTGCGCGGTGCGGAGCGGCCGTCGGCCTTCCTGCTGCTGGTCGGCTGGGACTCGGTCGAGGCGCACACGGTCGGCTTCCGGGAGTCCGAGGCCTTCGGCCGCTGGCGGGCCCTGGTCGGGCCGTTCTTCGCCGCGCCGCCGGTCGTCGAGCACTTCCACGCCCTCGGGCCGCGCTTCTCGGGGTGACCCCCCAACCCTTCTTCTACGTTCGCAAGGATCGCCCATGCCCGTACACAAGGTGCTCGTCGTCGGCGGCGGCATCACCGGAAGCGTGCTGTGCCTCGCGCTCGCCCAGCGTGGCGTCGAGGTGGAACTCGCCGAGATCTCTCCGCAGTGGTTCGGTGTGGGCCATGGCATCACCCTTCAGGGCAACGCGCTCAAGGCGCTGCGTTCCGTGGGGGTGTTGGACCGGGTGCTGGCCCGTGCGGTGCCGTTCGACCTCATGCGGCTGCGCCGCGCCGACGGCGGCCTCCTCACCGAGTTGCCCACCCCGCACACCGGCGGTCCCGAACTCCCCGCCACGGCAGGCGCGTTGCGCTCGGACTTGCAGGACGCGCTGTGCGCGGCGGTGCGCGCGCACGGGGTGCGGGTCCGCCTCGGGCTGAGCGTCGGGCGGCTCGACCAGTCGCCGGACCAGGTGGACGTGGTCTTCACGGACGGGTCGACCAGCCGCTACGACCTCGTCGTGGGCGCCGACGGCATCAACTCGGCGCTGCGCGCGCTGATCGGCATCGACGCCGAGCCCCGCCCGGTCGGCATGTCGATCTTCCGGGTCGTCGCACAGCGCCCGGCCGAGATGGACTGCGCCGAGGTGTACTACGGCGGCCCCCGCTTCAAGGCCGGCTACAGCCCGATCTCCCCCGAACTGTGCTACGCCTACCTCCTCGACGAGAACCTCGACGCCTCCCTGATCGGCCCACGCGCCCCGCTCGGTCTGCTGCGCGAACGCGGTGCCGGGTACGGCGGGACCTGGGGCAGCATTCTCGCCCGGCTCCCCGACGACACGGCCGTCGACTACCGCTGGATCGAGGCGATCCTCGTCGACGGACCCTGGCACCGCGGCCGGGCGATGGTCATCGGCGACGCGGCGCACGCCTGCCCGCCGCTGATCGCGCAGGGCGCCGCGATGTGCATGGAGGACGCCGTGCTGCTCGCGGAGCTGGTGACGACGGACGAGCCGACCGAGAAGGCCCTGGACCACTTCATGGACCGGCGCCTGCCCCGGGTCCGGATGGTGCTGGAGAACTCCCTCCGGCTCGCCGACTGGGAGATCCACCCGGACACCCCCGGCGCCGACCCGGCCCGGATCATGTCGGAGACCCTGGACACCCTGACGGCGGCGGCGTGAGCGGCTCGCCCGTGGTCGACTTCCACGGCCACCTCGCCGTCCCCGCCGCCGACGCCCTGGTCGCGGGCACCCCGGGTCTCGCCGCCGAACTCGCGGCCGAGCAGCGCGCCCACTCCCCCGCGTCCCTGACCGCCAACCGGGCCCAACTCCAGCGCCTGGCGCAGAGGTTGACGGATGTCACCACACGCCTCGCGGACCTCGACGCGATGGGCGTCGACATCCAGGTGGTCGGCCCGATGCCGATGCACCACTACTGGGCGGACCCCGACCTCGCGATCCGACTCGCCCGCACCGTCAACACGTCCGTGGCCGACCACTGCGCCACCGCACCCGGCCGCCTGTACGGCCTGGGCACCGTTCCGCTCCAACACCCTGACCTGGCGGTCGCGTTGCTCGACCAGGCGGTCAACGACCACGGCCTGTACGGCATCAGCGTCTCCACGACGGTCGACGGCCGTGAACTGGCCGACCCCGCGCACGACACGGTGTGGCAACGGGCGGAGGAGCTGGGCGCGGTCGTCTTCGTGCACCCCTGGGGCTGCTCCCTCGGCGAGCGTCTGGCCACCCACTACCTGGGGAACACGGTCGGTCAGCCGGTCGAGACGACGGTCGCGCTCTCGCATGTCATCTTCACCGGCGTCCTCGACCGCTTCCCGCGGCTGAAGCTGGTGGCGGCGCACGGCGGCGGCTATCTGCCGACGTACATCGGCCGCTCCGACCACGCCTGGCGGGTGCGGGAGGACGCGCACGGCTGCGCCGAGCCACCGAGCGCGTATCTGCGGCGGCTGTGGTTCGACGCGCTGGTCTACACGCCGGGCGCGCTGCGGCACCTCGTGGAGGCGGTGGGCGCGGACCGGGTCGTCCTCGGCACCGACCATCCCTTCGACATGGGTGTCGACGACCCGGTGGCCCGGCTGGACGCGGCCGGGCTCGCTCCGGCCGACCGGGCCGCCGTCGCCGGGGGCAACGCCCTCGACCTGCTCCTGAAAGGACGTACCCGATGACCGCCGCCGACCTCGGTCCGATCGAGGAAGAACTCGCCAAGGCCCGTGCCGCCTACCGCAATTGGGGCCGTTGGGGTGAGGACGACGTGCTCGGCACGCTGAACTTCATCGACGACGCGATCCGCGCCCACGCGGTGGGCCTGGTGCGGCGTGGCCGGGCCTTCTCGCTCGCCCAGGAGTTCAACGAGTCCGGACCGCAGCGCGGGTTCCGCGGGCGCATCAACCCGGTGCACTACATGAAGGACACCGGTTCCGACGCGGCGGCCGGCACCCAGGGCTTCCCGCACGGCTTCGGCGGCGCCGACGACCATGTCGTGATGCCGCTGCAGGCCTCCACGCAGTGGGACGGTCTTGGCCACATCTACGACAACAAGCAGGCGTGGAACGGCCGCCCGTGCACCATCGTCAACGGCGACGGCGACTCGGTCACCGGCATCGAGCACATGCGGGAGGCCTTCACCGGCCGCGGGGTGCTGCTCGACGTGGGCCGCGCGGTCGGCGACGAGCACGGTGAACTCCCGGACGGCTTCCCCGTCCTGGAGGAGCATCTCCGCGCCACGATCGAGGCACAGGGCGCGACCAGTTCCGTCCGGCGCGGAGATCTGGTCCTGATCCGCACCGGCCAACTGGGCCGCGTCCGACGGCTCGGCGCCTGGGGCGGCTACGCCGCCGGTGACGCGCCCGGTCTCTCCTTCACCACCCTCGGCTGGCTGCACCGCACGGAGATCGCGGCGATCGCCTCGGACACCTGGGGCCTTGAGGTACGGCCGTACGAGTTCCCGCAGCCCGCGATGTCCCCGCTGCACCAGATAGCGATCCCCAACATGGGCCTCCCGCTGGGCGAGATGTGGGACCTGGAGGCGCTGGCCGAGGACTGCGCGGCCGACGGTGTCTTCGAGTTCCTGCTGGTCGCCGCACCGATCCCGGTGACCGGCGCGGTGGGCGCCCCCGTCAACCCGATCGCGGTCAAGTGAGGACGCGCGTGACGGCATCCGAGCGGGGGACGACTCCCGGACCCGCGTGGGGCGACCGCTTCGCCGGCACCCTCCACCTGCCCGGTGACGAGGACTTCGGGACGGCGTGCTTCGGCCGGGTCTTCAACGCTCGCCGTCCGACGGACCGTTCACCGGCGGCCGTGCTGAATGCCGCGTCGGAGCGGGACGTCGTCGAAGGGGTACGGCTCGCCCTGGAGCGGGGCTGGCAGGTCGCCGTCCGCTCCGGCGGGCACAGCTGGGCCGCCTGGTCGGTGCGCGAGGACGCGCTGCTGATCGACCTCGGGAACTTCCGCGAGATGGCCTACGACCCGGCGACCGGGATCGTGACGGCGACGCCCAGTGTGAAAGGAGGTGACGAACTCAACCCGTATCTCGGCGGGTTCGGGCGCTTCTTCAACGGCGGGCACTGCCCCTCGGTCGGCATCGGCGGCTTTCTGCTGCAGGGCGGGCAGGGATGGAACGCGCGCGGCTGGGGCTGGGCGGCGGAGAACATCGTGGCCATCGATGTCGTCACCGCCGAGGGCGAGTCGGTGCGCGCCGACGAGACCCGGCACAGCGACCTGTTCTGGGCGGCACGCGGCGCGGGACCGGGCTTCTTCGGCATCGTCACCCGCTTCCACCTCCGCACACGCCCGCTGCCGCGGCACCTGGGCCACACCGTGCACGCCTATCCGCTCGACCTGTTCGACGAGGTCATGACCTGGCTGCACGGCATGCACCACACCGTCTCCGACCTGGTCGAGATCGTCGCGCTCACCCAGACCCCGCCCGACCGGGACGAGCCGGTCCTCCTGGTCACGGGCGTGTCGATGACCGACACCGCCGAGCAGGCCGCCCAGGCGCTGGCTCCGCTGCACGCCAACCCGTACGCGGACCGGGCGCTGTTCCGCGTGGAGGCCCAACGGACCACATTCGCCGAGCAGTTGGCGGGTCAGCGCACCGCCAACCCCGAGGGTCACCGCTATCTGGTCGACAACGCGTGGCTGTCCGGCCCCGCCGACGCGGTCGTCCCGGCGATCCGCAGGGCGTTCACCGAGCAGCCCACCAGGCAGACCTTCACCATCTGGTTCTCGATGGCCCCGCTGCGCCGGCTCCCGGACATGGCCTTCTCGTTGCAGTCGGAGATCTACTGCGCCACGTACGTCGTCCACGACGACCCGGCACGCGACGCAGAGCTGCGCGGCTGGCTGGACGGGGCGATGGCGGACATGGCGCCGGTGACCGCGGGCCAGTACCTCGGCGACTCGGACTTCACCGTGCGGCAGTTGAGGTTCATGGGCGACGAACAGTGGCGTCGGCTCAGGGAGATCCGGGCCGCCTACGACCCCGAGGGCCTCTTCGCCGGCCATCTGAGCGCCGGGACCGTCACCAACACCAACCCCTGGGAGCAGTGAGCGATGCGTTTCGCGACATACGAGCACGAGGGCGTGGAGCGCGCCGGGGTCGTCCGCGACGGGACGGTCCATCCGCTGCCCGAGGGCATCACCGTACTGACCCTGCTGGAGCAGGACGTGCTGCACGCGGCCGGCGCCGAAGCGCTGCGCGCCGCAAGCGACTTGACGGTGGATCAGGTGAGGTTGCTGCCTCCGCTCCGGCCGCCGTCCGTCCGGGACTTCGTCGGGTTCGAGGCGCACATCGAGGGGGTGTCGAAGTCCCTGGACGGGCTGGAGCACGTGCCCGAGGAGTGGTACCGGGCGCCCAACTTCTACTTCACCAACCCGCACGCGGGCTACGGCGCGCACGACGACGTGCCGGTCCCGGCGGGCTGTTCGGTGCTGGACTTCGAGCTGGAGGTCGGCGCGGTCGTCGGCCGCGGCGGACGGGACCTCACGCCCGAGCGGGCGCGCGAACACATCGCCGGTTACCTCGTCTTCAACGACTGGTCGGCGCGCGATCTGCAGAAGCCGGAGAAGAACCTCGGCCTCGGCTTCTCCAAGGGCAAGGACTTCGCGAACACGCTGGGCCCCTGTCTGGTGACCACCGACGAGGTCGAGGACCGGCGCGACCCCGACGGCTTCCTCGACTTGGAGATGACGGTCACCCTCAACGGTGAACTGATCGGCCGCGACACCCTCGCCAACGTCTCCTGGACCTTCGAGGAGATGATCGCCTACGCCTCCCGGGACGCCTGGGTGCGCCCCGGCGACATCCTCGGCTCGGGCACCTGCGGCTGGGGTGCGCTGGCCGAGTTCTGGGGCCGGGTCGGCGAGCGCACCCCGCCGCCGCTGCGGCCGGGCGACGAGGTGACGCTCGCGGTGGAGCGCCTGGGCACCCTCTCCAACCGGATCGTGCCCGGCCGCCGGGACGCGTATCTGCCGCGCGCCCGCAAACGCGGCCGGACCCCGCGGCCGTAGATCCGGCGAAGACCGCTCCAAGACCGCTCCGACCTGCACACATCCGGGGATCCGATGGCTGCTATCGGATCCCTGTGAGTTGCCGCCCGGCCCCTTCCTCGGTGGGAACCCGGTCGTTACGCTCGCGTTTCACCGAGCTTCAACGACGCGGCCGGAGGAACACGCGCATGGGTCTGGGAGCGATCGACCTGAATCTTCTGGTGGCGCTGGAAGCCCTCCTGGAGGAGAAGAACGTCACCCACGCGGGGGTGCGGCTGTCCACCAGCCAGTCCGCGATGAGCGGCTCCCTGGCCCGGCTGCGGCGGCACTTCAACGACGAGCTGCTGGTGCGGGTGGGCCGCGAGTACGAACTGACGCCGCTGGCCGAGCGGTTGCTGCCGGTCGTCCAGTCCTCCCTGCACAAGGCGGAGGAGGCGCTGTCGCTGACCCGGCACTTCGATCCGGCGCGCAGTCGCCAGCGGTTCTCGGTGGTGATGTCCGACTACGTGATGACGGTGTTCGTGGAGCCGCTGCTGCGGGCTCTCGCGCAGGAGGCGCCGGGCATCCGGATCGACTTCCATCCCATCGTCACCGGGCAGTTGGAGACCGAGACCCATCTGCGCTGCCACGACCTGATGATCGTGCCGCTCGGCTATCAGCTGCCGGGGGTGAGCGAGGCCGTGATGCACGACCGGTTCGTGTGCCTCGTCGACCCGGACAACCCGCGCCTCGTGGACGGACGGCTCTCGCTGCGCGACCTCGCCGAGATGCCCCACGCGGCCTGCGCGGTCGGCAAACTCACGCCCGCGGACCGGCAGTTGGAGACCCTCGGCATCACCCCCCGGGTGCAGGTCAGCACGCCCGGCTTCAACGTGCTGCCGTTCCTGGTGAGCGGCACCGACCTGGTCGCCGTGGTCCCGGAGCGGCTCGCCCGGCGCTACGAGGGTTTCGCGCGCTGCGCCGTCGTACCGACGCCCTTCCCCGACGTACCGCTGGTGGAGGCCATGTACTGGCACCACAACCGGCACTCCGATCCGGCGCACCGCTGGTTGCGGGAGACGGTCCGCGCGGTGAGCGGGGCGCTGGACGATCCGGTGGTGCGGGAGATCGCCGGGGCGGATGCCACCCATGCCGATCGCGCGTTTCCGGAGCTGACCGCGGCTTCCTAGCGTGGACGTGACATCGCCGTCCGCGTCCCTGGAGGAAGCCGTGAGCCGCACGCGTCTTGCCGGTCGTACCGTCGTCGTCACAGGGGCCGCGCAGGGCCAGGGAGCCGCCGAGGTCGCGGCCGCCGCCCGGGAGGGGGCGGCGGTGGTCGCGACCGACGTCCTGGACGAGGCGGGCGAGAAGCTCGCCTCGGCCCTGCGCGGCGACGGCCTCGACGTCCGCTACCGGCACCTGGACGTGGCGTCGCCGGACGACTGGACGGCTCTCGCGGCGACGCTGACCGAGGTGCACGGGCTCGTCAACAACGCCGGAATCGCCGTGCGCGCCCGCCTCGGCGCGGTCGAACTGGCCGACTGGAACCGGGCGTTCGCGGTCAACACGACCGGCGCGCTGCTCGGCATCCAGGCGCTCGGCCCGCTGATGCCGGCCGGTTCGTCGATCGTGAACGTCGGGTCGGTCGCGGGCCTCACGGCGCATCACGCGGTCGCGTACACGGCCAGCAAGTGGGCGTTGCGCGGCCTGTCGAAGGTGGCCGCGCTGGAGCTGGCCCCGCGCGGGATCCGGACGAACGTGATCCATCCCGGCTACATCGAGACCCCGTTGATGGCGTCCGCGAACCCGGTGTTCGTACAGGCCCATCTGTCGCTGACCCCGCAGGGCAGGCCGGGCACGGTCGACGAGGTGGCGCCGCTGGTCGTGTATCTGCTGTCGGACGAGGCGTCCTACGTCAACGGCGCGGAGATCACGGTCGACGGCGGTTACGCGGCGCACGGCGGGGTGAAGGCGATCACGAACGCGCTCGACGCCGTGTGACGACGGGGACGGACTGCCGGGGCGGGGCCTTGCTGGACGGGGTGTCCCGTCAGGGTACGAGGACGGTGCGGACGCCGGGGGTCTCGGGAGCGTTCCACGCGGTCTCGACGTCGGCGAGGGGGACCGTCCGTGCGGTGACGGCGAGGCCGCCGCTCCCGATCTCGTCGATCAGGGACGGGAGTTCCTCCAGATACGTCCTGGTGGACACGGCGCCCTGGCCGTTGCCCTGGAGGCGGAGGTTCGCCGAACGCAGTGCCACCGACGGGAGTTCGATGGTGGGTCCCGCCATGGCGCCGATCTGGATCCAGTTCAGCGCGCGGCTGCGGTCGGCGCGGGCGCGGAGCAGGGCCATGATCGCGTCGCCCGCGGGTTTGCCCCACAGGTAGTCGATGACCAGGTCGACTTCGGCGGCTTCCTTGGCCAGGGCCGTCGCGGTGGCTTCGGCGTCGTCGGTGAGCGCGACGGTCGCGTCCGCGCCGAGTCCGTCGAGGGTCGCCAGCCGGGCCCGGTCGCGTCCGGCGCCGACGATCCGTCCGGCGCCGAGCCGTTTGGCGACCTGGACGGCCATCTGTCCGGCGTTGCCGGTGGCGCCGAGGATGAGCACCGATTGCCCGGCCTCAAGGGGGACGCGGCGGCGCAGCGCGACCCAGGAGGACATGGCGGGGTTCATCGCGGCGGCGATCTTCACGATGTCGGTGCCGTCCGGGAGCGGGACGCTGCGGCGGCTGTCGATGACGGTGCGGGTGGCCATCGGGCCGACGAGGTCGTCGTCGGCGACGAAGTACACCAGCCGGCCGTCCGCGCGCCGGCCGACGCCGTCCACTCCGGGGACCAGGGGCAGCCTGCCGGTGCTGGTGTAGTGGTTGCCCGCCGCGCCGGAGCGCACGCGGGGGTGCAGGCCGACGGCGAGGACGTCGACGAGGGCCTGGTCCTCGTCGGAGGGCGCGGGCAGGTCGAAGGGCTCGTAGCGGGGCGGGGCGTCGTACGAGCTGACGACCGCGGCGTGGATGTCCATGGCTGCTCTCCTGACCCGGGAGTTTTAGTGGGTGCCACGAACGTTTTAGTACGTGACACCAATCAAAGTAGTAGGTGCCACGTACCTTTGCAAGTAGGATCCGGGGCATGACCTCATCGCCCGACACCCCGGCCCCTCCGATCGAGGACCTCGGCCTGGTCGACGCCCTCGCGCAGCTGTCGTTCCTGGTGCAGAACACGCTGGCCGACATCGCCGGGGAGCACGACCTGTCGCTCACCCAGACCCGGCTGCTCGGGATCCTGCGGGACCGGGAGCCGACGATGAACGAACTGGGCCGTCACCTCGGTCTCGACAAGTCCTCCGTCACGGGCCTCGTCGACCGCGCCCAGCGCCGGGGCCTGGTCACCCGCACGCCCAGCACCGTCGACCGCCGCTCGTTCCAGGTGTCGATCACCGACGCCGGACGCGCGATCGTGGCCGAGGTCGGCACACGCTTCGCCGAGCGCATCGAGAGCTGCGCCGCCCCGCTGGCCGAGGCGGACCGCACACGCCTGTCCCGCCTGGCGACCCGGCTGGTGACCGCCGACGCCCAGGAGCGCGGCATCGACCTGCGCACCACCCCCCGCTGACCGCACCTGTCAGAGGGAGCCGCGCGGCACCGTCACCACGTGCTTGCCCACCACACCACCGCGCTCGAACGCCCGGTGCGCCGCCGCGATGTCCGCGAGCGGGTACACGCCGTCGATCACCGGACGCAGCGCGCCCGAGGCGACACGGTCGGCCACGTCGCGCAGCACGGGCGTCCCGGGGTTGGCGCTGAAGGTGCGGACGCGGCGCGAGCCGTGCACGCTCGACGCGGCGATCACGGCGAGGGCCGACGGGGACAGGCCCACGGTGACCATCCGGCCGCCCTTCGCCAACCGGGCACGGTAGCTGGGCAGTTGCGTGCCCACGGTGTCGACGATGACGTCGAACGGGCCGATGCGGTCCGACGTAGTGGAGCCGTAGTCCAGGACCTCGTCGGCGCCGAGACCGGTCAGGACCTCCGCGTGCCGGTCTCGGGCCAGCGCGGTCACCCGGCCGCCCATCGCGTGCGCCAACTGCACGGCGGCCGTGCCGACTCCGCCCGCCGCGCCCCGGACCAGGACCCTCTCGCCGGGCGCCAGGCGCACGCTGTCGCGCAGCGCGATGAGCGCCGTGGAACCCGCGACCACCAGCGAGGCCGCCTCGCCCGACGAGAGCTCCGCCGGGGCGTGCGAGAGCCGCTCCGCGGGGACCACGACGTACTCGGCCGCCCCGGCGACCGAGTGCCGCTGCCGGGGGTGCACCATGCCCCACACCCGGTCGCCGGTCCGGTAGGCGTCGACACCGGTGCCGGTCGCGGCGACGACGCCCGCGAAGTCCAGCCCCGCGCCGATCGGGAACCGGCGCCCCGACACCAGCTTCAACTCCCCCGCGCGGACGCGGACATCGTGCCCGTTCACGCTGGTCGCCTCGACGGACACCAGGACCTCGCCGGCGCCGGGAGCGGGACGGTCCACGTCGTTGATCCGCAGTACGTCCGCCGTGCCGTAACCGGTGAGCTGAACGGCCTTCATGTCGCTGTCCTTCCGTGGCCTGTCGTGCGGTCGGTCCGATGCTGGACCCCGCACGCGCCCCCACGGTCGTTCTCCTCTTCCTGGGTCCGGCAGACCCACCCTCGTGCGCCGCGCCGACGGCATACTGACGCCGTGACCGACTCCTCCCCCGCCATCAGCGCCGACCCCCGACGCGAACTCGCCGATTTCCTGCGCACCCGCCGGACCCGGCTGCGCCCCGAGGACGTCGGCCTGGAGCCCGGTCCGAGGCGGCGCGTCGCGGGACTGCGGCGCGAGGAGCTGGCCCTGCTGGCGGGTGTCAGCACGGACTACTACCAGCGCATGGAGCAGGGCCGGGACGTACGCCCGTCCGACCAGGTCCTGGACGCCCTCGCGCGCGCCCTCGGCTTCTCCGCCGAGGAGACCCGCCACCTGCACGGCCTCGCCGCCGCCGCGCGCCACCCGGTCCACCTGCCGCGTACCTACGAGCCGGAGGAGGTTCCGGACACCACCCTGCGGCTGCTGCGCGACATGACCTCGCCCGCACTGGTCCTCGGCCGGTTCCTGGACGTGCTGGCCTGGAACCCGCTCGGTGGCGCCCTGCTGGGGGAGTTCGCCCGGCAGCCCCAGCGGGAGCGGAACCTGCTCGCCCTGTTCCTGGGCCCCGAGGCCGACCGCGCGTGCCCGAACCGGGCGGCCACCGTCGCGGAGCTGATCGGCATGCTGCGGACCCAGGTCGCCGCCGATCCGGGGCACCCGCGCGCCGTTGAGCTGGTCGGTGAACTCGCCGTCGGCAGCGACGAGTTCGCGGCCCTGTGGGCCCTGCACGACGTGGTGGAACCGACCCGCGGGACGCTGCGCCTCGATCATCCCCGGGTCGGCGAACTGACCCTGGACTGGGACGCCTACCCGATACCGGGCAACCCCGGTCCCGTCCTCATGGTCTGCACGGCGGCCGAGGGCGGCCGTGACGCCGAACGGCTCCGGCTCCTCGCGGACCTGCTCGACGTCCGCTGAGGACGACCTCACGGAAGTACACGGGCGGTCCTCCGAACCCCGGGTGCGGCGGGCCGTGTCCACCCCGCGGGCGAACCGCGCCTACCCGGACCGGCACTCCGCGAGCCGCCGCTCCAGGAACCTGCGCTCCGCCGCGTTCTCCACCAGTTCCAGGGCGCGTTCGTAGGCGAGCGCCGCCTCCGCCGTACGGCCGCCGCGGCGCAGCAGATCGGCGCGGGTCGCGGGCAGCAGGTGGTAGTCGGCCAGTTCGCCCGAGCGCTCCAGCCCGGCCACCAACTCCAGCCCCGCGTCCGGGTGATGGGCCATGCCCACGGCGACCGCCCGGTTCAGGCGCACCACGGCCGACGGCACGAAGCGCTCCAACTCGCCGTACAGGGCGGCGATGTCGGCCCAGTCGGTCTCCTCGGCGGTGCGCGCGGTGGTGTGGCAGGCGGCGATGGCCGCCTGGATCTGGTAGGGCCCGGGGCGGCCCCGGCGCAGCGCTGTCTCCACCAGCGCGGCGCCCTCGTCGACTTCGGCCCGGTCCCACACCGTACGGTCCTGGTCCTCCAGGGTCACCAGCTCCCCCGCCGCGTCCACGCGGGTGTCCCGCCGGGCGTCGTGCAGCAGCAACAGGGCGAGCAGGCCGAGGACTTCGGCCTCGTCAGGCATCAGGTGGGCGAGGACACGGGCCAGGCGGATCGCCTCCGCGCACAGGTTCGTCCGCACCAACTCGGCGCCGGACGTGGCCGCGTAGCCCTCGTTGAAGAGGAGGTAGACCACGCCCAGGACGCCCGTCGTGCGCTCGGGCAGCAGATGCGCGGGCGGCACCCGGTACGGGATACCGGCGTTGCGGATCTTCTTCTTCGCCCGGACGAGCCGTTGCGCCATGGTCGCCTCGGGGACGAGGAAGGCGCGGGCGATCTCGGCGGTGGTCAGACCGGCGAGCGTCCGCAGGGTCAGGGCGACCCGGGCCTCGATGGGCAGCGCGGGGTGGCAGCAGGTGAAGACCAGCCGCAGCCGGTCGTCCGCGACGCCGCTGTCGTCGCCGTCGTACTCCGGGTCGTAGGGTCCCTCGTCCCGCCCCAGCACCGCGACCTCCCGCAGTTTCGCCGCTCCGACCGCCTCCCGGCGCAGGACGTCGAGGGCGCGGTTGCGGGCGGTCGTCGTCAGCCAGGCGCCGGGGCGGCGCGGGACGCCGTCGCGCCGCCACCGGTCGAGTGCCTGGGCGAAGGCGTCCTGCGCGCACTCCTCCGCGAGGTCCCAGTCGCCGGTCACCCTGATCAGGGTGGCGACGACCTGGCCCCACTCCGCACGGAACGCGGCGGCGACCGCGCCCTCGACGTCCGGCACGCTCACTCCCAGACCGGCCGTACCTCGACCGAGCCGCCGCCGAGCGCCGCGGGGTGCCGGGCGGCCAGTGAGATCGCCTCGTCGAGGTCGGCGACCTCGATGATGTCGATCCCGGCGACGTACTCCTTGGACTCGACGAACGGCCCGTCGCTGAGCAGGACTTCGTCGCCCTGGACGCGCACGGTGGTGGCGTCGGTGGACGGCCGCAGCCGGGCGCCGCCGCGCATCAGGCCGCGGTCGCGGACCTCGTCGATGTACGAGGTGAAACGGGGATCGCGGGCGATCTCCTCGGGGGCGAGTTCCTCGCCGCCGACGGGGGTGCAGACGAGCAGCGCGTACTTCATGATCCCTCCTCGTCCCGCACGGCCGCGACCGAGACGTGCTCGTGGACGATCTGCCAGCGCAGGCCAGCGTTGCGGTAGCCGGTGGTCACGCGCAGGACGTCGTCCAGCGGCTCGCCTCCGGCCAGGGTGCCGCGCAGCCGGACGAGGGCGTTGCCGAAGGCGATGGACTCGTCGACGCGGACGCGGAACTCCAGCACCTCGCGGATCACCGGTCCCGTGACGCTCGCGAGAACGCCCTCCATGGCCTTGCGGAAGGCGTCGATGCCGTGTGCTTCCAGGCCGGTGGTGAAGTGGAAGGCCTCCACGTCGGGCGCGTAGCAGGCGACGACGCGGTCGATGTCCCGTGCGCGGACGGCGGCGGTCAGCTCGGCGTCGAGCGCGCGGATCTCGGGCTCGCCCTCCTCCTCGTCGTCCATCGGCCAGAAGGGGCGGACCTCCATGGCGCCGGCGGTGGCCACGGGGTGCCGGGCGGCGGCCTCGACGGCCTCCTCCAGGGTGTCGCACTCAAGGATGTCGTAGCCGGCGACGTACTCCTTGGTCTCCGCGAACGGCCCGTCGGTGCGCAGCACCTCACCGCCGCGCACCCGCACGGTCACGGCATCGGCAGGCCTCGCGAGGCGGTGCCCGTGCAGCCGTACGTTCCGGTCGCCCAGGTCCTCCACCCACGGTTCCACGGGTGTCATCCCGGAGTCGTCGGCGGTGTCGTCGCCACACACCAGCAGCATGTATTTCATGGGTCCTCCCGGTCCTCGATGAGCTTCCTACACCCCACCGACGAACGCGACCGAGCCGGATCGACAGCCGGCGGAAACAAAATTCGGCCGGATCGGCGCCCCTCCCCGGGAACACGGAGAGGCCGGGGCGCCGGCCCCGGCCTCTCCCCCGCTCACCGCCCGCCCGTCACGCGGTGGCGGCCTGCACCGACGGCTCGCCCGCCCCCACCGTCGCGCGCTCGGTGTTCTTGCGCACCAGCAGCAGCGTGACCACCGCGCCCAGCAGGGAGGCGCAGCCGCAGATCACCACGCCGACGGCCATGCCGTGGCCGAGGGCGGTCTGCGCGGCGGCTTTGGCCTGGGCGCTGCCCGCGTTGACGACGGCCAGCGGACCGGCCGCCTTCTCCATGCCCGCGTCGGCCCCGCTGAGCTTTCCGACCAGGGCGGAGGAGGCGAGGCTCATCGCGACCGTGGAGATCACGGCCGGGCCGAGCCCCTGCCCGAACTCGCGGACCAGGCTGGTCGCGCCGCTGGCCATGCCGGTCATGTTGATCGGTACCGCGTTCACGGCGGCGGAGGTCAGCGAGGACACCACGCAGATGAAGCCGATGCCGAGCAGCAGCACCGGGCCGAGGAAGGCCGCGGGGGAGGTGGTGGTGATGGGCAGTGCGGCGATCCAGAACTGTCCCGCGGCCATGGGCAGCAGGCCGCCCATCAGCAGCCAGCGGGCGTCGACCCGCGTCAGCATCCGGCTGAGCACCGGCGCGAGCAGCAGCGGGATCAGCTGCAGGATCACGAAGGGCATTCCGGCCCGCAGCGCGCTCAGGTGCATGACCGCGCCGAGCCGGATCGAGACGCAGTACGCCGTGCCGATGAAGCCGAACATGCCGGCCAGCGCGACGACGGCCGCCGCCGCGAAGGACGGGATCCTCAGCAGGTCGAGGTTGAACATCGGGGAGGCCGCGCGGGTCTCCGCGACGACGAATCCGGTGAGCGCGACGGCCGCCAGGGCCAGTGAGCCGACGATCGCCGCGCTGCCCCAGCCGCGGTCGCCGCCCTCGATGACGCCCCAGAGCAGGGCGGTCAGGCCGACGGCGATGGTGATCTGGCCCGGCCAGTCGAGCGCGCGGCCCTCGGGTGCCTTGGAGTCGGTGACGAGCTTCCAGGAGGTGCCCGCGACGGCGAGACCGAGGACGACCGGTGGGACGAACGCCCAGCGGAAGTCGGCGACCGTGGCGAGGATCCCGGAGGACAGCGGGCCGAGGGCGGAGGCCAGCGAGATCGACAGCGCCCAGGTGGAGACCGCCTTCGCCCGGTCCTTGCCGTCCGGTGTGGCCGCCGCGATGACCGCGAGGGAGCTGGGGAAGAGCGCGGCGGCGCCGATGCCGGCGAGCGCCTGCCCGGTCCACATCATGGTGATGTTCTGCGAGGTGGAGTTGAGGAGTTCACCGAGCGCCAGGACGAGCCCGCCGAGCACCAGCAGCCGCTTGCGGCCGAAGAGATCGCCGACCACGCCGAAGTTCAGTTCCAGAATGGCGGTGGGGAGAATGAACGCGGAGGTGACCCAGGCGACCTGGGAACCCGATGCGCCGAATGCGGCCTGAATTTCTCCGTTGATGGGCGAGGGAACCGTAATGCACAACTGTGCCGCCGCGACCGCGAGACAGCACGCTATGAGCGTTCCGGGGTCCAGTCTTTTCAAGGAGGTCGAATCCGTCATCGTGCGTGCCCTCACTCTGCGTTTTTCTCTATGAGTTCGATGAGATTTCCCTCGGGGTCACTGACCCAGGCCATCCGCACTCCCGGTTCGGGAGACGGCCCGGGTGCCATGACCTCACCCGCTCCCTGGGCCAGCAACGCGCCGTGGAGGGGGTCGAGTTCGGGGGTGGTGACCGCGAAGTGCCCGTATCCCTCGGTGAGGGCGGCGGTCAGCGGGTCCGGCGCGCGCAGGCCGGGCGCGGAACCGGGTCTGGCGAGCAGCTCGATGCGCCAGCCCCGCGGATGCTCCAGGACGACACCGCGCAGACCGGGCCCTTCGAGATGGAACTCGAAGACGGTCCGCAGCCCGAACGCGCTCTGGTACCAGGCGAGTTGGGTCGCGAGATCGCGTACGTTGAGGCCCACGTGGTCGAGTCGGGCGGTCACGGCGGCTCAGCCGGCCATCGCGCTGTCGCCGCCGTCGACCATGAGGGTGGCGCCGTTGACGAAGGCCGCCTCGTCGGAGCAGAGGAAGGCGGCGGCCCGCGCGATGTCCTCGGGCTGCCCCACCCGCCCGGCCGGGATGCGCGCCTCCAGCCGCGCCCTGGGTCCGTCGGGATCGTCGAGGAAGGGCGCGGTGGCGGAGGTGCGGGTCATGCCGGGCGCGATGGTGTTGACCCGGATGCGGTGCGGTGCGCCGGCCGCGCACAGGTGCAGGCTCATCGCCAACACCCCGCCCTTGGCGGCCCCGTGGGGCACCATGGGCAGGAACGGCGCTCCCCGCACGGCGGCCACGGACGCCACGTTGAGCACGGCCCCGCCACCCCGCGCGATCAGGTGCGGCCAGGCCGCCTGGGTGCAGAAGTAGGGGATGTCCAGCTCGTTCCTGAGGGTGAAGTACCAGTCCTCGGCGGGCATCGTCGCGAACGGCCCGTTCCGCAGCGCCGAGGCGTTGTTGTAGAGGATGTCGATCCCGCCGAAGGCCGCGGTCCCGGCCGCGATCCACTCCTCGGCGCCACCTCGGGTCGACAGGTCGACGGGAGCCAGGGACCGCATCGTTCCGCCGGCCTTTTCGACGAGTTCCACGGTTTCCGCCGCACTGTCCTCGTCAATGTCGCAGCCGAAGACTTCGGCGCCCTCCGCCGCGAATACCAGCGCCGCGGCCCGCCCGATTCCAGCCCCCGTTCCACTGATGAAAGCGATTTTCCCGGCCAGTCGACCCATGATTGCCAAGTCCCTTGTCCCGTGCCGCCGTGGTGCGGTGGTGGCAGCGTAGGTACGGCCATTGACGAGAACAAGAAATGGGTCGGCGAAGGGCCATCGGGGGTTCGTATGGCTGGTATGAGGCGCGCAGCCGGGAACAACTCACCGCTTCGCGGAAGGATGTCCCCATGAGCACCGACGACCCCGCACGGCTGATGCGCGCCAACCAGGCCAACTGGGACGCCCGCACCCCCGTCCACCTCGCCAGCCGCTTCTACGGCCTCGACGGCGACCCGGATCCGGAGCGCTGGTTCGCCGCCTTCGAGTGGGACGACCTCGGCGACCTCGCCGGCCGGGACGTCCTGCACCTCCAGTGCCATCTCGGCACCGAGACCCTCGCGTTCGCCCGGCGGGGGGCGCGTGCCACGGGCCTCGACTTCTCCGAGGCGTCCGTGACGGCCGCGAAGGGCATCGCGGCGAAGGCGGGCCTGGACGTCGGCTACGTACAGGCGAACGTGTACGACGCCGTGGAGGCCCTGGGGCAACGACAGTTCGACGTCGTGTACACCGGCAAAGGCGCCCTGTGCTACCTGCCCGACCTCCCGCGCTGGGCGGGCACCGTCGCGCAACTCCTGCGCCCGGGCGGCCTGCTGTACCTCGTCGAGTTCCATCCCCTGCTCAACTCGCTCGGCCCGAAGCCGGCTCCGGACGAAGGACCCGAACTGCTCCTGCGCCACGACTACCTCGGCGGCGGAGGCCCGGTCCACCGGGACGCGACGTTCACGTACACCGACGGACCGGCCGTGACCGGGGCGACCGACAGCTACGAGTGGATGCACGGAATAGACGAGGTCGTCAACGCGTTGACGACTGCGGGACTGAACATCCGGCGCCTTCGCGAGAGCGACGAACTGCCCTGGCCGCGCTGGCCGCGGATGGCCCGCACCGAGACCGGCTGGTGGCGCCTGCCGGAGCCGAGGATCCCCCTGCTCTACGGCCTCCTGGCGAGCCGCTGAGCCGCACCTCACACCCGGACCGCAGCGGGGTGTGCTACGGTGCGGTCAGCACTTGTGTACGCCCCGTTCCGGGCGCCGGTGCAGATCTCATTCTCCTTTCGCCGCACGGCCCGTCTATTCCGACCGGCACACCGGCTTCTCCACACCACGTCGTGACCGGCGTTCTCACCGCCGTGTCCGAGGTGATGTTCCCCGCCGCACCGAGGAGCGCTCGACCGCCCTCCACCCGCGGCTTCTCCCCCTTCCTTCCGCATGACACATGCGTCCGTCCTTGAAAGGACCACCCTCATGACCACCACACTCGAACCCCCCGTACAGGAACAGCCCCGCATCCGGACCGCCACCGGTATCCTCGACATCGACGGCAACGGGAAGGGGCACCTGCGGGCGCTGAACTGCCAGCCCGCACCCACCGACCTCCAGGTCTCCCCCGCGCTGATCCGCCGTCACGGCCTGCGCAAGGGCGACCTCCTGGAAGGCGTCCACGGCGGGCAGCGCGCCCTGACCGAGGTCGCGTTCGTCAACGGGCACACGCCCGGCGAACTCCGCGGCCGACGCCACTTCCGTGACCTGACCCCGCTGCACCCGCGTGAGCGGCTGCACCTCGAACACCCGGCGGCCGGCCTGACCGGACGCGTCGCCGACCTGATCGCCCCCGTCGGCAAGGGGCAGCGCGGGCTGATCGTGGCCCCGCCCAAGACCGGCAAGACCGTACTGCTCCAGCAGATCGCGGCCGCCGTCGCCGGCAACCACCCCAAGGCCCGCCTCATGGTCGTCCTGCTCGACGAACGCCCCGAGGAGGTCACCGACATGCGGCGCTCCGTGCGCGGCGAGGTGTACGCCTCCACCTTCGACAAGGCACCCAAGCAGCACATCGCGCTGGCCGAGCTGGTGATCGAGCGGGCCAAGCGGCTCGTCGAGGCCGGCGAGGACGTGGTGATCCTCCTCGACTCGCTGACCCGTCTGTGCCGGGCCCACAACAACGCGGCCGCGTCCGGTGGCCGCACCCTCAGCGGTGGCGTCGACGCTACCGCCCTGATCGGTCCGAAGAAGTTCTTCGGCGCCGCCCGCCTGGCCGAGGAGGGCGGCTCGCTCACCATCCTCGCCACCGCGCTGGTAGAGACCGGCTCCCTCGCCGACAACGTCTACTTCGAGGAGCTCAAGAGCACCGGCAACATGGAGCTCCGCCTCAGCCGCGACCTGGCCACCCGCCGTGTGTTCCCGGCCGTCGAGATCGCCCCGTCCGGCACCCGCCGCGAGGAACTCCTCCTCACCCGGGCCGAGTTGACGGCGGTACGGGGTCTGCGCCGGGCCCTCCAGTCGAGGGACGGCCAGGGAAGCACGGAAACCCTGCTGGAGCGCCTGAGGAACACCCCGGACAACGCGACGTTCCTGCGCCAGATCCAGCCCACCCTGCCCGCGGACTGACCCGGGCTCATGCCGGCCGCCGACCAGGAGGAGCGCTAGCGCATCCGAGTGCTGACGACTCCCGCACGGCCCCGCCAGCACCCTCGACGGCGACTCCGTTCCTACGTTTGCGGTATGACAATCGGACTCCCATCCCGGATCACCGTGTCGGCCTGCGCCCTCTGCCTCACGGGCGTCCTCGCGCTCACCCCCACCGCGGCGGCCCACACCGGGTCGGATCCCGGCACAGGCACACCTCCACCCGCCCTCCTGAACTCACCGGACACCCAGGTCAGACCCCACCCGGGCGCCCCCGGCGTCCCCGACGTCTCCGCCCTCTCCTGGCTGGTGGCGGACGCCAGGACCGGCGAGGTCCTCGCCGCCCACGACGCACACCGCAGACTCCCGCCCGCCAGCACCCTGAAGACCCTGTTCGCCCTGACCGTCCTCCCGGTCCTCCCCGGAGGAATCCAGCACCGCGTCAGCGAACGGGACCTGGCCGGCATCGGCGAGGGCAGCAGTCTGGTCGGGGTCGAGAAAGGCCACACCTACCGCGTCGCCGACCTGTGGCGCGGCGTCTTCCTCAACTCCGGCAACGACGCCGTCCACGTCCTCGCGGCCCTCAACGGCGGCTGGCGGACCACGGCCACCCGGATGCAGGCCAAGGCCCGCTCCCTGGGCGCCCTCGACACGCACGTCGTCTCACCGGACGGCTACGACACCGACGGCCAGGTGTCCTCCGCCTACGACCTCGCGGTGTTCGGCCGCGCCGGACTGCGCAACGCGGACTTCGCGCGGTACTGCTCCACGGCCGAGGCGCAGTTCCCGGGCGAGGGATCGTCGTACGGCATCCAGAACACCAACCGGCTGCTGACCGGCAACGACGGTGTCGAGCGGTATCCGGGGATCATCGGGGTGAAGAACGGCTACACCACGCACGCCGGCAACACGCTGGTCGCGGCGGCGCGCCGGGACGGGCGGTCGCTCGTCGTCACGCTGATGAACCCTCAGGCGGGCGGCGGCCTCACCGTCTACGAGGAGGCGCGCCAGCTGCTCGACTGGGGCTTCGCGGCCGCCGGACGGGTCGATCCGGTGGGGTCGCTCGACGCCTTGCGGTCCACGCCGAGGTCGGGTCCCGCGGCCGTGCCGGTGGCCGCCGCGGTCGCACCGGACGAGGGACCCGGCTGGGCCGACACCGCGGCGATCATGGCCGCGGCCCTGCTCGGCGCGGGCGCGGTGGTGGCCGCGATCCGGTTCAGGATCAGACGGCTCCCGCCGGTCTGACCCGTCGGCAGCCACAGCAGCAGGCCGAGCGTGATCCAGGTGTACGTGTTGCTGCCGAGGAAGCCGTCGATGCCCGAGGCGTCGTCGAACCACAGCCAGACGACGCTCGTGCACATCACCGCGTACAGGGCACCCGCGATCCGCGGGTGCCCGGCGCGGACCAGGACGGCGAAGGACGGCAGCAGCCAGACAAGGTGGTGCACCCAGGTGATCGGGCTGATCAGACAGGCGGTCAGTCCGGTCAGGGCGAACGCGGCCGTCCAGTCGCCCACGACCAGTGCGTGGCGGGCCCGTACCGCCCACACGGCCATGACCAGGACCACGGCCGTCGCCCACACGGGCCGGCCGGTGTCGCCGAGCCGGGCCAGGACTCCTTGCAGGGACTGGTTGGAGACGTAGTCGAGGCGGCCCACCCGGGTCGTGTCCCACAGCGCCCGGGTCCAGTAGAACGTCGACGCCTCCGGGACCACCAGGGCCGCGAGCCCGGTCGCCCCGAGCGCCACAGCCGTCGCCATCGCGGCGGCCTTCCAGCGTCTGGCCAGCAGCAACAGGCCGATGAAGAGCGCCGGGGTGAGCTTGATCGCCGCCGCGAGGCCGATGCCGGCGCCCGCCCAGCGGCCCCTGCCGGTGGACAGGAGCCAGCAGTCGCCGAGGACGAGGGCCAGCAGCAGGAGGTTGACCTGCCCGAAGCTGAAGGTGTCGCGCAACGGCTCGAAGAGCGCCAGCCCGCACGCCACGAGCGCCCACCCGAACCAGCCGTACCGCCGCCACCCGGGGCCGGCCAGGATGCGCAGCACCACGACGAGGCCCACGAGGTTGAGGAGCAGCGCGGCGACGATCGCGGCGCCGAGACCGAGGTAGCCCATCGGGGCCATGCTGACGGCGGCGAACGGCGGATAGGTGAAGCCGTAGGCCGTGCCGGGCACGTGGTAGTCGTAGATCCGGCCGCCGTGGTGGAGCCAGGTGTGGACGGTGCCGTAGTAGACGCGCAGGTCGAACCAGTCGCGCAGCAGCGGGACGGTCGCGGTGAAGACGGTGACGACCACGGCGAGGGCCAGCACCAGAAGGAGTCGGCCGCGGTCGGTGCCGGGTGTTCTCATGCCGTACGTCCCAGGGCCGGGGCCTCGGCTGCCTGGCGGGCCTGCCACAGCACGACGATCGCGAGGACGCCCCCGGAGACGGCCAGCACGAGTTGCCCGATGTCGGCGGGGCCGCCGCTGGGCAGGACGGCGAGCGCGAGGACCCCGGTCACGGCGGCGACCCGATGGCGTACGGAGGTGCTGGGCGCGGCGGCGGCGATGAGGAAGAGGCCCCAGAGGGCGTACCAGGGGCGGATGGCCGGGCCGAAGGCGGCGACGACGGCGAGGCTCAGGCCGAGCGCGTAGACCGGGCTGGGCCGCAGGCGCACCCATATGGCGAGGATGGCCGCGCCGGTGACCGCGAGTCCGAGGGCGTGCCAGGCCGGGACGGCGAAGGGGGCGAGATCGCTGCCGAGGTGTTCCAGCAGGGCGCCGGTGGCGCGGCCGAGGAGGCTGGTGAGGGCCCAGTTGTGGGCTGATACGGGAGTGTCGAGGGCGCCGATCCAGCCGTAGCCCGTGCCCGCGACGGCGGTGGCGGCGACCGTGGTGGCGGCGGACGCGACGACGGTCGTCGCGACGGCCTTGGCCGGTCGGTGGCCCGCGCGGATCTGCAGGACCACGACCGCGGCGAGCCCGAGCGCGGCCGGCGCCTTGACCAGGGCGGCGAGCGTGACGAGTACCGCGCCCAGGATCGGCCAGCGGCCGAGCGCGGCGACCAGGCCGATGCCGAGCAGCCCGAGCATGATCGCGTCGTTGTGGGCGCCGGCGACGAGGTGGAGCAGGACGAGCGGGTTGAGGGCGCCGAGCCAGAGCGCGGCGGCCGGGTCGGCGCCGCTGTGCCGAGCGAGCCGGGGCAGCGCGGCGGCCATCAGGCCCACCCCGAGGAGGGCGACGAGCCGCATCCCGAAGAGCCCGGCGGGGAGTTCGCCGCGGGTCAGCCCGGACAGCGCGGAGGCGAGGGCGAGGAACACCGGGCCGTACGGGGCGCCGGTGTGCTGCCACAGCGGGGCGACCTCGTCGGCGAGGGGCCCGCCGAGCGTGGCGGGGCCGTGCGCGTAGACGTCCATGTGGGCGTCGACCATGGCGCCCTGCGCGAGGTAGCTGTACACGTCCCGGCTGAACAGCGGCGGGGCGAGCAGCAGCGGGGAGGCCCATACGGCGAGGACGAGGAACAGGGAGCGCGGGGTGGGCGGTTCGGCGCTGCGGATCAACTTGCCCAGCAGCAGCCAGGCCGCTATCAGCAGGACGACACCGAAGTAGACCCCGACCAGCCCGAGCGCGGCCTGCGCGGAGGCCGGGGAGAAGAGGTCCGCTGAGGGAAGCGCCCCGGCCGTCTCACCACCCAGCGCGAGGACGGCGGTTCCGGCCAGCCCCAGTACCTGGCAGCGGCGGAGATCGACGGGAAAACCCATGGCCAACACTCGCCCAGCGTGTCAATGCCTGATGGCGGGAAAGCGACGCCCCGCTCTCCGTGCGGAGACCTGCGCATGACCTCCGTGTGCTCCGTCTCCGGCACCGGTGGGCCGGCCGTGTCCCGGCGCCCTCGCCGGGGTTCCCGGGCCGGCGCCGGTCAGAACACGGACACACCCGTCAGGGTCGTGAAGCGGTCCAGGGCGGCGACCCCGGTCACCGAGTTCCCGCGCTCGTCCAGCCCGGGGCCCCACACGGCGAGGGTGCACCGCCCCGGGACGATCGCGATGATCCCGCCGCCCACCCCGCTCTTGCCGGGCAGCCCCACCCGGTAGGCGAACTCGCCCGCCGCGTCGTACGTCCCGCACGTCAGCATGACCGCGTTGACCTGCTTGGCCTGGGTGAGGGTGAGCAGCCGGGAGCCGTCGGCGCGGCTGCCGTGCCGGGCCAGGAAACCGGCCGCCAGGGCCAGGTCGGCGCAGGACGCCTCGATCGAGCACTGCCGGAAGTACTGGTCGAGGAGGACGGGCACGTCGTTGTCGATGTTGCCGTAGGACTTCATGAAGTGGGCGAGGGCCGCGTTCCGGTCACCGTTCGCGGACTCGGAGGCGGCGACGTCCTTGTCGAAGCCGAGGGACGGGTTGCCGCTCTCGGCACGCAGGAAGGCCAGCAGTTCTCCGGCCGCGTCGCCGGTACGGGTCTGGAGGCGGTCGGTGACGACGAGCGCACCCGCGTTGATGAACGGGTTGCGCGGGATGCCGTTCTCGTACTCCAGCTGGACCAGGGAGTTGAAGGGGTTGCCGGAGGGCTCGCGGCCCACGTGCTCCCAGAGTTCGTCGCCCTCGCGGGCCAGGTCGAGGGCGAGGGTGAAGACCTTGGTGATGGACTGCGTGGAGAAGGGCTGCCGCCAGTCCCCCACGCCGTACACCGTGCCGTCCAGTTCCGCGACGGCCATGCCGAAGCGGCGCGGGTCGCAGGCCGCGAGCGCCGGGATGTAGTCGGCGGGCCGGCCGCGGCCGGGGGTCCGCTCGATCTCACCGGCGATGCGTTCCAGGACCGGCTGGAAGGTCATCGATGGGGGCATGATCACCATTGTGCCTCCGGGCCGGTCCTGGTGCGCGTCCGCGGCTCAGACGGCCACGGGACCGTTGCCCGCCAGGACCTCGGGCCGCAGCAGCGCGGCGAGGGTCTCGGCGGGCAACAGGCCCTTCTCCAGGACGAGTTCGGCCACGCCCCGACCGGTGGCGAGGGCTTCCTTGGCGATCTCGGTGGCGGCCGTGTACCCGATGTGCGGGTTCAGCGCGGTCACGAGGCCGATGGAGTTCTCCACGCTCGCCCGCAGCGCCTCCGTGTTGGCGGTGATGCCGTCCACGCAGCGCTCGGCGAGCGTGACGCACGCGGCGCTCAGATGTGTGATCGACTCCGACAGCGAGTGCAGGATGATCGGTTCGAACGCGTTGAGCTGGAGCTGTCCGGCCTCGGCGGCCATGGTGATGGCGACGTCGTTGCCGATCACCTCGAAGGCGACCTGGTTGACGACCTCGGGGATCACCGGGTTGACCTTGCCGGGCATGATGCTCGAACCGGCCTGTACCGGCGGCAGGTTGATCTCCCCGAGCCCCGCGCGCGGTCCCGAGGACAGCAGCCGCAGGTCGTTGCAGCTCTTGGAGAGCTTGACCGCGACCCGCTTGAGCACCCCCGACATCTGTACGAACGCCCCGCAGTCCTGCGTGGCCTCGACCAGGTTGGCCGCGGTCACCAGCGGCAGCCCGGTGATGTCCGACAGATGCCGGCGGGCCGACTCCGCGTATCCGGCGGGCGCGTTGAGCCCGGTCCCGATGGCCGTGGCACCCAGGTTGATCTCATGGATCAACTGCACGGCCTCGTCAAGACGTTGACGATCCTCGTCCATCATGACCGCGTACGCCGAGAACTCCTGGCCGAGCGTCATCGGCACCGCGTCCTGCAACTGTGTACGGCCCATCTTGAGCACGTCGTGGAACTCGACCGCCTTGCGGGCGAAGGAGTCCTGGAGGACTGCCATCGACGTGAGCAGTCCCTGCACCGCGAAGACGGTCGCCACCTTGACCGCGGTCGGATACACGTCGTTGGTGGACTGTCCGAGGTTGACGTCCTCGTTGGGGTGGAGGTACTGGTACTCCCCCTTGGCGTGCCCGAGCAGCTCCAGCGCCCGGTTCGCCACCACCTCGTTGGCGTTCATGTTGGTCGAGGTACCGGCCCCGCCCTGCACCACGTCCACCACGAACTGGTCGTGCAGCTTCCCGCCCCGGATCTCCCGGCAGGCGCCGACGATGGCGGCCGTCTTCTCCGGCGGGAGCAGCCCCAGCTCCTCGTTGGCGAGGGCGGCGGCCTCCTTGACGGCGGCGAGCGCGTTGATCAAGTGCGGATAGATGGAGATCGGCGTCCCGGTGATGGGGAAGTTCTCGGTGGCCCGCAGGGTGTGCACACCCCAGTAGGCGTCAGCGGGCACGTCCCGGTCCCCGAGCAGATCGTGTTCGCGACGGGTGATGGCATCCATAGGGTCCTCTTTCCAACCTCGTTCAGGTCACTCAGGGGTGCGGGGCCGTATCGACACGCGGCTCCGCCGCGTGGGGGCGCCCGGCCCCCACCGGCCCGCGGATCCCCGCCACCGGTCTAGGCACAGGCGGACAACGGCGGCACGGGGTCCAGCGCCCGCACCGGCCGGACACGGCCGACCGGATGCCCGCCCCCGAGCAGCGGCTCCCCCGCGAACTCGCCGAGCAGCCCCTCCTCGACCCCGGCCCGCACCAGCGCGGCCGCGGCCACCGGAACCCGCGCCCGGTTGGCCCCGTCCGAGATCTTCACGGCCACGGCCCGCCCATCGGGCAGGGCGGCGACCTGAACCCCCTCGAACCCGTCCTTGGCCAGCAGTCCCGGCACGGCCCGCATCAGCGCGGCCACGTCCCGCCCGGCTCCGGACGCCATCTCCGCGTGGTCACGCATCGCGTCGGCGACACGCGCCTCCGGCGTATCCGGTGCGGCGGTGGTGATCCGCGCGACGGCGCGGGCGAGCCCGTGCAGCGAGATGGAGAACAGCGGCGCCCCGCACCCGTCGACGGACACCCGGGCGATCCGCTGCCCTGTGAGGTCCTCGACGATCTCCGCGACGGCCTGCTGCAGGGGATGCGCGGGGTCGAGGTAGTCGTCCAGGGACCAGCCGTTGAGCTTGGACACGTAGAGCATCGCCGCATGTTTGCCGGAGCAGTTCTGGGCGAGCCTCGACGGTGCCCGGCCCTCCCGCACCCAGGTGTCCCGCACGGCCGGATCGAAGGGGAGGTCGGGGACGTTGCGCAGGGAGTCCTCGGTGAGGCCGGCGAGTTCGAGGATGCGCCGGGTCCCGGCGAGGTGGCGTTCCTCGCCGGAGTGGCTGGCCGCGGCGAGCGAGAGCAGCTCGCCGTCGAGCGGCAGTCCCGCCCGCACCATGGCGACGGCCTGGACGGGCTTGATCGCCGAGCGCGGGTAGAACGCGGCCTCGATGTCGCCGATCTGGAGCTGCACCTGCCCGTCGGCGCCGAGGACGACGACGGAGCCGTAGTGGATGCCCTCGATCACTCCGTCGCGGATGAGGTGGGCGACGGGTGCGTGGAGGGGTTCACGGATGAGGGGTGGGTCCGCGAGCGAACTGCTGTACATCACTGCCTGTCAGGGTCAGGACGACGTGGGTCTCACGCGTCGGGTGCGGTGGAGGAGGCGCCGGCCACGCGGCGGCGGACGGCGAACCATCCGGCGACCAGGGCGGCGGCGATCAGCGGCAGGCACAGCACGGTGGTGCGTCCGGCGCCGCCGTCGGCGTACATGAGGACCAGGACGGAGACGAGGAAGGCCAGCGTGACGAGTTCGGTCCAGGGGGAACCCGGCAACCGGTAGCCCGGCCGGGTCAGTTCGCCCTTCTCGGTCTTCTTCCAGAAGAGGAAGTGACAGACCATGATCATGCCCCAGGTGGCGAGGATGCCGATCGCGGCGAAGTTCAGGACGATCTCGAACGCGTCGGCGGGCACCACGTAGTTGAGGCCGACGCCGAGGACGCAGATGCCGCTGGTGAGCAGGATGCCGCCGTAGGGGACCTGGCTGCGGCTCATCACCGAGGTGAACTTGGGGGCCGAGCCCGACATGGCCATGGAGCGCAGGATGCGGCCGGTGGAGTAGAGGCCGGAGTTGAGCGAGGACATGGCCGCGGTGAGGACGACGAGGTTCATGACGCCGCCGGCCGCCGGGATGCCGATCTGCGAGAGCACGGTGACGAACGGGCTCTGGTCGGCGGTGTACTTGCTCCAGGGCAGCAGCATCGACAGCAGGACGACCGAGCCGACGTAGAAGAGGCCGACGCGCCACATGATCGAGTTGATCGCCTTCGGCATGATCTTCTCGGGGTTCTCCGTCTCGCCCGCGGCGACGCCGACGAGTTCGACGGAGGCGTAGGCGAAGACGACGCCCTGGATGATCAGGAGCATGGGCAGCATGCCGTTGGGGAAGATGCCGCCGTTGTCGGTGATCAGGGACGGGCCCGGGGTGTGGCCGTCGACGGGGTGCTGGGTGGCCAGCAGGAAGATGCCGATCAGCATGAAGACGACGAGCGCGCTGACCTTGATGATCGCGAACCAGAACTCCAGCTCACCGAACATCCGGACCGAGATCAGGTTGACGGTCAACACGACCGCGAGGGCGATCAATGCGATCAACCATTGGGGGATGTCGGAGAACATGCCCCAGTAGTGGGTGTAGACGGCGACGGCGGTGATGTCGGCGACGCCGGTGGTGGCCCAGTTCAGGAAGTACATCCAGCCCGCTACGTAGGCGCCCTTCTCGCCGAGGAACTCGCGGGCGTACGACACGAAGGCGCCCGACGAGGGCCGGTACAGGACGAGTTCGCCCAGCGCGCGGACGACGAGGAAGGCGAAGAGTCCGCAGACCGCGTACGCGATGAAGAGGGAGGGGCCCGCGTCGGCCAGGCGTCCGCCCGCGCCGAGGAACAGGCCGGTGCCGATCGCGCCGCCGATGGCGATCATGTTGACGTGCCGGGACTTCAGGGACTTGCTGTAGCCGGCGTCTCCGGCGTCGACATGGCCGGATCGTTTCTGCACGTCGTCGTGCAGGGACTGCTCGCTCACGCCTCGGGTCCGCCTTCCGTGGGGGTGTCGGTGCGCGTGGGGCGCACGATGTCGGTGAGGGTCGTCTCGACCCGGTCGAGGTGGTGGGACATGGCTTCGACGGCGTCCGACTCGCTGCCGTCGATCAGCGCCTCGACGATCGCCCGGTGCTCGCGGTTGGACTGCTCGCGCCGGCCGCCGAGTTCGTTGAGGAACGCGGACTGGCGGGCCAGCGCGTCCCGGATCTCCTCGATGACCCGGCGGAACACCGGATTCTGGGCCGCCTCGGCGACGGCGAGGTGGAAGAGGGTGTCCATCGCGACCCACGCGGTGGTGTCCGTCTCCCGTTCCATCCGGTCCAGCAGATGGGCCAGGTGGTCGAGGTTCTCCGGGATACGGCGCAGCGCCGCGTATCCGGCGACCGGGATCTCGACGTGGCGGCGCACTTCCAGCAGGTCGCTGGCCGCGTAGTCGCCGAAGGTGGGGTCCTCCACGGCGTTGGCGACCACGAAGGTGCCCTTGCCGGTCTTGGAGACGGTCAGGCCCATGGTCTGCAGGGCGCGCAGCGCCTCCCGCAGCACCGGGCGGCTGATCTCCAGGGTGCGGCACAGCTCCGCCTCGGACGGCAGCTTGTCGCCGATGGCGTAGTCGCCGCGTTCGATGGCGCCGCGGAGGTGGACGAGGACCGCTTCCATGGCGCTCACGCGCCGCGGCCCGGCTCCACCTGTCTGGCTGTCTGACAGGTTCACGGACGTGATCCTGCGGGTGACGGGACAGTGCTGTCAAGCGATCCGAAAAGAAAAATTCAGCGGGCGTGAAGCCTGAAAATCCCGCTTCACGCCCGCTGTGTCGATCGACCCCGCGCCGTCAGCTGTTGAGCACACCCGCGCCGAGCAGGCCGAACAGCAGGACGCCGATGACGATCCGGTAGATCACGAAGGCGTTGAAGGAGTGCTTGGCGACGAACTTCAGCAGCCAGGCGATGGAGGCGTACGCCACCACGAACGACACGATCGTGCCGACGGCCAGCGGGGCCGCGCCCACGCCCGCGCCCAGGGCGTCCTTCAGCTCGTAGATACCGGCGCCGGTCAGCGCGGGGATGCCGAGGAAGAAGGAGAGCCGGGTCGCGGCGACACGGTCCAGGTCGAGGATGAGACCGGTCGACATGGTGGCGCCGGAGCGGGAGAAACCGGGGAAGAGCAGCGCGAGGATCTGTGAACTGCCCACCAGCATCGCGTCCTTGAAGGTGGTGTCGTCCTCACCGCGCTTGTGCCGGCCCATCTGGTCGGCGCACCACATGACACCGCTGCCGACGATCAGAGAGGCGGCGACCACCCACAGCGAGCCGAGCGGCCCGTCGATGAGCGGCTTCGCGGCGAGACCCACCAGGACGATCGGGATCGTCGCGTAGATCACCCACCAGGCGAACTTGTAGTCGTGGTGGTAGCGCTCCTCGCGGTTGCGCAGGCCGCGGCCCCACGCGGTCACGATCCGCACGATGTCCTTGAAGAAGTACACGAGCACGGCGGCGATGGCACCGACCTGGATGACGGCCGAGAACCCGACGACGGAGTTGTCGTCGACGGGGATCTTCATCAGCCCCTCGACGATCTTCAGATGGCCGGTCGAGGAGACGGGCAGGAACTCGGTCACCCCCTCGACGACTCCGAGAATGGCGGCCTGACCGACGCTGATGACGCTCATGAGATCCAGTTCTTGGGAGTTGGTCGACAGTGCTGTAGACAATAGCGCCGGGGACGGGCGAGGCGGGGCCCGGGATCGGCCCGACCTCTTACGCCCACAGGGCCTGCGCGATCGACACCCCGACGAATGCCGCACCGAGGCCCGCCATCACGCTGCCGACGACGTTGGCGGCAGCGTAGAGGCCCGCCCCCGTCTCGGTCAGCCGCAGTGTCTCGTACGAGAAGGTCGAGTACGTCGTCAGGGCCCCGCACAGGCCTGTCCCGACGAGGAGTTGGAGGTGCGAGCCGGCCGCACCCGCGGACACCGCGCCGGTCAGCACGCCCAGGATCAGACAACCGGTGACGTTCACCGCGAACGTGCCCCAAGGGAAGACGGTGTCGTGCCAGGTCTGCACCGCGCGGTCGGTGAGATACCGGAGCGGGGCACCGACCACGGCACCCGCGACGACCAACACCCAGTTCACAACGACCTCTTACCCTTCGCGTCCGATTCGCCGGGCTCGTCCGTGCGGCCGACGTACCTGATGACCTCGCAGTCGTCGAGGATCACGAGCCCCTCGGTGACGAGTTCGTCGAGCTGGGGCAGGAAGGCCCGTACGCGCTCCTCGGTGTCCACGATCACGATCGCCACCGGCAGGTCCTCGCTGAGCGACAGCAGCCGGGAGGTGTGGATGCGGGAGGATGCGCCGAAGCCCTCGATGCCCCGGAAGACGCTGGCGCCGGCCAGCCCCGCCGTGTGCGCGCGGTGGACGATCTCCGCGTAGACGGGCTTGTGGTGCCAGGTGTCGTTCTCGCCGATGAAGACGGTCACCCGCAGGGCGCTGCCGGTCAGCCTGGTCATCGCTGCCTCCACTTCAGAACGCGGCGGGCCGCCGTCACACCGAGCCACACCGCGGTGAGGGCCGCGAGCAGGGTCGCGGCGAGATAGGCCAGCGCGGTGCGGGGATGGCCCGCGTCGACCAGTTTCTGGATGTCGACGGCGTACGTCGAGAAGGTGGTGAAGCCGCCGAGCACCCCGGTGCCGAAGAACGGTCTGACCAGCCGGTGGGCGGCCCACACATCGGTGATGACCACCATGAACACACCGATCACGGCGCATCCGACGACGTTGATCGCGAAGGTGGTCCAGGGGAAACCGCCGTCCTGCGCGGGCCATCGGAGCGAGGCCGCGTACCGGGCCACGGCCCCGATCGCACCGCCGAGCGCGACCACCGCGACGACGGGTCCCTGTCCCTGCCAGACGGACGGGCGCGGACTCGGTGTCCGGGTGCGCAGGCTCTCGGTCTCGGGGGCTGTCATGGCCGTACGTCTCCTACTCGTCGGGGGCCCTGTGGGCACACGCCTTCACAAGTAGGGACCGTTGGCGGCACCTCTGCCGCGGTTCGGGTACGGCGGGCCCCACCGCCGCGCCGCGAGAGCTGATCGCGGCCGGGCAACAGGGTAACGCCGGGGGCGCGCCGGGGTCACTTCGGGGCGGGCGGCTCGCAGAGCGCGACACCGCGTTCCCGCAGGCTGCCCAGGACCAGGTGACCGGCCGCTTCGCAGACCCCGGTGACCATGCGGAAGGACGACCCGCGCGCGGCGAGACGGTGCACGACCCGGCCCTCGTCGTCGACCGCGAGGGCCCCGATCGTGCCGGTCGGACGGTAGGGCGCGCGGACGGCGATCCGGGCGGCCGTGTGCCGTACGCCGTCCGGTGCGCGGTGGAGGAGGTCGAGCGGAGGGACGCGGGGTCCGGCGAGGGCGACCCAGACCAGCCCGTCGGGGCCCGCGCGCCACAGGTTGTCGGGCATGCCGGGCAGGTCCTCGACGAAGGGTCCGCCACGGCCCGCCTCCGGTCCCGTGAGCCAGTAGCGGGTGAGGCGGCGGGCGCCGGTCTCCGCGATCACCAGGAAGGACTGATCGGCGCTGGGCGCGAGGCCGTTGGCGAACTGGAGCCCCTCCAGCAGGACTTCGGGGGTGTCGCTGCCGGGCGCGAGGCGCAACAGCCGTCCCGTGCCGGTGTGTTCGACGATGTCGCCGAGCCACTGGCCGAGGGGGTAGCGGCGGCTGGACACGGTGAAGTACACGCTGCCGTCGGCCAGTGCGACCACGTTGCTGCAGAACCGCAGGGGCTCCCCCGCCACCGAGTCGGCGAGCACGCGCACGGAGCCGTCCCCGAGGTCGACCCGCAGCAGTCCGCGTTCCGCGTCGCAGACCAACAGGCCGTCGTCCGGGAGGAGTTCGAGGCCGAGCGGCCTGCCGCCGGTGTCGGCGAGGGTCTCCACCCGGACCGCGTCGGGGTCGAGCAGTCCGTCGAGGCGGAGGATGCGGCCGTCCTCGACGCCGGTCAGCACTCGGCCGCGCGCGTCGGCCACCACGTCCTCCGGGCCCCGGCCGCCGATGGCGACGTAGCGGCGGGCGCGCAGCGCGGCGGGACGGCGGGCGAATCGGCCGTCGGGCCGGTGGTCGGGACGGTCGTCACGTCGGCCGTCGGGGCGGTCGTCGGGTCGGTCCATGAAATCCTCCGCGGTTCGGTCGGGCGCGCGTACGCTTGCTGCTCTTCCCGGTCATCGCGGCACCCGGCCACGTTTGCCGAGCGTATTCCCGGTGACCCGATCTCCGCTGCCGGTCGGCGAGAGGGGGCCCTCATGTCACGGTCGGCCACCCGGTGTTCGGGACCTCCACGATGAGACGGGTACGCGCGCTGTGGCAGGGTCTCGGTCTCGCCGAACTCAACCGGCGCGGGCGGGAGTTGGAGCTGCTGCACCGGGCCATGGGGTTCGCGACGCTCGCCCTGGTCACGCTCGCGCCGCTGCTCATCGTGGTGGCCGCGGCCGATCCGCTCGGGCACGCCGGGTTCGCGCTCTGGCTGGTGGACGGCATGGACCTGTCCGGGCGCTCCGCCCGCGCGCTCACCGACGTCTTCACCCCGCCCCGCAAGGTCATCGGCACCACCAGCGCGTGGAGTGTCGCGCTGCTCGCGCTGTTCGGTCTGTCCTTCGCGTCGAGCGTGCAGAACGGCTACGAACACGTGTGGCGCCCGACCGACGCCCCCTGGCACCGCGTCTGGCGACGCCAACTGGTCTGGCTGGTCATGCTGATGGGCTATCTGTACGCGCAGGTGCAGACCCGCAACGTCCTCGCGGGCACGCCCCGCATCCTGCTCAGCATGGCGGCCGGCCTGCTCTTCTTCTGGTGGGGCCCGCACTTCCTGCTCAACCGCCAGGTCCCCTGGCGCTTCCTCCTCCCGGGCGCGTTCGCCACGATGGCGGGCCTGGTCGGCCTGCGCTGGTTCTCCTTCCTGGTGTTCACCCCGCTCCTGGTCACCAACGCGGTCAGCTACGGCCCGGTCGGCACGGTCCTGGTGGTGGAGTCCTGGCTGGTCGGCGTGGGGTTCGTCCTCTACGGCGGCGCGCTGCTGGGCAGGCTGCTGTGCGAGCGGTTCGGGAACCTGGACGCGGTGTTCCGCACGGAACCGGGGGTGCCGGAGACGGCGCGGGACCCGGTGACCGCCGCCGAGCGGGAGGAACCGCCGACGCGCTCCGAGCAGGACACGGTGTGAGACCCCCGTGCGGCCGAGCCCGTCCGGCGGGACGCTCTACCAGCCCTTCTCGAACATCCGGGCCACCTCGGCGATCCGGACCTCGTCGCGCCGGTAGTAGGTGCGCCGCCGGACCCGCCGCGCCCTCAACAGGCCGAGGGAGGTGAGGAGTTCGAGGTGGGTGTCGGCGACCTGGCGGGACACGCCCAGCTTGGCCGCGACCGCCTCGGTGCTCACACCGGCCTCGGGGACGCACCGGTGGGCGGGGAAGTGGGCGGCCGGTTCCCTCAGCCACTCCAGGATGTCCGACCGCCGCTGACCTGCCGGAGTCCTCAGCATCTCGTGCCCCTCCGTCCTGCTCGCCGCTTGCCGCGTCCTTCCACTCTCCCGCAGCACGGCTCGCCGCGTCCCGGACTCGGTGACCCTTGTCCGGGACCGACCGGTCCTGTTCGGGGGGACGGACCGGCTCCGGGGCCTGGAGGGACGGGTGGGACGGGATCGCACCGGAGCGATCGGGCCCCGGCCGCCACACCCGGACATGGCCGAACAGCACCGCCGCAGCCGCACAGAACCGCACGCCCACGAGCCCCCCTGAGGGCGTCCCCCTCCACCCGCGGCTCACGGCTCGCGCGGGCGGAGGGGAGTCGGCTCAGCCGTCGAGCCGCACCACCCGAACGGCCCCGGCGGGCACCGCGAGACTGCCCGCGGCCCGCTCGCCGGTGAGCAACTCATGCCCGTCGGCGCCGAGTTGGACCTTGACGTCCGAGGCGCTGTGGTTGATCGCGAAGAGGTAGTCACCCGTGTCCCCGGCCCGCCGGACCACCTCCACGTCGTAGGGCAGGTCGGCGCGCGGGGTGATCTGGGCGTCCTCGGCCGCCCAGCCGAGGAGGGCGTCCAGGCCGTGGGCGTCGAGGCGGGTCGACACGTACCAGGCGGTGCCGTCGCCGAGGCGGTTGCGGGTGACGGCCGGGTGGTCGGCGGTGAGGCCCTCGGCGTACGACCACACGGTCTCGGCGCCGTCCGGGACGACGAACTCGGTCCAGACGTCGCCGGTGAGTTCGGAGCCGTCGGGCCCGGTGATCCGCACCCGCCGGCCGTCGAGGAGCGGCGAGAACTCCTCGACGGTCAGCCCGAGCACGTCCCGCAGCGGGCCCGGGTAGGCGCCCTCGTGGACGGCGTCGTGCTCGTCGACGATGCCGGAGAAGTAGGACACGACGAGGGTGCCGCCGTTCTCGACGTACCGCTTCAGATTGCGCCCGGCCGCCTCCGTCATCAGATACGACGCCGGTACGACGACAAGGGGATAGGCCGACAAGTCGGCTTCCGGGTGCGCGAAGTCGACGGTCAGGTGCCGGTCGTACAGAGCCTCGTAGAACGCGTCGGCACGCTCACGCGCGTCGTGGTCCTGGCTCGGGCGCCACTCCAGTCTCTGCGCCCACCACGCATGCCAGTCCCATACGACGGCCACGTCGGCCTGCGTACGCGTGCCGCGTATCTCGCTCAACTCCGCGACGGAGGAGCCGAGTTCGACGACCTCACGCCAGACACGGGTCGCGGTGCCGCCGTGCGGGAGCATCGCGGAGTGGAACTTCTCGGCGCCGCGCCGGGACTGGCGCCACTGGAAGAACATCGCGCCGTCCGAGCCCCGCGCCACGTGGGAGAGGGCGTTGCGGGCCATCTGGCCGGGGGCCTTGGCGGGGTTGCGGGGCTGCCAGTTGACGCCGGAGGTGGAGTGTTCCAGCAGCAGCCAGGGGGCGCCGCCCGCGACGGATCGGGTGAGGTCGGCGGCCATCGCGAGGTTGACGTGGGTGCGGCGGCCGTCGGTGATCAGGTAGTGGTCGTTGGTGACGAGGTCGACCTCGCGGCCCCAGGCCCAGTAGTCCACGGACTCGCACTGGCTGAGCGCGGTCATGAAGTTGGTGGTGACCGGGACGCCGGGCGAGAGGCGGTGCAGGATGTCCCGTTCCGCTACGAAGTTCTCGCGCATCGTGGCGTCGGCGAACCGCGTGTAGTCCAGCGCCTGGGCCGGGTTGACGACGGTCGGGGTGAGCCGCGGCGGGTTGATCTGGCCGAGATCGCCGTAGCGCTGGCCCCAGAAGGCGGTGCCCCAGGCCTCGTTGACGCCGTCGACCGTCCGGTAGGCAGCCGTCAGCCAGCGGCGGAAGTGGGCGGCGCAGGAGTCGCAGTAGCAGGCGGAGACAGGGACGCCGTACTCGTTGAAGACGTGCCACAGCGCGAGGGCGGGGTGGTCGCCGTAGCGTTCGGCGAGCCGTGTGGTGATGTTCGCGGCGGCGGCGCGGTAGTCGGCGTTGCTGTGGCAGATCGCGCCGCGTGAGCCGAACTCGTAGCGGGTGCCGTCGGCGGTGACGGGCAGCGCCTCGGGGTGGGCGCGGTAGAACCAGGCGGGCGGGGAGACGGTGGGCGTGCCGAGGTCGACGCGGATGCCGTTCTCGTGCAGCAGGCCGATGATCCGGTCCAGCCAGCCGAAGTCATACACACCCTGCTCGGGTTCCAGCAGCGCCCAGGAGAAGATCCCGACGCTCACCATGGTGACGCCGGCCTCCCGCATCAGCCGGACGTCCTCCTCCCAGACGTCCTCCGGCCACTGCTCGGGGTTGTAGTCCCCACCGAAGGCGAGCCCGGTGAGGCCCTTGGGGGTGGTCTCCGGCATGGCTTTCTCCCGTAGTCGGTCATTTGGGAACGTGCACACAGCACGGCCCAGAGCGCTGCCCCAACATAACCGCACGCTCGTGACCGCTGACAAGTGCGCCTGCGGTTTCACAACTGTGAACGCTCCCAGCCCGGTGCTACTGACTGCGGGCCCAAGAGCCGTAGAGTCTTGACCATGAGCAATACGGGGGGTCGGCGCAGGCCGCCGACGATCCATGACGTGGCGCGCGAGGCCGGCGTATCGCGGGGCACGGTGTCGCGTGTCCTCAACGGCGGGCACTACGTGAGCCCGGCCGCGCAGGACGCCGTCAACGCGGCCATCCGCAAGACGGGATACGTGGTGAACCGGCACGCCCGTTCACTGATCACCGGGCGGTCGGACTCGGTCGGCTTCCTGCTGACGGAACCGCAGGAGAAGTTCTTCGAGGACCCGAACTTCAACGTCCTGCTGCGCGGCTGCACCCAGGCGCTGGCCGCGCACGACATCCCGCTGCTGCTGATGCTGGCCGGCACCGAGGACGAGCGGCGGCGCATCACCCGGTACATCACCTCCGGGCACGTCGACGGCGTCCTGCTGGTCTCCAGCCACTCCGGGAACCCGGTGGCGGAGGAACTGAGCGAGGCGGGCGTACCGCTGGTGGCGTGCGGCAAACCGATCGGGCTCGGCTCCAAGGTGAGTTACGTCGCCGCCGACGACCGTGACGGCGCACGGGACATGACCCGCCACCTGGTCTCCCTCGGCCGCCGCCGCATCGGCACGGTCACCGGTCCGCTGGACACGCCGGGCGGTGTCGAACGCCTCGCCGGATACCGGGAGGTGCTCGCCGAGTCGGGCATCGACGTGGACGACGACCTCGTCGTCGCAGGCGACTACAGCCGCCTCAGCGGCGAGCGGGGCGCCGAGCGACTGCTCGCCCAAGTCCCGGACCTGGACGCGGTGTTCGTCGCCTCAGACCTGATGGCCCGGGGCGTCCTCACCACCCTGGAACGGGCCGGGCGCCGGGTACCGGAGGACGTGGCGGTCGGCGGCTTCGACGACTCCCCCGCCGCGCTGGCGTCCAGCCCCGAACTCACCACGATGCGGCAGCCGTTCGACCGCATCAGCGCGGAGATGGTGCGGGTGCTGCTGGCGCAGATCGGCGGGGAGGACACGGCGGCGGTGATCCTGCCGACGGAGTTGGTGAAGCGGGAGTCGACCTGAGGGGTGGGGTGTCGTGAGGGCGCTCGGAGCAACAGGCCGCTGCCTGTAGGGCGTTGAGCCGGCGGCTCGGTGTGTGCGGGGAGCCGGGGTAACGGCTTGGCCCGTGCGGCAAACCGAGAAGCCCGGCTAGCGAGAAGCCCGGGTACAGAGAAGCCGGGACACCGAGGCACGGGCTCTTGCGCGGGTCGGCGCGTCCGTCGCCACCGGTGTTTCAGTCGCCCGGCTCGGGGGTCCACCGCTCGGGCGGCACACCGCGCCAGTCGATCCACGGCTGCCCCGCCAGCTCCGCCGGGTCGATGTCCAGTCCGGCCCGGCGGAGGAATTCCGCCACGTCGGTGGCGCTGTGCGCCAGGCCGAGGATCTCACCGTCCACCCGTACGCGCCGGCCGCCCTTGGGCAACGGCGGATGGATGATCACGCGAATCGGCACGGGTACGCCTTCGGGGTCGTCCGGGGGCTGCGGCTCCGCGTTCCAGTGGGTCATCGGCCGAGCCGCTCTACCGCGTCTCCGGGCGACCGCCCCAGGTCACGCGGCCCGCACCACGCGGCGGAACGGGGTGGCCGTCGACGCCAACGGACCTGGAAAACCAGCCGAGTTGACGTCCGGACCGCGCTCCGTTCCCTCTCTCGGCACAGGGCGGTGCGATCAGGTCGTCGGGTGAGTCGCGGACAGGGGGCAGTCCCCTCCTGATGGGCCTGGGCGAGGCGGTCGAGAAACGATGGCATGGCCAAATTCAAGCACGTGTTCGATTTACGGCGCCACCGGACGCCCTGAGGCCCGGCCTCCTCGACGGTCCACACAGGGGTGAGATCCGGCGCCCCGCCCCGGACCGGAGCGGGTTCGTCCCAGTGAGCGCGGGGTCTCGCGACGGGCGTGCCGGGCGGTAGCGGCGGCCCCGATCACCCATTGCGCCCCGACCGGAACCGGAGTCGGCCGGCATGCGGACCGGCATGCGGACCGGCATGCGGGGAGAACGGCCTCCGCCGAGGACCCGACACGGCCGGGCAGGGGCCCAGCAGGGCCCGGCGAGCGGTCCGCCCCGCCTCCTCAGCCCGCCGCGCGGCCCGTCACGATCGGTTCGAGCAGCCGTCGCGATGTGTTGATCGCGCCGGAGACGGGATCACTCACGGGCCCGGCCGACCGGTAGCCGGGTCCGGGTTCGCTCCGGACCTCCTGGACCGGGACGACCTCACCGCATTCCCCGCACCGGCCCTCCCCGTCGAGGACTCCCCCGTCCAGGTCATGGCGCAGCAGCCGCTTGACCCCGGCCGGGGAGTAGAAGGTCTCCCCCCAGTTCATCAGCGCGCGCACGACCGGCCACAGGGCGAGGCCCTTGTCCGTCAGGCGGTACTCGACGACACCGGCCCCGTCGTCCTCGCGGGTCAGCACGCCTTCATGGGTGAGCGACTTCAGCCGGCTGGTGAGGACGGCCCGCGGGATACCGAGCTGGGTGGCGAAGTCGCCGAACCTGCGGACGCCGTAGAACGCGTCGCGGATGATCATGAGCGTCCAGCGCTCTCCTACGACCTCCAGCGCGCGCGCGAGCGGGCAGTTCGCGTCGGCGTAGGTATTGGGGAGCGTCATAACCCCGATCCTACCAGCAGCGGTTCACTCACTGAACTGGCTAGTGCTACGGTGGCCCGAGTGGCAGTTCAGTCACTGAACCGCCTCGTGTCCGCCTCGCGGAAACGATCGCCCTCTCGCGGAACCGGCCGCTTCCCCCTCGGCGGAGCCGACCGCTTCCCCACTCGAAGGAGAACCCCCGTGTACCAGTTCCTCGTGTCCTTCACCGTCCAGCCCGAGCACCGCGACGACTTCGTCCGGGCGGCTCACCGCACCGCCCGCGACTCCCTCGCGAACGAGCCCGGCTCGCAGCGGTTCGAGGTCATCGCCGACGAGGAGAACCCGGACGTCTTCTACCTCAACGAGGTCTACGCCGACATCGACGCGTTCACCGCGCACGCCGCCGGCCCGCACTTCGCCGCGTTCTTCGCCGAAGCCGGCACCTACGCCGAAGGCCCGACCTGGCTCATGCGGGGCAACCTCGTCGGCGACAAAGCCGCCGCCTGACCCGCACCCGACCGCCCACGGACACCAGCGCACCCGCACACCCGCACGAAAGACGAGGTCCACCCATGTCGTCCGTCCTCATCACCGGCGCCTCCAAAGGCATCGGCCGAGCCATCGCCGTCACGCTCGCGGAACGGGGCCACCGCGTGATCGCCACCGCGCGCCGGCCGGAAACACTGGCCGACCTCCCCGTCGACCAGCGGCTGCGCCTCGACGTCACCGACCAGGAGAACGTCGACCAGGCCGTCCAGGACGCCGGGCACATCGACGTCCTCGTCAGCAACGCCGGCGACACCGTGCGCGCACCCCTGGAAAGCGTCCCGCTCGCGGAGGTCGAGCGGCTCTTCCGGCTCAACACCCTGGGCGCCCTGCGCGTGGCACAGGCCGTACTGCCCGCCATGCGCGAACGCGGAGCGGGCCGCCTCCTCTTCGTCTCCAGCATCCAGGGACGCCTGGTGCTGCCCATGATCGGCCCCTACGCGGCCAGCAAATGGGCGCTGGAGGCGCTCGCCGAGACCCTCGCCATCGAGGCGGGCCACTTCGGCGTCAAGGTGAGCATCGTGCAGCCGGGCGCGGTCTCCTCGGGCGGCGGCGAGCGTGCCAAGGTCTTCCTCAAGGAGGACGATCCCTACGGCCCGCTGTACGCGGCGCTGCCCGCGCTCCGCGGCGAGACCGTCACCCCGGAGGACGTGGCCGCGTCGGTGGCCGACGTGATCGAACACCCCGAGCCCCCGTTGCGCGTACCGGTCGGCGAACCGGCCGAGCGGGTCCTGAAGGCGCGCAAGGAAGCGCCCGAGGACGAGCCGTTCCTGGCGACCGGGATCGATTGGTGAGCACCGGGCACCGGGCAGGGGATCGCCGGGCATCCGATCGCCGGATCACCCCTCGCACGGCCCACTCGATCAGGATCGAAGAAGCCGCCGTCCCCTCCCCGTCCTAGCCTGAACTCACCGGCGAAATCCGTCGGACCACGCTTCACGGAGGAGCTCGCCATGACCGACGGACTGAACACGATCATCTACCCCGTCAAGGACCTCGCCGCCGCGAAGGCCCTGTTCGGCGCGCTGCTGGGGGTCGAGCCGTACGCCGACGAGTCGTACTACGTCGGCTACAAGGCCGCCGGACAGGACGTCGGCCTGGACCCGAACGGGCACTCCCGGGGCATGACGGGACCGGTGCCGTACTGGACCGTGGACGACATCAGGACCCGGCTCGCGGCCATGGTGGAGGCGGGCGCCGAGCTGGTCCAGGACGTCCAGGACGTCGGCGGCGGCAAGCTGATCGCCTTCGTGAAGGACGCGGACGGGAACTTCGTCGGCCTCACCCAGAATCCGGCCGCGTGACCCGGAGTCCCGGCGCCTGAGCCGCGATCCCGCCTCCTCGCACGGGGCCGTCGCCGGGCCGGCCGCTACTTGCACGCGCACTAGTTGCGCACTCAATAACTGGCCGAATCGGTGTACCGTTCGTGTATGGCAGTGAAGTCGGCCGGCGCCCGGCAACTAGAGCCCGTCTTCAAACGGAGCTTGCCCAGAGCAGGAATGACGCGAGTGTGACCGCCGCTTCGTAGGAGGTGGCGGTCTTTTCGTATCGGGT
>NZ_JBIVED010000008.1:0-455839 GCF_044747445.1 Streptomyces sp. NPDC090083 | reverse complement strand
ACGCCCGGTTACATTCCGAACCCGGAAGCTAAGCCTTACAGCGCCGATGGTACTGCAGGGGGGACCCTGTGGGAGAGTAGGACGCCGCCGAACAATCTTTGGAGGACCCCTGGTCCCAGCGTTCACGCTGGGACCAGGGGTCCTTTTGTTTTTCCAGAAACTTTCAGAAACACAGTCCGGAGCGCGCCGCGTAGCTGGCTGCGCGAGAATGACTTGCGGTACCGAAGACAGGAGTCACCGATGTCCACCAACTCTCCCGAGGACCGACCCGAGCGCGAGGAGCGGCGACGGGACAGTGGTGACCGCGGTGACCGTGGCGGGTACCGCGGAGGCCCGAGCCGTGGCAACGATCGCGGGGGCTACGGCCGCCGTGACGACAGCCGTGGTGGCGCCCCTCGCCGTGACGACCGTGGCGGGAGCGGTGGCGATCGCGGTGGTTATCGCGGACGGGACGACCGGTCCGCCGGCCCGCGTCGCGACGACCGGCCCGCGGGTGCGCGCCGTGACGACCGTCCGTCCGGCCCCCGTCGTGATGACCGTGGTGGCGAGCGCGGCGGGCGTCCCGGTGGCTTCCGTCGTGACGACAGCCGTGGTGAGCGTCCGCCGTTCCGGCGTGACGACCGCGGCGACAACCGTGGCGGTGATCGCCGCGACGACAACCGGGGCGATCGTGGTGGCTTCCGGCGCGATGACAGCCGTGGTGAGCGGCCTCCGTTCCGGCGTGACGACAACCGTGGCGGCGGTGGCGGTTTCCGGCGTGACGACAGTCGCGGTGAGCGTCCGCCGTTCCGCCGTGATGACCGGGGCGACAACCGGGGCGAGCGTCCTGCCTTCCGGCGTGACGACGACCGCGGCGACCGTGGCAGCTACCCCCGCCGTGACGACCGTCGCGATGACCGTCGTAGCGATGACCGCGGCAGTGGCGATCGCGGTGGGTTCCGCGGGCGGGACGACCGTTTCGCCGGCCCCCGCAGGGATGACCGCGGCGGCGATCGTGGCGGCTTCCGGCGTGATGACAGCCGTGGTGAGCGTCCGCCGTTCCGTCGTGACGACCGCAGCGACAACCGAGGCGACAGCCGTGGTGAGCGACCGCCCTTCCGGCGCGACGATCGCCGTGACGACCGCCGTGACGGTGACCGTCCTGCCTTCCGGCGTGACGACAACCGGGGCGACCGTGGCAGCTACCCCCGCCGTGACGACCGCTCCGCCGCCCCCCGTCGTGACGACCGGGGTGGGGACCGTCCGGCCTTCCGTCGTGACGACAGCAGGGGCGAGCGTCCCCCGTTCCGTCGTGATGAGCGGGGTGAGCGTCCTGCCTTCCGGCGTGACGACGACCGCGGTGACCGTGGCAGCTACTCCCGCCGTGATGACCGTTCCGCTGCCCCGCGTCGTGACGACCGTCCGTCCGGACCGCGCCGCGATGACCGCCGCGACGACCGTGGTGGCGAGCGCGGCGGACGTCCCGGTGGCTTCCGTCGGGATGACAGCCGTGGTGACCGTCCCGCGTTCCGGCGTGACGACGACCGCGGTGGCTACCCCCGCCGTGACGACCGTCGGGGCGACGACCGCCGCGGTGGTGGCAGCCGGTTCCGGGACGAGCGGGACCGTGACCGTGAGCCGATCAAGCGGCTGCCGATCCCCGAGGACGTCACGGGCGAGGAGATCGACAAGGACGTACGGCAGGAGCTGCTCAGCCTGCCGAAGGGGCTCGCGGAGGACGTCTCCAAGAACCTGGTGATGGTCGCCCGGCTCATCGACGAGGACCCTGAGGGCGCCTACGCCTACTCCAAGATCGCTCTGCGCCTGGCGTCGCGTGTCGCCGCCGTGCGTGAGGCGGCCGGGTTCGCCGCGTACGCCAACCAGAAGTACAGCGAGGCGCTGGCCGAGTTCCGGGCCGCGCGGCGGATGACCGGCAGCGTGGACCTGTGGCCCGTGATGGCCGACTGCGAGCGTGGGCTCGGGCGGCCCGAGAAGGCGCTGGAGATGGCCGGGGCCGCCGAGGTGCACAAGCTCGACAAGGCAGGCCAGGTCGAGATGCGGCTCGTCGCGGCCGGCGCCCGGCGTGACATGGACCAGCTCGACGCGGCGATCGTCACGCTGCAGAGCCCGGAGCTGGCCTCCAACACCGTGCAGCCGTGGACCGCGCGACTGCGGTACGCCTACGCCGACGCCCTGCTCGCCGCCGGGCGTGAGGACGAGGCTCGGGAGTGGTTCGCCAAGGCCGTCGAGTCCGACAAGGACGGCAGCACCGACGCGTCGGACCGGCTCGCCGAGATGGACGGGGTCGAGTTCGTCGACGCGTTCGTCGAGGACGACGACGAGGACGAGAGCGACACCGTGACGGACGCCGAGGCCGACGTCGATGTGGACGATGACGATGACGATGACGAGGTCGAGTTTCAGGACGACGTCTCCGTAGCCGACGAGTTGGATGACGAGGACGACGGCACCGAGGACGACGCCGTGGCCGAATCCAAGGACGACGTCGTCAAGGAGGGCGTCATCGAAAACGATGCTCCTCTTAAAGAGGACGACGACAAGAACTGACCCGCGTCGGTGAAGTGACAAGGGCGGGACCCCGGCACCCGGGGTCCCGCCCTTTCGCGTCTCCTGGGTCGAGGGCCGCGGCTCAGTCGTCCAGCGCGCGCAGCACCAGTCCTGATGCCGGTTTCGGGCCGAAGGACGTCGACTTGCGGGGCATCGTGACGCCCTGGCGGGCCAGGTCGCGGACGACTTCCTCGCGGACGGGGTGCATCAACACGGCCGTGCCGCCGTCCCGTTCGGCCTTGTGGACCGTGGCGGCGGTGTCGTGGATGTAGGCGATGCGGGCCGGGTCGTCCTCAGGGATGTGCCAGACGTGGTCCAGGAGAGTGGCGTGCAGGACGGTCGCGTCCAGGGTGCGCCAGGCGGCCGGGCGGTCGGCCGGGATCGTACGGGCCAGGAGGTCCGGGTCCGGGTGGTCGACCAGGTGGAAGGCGCCGTCGCCGGCGAGGAGGAAGGCGTTGCCCTCGCAGGCCGCGTCGGCGAGGGCTTCCAGGGCTTCCGGAAGGGGCACCTCCAGGTGCCGTACGCGGAACAGGCCCTCCAGGGCGGCGAGGGCGGTGGTGACCGGGACGCCGTGCAGGAGGCGGTGGATCGCGCGCACGCGGAGCGGGTAGCGGGCCGTGTCCACGAGGAGGACGAGGCCGTAGTCCCAGGGGCTGGGGGAGGGGTGCTCCGCGCGTAGACGTCGATAGGTCGCCCAGCGGTGGTGGCCGTCGGCGATCAGGGCCTGGTGGTGGGCCAGGTCCTGCTGGATGCGGGCCAGGTCGGCGGGGTCGGTGACCGACCAGAGGCGGTGGCTGTAGCCGTCCTCCGTGGTCGTCGACAGGAGTGCGGGGTCCTTGGCGACGCGTTCGACGACGGTCGTGGTGTCGGACGGCGTGCCGTTGCCGCGGTACGTCAGGAGCAGGGGTTCGAAGTTCGCCGAGGTGGCGCGCATGAGGGCCGCGCGGTCGGCGACGACGTGCGGCATGACGTCCTCGTGCGGCAGGACCACGCCCTCCGAGGGGTCCGACAGGCGCAGGGCGCCGATGACACCGCGCTGCAACATGCCGTTGCCGTCGTGCTGTTCGTAGACGTACAGGCCGGGCTCGGGGTCGGTGGTGAGGACGCCCTCGGCGAGCCAGCGGTGCAGGGTGTCGGCGGCCTGTTCGTTGCGGGCACTGGGGGTGGTGGCCTGCGGGAGGATCAGCCGGACGATGTTGTGCGGGTCGGAGTCCTGCAGATGGTGCACGCCGTCGGGGCGCACCACGACGTCGTACGGTGGGGACGTCACGGCCGCCAGGCTGCCGACCAGGTCGGGGTCGTAGCGAAGGCCTCGGAACGGGGTGAGTTCCAGGCCTCGGCGCTCCGTTGCTTCCGAGTGACCTGCGGTGTTCATCCCGGCATCGTACGTGTGTCAGTGGCATGCGGGATGATCGGGTGAAAGCGATCGAACGAGGAGCGATGTGGAATGAGCCAGAGCGTCAGGACGAGGCCCGAGGGCAGTGGCCGGGCCCTGAGCGAGGCGTACGACACGGCGCTGCTCGACCTCGACGGCGTGGTGTACGCGGGGGGTGAGGCGATCGCCCACGCGGTCGACTCGCTCGCCACCGCGCACGCGGGCGGGATGCGGCTGGCCTACGTCACGAACAACGCGCTGCGCACCCCGGACGCGGTGGCCGACCACCTCACCGAGCTGGGCATACCGACCGGCGCCGACGATGTGATCACCTCTGCGCAGGCCGTCGCCCGGCTGATCAGCGAGCAGGTGCCCGAGGGCTCCCGCGTGCTGGTGATCGGCGGGGAGGGGCTGCGGGTCGCGCTGCGCGAGCGCGGTCTTGAGCCCGTCGACTCGGCGGACGACGAGCCGGTGGCGGTCGTGCAGGGCTACGGCGGTCCCGACCTGGTGTGGTCGCGGTTCGCGGAGGCCTGTTACGCCATCGCGCGCGGGGTGCCGTGGTTCGCGTCCAACACCGACCTGACGATCCCGAGCGCGCGCGGCATCGCCCCGGGCAACGGCGCGGCGGTGGAGGTCGTGCGGATCGCGACCGGGGCCGAGCCGCAGGTCGCGGGCAAGCCGTTGCCGCCGATGCACAAGGAGACGATCCTGCGGACCGGTGCCGAGCGGCCGCTGGTCGTGGGGGACCGGCTGGACACGGACATCGAGGGGGCGTTCAACGGCGAGGTGGATTCGCTGCTCGTCCTGACCGGCGTGACCGACGGCCCGCAGTTGCTGGCCGCGCCGCCGCAGCACCGGCCGACGTACGTCGATGCCGATCTGCGGGGCATGCTCGCCGGGCAGCCCGAGGTCACCGAGGCGGGAGACGGCTTCCGGTGCGGTGGCTGGACGGCGACGGCGGGCCGTGACCGGCTGGAACTCGACGGTGAGGGCGAGGCGTTGGACGGGCTGCGCGCCCTGTGCGCGGCGGCCTGGACCGCGGCGGGCGACGGCTCCTGCGCGCTGGACGGCGAGAAGGCGCTGGCGCGGCTGGGGCTGTGACGGGGGAGACGGGGGAGAGGACGAGGGGCGCGGTCTCTGAGGGCGCTGGACGGCGGGCGAGTGGGACACGGCCTCCGGGTCACATGCGAGGGTAGGCTAACCTAACCTGGTGTTGGTCGACAGTCCCCCAGAACAGCGCGCGGAGACCGCCCCCGCGCCCCCAACCCACCGGGCGATACGTGTCCTTGGGCTCTTCGCCTCGGTGGCACTCCTGGTCCTCGTGGCCCTGGCCAGCATCGCGATCGGCGCGAAATCGCTGCCGTTGGGGGATGTGTGGCACGGCCTGTTCCACGACTCGGGGACCTATGCGGACGTCGTGGTCGGCGACCGCATCTCCCGTACGGTTCTCGGGCTGCTCGCCGGTGCCGCGCTCGGCCTGTCCGGCGCGGTCCTCCAGGCGCTCACCCGCAATCCCCTCGCGGACCCCGGTCTGCTCGGCATCAACGCCGGTGCCTCCGCCGCCGTCGTCACCGCGATCACGTACTTCGGCGTCACCTCGCTGAGCGGCTACGTCTGGTTCGCCTTCGCGGGCGCGGCCGTGGTCGGCGCGCTGGTCTGGTTCCTGGGCGGCAGCCGGGGCGCCACCCCCGTACGCCTCGCCCTCGCCGGCACCGCGATCAGCGCCGCTCTCTACGGCTACCTCCAGGCCGTCATGATCATGGACGACGCCGCGCTCTCCAAGATGCGCTTCTGGACGGTCGGTTCGCTGGCCTCGGCCACCGGCTCGACGATCACCCAGGTCGCGCCGTTCTTCGCCGTCGGCACGGTCGTCGCACTGCTGCTCGCCCGCCCCCTGAACGCGGTCGCGATGGGCGACGACACCGCCCGCGCCCTCGGCGCCGACCTCAACCGCACCCGCGCGCTCGCCATGCTCTCTGCGACCGTGCTGTGCGGAGCGGCGACCGCGGCCTGCGGCCCGATCGTCTTCGTCGGCCTGATGGTCCCGCACGTGGTGCGCTCCTTCACCGGCCCCGACCTGCGCTGGATCCTGCCGTACGCCACGATCCTGTCGCCCGTGCTGCTGCTCTCGGCGGACGTGCTCGGCCGGTTGGTCGCGCGGCCCGCGGAGCTCCAGGTCGGCATCGTCACCGCGATCATCGGCGGGCCGGTCTTCATCTATCTCGTACGACGGCGGAGGACGGCCCAGCTGTGAAGGCCACATCAACTCAGGCTCTCCGTACCCGAGCCGTACGGACCGGCGGCCTCTCGCTCCGCCTGGACCCGCGCGCCGTCACGGTCGTCGTCCTGCTCCTGGTCTGCGCGCTCGCGGCGAGCGTCGTGCTGATCGGCACCGGGGACTTCCCGCTCCCGGCCGGTGACGTCCTCAAGACGCTGTTCGGCGGCGGGAACGCGGGACAGGAGTTCATCGTCAACGAACTGCGGCTGCCCCGCGTCCTCGTCGGGCTCCTGGTCGGTGCCTCGCTCGGGCTCGGGGGCGCGCTGTTCCAGTCCATCTCCCGCAATCCGCTGGGCAGTCCGGACGTGCTCGGCCTCTCGCAGGGGTCGACGGCCGGGGCGCTCGTCATGATCGTGCTGCTCTCCGGCAGCGCGACCGCCGTCACCCTCGGGGCGCTCGTCGGCGGTCTGGTGACCGGGCTCGCGATCTATCTGCTCGCCTGGAAGCAGGGCGTGCACGGATACCGCCTGGTGCTCGTCGGCATCGGCGTCTCCGCCGTCGTCACCGCCGTCAACGGCTATCTGCTCACCAAGGCCGACCTCGTCGACGCGGCCCGCGCGGTCGTCTGGATGACCGGTTCCCTCAACGGCCGCGACTGGACGCAGGTCTGGCCGCTGCTCGCGCTGTGCGCCGTGCTCCTGCCGCTCGTCCTCGCCAACGGGCGCGGGCTGCGGATGATGGAGATGGGCGACGACGTGTCGTACGCCCTCGGCGTGCGCGTCGAGCGCGTACGGCTGCTCCTGCTGGTGGCCGCCGTGCTGCTCACCTCGGCCGCGACCGCCGCCGCCGGACCCGTCGGCTTCGTCGCGCTCACGGCACCGCAGCTCGCCCGCCGTCTGACCCGCTCGCCCGGTCCCAACCTGGTGCCCTCGCTCTGCATGGGCGCCACCCTGCTGGTCACCGCCGACTGGGCCTCCCAACGGGCGTTCGGCGCCGACCAGTTGCCCGTGGGCGTGGTCACCGGCGTCCTCGGCGGGGTCTACCTGCTGTGGCTCCTCGTCACCGAGCGGAAGGCGGGCCGGATATGAGCGCCGCCACGGACGTCCCCGCCGGCCCCTCCACGAACACCTCCCCGCACGCCCCCACGAGCGCCTCCCCTGACACCTCTGCGTACGCCTCTACAAACGCCTCTACGAACGCCTCGGCGAACGAGAACCACCGAAGGAGCACCGTGAACCGTCTGTCCGCCGAGAACGTCACCCTCGCCTACGACCAGCGCGTCATCGCGAGCGAGCTGTCCGTGGAGATACCCGACAACTCCTTCACGGTGATCGTCGGCCCGAACGCGTGCGGCAAGTCCACGCTGCTGCGCGCCCTGTCCCGGATGCTGAAGCCGAACGAGGGCCGGGTGCTGCTCGACGGGCAGGTCATCCAGTCGATGCCGGCGAAGAAGGTCGCGCGCACCCTGGGTCTGCTGCCCCAGTCGTCCATCGCGCCCGACGGCATCACCGTGGGCGACCTCGTGGGCCGCGGCCGGTACCCGCACCAGGGCATCCTGCGCCAGTGGTCCGCCGAGGACGAGCGCGTCGTACAGGAGTCGATGGCACAGACCGGGGTCGCCGAGCTGGCCGACCGCTATGTCGACGAACTCTCCGGCGGGCAGCGGCAGCGCGTGTGGATCGCGATGGCGCTGGCCCAGCAGACGCCCCTGCTGCTGCTCGACGAGCCGACCACCTACCTGGACATCCAGCACCAGATCGACGTCCTCGACCTCTGCGCCGAGCTGCACGAGGAGCAGGGCCGCACGCTGGTCGCGGTGCTGCACGACCTGAACCACGCGGCCCGGTACGCCACCCATCTCATCGCGCTGCGGGAGGGCTCGGTCATCGCGGAGGGCGCCCCGAGCGACATCGTCACGGCCGAGCTGGTCGAGGAGGTCTTCGGGCTGCGCTGCCAGGTCATCGACGACCCGGAGACGGGGACGCCGCTGGTGGTACCGGCGGCGCGCAAGGCACGCGCGCGTGCCGGGCGCGACACGGTGGCCGCCGCGAAAGCCTCCTGAACCGGACCGCTGAAGCGGGGTGCCGGAGCGGGTTACAGCAGCTTCCTGAGGCGGAACAGGTCGAACACGTTGGCCTCCAGCTTCACCCGGCCCGAGCCCCAGGCCTTGGCGAAGTTCAGGCCGCCGTCGACCATGGCCACCAGGTCGTCGCCGGCCATGGTCAGCCTGATCTGGGCCTTCTCCGCCGGAAGGCCCTGCACGGTCTCGTCCACCACGATCCGGCCGCCGGTGAGCCGGCCGACGAACGTGGTGTCGAGGTCGGTGATCCGGCAGCTGACCGAACGGTCCATGGCCGCGGCGGCGCGGACATTCCCATCGGCCTTCTGCATGGTGTCCGAGAGCTTCTCGAGTGCGGCGCGGCACTCCTCGATCGTTGCCATCGTGATCGACGGTACCCCAGGGCTTCGGGGTAGCGTCTGGGCATGAGCGACTCATTGCCCGAGGCCGAGCCCGGGGCCGTGGCGGAGGGGGCCGCGGAGGCCGTCGCGGAGGCGGAGCCCGCGTACGACCCGGCCGCCCCCGCGCCCCTGCACGTGGACCGCGCCCCGAGCGGCAACGCCGACGTCGACGCCCAGCTCGGGCGGCTTGCCGACACCGACCACCTCGCCACGGACGGCCATGTCGAGGTGTACGAGGATGTACACCGGGGGCTGCGCGACGCGCTCACCGCGCTGGACGCCCGACCGGGACCTCCGGCGCCCCCGACGACATACGACCGCAGGAGCTGAACCGAACGTGGCAGGAGTGGCACGCCGCCGTCTCGACGCCGAACTGGTCCGACGGAAGCTCGCGCGCTCGCGGGAGCACGCGAGCCAGCTGATCGCCGCCGGCCGGGTCACCGTGGGCAAGACCGTCGCGACCAAGCCCGCCACCCAGGTGGAGACCGCCGCCGCCATCGTGGTCGTACAGGACGACGACGATCCCGACTACGTCTCGCGGGGCGGCCACAAGCTCGCGGGCGCGCTGGCGGCCTTCGTGCCGCAGGGGCTCGTCGTCGAGGGCCGGCGGGCGCTGGACGCGGGCGCGTCCACCGGAGGCTTCACCGATGTGCTGCTGCGGGCGGGTGCCACGCAGGTCGTGGCGGTCGACGTCGGGTACGGACAACTCGCCTGGTCTCTGCAGAGCGATGAACGCGTCACCGTCAAGGACCGTACGAACGTACGCGAGTTGACGCTTGAAGCGATCGATGGGGAGCCTGTGGATCTTGTCGTGGGGGATCTGTCCTTCATCCCGCTCGGGCTGGTGCTGCCCGCCCTGGCGCGGTGCACGAAGCCGGACGCGGACCTGGTGATGATGGTCAAGCCGCAGTTCGAGGTGGGGAAGGAGCGGCTGGGCAGCGGCGGTGTCGTACGCAGCCCCGAACTACGGGCCGAGGCCGTGCGCGGAGTCGCCCGGCGGGCGGCCGAACTGGGGCTCGGAGTGCGGGGGGTCACCGCCAGCCCGCTGCCCGGGCCGTCGGGAAACGTCGAGTACTTTCTGTGGCTGCGGGCCGGCGCACCCGAACTGGACCCGGCCGATGTTGACCGTGCAGTGGCGGAGGGGCCGCGTTGACACAGAACCGAGCTCGTACTGTTTTCCTGCTCGCGCACACGGGTCGCCCCGCGGCCATCCGGAGTGCCGAACTGGTCGTGAAGGGCCTCCTGGAGTCCGGTATCGGAGTCCGCGTCCTGGAGTACGAGGCACGCGACCTGCCGCTGCCCCCCGAGGTGGAGACGGTCACCGAGGCCACCCCGCAGTGCCTTGAGGGCTGCGAACTGCTCATCGTCCTCGGCGGCGACGGCACGCTGCTGCGCGGGGCCGAGTTCGCGCGGGCGTCCGGGGTGCCGATGCTCGGCGTCAACCTCGGCAGCGTGGGCTTCCTCGCCGAGGCGGAGCGGGACGATCTCGACAAGGTCGTGGACCGGGTGGTCACCCGGGCGTACGAGGTCGAGGAGCGGATGACCGTCGATGTCGTCGTGCACAAGAACGGGAACATCGTGCACACGGACTGGGCGCTGAACGAGGCGGCGGTGCAGAAGGCCGGCGCGGAGAAGCTGCTCGAGGTCGTGCTGGAGATCGACGGGCGGCCGGTCACGGGGTTCGGGTGCGACGGGATCGTCTGCGCGACGCCCACCGGATCCACGGCGTACGCCTTCTCCGCCGGGGGGCCTGTGGTGTGGCCCGAGGTCGAGGCGCTGCTGATGGTGCCGATCAGCGCGCACGCGCTGTTCGCGAAGCCGTTGGTCACCTCGCCGGATTCGGTGCTCGCCGTGGAGGTGCTGCCGCACATCCCTCCGGGGGTCCTGTGGTGTGACGGGCGGCGGACCGTCGAACTGCCCGCCGGGGCCCGGGTCGAGGTCCGGCGGGGGGCCGTTCCGGTGCGGCTGGCCCGGCTGCACCACGCGTCGTTCACGGACCGGCTGGTCGCGAAGTTCGCGCTGCCCGTCTCCGGGTGGCGCGGGGCTCCGCACTGAGGTTCCGGCCGGCGGGGGCCGCGACACGGTCGCGCGCCCCTGGGCGGGATGCACTCCCCTGGGTGATATGTGGAGCGATGTTGCTTCCGTTCACCTGCTGCTTCCTCTCCGCGAGGTGGGGGGCGTCGCACAGGCGGCCCCCGACCTCGTAAGGTCGTGTCCGTGTTGGAGGAGATGCGGATACGGTCGCTCGGAGTCATCGACGACGCTGTCGTCGAGCTGTCGCCGGGGTTCACCGCTGTCACGGGTGAGACCGGTGCGGGAAAGACCATGGTCGTCACCAGTCTCGGGCTGCTGCTCGGAGGACGGGCGGACCCGGCGCTGGTGCGGATCGGGGCGAAGAACGCGGTCGTGGAGGGGCGGATCTCCGTGCCTCCGGGAGCCTCGGCCGTCCTGCGCGCCGAGGAGGCCGGTGCCGAGCTGGACGACGGGACGCTGCTCATCAGCCGTACCGTTTCCGCCGAAGGCCGGTCCCGGGCGCATCTGGGCGGGCGCTCCGTGCCGGTGGGGTTGTTGGCCGAGCTGGCCGACGACCTGGTCGCCGTGCACGGGCAGACCGATCAGCAGGGGCTGCTGAAGCAGTCCCGGCAGCGGCAGGCGCTCGACCGGTACGCCGGGGACGCCGTCACCGGGCCGCTCGCCAAGTACGGCGAGGCGTACCGCCGACTGCGTGCCGTCGCCGTCGAGTTGGACGAGATCACCACCCGCGCGCGTGAACGGGCCCAGGAAGCCGACATGTTGCGCTACGGCCTCGACGAGATCGCCGGCGTCGAGCCGCGTCCCGGAGAGGACGTCGAACTCGCCGCCGAAGCCGAACGGCTCGGTCACGCCGAGGCGTTGGCGTCCGCCGCGACGGCCGCCCATGCCGCGCTCGCCGGGAACCCCGAGGACCCCGAGGGCATCGACGCCACGACGCTCGTCGCGGGCGCGCAGCGCGCCCTGGAGGCCGTACGCTCCCACGACTCCGAACTCGCCTCCCTCACCGACCGGATCGGCGAGATCGGCATCCTTCTGGGCGATGTGGCGGGGGAGTTGGCGGGGTACGCCGACGACCTGGACGCGGATCCGCTGCGGCTGGCCGCCGTCGAGGAACGCCGGGCGGCCCTCAACGCGCTCACCCGGAAGTACGGCGAGGACATCACCGCCGTGCTCGCGTACGCCGAGCAGGGCGCCTCGCGGCTGACCGAGCTAGACGGCGACGACGAACGCATCGACGAGTTGACCGCCGAGCGGGACGCGCTCCGCGGTGAACTGGGCGGTCTCGCGCAGGCGTTGACCGACGCCCGCACGGAGGCCGCCGAACGCTTCGCCGCCGCGGTGACCGCGGAGCTGGCGTCCCTCGCGATGCCGCACGCGCGAGTGTCGTTCGAGATCCGGCAGACCGAGGACCCGGAGGGCGTCGAGGTCGGAGGCCGTGCGGTCGCCTACGGCCCGTCGGGCGTCGACGAGGTCGAACTGCTCCTCGCCCCGCACCCGGGCGCTCCGCCCCGGCCCATCGCCAAGGGCGCGTCCGGCGGCGAGCTGTCCCGCGTGATGCTCGCCGTGGAGGTCGTGTTCGCGGGCACCGACCCCGTCCCGACGTATCTCTTCGACGAGGTCGACGCGGGCGTCGGCGGCAAGGCGGCGGTCGAGATCGGACGCCGTCTCGCGAAGCTCGCCAAGACCGCGCAGGTCGTCGTCGTCACCCACCTGCCCCAGGTCGCCGCCTTCGCCGACCGGCAGCTCCTGGTCGAGAAGACCAACGACGGCTCCGTGACCCGCTCCGGCGTGAAGGTCCTCGAAGGCGAGGAGCGCGTACGGGAGTTGTCCCGCATGCTGGCCGGCCAGGAGGACTCGGAGACGGCACGCGCGCACGCGGAGGAACTGCTGGCCACGGCACGGGCGGACGGGTAGCGGGCGGCTCCGCGCACTGGTCGGCGAGCCCTCCGCGCAGGGCCGGTGGAGCGTGCCGCCGCCGTGGTGGCCGCCGCGGTGCACGGGGGCGGGGTGAGCGAGGCGGTGCGGGCGGGCTGACCCGGGCAGCCCGTTCCGGGCGCGCCGTCCCCATCACTCGTACGGGTGACACCCGTGCCCCTGTTGCCCCTCCGCACGGCCCCCACGCCCTCCGGCGTTGCCGGAACACCCGTACGTGCTGGCATCCTTGAGTCGGAACGCGTAGGAAGCGTGCGGTACACCCCCTCCGCCCGATCCTTCTGTACTTTCTTCGTGACCGCCCGTCGCCGAATCAGGAGCCCCGGCCACGTGACCCCCGTGAGCAGCCACTCACCGCACGGCCAGTCGCCGCTGCGCACCGTGCAGGTGCTCGGCGGAGGCAACGCCGCGAGCAGCGCGCATGTGCGCTCCCTGGCCTCCGGGCTCGTCGCGCGGGGCGTGCGCGTGACGGTGTGCGCCCCCGTCGAGGCCGATCACACCTACGACTTCACGGGCGTCGGCGCCGATCACGTGCACGTGCCCCGCAGCAGCGACCCGGCGTCCGTCGCCGCGCTCCGGGCCGCCTGCGCGGACGCCGACCTGGTGCACGCGCACGGGCTGCACGCCTCCTTCCGCGCCGTCCTCGCCCTCAGCGGCCGCCGCACCCCGCTCGTCGTGACCTGGCACAACCGCACCCATGCCGAGGGAGCCAGGGCGCACCTGCTGCGGCTGCTGGAGCGGCGGGTCGTGAAGGCCGCCGTGGTGGTGCTGGGGACCACGTCCGACCTCGTCGACCGGGCCCGGCGCACCGGCGCCCGGGACGCCCGCCTCGCCGCCGTCGCCCTGCCCGGCCCCCGCCGACCCGCCGCCGACCATGACGACCCCGACGGGTTCGGCCCCAAGCTCCGGGCCGAACTCGGTGCCACCGAACGCCCGTTGCTCGTCGCCGTCGGCTCCCTCGACCGGGAGCGCGGCTACGACACCCTCCTGGACGCCTCGCGCGGCTGGTGCCGGCTCGATCCGACGCCCTTGCTGGTGATCGCGGGGGAGGGCCCGTTGCGGGGCGCGTTGCAGCGCCGCATCGAGGACGAGGAGCTGCCGGTCCGGCTCATCGGGCGGCGCGACGACGTGAGCGAGATCCTCGCCGCCGCCGATGTGGCACTCCTGCCCAGCAGTTGGGAGTCCCGCTCGGTGATCGCCCAGGAGGCCCTGCGCGCCCGCGTCCCGCTCGTCGCGACCGCCGTCGGCGGCATCCCCGAACTCGTCGGCGACGCCGCCGAACTCGTGCCCTACGGCGACGCGAAGGCCCTCGCCGACGCGGTCACCGGCCTGCTGCGCGACCCGGAACGCCGGGAACTGCTGCGGGAGAAGGGCGCCCGGCAGGCGGCGAGTTGGCCGACCGAGGACGAGACCGTCGCTCAAGTGCTGAGCGTGTACGACGAGTTGACCCAGCCGCTGCCGTTCACCTGAGGGCGGTGTTTCAGGGGACGAGCCTGCGGGCGCGCAGCGCCAGGCTCAACGCCAGTACCGTCTGCGGGTCTTCGAGGTCGGTGCCGAGCAACTCCCCTATCCGGGCCAGCCGGTTGTAGAGGGTCTGCCGGTTGAGGTGCAGCTCGCGGGCGGTCTCCGCCTTGCGGCCCGCGTGCGCCAAGTACGTCTCCAGGGTGGGCAGCAGCGGCGGCTTGGAGCGGTTGTCGTGGTCGCGGAGCGGGCCGATCGCGCGGTCCACGAAGGCCGCCAGGTCGGGATGGTCGCGCAGCCGCCACAGCAGCAGCTCGATGTCGAGGCGCCGCGCGTCGTACCAGGGCCGGTCGGACAGGCCCTGCGCCGCCGTCGCGGTCTCGGCCGCGTGCCGCAGCCCCGCCGAGGCCGCCGCCCAGCCGCCGGCCACCCCGACGACCACGATCGGCGGCTGCGCGCCCGGGCGTTGCATCCCGGCGCGCTCGACTCCCGCACGCAGCGCTGCCGCCACCCGGTCCGCGACGGCCGACCGCTCCGACTCCGAGCGCAGGCCGAGGAGCAGCGGGACGCGGCCCTCGACCGGCCGTACGCCCAGCAGGACCGGGACTCCCACCGAGGCCAGCTCCTCGGCGACCGCGCGGGCCAGGACCGCCCAGCCGCCGCCGGGTGCGGCGAGTGCGTCGCCGAGCCGCATGACCACCGGGAGCAGCGGGCTGCTGCCGGGCTTGAAGCCCAGGACCCGGGCCTGCGCCGGGGCGTCGTCGGCGGCGATGCGCCCCTCGGCGAGGTCGGTGAGGAAGTCGCCGCGTCCGCGCGCCGCCAGCTCCTCCTCCTGGCGGGCCTGCATGAGGACCACGGCGAGGCTGCCCGCGGCCCGTTCGGCGGCGATGCGGTGCACCGGCGCGAGCGGCCCCAGGACCGGAAGCAGCACGATCCGCGCCCGTACCGAACCCGTGCCGGGACCGCCCCCGGGCACGTCCACCAGGACCGAACCGGCGGGTGGCGAGGCGTCCTTGTGCTGACCGCGCAGGCCTTCCCACACCTGGAGCGGGTCCGCGCCCTCGGGCCCCGACCCGGCCGCGTACAGGAGTTGGCCGTCCGGGGTCTCCAGGAAGACCGGGTTGCCGCTGAAGTCGGCCAGGATGCCCAGGACTTGGGGGATTCCGCCGCCGCCGAGCAGGGCCTCCGTGCAGCGCCGGTGGACCTCCTCGGCCTGCTGGAGCAGCGCGTAGTGGCCGTTGACGATCTCGGTGTGGATCTCCTCGGTGACCGCGACGAACGGCACCTCGCGGTGCAGCTGGACGAGGGGGAGGCCGGTCGCCCGGGCGGTCTCCACCAGGGTCGCGGGGAGCCGGGTGAAGCGCGGGCCCAGTTCGACGACCAGGGCCGCGATGCCGCGCTCGGCGAGGGTGCGGACGAACGCGCGCTGCTCCGCCGGGCGCGTACCGAGGCCGTAGCCCGTGGTCAGCAGGAGTTCGCCGCCCTTGAGGAGGGAGGCGATGTTCGGGACCTCGCCCGCGTGCACCCAGCGCACGGTCCGCTGGAGGCGGTCGGCGCCGGCCAGGATCTCCGGCAGCCCGCTGCGCAGCCCGGGCAGCTCCAGCGCCCGCTGAACGGTGATGCCGGCGCCCTGGCTGTCGAATGTGCTGTCCGTACGGCTCTCCATGCAGCGGACGGTACCTGCGGGAACGCCCCGGACACATCTCGGGTCCGGGGCGTGCGCGCGGCGGGGTCAGCCGCCGTAGGCCCCCGAGGCCGTCAGGCGCAGGGCCGTGTCGATCAGGGGGACGTGGCTGAAGGCCTGCGGGAAGTTGCCGACCTGGCGCTGCAGGCGCGGGTCCCACTCCTCGGCCAGCAGGCCCAGGTCGTTGCGGAGCGAGAGGAGCTTCTCGAAGAGCTTGCGGGCCTCGTCCACGCGGCCGATCATCGCGAGGTCGTCCGCCATCCAGAACGAGCAGGCCAGGAAGGCGCCCTCGTCCCCGGGGAGACCGTCGACGCCCTCGTCCTCGCCCGAGGTCGGGTAGCGCAGGATGAAGCCGTCCGGCGTGGACAGTTCGCGCTGGATCGCCTCGATCGTGCCGATCACGCGCTTGTCGTCCGGGGGCAGGAAGCCCATCTGCGGGATGAGCAGCAGCGAGGCGTCCAGCTCCTTCGAGCCGTACGACTGCGTGAAGGTGTTGCGCTCCTTGTCGTAGCCGCGCTCGCACACGTCCCGGTGGATGTCGTCGCGCAGCTCGCGCCACTTCTCCAGCGGGCCGTCCGCGTCGCCCGACTCGATCAGCTTGATCGTGCGGTCGACCGCGACCCAGGCCATCACCTTCGAGTGCACGAAGTGGCGGCGCGGGCCGCGCACCTCCCAGATGCCCTCGTCCGGCTCGTCCCAGTGCTTCTCCAGGTAGCGGATCAGCTTCAGCTGGAGCAGGGAGGCGTAGTCGTTGCGGGCCAGGCCCGTCATGTGGGCCAGGTGCAGGGCCTCGGTGACCTCGCCGTAGACGTCCAGCTGGAGCTGGTGCGCGGCGCCGTTGCCGACCCGGACCGGGCCGGAGTTCTCGTAGCCCGGCAGCCAGTCCAGCTCCGCCTCGCCGAGCTCCCGCTCGCCGGCGATGCCGTACATGATCTGCAGGTTCTCCGGGTCGCCCGCGACGGCGCGCAGCAGCCACTCGCGCCAGGCGCGGGCCTCCTCGCGGTAGCCGGTGCGCAGCAGCGAGGAGAGGGTGATGGCCGCGTCGCGGAGCCAGGTGTAGCGGTAGTCCCAGTTGCGGACGCCGCCGATCTCCTCCGGGAGGGAGGTGGTGGGCGCGGCGACGATGCCGCCCGTCGGGGCGTACGTCAGGGCCTTCAGCGTGATCAGGGAGCGGACCACGGCCTCGCGGTACGGGCCGTGGTAGGTGCACTGCTCGACCCAGTCGCGCCAGAAGTCCTCGGTGGCCTCCAGCGACTGCTCCGGCTCGGGGAGCGGCGGCGGCTGCTTGTGCGAGGGCTCCCAGGAGATGGTGAACGCGATGCGGTCACCGGGGGCGACGGTGAAGTCCGAGTACGTGGTCAGGGACTTTCCGTAGGTCTCGCAGTCGGTGTCGAACCACACCGAGTCGGGGCCCGCGACGGCGACCGTGCGGCCCTCGTGCTTGTGCACCCAGGGCACGACCCGGCCGTAGGAGAAACGCATCCGCAGGGCCGAGCGCATCGGGACGCGGCCGGAGATGCCCTCGACGATGCGGATCAGCTGGGGGGCGCCGTCGCGCGGGGGCATGAAATCGGTCACGCGGACCGTGCCCCGCGGGGTGTCCCACTCGGACTCGAGGATCAGCGAGTCACCGCGGTAGCCGCGCCGGGCCGCGGTGGGCGGCTGCGCGTCGGCGGCGTGGGCCGGGCCCAGCCGCCAGAAGCCGTGTTCCTCGGTGCCGAGCAGACCGGCGAAGATGGCATGGGAGTCGAAACGGGGCAGGCACAGCCAGTCCACCGTGCCGTCCCGGCAGACCAGGGCAGCGGTCTGCATGTCTCCGATGAGTGCGTAATCTTCGATGCGCCCGGCCACGTGCAACTCCAGTCGAACGGCCACGTCGCCCCATGCGAAAGGGGCGGTCGCTGTGTGCGGTCAAGGGATCGTTTGTAGTGCGTCGTTGAGCCATGAAGCAAATGGGGGTCGTTGCTCAACGAACTGACGAGCTCTCGTTGTTCCGGGAGATACGGGCGGGGGTGGTGCCGTGTTCCGGACCGGCTCGGCAGCGAGTGTCCGAGCAGGATACGACGCACGTAGATGATCTGTGTGCCGCTCTCGCCAACGGACCTGGGCCGAACGGGTGAGCAACCGGTGAGGAACAGGTAACCAGGGCGCGTCCGTGTCGACGGGAGTCCTGTGTGTGTCGACGTGGCTGCGGAGCGTGGCCGGAAGCCATCTCCTCCGGGCGCTGATACCCTGGTAGCCCGTGGACCGGTGGGCACAAAACCCCCGACCGCACTTCGAACCGCGACCACGGGAGCCCCCTCTTGGCCATGCCGCCCAAATCAACGACGACCAAGCACATCTTCGTCACCGGGGGTGTCGCCTCCTCGCTCGGCAAGGGCCTCACCGCCTCCAGCCTGGGCATGCTTCTCAAAGCGCGGGGCCTGCGCGTCGTGATGCAGAAGCTCGACCCGTATCTGAACGTCGATCCCGGCACGATGAACCCCTTCCAGCACGGTGAGGTGTTCGTCACCAACGACGGTGCCGAGACCGACCTCGACATCGGACACTACGAGCGTTTCCTCGACCGCGACTTGGACGGCAGTGCCAATGTCACTACAGGCCAGGTCTACTCGACGGTGATCGCCAAGGAGCGGCGCGGCGAGTACCTGGGCGACACCGTGCAGGTCATCCCGCACATCACCAACGAGATCAAGCACCGCATCCGGCGCATGGCGACCGACGAGGTCGACGTCGTCATCACGGAGGTCGGCGGTACGGTCGGCGACATCGAGTCGCTGCCCTTCCTCGAAACGGTCCGCCAGGTCCGCCACGAGGTCGGCCGGGACAACGTGTTCGTGGTGCACATCTCCCTCCTCCCGTACATCGGCCCCTCGGGAGAGCTGAAGACGAAGCCGACCCAGCACTCGGTCGCGGCCCTGCGCAACATCGGTATCCAGCCGGACGCCATCGTGCTCCGCTCCGACCGCGAGGTGCCGACCGCGATCAAGCGCAAGATCTCGCTGATGTGCGATGTCGACGAGGCCGCCGTCGTGGCCTGCCCCGACGCCCGCTCGATCTACGACATCCCGAAGACCGTGCACAGCGAGGGCCTGGACGCCTACGTCGTCCGCAAGCTGGACCTGCCGTTTCGGGACGTGGACTGGCGGACCTGGGACGACCTGCTCGACCGCGTCCACAACCCGCTGCACGAGATCAACCTCGCGCTGGTCGGCAAGTACATCGACCTGCCCGACGCCTACCTCTCGGTCACCGAGGCACTGCGCGCCGGCGGGTTCGCCAACAAGGCCCGCGTGAAGATCAAGTGGGTCACCTCGGACGACTGCAAGACCCCGGCCGGCGCCGCCAAGCAGCTCGCCGACGTGGACGCGATCTGCATCCCCGGCGGCTTCGGTGACCGCGGTGTGTCCGGCAAGGTCGGCGCCATCCAGTACGCCCGCGAGCACAAGATCCCGCTGCTCGGCCTCTGCCTCGGCCTCCAGTGCATCGTGATCGAGGCGGCGCGCAACCTCGCCGGCATCGCGGACGCCAACTCCACCGAGTTCGACGCGGCCACCGGCCACCCGGTCATCTCCACGATGGCCGAGCAGCTCGACATCGTCGCCGGCGAGGGCGACATGGGCGGCACCATGCGCCTGGGCATGTACCCGGCCAAGCTCGCCGAGGGCTCCATCGTGCGCGAGGTCTACGACGGCAAGGAGTACGTCGAGGAGCGGCACCGCCACCGCTACGAGGTGAACAACGCCTACCGCGCCGAGCTGGAGAAGAAGGCCGGGCTGCAGTTCTCCGGCACGTCTCCGGACGGCAAGCTCGTGGAGTACGTGGAGTACCCGCGCGAGGCGCATCCTTACCTCGTCGCGACGCAGGCCCACCCCGAGCTGCGCTCCCGCCCGACCCGGCCGCACCCGCTCTTCGCGGGCCTGGTCAAGGCGGCCGTGGCACGCAAGACGGGCGAGTAGCGAGGAGTACGAGGGTTGTACGGTGACCGGGGTGCGCGCCTTCAAGAGGTGTGCACCCCGGCCGTTTTCCAGGCGGCGCCCGTGAACGCGTGTTCCCGGGAACGTGTTTCGTGTACGTGTTTCGTGTACGTGTGGAGGGACAGCGCATGACGACGATCAAGGACACCCCGGAGGAGTGGGAGATCCGGGCGACCGCGACCCCCTTCGTCGGCAACAAGACCTCCGTGCGCACCGACGACGTGGTCATGCCCGGCGGCGCGGTCGCGCGCCGCGACTACCAGGTCCACCCCGGCTCCGTGGCCGTCCTCGCCCTCGACGAGACGGACCGGGTGCTGGTGATCAGGCAGTACCGCCACCCCGTACGGCAGAAGCTGTGGGAGATCCCGGCCGGACTGCTCGACATCCCTGGTGAGAACCCGCTGCACGCCGCCCAGCGCGAGCTGTACGAGGAGGCGCACGTCAAGGCTGAGGACTGGCGGGTGCTGACCGACGTCTACACCACGCCCGGCGGCTCCGACGAGGCGGTCCGCGTCTTCCTGGCCCGGGACCTGTCCGAGGCCGACGGACAGCGCTTCGAGGTCGAGGACGAGGAGGCCGACATGGAGCACGCGCGGGTGCCCGTCGACGACCTGGTCCGCGGGGTCCTCGCCGGCGAGCTGCACAACAACTGCCTCGTCGTCGGTGTCCTCGCCCTGCTCGCCGCCCGGCACGGCGAGGGCCTCGACGCGCTGCGCCCCGCCGGGGCGCCGTGGCCCGCGCGTCCCTTCGAGTCCTGAAGCCACGCGGGCCGAACCGGCAGCCGGCTTCAGGTCCGCCCGCGCCTCATCCTTGCCTCATCCTTTTCGCGCCGTCGTGCGTCCTCCGGTGTGACGATCGGCTGATCCGATCGGGGGACGTGCCCGCCGCGCTCCGCACGGATCGTCGCAGAGCGTGAACTAGGCTCTGGAAACACCCGATCCGGAGTCCCGGCGGGCAATGCGCGTGCAGTGGGACGGGAGTGTGGCCCGTGACGGATCAGGCGGTGGACACCGGCGGCGTGAAGCTGTCCGAGAACACTTCTACCGAGGGCCAATTCCTGGGCCGCGCAAGAGAGTTGAAGGAGCTGCGCGCCGACATCGAGCGCGCGGGCCTGGACACCATCGCCGGCCGCAAGGCACCCCGCGCCCGGGTCCTCCTCATCGCGGGCAAGCCCGGCTCGGGCCGCAGCGCGCTCGCCGCGGAACTCGCCCGGCAGGTCGCTGACCGTTACGAAGGCGGAATCCTCCGGGCCCGGCTCAGCGAGCCCGACGGCACCCCCGTCCCCACCGAACGCACCGCCCGCGAACTCCTCACCGCCCTGGAACTGCCGACCCCGGCCGGCGCCTCCGAGGACGACCTCTCGGACATCCTGCGCGAAGCCCTCACCGACCGCCGGGTGCTCCTCCTGCTGGACGACGCGGCCGACGCCGAACAGGTCGACGCGCTGCTCCCGGACTCCCCGGACTGCCTGGTCGTCGCCGTCTCCGGCGGCCCGCTCACCGGCATCGCCGACGTCCGCCCCTGCACCCTCGGCGGCCTCGACACCAAGTCCGCACTGGAACTCCTCACCCGCTACACCGGCGCGGTCCGCATCACCGTCGACCCGGTCGCCGCCGAGGGCCTCGTCGAGGTGTGCCAGTCCCAGCCCGCCGCGCTGACCCTGGCCGGCGGCTGGCTCGCCGCCCGCCCGCAGGCCGCCGTGGCCGACCTCGCCAAGCACCTGCACGCCGAGACCGAGGAGGGCACCCCCCTCAGCCGCGTCTTCCGGCTCGTCTACGGCTCCCTGCCGAGCCCCGCCGCCCGGATACTGCGACTGCTCTCCCTCGCCCCGGCCGGCCTGGTCGACCCGCAGACCGCCTCCGCGCTGGCCGGCTGCTCCGTCAGCGGCGCCCGCGCCACCCTGGACGACTTCGTCGACGCCGGCCTGCTGCGGGCCCTGGACTCGCCGCTCCCGCAGTACGAGGTCCCCGGCTGCCTCCAGCCCCTCCTGCACGCCCTCGCGGAGACCCAGGACCGTCCGGCCGAACTCCAGCTGGCCCGCGCCCGCATGCTGGAGCGCACCGTGCGGCTGCTGCAGTCCTGCCGTGCCATCACCGAGACGGACAGCCCGCAGGCCCGCGAGAAGCTTCTCGGGACGCCCCGCGCGCTGCGCTTCCCGACCCCCAGGGCCGCCGCCGACTGGCTCCGCGTCCGCCGGCCGGCCCTGCTCGCCTCGGCCCGCCTCGCGGTCGCCGACGGGGAGCTGGACACCCTCGCCCGACGCCTCATGTCCCAGCTCGTGCGGGCGATGGTGGCCCACGTCGGCACCCAGGCCGCGGCCCCCGAGCTGTACGGCATCCACCGGCTCGTCCTGGACGTGGCCGAGCGGCGGAACCTGCCCCGGGAGAAGGCCGCGGCGCTGCTCAACCTCGCCGACCTGGACGCGCAGACCGGCCGTACGACCGAGGCACTGGCCCGCTACCGGGCCGCGCTGGACGCCGGACGCGAAGCGAATGACCCGTACGCGACCGGCCGCGCGATGGAATCCGTAGGCGGCGCGCACCAGGAGCTCGGTGATCACGACCGGGCCGCCGACTGGTTCGGCCGGGCGCTCGCCCAGCGGCTGGCGCGGGACGAGCGCGCGGACGCCGCCCGGCTCTACGGCCGGATCGCCGCCGCGCACACCTACGCGGGCCGCTACGGCGAGGCGCTCAGGAACTGGCGGGCCGCCGTCGCCGGACACCGCAAGAACGGCGATGTCCCGGCCCAGGCGCGGGCGTTGAGCGAGCTGGCCCGGGTCCAGGAGTACGCGGGCCGTCCCGAGGAGTCCCTCGTCACCTGCCACGAGGCCGTCGAGTGGGCGCGCCGCGCGGAGGACGTACGGCTGCAGGCGGCGCTTCAGCTGCGGCTGGCCGACACCCTCGACCGGCTCGGAGACCCGGCGTCCGCGGCGCTGCACCGGGGGACCGCCGAGCGGATGCTCGGCGAGGAGATCGAGGGGATCGAGCGGGCCGATTCGGCCGCCGGATCCGCGGAATCTGCCTCCGAACCCTTGGAACAAGACGCTAACGCCTGCGAAATCCGTAGTACACCTGCGGAAGATTGATGCATTGAAAGGCTAGACACCGAGAACGCCTTCATTAGACTGGCTCTGCCGCACCTTCTCCTGCGGTCTCCTGGTGTGCTGTGTCATGCCCGGGTATGAGATGTATTGCCCCACACCCTCTGAGCCAAGGACCGTGATCGACGTGAAGGTCGGCATCCCCCGCGAGGTCAAGAACAACGAGTTCCGGGTGGCCATCACCCCCGCCGGCGTGCACGAGCTGGTGCGCCACGGCCACCAGGTCTTCATCGAGCAGAACGCCGGCGCCGGCTCCTCGATCACGGACGACGAGTACGTCTCGGCCGGCGCGCAGATCCTGGCCACCGCCGACGAGGTCTGGGCCACCACCGACCTGCTGCTCAAGGTCAAGGAGCCCATCGCCGAGGAGTACCACCGCCTCCGCAAGGACCAGACGCTCTTCACCTACCTGCACCTCGCCGCCTCCAAGGAGTGCACCGACGCGCTCGTCGAGTCCGGCACCACGGCGATCGCCTACGAGACGGTCGAACTGCCGGGCCGCGCCCTGCCGCTGCTCGCCCCGATGTCCGAGGTCGCGGGCCGGCTGGCCCCGCAGGTCGGCGCCTACCACCTGATGCGCTCGGTCGGCGGGCGCGGTGTCCTGCCCGGCGGTGTCCCCGGCACCCAGCCCGCGCGCGCCGTCGTCATCGGCGGCGGGGTCTCCGGCTGGAACGCCACGCAGATCGCCGTCGGCATGGGCTTCCACGTCACGCTCCTCGACCGCGACATCAACAAGCTCCGCGAGGCCGACAAGGTCTTCGGCACCAAGGTGCGGGCGATCATGTCCAACTCCTTCGAGCTGGAGAAGGCCGTCCTGGACGCCGACCTCGTCATCGGCGCGGTGCTCATCCCGGGCGCCAAGGCCCCGAAGCTGGTCACCAACGAACTCGTGGCGCGGATGAAGCCCGGAAGTGTTCTTGTCGACATCGCGATCGACCAGGGCGGCTGCTTCGAGGACTCGCGTCCCACCACCCACGCCGAGCCGACCTTCCCGGTCCACGACTCGGTCTTCTACTGCGTCGCCAACATGCCCGGCGCGGTGCCCAACACGTCGACCTACGCGCTCACCAACGCGACGCTCCCGTACATCGTGGAGCTCGCCAACCGCGGCTGGGCCGACGCGCTGCGACGTGATCCTGCTCTCGCCAAGGGTCTCAACACCCATGACGGCAAGGTGATTTACCGCGAGGTCGCCGAGGCGCACGGACTGGAGCACGTCGAGCTGGAATCGCTGCTCGGCTGAGCCTGCCGACCAAGTCACCGTTCAGTAAAAGGCGATACGTCAACACAGGTCGTCAACACCGCACGCCTGGCCGGACCTTGCCCGACAAGGTCCGGCCGGATGTGTGTATGGTCACTTTGCGGCACTCGGTCAACTCGCGCCGAACGTAACCCTTGAACCGATTCGTGCACCGGTGAAACCTGCCGTGCGACGGCCGTACGCCCTTGACAGAGGGATGTTTCATTGCCGACACATCGGGCCGGGTCCGGCGGATTGTGTTGCTGCGAACACCCGACACGCCATAGAGTCGCCAACCGTCGGCATGGTGCCACGCTGACCTATCGAGAAGTTCCCTGGTCACCAAGGAGGTAAGACGACTTGTGAATGAGTCGACATTTTCTCCCGGGGGTGGTCAACCAGGAATGCCTGCAAGGGGCCAGGAGCCCGCGGGGTTCGAGGCTGTCGGCTCCGTTGCGGTGCGCACCTTCGCAGCCCACCAGGGTCACCACAAGCCAGGGGTGACCCAGCCAGCACACCAGAGCATGGATGGCCATCACGTGAACGCCATGGCCGGCGACGGAAGGGGCGCGCCCCACAACCATTTCGCCGACTACGACGAACTGCCCGACGGGCACTTCTACGACCCCGACGCCGAGTACGAGCCCGATCCCGAGTACGCGGCCACACTCGCGCCCGACGCTGCCCGCCAGCGCCGCGAGCGCGTGGGCCCGACCGGACGCCCGCTGCCCTACTTCCCGATCCCGGGTCCGCTGACCAGTCACGGCCCCGCCACGATCATCGCGATGTGCAACCAGAAGGGCGGCGTCGGCAAGACGACGTCGACCATCAACCTGGGTGCCGCGCTCGCGGAGTACGGCCGGCGTGTACTGCTCGTCGACTTCGACCCGCAGGGCGCGCTGTCGGTCGGACTGGGCGTCAATCCGATGGAGTTGGACCTCACCGTCTACAACCTGCTCATGGAGCGGGGCATGTCGGCCGACGAGGTGCTGCTCAAGACAGCCGTCCCGAACATGGACCTGCTGCCCAGCAACATCGACCTGTCGGCCGCCGAGGTGCAGTTGGTGAGCGAGGTCGCGCGCGAGTCCACGCTGCAGCGGGCGCTGAAGCCGCTGATGGCCGACTACGACTACATCGTGATCGACTGCCAGCCCTCCCTCGGCCTGCTCACCGTGAACGCCCTGACGGCGGCGCACAAGGTGATCGTGCCGCTGGAGTGCGAGTTCTTCGCGCTGCGCGGTGTCGCCCTGCTGACGGAGACCATCGAGAAGGTCCAGGAGCGCCTCAACCCCGAGTTGGAGCTCGACGGGATCCTCGCCACGATGTACGACTCCCGCACCGTGCACAGCCGTGAGGTGCTCGCGCGCGTGGTCGAGGCGTTCGACGATCACGTCTACCACACGGTCATCGGGCGCACGGTGCGCTTCCCGGAGACCACGGTCGCCGGTGAGCCGATCACCACGTACGCCTCCAACTCCGTCGGTGCCGCCGCCTATCGCCAGCTCGCCAGGGAGGTGCTCGCCCGGTGTCACGCCGAGTGAGTCTGCCGGGGGCCGACGAACTGTTCCGTACGACAGGGGGGATGGCGCTCCAGTCATCCAGCCCCAGGCGCCCGGCCAACGGCGAGGCCAGGGTGCCGGCTCCGGCGGGGGAGAGCGATCCCGCCGCCGGGGAGGACGCCCCGCACTCCGTACCCGCCCAGGGCGGCGACGGCGAGGGGGCCGAGCACGTCGCGGCGGACGCGGACGGCGGGGAGTCCCGCAGCCGCGCCGCGGACGCCTCGGGGCGACGTCAGGACGCGCAGGAAGGTTCTGCCCAGCCCCGCAAGCAGCGCCAGCGGGCGCAGGCCCAGCGGCGCCCCAGCGGGCGGGAGCGGCACGACGAGAAGATCACCGTGTACGTCTCCGCCGAGGAACTGATCGACCTGGAGCACGCCCGGCTGATGCTCCGGGGTGAGCACGGCCTCGCGGTCGACCGCGGCCGGATCGTGCGGGAGGCGGTCGCCGTCGTGCTGGCCGATCTGGAGTCCCGCGGGGACGCGAGCATTCTCGTCCGCCGGCTTCGCGGGCGGTAGCGGTAGCCTGCGGGGGCCATGACCTCGAACGACGCTCCCGCTCCCGGCGCACCTGCCGGCCGCAGGCGTGCGCTGGGCAGGGGGCCGGGCGCGGCTCCCGAACCCGAGGCGCCGGTCGCCGTGGCGGAACCGGAGCCCGAGGCCGTCGTGGCGGAGCCCGTGGGGGCTGTCGAGGAGCCTGGGGTGCCCGGTGCGGAGGCCGAAGAGGCCGATGACGGGGTCTTCAAGGTTCGGCTCGCGAACTTCGAGGGGCCGTTCGACCTTCTCCTCCAGCTGATCTCGAAGCACAAGCTGGATGTGACCGAGGTGGCGCTGTCCAAGGTCACCGACGAGTTCATGGCGCACATCAGGGCGATGGGGCCCGACTGGGACCTGGACCAGACGACCGAGTTCCTCGTCGTCGCGGCGACCCTGCTGGATCTGAAGGCGGCGCGGCTGCTGCCGGCCGCCGAGGTCGAGGACGAGGCCGATCTCGCGCTGCTGGAGGCCCGGGACCTGCTGTTCGCGCGGTTGCTGCAGTACCGGGCGTACAAGCAGATCGCCGACATCTTCAACCGGCGCCTCGACGAGGAGGCCCGGCGCTACCCCCGGACCGTCGGCCTCGAACCGCACCACGCCGAACTGCTGCCCGAGGTCGTCATCCGGATCGGACCCGAGGGCTTCGCCAGGCTCGCCGTGAAGGCCATGCAGCCCAGGCCCAAGCCGCAGGTGTACGTCGACCACATCCACGCGCCGCTCGTCAGCGTGCAGGAGCAGGCCGGGATCGTCGTCGCGCGGCTGCGGGAGCTCGGCGAGGCCAGCTTCAGCGTGCTCGTCGAGGACACGGACGACACCCTGACCGTCGTGGCGCGGTTCCTCGCGCTGCTGGAGCTGTACCGGGAGAAGGCCGTCGCGCTGGACCAGGAGACCGCGCTCGGGGATCTCGTCGTGCGCTGGACCGGTGGGGAGGGGGAGGGCGAGCCCGTGGTCACGGACGAGTTCGACCGGCCGCCCGAGCCGGTCACGGAGACCAAGGAGGAGTCGGCGTGAGCGAGGAGACCACGGGGGTCCCGGCGAGCCCGTCCGGCGTCGCGGAGCTCGACCTCAAGCCCGCCCTGGAGGCCGTCCTCATGGTCGTGGACGAGCCCGCGACCGAGGAACACCTCGCGAAAATACTCCAGCGGCCCAGACGGCGGATCGCGGACGCGCTGCGCGAGCTGGCCGACGAGTACACCGTCCAGGGGCGCGGCTTCGAGCTGCGGCTGATCGCGGGCGGATGGCGGTTCTACTCCCGGCCCGCGTTCGCGCCGGCCGTCGAGGGCTTCGTCCTGGACGGCCAGCAGGCCCGGCTCACCCAGGCGGCCCTGGAGACCCTGGCGGTCGTCGCGTACCGCCAGCCGGTCAGCCGCAGCCGGGTCTCGATGGTCCGCGGAGTCAACTGCGACGGTGTGATGCGCACCCTGTTGCAGCGCGGTCTCGTCGAGGAGGCGGGCACGGAACCCGAAACAGGTGCGATCCTGTACGTGACGACGAACTACTTTCTGGAGCGGATGGGCCTGCGGGGCCTGGACGAGCTCCCGGAGCTCGCGCCCTTCCTCCCTGAGGCCGAGGCGATCGAGGCGGAGACGCTGGAAGGAGTCCCGTCGTTCGATCCGGATGCACCGGATGCAGACGCAGACGACACGACGACGACGGAACTTTGATGCGAAGCAGTGGCAGTGGCAGTGGCAGGAACAGCGGCGGCGGACGCGGCAACCCCCGGGGGACCGGTGGGGGCGGCAACCCCCGCGGTTCCGGCGCGGGCGGCAACTCCCGGGGATCCGGCGGGGGCGGCTCCCAGCCCAGGGGTGCGGGCGGGCGCGACGACAGGCCGAAGCGCGCGGGCAAGCCCCGTCCCGAGGAGCGCCGCTACGACGTAGGCCCCACGGGATCCCACGAGGGCCCCAAGTCCGGGCGCGGTGCCTCCGCGCGCGGCGGTGCCAAGGGCGGCCCCAAGCAGGGCCAGGGCACCGGGCGCGGACGCTGGGCGCCGGCGACCTCGCGTGAGTACGACGCGCGGGCCGAGGAGCGCAACCGGGAGCGGTACGCGGGCAAGAAGGACGTGAAGCTGCCCAAGACCTTCCCGGGCGCGGAGCAGGAGGGCGAGCGCCTGCAGAAGGTCCTCGCGCGCGCGGGCTACGGCTCCCGGCGCTCCTGCGAGGAGCTGATCGAGCAGTCCCGCGTCGAGGTCAACGGCGAGATCGTGGTCGAGCAGGGGCTGCGCGTCGACCCCGAGCACGACGAGATCAAGGTCGACGGGCTGACGGTGGCGACGCAGTCGTACCAGTTCTTCTCGCTGAACAAGCCCGCCGGTGTCGTCGCGACGATGGAGGACCCCGAGGGCCGCCAGTGCCTGGGCGACTACGTCACCAACCGTGAGACGCGTCTCTTCCACGTCGGCCGGCTCGACACCGAGACCGAGGGTGTGATCCTGCTCACCAACCACGGCGAGCTGGCGCACCGGCTGACCCACCCCAAGTACGGCGTGAAGAAGACCTACCTCGCGCACATCGTGGGCCCGATCCCGCGCGACCTGGGCAAGCAGCTCAAGGACGGCATCCAGCTGGAGGACGGGTACGCGCGAGCGGACCACTTCCGCGTGGTCGAGCAGACCGGCAAGAACTACCTGGTCGAGGTGACCCTCCACGAGGGCCGCAAGCACATCGTCCGCCGCATGCTCGCGGAGGCCGGCTTCCCGGTCGACAAGCTGGTCCGGGTCTCCTTCGGCCCGATCACCCTCGGCGACCAGAAGTCGGGCTGGCTGCGCCGCCTGTCGAACACCGAGGTCGGCATGCTGATGCAGGAGGTCGACCTCTAGGCCCCGTATGCCACGGCGCGCTCGTGACGGCCGGTCCCGGACTCTCCGGGGCCGGCCGTTTCGTTCTCGCCGGGTGCCGGGGGTTGCGCCGGACCGCACCCACTCTTTATGGTCGTACTGACTATTAAGGGGGGTGGTTGTTCATGACCACGACACCGGGCTACGACAAGTACGCCTTCGAACCGTTCGCCGTCACCGCGGACCTCGCCGTCCTCACCATCCGCGACGGCACCCTGCACGTCCTGCTCGTCGAGCGCGCGCAGGAGCCGTACGCCGGACACTGGGCGCTCCCGGGCGGCTTCGTGTCACCCGACGAGTCCGCCGAGACGGCCGCCCGGCGCGAACTCGCCGAGGAGACCGGCCTGTCGGACGTCTCCGGGCTGCACCTGGAACAACTGCGCACCTACAGCGAACCCGACCGCGACCCCCGCATGCGGGTCGTCACCGTGGCCTTCGCCGCACTGCTGCCCGACCCGCCCGAACCGCGCGCCGGCAGCGACGCGGCACAGGCCCGCTGGCTGCCCTACGACACGCTCGGGCCGCTCGCCTTCGACCACGACCGGATCCTCGCCGACGCGCACGAACGGGTCGGCGCCAAGCTGGAGTACAGCTGCCTCGCCACCGCCTTCTGCCCGCAGGAGTTCACGCTCGGCGAGCTGCAGCAGGTCTACGAGACCGTGTGGGGCGCGGAGTTGGACCGGCCCAACTTCCGCCGCAAGGTGCTCGCCACACCGGGCTTCGTCGAACCGGTGCCCGGCGCGGCCAAGTTGACGGGCGGCCGCGGCAAACCGGCCGCGCTGTACCGCGCCGGGCCCGCCGACGCCCTGTACCCACCCCTGCTCCGGCCGACCCGGGAAGGACCGTCCGCATGACCTCGACGACCGTCAACAAGCGTGCTGCCACCGGGGCGTTGACCGGTCTCGCGCTCGGGGACGCGCTGGGCTTCCCGACCGAGTTCAACGCCGTGCCCGACATCCTCGCCACGTGCGGCCCCTGGCGCGAGATGGAGCTGCCGAGACCCGCGATCGTCACCGACGACACGCAGATGACCCTCGCGCTGGGCCGCGGACTGCGCACCGCCCTGGAACAAGGGCCGCTCGGACCCCGGCGGATGGCGCGCCCGGTACGCGAGGAGTTCGTGGACTGGTACCGGTCACCGGACAACAACCGCGCCCCCGGCCGGACGTGTCTCGTCGCCTGCGACCTGCTGACGGACGAGCGCCGGGCCTGGCAGGACGCAAGCCAGATCGGTTCCAAGGGCTGCGGCGCCAACATGCGCGTCGCGCCGATCGGACTCGTCCCCGGCCTCGACGACGAACAGCGGTCCGGCGCCGCCCAGTTGCAGTCCGCGCTGACCCACGGCCACCCGACCGCCCTCGCCGCGTCCGACCTCACCGCGCACGCCGTACGGCTGCTCGCGCAGGGCGCGGAACCGACCGGACTGGTCGGGCTGCTGCGCTCGTACGCCGTCGGGAACCGCACCCGGTACCAGGAGCGCTGGCTCGGCGACCTGTGGACCCGGAGCCACGACCCCTCGCCCGGGGACTTCATCGCGCGCGGCTGGGACGAGTGCCTGGAGATCCTCGGCCGGCTGGAGAAAGCGGTGCGGACCGTCTCCCCGGAGACCGACCCGTGCCTGGCCACCGGCGCGGGCTGGATCGCCGAAGAGGCGCTGGCCACCGGGCTGTTGTGCTTCCTGCTCTTCGTGGAGGAGCCCGTGACCGCGCTGCGGCGGGCCGCCTGCACGTCCGGCGACTCGGACTCGATCGCCTGTCTCACGGGGGCGTTCGCGGGAGCCCACCTCGGGGCGGACGCCTGGCCGGAGGAGTGGGCCGGTCGGATCGAGTACCGGGAGGAGCTGCTGGAACTCGGCAGGCTCTGGGACGCGTGACGTCTCACCCCGCCGGGACGGCGGCCGACGCGCGGCGGACCCGGAGCAGGAAGTCCTCCACGCGGGACCGGTCCGGTTCCGGCGGGAGCGGGGAGACGGCGGCTGCCCGGTCCGTCTCCCCGGCCAGCCGGGTCATCCAGGACTCGACCTCCGGCCAGGGGACCTCGCCGCGTTTCACGGACAGCAGGGCCTCCCGCCGGTCGCCCACGTCGATCGTCAGGGCGCCCGTGCGGAGCAGGTCACGGGCGCTCGTCAGGAGACGGAGCAGGTGCATCGCGTGCTTCCAGCGAGGAGCGCCGTGCACGCGGAAGTCGGCCTCCAGCTTCTTCCGCTGGCCCAACGCGTAGCGCGTGAACGTCTCGTGGACCTGCCGGGAGAGGAACGCCTCGCGCAGGTCGAGGAGTTCGCGGCCGGTGGCGTCGATGTGCTCGACGAGGGGCGAGTGGAGGCACTCCAGGATGTTGGGGTTCGCGCGTAGCGCCAGCTCGCAGAAGCGCTCCAGCTCCCAGCTGAACTGCTCCTCCGCCGGGCCCTCGATGTGCGTCGGCGGCTTCTCGAAGCGCCAGAACAGGGGAGTGGGGGCGAGGAACACGCCCCGGCGGTCCGTGTCACTGCCGTCCGTCGCCAGGCCGAAGGCGCGTGAGCCCATCACACAGGCGTAGATCGTGTGGTCGCGGACCAGGTGTTCGAACGGCATGTCCGGAGCGTACGCGGCGGCTCACGCCAGGCGGATCGAATTTCCCTTCACCTCGATCCGCTCGGCGGGCAGCGGCTTCGGAGCCGGGCCCGCCGCCACGGAACCGTCCGCGATGCGGTACTTGCTGCCGTGGCACGGGCAGTCGATGGTGCCGTCCGCGACCGTGCCCACGGTGCAGCCCTGGTGGGTGCAGATCGCGGAGAAGGCCTTGAACTCGTCCTTCTCCGGCTGGGTGACGACGATCTTCCGGTCCTTGAAGATCTTGCCGCCGCCGACGGGGATGTCGGCCGTCTTCGCCAACTCCTGCCCGCCGGACGCCTTCACGGACGACGAGCCCGAGGAGTCGTTGCCGTCGCCGTACTTGCTGCAGCCGGCGGTGAGCGCGGCGGCGGCACCCGTCACCAGGACCGTGCGGCGCGTCGAGCTGTCGGTCATGCGGTCACTCCGAACGTGGTCGTCATACGGGTCCCTGCGACGGTGGCCGGGCCGTGCCGTGCCGTGGCTACGACGGCGGTCATGTCGTCACTCCGGCGATGGTCATGTGGTCACTCCGACGGTGCGGAAGAACCAGAGGGCGGACGTCAGCCAGATCAGCGCGAGGGCGGTGAAGACCAGTCCGCCGACCAGCGGCAGCAGCCAGCCGGGCAGGCGCTCCGAGCGGAGCAGCAGCATCTTGGCACTGAAGGCGCCGAAGAACGCGCACCCCAGGACGGAATGCCACATCACGCGTGTCGAGTACGACTGGTACCCGAACGCGTAGAGGCAGTGCACGGCCACCGGCACCGCCACCAGGAACGCGATCCGCCCCGACCAGCGGTGCAGCGCCGGCGCCCACCCCGGGCCCGGGAGCCTGCCGTAGACCATGAAGGCCGATACGACCTGGACGAGGGCGAAGAGGAACGCGGTCGTCGCCAGCCAGGACTTGACCGCGCCCGTGCTGCTGAAGCCGGCCAGGTTGAAGGCGGTGCCGGCCGGGTCGTGGACCTTGCCGTAGACACCGAGGCCGATGGCCACGGCGGCGGCCACGAGGGCGGGGACCAGGTAGCGGGCGGGGCTGTCGTGGGGGCGCGCGGGCGGGCGTGGCGGGTAGGCCTGGGTGGCGGAGTTCGGGTCGACGGTCATGAGCGGCTCCCTGAGGCGGCCGGTGGGTCAGGGGGTGACGGGGTGTGCGGTGAGCCGCTGTCCGTCGACCGTGACCGCGCCGGTCTCCGGGTCGATACGGGGTGCGGAGGCGGCCTTGCCGTCGCGGGTGACGATGCCGGTCTGACGGCCGTTCGGGAGCACGACCCAGCCGGCGTCGATCTTCGCGCCGCGCACCTTCGCGGTCGCGCGCCAGAGCCCGGAGGGCCTGACCGCCTTGGCCGCGGTGAACGCGTAGTGCCGGCCCTCGTCCCGGACCGCGCCGCGGATCCTGTCGCCCTGACCGATCGTGCCGTCGAGTACGGCGCCGTTCGGGGCGGTCAGCCTCATGGCGCCGTTGTCGTTCACCCGGCCCCTGAGCCAGGCCTCCTTGTAGCGGCCGTCGCAGAAGTACGCGACCGCCTTGCCGTCGCGGACCGATACGGCGACCGAGGCCGCGTCGTCGTCGGTGCGGCCGGCGTAGTCGGCGTTCGGCACGGCGGGCCGTGTCGGAGCCGGGTCGGCGGTGGCAGTGGGGCCGGGAGCGGGAGTCAGGGTGGACGTGGAGGGCCGGGGCGCGGACGGTGACGGTGGCTTCCCGCTGTACGAGGACGATGCCGTCCTCGTCCCCGACGTCACGTTGAGCGTCAGCATGAACAGGGCGAGCACCAGGCCCGCCAGAAGGGTGAGCAGTGGTCCGGGACGCTTCACTGAGGGCCTCCCCCGAGGCGGGCTTCCAGCCCATGAGAGCGGACTCGGCGCCGCGGGTAAAGAGGCAAACCGGGATGATCTCACCCCGAGTAGCGGAGCTCGGCGATCCGGGTGACATTGGCAGGGTGCGAGGCCGGGCCCCGACCAGCGGCCGGCCGTTCTCGAAAGGCGCGTGCCATGGCGGGCAACGATCTCGGCAGTCTTCTCGGCGGTCTTCTGGGCGGATCGGGCGGCGGGAGCCAGGGCGCTTCCGGCAGCGGCAACATCCTGGGCGCACTGCTCTCGGCCCTCGGCGGGAGCCAGAGCGGCAGCGGTGGCAGCGGCGGCGGGAGCAATCCGCTGGGCGGACTGCTGGACATGCTCACCAAGTCCGGTCTGACCGAGCAGAAGGACTCCTGGGTCGGCACCGGGCAGAACCAGTCCGTCACCGCCGCCCAGATCCAGCAGGCGCTGCCCGACGACACCCTGCAGAAGGTCGCCGAACAGGCCGGGGTCACCCCGGAGCAGGCCGCCGGCGACCTCGCGCAGACGCTGCCCCAGGCCGTCGACAGACTCACCCCCCAGGGGCAGGTGCCGCAGGCCGCCTCGCTGGAGGAACTGGTCCGGCAGCAGTCCCTGTGACCGTCTCGGTGGGCGGGCGCCGCGCACCGGCACCGGACCGGCTGACTACGCTGGATGCACCAACAGCCGTACATCAGCGAGGAGCAGAGCCGTGGCGGTACGAGCGGTCCGGGGCGCCGTCCAACTGGACAGGGACGAGGCCGGCCACATGTCCGACCAGGTCGGGGCGCTGCTCACCGCCGTCCTGGAGCGCAACGGCCTCACCGCCGACGACCTGATCAGCGTGTGGTTCACGGCGACGCCCGATCTGCACAGCGACTTCCCGGCCGCCGCCGCGCGCAAGCTCGGCGAAGGCTTCGCGGACGTACCGCTGATCTGCGCGCAGGAACTCGACATCGAGGGCGCCATGCCCCGCGTGGTCCGCGTCCTCGCGCACATCGAGTCCGACCGGCCCCGCGCCGACATCGCGCACGTCTACCTCGGCGCGGCGGCCGCCCTCCGCAAGGACATCGCCCAGTGAGGACCGCGATCGTCATCGGGACGGGCCTGATCGGCACGTCCGCCGCGCTCACCCTCACCTCGCGCGGAGTGGCCGTGCACCTCGCCGACCACGACCCCGAGCAGGTCCGGATGGCGGTGGCGCTCGGCGCCGGGACCGACGAGGAGCCCGACGGGCCCGTCGACCTCGCGATCGTCGCCGCGCCGCCCGCACTGGCCGCGGACGTCGTCGCCGACGCGATGCGGCGGGGGGTCGCCCGGGGCTACCTCGACGTGGCCAGCGTCAAGGGCGGACCGCGCCGGGAACTGGAGGCGCTCGGGCTCGACCTCTCGTCGTACATCGGCACGCATCCCATGTCGGGGCGCGAGAAGTCGGGGCCGCTGGCCGCCACCGGTGACCTGTTCGAGGGGCGCCCCTGGGTGCTGACGCCCACGCGGGACACCGACACCGAGGTGCTGAACCTCGCCCTGGAACTGGTCTCCTACTGCCGTGCGGTGCCGGTCGTCATGGACGCGGACGCGCACGACCGGGCCGTCGCGCTGGTCTCCCACATGCCCCACCTGGTGTCCAGCATGGTCGCCGCCCGGCTGGAGAACGCCGAGGAGGCCGCCGTACGGCTGTGCGGGCAGGGGATCAGGGACGTGACGCGGATCGCCGCGTCCGACCCCCGGATGTGGATCGACATCCTCTCCGCGAACCCCGGGCCGGTGGCCGACCTGCTGACGGATCTCTCCGGGGACCTGGAGGAGACCGTGCGGGCGCTGCGGGCCCTGCAGTCCTCCGACGCGGGGGAGCGGCACCAGGGGGCGAAGGGGGTCGAGGACGTGCTGCGGCGGGGGAACGCGGGGCAGGTCCGGGTGCCCGGCAAGCACGGGTCCGCTCCGCGGGCCTACGAGGTGGTCGCGGTACTGATCGACGACCAGCCCGGGCAGCTGGCCCGGATCTTCGCGGACGCGGGGATGGCGGGGGTCAACATCGAGGATGTGCGGATCGAGCATGCGACCGGACAGCAGGCGGGGCTCGTGCAGTTGTGGGTGGAGCCCAAGGCTGTGCCCGTGCTGACGGCTGCGTTGCGGGAGCGGGGTTGGGCCATCCGGCAGTAGGTGCGGGTGGGGTGGGGCTCGCGTCCTCCGGGGGCTCCCGCCCCCAGACCCCCGGTCGGCCCTGAAGGGGCCTCGTCCTCAAACGCCGGACGGGCTGATGGTGCGCGTCCTGTGCCGGAGAGGCGGTGGTCGTTCGCAGTGGTCGATCGGCTCGGTCCGTGGGCAGGGGGGCGGTCCGGCCGGACGAGTGACGCGCACCCAGTAACCTTGTGCGGGGCGCACTCGCGTCTCCACCCCGCTCACCACCCCGCACCAGGAAGGTGTCCTCCCGTGGAAAACGGCGCCGCCCGGACCGCCCCGGCAGTGATTGTCGCCATCGACGGCCCCTCCGGCACGGGCAAGTCGAGCACGTCGAAGGCCGTGGCGGCGCAGCTCGGGCTGAGCTACCTCGACACCGGCGCGCAGTACCGGGCGATCACCTGGTGGATGGTGAGCAACGGGATCGACATCACCGACCCCACCGCGATCGCCGACGCGGCGGGCAAGGCGGACATCGTCTCGGGCACCGACCCGGCGAACCCGACGATCAGCGTCGACGGCGTGGACGTGGCCGGCCCGATCCGGACGCAGGAGGTCACCTCCAAGGTCAGCGCGGTCAGCGCGGTGCCCGAGGTGCGGGCCAGGATCACCGAGCTGCAGCGGACGCTGGCCGCCGAGGCCGAGCACGGGATCGTCGTCGAGGGGCGGGACATCGGGACGACCGTGCTGCCCGACGCCGATCTGAAGATCTTCCTCACCGCCTCCCCGGAGGCGCGTGCCGCCCGCCGCAGCGGTGAGCTGAAGAGCGCCGACGTACAGGCCACCCGCGAGGCGCTGCTGAAGCGCGACGCGGCCGACTCCTCCCGCAAGACCTCGCCGCTCGCGAAGGCGGACGACGCCGTCGAGGTGGACACCTCCGACCTCACGCTCCAGCAGGTCATCGAGTGCGTCGTCACCCTCGTCGGGGAGAAGCGGGCCGCCAAGTGACCGCACCATCCGAGCGGGGCGCCGACGTCGGACGGCGCATCGGCGTCGGCCTGATGTACGGGCTGTGGAAGCCGCGTGTGCTGGGTTCCTGGAAGGTCCCCGCGACCGGCCCGGTGATCCTCGCCGTCAACCACTCGCACAACATCGACGGCCCGATGGTCATGGGCGTGGCACCCCGGCCGACGCACTTCCTCATCAAGAAGGAGGCGTTCGTCGGCCCGCTCGACCCCTTCCTGCTCGCCATCGGCCAGCTGAAGGTGGACCGGTCCGTCGCCGACCGTTCGGCGATCACCCGGGCGCTGGACGTGCTGACCGGCGGCGGGGTCCTCGGCATCTTCCCCGAGGGCAGCCGCGGCGAGGGCGACTTCGCCTCGCTGCGCGCCGGGCTCGCCTACTTCGCGGTCCGCAGCGGCGCCCCGATCGTGCCGGTGGCCGTGCTGGGCAGCGCCGAGAAGAGCGGACGACTCATAAAGGCGCTGCCCCCGCTGCGCTCCCGCGTCGACGTCGTCTTCGGCGACCCGTTCGAGGCGGGCGACGGCTCCGGCCGCCGTACGCGCAAGGCACTGGACGAGGCGACCGAGCGCATCCAGAAGCAGCTGGCCGCCCACCTGGACGACGCCAGGCGCCTCACCGGGCGCTAAGAGACACTTGAGTACTTGAGTAGTGGATCACCCGAAATCCGGGAGGCTCCACCGATCACCACGATGAACGAGGTACCGACTTCATGAACGACCAGATCCAGCCCGACGGCTCCGGTGAGGAGTACGACCACGGGGCGCTCGGCGACGCCGAGTACGCGGAGTTCATGGAGCTCGCCGCCGTGGAGGGCTTCGACGTCGAGGACGTCGAGGGAGCCATCGAGGAGGCCGGTCACGGGCCGCTGCCCGTCCTCGCCGTCGTCGGCCGGCCGAACGTCGGCAAGTCGACTCTCGTCAACCGCATCATCGGCCGCCGTGAAGCCGTCGTCGAGGACAAGCCCGGCGTCACGCGTGACCGGGTGACCTACGAGGCCGAGTGGGCCGGGCGTCGGTTCAAGGTCGTCGACACCGGCGGCTGGGAGCAGGACGTCCTCGGCATCGACGCCTCCGTCGCCGCGCAGGCCGAGTACGCGATCGAGGCCGCCGACGCGGTCGTCTTCGTCGTCGACGCCAAGGTCGGCGCCACCGACACCGACGAGGCCGTCGTCCGGCTGCTGCGCAAGGCCGGCAAGCCCGTCGTGCTCGCCGCCAACAAGGTGGACGGGCTGAGCGGTGAGTCCGATGCGGCCTACCTGTGGTCGCTCGGCCTCGGTGAGCCGCACCCCGTCTCGGCGCTGCACGGGCGCGGCACCGGCGACATGCTGGACGCCGTCCTGGAGGCGCTGCCGGAGGCGCCCGAGCAGACCTTCGGCACCGCGGTCGGCGGGCCCCGCCGGATCGCGCTGATCGGCCGTCCGAACGTCGGCAAGTCCTCTCTGCTGAACAAGGTGGCCGGCGAGGAGCGCGTGGTCGTCAACGAGATCGCCGGCACCACCCGCGACCCGGTCGACGAGCTGATCGAACTCGGCGGTGTCACCTGGAAGTTCGTCGACACGGCGGGCATCCGCAAGCGCGTCCACCTCCAGCAGGGCGCCGACTACTACGCCTCGCTGCGCACCGCCGCCGCCGTCGAGAAGGCGGAGGTCGCGGTCATCCTGATCGACGCCTCCGAGAACATCTCGGTGCAGGACCAGCGCATCGTCACCATGGCCGTCGAGGCGGGCCGCGCGATCGTCCTCGCCTTCAACAAGTGGGACACGCTCGACGAGGAGCGCCGCTACTACCTGGAGCGCGAGATCGAGACCGAGCTGGCCCAGGTCGCGTGGGCGCCCCGGGTCAACATCTCGGCGCGCACCGGCCGCCACATGGAGAAGCTGGTCCCGGGCATCGAGACCGCCCTCGCGGGCTGGGAGACGCGCGTCCCCACGGGCCGGCTGAACGCGTTCCTGGGCGAGTTGGTCGCGGCCCACCCGCACCCGATCCGCGGCGGCAAGCAGCCCCGCATCCTCTTCGGCACCCAGGCGGGCACCAAGCCCCCGCGCTTCGTCCTCTTCGCCTCCGGCTTCATCGAGGCGGGCTACCGCCGCTTCATCGAGCGCCGTCTGCGCGAGGAGTTCAGCTTCGAGGGCACCCCGATCCACATCTCGGTCCGGGTCCGCGAGAAGCGCGGCAAGAAGAAGTAGCCGCGTGGACGGCCGCACGGCTGTTCATGGGTGTCGCACGACGAAGAGGGCGGTCCCGGTCTCGACCGGGGCCGCCCTCCTCCGTGGTGCGTCAGATGCCTCGGCGCGGGCCGGGCGGCAGGGCCGCCGGGATGTGGTGCATCCCGGTGTGGCCGTGCTGGTGCTGCTGCTGGGCGATCTGGCCGAGCTGCCCGACGCGCTGCCACTGCGACTGCTGCCGGGCGCTGTACGCCCCCGCGCTGTACGCGCTGTACGAGCCCCCGCCCAGGGACCCCCCGGCCACGGAACCCCCGCCGAACGTGCCGGTGCTGTGCGGGCTGTGGCCGAAGGCGGTGAAGCCCAGCTCCTCCTCGCCGCTGCGGTCACCCGGCAGTGAGCGGAAGGTCTTGACCCACTCCGCGTAGAGCCGGTCGTAGATCGGCGTGGCCGAGGGACCGCCGGGGCTGTCCCGGTCCGCTCGCGAGGACGGGATCGGCTGGTAGTGCCGGCTGCGGGGTACGTCGTATGCGTGCACGTATGTCCAAACGACGCGTGACCTGAAGGGATGCGGCTCAGGTGCCCGCGAGCGGGAGTGCGGAGCCGACCAACTGGCCGCCCGCCGCTGCCTTGTCCAGGGCGCTGCGCAGCAGGTCCTCGCGGGGCTGGCGGCCGATGGAGCCGACCGGTGCCGCGAACATCAGCACCTGCTGGTGCTTGTTGGCGGCGGCCCGCCAGCTGTCGGTGACCTGGAGCGGCTGGTGCGCCTGCCACCAGGCCACCGGGGAACCGCCGTTGGCGCTCGGCTGGAGCACCGCGTGCAGCTGGCCCGCGGCGAGCAGCACCGACCAGCCGTGCAGCACGGGCGGCACGGTGGTGATCTCGCTGAGCGGCATGAAGCCCTGCTCGATCAGCAGCGGCAGGAAGTCGTCCCCGACGCCGGTCGAGCCGGGCCGCACGATCGGCGCCGTCGGCTCGACGACCAGGGCGGGGTGCAACTCCCCTGAGATCAGGACGAGTCCGCTGGTCACCCCGAGCACGGCCTGCTCGGGTACGGCCCGCTCCGGTTCGCCGGCCGGGGCGTGCGCGTTGCCGCTGATGGAGCGGACCGCGCCCTGCAGCTGCTCCTCGGTGACCTGCACGACCTGCGAGGGCAGGCAGGTGGCGTGGGCGAAGGCGAGGACGGCGGTCTCGTCGCCGATGAACAGGACGGTGCTGGTGCGCTCCTGTTCGGAGTCGCCCTGGGTGCGGCACGACGTGCAGTCGTAACTGCCCGGGGCGTTGTCTCCGGCGAGCAGCCGGTCGGCTTCATCGTCGCCGATCTCGGCGCGTACGTCGTCGCTGACGTCGAGCATGCGCGGCACGGGTGGCTCCCTCGGAATGCGGTGCCCGGTGGGTCCCGGGCTCATGCAGATGACAACGGAGGATCTGTGGCGGGGGTCACGCTTCGGAGCGAACCGAATCGAACCAACCGACGCGGACGGTCACAACGCGCACGGAATTCGCCACTCCCTGTCAACTGACCGAAAGGTCAAGGGAGTTGGTCGCGTGAACCGGGTCACAGCGCGTGTCGGCAACTGGTCGCAAAATCGTGAAATCGGCGGATGTAGTGGGTGGCCGAAAAGTGACGATACCCTCGGTAACAGTGAACTGGCCTGCGGCGACGGGCAGTTGGTCGACATCGACTCGTTGACCTCCGTACATTCCTCCGCCGTGTGCAGCGAGCACCGCTCGGGACACGTCCGTCGGCCGAACAAGCCAGCAGTCAGCACGACTTCCGACGGACGGGGACGGGCGCGGACACCACGTCGATGCGTGGGAGCCGCGGACCGCCCTGGGGGACCCCGGGTTGTTGGAGAGGGAACTACATGTCCGAATGTGCCGATACCACTCGCGAGAACGCTCATAAGTCCCCCATGGGGCAGGCGCGTACGACGGCGGTCCTCGCCGGGGCGGCCCTGCTCGCCCCCCTCGGACTGCTGGCCGCAAGCGGCAACGCCGCGGCGGCCGACAGCGGGGTGTGGGACCGCATCGCCCAGTGCGAGAGCGGCGGCAACTGGCACATCAACACCGGCAACAGCTACTACGGGGGACTCCAGTTCTCCGCCGGAACCTGGCGCGCCTACGGCGGCACGGCCTACGCGGCCACCGCGGACCAGGCCTCCAGGTCCGAGCAGATCGCCGTTGCCACCAAGGTCCAGCGCGCCCAGGGATGGGGCGCCTGGCCGGTCTGCTCGGTACGGGCCGGAGCGAGCGGCGGCGCACCAGCCGCCTCGTCCGGCACGGTGACCGAGAAGGCCACCAAGTCCACGAGGACCACGAAGAAGCCGGCCACCGGGTCGACGACGAGGAAGGCGACCCCGTCGAAGCCCGCGAAGACACCGGCCCGCGGGACGAACAACGCCTCGCGCGGCACCTCCCGCGGCGACTACACCGTCCGCGCGGGCGACACCCTGAGCGGCATCGCCGCCCAGCACGGGACCACCTGGCGGAAGGTCTACGCCGCCAACAAGGCCGTCATCGGCGGTGACCCCGACCTGATCATGCCCGGGCAGCAGCTCGACCTCTGAGCCGCCCGGCCCGCCCCGCCCCCGTCCGGTCCCCCGACCGGACGGGGGCGCGCGTCACTCCCGTTCGCCGGCGGCCGTGGCGGACGCGGGCCCCGATGCCGGCGGAGGCGGGCCGGTCCCGGTGCCGACCGTGCTTGATGGAGACTTCGACCATGTTGGAGACCTCGGCACGACTCCTGCGCCTGCTCTCGCTGCTCCAGGCCCACCGCGAGTGGTCCGGCGCCGACCTGGCCGACCGGCTCGGAGTCACCGCGCGCACCGTCCGCCGGGACGTGGACCGGCTGCGCGAGCTCGGGTACCCGGTCAACGCCAGCCCCGGCACCGGGGGCGGCTACCAGCTGGGCGCGGGCGCCGAGCTGCCGCCGCTGCTGCTGGACGACGACGAGGCGGTCGCCGTGGCGGTCGGTCTGCGCACCGCCGCCGGTCAGGGCATCGACGGCATCGGCGAGACCTCCGTCCGCGCCCTCACCAAGCTCGAACAGGTGCTGCCGAGCCGGTTGCGCCGCCGGGTGGGCGCCCTCAACGCGTTCACCGTGCCGCTGCTGCACCACGCGCCGCCGTCCTCCGTCGATCCGGCCGTGCTGACCGAGCTGGCCGCGCTGTGCCGGGACGCGGAGCGGCTGCGCTTCGACTACGAGAGCCATGACGGCACGCCCACCCGCCGCAGCGTCGAACCGCACCGCCTGGTCTGCACCGAGCGGCGCTGGTACCTCGTCGCCTGGGACCTGGAGCGCGAGGACTGGCGCACCTTCCGCGTCGACCGCGTCACGCCCAGGCCGCCGCACGGGCCGCGCTTCACCCCGCGCGAGCCCCCGGCCGAGGATCTCGCCGTACACGTCTCGAAGGGCATCTCCACGCGCGCGTACGCCGCGCACGCCCTCGTCCGGCTGCTGGTGCCCCTCCGGGAGGCGGCCGAACGGATCTCGCCGTCCGCCGGGACGCTGGAGGCCGACGGACCGGACGCCTGCCTGCTGCGGACCGGGGCCCCGAACCTCGACCTGATGGTGGTCCACGTGATGATGACGGGCTTCGAGTTCGAGGTCCTGGAGCCGGCCGGGCTGACCGAGCGGATCAGGGCGGCCAGGGACCGGCTGTCGCGCGCGCTGGACCGCGAGCGGGGCCCCGGAGCCGACGGCGATTCTGTGGCGGAACAGTGAAACTCTTATGCTGCGTCAGCTCCCGCCGTACCGCACGGAATCGGAATGGAATGAGGCGCGCGGCCGGTTCTCGCGGCGCTTTCCGCCGGGCTATTCGCCGGGCCGGACCGGTGGGCGGGAATTGCGTTCGAATGCCCGCGGAAGGAGTACGGAACCGCTCATACGTGTGAGGGAGGCCCAACAAAACACACGTCCTGATCCTGTGACAGAAGTGTGACCGGAGAGGGACGGAGAGAGCGGGAGAGGGGCTAGCGTGGCGGGCATGGCATCCATTCCGACTCCACCGGCAGAGCCCCAGGACAGTCCGAACAGCTATGTGGGCCTCGACGCGGCAGAGGCCGAGCGGCTCGCACGCGAGCGCGGCTGGTCGACCGTGCGGTCGCTGCCGCCGGGGGCGATCATCACCATGGAGTTCCGCGTGGGACGGCTCAACTTCGAGGTCAGGGACGGCACGGTGGCGCGCGCCTGGAAGGGCTGAGCGCCGACGTGACGAAGGCCCCGGTTCCGCTGGAGGAACCGGGGCCTTCTTGATGCGGGGCGGGAGTGTGCGTACCGGCCCCGCGGCTCGGTGGGGTCAGCCGCCCGTCGCCGGGCGGGCCGTGGCGGTGCTGGTGCCGCGCGCCACCCGGTCGGGGTGCGGCGGGCGGCGGCTGCCGATCGGGGTGACCGGGGTGCGCTCCGAGCGGGTCGTGTGCGGGCCGGGGGCGAGATGGGGCGCCGGCCGCACGGAACGGCTCGCGCCGACCGTCTCGCGGGCCGCCGGGACCTCCTCGCCGGAGGAGGCGCGGGGCTTGAGCAGCACGGGCGCCGTGACCGGGGACGCAGGCGCCGGAACGGGCGCCGTACGGCCGCTGCGGGCCCGCCAGCGGTCGCGCAGGTCGAAGATCCGGGTCTCGGCCAGGGCGATCAGCGGCTCGCACCACGGGAGGGCGAGCAGGATCAGCAGACCGGCGGCCCAGCCGAGCAGCACGTCGCTCAGCCAGTGCGTGCCCAGGTAGACCGTGGCGAGACCGACGCCGAGCGAGGTCACCGCGGACGCGGCGGACAGCCAGCGGCGGGTGGCCGGGGTGGAGGCCAGATACGCCAGGATTCCCCAGGTCACGACCGCGTTGGCGGTGTGGCCGCTGGGAAATATATCGCCGCCGAGACCCATCTCGTTCGAGCCGATGACGGTCGCGTAGTGCGGGCCGAGACGGCCCATGCCGAGCTTGGCGGCGCCGACCGTGATGTTCAGCAGCAGCAGCGAGGTGCCCAGCGTCAGCAGCGGGCGCAGCGTGTGCTGCCGCCACGAGCGCCAGCCCAGCCAGGCCGCGACCATCACGGCGGTCGGGCCACGCTGGCCGAGGACCACGTAGTAGTCCACGAACCAGTGGATGCCCGCCCACTGCTGGTACGGCCGGAAGAACATGACCTGCCAGTCGAACCGGACCAGCCAGGACGTGGTCACGACGAGCCACACGATCGCCAGGTAGAAGGCCAGGGTCGCCGCGAACAGCACGACCCTGTGCCGGCTCATCCTCGGCACATCGATGTGGGCCGGCCGTTCGGGTTCACGGTCCAGCCTCGCGAACACCCGGTCCAGACGGGTGAGGTTTCGTTCGGTACGCACCCAATCGACGTTACAGCGAGTGAGTGTGGATCCCCGTCGAATCAGCGGCTTTGTGATGACGATGTGATGTGGGAAAGCTCTCAGGAGCGGGTGTATTTCCGAGGATTCCGCAATCCCGGACGGCTCCGTCCTTCAATTCCTTTGATCATGCCGGGGTCGAGTTTTATGGCCCTTATGAATTAGTTCACCAAATGCTGGGGTGGAATTGGCCGGGTGCTCATCGAGCGTAGTCGAGTCGATCATGGTGGACCGGAGCCGTTCAGCCAGAACGCGCCGTACGCCGCCGACGCCACCGCGACACCGCCCACCACCCACGCTGACCTGGACGTACGCAGTCGCGCCAGGGCGAGCGCGAGGGGGAGCAACAGGGGGAAGGCGGGCATCAGCAGGCGCGGTTTCGAGCCGAAGTAGCTCGACGCGCACAGCGCGAGCGCGGTCACGACCCCGGTGTACACGAGGAGTGGCAGCGGCTGGCCCTGCCGGACGCCCACGACGTACAGCCAGAGCACCAGGCCGACGCCGACGATCAGCCCGGTCCCGGCGAGCGCCGACGGGAACGACGTGAACTTGTCGCCGACGAAACGGGCGAAGGCCGCGCCCCCGTCGAAACCGTTCCGCCAGCCCGCCTGCACGTCGAGATAGCCCAGCGGACCCTTGCCGGTGCGCTGCCCGACCCACAGCACGTACCCGGCGGCGCCCAGGGGCGCGATCAGCATCCCGAGGGCGCACCGCCAGTTCCGCGCGCCGGGTGCGGGCGCCGCGCTGCGGTCCCGCACGAAAGAGGGGGCGGCCGTGGACGCGGTGGGGGTGACGGAGGCGGACGGGGTGACGGCCGTGGACCACTCCGCAGGCCCCTTCTGCCCGGACCTCTTCGCGCGCGAGCCGGATCCGGTGAACGACGCGATGCCCGCGACCCACACCGCGGCGACCACCGCGAGCCCCACGGGCCTGGTCAGTCCTGCCAGCAGGGCCAGCGCGCCCGCCGTCGGCCAGCGGCCGGTCAGGACGGCGTACAGCGACCACGCGGCGAGCGCGGTGAACAGCGACTCGCTGTACGCCATCGACTGCACGATCCCCACCGGCAGCACGGCCCACAGCAGCACCGCGCACACCCCGGCCCTGCGGCCGTACACGTGCTCCGCGACCGCGAAGATCCCCCAGGCCGCCGCCAACGAGGCGAGCACGGCGACCACGAACCCGCCGTCGGCGTACGACAGCGGGGACACCGCGTGCACGGCTCTTTCCAGCCAGGGCAGCAGCGGGAAGAAGGCGAGGTTCGAGTGGACATCGCCGTTCGGGAGGCGGACCTCGTAGCCGTACCCCTGATCGGCGACCCGGGTGTACCAGAGGGCGTCCCAGCGGGCCGTCAGCAGGGTGTACGCGCTCTTGCCGCGCGCGGCGCTCCACACCGCGAGCACCACCAGGCCCAGGGCGCGGACGGCGGCGTACCCGAGGAGAGCCGGGGCCGCCCGGCGCAGAGGTGCTGCTAGATCGGTCACGGACCCGATTATCGAGGGACCCCGGAACCGGCAGGCCGGGCGGGGGGCGTGGTCCACGGGCGGGCGAGTGGTGTACGCCACACGTGTTCTCCGGTGAGTGTGAGAGGTCCGCCACGTGGCATTGGCGTGAACTCGCGTACGCTGACGGCTCACTCGCCTTCGTTGCGCGGGTCGGAGACACCGCTCCTCTCCGGCCGCAGTCACGGGGAGTCCCCACCCCGTGAGCCCCGCCGAACGCGAGGGAACATCTGGGAGGTAGTACATGTCCGGGACGACCACGGCCGCCGCAGCGCTGCGCCGTCGGGCGGCCGGGGCCGGTGCCAACCGCTGGGTCGTCCTCGTCGTCCTCTGCGTCAGCCTGCTCCTCGTCGCGCTCGACGCCACCGTGCTGCACGTCGCGGTGCCCGCCGTCACCGAGGACCTCAAACCCGGCGCGATAGAGCTGCTCTGGATCGTCGACGTCTACCCGCTGGTCTGCGCCTCGCTCCTCATCCTCTTCGGCACGCTCGGCGACCGGGTGGGCCGCAGACGCATCCTGCTCCTCGGCTACGGCCTCTTCGGCGTCGCCTCCGCCCTCGCCGCCGTCGCCCACGACGCCCAGGTGCTGATCCTCGCGCGGGCCTTCCTCGGTGTCGGCGGCGCGATGATCATGCCGGCCACGCTGTCGATCCTCCGCCAGGTCTTCCCCGACCGCCGCGAGCGCGCGGTGGCGATCGGCGTGTGGAGCGCCGTGGCGGCGGTCGGCGCGGCCGTGGGCCCGCTGCTCGGCGGCTTCCTGCTCGAACACTTCTGGTGGGGCTCGGTCTTCCTGGTCAACATCCCGCTGATGCTGGTCAGCCTGCCGATCGGCCGGCTCCTGCTCCCCGAGTCCCGCGGCGACCGCGACGGCCCGTGGGACGTCGTCGGCGCGCTCATGGCCGCGGGCGGTCTCTTCGGCGTCGTCTTCGGCGTGAAGCGGCTCGGCGGCGGGGAGCCCGTGGAGAGCGCGTGGACCGTGGCCCCGCTGCTGGTGGGCGCGGTGCTGCTGGTTCTCTTCGTACGACGGCAACGGCGCCGTACGCATCCGCTGGTGGACCTGAAGATGTTCCGCAGGCCGGCGTTCAGCACGTCGGTGGGCTGCATCGTGCTGGCGATGCTGGCACTGGTCGGCCTGGAGCTGATCGCCGCCCAGTACCTGCAGCTGGTGCTCGGCCTCTCCCCGCTGGCGACGGGTCTGCGACTGCTGCCGCTCACGTTCGCGGCGATGGCGGCGGGGCTGTTCGGGGCGCGGATGCTCCGGCGGTTCGGGCCGCGCCGGATGGTGTGCTCCGGGTTCTGCCTCACCGCGTTCTCGGTGCTGACGCTGATCGCGATGGGTGAGCGGGACAACACGGGGCTGCTGCTCTTCGGGTTCCTGCTGCTCGGGTTCGGCCTGGAGATGACGCTCTTCGGGGCGTACGAGTCGATGCTGAGCGAGGCGCCGCCGGCGCAGGCGGGCGGCGCGGCGGCGATCGGCGAGACCTCCTACCAGCTCGGCGCCGGTATCGGCATCGCGCTCCTCGGCAGCGTCATGAACGCGGCCTACGCGCCCGGACTGTCCTCCGTCCCGGGTGTACCGGCGTCCGCGTCGGCGTCCGCGGGGCATTCGCTGGGCGAGGCGTACGACGTGGCCGGGCGGCTCGGCGGGGCCCGTGGCGCCGCCCTGCGCGACGCGGCGCGACACGCTTTCGTCCACGGCCTCCACGTCACGCTTCTCGTGAGCGCGGCGCTGCTCCTGCTGGGCGCGGTGATGGCGTTGCGCCTTCCCCGGATCATGCAGTGCGAGCCCACTCTCGCGGCGGTCCCCGCACCCAGGGAAGCGACCCAGCCCCGAGTCTCCGCCTGACCCACCCCCACGCCCACCTGCCCACCCGCACGGACGGGCAGGTGGCAAAGGCCTTGCACGCTGGACGCACGGCACCCGCCCCCGTAACGTCGACCCGTCCCCAACTAGCGCCGATAGTTTTAATCGCCGGAGGCCCTGTCATGGCTGCGTCCCCGAAGCTGCCCCCCTTCGACCCCACCGACCCCCTCGGCCTCGACGACCTCCTGGACCCCGAGGACCTCGCGATCCGGGACACGGTCAGGACCTGGGCCGCCGACAGGGTGCTGCCGTACGTCGCCGAGTGGTACGAGAAGGGGGAGCTGCCCGGGATCAGGGACCTCGCCAGGGAACTCGGCGGCATCGGCGCCCTCGGCATGTCGCTCGACGGATACGGCTGCGCCGGTGCCTCCGCCGTCCAGTACGGCCTCGCGTGCCTGGAGTTGGAGGCGGCGGACTCCGGCATCCGATCCCTCGTGTCGGTGCAGGGCTCCCTCGCGATGTACGCCATCCACCGCTTCGGCAGCGAGGAGCAGAAGCAGACCTGGCTCCCGCGCATGGCCTCCGGCGAGGTCATCGGCTGCTTCGGCCTCACCGAACCCGACCACGGCTCCGACCCCGCCGCCATGCGCACCTACGCCAAGCGCGACGGCGGTGACTGGGTCCTCAACGGCCGCAAGATGTGGATCACCAACGGGTCGGTGGCCGGCGTCGCCGTCGTATGGGCCCAGACCGACGACGGGATCCGCGGCTTCGTCGTACCGACCGGCAGCGCTGGGTTCTCGGCGCCCGAGATCAAGCACAAGTGGTCACTCCGCGCGTCCGTCACCAGCGAACTCGTCCTCGACGACGTGCGGTTGCCGGCCAATGCGGTGCTTCCCGAGGTCGTAGGACTGAAGGGGCCGCTCAGCTGTCTGTCGCACGCTCGCTACGGGATCGTGTGGGGTGCGATGGGCGCGGCGCGCGCTTCCTTCGAGTCCGCCGTGGAGTACGCGAAGACCCGGGAGCAGTTCGGGCGGCCGATCGGCGGCTTCCAGCTCACCCAGGCCAAGCTCGCCGACATGGCGGTCGAGCTGCACAAGGGGATTCTGCTCGCCCACCATCTGGGGCGGCGCATGGACGCCGGGCGCCTGCGTCCCGAGCAGGTCAGCTTCGGCAAGCTGAACAACGTACGGGAGGCCATCGAGATCTGCCGTACGGCACGGACGATCCTCGGTGCCAACGGGATCTCACTGGAGTACCCCGTGATGCGGCACGCGACGAACCTGGAGTCGGTCCTCACGTACGAGGGCACCGTCGAGATGCACCAGCTCGTGCTGGGCAAGGCGCTCACCGGACTCGACGCCTTCCGCTAGGGGGACCGGGAGACCCGAAGACCCCAAGGCGCGGAGACGCCAAGACGCGAAGACGCGGACAACCCTGCGGGAGGCAGGGCCGATGAGCGGCCCTGCCTCAGCTCTGGTTGAAGAACCCGTCCTCACGGCGCACGGCGGGGTCGCCGCTGACGATCTCCGTGTTGGCGGGGGTCAGCAGGAAGACGCGGTTCGCGACCCGCTCGATGGTGCCGCGCAGGCCGAAGGTGAGGCCTGCCGCGAAGTCGACCACGCGCTTGGCGTCGGTCGCCTCCATCGCTGTGAGGTTCACGATCACCGGGACACCTTCCCGGAACAGCTCACCGATGGCTCGGGCGTCGCGGAAGCTGTCCGGGGTGACGGTGCCGATCCTGCGGCCCTTCACCTCGGCGACGTCCTCGGCCACCTTCACCCGCGGATCCGTGACCCAGGCATCCCCGGGCTGCTCGGTCCCTTCGGAGTAGTCGTCGTCGTAGTAGCGCTCGTCATCGTTGTCGTCAACGAGCCCAAGCCAGGCACTCGCCTTGCGTACCGATCCCATGGACGCCTCCTCTCACAGCGGTCTTTCTTGCTTTCCGCATCCCTATGGTCATCCATGATGCGGATCGCGCGCCAAGTGGATAGACGCCGCGCGGGGGGTTTGTGACGCTACTGGTGCACAGCCAAAACGTCGAGGGCCCCCGTGTATCAAGGGTGTTGCGCGATACGGCTGCTGACTGAGAGTGAAATATGATTCTTCACGGCGACCGGGTGACGGCTGGTGCGTACGGGTGAACGGAGTGGTCGAAGTGAAGCGTCTGCTCAACGCCTGGTCAGTTGCCCTATCGATCTTCGGATGCCCAGTCAGTTGTCGTTCACGCCACGGGGGGTTGTCGTGTTCGGAATGGTCCGGCCTTGCTCGCACCGGCTCGGTGAGAGCCTCAAGACGCAGTGGATGGCGCATTTGTGCGGGCTGTGTCTCGCGCTGCGCGGAGACCACGGTCAGCTCGCGAGGGTTGTCACCAACTACGACGGCCTGATCCTTTCGGTGCTGACGGAGGCTCAGGCCGATCGGGCGGACGGCGGCCGGCGGCGTACGGCCGGGCCGTGCCCCTTGCGCGGGATGCGGACCGCGTCCGTCGCGCAGGGCGAGGGCGCGCGGCTCGCGGCGGCCGTCTCGCTGGTGCTCGCCTCCGCCAAGGTGCGTGACCATGTCGCTGACGGGGACGGGCTGCTGGCCCGCCGGCCGGTGGCACTGGCCGCGCGCCGGGTCGCCGGGAGCTGGGGGCGGGCCGGTGCGCGGACCGGCGCCGACGTCGGGTTCGACGCCGCCGTACTCGTCGACGCGGTGGAGCGGCAGTTCGGCATCGAGGCGCTCGCCGGGCCCGGAACGCCGATCCTGACCGTCACCGAACCGACCGAGACCGCCGCCGCCGCCGCGTTCGCGCACACCGCGATCCTCGCCGGACGGCCCGCCAACGCCGCGCCCCTCGCCGAGGCCGGACGCCTCTTCGGCCGGCTCGCGCATCTTCTGGACGCCGTCGAGGACCAGGAGGCCGACGCGGCGTCGGGTGCCTGGAACCCGCTCACCGCGACCGGCACCCCGCGCACCGAGGCCCGCCGCCTCGCCGACGACGCGCTGCACGGGATACGCCTCGCCCTGCGCGAGACCGAGTTCACCGAAGGCAAGCTGGCGCATCTGCTCCTCGCGCACGAACTGGGCCGCTCGGTCGACCGGGCCTTCGGCACGCAGTCGTGCGGGCACGGACCCGAGGCCGCCTTCGGGCCGCCGCGGACTCCCTATCTGCCGGGCGATCCCCGACACGGCGGCAATCCCTACGGCGGCAGTCCCCATGGCGGCAATCCCTACGGCGGTGAGCCCCCGAGGCCGCCCGAAAGGCGCGGGTTCTGGGCCGGGTGCGCCGTCGCCCTGGGACTCTGCTGCACCTGCAAGGTGTGCTGCGCCGACGAGTTCGAGGGGCCGTGGTCGGGACGGCGGCGCGAGGGCTGCTGCTCCAGCTGCGACTGCTCGTGCTGCGACGCCTGCGAATGCTGCGAGTGCTGTGAATGCCTGTCGTGCTGCGACTGTTGATCCCTGATCCCTGATCCCTGATCCCTGACCCTTCACCCCTGACCCCTGGTCGCTGGTCCGTGAAGGGTGAAGGGCGACGAGTGGCGGTGACCGCCCGTCACCGGCGTTGTATACGCGCCGTATCCGGATCATGGGTGACCTGCGCGGACGGACCGCCGTGTTTCAGCGCGGTAAAACAAAAACATGATCCGGTGACCGGTGCGCGGTGAGTGTCGTTGGGCGGGAGCAGAACCATTTCTGCCCCCAGGTTCGATCTTCCTCGATCCCCCCACCCAACTCGCCACCCACTTAAGGCACTTCAGTGGACGTCACAACAAAAGCGACCACCAGCATCCGCACCAGGCTGCTGAGGATTCTGATCCTCGCCCTCGCGGTGCTGCTCGTCCTGCTCGGTATCGCGGCCGCCGAGCAGATCTCCGCCTATCGCAACGCCTCCGCGACCGCCGCCAACGCCCGCCTGGAGATCACCCTTCAGGGGCTGGTGCACGAACTGCAGAAGGAGCGCGGACTCACCACCGGATACGTGGGCGGCGTACGGCAGTTCAGTGCCAAGCTGCCCGCGCAGCGCAAGGCGACCGACGCGGCACGCCGGCAACTGGACGTGGCCCTGGAGGGACGTACGGACTCCGCCGCCGGTTCGGTGCGCGAGTCCCTCGGCCGGCTCGGCGGCCTCGCCGGCATCCGCAAGGACGCCGACGACGGCTCCGGCGTGGTGAGCGACACCTTCGACTACTTCACCACCACGATCACCGTCCTCGACCGGCTCGACCTCGGTATCGAGGACGTCCACGACGGCCCGCTGCGCGACGCCTACCAGGCCCTCCAAGTCCTCGGCAACGCGAAGGAGTTCACCGGCGAGGAGCGCGCCATCGTGCTCGGCTCGGTGCGCGCGGGGAAGTTCCGCGGCGACGACTACAGCCGCTTCATGGAGATCCGCGCCGGACGCCTCGCCGCCCTCGACGCCTTCCCGCGCTCGGCCACCGCCGTGCAGGAACGCCGGCTGAACACCGCCCTGACCACGCCCGACGCCGAACGCGCGCTGGCGTACGAGAGCAAGGCGGTGCACGGCACCGGAAAGCTGAAGGCGGGCTCGGTCCCGCCGATGGCCTGGTGGGACTCCATGACCTCCACCATCAACGGGATGCGGAGCGTCCAGATCTCCCTCGGCACCGACGTCCAGAACAGGGCCGCCGACCTGGAGGGTTCGGCCCAGCGCGACCTGCTGCTGTTCCTGCTGCTCGCCCTCGGCTCGGTCGTCGCGCTCGCCGCGCTGGCCCTGGACTGCGTACGGTCCGTATCCACGCCGCTCGTCGAACTCGCCCGGCAGGCACGGGAGGTGGCCGGCAGCCGGCTGCCGCAGGCCGTGGCCGCCGTACAGGACGGGTCGTCCGGGGCGGCTCCGCAGCCGCCGGCTCCGCTCGCCGTCGCCGACAAGGCGGGGGCCGAAGTCCGCGAGGTGGCCGACGCGTTCGACCGGGTGCAGCGGTCCGCCTTCGAACTCGCCACCGAACAGGCCGTGTTGCGCCGCAACGCCACCGACTCCCTGGTGAGCCTCGGCCGCCGCAACCAGAACCTGGTGCGCCGCCAGATCAGCTTCATCAACAAGCTGGAGCAGGAGGACGCCGACCCCGCGACCCTCGCGAACCTCTTCGAACTCGACCATCTGGCCACCCGGATGCGCCGCAACGCCGAGAGCCTCCTCGTGCTCGCCGGGGAGTCCAGCCCCCGCCCCTGGTCCACCCCGCTCTCCGTCAACGACGTGCTGCGCGCCGCGCTGTCCGAGGTCGAGGAGTACCGCCGGGTCAGCCTGCGCCGGATCGAGCCCGCGTTCGTCACCGGCTCCGCCGTCGCCGAAATCGCCCATCTGCTGGCCGAGTTGGTGGAGAACGCGCTGAACTTCTCGCCGCCGGACTCCGACGTGGAGATCGAGGGACGGCGGACCAGCGCCGGGTATCTGGTCGCGATCGTCGACCACGGCTTCGGCATGGACACCCAGGCACTCGCCGAGGCGAACGTCCGGCTGTCCGGCACCGCCGGCTTCATGGCCGAACCCACCCGCTTCCTGGGCCACTTCGTGGTCGGCGCCCTCGCCCGCAAGTGCGGTATCGAGGTACGGCTCGGCGAGGCACCGGCGGCCGGTGTCGTGGCCCGGGTGCTCATCCCCGCGGGGCTGTTGACGGAGAAGGGGGTCGAGCAGGGGCCGACGGTTCCCGCCCCGAGGAAGGCGGAGGCCGAGAAGATGGAGAGCCCGGAGACCGAGACGGTGGCCTCCCCGGTCGCCGCCAAGGGCGGTTCGTCCGCCGCGCGCACCCGCAACGGCCTGGTCAAGAGGCCGCAGCGCAGCGGTATCGCGGCCGCGGTGAGCGAGACCGACCGGAGCGGCCGGCCCGCGCCCACCGCGCCGGCGAACCCGGAACGGACCCCTGAACAGGTCTCCGGGATGCTCTCCACCCTGCGCAGCGCCCATATGCGGGGCGGCATCAGCGTCGAGAAGGAGAAGCAGCAGAAGACCGAGAAGGGTGCCGCGAAGAACGCCGGGACGGGCAGCGGGACGACCGTCGGGACGGGCAGCGGGACGCACCCCAAGTCCTCCGCCGACACGACCATCAAGGCGACCGCCGAGACGAACGAGGGTGCTGCCAAGTGACCACCGTCGACACCCCGCACGCCTCGCGGACCTTCAACTGGCTGCTCGCCAACTTCGTCAAGAGCACCGACGGCGTACGAGACGCGGTCGCCGTCTCCTCCGACGGGCTGCTCATCGCCGTCTCGGACGGCCTCGGCCGCACCGAGGCCGACCATCTCGCCGCGATCGTCTCGGGGTTGAGCAGTCTGGCCCGCAGCGCGTCCAAGCGGTACAGCTTCGACGGGGTCAAACTCATCATGATCGAGATGGGCCGGGGCTTCCTGCTCGTCTCGGCGATCCGGGACGGCAGCTGTCTCGGCGTCCTCGCCGACAGCAGCGGTGAACTGGGCCTGGTCGGCTACGAGATGGCCGTACTCGCGGAGCGGGCGGGTGATCTGCTCACCCCGACGCTCATCGCCGATCTGCGGCAGGCGTTGCCCCGGTGAACGGTGAACACCCCAGGGACGTAGAACCTGACGAGGACGCGACGTTCGTCCGGCCGTTCATCATCACCGGCGGCCGGTCCGAGCCTCTCCAGGCCGATCTGCGGCTGGAGACGCTGGTCGTCGCCGTCGGCGTGCCGGATCCGTCGCTCGCGTTCGAGCGGCGCCACATCGTCGCGGTGTGCGAGCAGCCGACGACCGTCGCCGAGGTGGCGCACCGGGTCGGCGTACCCCTCGGAGTGGCCAAGGTGCTGATCTCCGACCTCGTCGTCGCCGGGCAACTCGCCTGCCGGCAACCCGCGGAGCTGCCGCTCCCGATGCTCGAAAGGATCAGGGACCATGTCCGGGCGCTCTGACAAGATCGTGCCGCTGGCCGTGAAGATCGTGGTCAGCGGCGGCCTCGGGGTCGGCAAGACCACGTTCATCGGGGCCATTTCGGAGATCGAACCCCTCGACACGGAGGCGGCGATCACCCAAGTCTCCGTCGGTGTCGACTCGTTGGAGGGCGTCGAGGCGAAGACCACCACGACCGTCGCCCTCGACTTCGGGCGGATCACCCTCGACCCGACGATCGCGCTGTACCTGTTCGGTACGCCCGGACAGGACCGGTTCTCCTTCCTCTGGGACGACTTGGTGGAGGGTGCGCTCGGCACGATCGTCCTCGTGGACACCCGGCGGATCGAGGACTGCTTCCCCGCGGTCGACTACTTCGAGTCGCAGGGCGTGCCGTTCGTCCTCGCCGTCAACCGTTTCGACGGCGCCGAGCGCTTCGACGTGGACGAGGTCCGGGAGGCCCTGGGGCTGGGCGCGGATGTGCCGGTGCTGGACTGCGACGCGCGCGAACGGGACTCCGTACGGGACGTGTTGGGAGAGCTGATGGACCGGGTGATCGGAGTCCGGGCCACCCCGCGTCGCCGTACGGCCGCCCTGTCACGTTAGGGGAGGCCAGGGCGGACGGGAAGAACAGGGAGGACAGGGGGCCGGTGCGTGAACTCGGCTCCCTGCGGCCCTAGTTCTTCAGCTCCGGCGGCGAGATCCGCGACGTGGCTATCGCCGAGCCCGAAGTACCCCACTTCTTCAGGATCTTGGCGTACGTCCCGTCGGCGATCAGCTTGTTCACGGCCGCCTGGAAGGCCGGGGCCAGCTTCGTGTTCTTCTTGAAGGCGAAGCCGACGTCCAGGCGGTGGAACTCGTTGAGGAACTTGACGCCGGTCTGCTGGGCGACGGCGTAGCGCAGCCCGTTGATCGTGGACATCACGACGTCGCTGCGGCCCTGTTGGAGTGACGACCAGATCGCGCCGGACTCGCTGTAGGTCTGCACGCTGTACGCCTTCTCGCCGGCGTCGGTGCAGACCTTCTTGTTCTCCTCCAGGGTGGCCTCGAAGGTGGTGCCCGCGCCGGTCGCGACGTTCAGGCCGCAGAGCTGCTTGAGGTCGGTGACCTTGGTGAGCTTGCTGTCGGAGCGGGTGGCGAAGCCCTGGCCGTCGTTGATGTAGGTGACGAAGTCGATCGACTTGCGCCGTTCGTCGGTCACGCCGAAGTTGCTGGCGCCGAAGTCGTACTTGCCGCTGTCGAGGGCGGGCAGGATCGCCTCGAAACCGGCCTGTTCCGTCTTGAGCGTGATGCCGAGGACCTTGGCGACGGCGTCCGCGAAGTCGACGTCCTGGCCGGTCAGCGTCTTTCCGTCGGACAGGTAGGTGGTGCCGGGCGGTGTGCCGCCGACGGCCACCGCGACGGTCAGGCTCGTGGTGCCGGGCGGGAGCAGTTTCGCCGCCGCCGCGTCCTTCGGGATGGCCGAGACGACGTCCGTGGTGGGGATCTGGTCCGCCTTGGCCGCCGCCGCGTTCGCCGTGGTGCCGGACGCGGCGTCCGAGCCGGAGCCGCAGGCGGTGAGCAACAGGGCCGCCGAGCTGATCAGGGCAAAAGGTGCGAAATGTCGATAGCGGGAGCGCGTGGGCGTACGCATCGTGTGCGGTCTCCTGAGAGCAAGAGTGAAGAGGACCCGAGGGGAGGGGTGAGGGGTGCGCGTGTGAAGGCGACGGAGGAGGTGCGGGGAGAACGCGAGAAGCGCCCGATCGATCAGAGGATCAGGAGATCAGGGCGCGCAGTGGGTCAGCTCAACAGGAAGAGGACCACACTCGACCGAGGTCGATGTGGGAGCGCTTGACCAGCCACTGCTGTGGATGCATGGGCCAAGTGGAACAGGCATCCGGTGGGGCGTCAACCGACTTGAGACGTAGCGCTCACAGTATGGACAGCCTTGACAGCGGGGGGAAACGGCGCCGTACTCTCGGTGGACGGCCCTGCTGAGGGGCTAGGCCGTACCGCGCCGCGAGGCGCTCCGTGTGAAGGCACCACCCGTGTTCGACCGACGTCACGGAGTCTTCGCATGTCTTCCGACACCCTCGCCGCATCAGCCGCCGCACCGGACATACCGGAGCCGGCCGGCTCTCCGCGGATCGTCCCGCAGCGCCGCCCAGGACAGTGGGCCGCCGCCGTCGCCGTCCTGGTCCTGCTCGGCTTCGCCGTCGCCTCCGTGGTCCGCAACAAGGCGTTCCAGTGGGGCGTGGTCGGCGACTACTTCACCTCGGACTCCGTGCTGCGCGGCCTGTGGCTCACCCTGTGGCTGACGGCCGTGGTGATGGTGCTCGGCTTCGTCCTGGGCGCGCTGCTCGCGGCGGCCAGGCTGTCCGCCAACCCCGTTCTGCGTGGGGTCAGTTGGGGCTATGTCTGGCTGTTCCGGTCGATCCCGATCCTGGTGCAGCTGCTGCTGTGGTTCAACATCGGGGCGCTGTACCCCGAGGTGCTCGGTGTGCGGACCGTCAACCTGTTCACGCCGATCGCGGTCGCGATCATCGGCCTCACCCTGCACGAGGCCGCCTATGCCGCCGAGGTCGTCCGGGGCGGCATCCTCTCCGTCGACCGGGGCCAGGTCGAGGCCGCGCAGGCGCTCGGGCTGAGCCGGTGGCGCCGCTGGTGGCGGATCGTGCTGCCGCAGGCGATGCGCTCCATCGTGCCGCCCGCCGGGAACATGCTGATCGGCACCCTCAAGGGCACCTCGATCGTCAGCGTCATCGCCGTGCAGGACCTGCTGTTCTCCACGCAGTTGGTCTATCACCGCACCTACCAGGTGATCCCGCTGCTGATGGTCGCCACCCTCTGGTACACCGTCGTCACCTCGGTGCTCGGCGTCGGCCAGTACTACGTCGAGAAGCACTACGCGCGCGGTGCGGAGCGCACCCGATGAGCGCGTCGAGGCGGACCCTGGTGATCGTCGGGGCCGGGCCGCGGGGGACCGGTCTCATCGAGCGCATCGCCGCCAACGCGCCGGAGCTGTACGCCGGTTCGGGTGCCGAGGGTGCCGAGGGTGCCGAGGGTGCCGAGGACGCCGAGGACTTCGGGGGTCTCGACATCCATCTCGTCGACCCCCACCCGCCGGGCGCCGGCCGCATCTGGCGCGCCGCCCAGTCCCCGCTGCTGTGGATGAACTCGCACGCCGAGGACGTCACCATGTTCACCGACGAGACGGTGGTCATGGAGGGTCCGGTACGCCCGGGACCCACCCTGCACGAATGGGCGGAGATCGACGGCAGCACCTTCGCCGACCGCCGGATCCAGGGCGCCTACCTGCGCTGGGTGCACGAACAGGCCGTCGCCGCCCTGCCCCCGGGCATCACCGTCCACCACCACCCGCGCCGCGCCCTCAGGGTCGGCGGCCCGCGCGAAGGACGCCAGCAGGTGTGGCTGGAGGGCCTCCCGCACCCGCTCCACGCCGACCTCGTCGTCCTCGCCCTCGGCCACCTCGACGCCGAACTCGACGAAGAACAGCGCGCGTTGGCGGCGTACGCCCGCGAACACGACCTGGTGCACCTGCCGCCCGATTTCACCGCCGACAGCGACCTCTCCGCCCTCGCCCCGGGCGAACCCGTCCTCGTCCGCGGCTTCGGCCTCGCCTTCGTCGACCTGATGGTGCTGCTCACCGAGGGCCGGGGCGGACGCCACGACGGTGACACCTACGTCCCCTCGGGGCAGGAGCCGGTGCTGTACGTCGGGTCGCGGCGCGGAGTGCCGTACCACTCGAAGATCGGCTACGAGTGGAGCGGTGAACGGCCGCCGCTGCCGCGCTTCTTCGGGCCCGCCGAGGTCGACGCGATCCTCGCGCGGCCGGACGGCTTCGACTTCCGGCGGGACGTGTGGCCGCTGATCGAGAAGGAGTTGGGGTTCGCGCACTACCACCGGCTGTTCGGTGCGCACCCCGAGCGGACGAGCATCGCCTGGGCCGACTTCGAGGAGAAGTACGCGGCCTGCGAGGCGGCGGAGCGCGAGACCCTCGTGGCGTCCGCGGTGCCCGACCCCGCCGACCGGCTCGACCTCGCGGCCCTCGACCATCCGCTGGCCGGGGTGACGTACGCGTCCCAGGAGGAGTTCCAGGACGGGCTGCGGGCCTACGTGGAGGCCGATCTGAGCCGCCGTCACGATCCCTCCGACAGCCCGGATCTGGCGGTCTTCCTCGGACTGCTCTCCGTCTACGGGCAGTTGATCCGGCTCGGGGACGTCGGGTCCTGGTGGCACGGGTTCTTCAGCTACCTCGCCTCCGGGCCGCCGGGACCCCGGCTGCGTCAACTCCTCGCGCTGTCCCGGGCCGGCATCGTGCGGTTCGTCGGCGCCGACATGACCGTGGCGGCCGAGGACGGGGTGTTCCGGGCGTCGAGCGCGACCGTGCCCGGGGTGAGCGTCGAGGCGCGGGCGCTGGTCGAGGCGCGGCTGCCGGAGCCCACGGTCGGGCGGACCGTCGACCCGCTGCTGCGGGACCTGCACGCCGACGGGGCCGTGGAGAGCCCCGAGGGGCTGCTGCGGGTGGACCGCACCGACGGGCGGCTGCTGGACCGGGCCGGGCAGCCGCATCCCCGGCGGTTCGCGCTCGGGCCCTACACCGACGTCCGCACCCCCGGCGCCTTCACCCGGCCGCGCACCGGCGGGCCCGCGTTCCGGCAGAACGACGCCACCGCGCGGGCCCTGCTGGCGTTCCTGCGCGACCTCGCGTGTCAGGCCCCCGTGTAGCCCCGGCCGCCAACTCCACTGCCAGCACAAGGGATTCACACCATGACCGTCATGGTCGACATCAGGTCCGTCCACAAGAGCTTCGGACCGCTCGACGTGCTCAAGGGCATCGACCTCACGGTGCGCACGGGCGAAGTCACCGCGATCCTGGGCCCGTCGGGCTCCGGCAAGTCGACGCTGCTGCGCACGATCAACCATCTGGAGAAGGTCGACCAGGGCACGATCAGTGTCGACGGCACCCTCGTCGGCTACCGCCGCTCCGGCGACAGGCTGTACGAACTGCGCGAGCGCGAGGTGCTGAGACAGCGCACCCGGATCGGGTTCGTGTTCCAGAACTTCAACCTGTTCCCGCACCTCACCGTGCTGGACAACATCGTCGAGGCACCCGTCTCCGCGCTGAAACGCCCCCGCGGGGCGGCAGTCGAGAGCGCGCGCGGACTCCTCGACCGGGTCGGGCTCGCCGACAAGGCCGACTCCTATCCGAAGCAGTTGTCCGGCGGCCAGCAGCAGCGGGTCGCCATCGCCCGCGCGCTCGCCCTGGAGCCGAAACTGCTGCTCTTCGACGAACCGACCTCCGCGCTCGATCCCGAGCTGGTCGGTGAAGTCCTCGACGTCATCAAGGACTTGGCCCACCAGGGCAGCACGATGATCGTCGTCACCCACGAGATCGGTTTCGCCCGCGAGGTCGCCGACACCGTCGTCTTCATGGACGACGGGCGGATCGTCGAACAGGGCGCCCCCACCGACGTACTCGACCGACCCCGGCACGAACGCACCCGGACCTTCCTCTCCAAGGTGCTGTGACGTGCGCAGAAAGGACTTCCCCGCATGACCTCCTCGCACGGCCGGGGCCTGCATCTGGCCGCCGCCGTCGACCAGCGGTCGGCCTACGACGCCGTCTCCTACGTCGAGTTGGCGCGGCTCGCCGAGAGCGGCGGCCTCGACTTCGTGACCCTCGACGACACCTTCGCGCGGCCCGGACCCGACGCCCTCGCCGTGCTCTCCCGGGTGGCCCCGGCGACCGACCGGATCGGCCTGGTGCCGACCGTGACCACCACGCACACCGAGCCCTTCCAGGTGCAGGCCGCGGTCGCGACCCTCGACTGGGTCAGCCGGGGCCGGGCCGGCTGGCGGCTCGACGTGTCGACCACCGAGGGCGAGGCCCGTCTCTTCGGCCGCCGTCATGCCGCGCCCGCCGACGCGCTGTGGCGGGAGGCCGGTGAAGTCGCCGGGCTGGCGGCCGAGTTGTGGGACAGCTGGGAGGACGGCGCCGAGATCCGGGACACGGCCACCGGCCGCTTCGTCGACCGCGACAAGCTGCACCACGTCGACTTCCAGGGCTCCGGGTTCTCCGTCAGGGGCCCCTCGACCGTGCCCAGACCGCCGCAGGGTCACCCCGTCCGGGTGGTCGACGCGACCGAGGGCCAGGCCCGGCGGACGGCCGCCCGGTACGCCGATGTGGCGCTGGTCCGCGCCGCGAGCTCCGCGCAGGCCGGGGCCGTACGGGCCGAACTCCGGGCGTCCGCCGAGAAGTTCGGCCGCGACCCCGACACCTTGCGGGTCCTCGCGAGCCTCGTCGTCGATCTCGGCGACGGCGAGCACGCGGCCGAGCCGGGCCACGGCGGGGGCGGCCCCCGGCAGACCGCGCACGGCCCGCTGTACCGGGGCGGCCCGGTCGACCTCGCCGAACTGATCGCGGGGTGGCACGGCGACCGTACCGTCGACGGCTTCCACCTCACGCCCGTCGAACCCCGCCGCGACCTGGAGCGGCTCGCCAACGGCACGGTCGCGCTGCTCCAGCACCGGGGCCTGTTCCGCACGTTCTACCCGGGCAGCACCCTCAGGGAGCATCTCGGCCTGGCCCGGCCCGCCAACCGGTACGCGGTGACCGGGGGAGCGTCATGACCGCGGGCAGGCCCTCCCGCGGGCAGATCCATCTGGCCGCGCACGTCCCCGGCGCCGACGGCACCACCGTGTGGGCCGATCCGCGGTCGCGGTCCCAGATCGCGTTCTCCTCCTTCGAGCATCTCGCCCGTACCGCCGAACGCGGCTGCTTCGACTTCCTCCTCCTGGCCGAGGGGCTGCGGCTGCGCGAACACAAGGGCCGCATCCACGACTCGGACGTCGTCGGCCGCCCGGAGTCCCTCACCGTCCTCAACGCGCTCGCCGCCGTCACCGGACGGATCGGGCTGGCCGCCACGGTCGACGCGACCTTCAGCGAGCCGTACGAACTCGCCCGCAGACTCGCCACGTTGGACCACCTCAGCGCCGGCCGGGCGGCCTGGAACGTGGGGACCTCGTCCGACGCGCTCACCGGCGAGAACTTCCGGCGCGGGGGATACCTGGACCGCGCGGACCGCTACCCCCGTGCGGCCGAATTCATCGACGTGGCGCGGGAGTTGTGGGACTCCTGGACCCCGGACGGAGTGCCCCGCCCCATCGCCCACCGGGGGCAGCACTTCGACATCGCGGGCGAGTTCACCGTTCCGCGCTCGCCGCAGGGGTATCCGGTCGTCATCCAGGCCGGGGTTTCGGGGGAGGGGCGGGAGTGCGCGGCCCGGACCGCCGACGTGCTCTTCTCCCGCTGGGGGGACGGGAGTTGTCCACCGGGAGGACACAGCACGCCGCAGGGCGCGCTGGAGGACGGCCGCGCCTTCTACGCCGACGTGAAGGGACGCCTCGCCAAGTACGGCCGCGACCCCGACGACCTCAGGATCATGCCCGGCGTCTCCGTCGTCCTCGGCGACACCGCGGCCGAGGCCCAGGAACGCGCCGCCGAGATCCGACGGCAGCAGGTCTCCCCGCAGAACGCGCTCCTCGCCCTGGAACAGCTCTGGGGCGCCGACCTCTCCTCCTACGACCCCGACGGCCCGTTCCCCGACGTCGACCCGGTGCCGGACCCGGCGCTCGGCCAGGGCGGGACCCGGCGCGCCGACACCGTCGCGCGGGCCGAGAAGTGGCGGGCGCTCTCCCGCGAGAAGGGGCTGTCCATCCGGCAGACCATGATCGAGGCGAGCCCCCGCCAGTCCTTCGTCGGCACCCCGGAAGCGGTCGCCGCCGACCTGGAGACCGTCGTACGCCAGGACGCCGCCGACGGCTTCGTCCTGGTCCCGCACCTCACCCCGGGCGGGCTCGACGAGTTCGTGGACCGGGTGGTGCCACTGCTCCAGGAACGCCGCGCCTTCCGCACGGAGTACCGGGGCACCACCCTGCGCTCACACCTGGGGCTGCCCGATCCGGCGTGGACGGGCCGGCCCGCGGGCTGACGGTGTGCGACGCGCGGGGTGACGGAGGCCTATCCGGACGGGCGACTTCCGGACATCCCCGGGGGACGGATTCTCGGCGCCGGCACGGTCGTCCTCACCGGCGAGATCCACTTCGGCGGCGCGGCACGTGTTCCGGGGCGTCGAGCGGCCCCTCGGAGCCGGACCGTCCGGCGCCGCTTCCGGTCGCCTTCCGGTTCCTCCGCCGGGCCGCGTCCGACGTCGAGGGGCGTACGACGGTGGACTTCGACCATGCCCGTGCTTCCACCGGGTGCGGTCGCCGGACATTTCATCTGCCCTTTCCCGCGGCCCGGGAATACGCTGGGGACCGCGATCGAGGCGGGGGAGCACACCTTTCGGCGGCCAGGGCGCTGACCTGCGGCGGACCGTTTTCCGGGCCATCGGGCCCGGGTGATCAACTCGCGTAGATTGTGGGCCAGTTGAACGCCGTACGGCCGAAAGGCGCCCTTGCGCCCATCGGTCGGACGGTCAAATACTCCCCCACAGCGCTTGTCAGGGGCACGGCGTGTTCGAAAACCGGACGCCCGACCTGACTGCGCCTCACGGGCCCCGACCCCACGCGGGCCCCCGAATTCCCCTAGGAGGGAACGAAACGTGAGGATCAAGCGCACCACCCCGCGCAGCGGAATCGCGAGACGGACCAGGCTGATCGCCGTGGCCACCGGATTCGTCGCCGCTGCCGCGTTCGCCGTCCCCACCGCGAGCGCGAGCGACTCCCCGACGTTCAGCGCGACCCAGCTGTCCGCGGCCAACTCGTCCGTGCTCAAGGCCGATGTCCCGGGCACCGCCTGGGCGGTCGACAGCAAGACGAACCGTGTCGTCGTCACCGTCGACAGCACGGTCTCCCAGGCCGAGATCGCGAAGATCAAGGCGCAGGCGGGCAGCACCGCCGACGCGATCACGATCAAGCACACGGCCGGTCAGTTCAAGAAGCTGATCACCGGTGGCGACGCCATCTACGGCGGCGGCTACCGCTGCTCGCTCGGCTTCAACGTGCACAGCGGGAGCACGTACTACTTCCTGACCGCCGGCCACTGCGGTGAGGTCGCCTCCACCTGGTACTCCAACTCCGGCCAGAGTTCGGTGCTGGGCACGAACGTCAGCTACAGCTTCCCGACCAACGACTTCGCGCTGGTCAGGTACACCAACACCTCGGTCGCGCACCCGAGCGCGGTCGGAAGCCAGACCATCTCCAGCGCGGCCACGCCGTCCGTGGGCACCACCGTCTACCGGCGCGGCTCGACCACCGGCACCCACAGCGGCCGGGTCACCGCCCTGAACGCCACCGTCAACTACGGTGGCGGCGACGTCGTCTACGGCATGATCCAGACCACGGTCTGCGCCGAGGGCGGCGACAGCGGCGGCCCGCTCTACGGCGGCTCCGTGGCCTACGGTCTGACCTCGGGCGGCAGCGGCAACTGCACCTCCGGCGGTACGACCTTCTTCCAGCCGGTCACCGAGGCGCTGAGCTACTACGGCGTGAGCGTCGGCTGACGCCCGTCTGAACGTCCTCCGCTCCGGACTGCAGCCGGCAGCGGGTGAGCCCCCGTACGCAACTGGCGTGCGGGGGCTCGCTCTTGTGCCGAGCGCGGAGTTACCGTCGTTGCATCGGAGCAAGCACCTGATGCGCCACGTCGGACCCTGGGGGCCGTGATGGTCGAGGAGCTGGTGACGGCGGGAGTGACACTCGCGTCCGTCGGAGCGGTGTACGCGATGGCGGCGGCACGGGTCGTCAAACAGTACGAGCGCGGGGTGGTGTTCCGGCTCGGCAGGCTCAGGCCCGAAGTGCGCGGAGCCGGGTTCACCATGGTCGTCCCGTTCGTGGACAAGCTCCGCAAGGTCAACATGCAGATCGTGACGATGCCCGTGCCCGCGCAGGAGGGCATCACCCGGGACAACGTGACGGTCCGGGTGGACGCGGTCGTCTACTTCAAGGTCGTCGACGCGGCGGACGCGCTGGTGCAGGTCGAGGACTACCGCTTCGCCGTCTCGCAGATGGCGCAGACCTCGCTGCGGTCGATCATCGGCAAGAGCGACCTGGACGATCTGCTGTCCAACCGCGAAAAGCTGAACCAGGGGCTGGAGTTGATGATCGACAGCCCCTCCATCGGCTGGGGCGTGCAGATCGACCGGGTGGAGATCAAGGACGTCTCCCTGCCCGAGACGATGAAGCGGTCGATGGCCCGGCAGGCCGAGGCGGACCGTGAGCGGCGGGCCCGGATCATCAACGCGGACGCCGAGTTGCAGGCCTCGAAGAAACTCGCCGAGGCCGCCGAGCAGATGTCCGAACAGCCCGCAGCGCTCCAACTCCGGCTGCTGCAGACGGTGGTGGCGGTCGCCGCCGAGAAGAACTCGACGCTGGTGCTGCCGTTCCCGGTCGAGCTGCTGCGGTTCCTGGAGCGGGCGGCCCCGGCTCCGGCCGCGCCCGCCGCACCCGCGGCGGCTGCCGTGCCCGCGGCCCCCGGGGCGCCGGTTGCCCCTGCGGCGACGCAACCGGTGCAGGAGCAACTTCCGCCCGCGGAGCCGCAGTCGGATCCGGACTCCGAGGGGTCGATTTCAAGACAGGACTAGTCCTCACCGGCTGATGCGCACCACTCGCACCGAGTGTTTGCAGTGCGAATGGCCTGGGCTGACCGTGAGCAGTCAAAGTGAGGGGGGCGTGCAACCGCGTTCCCCTCGCGACCTGAAGTCGACCTTGTGTGCTCCCTGTGCGATTGGGGAGAGTGGGTGCTCGTCAACCTATCTTTCGGCCGGTCGGGTCCCCATAACCCGGCGGGCCGACCCCCCACAGGAGGACACGAGTTGAAGCACCGACGCATACCCGGGCGCCGGGTGGCCGTGGCGGGTGCGGGCATAGCCGCACTGGTCGTCGCCGGAGTCACCTTGCAGAGTGCGAACGCCAGCGAGACCGCGCCGACGTCCGCACCGCACACCCTCTCGGCCCTCGCGGCCGGAAAGCTCGCCTCGACGCTCGGCAAGGACCTCGGCACGGACGCGGCCGGCACGTTCTACGACGCGAAGAGCAAGAGCCTCGTGGTCAACGTGCTCGACCAGAACGCGGCCGACACCGTCGAGGCGGCCGGCGCCAGGGCGAGAATCGTCGAGAACTCCCTGGCCGAACTGGCGGGCGCCCGCACGACCCTCAAGCGGGACGCCACCATCCCCGGCACCTCATGGGCGACCGACCCCACCACCAACAAGGTCGTCGTCACCGCCGACCGCACGGTCTCCGACGCCGAGTGGACCAAGCTCGGCAAGGTCGTCGACGGACTCGGAACCAAGGCCGAACTCCAGCGCACCAAGGGGGAGTTCAAGCCCTTCATCGCAGGTGGCGACGCCATCTCCGGTTCGGGCGGGCGCTGTTCGCTCGGCTTCAACGTGGTCAAGGGCGGCGCACCGTACTTCATCACCGCCGGGCACTGCACCGAGGCCATCTCCACCTGGTCCGACTCCAGCGGCGCCGAGATCGGCACGAACGAGCAGTCCAGCTTCCCGGACAACGACTTCGGCCTGGTCAAGTACACCTCGGACGTGGCCCACCCGAGCGCGGTCGACCTCTACGACGGCTCGTCGCAGACCATCACCCACGCCGCCGACGCCACCGTCGGCGAGAAGGTGACCCGCAGCGGCTCGACGACCCAGGTGCACACCGGCACGGTCACCGGCCTGGACGCCACCGTGAACTACGGCAACGGCGACATCGTCAACGGCCTGATCCAGACCGACGTCTGCGCCGAGCCCGGTGACAGCGGCGGCTCGCTCTTCGACGGCGACGCGGCGATCGGCCTGACCTCCGGCGGCAGCGGCGACTGCACCTCGGGCGGCGAGACCTTCTTCCAGCCGGTCACCGAGGCGCTGTCGACGTTCGGGGCGCAGATCGGCTGACCTTTCCGCACAGCGCCGTGAAGTCCCGTCCCCGCGCGCGAGGGGGGCGGGACCTTCGCGTACCTGCTCCGCCCGGCCCGCCTCCGCGTCCGCCCGGCGGGCTCAGCGCTTGGGCCAGTACCACAGGGGTTCGTCGAGCGGGCCCTCGCGCCCCGCCACCGCCGTCTGTCCGAACTCCTTCACCAGCTCTATGGAGTTGACGTCGAGACGGTGTCCGGATGAGCCCTTCCGGAGAGCGTCCGCGAGGGGTCTGGCATGGGTGACGACGACGATCTGGGTGTCCTTCGTGGCGGTGAGGATCAGGTCGGCGAGCGGAGGGATCAGGTCCGGGTGGAGGCTCGTCTCCGGCTCGTTCAGCACCAGCAGTGACGGGGGACGGGGGGTCAACAGGGCCGCCGCCCACAGGAGATAGCGCAAGGTGCCGTCCGACAGCTCGGCGGCGGCCAGCGGGCGCAGCAGGCCGTGCTGGCGCAGGCCGAGCCGGAAGCGTCCGCCGAGGTCGGCGATCTCGACCCGGCTGCCGGGGAAGGCCGCGTCCACGGCCTCGTCCAGCGCGTCGGCGGCACCGATCTCGCGGATCGTCTGCAGCGCGGCGGCCAGGTCGGAGCCGTCACCGCTGAGCACCGGGGTGCGGGTGCCGATCAGGTCGGCCCGGGCCGGGGCGTGCGCGTCGGTGCGGACATGGTCGTAGAACCGCCAGGACCTGATGAACTCCCGGACCGCCAGGACGTCGGGTGCGTGCCGGGGGTCGGCCGGTTCGCCGAGCATGCTGTCGTACGGGCGCAGGGTGCCGTGGGTCCGGGACCAACTGCCGCTCGCCCCGCGGAGTTTGACGACGGCTCCCGCGCGGTCGGAGAGCGTGGCGGCCGGGCGCAGGACGGGGCCGCTCCAGATGGACTCGCGCTTGATCTCCGGGTCGAGGTTGAACATCGACGGCGCCTCGCCCGCGCCCGAGGTGGGGCTCGGGTGCCCGAAGTCCACCGCGTAGCCGAACTCGTCGCCCGCGAAGCCCAGTTGCAGACTGACCGGGCCCGAGCGGACCGTGCCCTGCACGGCATGTCTACCCTCGCGCACCGCGCGGCCGATCGTCGCCGGGCCCGCCCACAGCACCGACGGCAGGCCGCCCTCCTGGGCGAGCGCGGCGACGGCACCGCCGCGCGCGGCCTCGGCGAGCAGGCGCAGGGAGCGGTAGAGGCTCGACTTGCCCGTGCCGTTCGCCCCCGTGATCACGTTCAGTCGCGTCAGCGGGACGATCAGGCGGCGCAGCGAGCGGTAGTTCTCGACGGCGAGGGTGCTGATCATCCGTCCAGCGTGGCAGACGGGTCTGACAACGCCGGTCGGGCCAGCAGGTCCTCGTGCTTCCGGCGCAGGGTCGCCGCCAGCAGGGTGACCACGATCCCGGCGAGCGCCCAGGCGGACAGGACCAGCAGCGGGCCGGTGACGGCGTTGCCCTTGAAGTAGGCGATCGAGCGCGCCACCCAGGTGCCGGCGCCCGGTGGCAGCGCGGGTCCGATCGCGTTCCAGAACGGCGGCAGCAGCGGCAGCGGGAAGGCGCCGCCCGCGCTCGGGTTGCCCGCGATCACCACGAGCAGGATCGCCAGGCCGATGCCCACGACCCCGAAGACCCCCTGGAGGGCGAGGGTCGCCGCCCCCACGGCGAACGTGACCAGCGCGCCGAGCCCCCAGAGCGCCGTCACACTGCCGGGCAGCGCGCCCAGGACCGGCCCGATGATCACCGCGCCGCCGAGGCCGCCGACGGCCGAGACCAGGGCCATCACGATCAGCCGGATCACCGCGCGGCGCGGGTTGGCGGGCCGGGCGCCGGTGCTGATCGCCAGGATCGAGGCGCACAGATAGCCGCCGACGCACCAGCCGACGACCAGGTAGAACGACGACAGCCCGTCGAAGTCCTGGCCGGAGGCCGGTGCCACGTCCACCGTCCGGACCGTGCGCTGCTCGGTCCTCTCCAGGGAGGAGGCGATGGTCTCCAGGGTGGTGGCGAGGACGGTGCCGCCGCCGGTGGCGACCAGGAGCGTGTCCTGGGTGCCGCGCGGGTCGATGACGAGGGCGCCGTCGATGTCCCGGTCCAGGATCTGCTTCCGCGCTGTCGCCGCGTCGGACACCGCGCGCGGGTCGAGCGGTGACCCGGGCAGCTGCTTCAGCCGGGCCACCGTCTGCTCGGCCGTGACCCCGGGGGCGACGACCCCGAACGACACGTCCCTGGGCTTCGGATTGTGCAGCGCCCCCACGTAGGAGGCGATGAAGAGCAGCTGAAGGGCGACCACGCCGACGACGAGGAGGGTGGCCCGCAGGCTGACCGCGTCCTTCACCTCCCCGAGGAAGGACGTACGGGACGTACCGGCACCGGGGGTCTCTGTCATGTCCTCACGGTCCCGGCGGGCCGGTGTTCGCGCAGGCGGAAAAGGGCCGAACGGATGTCGTACGCGTGTTCGGAGATGTTTTCGCTCCAACTGCCCGGCCCGGCCGGGGAGCTGACGGAGCGGCGCCCGTTTCGGACATCGCGCACCTCCTCAAAGAATCGTCGATGTGTTCGAATGCGAGTCGCTGACCGGGGCTGATGGGGCTAGAGTAATCGAACGGGCGTACGATGAACATATCGGACGGATGGCCGAAAAGGGGTGGTGGGATGGAGGTGGAGCATGGCGGGCTTCGCCCATCTGCACGTCGCGTCCGGTTACTCCGCCCGCTACGGCGCCTCCCACCCCGAGCAGCTCGTCGGCCGGGCGGCCGAGCGCGGGATCACGGCCCTCGCGCTCACCGACCGGGACACGGTCACCGGTGCCGTCCGGTTCGCGCAGGCATGCGCCGGTGCCGGGGTCCGGCCGCTCTTCGGCATCGACCTGGCGGTGGAGGCCCTCGCGCCCCCGCCGCCCGCACAGCGCCCGCGCACCCCGGCCCGCGGCGGCGCGCACGTGGTCGAGCCGCCGCTGCGGTGCGTGCTGCTCGCCCAGGACCGGGCGGGCTGGGCGCGGCTGTGCCGCATCACGTCGGCGGCTCACGAGGATGCCCTGTCCGGTACGCCGCCGGTGGTGCCGTGGGAGGCGCTGCGCGCGTACGGCGGCCCCGGCCTGACCGTGCTGCTGGGTCCGCTCTCGGAGCCGGTGCGGGCGCTGTCGGTGGGCCGGGAGGACGTCGCGACGAAGCTGCTGGCGCCCTGGCGGGAGGTCTTCGGGAGGGGAGTGCGGTTGGAGGCCGTAGCGCAGAATCGTTTCGGCACGGCTCCGGGCTCCCTGCGGCTGGCCGCCCGCACCCTCGCCCTGGCCGACCGCACCGGGACGACCGCCGTGCTCTCCAACGCCGTCCGCTACGCCGACCCCGCCCAGCACCGCCTCGCCGACGTCCTCGACGCGGCCCGGCTGCTGCGCCCCGTCGACCGGCGCCGACTGGACAGCGGACAGCGCTGGCTCAAGGACGAGAAGGAGATGGCGGTCGTGGCCCGGATGATCGCCGAGTGCGCCGGAGCGGACGTCCGCCGGGCCCGCCGGCTGCTGGCGGACACCGTGGCCACGGCGGACGCGTGCGCCGTCGACCCGGCGGCCGACCTCGGCCTCGGCGTCCCGCACTTCCCGGAACCCTCGCTCTTCGGCGCCGGACCGGAGACGGGCGGCGCGGCCGGGCTGCTGCGCCTGCGCGCGGAGGAGGGCCTGGTCCGGCGCGGCCTCGACCGCGACCGGGCGGCACGCGACCGGCTGGAGGAGGAACTCGCCGTCATCTCCCACTGGAACTACGACGCGTACTTCCTCGCCGTCGGCCAGGTCGTCGCCGACATCCGGGCCAAGGGCATCCGGGTCGCCGCCCGCGGCTCCGGCGCCGGCTCGCTGGTCTGCCACGCGCTGGACATCGCCACCGCCAACCCGCTCGACCACAGCCTGCTGTTCGAACGCTTCCTGAGCACCCGCCGCGAATCACTGCCCGACATCGACATCGACGTGGAGTCCGCCCGCCGGCTGGAGTGCTACGACACGGTCTTCGAACGCTTCGGCAAGGAGCGGGTGGCGGTCACCGCGATGCCCGAGACCTACCGCGCGCGCAGGGCGCTGCGCGACACCGGCCTCGCGCTCGGCATCGCGCCCGCGGACGTCGACCGCATCGCCAAGAGCTTCCCGCACCTGCGGGCCTCGGACATCACCAGTGCCCTCGCCGAACTGCCCGAACTGCGCCAACTGGCAAAGGAGATGGGGCGGTTCGGCCCGTTGTGGGAACTCGCCGAGGGGCTCGACTCCCTCGTCCACGGCATGGCCATGCACCCCTGCGGAGTGGTCATCAGCGACGCGACCCTCCTGGACCGGCTGCCGGTGCAGCCCACTCCGCAGGGCGACTACCCGATGGCGATGGCCGCGAAGGAGGAGATCGAGGCGCTCGGCAACATCAAACTCGACGTGCTGGGCGTACGGATGCAGTCCGCGATGGCCCACGCCGTCACCGAGATCGAACGCGCCACCGGCCACCGCATCGACCTCGACGACCCCGAACAGGTGCCGCTCGACGACGTGTTCGCGTTCAAGCTCATCCAGGAGAGCCAGACGCTGGGACTGTTCCAGCTGGAATCCCCCGGCCAGCAGGACCTGTTGTCCCGGCTCCAGCCGCGTGACGTGCAGGACGTCATCGCCGACATCAGCCTCTTCCGCCCGGGCCCGGTCGCCGGCGGCATGCCCGAGCGGTACATCGCCGCCCGCCACGGCGGTACACCGGTCTACGCCCACCGGGACCTCGAACCCGTGCTCGCCGACACCTACGGCGTGACCATCTGGCACGAGCAGATCATCGACACACTGCACGTGCTGACCGGCTGCGACCGGGCCTTCGCGGAGATCACCCGGCGCGCCCTCGGCGACAAGGAGCAACTGCCCCTGATCAAGGACTGGTTCCACCGGAAGGCACACGCGCGCGGCTACGGCGCGGCCGTCCGGGACGAGGTCTGGAGGACCGTCGAGGCCTTCGGGGCGTACGGCTTCTGCCGCGCCCACGCGGTCGCCTTCGCCGTACCGGCGCTGCAGAGCGCCTGGCTCAAGGCGCATCATCCGGCGTTCCTGCTGGCCGGGTTGCTCGAACACGACCCCGGGATGTGGCCCAAGCGGGTCCTGGTCTCCGACGCCCGCCGACGCGGTGTGCCGGTCCTCCCCGTCGACATCAACCGCTCCCGGGTCAAGCACACCGTGGAGATGACCGAGCAGGAGGAGTGGGGCGTGCGGCTCGCGCTGTCCGGGGTGCGCGGCATCGGCGAGGAGGAGTGCGCGCGGATCGAGGAGGGGCAGCCGTACGGATCGCTGTCCGACTTCTGGCAGCGGGGCCGTCCCAGCCGGCCGGTCGCCGAACGCCTCGCCGAGATCGGCGCGTTGGCCTGTCTGCACGACGGCCGTCTCACCCGGCGTGATCTGCTGCTCCAGATCACCGAGCTGCACCGGCAGTCCCGCAACCGGACTGCGGGAGCCGGCCAACTCCCCATGGACACGGGGGCCGTCGGGGGAGCGGAGCCGAGCGGGCTGCCGGAGATGACCGGACGCGAGGCGCTGAGCGCCGAGCTGGGCGCGCTCGGCATCGACGTCTCCAAGCACCTGATGGAGCATCACCACCGGCTGTTGCGCGAGATCGGCGCGACGGACGCGGCCCACCTGGCCGAACTGCGGGCGGGGCGGCAGGTGTTGGTCGCCGGGGTGCGCGCCTCCACCCAGACCCCGCCGATCGCGAGCGGCAAGCGGGTCATCTTCGTCACCCTGGAGGACGGTTCGGGCCTGGTCGACCTCGCCTTCTTCGAGGACTCCCATCCGGCCTGCGCGCACACCGTCTTCCACAGCGGACTGCTGCTGGTGCGCGGCACGGTCCAGGTGCGCGGCACCCGTCGTACCGTCGTCGGTTCCATGGCCTGGGACCTGGACGAGATCGCCGCCGCCCGCCGGGACGACGGCCCCGAGGCGGCGCTCGCCCTCCTCGGCGAGACCCACCCGCATCCGACTCCCGCCCAGTCGCGGCGGACCCTGGCCAACGGCACCACCGGCGCCCGCCTCCACCCCTACGCCGACCTCCAGCCCGCCGGGACCCGCTCCGCCGACCTGAAGAAGTTCGGCCACCGCAGCCCGGGGAGCGCCGGATGACCGCGCGGCAGCGGCACATCGCCCACTTCCACCTGCACACCGCGCTGACCGGGGACGAGTACGACGACGTAATCGAACTGGTGTCCGGAATCACGCCCCACGTCCAGGCCATCCCGCCCAACGCCCTTCAGGTCGACCTGACGTCGGCGCTCCGGTACTTCGACATGTCCGCCTACGACGCGGTCCAGACGGTGAAGATGAGACTGAAGGCCCACTACGGCATCGACAGCAGCGCCGGCCTCGCGGGCAACCGCATGCTGGCGGCGATGGCCGCCGACGCGTCCGCCCCGGGCGACACCACCCGGGTGCCCACCGGGCAGGCGGCCGACTGGCTCCACCCCCGGCCGGTCACCGCGCTGCCCGGCATCGGCCGCGCCACGGCGGACACACTGCACCGGTACGGGCTGCACACCATCGGCCAGCTCGCCGGCCTGCCGCCGGCGACCCTGCAACGGCTCCTCGGCGCGGGCCAGGCACGGCTGCTGACCGAACGCGCCCACGGCCGCGACCCCCGCCCGGTCGTCCCCGCGGAACCGGCGGCACACCTGACCGCCGACCTGGCCCTGGGCCGGGACTGCCTGGATCCGGCCCAACACCACCGGGCCGTCCTGGGACTTGCCGACCGGATCGGCCAACGCCTGCGCGGAGAAAGGAAGTTCGCGGGCCGACTCACCCTCACGGTCCGCTACGCCGACGCTACGTCCACCACCCGCACCCGCGCCCTGCCGGAACCCACCGACCACTCGCCCGCCGTCGCGGCCACCGCCCTGGGCCTGTTGACCTCGCTCGGGCTGCAACGCGCCCGCGTCCGGGCCTTCGTGCTCCGCGCCGACGACCTGCGACCGGCCGGGAGCGCCTACCGCCAGCTCTCCATGGACCCGGCGGACGCCCGCGCCCGCGCGGTCGAGGCCGCCGCGGACCGGGCCCGCCGACGCTTCGGGCAGGAGGCGGTGCGCCCGGCGACGCTGGCCGACTGACCCCGATGACCGCGAACCGCCCGTCCGCTCAAGGGGGGCGGCGGAGAGCGCGAGGGCAGGGGTCAGTTGGCCCAGGGGGCGACGATGCGCGTTCCGTCGGCCAGCTCCGCCTCCAGGCCGATGGAGGTGGTGACCCAGGTGACCGCGGTCCGGTCGGTGGGGTTCTCCACGCCGAAGGCCGCGCCGGGGTTGATGATCACCGTGTCGCCCGCGCCGACCCGCTCGGTGCGGCCGTCGAGGGTGATGAGCAGGTCGCCTTCGAGGATGTGCAGGATCTCCTCGCGGTTGACGGTGTGCAGGGGCGCCTTGGTGCCGGCGGGGATCTCACCCCGCCACGCGCACAGCTCCTTGCTGCCGGTGCGGGGATGGGCGTACGAGACGAAACGGGCGCCGTGGATCTCGTGGACGACGGCGTCGGACGGGTGGACGATGGACATGGACTGCCTCCTGGGAAAGATGGTCAAGCTCCTTGACTATATGGCCTCATGGTCAAGCGGCTTGACCGATTCGTCAAGGGTGTTTCAATGCCCTCGTGGAGAACTCCGAGGCCATCGCCCTGACCGCCGCCCTGCTCACCGCCGCGGGTGACCTGACGCAGCGCATCAACGACGGGGTCGTGGCCCGCGGCTTCGACGCGCGCCCGGCGTACGGCTTCGCCTTCGCGCGGCTCGCGCCGGACGGGGCGACGGCCACGGACCTCGCGGCGCATCTCGGCGTCACCAAGCAGGCGGCGAGCCAGCTCGTCGACGAGCTCGTGCGCAAGGGGTACGCCGAACGGCGTCCGCATCCCGGCGACGCCCGCGCCCGGCTGGTCGTGCTCACCGAGTCGGGGTGGGCCTGCATGCGGGCGGCGGAGGAGGCGGCCCTGGATGCCGTGCGGCCCTGGGCCGACCTGCTGGGCGAGGGTGAAGTGCGCGTGTTGTGCGACCGTTTGCGGCGAATCGCGCCCTACGGTCCCCTCAGGCCCACCTGGTGACTGGTTATCACTGGAAGTTTTTACTGACGCGTAACTTCACACTTCACCTACTCGCCCGTAACTTGACGAGAGAACAGCATTCTTGTGATCCGGGTCACAGGGCGTAAGGCCATCGCAACTCCCTTGAGCCGCAAGGAGATCACCCGATGCTGCCCTGGAAACGACTGCTCAGACCCCTGACCGCACTGCTGCTGACCGCCGCGGTCGCCGCCGTTCCCACCGCCGCCGCCCATGCGTCGAGCGCCCCCACCCACGGCTGGAACGACTACAGCTGCCGGCCCTCCGCCGCCCACCCGCGCCCCGTCGTCCTCGTCCACGGCACCTTCGCCAACGCCACCGACAACTGGCTGGTCCTCGCGCCGTACCTCGAAGCCCGCGGCTACTGCGTCTTCTCCCTCGACTACGGCCAGCTCCCCGGCATTCCGCTCGTCTACGGCCTCGGCCCCATCGACAAGTCGGCGGAGCAACTCCAGGCCTACGTCGACAAGGTGCTCGCCGCGACCGGCGCGGCCAAGGTCGACCTGGTCGGGCACTCGCAGGGCGGGATGATGCCCCGCTACTACCTCAAGTTCCTCGGCGGAGCCGCCAAGGTGAACACCTTCGTCGGCATCGCCCCCGACAACCACGGCACCACCCTGAACGGCCTCACCAAACTCCTGCCGTACTTCCCCGGCGCCGAGGACGTGATCGCGTCGGCTGCCCCCGGCCTCGCCGACCAGGTCGCCGGCTCGGCCTTCCTCGCCAAGCTGAACGCGGGCGGCGACACCGTCCCCGGCGTCCACTACACGGTCATCGCGACCCGGTACGACGAGGTCGTCACGCCCTACACGAGTCAGTTCCTGAGCGGGTCCGACGTGCACAACGTGCTGATCCAGAACCTGTGTTCAGTGGACCTGTCCGAGCACGCCCTGCTCGGACTGACGGATCGGATCGTCTTCCACGAGGTCGCCAACGCCCTCGACCCCGCGCACGCCAGTGCCACCACCTGCCTGTCGGCGCTGAGCTGACCACAGGCACACCGCGGGGCCTGTCCGACCTGAGCCGCCGGACAGGCCCCGCCCTCCGCACGGTCCGCTAACGGCCGTGCCGGCCACCGCCGTTGGTCGCGCGACGGCGCACCGAGGCGAACAGGGCCGCCGCGCCGAGCGCCAGGGAGGCGGCGCCGCCCACGATGAGGTACGGCGAGCTGTCGTTCGCGCCGGTCTCCGCGAGATCTTGCGAACTCCCCGCAGCCTGCGGCTCGTTGGCCTGCCTGGCCGCGGCGACCGGCTCCGCCGAGGTGCTCGCGTCCGCGTCCCCGTGGCCGTTGTGCTCGATGGTCGACTTGTCGGCACCGGCCGCGATCTGTTCGTCGGACGGCGCGGAGGCGGACGGCGCGGGAGTGCTGGGCGCGCGCGTGGCCGGGGCGGCCGGCTTCGAGGGCGATGTCGATGCCGGCGTCGAACTGCCGCTCGTACCACCGCCGTCGGCGGCCGTGCCGCTGCCGCCGAAGCTGACGTCCGAGCAGGAGTAGAACGCCTCCGGGCTGTCCGAGCGCTGCCAGACCGCGTACAGGAGCTGCTTGCCCGAGCGCTGCGGGAGGGTGCCGGAGAAGGTGTAGAAACCGCCCGCCGCGACCGGGTCGGTGGACGTCGCGACCGGGTGCTCCAGATCCAGGTCGGACCAGGCGAGCGGCCGTGCGGGGTCGTAGCCGGAGCGGGTGATGTACACCTTGAAGGTGCCCTTGTGCGGGGCGGTCACACGGTACTTGAAGGTGTACGACCCGCTGCTCACGCTCGTCGCCGGCCAGTCGGCGCGGGCCAGGTCGAGGCCCTTGAACTCCTCGTTGTTCGCGCTGCACAGCTTGCCGTCCGGGATCAGCGCCTGGTGCTGTCCGGCGGCGTCGCCGATCCGGATGCCGTTCCAGTCGTAGAGCGCCTGTGTGCCACCGGCCGCGACGGCGGCCTTGCACGCGTCCGACTTCGGGCTCTCCGGCCCCTCCGCGTAGCACTGCGCGACCCTGCTGACCGGGTCCCCCATCGAACCGTGCGCCACCGCGGGCGCCGCGGCGAGGGCGGTCAGGGCGAGGGGAGTCATCCCGAGAACGGCGACGGCGGCGACCTTGCGGCGTGCGGGCATGCGGGAACTCCAGCTTCTCGGACGGTACGCGGCGCGGGGGACGGACCCCGTGGGGGTGATCAGAAGCTAGCCCCTGAACACCGCGGAATCGCCTGCTGGAGACGGGGAGGGGAGATCCTTATGGTCGTGTTAAGGCAGGGCTAACCGAGGGCTGAGGGAGGACGGTTCCGTGACGGGAACGGACGAGGTGCGGGTCGCCGTCGTCGGCGACGTGGCGGCGGTGAAGGCCGTGACCGACATGGCGTTCCGCCCCTACATTCCGCGGATCGGTATGGTGCCGCAGCCCATGGAGGCGGACCACATGGCGAATGTGGTCGCGGGGCGGGTGTTCGTGACGGGGGAGCCCGTGACCGGGCTGGTGGTCATCGAGGAGCGCGGGGATCACCTGTTCCTCGACAGCATCGCCGTCCGGCCCGACGCGCACGGCACGGGGGTGGGACGGCGGCTGCTGGAGTTCGTGGACGCACGCGCGCGTGCCCTCGGTCTGGGCGAGGTCAGGCTCTACACGAACGCGCTGATGTGGGAGAACCAGAAGATCTACCCGAGGTTCGGGTACGAGGTCGTCGAGCGGCGCGCGGACGGGCCGTACGACCGCGTCCACTACCGGAAACGGCTGGACTGAGCCGGCCGGGGTCAGGCTTCCGGCCACCAGGTGCGGGCGATGTCCTTGCGGATCTCGGGGCGCTCCGCGGGGCGCTCGTCGAGTTCCTCGCGCACACGGCGGGTGTCCGACTTCCTCAGGGGCTTCTGCACGGTTGTGCGGCGCATGGCTGCCTCCTTGTGTCCACCCGGGTTCGTGTTCTCACGAGATGGACCGTTCCCGGGAGGGTGACTCATCGGTGGTGGTCTGTCTGTGGCGGCTGTCACCATTGGACTGTCAGTGGTGGGTGTCACGCTGAGTTCATGAGTGAACCTGTAGCGAACGTCGACTGGGACGCGGAGGCCGCCGCCTTCGACGAGGAGCCCGACCACGGCCTGCGGGACCCGGAGGTCCGGCGGGCCTGGGCCGACCGGCTGCGCGGCTGGCTGCCCGCGGGCGCCGCCGACATCCTCGACCTCGGCTGCGGCACCGGCAGCCTGTCGCTCCTCGCGGCCGAGCAGGGACACCACGTCACCGGCGTGGACCTCTCCCCGGCGATGGTGGACCTCGCCCGCGCGAAGCTGGCCGGCCGTGACGCGGCGTTCCTCGTCGGTGACGCGGCGGCACCCCCGGTGGGCGAGCAGCGCTTCGACGTCGTCCTCGTACGGCATGTGCTGTGGACCCTGCCCGATCCCGCCCGCGTCCTGCGGCACTGGCGCGGACTGCTCCGCCCCGGCGGCCGGCTCGTGCTGATCGAGGGCCGCTGGGGCACGGTCAGCCCGGTCGGCATATCCGCCGACCGTCTCGCCGGTCTCCTGGCACCCCTCGTGCCCGACGCCGGGCGCCTGCGCGTGGAGCGGCTCTCGGACGACCCGCTGCTGTGGGGCGGACCGGTGGACGACGAGCGGTACGCGGCGGTGGCCCTGCCATGAGCCGGACTCACCGCAGCAGCGCGGCGAACCCGCCCGCGCGGGCCAGCCCCTCCAGCTCGTCGAGCGCCGCCACGGCCGCCGCCGCGGCGGCGGGGTCCGACACGGCCAGCCCGCTCTCCTCGAACTCGTCCTCGTCCAGCCGCCGTACGTCCGACCCGTCGGCGGAGACCCACAGGTCCAGATCGAGGTCCTCCACGACGAGTTCGGTGCCGGAGAGCGTGGCGGGGCGGGTGATGTCGCAGTACCAGCCCTTCAACCGGCCCTCGCCGTCCCGGACTTCCTTCACCGCGTACCAGCGGTCCCGCCAGTAGTACTCGGTGAACACGTCCCCGCGCTCGAAGCGCACGAAGCCGAAGTCGCGGACGCCGTCACCGGCCCACGGGGCGCGGACGGCGAGGCGGGTGCCGTCGTCGGAGAGCGGCTCGGCCGCGTAACGGATCTTCGTGCGGCCCGCCTTGACGAGGACGACGTCCAACCGCCCCGCGGGATCAGGTGAGTTCACGGACATGGCGCACCTCCGTGGCGCAGATCTCGTAGCCGAACCACTTGTTGATCGCGAGCATCGGACCGTTGCCGGTGTCGTTGCCCGTGAACGCCTCCGTGCAGCCGGCGGCTCGGGCGCGGTGCAGGGAGTCGTTCTTGGCGAGCTTGGCGAGGCCCCGGCCGCGGTGGGCGCGGGCGGTGCCGGTCATGACCGTGCCGTACCGGCTGTCGCCGTCCGTGCGGGCGGCGCTGAACGCGGCGGGACGTCCGCCGACCAGCACCACGGACGTCAACTCCCGGCTGAACAGCGGGTGTCGCCAGGTCCCCTCCAGCCAGTCCGCGTAGTCGGTGAACTCGACACCGATGTCGCTGGGTTCGTCGGCCATCGTCTCCGCGTCCAGCTCGAACAGGGGACGCGGGTCGTCGGCGAAGTCCGAGCCCGGACGGATCTCCACGCCGGGCGGCGGGGTGTCGAGCGGAGGCAGGGTGCCGTGCGCCAGGTCCAGGCGGAGGAAGTGCGCCGAGCGGCTCGCCGTGTAGCCGAAGCCCTCGGCGAAGGCGCGGTGCGCCGGGTCGTCCAGCACCCAGGCGTAGATTCCGGTCGCGCCCTGGGCGGCGAGGTGCTCCTCGGCCGTGCGGGCCAGGAGCGAGCCCGCGCCCCGGCGGGTCCGCTCCGGGTGCACGTACACGTTGACGAAGCCCCGGCCGGGCTCCGGGCTGTCGTGGGCGATGCCCACCTGGGCGGTGCCGATGATCTCGCCGTCCTCCTCCGCGACCAGCCTGCGCAGCGCGGACCGCGGATGGGCGTGGGTGATCTCGTGGGCGACGGACTCCGGGGTGAGCAGCATGAAGGGGAGGGCGAGCCGGCGTACCGCGACGAAGCCGTCCAGGTCGGCGGGTACGTCGGGGCGCAGGTCGCGTGCGATCACGGTCATGGGTCGCACGCTACGGCGGGGCCGCGCCGTCGTGCCTCCCGTTTTCCGGCGGGTGTGTCCCTTCCGGAGGGCGCGTTCCCGGGCGGGTGCGGGACAATCGGGCCGTGACCTTGAAGATCCACATCGACGACAGTGCGGCGCCGTACGAGCAGGTGCGGGCGCAGATCTCCGAGCAGGCGCGGGCGGGGGTGCTGCCGGTGGGGTACCGGCTGCCCACCGTCCGGGGCCTCGCCGAGTCGCTCGGGCTCGCCGCGAACACGGTGGCCAAGGCGTACCGGGCGCTGGAGACGGACGGGGTGATCGAGACGCGCGGGCGCAACGGAACGTTCGTCGCCGCCGCGGGCTCGGCGGCGGAGCGGGAGGCGTCGTCGGCCGCGCAGGCCTACGCGGAGAAGGTGCGGCGGTTGGGACTCGCGGAGGGGGACGCGGTGGCGGCCGTGCGGGATGCCCTGCGGGCGGCCTACGGAGAAGGCTGAGGCGAGGTCGGCACCGCCGGTGTGCGCCGTCGCGGCCGAGCGTCGTCGCGGCGGACACCCGTCCCGGCGGTGGGAGGCCCGGGTGCCTACAGGTACAACCCCGCGTCCGCGCCCTCGCGTTGGTCCGGGACCGAGGTCGGTTGCGTGCCGCGGCGCAGGGCGTACAGCTCGGCCAGCGTCGCGCCCTCGCGGCCGACTCCTTCCTCCGTGCCGAGCCAGCTGACCGACTCCTTGCGGGTGAGGGGGCCGACCTCGATGCGGGCGAGACAGCGGCCGGGGCGGACGACGGCCGGGTGCAGACGCTCCAGATCCTCGTTCGTGGTGACGCCGACCAGGACGTTGCGCCCCTGGCCGAGCAGGCCGTCCGTGAGGTTGAGGAGGCGGGACAGGGCCTGGCCCGCCGTGTGCTTGGCCTCGCCGCGGATCAACTCGTCGCAGTCCTCCAGGAGGAGGAGCCGCCAGCGGCCCTTGCCCGTCGTGTCGTCCTCGCCGATCGCGATGTCCATCAGATAGCCGACATCGCTGAACAGCCGCTCCGGGTCCAGCACGCAGTCCACCTGGCACCAGTCCCGCCAGGACCGCGCGAGCGTGCGCAGCGCCGAGGTCTTGCCGGTGCCCGGCGGACCGTGCAGCAACAGCAGACGGCCCGCGATGTCCTCCGGGGTCGTCTTCATCAGGCGGTCCATCGCGTCCGCCACCGGACCCGTGTAGTTCGGGCGCACCTCCTCCCACGTGCCCGCCGAGATCTGCCGGGTCGTGCGGTGCGGGCCGCGCCGGGGGGAGACGTACCAGAACCCCATCGTCACGTTCTCCGGCTGCGGTTCGGGCTCGTCGGCCGCGCCGTCGGTCGCCTGGTCGAGGACCTTCGCGGCGAGTTCCTCGCTGGTCGCCGTCACGGTGACGTCGGCGCCCCGGTTCCAGCGGGAGATCAGCAGGGTCCAGCCGTCGCCCTCGGCGAGCGTCGCGCTGCGGTCGTCGTCACGCGCGGCGCGCAGCACCCGGGCGCCCGGCGGGAGCAGGGTCGCCCCGGACCGTACGCGGTCGATGTTCGCCGCGTGCGAGTACGGCTGCTCGCCCGTCGCGAACCGGCCGAGGAACAGCGCGTCGACGACATCGGACGGGGAGTCGGAGTCGTCGACGTTGAGCCGGATCGGCAGAGCGTCGTGCGGGTTGGCAGACATGGGGGCCATGATCCGGCACGACGACCCCGTCCGCACCCGGTTTCCGCAGTGCGCCCCCGAGTGTCGGCTCCGTCCGGTGCATCCGATGCGCCCGATGTGTCCGGACCGGGTCCCGTCGAGGCCCGGCCGTGTATCACCTCCGCCCTGTTACAGGGCTGTGCACGCGGAGACCTGCCCCACCGTCCGGCGCCGACGTTACTGTTGCCCTTGATGGGACGTCATGGGTGGAATTCGGCGGCACTGCGGTGGCGGCTCACCGCACTGCTGGGCGTGGGGGCGGCCGTACTGGCCCTGATCGTGACGCTGGTCAACACGCTTCCCGGCGGCGGAAGCACCGCGGGCACCTCACGGGACGGCGACAAGGTGCACGGCACCCCGGCGACCCCGCCCGACGCGGACCGGCCGGAGGTCGGCTGGGGCTTCACCCACACCCAGTACAGCGCCGACGAGGGCAGCGGCACCGCGACCGAGCGCGTCGAGGGGCTCCTCAGGACGTCCCGACTGCCGCAGGACCAGGCCATCATGGGCTGGGGCGCCGACAACCCCGAGCCGGTGAAGGGGCGTTACGACTTCGGCGCCCTGGACCGCCGTGTCGACTTCATGCGCGCGTCGGGCGGCACCCCGGTCATCACGCTGTGCTGCTCGCCGGACTGGATGAAGGGCGGCACGTCCGGTGTGGACCACACCGACTGGAGCCAGGCCTCGCTGGAGACGGCACCGAAGCCGGACCACTACGCGGACTACGCGGCGCTCGCCGCGACCGTCGCCAAGCGGTACCCGGACGTCACCCACTTCATCGTGTGGAACGAGTTCAAGGGCTTCTGGAACGACGCCGAACGGCGCTGGGACTACGAGGGGTACACCGAGCTGTACAACCTGGTCTACAAGGCGCTCAAGAAGGTCAACCCGAAGATCATGGTCGGCGGCCCGTATCTGGTGATGGACAGCCTGGACCCGCGCGACGCGAACGCCTCCCGTACGTTCAAGGGCAGGTGGGGCGCGATGGACCAGCGGATCATCGACGCCTTCGACTACTGGAACGAGCACAAGGCCGGCGCGGACTTCGTGGTCGTCGACGGCTCCAGCTACACCAACGACGACGACCTCCTGCCGGACGAGTTCGGGGCCACCGACAAACTCACCGCCGTCAGCGAGTGGGTGCGGGAGCAGACGCACGGACTGCCGCTGTGGTGGGCCGAGTACTACGTCGAGCCCGCCGACGGCAACGACGACCGCAAGGGCTGGTCCGAGTCCCACCGGGTCGCCGTCCAGGCCACCGGCATGATCGCCCTGGCCAGGGGCGGAGCCACCTCCGGCTTCTACTGGAACCCGGAGAAGGAGAAGGGCACGGAGTGCGCGGGCTGCCTGTGGACCCCGACCGACGGCCCCGGCGGCGGGCGGCAACTGCCCATGTACGACCTGGTCTCCCGCTTCGACGCGGCCTTCGGCCCCGGCGCGAGGTTCGAGACCGTGCCGGTCGCCGCCGACGACGTGCCGAACGTACGGGTCCTGGCCACCGACAAGGCGATCCTGGTGGTGAACACCCTGGACCGGCAGATCAGCGCGAAGGTCGACGGCAGGACGTTCGACATGACGGCCTACGAGGTCAAGTGGCTCATGCGCACGCCGACTTGACCCCGTAGAACACCAAGGAACGCCAGGGAACCCCGGGCGACTCCGTGGGAAGTGCGTTACTTCATCGTCAGGAACCGCTGCACCAGCGAGGCCAGCAGCACCGCCAGCAGGGGCAGCGAGAACCAGAAACTGCCCTGCAGCCACCGCAGGTGACGCACACCGGGCCGGACCGCGACCCGGACGACCTCGCGGGCCGTCAGCATCAGGATCAGGGCGACGGCGGCGAGCGCGCCGACCACCGACCACGGCGTCCAGGTGATCTGCGGTCCGATCGGCCCGGGATCGGGCTTCGGGACCGGGCCCGCCGGCTGCTGCCGCAGCGTGTACACCGTCGCGTCGGCGTTGACGAGGACCTTCTTCACCTCCTGCCGGGCGTCCAGGTTCCGGATGAGCCGGGACTCCCAGGTCGCCGCGTAGCCCGCGTCCAGCTGGAGCGAGACGGCCTGGCTCCTGTTGAGCATCAGATACGAGTTCGGGCCCGCGTCCCTGAGCGCCTTGACCAGCCCGGACACCAGCACCGGGTCCGCGGGGGCCGGCGTGGGAACGTAGGTGACCCGTTCCATGTCCTTCGCGCCCCACGGCATCGCCGGTGTCACGTCGTTGACCGTGTCGTCGCTCAGCCACAGCAGACGTACCGTCGGCCTGTCGTGGGCGTACACGTAGTTCATCGCCTCGACCTCGCCGGGCCGGACCCGCTCGAAGCCCTCGTTGCCCCAGCGGGCCACCAGGAAGCCGCCCATGAGCAGCAGTCCGGTGAGCAGCGCGGCCAGCGGGGCGAGTCCCGACCGGTCCTTCCCGCGCTCCTCGGCGGTGGCGCCGGTGCGCGGGAAGAGGGCGAGGCCCGCGAGCAGGGCCGCGCCGGGCACCGCGAACATGAAGACGCGCAGCGCCATCTCGCCGCCGTAGGACTGCATGCCGAAGCCCAGGAACGGGACGAACGTGAGGACGAGCAGGGAGCGTTCGCGGTACTTGTGGATGCGGCGGCGCAACCAGCCCCAGCAGGCGAGGGTCATGATGCCGCCGGCCAGCAGGACGCGGGTGTAGAGGACCAGCTTGTGGGTCGAACTGCCGCCCTGGATACGGCCGGAGACGGACGTCGAGACATTGCTGCCGACACCGCCGACCCCGCCGAAGAGGTTGTCGAAGTGCCCGGACCAGTACGGCTCGGCCATGAAACCGAGCCAGACCGCGACGAGCACCGCGAACAGGATGGGCAGGCCCCGGAGTTCGGAGCGGCCGATCAGCACGAGGACCGTCAGCACGCCCAGCATCACGAACGGCGTGAGCTGGTGGGCCGGGACGCTCGCCGCGAACAGTCCGACCAACACCATGAGCAGGACGGCCTGTTGGCGCCGGTCGGTGGGTTCGACCTCCGCCTCGCCGGGCCGCATCCGCGTCCACAGCACGTGCGGTGCCCGGAACCAGACCAGCAGGATCGCCACGAAGGCCAGATAGAGGAGGAAGGTGAAGCCCTGCGGGGAGAAGTAGTCCTGGCCTACCCAGCCGCTGAGCACGAAGATCCAGAGGCCGGTCCACTTCGCCCGCCAGCTCGCCCGCAGCGACCGCAGCAGAAGGAACATCGGTGCCAGATAGGCGAGTTGGATGGCGGTGGGCCACCAGCGGATGACCTCGGACCAGTCGGTGACCCCGCACGCCCTGCCGACGAACGCGGCCACCGCGAAGAAGCCCGGCCAGCTCCAGCGCGCGTCCAGGTCGGGTACGGCCGACCCGGTGCGGTCGATGTAGTCGATGAACCCGAGGTGCTGCCAGGCCGTCGGGAAGCGCGGCTCGGTCTCGATCACCGCGGGCAGCGCGTGCAGCGAGAACACGGTCGCGAGCAGGGTGATCAGCAGCAGTGTCCGGTGCTCGCGGCCCAGCCACAGCAGCGCGGCGAACACCACGACCAGCAGCACGGCCCCGACCAGTGTGGGCAGCGGCAGCACGGAGACCAGGCCGAGCCCGCCCATGCGGTCCAGGTCGGACTCGCCGAGCCGCAGCGCGGGCACCCAGTACAGCAGCAGCGCGGCCACCAGCAGACAGCCGAGCACGACCCCGGGCCGCGTCGGCACCAGCCGCTCCCGCAGGGACGACGGCCGTACGGGCGGCACTTCGCCCTCCTGCGCGTGCGCTCCGGCCGCGGCGGCCGGGCTCAGCGAGGACTCCGAGCCGGGCTCGCGCTCCTCCACCGGCAGGCCCACGGCCTCCTGCCGTTTGATCCCGAGCGCCCGGGTCGGAGGCTGGTCGCCGGACACGATGGGCGTACCGGTGGGCGGGGTCCCCGGGCCCGGCCGTAAGTCCGGCCGGCGTTCCAGGTGGTCGAAGTCGACGTGGATGCCGAGCGCGAGGGTGTCGGAGTCGAGCGCCCAGGCCGGACCGCGCCGGCGCGGGGCGGCGGCCGGGACCTCGCGGGTCCCCAGGTCGGCGAGGTCCCCGTCGGGCGCCGCGTCCTCGGGCACCTCGGTGGCCGGCGCGGCCCGCAGGGTCCGGAACAGCCTGGGCGCGGCGATCGTCACGATCACCGCGAGGCTGGAGATCTCGGCGACGCCCGCGCCGGTCAGGCCCATGCGGGGGAGCAGCAGCAGCGTGAGGCTGAGCACCAGGACGCACAACAGGCCCTGCAGCCAGGCGAGTCCACTGGTGCGGCTCTGCGCGCGCAGCACCGCGAAGTACGTCTCCATGACGACCCGCAGCAGCGCGCCCACCGCGAACCAGCGCAGCAGCGGCGTCGCCGCGTCCGCGTAGCCCGCGCCGAACACGCCCAGGATGTACGGCGCCCCGATGAACAGCAGCCCGCAGATCGGCAGCATGATCCGGGCCATCCGTCTGAGCGCGGCCCGGGTGTTGGCGGCGATGCGCGCCGGATCGTGCGAGCCCTCGACGGTCAGCGAGGCGCCCATGTTGATGGCGAGCAGGTTGACCGTGCCGCCTATCGTCGTGGTGATGTAGAAGTACGCGTTGTCCTCGGAGCTGACCTGCGAGGCGATGATCACCGGCACGAGGTAGACCACGGCGAGCGAGAACAGCGAGCCCGTGTAGTCCCCGGCGAGGAACCGCCCGATCTCCCGCAGCGTCGGCGGCTTCGCGTGGGCCTCGGTGGCCTCGACGTGCCGGGGCACCAGCCGCCGGAACACCAGCCAGCCGAGCGGCACCACGGAGGTGGCGATCGCGGCGACCCAGGACACGAAGACACCGCTCGTGGCGAGGACCGACGCCAGCCCGACGAGCAGCGCCAGCTTCACCGCCGAGAACACGGTGTTGCCCACCGGCACCCACGGCGCGCTGCGCAGCCCGGTGAGCACCCCGTCCTGGAGCGTGAGCAGGTTCCAGGCGATCACCGCGACGACGAAGCCGAGCGCCGGGACCGGCCCGTGCAGGAAGCGGTAGGAGGGGCCCCAGTCGTTCAGCGTCAGCAGGAAGATCCCGGCCCCGCACGCGACGACGAGCGAACTGCCCGCGTACGTACGGAAGATGAGACGTCCGGTGAGGCGTCCCGCTACCGGGATGAAGCGGGCCAGGGCGCCCGTCAGGGTCACCGCGGTGAGCCCGGCGAGCAGTTTCATCGCGGCGATCGCCGCCGAACCCTGCCCGACCGCGGACGCCGAGTAGTAGTGGGCCGCGATCAGCCAGTAGCCCAGCCCGAGCACCGCGGAGATCCCGGTGTTGAGCATCAGGGCGTAGGCGTTGCGGAACAGCGGGCTGCCGCCGGGGGACTTGGCTCTCCCCGGCAGGCGCAGGCGGCGCCCCGACTGCCGGGGCGCCTCGGTCGTCGGCGCCGCGGCCTGGGTGGTGGTCGTCGTGTCAGACACGGGAACGGATGGCCTTCCGGCGGACCTGTCGGGCTCTGCGGACCATGGCGTAGCCCCGGGTGAGGGCACGGTCCCTGGCGAAGGTGCGGGCGATGGCACGGCCCTCGACGAGCCGCGCGAACTCCTCGACACCCGTGGTGCGGCGCACGGTCACCCGCCGCAGCGCGTACGGCCCCTGGCGGCGGCGGGCGAGGCCGTTGCCGACGGCGAGCGCCTGCGTGAACCCCGCCTCCCGCACGGCGTGCCGCACCCGGCGGTCGGAGTAGCCGTACGGATACGCGAACGAGACCGGCACGGCACCGAGTTCGTCGGCGACGATCTCCTTGCAGCGGACCAGTTCCGCGCGCAGGGAGTCGTCGTCGAGCTGGTCGAGCTGCGGGTGGGTGTGGCTGTGGCCGCCGATCTCGACGTCCGTGCCCGCGAGTGCGCGCACCTGGTCCCAGTCGAGCATGGTGTCCAGGCCGCCGCCGGTGTCGTGGGCGCCCCGGATCCAGCCGGTGGAGACGAACAGGGTGGCCGCGAAGCCGTGTTGGGCCAGCGCGGGCAGGGCGTGCCGGTGCACACCCTCGTAGCCGTCGTCGAAGGTGATCAGCACCGGGTGCTCGGGCAGCGGTGTGCCCGAGCGCCAACTCGCCGCCAGATCGGCCGTGGTGACCGGTGTGCGGTCCAGGTCGCCGAGGAGCGCCAGCTGTTCGGCGAACGCCTCGGGCGCGACGGAGAGTTCACGGGTGGCGTCGTTCGGGGCGGCGGCGATGGAGTGGTACATCAGGATCGGTACCGCTGTGTCACTCATGCCGGCTCCCCGTGCTCATGTCCGCCCCGTGTTCATGTCCGCCCCCGCGGTCGTCCGCGTTCCCGCGCTCGTGTGCCTCCTCGGAGATCCGCACCACCGAGAAGGTGACCCCGCCGCGCCGGGCCCGCGCGCTCCCGACGAGATAACCGCCCGCCGCGCCGAACACCCCGGCGACGATCGCGCCCGCCCGGCCCGCACCGCCCGGCCGGGCGAGCACGGCGTCCCGCAGCCCGCGCAGCACTCCGGCCGGCAGGACCCGGGTCGTGTAGCGGCGCTCCGACTCAAGTCCCTTGTCGGCGCCGACACTTTGGGCCACCAGCGCCTTGGAGAGGCCTTCGGCGTACGTCCGCGCACGGAAGTACCCGAAGCGCTCGCGCACCGCGGGCACCCGGTGGTGGATCACCGCCCGGTCGTCGATCAGCAGCACCGCGTCCGGCCTGGCCCGGGTGAGGCGGATGCAGAGCTCCGTCTCCTCGCCGCCCAGCGGGCGCCTGTCGCCGTCGCGCCCGATGCCGGTCGCGAAGCCGCCGGCCGCGTCGAACGCCGTACGCCGGAACGAGGCGTTGCCGCCCAGGACGTTGCGCACCCGGACCCGGCCCGGCGGCAGGCCCCTGTACGTGCAGCCCACCACCCAGTCGAACTCCTCGGGGAACCAGGCCGGTCGGCGCCCGGACGCCCAGACGGGCATCGTCCGGCCGCCGACGGCCATCACCCGCGGATCGGTGTACGCCTCGGCGAAGTGCCGCAGCCACTCGCGCTCGGCCACGGCGTCGTCGTCGAGGAAGGCGACGACCTCGCCGCGCGAGGCGGCGATGCCGGTGTTGCGGCCGGCCGACAGACCGCGCGGGCCGGCGTTCGCCAGCACGCGGACCTCGCCGGTCTCGCCGGCGTCCTTGTACTCCCTGGTGAGCCGGTCCAGGAGAGCGGGGTTGTGGTCGACGACCAGCAACGTCTCCAGCGCGGGCCGTGACTGCGCGCGCACCGAGGAGACCGCCGCGAGGATGTCCTCCCAGCGGTCCTCGGTGTAGACGCAGATCACGACAGAGATGCCGGGACCGCTCAAGACACCTCTCCCCGGAACGGGTCGGTCGTCATGGAGTGCGAACGGCGGCGCAGCGCACGCCGGTTGGAGCGCTCCTTGAGGATCACCTTGAGCACCCGGATCCCGTCCCGCACGGCGCGCAGGTTGCTCGTGCCGTGGATACGGAGGTACTCGTGGCTGGGGATCTCCTGCACCTTGAGACCGGCCTTGACCACCCGGATGTTGATGAGCGTCTCGATCTCGAAGCCGGTGCAGTCGAGGTCGATCTTGTCGAGGCAGTGCCGCCAGAACGCGTTGTATCCGTAGCAGAGATCGGTGTAGCGGGCGCCGAACTTGCGGTTGACGATCGTGCACAGCGCCCAGTTGCCGAGCTTGCGGATGAACGTCATGTCGTCCGTGCCGCCGCCGTTGGCGAAGCGTGAGCCCTTGGCGAAGTCCGCGCCCGAGACGAGGGCGGAGACATAGCTGACGATCTCGTTGCCGTCGGCCGAGCCGTCCGCGTCGACCATCACGATGATGTCGCCGCTGCAGGCCTCGAACCCGGTGATCAGGGCATCCCCCTTGCCCTTGCCCTGCTGTTCGACGACCTTGACCCCGGGCCACAGCTCGCGAGCCACTTCGATGGTGTTGTCGGTGGAATTACCGTCCACAAGAACTACCTCGTGTATCCACGGGGGAAGTGTCTTGAAGACGTACGGGAGATTCTCCGCCTCATTCATGGCGGGAATCACCACGCTCACCGGCGGTGTGATCGCCAGGTGAGAGGAGATAGGCCGGTATGCGGCCGACAATAACGGATCTTGGCCCGATGTCGCTGGGCGCAGAACAGAACTCACGAGCTGGTCCCTCTCGTCCGGCGGACCGCCCGCCCCTGGGCGGCCCGGCTCTGTGCTCCGGTTCGAAAAGGGGGTTCTCACGGACGCCACGGAGAAAAGGAATCTCCCTGCACGCATGGTGAGCTGGCACAACTGATCGACCTCCGGAAAACATGAAAGCCGACCGCGCGGACGACTCGGTCACATGAACGGTGACCGAGCACGGCACCCCCCTACCGCGCTCCGCCCCGGATTCATCGCGGTCCTTGAGCCCTCCCCTGGAGCCGCTGGATGACGAACCGGTGCGGGTGAGATGTACGACGGTATTGATGATTGAACCTGTATGGCAAGGCCTGGATGGAGGCCTCACGTTTTTGTTGGTTTGACCGTTACACTACTTTGTCAGCCGTTGTACGGCCCGGCATATGCCGTATGAATACCGATAGCGAAATCGAGCCGCTGATCACCGCCACCGTGATGATTCCGCCGTCGACGGACCACCGGTGCACGGCCAGCATTCCCTGAGCCACCAGCATGTCGACGGCCACCGCGCCCGCCACCGAGGTGAGAACACGGCTGAAGGGATCAAGTCCGCGCAATACCGCGGCAATTGCCGAAGCCGGCGCCGCGAAGAGGAAGAACAGCGCGAACGGACCGCGCAAGGGCGATCCCGAGTCGAGGAGTGCGAGCAGTGCGCCCGCGCCCCCCACGGCGACCGACGCGCCCGCGAACAGTGGTGCCAGGTCCCTCCCCGGTCCTGGCCGCACCCGTTCGACGCCGTCCGTGGACGTTCTCTTGATGCGTAAGGTCTGCATTGGCGACTTTGCCCCCCGACGCGCCGGATGCCGGGTTTCAATGTGGCGCAGCCCGACCGCGACCGTCAAGACGGAAAGGGCACTCGCACCGGTTGTGATGCACAGGTGAACAGCTGTTCCCCCCGATAAACCCCTCCTTCCCTTGGCATGCACACTTCCCGTCAACGCGCGTCGCTGCTACGACGGTTGTGGCAGAGATCCTGCTAAGGGAGGTTCCATGAGACGTTCCCGATTCACGGCATACGTGACCTCGCTCCTCCTGGCCGCCGGCCTCGCCCTCACCGGGGCGATGACGGCGCAGGCGTCCCAACTCGCCGCCACCGGCGGCTATGTGGCCCTCGGCGACTCCTACTCCTCGGGGGTCGGCTCGGACAACTACATCAGTTCCAGCGGTTCCTGCGACCGCAGCACCAAGGCCTACCCCTACCTCTGGGCAGCCGCCCATTCACCCTCGACGTTCGACTTCATGGCCTGCTCGGGCGCTCGTACGGGTGATGTTCTCGCCAACCAGCTCGGCACCCTCAGCAGCTCGACCGGCCTCGTCTCGATCAGCATCGGCGGCAACGACGCCGGCTTCGCCGACGTCATGACGACCTGCGTCCTGCAGTCCGACAGCTCCTGCCTCTCCCGGATCGCCACCGCGAAGGCGTACGTCGACTCCACGCTCCCCGGCCTCCTCGACAAGGTCTACTCGGCGATCAGCGCCAAAGCCCCCGCCGCGCGCGTGGTCGTGCTCGGCTACCCACGCTTCTACAAGCTCGGCACCACCTGCCTCGGCCTCTCCGCCACCAAACGCTCCGGCATCAACGGCGCGGCCGACTACCTCGACGCCGCCCTCGCCAAGCGCGCCGCCGACCACGGCTTCACCTACGGCGACGTACGCACCACGTTCACCGGCCACGAGATCTGCTCCGGCAGCTCCTGGCTGCACAGCCTCAACCTGCTCGACATCGGCGAGTCCTACCACCCGACCGCGGCCGGCCAGTCCGGCGGCTACCTGCCCGTCCTGACCGGCGCGGTCTGACCCTCACCCAGGGCACGTCGCCTCACGACGAGGGCGACGCCGTGTCCGACGCGGAGGCCCCGCCCGACGGGGTCTCCGCCAGGCACGTCACCGAGAACGGCACCGAGTTGGACTCCCCGTGGACCGGACTGCGGACCTCCACGCTGATCTCGTTCCTGAACGTCCCCGTGTTCGTGTACGTCGTCAGGAACACCCGGTCCTGCTTGGTCTTCCCGCCGCCCGCCGGGAACGACAGCGTCTTCCACCCGGGGTCGGAGACCGAACCGGTCTTCGTCACCCAGCGGTAGGACACCTCCGCGGGCACCTTCCCCACCGTGATGCTGGCCGTGAAGGTCGGCGCCTTCGCGTTCGGCGGCGGACAGCTGCCCGAGTACTCGGTGTTGGCGCCCTCCACCGTCGCCTTCACCGACTGCGGCGCCGACGACGACTTGCTGCTGCTGGGGCTCGGCGTCCCGCTCGCCTCCGTGGTCTTACTGCTCGCACTGGGCGACGTCCCGTCCGAGGGCTCGTTCTTGGGGCTGCTCGCACCCTTGCCCGCGTCCGCGTCCCCGTCCTTGTTCCCGTTGAGCAGCGTGTACGTCAGCCCGCCGATCGCCAGCGCCAGCGCGACCAGACCCGCGACCAGGACGACGGCGGCACGCCGGTTGCCCCGCGGCTCGTCCGCGCCCGTCCGCGTCCCGTAGGGGTCGGCCCCGGGCCCGACGGGAGGCATCGGCTGCGCCGGCGTCGTCGGATAGGTGTCCTGCGGAACCCCCGCCGCCATCGGCGAGTACGGCCTCGTCGGCGCCGTGGACGCGCGGGGCGCACCGCCCGCGGCGACCAGCCGCAGATCCTGCTCGGCCTGCTCCGCGGACATCCGCTGGGCCGGGTCCTTGCGCAGCAGGCCCTCGATGACCGGTGCGAGCGGTCCCGCCAGCCGCGGCGTCGGCAACTCCTCGTCGACGATGGCGCGCAGGGTGCTCAGCGGGGTGTTCTGGCGGAACGGCGAATGCCCCTCGACCGCCGCGTACAGCAGGACGCCGAGGGCCCACAGGTCGGACTCGGGACCCGGGGTGCGGCCCAACGCCCGCTCCGGGGCTAGGAATTCGGGCGAGCCGATGACCTCGCCGGTCATGGTCAGCGCCGAACTGCCCTCGACCATCGCGATACCGAAGTCGGTCAGGACGACCCGGCCGTCGTTCGACATCAGCACATTGGCCGGTTTCACGTCCCGGTGCAGCACCCCCGCGTCGTGCGCGGCCCGCAGCGCGGCGAGCACCTCGGCACCGATGTGCGCGGTCCGCTGCGGCGACAACGGCCCCTCGGCGTCCAGGAGATCGGCCAGGGACACACCCCGCACCAGCTCCATGACGATCCACGGGCGGCCGTCCTCCGTCGCCACGTCGTACACCGTCACCACGTTGCGGTTGGCGACCCGAGCCGCCGCCCACGCCTCGCGCTCCAGCCGGGCGTACATCCGCTCCACGTCGTCGGAGGCCAGCCCGCCGGGCGCGCGCACCTCCTTGACGGCGACCTCGCGTTGCAGCACCTCGTCGCGGGCCCGCCACACCGTGCCCATCCCGCCCTCACCGAGGGGGGACAGGGGCCGGTAGCGGCCCGCGATCAGACGGTCAGTGCCCGGATCTTCGGACATGGGCCACCCCCATTCGCAGCCGGGCGAATTCTCGCCTCACACAACTCAGCCGAGTGCTGATGCCGCCCCCTTGAGCACCAGTCCGACCCCGAGACCCACGACGACCAGCGCCGATGCCAGCGGCGCGGTCCTGCGGACCAGTACGGCCATGGGGCTGGTGGTCCAGCGGGGGCGCCGGTCCAGCACTCGGTTCATCCCTGTACCCAGCTTGACGACGGCGAATCCGGCGGCGGTGAGGGTGAGGGCGAGACCGACGCCGTACGCGACGACGAGCAGCAGCCCGAACCACGCCTGGCCGAGCGCGGCGGCGCCCACGAGCACCACCACGGCGGACGGACTCGGCACGAGGCCACCGGCGAAGCCGAGCAGGATCGTGCCCCGCAGGGTCGGGGCGGTCTCGTGGGTGTGGGTGAACCCGCCGTGCGTGTGCTCCACGGCGTGGCCGTCGCGGTGGGGATGAGTGTGGCCGTGCTCGTGCTTGTGCCCGTGCGGGTGCTCATGGCCGTGCTCATGACCGTGGTCGTCGTGGCTGTGCGGGTGCGGGTGCGCGTGGGTCTCCGTGTGGGGCGCGCCGGCTTCGGCGTGCGCGGAGACGAGGACCAGGGCGCGTTCGGGGGCCTTGGCGGTCTCGTGGTCGTGGTCGTGGTCGTGATGGTGATCGTGGCCGTGGGGGTGCGGATGGGCGTGTGAAGTGGTGTGCGGGCGTGGGCGGTTGCGCCAGGCGCGGCGTACGAGGTTGGCGCCCGCGAAGAGCACGAGGACGCCGCTCGCGATGCCCAGCCAGGCGATCACCGAGGGGGTCGCGGCGGAGCCGGCCGTGACCAGGAGGCCCAGGGCGATGACACCGAGGGTGTGGGTGACGGTGACCGAGGCGGCGAGGGGGAGCACGTCCTTGAGGCGGGCTCGGCTGCCCCGCGCGGCTGCCGTGGCGGCCATCAGCGTCTTGCCGTGACCGGGCGCGAGCGCGTGCATCGCGCCCAGGGCGACAGCGATGAGCAGCGCGAGCACGGCGAAGCCCACGGTGAGGTGGTGCCGGGCGACCAGGTTGTTCAGGGCCTCCGTCCAGCGGTCGGCGCCGCGCGGCAGCACCGAGCCGGCGGGCGGTTCCGCCGCGGACCGACCGTCGTCGGCGAGCGCGGGACCGCCGGGACGCGCGTGCAGGGACGCCGTCGTGGTGTCGGCGGGGGAGGACAGCAAGTCCTTGGGGTAGCTGGTGAGTTCGTGCGAGATCGACGTCTTCGCGACGTCCGACCTCGTGAGCGTCATCCGGTCGGCGCGCGCGGTGATCTCCCGCCAGCCGGGCCCGGTGGTCAGTCCCGCGCTGTGGAAGCCGACGGTGACGGTGCTGCCCTTGGGGAGCGCGGCGGTCGAACCGCACTCCACCCGGAGGGTGTTGAGCCCGGCCTGTCCGGGCCGCAGGTGCGCGGTGCCGGTGCCGGGCGTGAGGGCGACCGTACGGCCGTCGACGGTGACCTTGCTGCCCTCGGCGGCCTTGTCGCAGCGCTCCCGGGCCCACTCCGTCATGCCAAGACGCTTGATGTCCGGCTTGACCTGGGTCGCCGGGATCTCGGCGAGGTCCTCGATGTGCGTGACGCGCAACTGGCCCGGGGCGACGACGAGGCCGTCGTAGCGGTTGACGGTGAAGTTGCCCAGGGGGTGCGCGCTCGCGGTGGCCGAGGGGATCAGGAGGAGCGCGCCCGCGGTCGTGAGGACGGCGGCGGCGGAGGCCAACAGGCGGCGGACCGGCATCACTTGGTGTCCTCCAGCGCCTTACGGGCCTTGGTGGCGCCCAGCGGGGAGAAGCCCGGGTTCAGCTTCAGGGCCTTGGCGAGGTGGGCGCGGCCGTCGGCCGTGTGGCCGGTGGCGAGCTCGATCATGCCGAGGTGGTAGATGAACGAGGCGTTGTGGTAGTTCGTGGCCGTCGCCCGGCGGGCGTACGGCAGGGCCTCCTTGTCGCGGCCGTTGACGTGCAGGGCCCAGGCCAGCGCGTCCGCGGTGTGCACGGTGTGGCGGCGGGCCCATTCGGCGCGGGCGGCCTTCAGGGCCGACGTGACGTCCCCGTGGTCGGCGGCGGCGAGCGCGGTGTCCAGGTCGGCGTTGACGCCGTTGGCGCGGGCCAGCGCGATCCAGGCGTCGACCAGGGCGTACTGGTCGTCGGCCTTGGCCCTGTCGCCCTCGGCGCCCCGGCTCTCGTACAACTCGCCCAGCTCCACAAGGGGTTGGGGCAGCGGGTAGCGGGAGACGACCAGCTCCATGCCCTTGATGGCCGCCGCGCGGTCGCCCAGGGCGGCCTGGGTGCGGGCGCGGCCCTCCAGTGCGGGGAGGTAGTTCTCGTCGGCGGCGAGGGCGCGGCCGTAGTCGTTCAGAGCGGTCTTGTAGTCGCCCTGGTTCCAGGCGAGTTGGCCGAGCGTGCCGGCCACGTACGAGATGTCTCCGGGAGAGGTGGCGGCGGCGAGGGCCTGTTCCAGGACCTTGCGGGCGGTGGTGACGTCCCCGCGCAGTTCGTGCACGTAGGCGTAGCGCGTGAAGACCGGGACGCCGGGCTTGCGGGCGTCGGCGAGGTCGGCGGCCTTCGACGCGTCCGCGTAGCGGCCGAGTTCGACGAGCGCGTCGATGCGCGAGCACAGGGCGCGCTCGCTGTACGGGTTCTCCTTGAGGACCTGGTCCGCGTAGGCCAGGGCCTCCTTGAACTCGTGCCGGGCGGCGGCGAGCGCGGCGCGGCCCTCCAGGGCGTTCTCGTTGGCGGGCGAGATCTTCAGCGACCGCTGGAAGGCGGCCTGCGCCTGCGGGTACCGGGACGGGTCGCCCTTGGTCCTGGCCTGCTCGACGTACGCGAGCCCGAGCGTCGCCCACCCGTCGAAGTCCTTCGGCTGCGTCCTCAGATGGGCCTGCAGCGCGGCGATGCTCGCGTCCAGACTGCCGCTGGCGAGCAACTCCGGTGACACGGCGCTGGATCCGACGGCGGCACCGGTCGCGCCGCGGTCCTTCGCGGCGCCGATGGCGATGGCACCGGCGGTCATCGCGACGGCCAGCAGGGCGGCACAGCCGACGAGTTGGACGGTCCGCCAGCGGCGGCCCGCGGCGGCCACCCGGCGTACGGCGGCGATGCGCTCGTCGTCGGGACGGGTGGCTGTGGGGGGTGCCGGGGCCTCGGTGGAGGGCGCGCGGTCCTCGGCGCGAGGTGCGCGGCTGTGGGGGGTTCCGGGCTCATCGGCGGTGGTGGGCGCGGGAGTCGAGGGCGGGGGTGAGTCGTCGGCGGCGGTGTCCCGGTTCTCGGGGTCCGTGTCCGTGTCCGCGGTCCGGGACGTGTCGGCGTCCTCGTCCTCGTCCTCGTCCCTGTCCCGTTCATCCGCCGCCGGCTCCGTGCTCTGCTCCGTCTCCGGCTCGGCGTCCGGCTTCGTGGGCCGTCCGCTCTCCGGTCCCGCGCTCGCCGACCCGTCGTCGTCCCCCTCCTCCCACAGCCGTTCCCACTCCCGCTGGGCCGCCGCCGGCTGGTCGGCCTCCGTCGGGCTGTTGTCGGTCTCGCGCGGGGCCATGCCGTTCCTCCATCGCCTGGGGTGGTTCAAGTGCCGTGGTGCCGAAGGGGGTTGTCACGTGGGGGTGGCGCGGCCCGCACCGTGGGGGAAGGTGAAGTGCGGGCCGCGCCAGTCTGCGGGGGTCAGTACGGGCGGTGGCTCATCCGGCGGCGCCACCACGCGACGCCCGCGCCGATCAGCAGGACTCCGGCGACACCCGAGGCGGCCGAGGCGACCATCAGCATCATGTTGTCGTTGCCGGAGGACGCCCCGGCCGGCTGGAGCGCGTCGCCCAGCTGGTTCTTGACGTCGCTGCCGCCGGCCGTGCCCTTGGCGAGCGGGCCGCGCGAACCCGAGGTGGGCTCGGCCACGTACGGGAAGTACTTCTCGAAGCCCTTGTCGTTCTTGTCGACCGCGTCGCCCAGGTCGTTCTTGGAGCCGACGAGTTCACCCTCCATGACCTGGAGCGCGGAGTCGATCACGTCGTCGGTGAGCCGACGGCCGTTCGGGAAGCCCGCGTTGTCGCCGTCGAGGACACCGAGGCGCTTGGGGTGCGCGGTCGGCGGGATCGACGTGTTCAGACGCAGCATCTCCGACGGCTTCGCGTACGGCTGGAGCGTGTTGAGGTTCTTGACGCCGGTGAGGAACACGCTGACGAGGTCGTTGCGCGGCTCGCTCGGCGCCTTGATCTTGTAGATCGACTCGATGAGCTTCGGGATCTCGGGCTCGGTCACGTTCTTCAGGAACTGCGCGTCGTCCTTGGGCTGGGACGCGTTGAACTTGTCCTTGTCCTTCTGCGGGTTGACGACCTCGTTGACCAGCGGGTTGCCCAGGCGCGAGACCTGCGTGTAGTAGCCCTGGGCGTTCCTGCGCTGGGTCGTGGAGTAAATACCCACGGTCGGGCGGGACTTGGACTGCCGGATCAGGTCGTTGGGCACCTGGAGGGCGATCGTGTTGACGTTGTAGCCCTTGAGGGTGTCGTTGCCGACCTCGCTCAGGTTGCCGCCGTAGAGCAGGTCGAAGACGCGCAGGTCGGCGAAGAACGGGTCGTCGGCCTGGCCGGCGAAGGTCGCGCCGCCGTTCGACGTCTTGTAGACCGCCTGCGAGCGCAGCTTGGCGTAGTCCGGCATCGACGCGTCGCCGACGTCGGAGGGCGCCGCCGGGATGTCGTCGGCGATCTTGGTCTTGTGGACCACCTTGCCGTTCTTCAGCTTGATCAGCTCGACGTCGTACGACTGCGTGACGTTGAGGTCGGGGTCGGTGAGGCTGGTCACCGGGCCCGTGTTGTAGAGGAACGTCTTCTTGTTCTTGATCTGGGTGCTGAAGGTGTAGCGGAAGATGAAGTCGTCCAGCGCGTCACCGTTGTTGTCGATGTGCAGGTCGTACTGGGCGTCGTCCGCGAACTGGTAGAAGTTCGGGCCGCCGGCGGGCTCCTCGAACGGTATCCAGTTCGCCACGATCGTCGTCGTGTCCGGCTTGTCCGGGCTGACGAACGCGTACAGGTCCGTGTTGTCGTACTGCGGGGTGCCCGAGATGAGGGGGGCCTCCCGGTGGGAGGAGGCCGCGGCCACTCCCGGTTCCAGCGCGGCCGTACCGGCGGCTGCGAGCCCCCCGGCGGCCAGCGCGCCACATACGAGGGCCGCGAGCTTCCTGCGTCCCGCACCGCTCCTGGAGATAGGTGTCATGCCGTCCGTCCTCAGTGCCAACTTGCCTGACGCCCGGAGATTCGGAGCACGTGCCGGGGCGGATTGGTCGAACCCGAAAAGTTTTTTTGGCGCCTTCCAATCCGTCCCTTGACCCGCGTTTTGGGCGCGCCGATCCGTAACCCATCCAGAGGGGCGCTCGCCGCGAATGCCTCATGTGACGGGATGTGATGAGGGGATGGGCCGCGTGCGGTCGAAGAGTGGGGGACGGGTGGAGGCTGATGAACTCCTGGTGCAGGTGGCGGCAGGGGATCAACGGGCCTTCGAAGAGCTGTACGGACTGGTGTCGGGGCCGGTGTTCGGGCTGGTGCGCCGGGTGGTGCGCGATCCGGCGCAGTCCGAGGAGGTGGCCCAGGAGGTGCTGCTGGAGATGTGGCGGTCCGCCGCCCGCTTCGACCCCGGCCGCGGCAGCGCCCTGTCCTGGGTGCTCACCCTCGCCCACCGCCGGGCCGTCGACCGGGTGCGCAGCGCCCGCGCGGCCGTCGACCGCGAGCAGCGCGAGGCGCGCCGCTCCCACCACCCCGCCTTCGACCAGGTGACCGAGGAGGTCGAGGCGGGCCTGGAACGGCAGTTGGTGCGCCGCTGCCTGGACCGGCTCACGGCGCTGCAGCGGCAGTCCGTCACTCTCGCCTATTACGACGGCTATACGTACCGTGAAGTGGCCGAGCGGCTCTCGCTGCCGCTGGGCACGGTCAAGACCCGCATGCGTGACGGACTCACCCGGCTGCGCGACTGCCTGGGAGGTGTCGCATGAGTGTCCTCGCCCGACTGTTCGGCCGGGGTGACGTCCACTCGCTCGCGGCCCCCTACGCCCTGGACGCCCTCGAAGCCGGTGAGCGCCGCCAGTTCGAGAAACACCTCAGGGGCTGTGACCGCTGTGCCGAGGAGGTCCAGGCGTTGACCGAGGACGCCGTCCGGCTGGCCTGGTCCACGGCCGCCCAGCCGCCGCCCGCCATGCGCGACCGGGTGCTGGCCGCCGTACGGCAGACTCCGCAGGAGCCGGGACCGCTGCGGGAGCGTGTGCGGGAACCGCGGGCGCGGGAGTACACGCCCCGGCTGCCGGCGCATGTGTGGGGAGCGCAGCCGCAGGCCTCGCGCGCCCGCGTGCCCCAACGGCGGCCGTTCTTCGTGCCGTTCGCCACCGCGACGGCCGCCGCCGCGCTCGTCGTGGCCTCGCTGTTCGCCGTGCAGGCCAACCGGACCCAGGACCAGCTGACCGCCGAGCGGGCGCAGGCACGTGAGATCGCCCACGTTCTCGCTGCTCCCGACGCCCGCGCGACCACCGGCGCGGACACCGGAGGCCGGAGCATCGGCGTGATCGCCTCCGCGTCGGAGGGGCGCGCGGTCGTCACCCTGAGCGGATACGGCGCGCTGCCGAGCGGGCGCGTGCATCAACTGTGGCTGATGCGCCCCGATGTGCAACCGCGCTCCCTCGGGCTCTTCAAGGGCGACACGCCCTTGCTGGCCACCGGACTCGACAAGTCTGCAACATCACTCGCAGTGACCGTCGAGCCCGACGGGGGCTCAGCCCAGCCCACAACTCAGCCAGTTGTCCAACTCGCCCTGAAATCGGTCGGATTCGGAGAGTAATCAAGGAGGGGTCGTCAACCCCCTTACGGGGAAGGTGAATCCTGTGACCGCGATACACGCGTGCCCGGTTGGGGCGATAGGGTTACCCTGCCCGGGCCGGGTGGACTCGTACGGGTGGGGAGTGACATGGAACAGATAGTGCGCAGCAGGGCAAGGGTCCCTGCGATCACGTGCGGGAGCAGCGCGACGAGTTCGCGCCTCGACCGCCACCTCTCGGTGCTGGGCGGCCCCGTCGTCCCGCAGCGCGAAACGGCGGAAGCGACCTCACTGATGCGCGAACTGACATCACGTGACACCACGCAGGAACGCAGCGCGACGGGTACGCGGGTGAGCCGCGTCAAGCTCTTCGCGCCGCTGCGCAGACTGCGCCGTTCACTCTTCGGCGGACGCTGAGCAAGTCCTCGGCGTCCCCGGGGAGTTCCCGGGGGCCCGCGCTCAGGCCACCACACCGTCCACGCGCAGTGCTGCGATCTCCGCGTCCGCCATCCCCACGGCACGCAGCAGCGCCTCGGTGTGCTCCCCGAGCGCGGGCACATCACCCATCGGTGCCTCGCCTCCGCCCGGCAAGGTGATCGGTGGCAGCAGTGCCCGCAACGGCCCGACCGGTGAACCCACTTCCCGCCACCGGTCCCGGGCCGTCAACTGCGGGTGATCCGCCAGTTGTTGCACGTCCCGCAGGCGCGCGCAGGCCACGCCCGCCCGCTCCAGCAGCGCCACCGCCTCGTCGGCACCGAGCCCACCCAGCGCCTCGCCGACGAGGGCGTCGGTGCGTTCCCGGTTCCCGACCCGCGCCGCATTGGTGGCGAAGTCGGGATCGGTCCCCAACTCCGGCCGCCGGATGATCTGTTCGGCCAGCCGCCGCCACTCCCGGTCGTTCTGCACCGACAGCAGCACCCGCCCGCCGTCCGCGGTGGGATAGGCGTCGTACGGCGCGATGATGGCGTGCGCAAGTCCGGTGCGCGCCGGGGGAGTTCCCCCGTGCATCGCGTGATGCAGAGGATGGCCCATCCACTCGGCGAGCGCGTCCAGCATCGACACCTCGACCGGCCCGCCGCGCCCGCTCACACCCCGGCGCACGAGCGCCGCGAGCACGCCGGAGAAGGCGTACATGGCCGCCGCGATGTCGGCGGCCGGAACCCCCGCCTTCACCGGCTGCCCCGGCGTCCCGGTCACCGACACCAGCCCCGCCTCGCACTGCACGAGCATGTCGTAGGCCCGCTTGCCGGCGTACGGCCCGCTCGGCCCGTACCCGGAGATGTCCACGGCGACCAGCCGGGGATGCGCGGCGCACAGCGTGGCCGCGTCGAGCCCGAGCCGGGCGGCGGCGCCGTGCGCGAGATTCTGCACGAACACGTCCGCGCCGGCGATGAGTTGCCGTACGACACCGACCCCGCGCGGGTCCTTCAGATCGAGCGCGATCGACTCCTTCCCGCGGTTGCACCAGACGAAGTGCGAGGCCATCCCGCCCGCCGCGCTGTCGTACCCGCGTGCGAAATCACCTCCGTCGATCCGCTCCACCTTGATCACCCGGGCGCCGAGGTCGGCGAGTTGACGGGTGGCGAAGGGGGCGGCCACGGCCTGTTCGACGGCGACGACGGTGATGCCGTCCAGGGGCAGGGGCAGGGACTCCATGCGGGGGATCGCCTTGTTCTCTAGAGCAGCGCGAACTGGCCCTCGGGGCCCTCTTCGTGGTGGTCGAGGACCGACGCCGGGTGCCGGGTCCACTCCGGTGGCGGCAGGACGCCCGCCTCGCGCAGCTCCGCCGCGGTGATCCGGTCCGTCACCTCCAGCGCCTCCTGCCGCGGACGGAGCTCCGCCAGCAGCGCCAACACCGTGATCAGCTCCAGGAGTTCCGACGTCCACGTCTGCTGCCAGGCCGGTGGGCGGACGGCTGCCAGGGTGCCGGGGTCCGCCTCCGCCGTGCGGGACGCGAACCACTGCTCCAGCACCCGCACCCCGCTCACCTCGAAGTCCCAGGACTCCGGCGGTACCGGGGAGACGCGGCCCTCGTCGAGATGGAGGGTCTCCTCGTCGCGGTCGTAGTGGAGCGTGAGGGGGAGCGGTGGCAGCGGGGCGCGGACGTAGGGGCGGCGGCCACCGGGGAGTTTGGGGCGGTCGCCGCCCCGGCACATCAGCCGGAGGACGCGATGGCCCAACTCGACGCCCTGTGACCAGAGTCCGGGGTCACGGGTGAGGGGGACCGCGGGGCCCGGACGGGCCGTCGTCACCGTCCAGGCGAGGACGTCCGCCGGGGTCGGCGAGTGGCCGAGGTGGGTCGCCAGGTGGTCCGACAGGCCCGGGGCCAGGTTGGGTTCCCCGGCTCCGGGACGGCGGTAGAGGGGGCGGACGCGGCCGGGGCGGAGCAGGGGGAGGACCGAGGACGCGAGCAGGAACGGGCCGGAGCCGCCGGGGACGACCGGTGTCTCGACCACGAAGATCTGCCGCTCGTCCGCCACCCGCCACAACTCCGGCCGGGCCGCGTCGATCAGGCGGTGGTCCGGGATCAGCCACTGCTCGTCGAAGGGGGCGCGCAGGACGCGGACCGGTTCCGGGGCCGGGCCGGTGGCGCGGATCAGCTTCTCCGTGCCGCTGGACTGGCCGGGCAGCTGGGACACCGCGGAGTGCAGGGTGCGTGCGCGCGTCGGCTCGAACAGGGTGTCCCGGTCGGGGACTTCGGCCTTCAGCAGGGCGTCCCAGCGCGTTTTCAGGGTTGCCGCGTCGGGTGCCGTCGGCCACCCCCGGCCGAGCCGGATCGGTGCGACGGACCACGGCATGAGGTCCGCGAGCAGCGGAGCGTCGTCGTGCGTCACGCTGGGCATCGTACGACCTGCTCACGGCAGCCGGATCGGGGTCGCGCCGCCGAGGGGCGCGACGCTGTGCCGGGGTGCGGCTCCGCCGCGCGGGCGCGGCCGGTCCCACCGGGCCCGCGCACGACGGACGGCCCCCTCCGTGGGGCGTTCACGCGTCGAGGGTGACCGAGAAGGAGAAACGGTCGCCGCGGTAATGGATGACTGCCACGTCCAGGACCCTGCCCTGTGCGTCGCGGGTGATGCCTGTGTAGTGCAGGATCGGGCTGAGGAGCGGGACGTGGAGGAGGCGGGCGGTCTCCGGGTCGGCGAGACGGGCCTCCACCGTGTCCGTGATGCGGCCGATGTCCGCGCCGACGACGTCCCGCAGGACCTTGGTCATCGGCCAGCGGATCAGGTCGTCGAGGTCGACGCGGGCGGCCAGTTCGGGGCGGATGTGGTTGCGGGCGTGGTTCGTCGGCTCGCCGGTCTTCTCGTCGCTGCGGAGCCGGTGGTACGTCGCCACCTCGGGCAGGTCCGGGAAGTGCTCGGTGAGTTCGGGCGGGACGGGTGCCCTGCCGTGGTCGAGGAGTCGTGCGGTCATGCCGGACTGCTGCGCGACGATCGCGTCCACCGAGCCCAACAGCCGTACCGGCGTGGCCCGCTGGACGTCCGGCTCGATGAACGTGCCCCGGCGGCGGTGCCGGGTGATCAGCCCCTCGTCCTCCAGCTCCTTCAGCGCCTGCCGCATGGTGAGCACGCTGACGCCGTAGTGCAGCGCGAGCTGCTCCTCCGTGGGCAGCCGCAGCGGGTCCCGGGGCGAGCGGCCGAGTATCGAGGCGCGCAGGGACTGCGACACCTGGTACCAGAGCGGCAGCTTGCGGTTCAGGACGATCGAGTCCGGGGCGAAGGAGGTCACGGGGCCATCCGTACCGGTCGGGGATCGTCAGGGCAAGGGGCGGAAGTGCCGCTGCAGGCCCTGCCACACGCCGTCGTAGGCCTGCTGGAGGTGTTCGGCGCCGGCCGCCTGGGCCGTGGCCGTCACCGGCCACCGGGTCTCGAACATGAACGCCAGCCCGTCGTCGACCTTCTGCGGACGCAGTTCCGCGGCGCTCGCCCGGTCGAAGGTCTCCCGGTCCGGGCCGTGCGCCGACATCATGTTGTGCAGCGAGCCGCCGCCCGGCACGAACCCCTCGGCCTTCGCGTCGTAGGCGCCCTCGATCAGGCCCATGTACTCGCTCATCACGTTCCGGTGGAAGTACGGCGGCCGGAAGGTGTCCTCGCCCACCAGCCAGCGCGGCGCGAAGACCACGAAGTCCACACCGGCCAGCCCCGGGGTGTCCGAAGGGGACGTCAGCACGGTGAAGATCGACGGGTCGGGGTGGTCGTAGGAGATGGAGCCGAGCACATTGAACCGGCGCAGGTCATAGGCGTACGGCACATGGTTGCCGTGCCAGGCGACGACGTCGAGGGGTGAGTGGTCGTAGGTCGCGGTCCAGAGGTTGCCGCAGAACTTGTTCACCACCTCGACCGGGCCCTCGGCGTCCTCGTACGCGGCGACCGGGGCGCGGAAGTCCCGGGCGTTGGCGAGGCCGTTGGCGCCGATCGGGCCCAGGTCGGGGAGCTGGAACGGCGCCCCGTAGTTCTCGCACACATATCCGCGGGCTGAAGCGTCCAGCAGCTCCACACGGAAGCGCACCCCACGAGGGATCAACGCCACATGTCCCGGCTCCACATGGAGGAGACCGAACTCCGTGCGCAGCAGCAGCCCGCCGCGCTCCGGGACGATCAGCAGCTCGCCGTCCGCGTCGCTGAAGACCCGGTCCATGGAGGCGTCGGCGTGGTAGAGGTGCACGGCCATGCCGGTGCGCTGGGTCGCGTCCCCGTTGCCGCCCAGGGTCCACAGGCCGGCCAGGAAGTCGGTGCCGGGCGCGGGGGCGGGGAGCGGGTTCCAGCGCAGCCGGTTCGGATCGGGGACCGACTCGGTGAAGGGGGCCGTACGGATCCGGCCGTTGTCGGCGCGGGTGAACGCGGGGTGCGCGGCCGAGGGGCGGATGCGGTAGAGCCACGAGCGCCGGTTGTGCGCCCTGGGCTCGGTGAACGCCGTACCGCTGAGCTGCTCGGCGTAGAGACCGAGCGGTGCGCGCTGCGGGGCGTTGCGGCCCTCGGGCAGGGCGCCCGGCACGGCCTCCGAGCTGTGTTCGTTGCCGAAACCGGTGAGGTGGGTCAGTCCCTCGGCCGTCTTGCGCGCGTCCCCGCTCATGCCTGCTCCCTAGCCAGCTGATTCCTATGCAACACCGTAGGATTGCGGTTTCGCGGGCGCAAGGGGAAGGTGGGGGAGCGGCCGAAAATCCGACTCGCGACGACCAAGAACCCACCTCTGGGGGGATCCGGCTGTCGGACCGTTGTTCTACTCTCCCCCGCATGTCGTGGTCGCGCGCACTCCTCACCGCGCTCGCGGTCTGTGCCCTGCTGCTGGCCGGATCGGCGGGCTGCGGGTCCGATGACACCCCCGAGGGGAAGGGCGGCGGGGTGTCCCCGTCGCCGGTGGGCAAGGTCCTCGACAGCACGGACGAGCAGGGCAGCCACTACCGCGAGGTGAGCGGGAGCGGTGCCCCCGAGGTCGGCGTCGAGGTGGAGCCCGACGCCGCCGACGACAGCTGGGACGTCCGGCTGACCCTCCACGACTTCCGTTTCTCGCCGGCCGGCGTGCGGCCGCGGGCCGTCGCCGGGCGCGGCACCGTCCGCCTCCTCGTGGACGGCCGCACCGTCGCACGCCTCCGCGTCCCCGAGTACCACCTGGCCGCCGGCCTCGTCCCGCACGGCACCCACCACGTCACCGCGCGCCTCTACGCCGACGACGGCACGGTGTGGGCCGTCCACGGCAAACCGGTGCAGGGCACGGCGGACATCACGGCGTCGGCGGCCCAGGCCACTCCCGACGGCAGCAAGGTCCCCGGCCCCACACCGACGCGGGGGACGAAATGAGTGCCAGGGCCACCCAGTTCCGTATTCAGGTTCGCGCTTCTCCTGATCACGGCGGAAAGGCATCATGAAGCCCGTGCCCCACACGACATCGCTCCGGCGTGCGCCCGTGCAACGGCGCAGCGCCGAACGGCTGACCAGGATCCTCGACGCCTGCGCCGACCTCCTCGACGAGGTCGGCTACGACGCGCTGAGCACCCGGGCCGTCGCCCTGCGCGCCGGTGTCCCCATCGGCTCGGTCTACCGCTTCTTCGGGAACAAGCGGGCGATGGCCGACGCCCTCGCCCAGCGCAACCTGGAGCGGTACACGGAGCGCGTCAGCGAGCGCCTGGAGGAGACCGGCGCCGACGGCTGGCGGGCCGCGATGGACGCCGTCCTGGACGAGTACCTCGCGATGAAGCGCACCGCGCCCGGGTTCTCCCTCGTCGACTTCGGCAACCAGATCCCCATCGGCTCGGGCCACGCCGAACCCAACCGCCGTGTCGCCGACCGGCTCACCGACCTCCTCTCCGGCTACCTCGCCCGCGACCCCGACGAGGATCTCCGCCGCACCTTCCTGGTCGCCGTGGAGACCGCCGACGCCCTCGTCCACCTCGCGTTCCGGGTCGCGCCGGAGGGCGACGAGAAGGTCATCGGGGAGATGCGGGAGCTGCTGCGGGCCTATCTGGCGCGGGTGCTGGACTGAACGGCGGTCCGGCCCCGGCGCCCGGCGGACTCCCGGTCTTCCCCGACACCCCCTCGCCACCGTCCATACCGGTCGGTATGCTCGCCGCGAAGAGGCAAAGTCGCCCATGGGAGGCCCCGTGTCCCGCACCGCCCTGCGCATCTGCCCGCTGTGCGAAGCCACCTGCGGGCTGACCCTCACCATCGAGGGCACCCGGGTGACCGGCGCCCGGGGTGACCGCGACGACGTGTTCAGCCGCGGCTTCATCTGCCCGAAGGGTGCCTCCTTCGGCGCCGTCGACGCCGACCCCGACCGGCTGCGCACCCCGCTCGTGCGCCGGGACGGCGAACTGCGCGAGGCCACCTGGGAGGAGGCCTTCGACGCGGTCGCGGCCAGCCTGCGCCCCGTCGTCGAGCGGCACGGCCCGCACGCCGTCGGGGTCGTCCTCGGCAACCCCAACGTGCACACCATGGCCGGCGCCCTCTACCCGCAGGTGCTGCTCGGCGCCCTCGGCACCCGCAGCGTCTTCACCGCGTCCACGGTCGACCAGATGCCCAAGCACGTCTCCTGCGGCCTGCTCTACGGCGACGCCAACGCGATCCCGGTGCCCGACCTCGACCGCACCGACCACCTGCTCCTCATCGGCGCCAACCCCCTTGAGTCCAACGGGAGTCTGTGCACCGCCCCCGACTTCCCGGGCAGGCTCAAGGCCCTCAGGGCCCGCGGCGGCACCCTCACCGTGATCGACCCGCGCCGCACCCGCACCGCCAGGCTCGCCGACCGCCACATCGCGGTCCGGCCCGGCGGCGACGCCCTGCTCCTCGCCGCGATGGCCCACGTCCTCTTCGACGAACACCTCGTGGACCTGGGCGAGTTGACCCCACACGTCCAGGGCGTCGAGGAACTCCGCGCACAGCTGCGGGACTTCACCCCGGAGGCCGTGACAGCGGCGTGCGACGTGCCCGCCGCCGAGATCCGCGTCCTCGCCCGCGAACTCGCCGCCGCCCCGACCGCCGCCGTCTACGGCCGTATCGGCAGCTGCACCGTCCCGCACGGCACCCTCGCCAGCTGGCTCGTCGACGTCCTCAACATCCTCACCGGCAACCTCGACCGGCCCGGTGGCGCCCTCTTCCCGCAGGCCGCCACCGACCGGACACCCCGGCCCGCCGGACCCGGCCGCGGCTTCGCCCTCGGGCGCTGGCACTCCCGGGTGAGCCAACACCCCGAGGCCAAAGGAGAGTTGCCGCTCTCCGCGCTCGCCGAGGAGATCGACACCGCGACCGCCGAAGGCGAACCGGTCCGCGCGCTGATCGCCGTCGCCGCCAACCCCGTGCTCTCCGCGCCCGACGGCGCCCGCCTCGACAAGGCCCTCGGCTCGCTCGACTTCATGGTGAGCGTCGACCCGTACCTCAACGAGACCGCCCGCCACGCCGACGTCGTGCTGCCGCCGCCCCCGCCCGCCCAGAGCCCGCACCACGACTTCGCGTTCAACACCCTCGCCGTCCGCAACCAGGTCCGCTACACCCGCCCCGCGATCCCGCTGGAACCCGGCCGGATGGCCGAGACCGAGATCCTGGCCCGGCTGATCCTCGCCGCGACCGGCATGCACGGCGCCGACCCCGCCGCCGTGGACACGATGGTGATCGACCAGACCCTGGGGAAGGCCGTCACGGATCCCCACTCGCCCGTCCACGGCCGCGACGCGGCTGAGGTGGCCCTTCGGCTCACCGGTGACACGGGCCCCGAGCGGCGGCTCGACATGATGCTGCGCCTCGGCCCCTACGGCGACGGCTTCGGCGCACGACCCGACGGGCTCACCCTTCAGCGGCTGCTCGCGCATCCGCACGGCATCGACCTCGGCCCGCTCGCCTCCCGCCTTCCGCAGCCCCTGAAGACCCGCAGCGGCAAGGTCGAACTGCTGCCGCAGCCGATCGCCGACGACCTGCCCCGGCTCCGGCGGGCCATGGACGACCGCGCCGACGGGCTCGTCCTCGTCGGCCGCCGGCACCTCCGTTCCAACAACAGCTGGATGCACAACGTCCCCGCCCTCACCGGCGGCACCAACCGCTGCACCCTGCACATCCACCCCGACGACGCCGAACGCCTCGGGGTGGTCGACGGAGCGCCGGTCCGGGTGACGGGCGCCGGGGGAGAGGTGACCGCCCCCGCCGAGATCACCGACGCGCTGCGGCGCGGTGTCGTCAGCCTGCCGCACGGCTGGGGACACGACCGTCCCGGCACCCGGCTCCGCCACGCGGCCACCGATCCGGGCGTCAACGTGAACCAGCTCCTCGACGGCAGCCAGCTCGACCCGCTGTCGGGCAACGCGGTCCTCAACGGCGTGCCCGTGGAGGTCGCCGCACTCACCGCACCGCTGTGACCTGGAGTTCTGCGCTTATTGCTCGCGCGTCACCGTCTTGTTAACGCCGCTTGCCGCGACCTAACGTCGTCGAACCGCCGCCCCTGGTGGGAGTTCAAAGGCGAACGTTAGGTGTTCCACTCATGCTGACCATCCTCGGCTTCACCATGATCGCGACCTTCCTGGTCCTGATCATGCTGAAGAAGATGTCGCCGATCGCGGCGCTCGTCCTGATCCCCGCGCTGTTCTGCGTCGTCGTCGGAAAGGGCGCCAAGCTCGGCGACTACGTCATCGACGGCGTCACCAGCCTCGCGCCCACCGCGGCGATGCTCATGTTCGCGATCGTCTACTTCGGCGTGATGATCGACGTGGGTCTCTTCGACCCGATCGTGCGGGGCATCCTCAGGTTCTGCAAGGCGGATCCGCTGCGCATTGTGGTCGGTACGGCACTCCTCGCCGCGATCGTCTCCCTGGACGGCGACGGCTCGACCACCTTCATGATCACGGTCTCGGCGATGTACCCGCTCTACAAACGCCTGAAGATGAGCCTCGTCGTGATGACCGGCGTCGCCGCGATGGCCAACGGCGTGATGAACACGCTCCCTTGGGGCGGCCCCACCGCCCGCGCCGCGACCGCCCTCAAGGTCAGCGCGGGCGACATCTTCGTCCCCATGATCCCGGCACTCGCCGTCGGCATGCTGGCGGTCCTCGTCCTCTCCTACGTCCTCGGCCGCCGCGAGCGCAGGCGGCTCGGCGTGCTCACGCTGGACGAGGTGCTCGTGCCGGAGCCGGAGACCGAGCCGGTGCTCGTGGGGGCGGGCGGCGACGGCGACAAGCCCGCCCGCGGCGGCGGTGGTTCGGGCTCCGGCACGGACGCGGACGCCGAACTCCCGGACGAGGACGAGGGGTTCCAGGGCCTCGACCCCGACCGGCCCACCCTGCGGCCCGGGCTGTACTGGTTCAACGCGCTGCTCACGGTCACCCTGCTCACCGCCATGATCATGGAGTGGCTGCCTATCCCGGTCCTCTTCCTGCTCGGCGCCGCCCTCGCCCTGACCGTCAACTTCCCCCACATGCCCGACCAGAAGGCCCGCCTCGGCGCCCACGCCGAGAACGTCCTCAACGTCTCCGGCATGGTCTTCGCCGCCGCCGTCTTCACCGGCGTCCTCCAGGGCACCGGCATGGTCGACCACATGGCGACCTGGCTGGTCGACAGCATCCCCGACGGCCTGGGCCCGCACATGGCCCTCGTCACCGGTGTGCTCAGCATCCCGCTCACGTACTTCATGTCGAACGACGGCTTCTACTTCGGCATCGTCCCGGTGCTCGCCGAGGCGGGGAACGCCCACGGCGTCTCGACGCTGGAGATCGCCCGCGCCTCGCTCGTCGGCCAGCCCCTGCACATGTCCAGCCCGCTGGTACCCGCCGTGTACGTCCTGGTCGGCATGGCCAAGGTCGAGTTCGGCGACCACACCCGGTTCGTCGTCAAGTGGGCCGCCCTGACATCACTGGTGGTGCTCGGGGCAGGAATCCTCTTCGGCATCATCTGACCCGACCTCATCGGACCGACCGCACAAGGGACTTCACCATGGCGCCCGGCAGGAACCGCGGCTGGCTGCTCCGCCTCGTCATCGCCTTCAGCTTCACGCAGGGGGCGGTGTCGATGGCCCGCCCCGCGGTCTCCTACCGGGCCCTCGCACTCGGCGCCGACGAGCGGGCCATCGGCGTCATCGCCGGTGTCTACGCACTGCTCCCGCTCTTCGCCGCCGTACCGCTCGGCCGCCGCACCGACCACGGCCGCTGCGCGCCCCTGCTGCCCGTCGGCGTCATCCTCATCTCCGGCGGCTGCGCGCTGAGCGGACTGGCCACCTCCCTCTGGACGATGGCCATGTGGAGCGGCGTGATGGGCCTCGGCCACCTCTGCTTCGTGATCGGCGCCCAGTCCCTGGTCGCCCGCCAGTCCGCCCCGCACGAACAGGACCGCAACTTCGGGCACTTCACCATCGGCGCCTCCCTCGGCCAGCTCATCGGCCCCGTCGCCGCGGGCGCCCTGATCGGCGGCTCCGACATGGCGGGCACCAGCGCCCGCGCCCTCCTCGTCGCGGGCGCGGGCGCCGCCGTCTCCTTCACCTCCCTGTGGCGCATCGAGGACCGCACGGCCGTCAAGTCCCGTACGGAGCAAGGTGATCCGGTGCCGATGCGGAGCATCCTGGGCGCCCGGGGCGTTCCCGCGGGCATCTTCATCAGCCTCTCCGTGCTCTCCGCGACCGACATCCTCACCGCCTACCTCCCGGTGGTCGGCGAACACCGGGGCATCGCGCCCTCCGTGATCGGCGTCCTGCTCAGCGTCCGCGCCGCGGCCACCATCGCCTGCCGTCTCGTCCTGACCCCGCTGCTCCGACTCCTCGGCAGGGCGGCCCTGCTGACCGCGACCTGCCTCCTGGCGGGCGTCCTGTGCGCGGGCATCGCCCTGCCGCTCCCGGTGTGGGCCATCGGCCTGATGCTCGCGGTCCTGGGCTTCTGCCTGGGCGTGGGCCAGCCGCTTTCCATGACGACGGTCGTGCAGGCCGCCCCGGACGGCGCGCGCTCCACCGCCCTCGCCCTGCGGCTCACCGGCAACCGCCTCGGCCAGGTCGCCGCACCCGCCGGAGCGGGTCTCGTCGCCGGAGTCGCGGGCGTGGCCGCGCCGTTCGTGATGCTCGGCGCGCTGCTGGTGCTCTCGGCGGGCGTCGCACTGCGCTCACCGGCGCGAACACCCAGGGCGGGCAGGGGAGTCGGCGGCCCCCTGAAGGCACGCGACGGGGTCCGCTGAACCGGCCCGGCGACTGAACGCGATCGTCCGTTTTCTCACCACCCGGACCGACCCGCCCGATCCCGTCCGGTCTCTTCCCTCCGGCGCGCACATTCCGTTAGCTTCCGTGACTCACAAGCCTCGTACGACCCGTGCGAGGTGATCGGATCGCGGAGCCCCCGGGGGCACTCGTCATGACACGCGCCATCTCCCTGCACGCCGTCAGCAAGGCCTACACGCGAGGCGTCCGCGTGGTCGACCGGATGTCGCTGGACATCGCGCCGGGGGAGTTCCTCGTCCTGCTCGGACCGTCCGGGTGCGGCAAGTCGACCGTCCTGCGGATGATCGCGGGCCTGGAGCAGATCACCGAGGGCGAGCTGCGGCTCGACGGCGAACTGTCCAACGAACTCGCCCCCTCCGAACGGGACATGGCGATGGTGTTCCAGAACTTCGCCCTCTACCCGAGCATGACCAGCCGCGACAACATCGGCTTCCCGCTGCGCATCGAGACCCCCGGCGAGGACCCGCGGCCCCGCGTCGACGCCACCGCCCGCATGCTGGGCATCGAGGACCTCCTGGAGCGCTTCCCCAGCCAGCTCTCCGGCGGCGAACGCCAGCGCGTCGCCATGGGCCGCGCCATCGCCCGGCACCCCTCCGCGTTCCTCATGGACGAGCCGCTCTCCAACCTCGACGCCAAACTCCGCAACCACCTCCGCGCCGAGATCTCCGCCCTCACCCGCAAGCTGGGCGTCACCACGGTCTACGTCACCCACGACCAGGCCGAGGCCATGTCGCTCGGCGACCGGGTCGCCGTCATGCGCGGCGGGGTCCTCCAGCAGGTCGGCACCCCGCGCTCGGTGTACGCGCTGCCCCGCAACGTCTTCGTCGCCGCGTTCATCGGCACCCCGCGCATCAACCTCCTCCGCGGCCTGGTCCGGGCCCCGCTGGACGGCGCGATGACCATCAGCCTCGGCAAGCAGTACCTGCGGCTGCCCGAACCCCTCTGCCTGGACCACCAGTTGCTCCGGGTCCAGCAGGGCCGCGAGGTCATCGTCGGCCTGCGCTCCGAGGCCGTACGCATCGCCAAGCCGACCGCCGCCCGCCCCGGCGAGGTGGCGATCAGCGGACTCGTCGAGCACGTCGAGTTCCAGGGCCACGAGGTCCTCGTCCACTTCAACACCGGCTCCCGGCCCGCCGTCGTACCGGAGCTGGAGGCACCGCGCCCCGCCCGCCCGGTCCGCCGCCGGCGACGCGAGGGCAGCGTCCTCGGCCGGCTGCGGGAGCGCGCGGGAGCGCTGCGCGCCGGTCCGGTGGTGGCCCTGGACCCCGCGGTGGAGGCGCTGGCCGACCCCGTACCGCCCGAGGGCCGCCTCCCCGGTGACCTCGTCGTCCGCACCACTCCCGACATCGAGCTCCGGTACGGCATGCAGGTCCCGCTGCTCGTCGACATCGACCATCTGTTCGTCTTCGACCAGCACGGTGACCGGATCTCCCCGGCCCCGGCGCGGCTGCCCGACCTGGACGAGTGACGACCGGTACGGACGGGTGCGTGAACGGGCACGTCACCGAGGCTCTGTGACGCGTGGTCTCTGGCGCCGGAAAACTAACATCGCTAGTTTGTGAGGCGGACGACGTAGTCACGCCCGGGAGGCACCACGATGAAGGCACACGACGGCATGTACATCGACGGCGCCTGGCGCCCCGCCGCGAGCGGGGACACCATCGACGTGGTGAACCCGCTCGACGAGCAGGTGATCGACCGCGTCCCGGCCGGAACCGCCGCCGACGTCGACGCCGCCGTACGGGCCGCCCGTGCCGCCCTCCCGGGCTGGGCCGCCACCCCGCCCGCCGAACGCGCCGCCCGGCTCGCCGCGCTGCGGGACGCGCTGGCGGCCCGCAAGGACGAGATCGCCGAGACCGTCACCGCCGAACTCGGCTCCCCGCTCGCCTTCTCGCAGGCCGTCCACGCGGGCGTGCCGATCGCGGTCGCGGGGTCGTACGCCGAACTCGCCGCGTCCCACGCCTTCGAGGAGAAGGTCGGCAACTCGACCGTCTACCAGGAGCCGATCGGCGTGGTCGGCGCGATCACCCCCTGGAACTACCCCCTCCACCAGATCGTCGCCAAGGTCGCCCCGGCCCTCGCCGCAGGCTGCACGGTGGTGCTCAAGCCCGCCGAAGACACCCCGCTCACCGCCCAGTTGTTCGCCGAGACGGTCGCCGAGGCGGCCGTCCCCGCGGGCGTCTTCAACCTCGTCACCGGCCTCGGCCCGGTCGCGGGACAGGCCCTCGCCGAGCACCCGGGCGTGGACCTCGTCTCCTTCACCGGCTCCACCGCGGTGGGCCGCCGGATCGGCGCGACGGCGGGAGCCGCGGTGAAGAAGGTCGCCCTGGAACTGGGCGGCAAGTCCGCCAACGTCATCCTCCCGAGCGCCGACCTCGCCAAGGCCGTCAACGTCGGCGTCGCCAACGTGATGTCCAACTCCGGCCAGACATGCAGCGCCTGGACCCGCATGCTCGTCCACCGCGACCAGTACGACGAGGCGGTGCGGCTGGCGGCGGACGCGGCCGCCAAGTACGGCTCCCGCATCGGCCCGGTCGTGAACGCCAAGCAGCAGGCCAGGGTGCGCGGTTACATCGAGAAGGGCATCGCGGAGGGCGCACGCCTGGTCGCAGGCGGCCCCGAATCACCCGCCGGGCAGGGCTACTTCATCAGCCCGACCGTCTTCGCCGACGTCACCCCCGACATGACGATCGCCCAGGAGGAGATCTTCGGCCCGGTCCTCTCGATCCTCCGCTACGACGACGAGGACGACGCCGTCCGCATCGCCAACGGCACGGTCTACGGCCTCGCGGGCGCGGTGTGGGCGGGCGAGGAGGCCGAAGCGGTCGCCTTCGCACGGCGGCTGGAGACCGGGCAGGTGGACATCAACGGCGGGCGCTTCAACCCCCGTGCCCCGTTCGGGGGTTACAAGCAGTCGGGGGTGGGCCGGGAACTCGGCGCGCACGGGCTGTCCGAGTACCTCCAGACCAAGTCCCTTCAGTTCTAGACCCCCAGGAGGCCTCACATGGTCCGCGCCGCCGTACTGCCCGCCGTGGGCGCCCCGTTGGAGATCGCCGAGATCGACCTCCCGGAACCCGGCCCCGGCCGGGTCCGCGTCCGTCTCGCCGCCGCCGGGGTCTGCCACTCCGACCTGTCCCTCAGCAACGGCACCATGCGCGTGCCGGTCCCGGCGGTCCTCGGCCACGAGGGCGCGGGCACGGTCGTGTCCGTGGGGGAGGGCGTCACGCATGTCTCACCGGGCGACCCGGTCATCCTCAACTGGGCGCCGTCCTGCGGCACCTGCCACGCCTGCGCGCTGGGCGAGGTCTGGCTCTGCGCCAACGCGCTCAACGGCGCCGCCGATGTCCACGCCCGCCGCGCCTCCGACGGCAGCGACCTCCATCCCGGCCTGAACGTGGCCGCGTTCGCCGAGGAGACGGTCGTGGCCGCGTCCTGCGTCCTGCCCCTCCCGGAGGGCGTCCCGCTGACGGACGCGGCCCTCCTCGGCTGCGCGGTCCTCACCGGCTACGGCGCGATCCACCACTCGGCGCAGGTCAGGGAGGGCGAGACGGTCGCCGTCTTCGGCGTCGGCGGAGTGGGCCTGTCGACCCTCCAGTCGGCCCGGATCGCGGGCGCCTCGACGATCGTCGCCGTCGATGTCTCCCCGGAGAAGGAGGAGTTGGCGCGCGCGGCCGGGGCGACGGACTACGTGGTCGCCTCCGAGAACACGGCCCGCGAGATCCGAACCCTCACCGGAAAACAGGGTGTTGACGTGGCCGTGGAGTGCGTGGGCCGCGCCGTCACCATCCGCACCGCCTGGGAATCCACCCGCCGAGGCGGCCGCACCACGGTCGTCGGCATCGGCGGCAAGGACCAGCAGGTCACCTTCAACGCCCTCGAACTCTTCCACTGGGGAAGGACGTTGAGCGGCTGCGTCTACGGCAACTCGGACCCGGCGAAGGACGTCCCGGTGCTCGCCGAACACGTCCGGGCCGGACGGCTGGACCTCGGATCGCTGGTGACGGAACGGATCGCGCTGGACGGGATTCCGGGCGCGTTCGAGAACATGGTGGCGGGCAAGGGCGGACGGGCGCTGGTCATCTTCTGAGGGCGCTGCCGGTCACTTCCCGACGGGCGCCTCCTCGGGCGGCGGCTCGACCGCGACCACCGGAGCCGCCGCCGCGTCCGTGCCGTCCGCGGTCCCCGCCGTCCGTGCCCGGGACCGCGACACCGCCACACCCGCCAGGCACAGGACGCCACCTCCCAGCGTGAGGAGCCCCGGCACCTCGCCCAGCAGCAGCCAGGACATCAGGACGACCAGCGCGGGCACCGCGTACGTGGTCGCGCCCATCTTGCCTGCGGTCGTCCGGGCGAGGGCGTACGCCCAGGTGGTGAAGGCGAGCGCGGTCGGGAAGACGCCCAGGTAGACCATGTTGAGCGTGGCGGAGACGGGCGCGTCACCGGCCTGCTCGACCAGCTGTCCGGCGAACGGCAGGCACAGCACCGCGCCGACGAGACACCCGAACGTCGTCGCCTGGAGGGCGCTCGCCCGCGCCAGGGCCGGCTTCTGGGCGACGACCCCGCCGGCGTACGCGACCGCCGCGAGCAGACACAGCACGACACCGAGCACGGACGAACCGCCCTCGCCCGACATCGAGAGCCCCACGGTCACCGCACCGGCGAACGACACCGCCATCCCCGTCAGCAGCCGCGGCGGCACCGCGTCACCGAGCAGCCGGGAGCCGAGCAGGGCGATGAGGATCGGCCCGATGTTCACGACGAGGGCCGCGGTACCGGCGTCGACCTGCTGCTCACCCCAGTTCAGGACGACCATGTAGAACCCGAACCAGAGCACGCCCGAGACCGCGATCCCGCGCCAGGCGGAGCGGGGCGGCACTCCTGACCGTCGTACGAGGGAGATCACCCCGAGCGCCAGCGCTCCGCTCGCCAGCCGGCCCAGGGCGAGCGCGCCCGGTGAATAGGCCGAGCCCGCGCTGCGGATGGACACGAAGGCGGACGCCCAGAGCACGACGGTGACGACTGCTGCGGCTGCGGCCGCCCGTTCGGGACGGCGGAGGGGGTTCGTCATGTCACGAGGCTAGAGGGGGGAGGAGCGGCGCCGCTGGCGGAAATCGGACGCCATCGTCGGGGGGCTTCCGTTGTGTGCCGGGTGCGCGACCAGCCCCCACACATCCGCACCCGGCACTCCACGGAACCCCCACCCCCCATACCCGGCCCCCCTACCCCTGGACCACCTCGGCGAACTGCCCCGCCAGCCCGTCCAGCAACGCGGCGAGCCCCACCTCGAAGGCCCGCTCGTCCACCTTCTCCTGCTGCTCGGCGAGGAGATGCGCCTGCCCGAGATGCGGATAGTCCGCGGGATCGTACGCACTCTCGTCGTCCACGAACCCCCCGGCGAACGACCCCAGCGCGGACCCCATGATGAAGTACCGCATCAACGCCCCGATCGACGTGGCCTGAGCCGCGGGCCATCCCGCGTCGACCATCGCGCCGTAGACCGCGTCCGCGAGCCGCAGCCCGGCGGGGCGCCGCCCGGGGCCCGTCGCCAGCACGGGCACGATGTTCGGATGGTCGCGCAGGGCGGACCGGTACGACACGGCCCAGTCGTGCAGTGCCGTGCGCCAGTCGCGCCCGTCCGAGAACATCGACAGATCGACCTGTGCGCTGACCGAGTCGGCCACCGCCTCCAGGATCTGGTCCTTCGTGCGGAAGTGGTTGTAGAGCGAGGGTCCGCTCACCCCCAGCTCCGCGGCGAGCCGCCGGGTGGACACGGCCGCGAGGCCCTCCGCGTCCACCAGCACCCGGGCCGTCTCGACGATCCGGTCGGTACTGAGAAGGGGCTTGCGCGGTCGGGCCATGCCGCACATAGTAGGGCTGCGAGAGTCAAACTAGCAGTGCTAATTTAAATGTGCAGCAGTTGCTGTACGGCCTTCCACTTGGGGTGACACGCGATGAACCTGGGACTGAGCGAGGAGCAGGAAGCCGTACGGCGGCTCGCCAAGGACTTCGTGGACCGCGAGGTCGCCCCGCACGTCATCGCCTGGGACCGCGCCGAGGAGGTCGACCGCGCGATCGTCAAGAAGCTCGGCGGAGTCGGCTTCCTGGGCCTGACCATCGACGAGGAGTACGGCGGCTCGGGCGGCGACCACCTCGCGTACTGCCTGGTCACCGAGGAACTCGGCCGGGGCGACTCCTCCGTGCGCGGCATCGTCTCCGTGTCGCTCGGGCTGGTCGCGAAGTCGATCGCGGCCTGGGGGAACGAGGAGCAGAAGCGCCGCTGGCTGCCCGGACTCACCTCGGGCGAGTACGTCGGCTGCTTCGGTCTCACCGAACCCGGCACCGGTTCCGACGCCGGCAACCTCACCACCCGCGCCGTCCGCACCGACGGGGGCGACTACGTCGTCAACGGCACCAAGATGTTCATCACGAACGGCACCTGGGCCGACGTGGTGCTGCTCTTCGCGCGCTCGACCGACGCCCCGGGACACAAGGGCGTCTCCGCGTTCCTCGTGCCGACCGACACCCCGGGCCTGACCCGCCGCACCGTCCACGGCAAGCTCGGCCTGCGCGGCCAGGCCACCGCCGAGATCGTCCTGGAGGACGTGCGCGTCCCCGCCTCCGCGATGCTCGCCCCCGAGGGCAAGGGCTTCTCGGTCGCCATGTCGGCGCTGGCGAAGGGCCGGATGTCGGTCGCGGCGGGCTGCGTCGGCATCGCACAGGCCGCGCTCGACGCGGCGCTCCGCTACGCCGGTGAGCGCGAGCAGTTCGGCAAGCCCATCGCACAGCACCAGCTCGTCCAGGAACTGATCAGCGACATCGCCGTCGACGTGGACGCGGCCCGCCTGCTGACCTGGCGCGTCGCCGACTTCGTCGACCGCGGCCTGCCCTTCGCCACCGAGTCCTCCAAGGCCAAGCTCTTCGCCTCGGAGGCCGCCGTGCGCGCCGCCAACAACGCGCTCCAGGTCTTCGGCGGCTACGGCTACATCGACGAGTACCCGGCGGGCAAGCTGCTGCGCGACGCCCGGGTGATGACCCTCTACGAGGGCACCAGCCAGATCCAGAAGCTGCTCATCGGGCGCGCGCTGACGGGCGTCTCCGCGTTCTGAGACGGGTCCTTCCCCGCGAAGGCCCGCTCTGAGTACGCGAGCTGAGTATCCGCGCGGATGTGGCGGAGGCCACGTCCGCCGCATCGTGGACCCATGAGTGACACACCGGTCAAACAGCAGACCACGGCCGCCTATCACGGCCAGGCCGTCGCCTCCTTCGCGATCGCCCTCGCGGCGACCGCCATCGGCATCTTCCAGCTGCACGCCGACACCTGGGTGCGGGCCTTCCTCGGGATCGCCGTCCTCTACCTCGTCACGTCCGCCTTCACGCTCGCCAAGGTGGTCCGCGACCGCCAGGAGGTGGGCCAGATCGTCAGCCGGGTCGACCAGGCCAGGTTGGAGAAGCTCCTCGCCGAGCACGACCCCTTCGACAAGCTCTGAGCGGCCGGACTAAGCGCTCGCTCAGGTTCGGCGGTATGGTGGACCCCTTGTCACCGAGAGGGGTTCACGAGCGATGAGTACGGCGGAGGAGACGACCGCGGGCGACCCGCAGGCCTGGGCCGAGGTCACGCCCGACGCGGCCCGGCGGCTGCTGATCGCCGCCGTGGAGGCCTTCGCCGAGCGCGGCTACCACGCGACGACCACCCGGGACATCGCGGGCCGCGCCGGCATGAGCCCGGCCGCGCTCTACATCCACTACAAGACCAAGGAAGAGCTGCTCCACCGGATCAGCAGGATCGGCCACGAGAAGGCCCTCGACATCCTGCGGACGGCGGCGGGGCGCGAGGGCAGCGCCGCCGAGCGGCTCGCGGACGCCGTCTGCTCCTTCGTGCGCTGGCACGCGGGCGGGCGCACCACCGCGCGGGTCGTGCAGTACGAACTCGACTCGCTCGGCCCGGACGCCCGCGCCGAGATCCTCGCGCTGCGCCGGCAGGTCGACGCCGAGGTACGCGGCATCGTCGAGGACGGAGTGGCCGACGGCTCCTTCGACGTGCCCGACGTGAAGGGCACCACCCTCGCGATCCTCTCGCTGTGCATCGACGTGGCCCGCTGGTTCAGCCTCGACGGCCCCCGGACACCGGACGAGGTCGGCGCGCTCTACGCCGACCTCGTGCTCCGGATGGTGGGGTCCGAGTAGTCCTCGCGGTACGGGAGCCGGTGCGGCTCAGAGGTAGTAGCGCGACACCGACTCGGCCACGCAGACCGGCTTGTCGCCGCCCTCGCGTTCCACGGTGAACGCGACGGTCACCTGGACGCCGCCCGGGACGTCGTCGACGCCGGTGATCGTCGCGGTGGCGCGCAGCCGGGAGTCGACCGGGACCGGGGCGGGGAAACGGACCTTGTTCGTCCCGTAGTTGACGCCCATCGTCACGCCCTCGACCTTGATCAGCTGCGGACCGAAGAGCGGGAGCAGCGACAGGGTGAGGTAGCCGTGCGCGATGGTCGTCCCGAACGGGCCGGCCGCCGCCTTCTCCGGGTCCACGTGGATCCACTGGTGGTCGCCCGTCGCCTCCGCGAACAGGTCGATCCGCTTCTGGTCGACCTCCAGCCAGTCGGTGTGCCCCAACTGCTCGCCGACCGCCGCCCGCAGGTCGTCGACGGAGGTGAAGATCCTCGGCTCTGCCATGTCCTGTCCCGGCCTCTCACGTCATCCAGTACGTCGTCATATACCTAAGCAACTGCTTAGCATGGTCGGCCGCGGAGCCCCTGTCAACGGACCACGGGCGGGACGCGGTGGGTAGGCTCTGACGGGTGCCTCAGATCCCGATGAAGATCCACGAGCTGACGGTCGGCCAACTCGCCGCACGCAGCGGAGCCGCCGTCTCCGCGCTGCACTTCTACGAGGCCAAGGGCCTGATCAGCAGCAGCCGCACCACGGGCAACCAGCGCCGCTACACCCGCGACACCCTGCGCCGGGTCGCCTTCGTGCGGGCCGCGCAGCGCGTCGGCATCCCGCTGGCCACGATCCGCGAGGCGCTCGCCGAACTCCCCGAGGAGCGCACCCCGACCCGCGAGGACTGGGCGCGCCTCTCCGAGGCCTGGCGTTCCGAACTCGACGAGCGCATCAAGCAGCTCAACCGGCTCCGCGACCACCTCACCGACTGCATCGGCTGCGGCTGCCTCTCCCTGTCGGCCTGCGTGCTCTCCAACCCGGACGACGTGGTGGGCGAGCGGGGCGCGGGTTCGCGGCTGATGACGGAACGGGGCGAGCGCGGAAAGGGACGCACGCCCCGGGCCGAGGACCAGGACCAGGACCGGGACGGGGTCCAGGACTAGAGTCCGGCGGCCGAGGCGTGCCAGGGAGCGCGGCGGAGCGCGGCCGAGGTCACTCGAACTCGGTGCCGCCCTTCCGCGTGAGGTACGCCGGGCTGACGGCCTTGGCGATGGCCCGTCCGCCGGTCACCGCGCTGTACCGCTCGGTCGCCGGACGGATCACGACCCCCTCGCGCAGGTGCAGCCCCCGCCCGGACACGGTCTCCCGCCCGCTCGCGACCTCCAGCACCCGCTCGATGCCGAACGGTCCCTCGTACAGCCGGGGCACCAACGGCAGCTCGCCGTCGAGGAGTCGGGCGGCGTCCAGCCACCGGACGACCCCGTCGATCTCGGCGGAGACGTCGAACACGGCGTACCCGAGCGTCTCGCGGCGGCCGTCGGCGCCGTAGGCCAGGTCCTGTACGCCCGCGCCGTAGACCTCGCCGAAGATGCCGACCCGGCGGGCGCCGAGCCGTTCGGCGAGACGGGCGGCGGCCTCGGGGACGCCGTGGCCGCGGACGGCTCGCCAGTAGAGGTTGCGCGGATCCTCCTTCAGGGCGAGGGACTTGGCGCCGAAGCCCTTGGAGGAGACGTGCACGCGACCCTGCTCGGCGACATACGTCAACAGGCAGGCGGAGCCGTGGAGTTTCTCGGTCAGGACCACGGCCTCGCCCGGTGCGAAGATCCCGGGAAACCGCTGGATGTTCTCGATGTCCACCCAGGGCAGCAGATCGGGCGCGTGCTCGACGTCGCCGTTCATCGTGGGCGGGATCGGCGGCACCCACTTCACGATGCCGAGGCGCTCCGCGAAGTCGGTGCCGTCCCGGGCGGCCCGGTCCAGATCCACATCGGCGAGGGCCTTCGGCCGGCACACGATCCCCTGCGACAGCTCACCGCGCAGCCGCACCGCCCTGACCCGGTCGGAGCCGCTCCCCGCGAGGCGCCCGGTGAGCCCCAGCTCCTCGATCAACCCGCCCGGCAGCACGGCCTGTTCGGGGATGTAGACGGCGGTGTCACCGGTGCGGAACGCGCCCTTCGCGACCACGGCCCGGTACAGCCCGACCTGCGCCAGCTCAAGGGCGTCGGCGTTCGGGTGCTCGTGCACGGTCAGCACTTCCGCGGTGACGCGCAGCGTCGACATCGGGGCTCCTCGGGTTCCTCAGCGGGGTTTCATCGCCCTCAACTGTCCTGAGCCAAAAGGGGTGGAGCGACCGGATTTGCGGCTGCTAGCTTCGGCGGGGCGGCGGCGCGGCCCTACGACGAGCGCCGGGCCGCCCCGTACTGCGCCAGCCCCTCCGCCACCAACTGGGCGTTGGACGAGGCCCGTTCGCCGTTCGGGAGGAGGAGGGTGTCCTCCAGGCCGATGCGGGTCGCGAGGCCCAGCCGGGCCGCGAGGCGGAGGACCGGCCAGGCGCTCGCGTTCTCTCCGTGGAGCAGGACCGGGCGGCCGTGGTCGCAGGTGAGGGCGGCGAGGAGGGCGCGTGCGGTCGCCTCGGAGGTGTTCTCCTCCTCGGAGGCGTTCTCGGCGGCGCCCTCGGCGGGGTCCGTCACCTCCGCGAGGATCCGCAGGACCCTGGTGCGGAGCGGTGAGGCGGTGAAGCGGGCCGCGCCGTCCGTGCCGGACCAGATGCCCGCCTCCACGCCGACGCCCCGGTCCAGCAGGGCGGTTGCCACCTCTTCGGCGCCCGGCTCGTGCCAGTTGACCGAGGCGTGGTCCGGGAGGGTCGTCCAGGTGCGGATCCGCTCCGCTCTCGCCACCGGGTCCGGTTCCGCCCACGCGCCCGTGGTCACGCCGATCGGGACCGACACCCGTGCCCGGATCGCTTCCAGCGTCACCGCGAGGACCCGCGGCGACAACGTGTCATGCCCGCACGGGGTCTTGGGATGGAGGTGGACGTCCGTGGCCCCGGCCGCGACGGCCTCCACCGCGGCATCGGCCAACGCCCCGGGCGAGACCGGCACCATCCAGCCGTCGGCGGGACCACGGGTCCCGTTGAGACATACCTGCACCATGCCCCGATGGTGTCACCCGCCACTGACAACCGCCCCGCGCCCGGACCTCCTCACCCCCACACCCACCGGATGCCCACCCGGCAGGGCCCCGCGCCCAACGCCACCGCGTGCACCGAGCCCGACGCGTCGACCCGGAGCCGGTGTTCGCGCGGCCGTCCGGTGCGGGGCCGGTGATCGAGGCCGTTGGTGCGGAAGGAGTAACAGGTGCGCGGCAGGCACTCCTTGGCGAAGCGGACCTCCAGGAGGTGTTCGCGCATCGGGACGTGGATGGTGGTCTCGGCGCGCTGGGAGTAGGGGCGCTGGTCACGGTGTTCGACGGTGTAGTCGACGATCACGGTCTCGCCGCGTGACAGCGGGCTGTCGAAGAGCAACTCGGCTGCCACGAGCCCCTCTTCGGGCATTTCGAGGACCGTGCCGAGTCGCGCCGGTGCCGCCAGCCGGAAGCGGGGGAGCGGGCCGGGGCCCGGGGTGTCGAGGCGGTACACGGCGATCCACCGGTCCGCGCCGTCCGCCTCCGCGCGCAGCACCCGCCTGCTGGTCAGCGAGCGGACCCGGCGGTCGGCGTCCACGTCCACCCGGTTGTGACAGCTGAGCCGGGTCAGGCTGTCGTCCCAGCGGGTGTCCAGCGCGCCGAGGGCGGCGGTGAGGTCGTGGTGGTCCGACCAGGCCCGGGCGAGATCGGGGTGGTGGCCGTCCGGCGGCAGCCAGCGTCCGCGGGGCCGGGGCGGGCCGAGCAGCCCGGTCAGCGCGCCGGGCGGCAGCCGTAGGACGTCTTCCAGTACGGCGAGCGCGGCCAACGACCGTTGCCGCTCGGGTTGGTAGCGGCCGGACTGCCAGGAGCTGAGCGTCGCGGGCGCCACCGGGGTGCCGCGCCGCGACAGCCGGTCCTGAATGCGGTCCAGGCTGAGCCCGCTCGCCGCGATGGCCGCCCGCAACGCCTCGTGGAACGGCATCGCCCCGGTACCGGACGCGGGGTCCTCCAGTCTGGAATTCACGTACTCCAGCTCAAGTCAGGGGCGTCGTGGGGCGGAAGGGCGTTGGCCTGAAGTTTGGTCAGTCTTGCCCAGTGATGGATCAATCTTGAACGAACCTGTGAGGTTTCCCGGGTGTTGCGCTGCCAATTCCCGCAAGACTGAAGGAACTTGTCCGTCTTGCCATGCACATGAGGGCGCGCGGAAGCTGCTGTGCACTGCCGCCACGGCAGCCCCCCACCCCTCGAATGACGGAGAGTCATGTCCCCGAGATCTTCCGCCGGGTTCGTTCTCGTCAGCGCCACCGCCCTCACCGCCGCCCTCGCGACACCCGCGCTCGCGGCCGCCCCGGGCGCCGCGCACACCCCGGCCCAGCTCACCCAGTCCATAGCCAGCCACGAGAGTCACGCCCTGCACGGGCTCGCGCGGCCCGGCAAGGTCAACGCCACCGTCTCCTCCACCAACTGGTCCGGCTACGCGGCCACGGGCTCGACCGGCGCGTACACCTCGGTCACCTCGTCCTGGACCCAGCCGAGCGTCAGCTGCTCGTCGGCCACCACGTACTCCTCGTTCTGGGTCGGCCTCGACGGGTACAGCAACTCCGCGCTGGAGCAGACCGGTACGGAAGCCGACTGCATCGGCGGCAGGGCGACCTACGGCGCCTGGTGGGAGGTACTGCCCGCCTCCGAGAGCGCGTACTCCGGTGTCACGGTCAAGGGCGGCGACAAGTTCACCGCGACGGTGACCTACACCGGCTCGACCTTCACCATGACCCTCGCCGACTCCACCGAGGGCTGGACGAAGACCACCACGCACGCCGGCTCGTCCGGCTTCAAGAACGCCTCCGCCGAGGTCATCGCCGAGGCCCCCGAGGTCGGCGGCTCGGTCGCGAGCCTCGCCAACTTCGGCACCGTGAACTTCACCGGCGCCAAGGCGAACGGCAGCAACCTGGACACCTACTCGCCGAACGAGATCGTCATGACGAAGAGCAGCAGCTCCGCCGTACGGGCCCAGCCCGGCTCGATCTCCGGCGGCAGCTTCGCCGACGTCTGGAAGGCCAGCTGACCCCTGCGGCGCGCCGGCCGGGGGCTGTCGACGGAACGCCGTCGGCAGCCTCCGCCGTTGCACCGGCAAGCGCAAAGCGGCTGAGCCGACCCGTGTCGACCCGGGTCGGAAAAGGGGGTGCGGCATCCCCGGCGCACCCCTGGCGCCCTTCTTCGATCCGCCCGGTTCAGGCCGACATCAGCAGCCGTCCGCGCCTGGCGTACGCCAGTGCCTCGGGTGTGAGCACCGGACGCGGTACGACGATGCCGCAGTCCGTGCAGACCGGACCCGAGGAGGGTTCGTGGGCCAGGTCGTACTTCCACTGGAGGCGCTCCCCGGCGCACACCGGGCACACGGAACCCGGTGCGCGCTCCAGTGCGGCGATCAGCCGGCGGAGCACCTCGGCGAGGGGTTCACGGGGGTGGAGGCGTGGGTCGTCGCACCAGGCGACGCCGAAGCCGCCCCAGGTCAGCCGGTGCCAGTCGTCCACGGTTCCCGGGCGGCGGAGCCCGTCGTGCTTCTCCTTCTTGCGACGCTCGGCGAATTGGACCTCGTAGGCGAGCCAGACCTTGCGCGCTTCCTCCAGTTCGTCCAGTGCGGCCACGAGCCGCGCCGGGTCGGGGGAGCGGTCCTCGGGTCCGAACCCGGCCCGGGAGCACAAGTGGTCCCAGGTCGCCCTGTGCCCATAAGGGGCGAACCGCTCAAGGCACTTGCGCAGCGAGTAGCGCCGAAGCGCCAGATCGCACCGAGGGTCTCGCACCTGTCTCGCCAGACTCCGGAAACCGGCCATCGCCCTGCACCTCCGTCACACCTGCACCTGTACTTCGGTCACCTCGGCGTCGTCGAACGGACGTCGCCGAATAGACGTATCGACAAGCGATTTGGCTCCATCCGATTTCCGATGCCCCCCATAAGCCGCTTGCCCCGATCCAAAACTTGACGCATGTTCATCTTCAATCTCGGGGATACCGGCGGTAACGTCCGGCCACACCCTCGTCGGCAGGAGCCGCCATGCCTCGGCGCACCCCACGTACCTTCCTTGACAGACTGAGAACTCCCGGCGGATTCCCCGGGTTCCTGAAGGCCGCATCCGTATGCGTCCTCGTTGCCGCCCTTTTGTCTCCTCTTGCCCAAGGCACCGCGTCGGCGGCCACGGCCTCCAACGACTACTGCGGCGGCCAGTGCTCGGACATCCTCCCGGCCGGCGAGAACGGCAACGCGACCCTCGCCCAGATCCTGCTGAACCAGGTCTTCGGCACCCAGCCCAGCCACGCCGAGGACCAGCTCGGCCCCTACGCCAACCTGGCCACGGGCGCCTCCACGCTCACCGACGCGAAGATCAACACCTTCTTCAACGACGCCTCGTTCGGGGTCCCCGCCGCCCAGGTCGCCTCGACCGAGAACCCCAGCGGACGCACCGACGTGACCATCGTCCGCGACAAGGCGACCGGTGTGCCGCACATCACAGGCACCACGCGCTACGGCACCGAGTACGGCGCCGGATACGCGGCCGCCGAGGACCGGCTCTGGCTCATGGACGTCTTCCGGCACGTCGGACGCGGCCAGTTGACCACCTTCGCCGGCGGCGCGGCCTCCAACCAGGGCCTTGAGCAGGAGTTCTACCGCAACGCGCCCTACAGCGAGGCGGAGCTCCAGTCGCAGATCGACAACGCCGTCGCCAACAACGGCACCCGCGGCCAGCAGGCACTCGCCGACGCCAACGCCTACCTGGCCGGCATCAACGCCTACATCGACGCCTCGGACAGCGGCCGCTACTTCCCCGGCGAGTACGTCCTCACCGGCCACAAGGACTCGATCACCAACGCCGGCACGATCGACCACTTCAAGATCACCGACCTGGTCGCGCTGGCCTCGGTCATCGGCACCCTGTTCGGCTCCGGCGGCGGCGGTGAGGTCAACAACGCCCTCTCCCTGCTCGCGGCCCAGGAGAAGTACGGCGTGGAGCAGGGCACCAAGGTCTGGGAGTCCTTCCGCGAACGCAACGACCCCGAGGCCGTGCTCACCGTCCACAACGGCGAGAGCTTCCCGTACGGCACCAAGCCCACCACCGCCCAGGGAGAGGCCCTGCCGGACGCCGGTTCGGTCACGACCGAGCCGCTCGTCTACGACGCCTCCGGCACCGGCGCCGACCAGAGCGCCTCGGCGGCCTCCGCCGCGGCCACCGCGACCGCCCTCAGCTCCGCGAAGCGCGGGATGTCCAACGCCCTCGTGGTGAGCGGCAAGTACACCGCGAGCGGCCACCCGATCGCCGTCTTCGGACCGCAGACCGGCTACTTCGCACCGCAGCTGCTCATGCTCCAGGAGATCCAGGGCCCGGGCATCAGCGCGCGCGGCGCCTCCTTCGCGGGTCTGAGCATGTACGTCGAACTCGGCCGCGGTCAGGACTACTCGTGGTCCGCCACGACCTCCGGCCAGGACATCATCGACACCTACGCCGTCGAACTCTGCCAGGACGACTACCACTACCTCTTCCACGGCACCTGCACGCCGATGGAGGAGATCCAGCAGACGAACTCCTGGAAGCCCACCACGGCCGACTCGACCGCCGCGGGCTCGTACACCATGAAAGTCTGGAAGACGGAGTACGGACCCGTCGAGTACCGGGCGACCGTCGGCGGCAAGAAGGTCGCCTACACCACCCTGCGCTCCTCCTACATGCACGAGGCCGACTCGATCATCGGCTTCCAGATGCTCAACGACCCGGACTACGTGAAGAGTCCGCAGACCTTCCAGAGCGCGGCCCAGCACATCAACTTCACGTTCAACTGGTTCTACGCCGACTCCTCGCACACCGCGTACTACAACAGCGGCAACAACCCGGTGCGGGCCACCGGCGTCGACCCCGAGTTCCCGGTCTGGGGCCAGGCCGCCTACGAGTGGCAGAACTGGGACCCCACCACCAACACGGCCGACTACACCCCGGCCTCCGCGCACCCCAACTCCATCGACCAGGACTACTACATCTCCTGGAACAACAAGCAGGCCCTCAACTACACGACGGCCAGCTGGGGTGACGGGTCCGTCCACCGGGGCAACCTGCTCGACGACCGCGTGAAGAAACTCGTCGCGGCCGGCGGGGTCACCAGATCCGCCCTGGTGAAGGCGATGTCCGACGCCTCGCTCACCGACCTGCGCGCCGAGGACGTGCTGCCCGACCTGCTGAAGGTGGTCAACAGCAGCACGGTCACCGACTCCACGGCCGCGGCGGCCGTCACCAAGCTCCAGACCTGGCTGACCGCGGGCGGCAAGCGCACGGAGACCTCGGCCGGCTCCAAGACCTACGCCAACGCCGACGCCATCCGGATCCTGGACGCCTGGTGGCCGCTCCTGGTGAAGGCCGAGTTCCAGCCCGGCCTCGGCGACAGCCTGTACACCGCGTTCACCAACAACCTGTACATCGACGAGTCCCCGTCGGCGGGCCACGGCCCGACCGGCTCGCACGCCGGAAGCTCCTTCCAGTACGGCTGGTGGAGCTACGTCGACAAGGACATCCGCTCGGTGCTCGGGCAGACCGTGTCCGGGCCACTGGCCCAGCAGTACTGCGGCGGGGGCAGCCTCAGCGCCTGCCGGGACATCCTGATCAGCACGCTGAAGACGGCGGCCGGCACCAGCGCGTCCACCGTCTACCCCGGGGACTCGCTGTGCTCGGCGGGCAACCAGTGGTGTGCCGACTCGATCGTCCAGCGGACCCTCGGCGGCATCAAGCACTACAACATCAGCTGGCAGAACCGGCCCACCTTCCAGCAAGTGGTGGAGTTCACCTCACACCGGTGACGCCGTAGCGGCGGCGGGCCGGCCGATACGGCCCGCCGCCAGCACCACCCGCGCGAGTTCGGGGTGCACGATGTCACTGTGCGCCCCGCTCGGCGGACCGCCCCGGCACACCACCGCGCAGGCGTCGACGTTCACACAACCCGACGTCGGCAGCGGTGAGTCCAGCGCCTCGGCCAGGGTCAGCGCACAGGTGCCGGGCACCGCCCGCACCCCGTCGTGGCCCAGCGCGCCCCACTTGTCGCCCAGCATCCGGGCGAGGTCGGCGGCGGCGAACGAGCAGTCGTCGTCCGCCATCCGGGAGGCCAGCGGATAGAGCGTGCCGAGCGCCGAGTCGAAGTGCGAGTAGCAGCACACCAGCGGCCCGTCGACACGGTTCTGCTGCCCCTGCAGCACACCCCCGCTGCGCGCGTCCTCCGGCAGTCTGGCCGCGAACGCGTAGTGGGAGAAGGCGCCTTGGAGCAGCGTCACCGACTTGACCGAGCGCACGCCCTCCGGCAGGCCCCGCAGCGCGAACGACACCAGGCGCCCGCCGAAGCTGTGTCCCACCAGATGGACCCGCACCTCCGGCGCCACCGCAGCGAGCCGCCCGATCGCCGGGCCGAGCCCGCGTTCACCGATGGTGCCCGCGCGCCGCTTCATCGCGTAGTACGCCGCCTGCCGCAGCAGCTCCCGCGCGCCCTTCCACGGGTCCGGCAGCGCGAACTCCCGCACAGGGCCCGGAGATCGGGGTGCCGCGAGCCCGTCCAGCGCCTGCGCGAACTGCCCGCACACCTCGGCGGTGCGACCCGCCGCGAACATCCGGGGTTCGTACTGCGGCACCCCCTCCGCCAGTGTGTCCGCGCCGAACAGCGCCTGCGGCCCCGGCGGCACCACCTCCACCAGCGTCCGCACCAGTCGTCCGAACTCCTCCAACTCCGCTTCCCGGGAAGGGTGTTGGTCCAGCAGTCGGGCGATCTGGTCGATCACCGGGGCGTTGCCAGGGAAGGCGTCCAGGAGCGCGTGCCGGGTGTCGGCGTCGAGGGCGGGAGGCGTCACCGGCCGGGCCGCGGTCGCCGGGGTCCGGGAGAAATCCGGAATCGGCTGGTCCGGAAACTCCATGGATGGCCAGATGACGCCCAGGTACCCGATCCTGGCCTCCGGTGCGAGGTGCGGAATCGGCGAGAAGAAGCGGCTGTAGAGCCGGGTCGCGCCGGCGCGCCCGCTGTTCCACCCGTGCGAGAAGACGATCAGGTCACCCACCCCGCGCCGCCGCACCTCGCTCAGCAGCCGGTCGCGTTCTCCCTGGTCGACGTCTCCGTCGGCGTCGAAGGTCAACTCCCAGTAAGGGCTCACACTCATCGCCGGATCCGCCATGACCGGCCCCCTTGTTCCCCGAAGTGGTGCGATGTGGGCGCATCGTCCCGCTACCGGTGAAGATTGGCCATACGTCGCGGCTCACTTGTAGAGGAGATATTCAGTTCGAACCCGCCGGAACACCCTCAGCTCCTCCTGCCACTCCGCCACCACCTCGTCGGTGCCCGCGCCCGCGTCGATCGCCGTCCGCACCCGCGTGGACCCGGTGAGCTTGTCGATCCAGTCGTCCGGGCGCCAACCGAAGCCGCTCCAGACCTTCTTGGCGGTCACCAGCAGCGCGATGCCGGTGCGGACGGGGTCGTACGCGGCCCGGTCGTGGACGTGGATCTGGACCCCGCCGACCGTCCTGCCCTCGAACTTGGAGAAGGTGGGCGCGAAGTAGGCCTCCCTGAAGTGCGCGCCGGGCAGGCCGAGTCGATTCACCGCGGCGGCCCAGCGCCCGTCGACGCCCTCCGCGCCGAGCAGTTCGAAGGGGCGGGTGGTGCCGCGGCCCTCGGACAGGTTCGTGCCCTCGAAGAGACACGTTCCCGCGTACACGAGCGCGGTGTCCGGCGTCGGCATGTTGGGGCTCGGCGGCACCCACGGGAGCGACCAGGCGTCGTAGAACTCCGAACGGCTCCAGCCCGTCATCAGGACGGTCTCCAGGGCGACCGGCTTCGGCAGGAACTCCCCGTTGAACAGGCGCGCCAGCTCCGCGACCGTCATGCCGTGCGCCTGGGCGATCGGCTGTCGGCCGACGAAGGTGGCGAACTCCCGGTGCAGGACCGGGCCTTGGGCGGACCGGCCGGTCACCGGGTTGGGGCGGTCGAGGACGACGAAGCGCTTGTCGGCCAGCTGGGCCGCCTCCATGCAGTCGTAGAGCGTCCAGATGTACGTGTAGAAGCGGGCGCCCACGTCCTGGATGTCGAAGACGACGGTGTCCACGGCGGCGGTCCTGAAGACGTCGGCGAGGGGCGGGCCGCTCTTCATGTACGTGTCGTAGACGGGGAGTCGGGTCGCCGGGTCGGTGTAGTGGCCCTCGGAGCCGCCCGCCTGGGCGGTGCCTCGGAAGCCGTGTTCCGGGCCGAAGACCGCGACCAGGTTCACGTGCGGGCTCGCGTGCATCACGTCGACGATGTGGCGGGCGTCCCGGGTGATGCCGGTGGGGTTGGTGACGATGCCGACGCGCTGGCCGCTGAGCCGGCTGTAGTCGTGCGCGGCCAGCTGGTCGAAGCCGGTGCGGAGGACGCGCGGTTTGGGGGGAGCGGGGGTGAGGGTTGCCGCCGGGGTCGCTGCCAGGAGGGTTCTTCTGGTGAGGGACATGTCGGCACCGTAGGGGCTGCCGCGTGCGGTGGGCAGGGTGCGGGCCGTGTGCGGCTGGTCGCGCCGTGACCCGCGCCGCTGTCGGGGCGACTGCCCTTCCGGTCTTACATACCGACCGGTTAGTCTGGCTGGGCAGTGGAGCCGCAGTCGAAGGAGACCGATGGTGGAAGCCGTTCAGGGTGCCGGGGTGGTCGTCACAGGGGCCGGGGGTGGCATCGGGGCCGCGCTCGCGCGGCGGTTCGCCGCCGAAGGGGCCCGGGTCGTGGTGAACGACCTCGATGCCGACCGGGCCGAGGCCGTCGCCGACGAGATCGGTGCCGTCGCCGTGCCGGGGGACGCCTCCGCCGTCGTCGGTGCCGCCCGGGACGCCCTCGGCGGGACCGTCGACATCTACTGCGCCAACGCCGGGGTCGGCTCCGGTGGGTCGGAAGCGGCCGGAGAGGACGTCTGGGCGCAGGCCTGGGACGTGAACGTCATGGCGCACGTGCGGGCCGCCGAGGCGCTGATCCCGGGCTGGCTGGAGCGCGGCGGCGGGCGGTTCGTGTCGACCGTGTCCGCGGCCGGACTGCTCACCATGATCGGGGCCGCGCCGTACAGCGTCACCAAGCACGGCGCCTACGCCTTCGCCGAATGGCTGTCGTTGACGTACCGCCACCGGGGGATCAAGGTCCACGCGATCTGCCCGCAGGGGGTGCGCACCGACATGCTGGCCGCCACCGGCAGCGCGGGTGACCTGGTGCTTCAGCCGACGGCCATTGAGCCCGACGTCGTCGCCGAGGCGCTGATGGAGGGGATCGCCCAGGAGCGGTTCCTGATCCTGCCGCATCCCGAGGTCGCCGGTTACTACCAGGCCAGGGCCGCCGAACCGGATCGCTGGCTGACCACCATGAACCACATCCAGCAGAAGTGGGAGGCCGGAGAGTGACCGACTCCCTGTACGCCGCCAAGCCCTGGGTGGCCCTGCTCAACGAGGCCCAGCGCGGGCCCGTCAGTCCGGACGACTCCCTGGTGCACGCCCTGCGCCGAGTGGTCGGTGAGACTCCCGACCTGACCTTCCTCACCTACTTCGACGGACGGCTCGGCTACCGCGAGGTCGACGCGCTGAGCGACTCCGTCGCCGGGTATCTGGCCGCCCGCGGACTGGAGCGGGGCGACCGGGTCGCCGTGCTGCTGCAGAACTCGCCGCACTTCGTGATCGCCCTGCTCGGTGCCTGGAAGGCCGGCGCGATCGTCGTGCCCGTCAACCCGATGTACAAGTCGGGAGAGGTCACCCATGTCCTGCGGGACGGCGAGGTGACCGCGCTGATCTGCACCGACCGCGCCTGGGAGTCGTATCTGCGCGAGACGGCCGCCGGGTCTCCCGTGCGGATCGTGCTCACCGCCTGCGAGCTGGACTTCCAGACGCGCGACGACGCGCGCGTGCTCACCTTCGAGCGGCTCCCGCAGGCCGCCGACGCCGAGGACCTGGTGGCCGTCGCGAAGGCCGGTCACCCGGCGCCCGAAGGGCGTGAACCGGCGCCCGCGGACATCGCGTTGATCAGCTACACCTCGGGGACGAGCGGTGCCCCGAAGGGCGCCACCAACACCCACGCCAACATCCTCTACAACGCCGAACGGCAGCGCACCGGACTCGGACTGCCGGACGCGCCCGTGTACTTCGCGATGGCGCCGCTGTTCCACATCACCGGGATGGTGTGCCAGCTCGGCGCCGCACTCGTCAGCGGGGGCTCGCTGGTGCTGGTGTACCGGTTCGAGGGCGGGGTCGTCCTCGACGCGTTCGCCGAGCACAGGCCGCACTACACGGTCGGCCCGTCCACCGCCTTCATGGCGCTCGCCGCGCACCCGGCCGTCACCCCGGACCACTTCGCGTCCTTCCGGAACATCTCCTCCGGCGGCGCCCCGGTGCCGCCCGCGCTGGTGGAGAAGTTCCGGGCCGGCTTCGGGCCGTACATCCGCAACGGCTACGGCCTCACCGAGTGCACCGCGCCCTGCGCCTCCGTGCCGCCCGACCTGGAGGCGCCCGTCGACCAGACGTCCGGGACGCTGGCCGTGGGCGTGCCGGGACCCGACACCGTCGTACGGATCGTCGACGACCTGGGCGCGGAGGTGCCCTTCGGGGAGCAGGGCGAGATCGTCGTGCGCGGACCGCAGGTCGTGCCCGGGTACTGGCGGCGCCCCGAGGCCACCGCCGAGACCTTCCCGGACGGCGAACTGCGCACCGGCGACATCGGGTTCATGGACCCGCAGGGCTGGCTGTACGTCGTCGACCGCAAGAAGGACATGATCAACGCGTCCGGCTTCAAGGTGTGGCCGCGCGAGGTCGAGGACGTGCTGTACACCCATCCGGCGGTACGCGAGGCGGCCGTCGTCGGGGTGCCGGACGGGTACCGGGGCGAGACCGTGAAGGCGTACATCAGCCTCCGGCCGGGCGTCGAGACCGACCCGGATGAACTCGCCGTGTACTGCAAGGAGAGACTGGCCGCCTACAAATACCCGCGCCAGGTGGAGATACTGCCCGACCTGCCGAAGACGGCAAGTGGGAAGATCCTCCGGCGGGAACTGCGTTCCCGGTCGCGCGACAGCGAGTGAACAGTCAGAAAAGGCAGGTGGCGGCAGTGCCCAGGACGACCGACGGAGACGGGGCCCCTGTCCCGCAGCGGCTCCTCGCCGCCGCCACCAGACTGTTCGCCGAGCAGGGCTACGACCGCACCTCGGTGCAGGAGATCGTCGAGGCCGCAGGCGTCACCAAGGGGGCGCTCTACCACTACTTCGGCTCCAAGGACGACCTCCTGCACGAGGTGTACGCGCGCGTGCTGCGCCTCCAGCAGGAACGCCTGGAGGTGTTCGCGACCGCCGACGAGCCGGTCGAGAAGCGGCTGCGGGACGCGGCGGCGGACGTCGTGGTGACGACGATCGACAACCTCGACGACGCGTCGATCTTCTTCCGGTCCATGCACCACCTGAGCCCGGAGAAGAACAAGCAGGTGCGCGCCGAGCGCCGCCGTTACCACGAGCGCTTCCGCGGGCTCGTCGAGGAGGGCCAGCGCGCGGGCGTCTTCTCCACGGCGACCCCGGCGGACCTCGTCGTCGACTACCACTTCGGCTCGATCCACCACCTGTCGACGTGGTACCGCCCGGGCGGCCCGCTCACCCCGCAGGAGGTCGCCGACCACCTGGCGGACCTTCTGCTGCGCGCGCTGCGGCCGTAGGCCCAGGGCCGCCGGACGGCAGCCCTGGGCCTACGGCCGCGGGCGGGGGCCCGTGCGCCTACGCCTCGGGGGCCGGCCCGAGCCCCGCCTCCCGGGCCCACGCCGCCGCCTCCGCGCGGTCCGCCACGCCCAGCTTGGCCAGGACCGCCGACATGTGGTTGCTGACCGTCTTCGGCGACAGGCCCAGCCGGGCGGCCACGGCCGAGTTGGGCCGGCCGGCGGCGATCAGCGCGAGGACGTCGCGTTCCCGCGGGGTGAGGGCCGGGCAGGGATCGGGACGGTCCGGGGGCCGGCTCAGATGGCCGAGCACGCGCCGCGCGACACCGGGGCCGAAGATCGCCTCGCCCGCGGCCACCGCCCGGATCGCCCGGACGATCTCGTCCTGGCCCGCGCCCTTGAGCACGTACCCCAGGGCGCCCGCCCGCATCGCGGCGAACACCGAGTCGTCCTCCTCGACCATCGTGAGCATCAGGACGGCGACCCCGGGCGCCACCCGGCCGATCTCGCGGGTCGCCTCGATGCCGTTCAGGTCGGGCATCCGGATGTCCATCACCACCACGTGCGGGCGCAGGGTGACCGCCGCCCGTACCGCCTCCCGGCCGCTCGCGGCGACCCCGGCCACCCGCACGCGCGGGGTGCCGTCCCGCACGGACTCCAGGAGTGCGGCCAGCCCGGTGCGGACCACCGGGTGATCGTCGGCGAGCACGACCCGCAGCCCGGCCCCGGTGTCCTCGCCCCCGGGTTCCCCTGCCCTCACGGCGCCTCCCTCAACGGCAGCGTCGCCACCACCCGCCCCTGCCCGGCCACACACCGCCCGCCCAGCTCCGCCGCGCGCTCCTGCATCGACGTGATGCCCACGCCCGGTGTCCACGCGGTCTCCTTGTCCACCGGCGAACCGTCGTCGCACACCTCCAGGCGCAGCCCGTCGCCGATCTCGATGCTCAGCTCCACCCGGGAGGCCCGCGCGTGCCGGGCCGCGTTGGCCAGCGCCTCCATGGCGATGCGGTACGCGGCCACCTCGACGGCGGCGGGCAGCGCGGGCAGCCGCTCCGGGGCCCGGACCCGTACCCGGACCGGTGTGCCGTCCGCCCGCCAGGACAGCCGCACCGCCCGTTCCCGCAACGCGCCCAGCAGCCCCAACTGGTCGAGATCCGGCGGCCGTAGGCCGTCCACGAGACGGCGCACCTCCGCGACCGCGCCGCCGACCTCGGACCGCACCTCGGTGAGCAGGGCCGCCGCGCGTTCCGGGTCGTAGGCGAGGAGGTTGCGGACGGCGTCGGCCTGGAAGGCGGCGCCCGCCAGCGTGGGGCCGAGGCCGTCGTGCAGATCGCGCCGGATCCGGCGGCGCTCCTCCTCGCGGGCGGCGACGATGCGCTCGCGGGAGTGCTGGAGCTGGTGGGTGAGATCGGTGGCGTGCAGGGCGGCGGCCAGCGGGACGGCGAGGAGTTCGAGGACCGCCAGGTCGGCGGTGGCGGGCTGCTGTTCGCCGGGGCGCAGGCCCACCACCAGCGCGCCGACGGTCCGGCCGTCGTAGTCGAGCGTGAGGGCGTGGATGCGTTCGCCGGGTTCGCCCCAACTCCCGTCCGTCACACCGGACTTCGACTCCACGCACACGTACGGCAGCCGCAGTGCCTCGCCGACCGCCTCCGGGACCGCGCCGACGCCGGTGCCGGCCAGCCGTTCGCCGATGCGGGAGACCGCGCGCACCGGGTCGTGCCGGTCGCCGTACAGGGCGCGGTCGACCATGCGCTGGAGGAGGCGGCGGGCGGGCTCGAAGGCGGCGGCCAGGGTGACGGCGATCAGCGCCGGTCCCAGCAGCGCGGGGTCGGGGTTGAGGAGGGCCTGGACGACGGTGACGAGACCGGCGTAGGCGATGGCCACACCGACGGTGAGCGCGCCGTAGAGCAGGCTGCGGGAGACGACGAGGCGGATGTCGAGCAGCTCCTCGCGGACCACGGCGATCATGATGGCGGTCGGCAGGAACAGGGTGCAGCAGGACGTGTAGACCGCCGGGAAGCCCATGATCTGCAGGACCACGCTCAGCGCCAGCGGCAGCATTCCCGCGATCAGCCACAGCAGCCGTCGCCGGTCCTGCTCGGCGCCGCGCCGGTAGCGGAGGACCATCACCGCGAACACGGCGGCCAGCGCCAGACAGGCCTTCGCCGTCTCGGTGTCGCGCAGCGCGGACATCCAGCCGTCCGGCACCGGGAGGTACGACGGCTGGGCGGGCGTGCCGCGGAAGAGTCCCCAGTCGTCGCGCGCCCAGATCGCGAAGTCCAGTGGGGAGGAGAGGAGTTGGGCGACCAGGGCCCAGCGCCAGCGGCGGTCGGGCAGCCGGCCGTCCGGGAACAGGAAGAACACGAGCACGAACGCCGTGGAGCTGCCGAGGATCCAGGTGTGGCGGCCGGCCGTCGTGAGCGCGTGCAGCACCTCCGGTGACCAGCCCAGCCGCAGGCCTTCGACGGCCAGCCCGATCGACATGCCCGTGAACGCGTGGCCGAGCCCGTACGCGACGAGCAGCCAGCCGATGGGGTTGCGCGGCCGGTGCAGCGCGATCACCGTGCCGCAGACCGGGTAGGCGAGACCGACCGCGAGGTCGACGACCATGTCGTAGCGGATCACATCCGCCGCGGAGACCCCGGCCGCCGCCAACGCGACCGCCCCGGCCGCCACTTGGAGTGCCGCGAGCCCCAGCAGCAGGTACGCCGTCGTCGTACGGAGCGGGGTGCGGCCGTCGCGGTCGTCCATGCGTCCCATCGTGGGGGCGCGGCGCCCGGGTGTCCCGGGAACGCTTCCCGGTCCACCCGGGAGAAGTCCCCGGCCCCGCCCGAGACCTTCCCCTCAACTCCCGGCCCCCGGCGGCGCGATGCTCAGGGCAGCGGAACGGCGGGCCCACCGCCGGACCGGCCGACAGAACCTCAAGAACTACAAGAACCGCAAGAACTACAGGAACCACGGGAACCAACGGGGGAAACACCATGCTGTCGACGAAGCGGCGCCTGACCGGCGTTGTCCTTGGCTCCCTGCTCGCCCTCGGCGGGACGGCGGCGGTACCGGCCGCCGCGCAGACGCCGGCGCGGGCCGGGTGCGGTATCGCGGTGAACGAGCCGCACATCCAGCAGCGTTGGAGCGCGCTCGGCGGAGCCCGCGGCCGGCTGGGCTGCCCGACCAGCGGCACCAGGGACGTGTACCTGAACAACGTGTACGCGGGCAAGCGCCAGTACTTCGCCTACGGCACCGCCACCTGGTCGCCGCGCCAGGGCTCCAACATGGTCGTCGCCGCCTGGGAGGACCGGGGCTACGCCTACTTCACCTGGGGCACGACGGCCCCGGAGCACCGCTACGACTCGTTCCTGGTCCGCTGGACGAGCGCCTCCGACCCCGGGGGCACCCAGCGCGAGTTCGGCGGCGGCACGTCCGGCCGGATCCGGGTGCTGGAGCGGAACACCGGCGCCTACGTCTTCACCGTCGAAGGCTGTGACATCGGGACGTTCGGCCACACCTGCCGCCAGGGCTGGACGCTGCGGGCGAGTACGCCCAACTGACCAACTCCTCGGGGGAGAAGGGCTGGAAGGGGTGGGGGTGCCCACACCCCTTCCAGCCCCTTCGCCTCTTACAGGTACTGCTTCAACTCCCGGCGCGCCAGCGACCGTTGGTGCACCTCGTCCGGGCCGTCGGCCAGCATCAGGGTGCGGGCGCTCGCGTACAGCTCGGCCAGCGGGAAGTCCTGGCTCACCCCGCCCGCGCCGTGCAGCTGGATCGCCTTGTCGAGGATGCCGACGACCGTGCGGGGCGTGGCGATCTTGATGGCCTGGATCTCCGTGTGGGCGCCCTTGTTGCCGACGGTGTCCATCATCCAGGCCGTCTTCAGGACCAGCAGGCGCAGCTGCTCCACGGCGACCCGCGCGTCCGCGATCCAGTTGTGGACCACGCCCTGCTGGGCCAGCGCCTTGCCGAACGCGACGCGGGACACGGCGCGCCGACACATCAGCTCGATCGCCCGCTCGGCCATGCCGATCAGCCGCATGCAGTGGTGGATGCGGCCGGGACCCAGCCGCGCCTGGGCGATGGCGAAGCCGCCGCCCTCCTCGCCGACCAGGTTCGTCACCGGCACCCGCGCGTGGTCGAAGACGACCTCGGCGTGGCCGCCGTGCGAGTGGTCCTCGTAGCCGAAGACCTGCATCGCCCGCTTCACCGTGACGCCCGGGGTGTCGCGCGGGACCAGCACCATCGACTGCTGGCGGCGGGGGTCGGCGCCGTCCGGGTCCGTCTTGCCCATCACGATGAAGATCCTGCAGTCCGGGTTCATGGCCCCGGAGATGTACCACTTGCGGCCGGTGATGACGTAGTCGTCGCCGTCCCTCTCGATCAGCGTGGTGATGTTCGTGGCGTCCGAGGAGGCCACCTCCGGCTCGGTCATCGCGAACGCCGAGCGGATCTCACCGGCCAGCAGCGGCTCCAGCCACTGCTTCTTCTGCCGCTCGTCGCCGAACTGGTGCAGCACCTCCATGTTGCCGGTGTCCGGCGCCGCGCAGTTCAGCGCGGTGGGCGCCAAGTGCGGTGAGCGGCCGGTGATCTCGGCGAGCGGCGCGTACTGGAGGTTGGTCAGGCCGCCGCCGTACTCGGCGTCGGGCAGGAAGAGGTTCCACAGGCCCTGCCTGCGTGCCTCCGCCTTCAACTCCCCTATGACAGCGGGGGTGTCCCAGGGTGAGGCGAGCCGGGCGCGCTGCTCCTCGGCGACGGGCTCGGCCGGGTAGACGTACTCGTCCATGAAGGCCAGGAGCTTGGCGCGCAGTTCCTCGGTGCGTGCGTCGTACGCGAAGTCCATGGTGGATCAGCCTTCCTGAAGGGTGGTCAGGCCGTGCTCGATGAAGAGGGGCACCAGTTCGCCGATGCGGTCGAAGCCGGGGCCGACGGTCTGGCCCAGGGTGTAGCGGTAGTGGATGCCCTCCAGGATCACGGCGAGCTTGAACCACGCGAACGCCGTGTACCAGGAGACCGCCGACACATCGCGTCCCGAGCGTGTGGCGTACCGCTCGATCAGCTCGGCCGGCGTCGGGTGGCCGGGGGCCGAAGCGGTCGTGGAGATGGGGGAGTCGGGGAGTTCCAGCGGGAGGCTGTACATCACCAGCAGGCCCAGGTCGGTGAGCGGGTCGCCGAGGGTGGACATCTCCCAGTCGAGGATCGCCTGGATCTTGTCGTCGTGTCCGATGAGGACGTTGTCGAGGCGGTAGTCGCCGTGCACGACCGCGGGTGCGGGGGAGTCGGGGAGGCGTCGGCCGAGGGCCGCGTGCAACTCCTCGACGCCGGCCAGGTCCCGGTTGCGGGAGGCGTCCAACTGCTTGCCCCAGCGCCGGAGTTGGCGGTCCAGGAAACCCTCGGGGCGGCCGAAGTCCGCGAGCCCCACCTCGGCGGGGTCCACCGCGTGCAACTCGACCAGGGTGTCGACGAGTTCGAGGACCGCGCCCCGGGTGCGCTCCGGGCCGAGCGGGACGAGTTCCTCCGCCGTGCGGTAGGGGGTGCCCTCGACGAACTCCATGACGTAGAACGGGGCTCCGAGCACCTCGTCGTCCTCGCAGAGGAGGACGGGTCCCGGTACCGGCACGTTCGTCGGGTGCAGGGCGCTGATGACCCGGTGCTCGCGCTTCATGTCGTGCGCGGTGGCCAGCACATGGCCCAGCGGGGGCCGTCGTACGACCCAGCGCGCGGTGCCGTCGGTGACCGCGTAGGTGAGGTTCGACCGTCCGCCCTCGATCAGCCGGCCGGACAGGGGGCCGCTCACCAGACCGGGCCGCTCGCGGTCGAGCAGGCCGCGCAGCCGGTCGAGATCGAGTCCGGGCGGGTGGTCGGGGCTCATACATCACTCCTACGAACGGACGGGCAGAACTGCACCCATCATGCCGACCGGTCGGTATGTCGTCCAGTGCGGGAACGAAACGTGACCGGGGCCACCCTAGGCCGACAGCTCCCCGCGCCGGGCGACGGGGAGCTGTGCGTCAGTGGTTCCGGGCCGTTCCGGGACCCCGCGGGCCGGGGTGCGGGCTCAGTGGTCGTCCCAGTGGCCGTCGTGCAGGGCGTGCCGGTGACCGTCGTGGACGTAGTCGACGTGGTCGCCGTGCAGCACGCTCTCGTGCCCGCAGTCCTGGCCGTGCGTGTGGGCGTGCTCCTGGTGGGCGACGTGGCCGCCGGGCTCGCACTCGTCCCAGTGCCCGCCGTGCTCGCGGTGCAGGTGGCCGTCGTGGGCGTAGTCGACGTGGTCCCCGTGGGGCACGGCGGCGTGGCCGCAGTCCTGGCCGTGCGTGTGGGTGTGGGAGTCGTGCTCCAGGTGCGGGGTGGTCATGGTGCTCACCTTCGGAAGTGGGGGCGATGACGTCCGACAGGGTGCCATGGGAATGGGGCGTATGCGGTGATATGGGGTGCGTGGCGCGGGGGTTGAGGGGGTTGAGGGGGCTCGGGGTGGGCGGGCCGCGCCGGATCGCCGTGATCCGCTTCCGGCTCCCCGGCGACTGCCGGTCAGCGCACGAGTACCGCCGCGCACACCGCCACGGCTACCGTGCACAGGACCGCCGCCACCGCCTGCCGCGGGGACAGGGCCGGAGGGATTCCGCCGGAGGCCAGGGTGCGGATGCGGTGGTGGGCCACGGTCAGGAAGCCCAGCCAGAGCGCGCAGCAGAGGGCGCAGGTGATGACGCCGGCCGGGTGCGGGCCGTCGTGGAGGGCGGCCTTCACGGCGAGGACCGCGGCGACCGTGCTGGACAGGGTCGTGCGGCGCCAGGCCAGACGGGTGCGTTCGGGCTGGAGGCCGGGGTCGCGGTCCGGGGCCGGAGGGCGGGTCATCCGGCCCAGCCGGCGAGGACGACCACGACCATCGCCAGGGCCACGATCGCCACCGCGACGCTCAGCAGCGCGGGAAAGCGGGAGACCGGCAGATCCTCGCCCCGCCGCATCGCCCGCTCGCACCGCACCCAGTGGTTGACCGCGCGCAGTGCGCACAGCACGCCGGCCGCGAGCAGGGCCAGCGCGAGACCGGCCCGCCAGGCCCAGCGCAGATGCGGCAGGAACTGGTCCACCGCGAAGCCGCCGCCGATCAGCGCGAGCGCGGTCCGCAGCCAGGCCAGGAAGGTGCGCTCGTTGGCCAGCGAGAACCGGTAGTCGGGGGTGCCGCCCTCCTCGCTGATCTCCTGGGGCGCGAACCACAGCCGGACGTTCCGTACGAATTCGATCACGGGCAGGACCCTATCCGGCCGTCTCCCGCCGGTACGCCGTCAGTCTGGCGTAGGCGGCGAGGCCGTCCGGCACCCACTCCCACTCGTCCAGCCGGCGTTCGATCTCGTCGTCGGTCAGGAAGTCGTGCCAGGCGACCTCCTCGACCTGCGGGCTGACCGGCAGGTCGCAGCGCACCTCGTACACCGCCGACCACCACGTCCGCCCGGCGCCGTCGTCGTACAGGAACTTGAAGAGGAACGTCGGGCGGGGCAGGCCGGAGACGCCGAGTTCCTCCTCGGCCTCGCGGAGCGCCGCGTCGTCGTAGGACTCGCCGGCGCCGACCACTCCGCCGACGAACATGTCGTGGAGGGAGGGGAAGACGAGTTTGGTGGGGGTGCGGCGGTGGACGAAGACCCGGCCCCGCGCGTCCCGGGCCTGGACGAAGGCGGCGCGGTGGCGCAGGCCCCGCGCGTAGGCCTCGCCGCGGGGGGACCGGCCGATGACCCGGTCGTGTTCGTCGACGATGTCGAGGAGTTCGTCAGCTGCGCTCATGACCCCATCCAAACAGGGCCGCGGCCCTGACCTCGACCCGGCAGGGCGCCGCCTGCGGTCAGTGCGGCTGGAGGGCCGGCGCGGGCTTCGGCCTCGTCGTGCCGCGCGGCATCGCGGGGTGCATGCCCAGGAGCAGGATGCCCACGACGATTCCGGCGAGGCCCGCCGCCTCCCAGGCCAGCGCGCCGGTGTCGGTGCGCAGCCGGTCGCCCAGGAAGCCCACGCCGCAGATGATCCCGGCGAGCGGCTGCGCCGCGGTGAGGGCCGGCAGGGACATGCGCAGAGGGGCCGTCTCGAACGCGCTCTGCACGAGGACGAGGCCCGTCACCCCCAGGGCGAGCACGCCGTACGGCTGCCAGCCCGAGAGGAGTTCGCCGAAGCCTCCCGCGGTGAAGCGCTGGCCGCTGACCCGGGTGAGCGCGTCCTGCACGCCGTAGAGCAGACCGGCCGCCAGGGCCAGGAGGACCGGGCCCGAGCTGAGGCGGGAGTGTTTGGCGCAGGTCGTGAGGAGGAGGGCCAGGCCGACCATGACGCCGATGATCAGCCAGTGGCGGAACGGGTCGGTGACCGCCGTGCCACTGCGGGGTTCGCCCGCGACGATGAAGGTCGTGACACCGCCCGCGAGGAGCGCGAGGCCCGCCCAGCCCTGGCGGCCCAGGGGCTGCCGGGTCTGCTTGCGGGAGAGGGCGAGCGCGAAGAGGAGGTTGGTGGCCAGCAGCGGTTCGACGAGGGAGACCTCGCCCTTGCTGAGCGCTATCGCGCCGAGCACCATGCCGGCGACCATCAGGCCGATGCCGCCGAGCCAGCGCGGCACCCGCATCAGGTCGAGCAGCAGCCGCGGGGAGAGGAAGTCGCTCAGGGGCGCGTGCTGGGCCGCGTTCTGCTGGAGCACGAACCCGAAGCCGAGGCAACAGGCCGCACTCACGGCGAGCATCAGAACCAGAACCGACACGCTGCGTACCTCGATCGTTGGGCCGGGCTACGGGGTGCGTTGCGGCGACTGTAGCGCCCCAGGGCCCGGCGTGCCCCTGGGAGTCCGGAAGCGGACAGTCGACCCGGTCACGATGCTCTGACGACCTCGGCACGATCGGAGGCGGCGGCGGGACCGTTCTCCCATGGTCCGTCGCCGGATGGCGGAGCGCCATGGCGTACGCCACACCGGTTCCTCACGAACGGTGGGGAGCATGCCGTCCGGGGGAGTGGATTCAGCCACAAGTGCCCCTCCTTTCCCGGTAGTTGACAGGTGTCACGGGTGTGCCCCACTTGACGTGAAGTGTTGGCTGAGGGTTTGCTGTGCGTGATCGGCCGATGGCAGGCCGATGTCCCGCAGCGCCGCGTGAGGATCGTGAGGAATACCCGGGTGTCCCCACCCCCGCCACCCCTCGGACGCCGTCACAAGCGCGCGTCACAGCCCTTCGACGCGGCGCTCGACGACGATCAACTCGTCGCCGCGCGAGCCGCGTTGGCCCAGGGACGCTGGCAGGCGGCGCGCGGACTGCTCGCCCGGACGGGCGACGACTGGGACGCCCGCGCCCACCGCGTCACCGTCCTCGCCCAGGAGTCCTACACCGCCGCCTGGGCCCGCGACTGGCTGCTCGCCGAACCCGAGTCCGGCGACGCGGCCGTGCTGCTCGCCCTGGCGCTCGTCCAGCGCGCGCTGGCGGGCAAGGAGGAACCCGCCCGCGCCCGGGACGCCTGCCGTACGGCGTCGTCCAGGCTGCCCGGCGATCCCACGCCGTGGCTCGGACTGCTCCTGCTGGAGCACACCCTCGGCACCGACGAAGGCGTCGTCCAGCTCTTCGACGAGGTCCGCCACCGGCACGCCGACCACCACCACGCCCACCATCTGATGGTCGCCCGGCTCGCGGAACGCCGGGCCACCGCCGGACTCGACCCGCTCCACGAGGTGTACGACTTCGCCTACTGGGCCGCCGAACAGGCCCCCGCCGACTCCCCGCTCGCCATCCTCCCGGTCGTCGCGCACGCCGAGCGCTATCGCGTCCTGGCCGCCGCCGGCCTCGAACCCGCCGACCCGGCCGCCTCCGAGCACTGGACCGGGCGCCGGGCCCGCCAGGTGATGAAGGCCGGCTTCGACTGGTGGCTGGAATGGGAGACCGAGGGCCACCCGCGCCGCCTGGTCGACCTCAACTTCCTCGCCCACGCCAAGTGCTGCGAGGGCCGGGGCGCCGAGGCCGCCGCCCTGTTCCACCGGATCGGCGAGCACCCCACCCCGACCCCCTGGTCGTACCCGGACCGCGACCCCCTCACCGCCTTCCGCACCGCACGCGACCACGCGCTCGGTACGTCGTGACGCCATCACGGCGACGGAACGACCCCGTAGCGACGCTCCCGTGACGTCCTCGCCCTCCCCGCAGCGACCCGAAAGGACGTCCTCGCCATGACGACGGGCAAGTCCAGTACGAGCAGCGCCACCGCGGACGGCGGCGACGTCAGCACGTTCCGGGGGCGGGAGCGGGCCCTGCGCGCCGACCGTCTCGGCACCGGGGGCCTGCTGCTCTCCGTGCTCGCGGCGACCGCTCCCCTCATGGTGGTCGCAGGTGTCATGCCCACCACATTCGCGGTGATGGGGATCGAAGGACAGCCCCTGCTCTTCGTCCTCCTCGGGGCCGTCCTGGTCCTCTTCGGCGTCGGCTACGCCGAGATGAGCCGGCACGTCCACAACGCGGGCGCGTTCTACGCGTACATCTCCCGCGGCCTCGGCGGCACCGCGGGCGCCAGCGCGGCCCTGGTGGCACTCGTCGCGTACAACGCCCTCCAGGCCGGCATCTACGGCATCTTCGGCTTCGAGGTCTCCGGCCTGTTCTCCACCTACGCCGACCTCCAGGTCGCCTGGTGGATACCGGCACTCGCGGCCGTCCTCGTCGTCGGCACGCTCGGCCGGCTGAAGATCGACGTCAACGCGCGCGTGCTCGGCGTCCTGCTCGTCATCGAGGTCGCGCTCGTCGTCATCTTCGACATCGCCGCCGTCGCCGACCCGGCCAAGGAAGGCCTGTCCCTGCACGCCTTCAACCCGGACACCCTCGGCGGCGCGGGCGTCGGCACCGCCCTGTGCTTCTGCGTCGCCGCCTTCCTCGGCTTCGAACAGGCCCCCGTCTACGCCGAGGAGACCAGCCGCCCGCACGTCCTGGTGCCGCGCGTGATGTTCCTGGCCGTCGGCGGCGTCGCCGTCTTCTTCGCGCTCAGCTGCTGGGCGCTCACCGTCGCCGCCGGACCCTCGCGGATCGTCGGCGTCTCCCAGAAGCAGAGCGCCGGCCTGCTCTTCCACCTCACCGAGTCCCGGCTCGGCGGCACCTTCACCGACGTGCTGCACGTCCTGTTCGTCACCGGCATGTTCGCGGCCATGCTCAGCTTCCACAACGTCGTCGCCCGCTACGCCTTCGCCATGGGCCGCGAGGGCCTGCTGCCGTCCGCGTTCGGCCGTACGACGGGCTCCAGCGGCGCGCCCGGCACCGGCTCGCTGCTCCAGACCGCCGTGTCCGCCGTCATCGTGGTCGTCTTCGCGCTCGTCGACGACAAGCCCACCGGCGACCCGACCGAACCGGTCCTGCATCTGTTCACCTGGTTCGGCAACATCGGCGCCCTCGGCGTGATCGTGCTGATGGCCGCCGCCTCCGTCTCGGTGATCGTCTTCTTCGCCCGCCGCGGCTCCGCGGGCGCGCAGGCCTGGCGGCTGGTCACCTCCGCGCTCACCGTCATCGCCGTCTACACGGTCAAGGACTTCGACGTCCTGGTCGGCGCGGGACCCGACTCGGCCCTGAGCTGGGTCCTGCCCGGCATCATCGGTCTCGCCGTGCTTGTCGGCCTCGCCCAGGGCCTGTTCCTGCGCGCCCGCAACCCCGAGGCGCACGCCCGCATCGGGCTCGGCAACGAGGCGTTCCAGCTGGAGAAGGCGGCGGCGGAGACGCCGTGACGCGTCCCGAGCCGCGACGGGCTCTCTGAGAAGCGCGTAAGAAAGGGTTACGGAAGTCTGACGGGCACCCGCGATCCCTGGCCGTGCCGGGGTCGCGGGTGTTCGAATGAGTGCGTGAACCCTGAACAACCCGCGGTCGATCCACCCGAGGAGGAGAAGCCGGAGGGCCGGCCGTTCGGCCGCCGGGTCCTCCTCGGCACCCTCGGCCTGGGCGCCCTCGGCGTCGTCACCGCGCCCACCCTCCAGAAAGGCATGGAGGGGTTCCTCGGCGCGATGTCCGGCGACGACCCCACCGGCCTGACCGGACTGCTCCCGAACGGCGGCGGCTTCCGCTACTACTCCGTCACCGGGTCGGTCCCGGACAAGAACGCCGAGACCTACCGGCTGACCGTCGACGGCCTGGTCGACAGACCGGCCACCTACACCCTGGCCGACCTGCGCGCGCTGCCGCAGACCCGGCTGGTCAAGGACGTCCAGTGCGTCACCGGCTGGCGGGTCCCCGGGACCCCCTTCGAGGGGGTGCGCCTGTCCCGGATCCTGGACGCGGCGGGAGTGCGGGCCACGGCCGGGGCGGTGCGCTTCACCTGCTTCGACGGCGCCTACACGGAGAGCCTCACCCTCGACCAGGCCCGGCGCTCCGACATCCTGGTCGCGCTGCGCATGCAGGACAAGCCGCTCGGCCACAACCACGGCGGCCCGGTCCGCCTCTACGTGGCGCCCATGTACTTCTACAAGTCCGCCAAGTGGCTCTCCGGCATCACGGTCACCGAGCATGTGAAGCCCGGCTACTGGGAGAACCGGGGCTACGACGTCGACGCCTGGGTCGGCAAGTCGAACGGACGCGACGATGCCCCTACGAACTGAAGCCCACTCCGCGCAGACGGAGTCCTCGGCCCGCGTCCGCCGCTTCGGCCGCACCGAGCGCTGGGTGCACCGGACCACGGCCCTGCTGATGGGCATCTGCGTGGCCACGGCCGCCTGCCTGTACATCCCGCAGTTCGCCGAACTGGTCGGCCGCCGTGAACTCGTCGTCCGCATCCACGAGCTGGCCGGGATCGCGCTCCCCGTGCCGGTCCTCATCGGCCTGATCTCGCGCGGCTTCCGCGTCAACCTCGGCTTCCTCAACCGCTTCGGCCCGCACGACCGGGTCTGGCTCCGCGGCGCCCTGATGCGCGACAAACGCCGCTCGGCGCGCCCGGCGGGCAAGTTCAACGCCGGCCAGAAGGTCTACGCCAACTGGATCGCCGGCGCGACCCTGGTGATGCTCGGCACCGGCCTGATGATGTGGTTCACCCATCTCACCCCGATCATGTGGCGCACCAGCGCGACCTTCGTCCACGACTGGCTCGCCCTGACCATGGGCATCGTCCTCGGCGGCCACATCGGCATGGCCCTCGGCGACCCGGAGGCCAGGGCCGGGCTGCGCACCGGGTCGGTGAGCCGGGAGTGGGCCAAGCGCGAGCACCCGCTCTGGAAGCCGTAGCGCTCCGCCGGGAGGCCGTAGGTCGTCCGCGGCGGAGCCGCGCCGCGGTATGGCGGCGCGCGCCCCTCCGGCGCGCGCGGCTCAGTCCCGGAAGTCCAGCAGGACCTTGCACGATCGGCTCCGGTCGGCCGCCAGCGCGAACGCCGACTCCGCCTCCCGCACCGGCACCACCGCACTGACCAGCGCGTCGAACGCGGGCTCCACGGCGAGGAGCCGCAGGGCGTCGTCGAACTCCGTGTCGAAGCGGAACGCGCCCCGCAGCTCGATCTCCCGGCTGACCAGCAGGTTCCCGGCGAACGGACTCCGCCCCGGCGGCAGCATCCCGAGCTGCACGACGACCGCGCCCCGCCGCACCAGCCGCAGACAGGTGTCGAGCCCGGCCGCCACCCCCGACGCCTCGACGGCGACGTCCACCTCGGACGGCCACCCGGAGTCGTCCGGATCGTCCGCCCGTACGACGGTGTCGGCACCGGCCGCCGTGGCGTACTCCAGCGCCGCAGGAAGCAGGTCGGTCACCGTCACACGAGCCGCCCCGGCCGCCTTCGCCGCCGCGACGACCAGACAGCCGATCGGGCCCGCGCCGGTGACCAGCACATGGCGTCCGGCGATGTCCCCGGCCCGTCGTACGGCGTGCAGGGCGACGGAGAGCGGCTCGGCGAGGACGGCCCTGCGCAGCTCAAGTCCGGCCGGGACCGCCCTCAACTGCCCTGCGGGAACGGTGACATGGGCCGCGAAACCGCCCTGGACGTGCGGGAAGCGGGCCGCGCTGCCCAGGTACGCGGTGTCCCGGCACACGTTGCGCCGGCCGTCCGCGCACTCGGGGCACACCCCGCACGGAGTGGCCGGGTGCACGGCAACTCCCGTACCGGGGACGGGACCTGTGGCCCCGGGGCCGTAGGACAGGACGGTGCCGACGACCTCGTGGCCGAGCAGCATCGGTTCCCTGAGGCGGAAGTCGCCGACGCCGCCGTGGCGCCAGTAGTGGAGGTCGGAGCCGCAGACACCGCCGTAGCGGACCGCGACCAGGGCCTGGCCGGGGCCGGGCTCCGGGGTCCTCAACTCCTCGACCCGCAGGTCGTCCTGACCGTGAATCACACAACCCAGCATGTCCGGACTCCCCTTCTCTACAGCACGCTCGTCATACCGCCGTCGACGTACAGGATCTGTCCGCTCACGAAGTCCGCGGCGGGCGACGCCAGGAACAGCAGCCCGCCCACCAGATCCCCGGTACGGCCCCAGCGGCCCGCCGGGGTCCGCCCGCGCACCCAGGCGCTGAACTCCTCGTCCTCGACCAGGGGCCGGGTGAGTTCCGTCTCGATGTAGCCGGGGCCCAGGCCGTTGACCTGCACACCGCTCGGGCCCCAGTCCGCGCACATGCCTTTGGTGAGCATCTTCAGGGCGCCCTTGGTGGCCGCGTACGGGGCGATGCCCGGGCGGACCACCTCGCTCTGCAGCGAGCAGATGTTGATGATCTTGCCGTGGCCGCGCTCCGTCATCCGGCGGGCCGCCTCGCGGCCGACCAGGAACGCGCTGGTGAGGTTGGTGCCGACGATGCGGTGCCAGTCGGAGTCGGTGAACTCCAGCAGCGGGGCCCGCAGTTGCATGCCCGCGTTGTTCACCAGGATGTCCAGCGGGCCGACCCGCTCCTCGACGTCCCTGATCCCGGCGGCGACCGAGGGACCGTCGGTCACGTCGAAGGCGGCCGTGCGGACGTCGCCGGAGAGCCCGGCGGCGGCCTCGGCGAGGCGATCCCCGTCGCGGCCGTTGAGGACGACCGTGCAGCCGGCCTCCGACAGGCCCCGGGCGAGGGCGAGTCCGATGCCCCGGCTGGAACCGGTGACCAGGGCCGTACGGCCGCTGATGTCGAAGAGAGGATGGCTCATTCCCGCACCCCTAGATGATCAGCGAGAGCAGGAGGACGAGTCCGCCGCCGACGACCGAGATGATCGTCTCCATGACGGACCAGGACTTGAGGGTCTGGCCGACGCTCAGGCCGAAGTACTCCTTCACCAGCCAGAAGCCGGCGTCGTTGACATGGCTGAAGAAGACCGAGCCCGCGCCGATCGCCAGCACGAGCAGGGCGGTGTGCGTGCTCGACATGTCGGCGGCCAGCGGAGCGACCAGACCGGCCGCCGAGATGGTGGCCACCGTCGCCGAACCGGTCGCGAGCCGGATCGCCACCGCGATCAGCCAGGCCAGCAGCAGCGCCGGGATCGACCAGTCCTTGGAGATGTCCAGGATCATCTGGCCGACGCCGGAGTCGATCAGCGTCTGCTTGAAGCCGCCGCCCGCGCCGACGATGAGCAGGATGCCCGCGATCGGCATCAGGCCCTTCTCGACGGTCGTGGAGAGCCGGTCCTTGGTGAACCCGGCCGGCCGGCCCAGCGTGAACATGCCGACGATGACGGCCGCGAGGAGCGCGATCAGCGGCGAGCCGATCACGTCGAAGACGCGCTGCACGGTGTGCGCGGGGTCGTCGACGATGATGTCGACCAGGGCTTTGGACAGCATGAGCACGACCGGCAGCAGGATCGTGGCGAGGGTCGCCCCGAAGCCCGGACGGCTCTTCAGGTCCTCGGACGGCCGGGCCGGGAGCATCCGCTCGGGCGCCTGGACGTCCACCCAGCGGGCGGCGACCTTCGAGAACAGGGGACCCGCGACGATGACGGTCGGGATGGCGACCAGCACGCCGAGCGCCAGCGTCAGACCGAGGTTCGCCTTGACCGCGTCCACGGCGACCAGCGGGCCGGGGTGCGGCGGGATCAGCGCGTGCATGACCGACAGACCGGCCAGCGCCGGGACGCCGATGCGCATGAGCGAGTAGTTGCCGCGCTTGGCGACCATCAGGACGACCGGGATCAGCAGCACGATGCCGACCTCGAAGAACAGCGGCAGCCCGATCACGGAGGCGATCAGGACCATCGCCCACGGCATCGACCGGGGGCTCGCCTTCGCGAGGATGGTGTCGACGATCTGGTCCGCGCCGCCCGAGTCGGCCAGCAGCTTGCCGAGGATCGCGCCCAGGGCGATCAGCACGCCCACCCCGGCGACCGTGGAGCCGAGCCCGGTGCTGAAGCTGGTGATGACCTTGTCCAGCGGCGCCCCGGCGAACGCGCCGAGCGCGAGCGAGCCGATGGTCAGCGCCAGGAAGGCGTGCATCTTGAACGTGGTGATGAGCAGGACGATGACGGCGATGCCCGCCAGTACGGCGATGCCCAGCTGCGCGTGTCCGGCCGAGGTGATGGGCTCGACGGGGTCCGCTGCCAGCATCTCGACGCTGAGTCTGGTCACGGTGGTTTCCTTGCGGATATGGGGAGTTGAGGTGGCGAGGGAGAACTAGGAGGTCGGCTCGGGGACCTGTTCGAGCGCGGACGCGGCCCGCTCGGCGATCTGCTCGGGGCTGCCGGTGACGTCCACGGCGACACCCGCCTCGTCCGCCTCCAGCGGCTGGAGCGTGGCGAACTGCGAGTCGAGCAGCGCGGTCGGCATGAAGTGGCCGTGCCGGTGCGCCATCCGGTCCTCGATCAGCGCGCGGTCGCCGGTGAGGTGCACGAAGACGACCCCGGGGGCGGCGGCGCGCAGCCGGTCGCGGTACGACCGCTTCAGCGCGGAGCTGCTGACGACCCCGCCGAGCCCCGCGCGCCCGTGCGCCCAGGAACCGATGGCGTCCAGCCAGGGCCACCGGTCCTCGTCGGTCAGCGGGTGCCCGGCCGACATCTTCGCGATGTTGGCCTGCGGGTGGAAGTCGTCGCCCTCGGCGTACGGAACGCCGAGCCGGGCCGCGAGCAGGGGACCGATGGTGGTCTTCCCGGTGCCCGCCACACCCATGACCACGACGACATGGGGGGTACGCATGGCTGCCTCACTGTCTCCGTCGACACCTGATGTCGCACCCACTGAAACCGATTAGGTACGACGAATTCAAGAGTCTGTGACATATAAGTCTGACTTTTTGGTTCCGTGATGTGCCCCGTACGCTGAGTGCATGACCATTCCGGGCCGCGGGTTGCACGGCCGCGTACTCGACTCCCTCGGCCCCGCCATCACCGCGGGCGCCTACCCGCCGGGCAGTGTCCTGCGCACGGACGAGCTCGCCAAGGACTTCGAGGTGTCCCGCTCCGTGATGCGCGAGGCGGTCCGCGTCCTGGAGTCCATGCACCTCGTCGAGTCCCGCCGCCGGGTCGGCGTCACGGTCCGCCCCAAGGCCGAGTGGAACGTCTACGACCCCCAGGTCATCCGCTGGCGCCTGGCCGGAGCCGACCGCCCCCAGCAGCTGCGCTCGCTCACGGTGCTGCGCTCCGCCGTCGAGCCGATCGCGGCCGGCCTCGCGGCCAAGTTCGCCACGGCCGAGCAGTGCGCGGAACTCACCGAGTGCGCGATCGGCATGGTCGCCACCTCACGCGGCCACCAGCTGGAGGCCTACCTCGTCCACGACGTGGCCTTCCACCGCGTGATCCTCACCGCCTCGGGCAACGAGATGTTCGCCCGCCTCGGCGACGTCGTCACCGAGGTCCTCGCGGGCCGCACCCACCACGAGGTCATGTTCGAGGACCCCGACCCCGCCGCCGTCACCCTGCACGTGCAGGTCGCGGAGGCGGTCCGCGAGGGCGACGCGGTCCGCGCGGAGACCCTGACCCGCGAGATCACGGTCGGCGCCCTCCAGGAACTGGACATCCTGGCCCCGTAGCAACCCCGGGAGGCCGGCCGCCCTTGGTCCCCAGTCCCTGGTCCCTAGTCCTTAGTCCTTAGTCCAAGAACTCCCCGTCGAGATACACCCACGCCCCGTCGACCCGCTCGAACCGGCTCCGCTCATGGATCGCACCACCCCGGTACGAGGCCCGGAACGTCACCGTCCCGGCCGAGTGGAAGGCCGACCCGCCGGTGCTTTCGACGATGTCCAACCCCGTCCACCGCATCCCCGGATCGAGGTCGAGCGGCTCGGCGGGACGCGTCCGCGGATGCCAGGTACGCAGCAGATAGGACGCGTCCAGCCGCACGAAGGCGGTGTAGCGGGAACGCATCAGAGCCTCGGCGGTGGGAGCGGTCGCGGAGCCCGAGTGGTAACGGCCGCAGCAGTTGCCGTAGGGGGCGGGGAGGCCGCAGGGGCAGTTGGAGCGGGTCATGGGCATATTGTGCCCGGGCTACGCGCGCGGACGTTCGGGGGTGACGCCGAGGGGCAGCCGGACATAGGCGTCCTCGGGCAGCCGCGTCTCCTTGTCGCGGGTGAGAGTCGCACAGGCCAGGAGCGGCAGCGGCTCGCCGCGAAGAGGGTCGGTGACCTCCCCGGCGGGTGTGGCGCCGATGAACTCCACGAGGAGGGCGCCGGTGATCCGTGTCCCGATCTGCTGCACGAAATTCGCCGGGAGCGTCCACTCGACTCCCTGGTACAGGCTCCCGTCGGCACGGCGGTGCACCCGCTTGACGAACCACTCCTCGTCCCGCATCTGCGGCGCACTGCGGGCTCTCAGATGGGCGGCGGCGGACGTCATCGCGTTGATCTGGGGAAAGCCGGCCAGCTCGGCCGTGAGCCTTCCAGCAGCTTCCAGGACGGGTCCCGCCGCCCGCAGGTCCCTGGCCAGGGTGTTCCGCCACGCCCGCTCGTCTGCCACCGGCGGCAGGTGGTACACGATGGCCTGGACGTCCTTCACCCGCCAACCGCCCACGGCCGGGAACAAAAGCGTGACCTTCACGGCCGGTGCTTCGTCCCCGGTGTACCCGAGCGACCAGACGTAGAGATACCCGGTGAAGGGCCGTGCGGTGTCCGGACCTGTGGTGAACATCCGCTCCAGCGGGACGGACCGCGGCTCGGTCTCCCCGTAGACCTCCAGCCACTCGCTCGTCTCCGCCGTGCCCCGGCTCCATGCGGTTGCCATGACCTCACCCCCGTGTGAGGTCACTTGATACTCCGTCAGCTCCTCGGCCGCAACGGAACCTGCGACTCAGACCGCGATCCCCGTCTCCGCCGAAGGCATCGGCGGCAACGCCCCCCGGTACACCCACGCGTCGAAGAGCTGGTCCAGCGGTTCGGACGTGAAGCGGGACGCGTGGGACGTGAACGTCGCCGTGGTCACCGTGCCGTTGCGGTGCTGGGTCGCCCACCCCCGCAGCATCCGGAAGAACGCGATGTCGCCCAGCGCGCAGCGCACCGCGTGCACGGCGACACCGCCGCGTTCGTAGAGACGGTCGTCGAACATGGACTTGCGGCCGGGGTCGGCCAGACGCAGGTCCTGGGGGAGCGTGGCGAGCAACCGGTGCGCGGCGGCGGCGTGTTGATGGGCCGTGCGACCGCCCGAGCGCTCGGACCACAGCCATTCCGCGTACTTGGCGAAACCCTCGTTCAGCCAGATGTGCCGCCAGTCGGCGATGGAGACGCTGTTGCCGAACCACTGATGGGCCAGCTCGTGCGCGACAAGCCGTTCCGAACCCCGGGCCCCGTCGACGTGGTTGGCGCCGAACAGCGACAACCCCTGTGCCTCGACGGGGACATCGAGCTCCTCCTCCGTCACGACGACCGCGTACTCGTCGAACGGGTACGGCCCGAAGATGTCCTGGAACAGCTCCATCATCGCGGGCTGACGGGCGAAGTCCCTTGAGAATTCGGGGAGAAGGTCCGACGGGATGTGCCCGTGCTGCGGGACCCCGCCCAGCCCCGGATCGCCCAGCAGCACCGTCTGGTACTTGCCGATCGACAGGCCGACGAGATAGCTCGACGTCGGCGCCGACTGCTCGTACACCCACGTGGTCGTGGAGGCCTTGGTGGTCCGGGTGAGCAGCCGGCCGCCCGCGACCACCGCGTACGCCGACGGGGTCGTGATCGAGATCTGGTACGACGCCTTGTCCGCGGGACGGTCGTTGCACGGGTACCAGGACGGCGCCCCGATCGGCTGGCTCGCCACCAGCGCGCCGTCGGTCAGCTCCTCCCAGCCGAGGCCGCCCCAGGGGCTGGCGACCGGCTTGGGGTTGCCCGACCAGTGGATCTCCACGGTGAACGCGGCACCGGCCCGCAACGGCTTCGCCGGACGCACCCGCAGCCGGCCGCCGCGATGCGTGTAGTGCGGCTGGCGGCCGTCCACCCGGATCCGGCCGATCTTGAAGTCGCCCAGGTTCAGCTGGAACTCGGGCAGCGGCGCACGGCCCGCTATGGCGTTGATGCGCGCCGTGCCGGAGAGACGATTGGGGCCGGGACGGTAGTCCAGCGCGAGCTCATAGCGGTGCACCCGGTAGCGGGCATCGCCGTTTGCCGGGAAATACGGGTCCGGACCCGCCGCCTGCTGAACGGTCACTGCTGCGTCTGCTCCCTGCGCTGTGCTCGTATCTCGTACCCGTGCACCGCCCTCCGAAGCCGACACCGCGTGACCTGTGTTCAGGATCGCCATGACTCGATCGGATTGCCCAGCCAGCGGGTGTCGTCCGGCACGGACTCACCCGCCATCACGAGCGACGCGGGCCCCAGAGTGGTACGGGCCCCGACCTCGCTGCCGGGCAGGACGATTCCGCCAGGACCCAGCGTCGCGCCCTCACGGAGGACCACAGTATCCGTCCGCAAGATCCGGTCGTGGAAGAGGTGGGTCTGGAGCACACAGCCGCGGTTCACCGTGGTGGCGTCCTCCAGGGTCACCAGGTCGGTCTCGGGCAGCCAGTAGCTCTCCACCCAGACCCCCTTGCCGATGTGCGCGCCGAGCCCGCGCAGCCAGGCCGTCAGCACCGGAGTGCCCGGCACCGAACCGGCCAGCCACGGCACCGCCACGACCTCGACGAAGGTGTCCGCCAGCTCGTTGCGCCACACGTAACCGCTCCACAGCGGGTGCTCGTCACCGCGGTGCCGGCCCACGAGCAGCCACTTGGCCACGATCGAGACCAGCCCGGCCAGCGCCCCCACCGCCAGCAGCACGAGCCCCGACAGCAGCGGCGCCCACACCCCCAGCGCGCACAGCGCGGCCACCGTCAGCACGGCGAGTCCCGCCGAGCAGAACACCGGCACGATCCGGCACAGCTCCACCAGACCGCGCGCCCACAGCAGCCTGGCCGGCGGGTCGTAGGTCCGGCTCTGGTCGCCGCCGCTGGTGCTGCGCGGCAGCTTCACCGGCGGCAGACCCAGGTACGACGTGCCCTTCTTCGCCTTCTTCGGCGTCGCCGACAGCACCCCGACGAGCCCGCCGTCCGGCACGCTCCGGCCGGGCGCGGTCATCCCGGAGTTCCCGAGGAACGCCCGCCGCCCGATCTCGGCCCGCCCGATCCGCACCCAGCCGCCACCGAGCTCGTACGGCGCGGTCAACGTGTCGTCGGCCAGGAACGCGCCCTCGCCGACCGTGGTCAGGCTCGGCAGCGCGAGCACGGTGGACACCTCGGCGCCGCGCCCGATCCGCATCCCGAGCAGCCGCAGCCACACCGGGGTCGCGAGCCCCGCGTACAGCGGGAACAGGGTCTCGCGGGACAGGTCCATCAACTGCGTCACGGTCCACGCCTGCCAGCCGGTCCGGCTGTGCGTCGGATGCGTACCCTCACGCAGCCCCAGGCTGAGCAGCCGCACCCCGATCAGGATCAGCAGCGCGTACGCCAGCCCGAAGGACAGCGTCGCCGGGACCAGCGCGACCGCCGCACCCCGCAGCGCCTCGCCGAGCCCGTCGCCGGGCGCGATGAACGCGCTCGCCACCAGCAGCGCCACGACGCCGGAGACCACCGGGAGCATGGTCAGCGCGAAGCCCGTCACGCCGTACATCACACGCCAGTACGTGCCCCGCTGCGGGCGCTCCTTGGGCCAGTTGTGCTTGGCCTTGCCGAGCTTCACCGCGGGCGCGCCCGCCCAGCGCTGGCCGGTCGGGACCGTGCCGGTGACGGCCGAACCCGGCGCCACCTCGGCCCGCTTGCCCACCCGGGCACCGGGGAACAGCATGCTGCGCGTGCCGACCACCGCGTGCGCGCCGACCTTGACCGGGCCGATCTCCAGCCGGTCGCCGTCCAGCCAGTAGCCGGACAGGTCCACCTCGGACTCGACCGCGGCACCGCGGCCCAGCTTGAGCATGCCGGTGACCGGCGGCAGCGAGTGCAGATCGACGTCCTGGCCGACCTTGGCGCCGAGGGCACGCGCGTACCGCTCCAGCCACGAGCCCGTCAGAGCGGTCGCCCCGCTGAACTCGGCCAGCCGCTCCGCCGCCCACAGCCGCAGATGGACGCTGCCACCGCGGTCGTAGCGGCCCGGCCGCACACCGCGCAGCAGCAGTCGCGCGCCGCCCGCGGCGATCGCGAGCCGGCCGGGCGGGCTGAAGAACAGCAGCGCGCCCGCGCCGACCAGCCACCAGGACGCGGTCGGCAGCCAGCCGTAGCCACCGAGCACGTTGCCCAGCGCGGCCAGCGCCACCGTCCAGCGCAGCCCGACCAGGGTGAACAGGGGGATCAGCGCGAGGAGTTGGACCACCCTGGCGCGGGTCGGCACCGGGGCGATCGGCCGCGCGGTGCCGTCGCCCTGCGCCGAGTCCTCCAGGTGCCGGGCCAACTTCCGCAGCGTCGGCCGCTGGTAGATGTCGAGGACGGCCGCGCTCGGGTACCGGGTGCGCAGCCGGGTGGTCAACTGCGCGGCGGCCAGGCTGCTTCCGCCGATCGCGAAGAAGTCGTCGGCCGCGGTGCTCACCGGGATGCCGAGCACCTCGGCCCACTGCTCAGCGAGCCAGGCCTCGGTGCCGTAGAGCTGCTCCTTGGCGCCACCGGTCTCCAGGCCTTCGAGCGGCCAGGGCAGCGCGTTGCGGTCGACCTTGCCGGAGGTGCGGGTCGGGAGGTCCTCGACCGGCGCGATCAACGGCACGAGCGCGGCGGGCAGTTCGGCCCGCAGCTTCTCGACGGCGGCGGTCTGGTCCCAGCCCTCCTGGGTGACGACATAGCCGACGAGGAGCTGGTTGCCGCTGCGTGCGGTGCGCACGGCGGCGGCCGCACCCGCGACCCCGGGCAGCGCCTGGAGCGCCGCGTCGACCTCGCCGAGCTCGATCCGGCGTCCGCCGAGCTTGATCTGCTCGTCGGCCCGGCCCAGGAAGATCAGCCCCTCGGGCTCGGCCTTGACCAAGTCACCGCTGCGGTAGGCCCGTTCCCAGCCGAGCGATTCCAGGGGCGCGTACTTCTCCGCGTCCTTCTCGGGGTCCAGATAGCGGGCGAGACCGACCCCGCCGATCACCAACTGGCCGCTGTCGCCCATCGGCACGGGCACCCCGGCCTCGTCGACGACGGCCAACTCCCAGCCGTTCAGCGGGAGTCCGATGCGGATCGGCTCGTCGCCGGTCATCAGCGAGGCGCAGGCCACGACGGTCGCCTCGGTCGGCCCGTACGTGTTCCAGACCTCACGGCCCTCGGTGACCAGCCGCTGCACCAGCTCGGGCGGGCAGGCCTCACCGCCGAAGATCAGCAGGCGTACGTCGTTCAGCGCCTCCGGCTCCCACAGGGACGCCAGGGTCGGCACGGTCGAGACGACGGTGATCTCCTGCTCGACCAGCCAGGGGCCGAGGTCGGCGCCGCTGCGGACCTGGGAGCGCGGCACGGGCACCAGACAGGCGCCGTAGCGCCAGGCCAGCCACATCTCCTCGCAGGACGCGTCGAACGCGACGGACAGCCCCGCCATGACCCTGTCACCCGGACCGATCGGGTCCTCGGTGAGGAACAGGGCCGCCTCGGCGTCCACGAAGGCCGCCGCGCTGCGGTGGGTGACGGCCACGCCCTTGGGCTTGCCGGTGGAACCGGAAGTGAAGATGATCCACGCGTCCTGCTCGACACCGGGCCGGGCCGCCGGGGCGTCGCCGTGCCCGAGCACGGTCAGCGCGTGCTCGGCGCCGATGACGGCCCGCACACCGGCCTCGCCGAACACCAGCTCGGCCCGCTCGTCCGGGTCCTCGGCGTCCACCGGCACATAGGCGGCACCGGCGGCCAGCACGGCGAGGATCGCGATGTACAGGTCGTTGGTCCCGGAGGGGACGCGCACGCCGACCCGGTCGCCGAGGCCGACACCGGCCGCGGCCAGGGTGCGGCGCAGGGTCTCCACCTCGGCGGCCAGCGCACGGTAGGTCAGACGGACGGTGCCGTCGTCCAGGGCGAGCTCGTCGGGATACGACCGCACCGACGCGTCGAGCACGTCGACGAGCGTGCGGGGCGAAGCGGCGGACGCCGCGGAGAAACGTGCCGTGTCGCCGAACTGTGTGCGGATCTCATCGTCGAGCCCGAGAGCGCTGCTCTCGTGTATGGCTGCCATCGGTCCTCGCGTCTCGAACCCGGACATCTCCGGGGCGCTGGCGGGCCCGCAGGTATGCCTGGGGTTGTCCAGCTCCAGCTCCGTTCCGTAACAAGCCGGAAATTTTAGTACGACGCTAGGGTCCGGGCCTGCCGACGGCCACTCGGGGCAGCCGAACGGGGGCGCTCCGTGAGCGAGCGGCAACGCTCTGACCTGGTGATCTTCGGATCGAAGGAGACATCCCCCACAAATGCGGCGAGGACCGCGACCTGTGCTGGTCGCGGTCCTCGCCGTCGATGTGTCCGAGGGGGGACTTGAACCCCCACGCCCGATAAAGGGCACTAGCACCTCAAGCTAGCGCGTCTGCCATTCCGCCACCCGGACAAGGTGTCTGTCGCGCGTGGTTTCCCCTGCGGCGACAAAGGAAACATTACCAGGCTTCCAGGGGTGGCCGATCACCCCCCGTCGCCGCCCCGCGCGGCCCCCGTCCGGCGTGAACGGCGTGTGACGGGCCGGGACCGCCCTTGGGGTGCGGGGCGTGGGAGAGAGAGGATGAGGGAGGACCACCAGCAGTGACAGTGGGAGGAAGCAGCGTGAGCGACACGGACACGGCCAAGGGCGTCACCGGCGAGGACGAGGTCGTGGACCTCTGCCGCGAGCTGATCCGCATCGACACCAGCAACTACGGCGACCACTCGGGCCCGGGTGAGCGCAAGGCGGCCGAGTACGTCGCCGAGCAGCTCGCCGAGGTGGGCCTCGAACCGAAGATCTTCGAGTCGCACCCGGGACGCGCGTCCACCGTGGCCAGGATCGAGGGCACGGACCCGTCCCGGCCCGCCCTCCTCATCCACGGCCACCTGGACGTCGTACCGGCGAACGCGGCGGACTGGACCCACCACCCGTTCTCCGGCGAGGTCGCCGACGGGTGCGTGTGGGGGCGCGGCGCGGTCGACATGAAGGACATGGACGCGATGACCCTGGCGGTCGTCCGCGACCGGCTGCGCAGCGGGCGCAGGCCCCCGCGCGACATCGTGGTCGCCTTCCTCGCGGACGAGGAGGCGGGCGGCACGTACGGGGCGCGGCACCTCGTCGACAACCACCGCGAGCTGTTCGACGGCGTCACCGAGGGCATCAGCGAGGTCGGCGGGTTCTCGTTCACGGTGAGCGAGGAGCGCCGGCTCTATCTGATCCAGACGGCCGAGAAGGGCATGCACTGGATGAAGCTGACCGTGGCCGGCACCGCCGGGCACGGTTCGATGATCCACCGGGACAACGCGATCACCGAGCTGTCCGAGGCGGTCGCCCGCGTGGGCCGGCACACGTTCCCGGTGCGGGTCACCAAGACGACCCGGGCGTTCCTCGACGAACTCGGCGACGCGCTCGGCACCCCGCTCGACCCCGAGGACATGGAGGCCACGCTCGCCCGGCTCGGCGGCATCGCCAAGCTCATCGGCGCGACCCTCAGCAACACCGCCAACCCGACGCAGCTGAACGCCGGTTACAAGGTCAACGTCATCCCCGGCGAGGCGACCGCCAACATCGACGGGCGCTTCCTGCCCGGCCACGAGGAGGAGTTCCTCGCCGACCTCGACCGGATCCTCGGCCCGAAGGTCAAGCGCGAGGACGTCCACTCGGACAAGGCCCTGGAGACCTCCTTCGACGGCGCGCTGGTGGAGGCCATGCAGTCCTCGCTGCTCGCCGAGGACCCGACGGCGAAGGCCGTCCCGTACATGCTCTCCGGCGGTACGGACGCCAAGTCCTTCGACGACCTCGGCATCCGCGGCTTCGGCTTCGCGCCGCTCAAGCTGCCGCCGGAGCTGGACTTCGCGGGCATGTTCCACGGCGTCGACGAGCGGGTGCCGGTGGACGGGCTGAAGTTCGGGGTGCGGGTGCTGGACCGGTTCATCGACGCGTCCTGAAGCCGGGCCTTTCCGGTGTACGGCGTGTGTTGACGCCGGAATTCGACCGCCCGTACGGATTCCACTGGGACGAGTGAATGTGCTCATAAGCTCGTAGCTCCATTACTCCCTCCTCGTTACAGGTGATGCGATCGGCAACACGAGATCGCTTTTGCCAACAAGGAGGAATAATGATCAAGAAGGTCGTCGCCGCTGCGGCTGCCACCGGTGGCCTGGTTCTCGCTGGTGCGGGTCTGGCCGTCGCCGACTCCGGCGCTCAGGGTGCTGCCGTGCACTCCCCGGGTGTCGTTTCCGGCAACGTCATCCAGGTTCCCGTGCACGTCCCGGTGAACGTGTGCGGCAACACGATCTCGGTGATCGGTCTGCTGAACCCCGCCTTCGGCAACGCCTGCGTCAACAAGTGACGTCGCCCCTCTGAGGGGTGACCACGTCCTCGGCCCCGGAGCGCGCGCCATGCGCTCCGGGGCCGACGGTCTTCGCGCGGGACATCGCGCGGGGAATTCAGTCAGGATTGAAGGCAGGGGGGAATACAGCAATGCGACAGGTCACACGAAAAAGCCTGATGACCGTGGCGGCGGCGACCGGGGTGATCGCGGCCGCGGGCGGCGTCGCCCACGCCGACTCGGGCGCCGTCGGCTCCAGCAAGGGCTCGCCCGGCGTACTGTCCGGCAACACCGTGCAGGTACCGGTGCACGTGCCGGTCAACGCCTGCGGCAACACCGTGAACGTGGTCGGGATCCTCAACCCGGCGGTCGGCAACAAGTGCGCCAACCAGGGTGGGGGCAGCGGGACCAGCGGCGGTGGCCACGGCGGCTCCGGTGGCCACGGCGGCTCGGGCGGGCACGGCGCGCAGGGCGGCTCAGGGGGCTCGCACGCCGGCGGACACGCCTCGAACTCACCCGGCGTCGGCTCCGGCAACCACGTCCAGGTACCGATCGACGTCCCGGTGAACGTCTGCGGCAACAGCGTCAGTGTCATCGGCATCGGCAACGCCGTCACCGGCAACGACTGTGCGAATGGGGGCAGTTCGGGCGGCGGCGACCACGGGAAGCCTCCGACCGGCGGCCATCACGGGACCCCTCCGGGCGGTGGCGGTCACCACGGTGGCGGTCACGACGGCTGCGATCACCACGGGACGCCTCCGGGTGGCGGCGGGCATCACGGCGGTGGTCACCACGGGACACCTCCCGGCGGCGGCGGCCACCACGGCGGAGGCCATCACCCCGGGGGCGGGCATCACCCCGGCGGAGGTCACCAGCCGGGCGGAGGCCACCACCCGGGCGGGGGTCACCACCCCGGCACGCCTCCCGGCGGCGGCCACGGCACGACCCCTCCCGGGACTCCGGGCCACCCCGGAACGCCGAGCCACCCGGGCACTCCCACGCACCCCACCACCCCGGGCACCTCGCCGGTCAAGGGCGGTCAGACGCCGATCGGTTCCGTGCACGTGAACCAGCCCGGTGCGCAGTCCGGTGCCCGGTCCGGCGTCGAGTCCCCGAGCGGCGCCCAGCTCGCGCACACCGGCAGCGAACTGCCGCTGGGCCTCGCTCTCCCGGTCGGCGCGGGCGCGCTGCTCGCGGGCGCGGTGCTGTACCGCAAGGCGCGGGCCTCCGTGTAGCTCCCGGAGAGATGTGACGTGCGCAACGGAGGGGCCCCGCACGGTCGGGGCCCGCTCCGTCCCGCCCGGCTCAGCTCACCACGTGGCGCGCACCTGGCGGATGATCCGCCGGCGCAGCCGCACCCTGCGACTCCCGTCGCGCAGCAGGCTCAGTCGGTCCAATTCCCAGTGTCCGTACTCGGCATGGTCCGTCAGCAGACGTGTGGCGTCCTTGCGGGAGACCCCGCGAGGTACGTACACGTCGACAAATTCGTATTCCGGCATCGCATCTATTGTGCGGGCAGAGCCCCGGTACGGATAGCGTCTGCACTATGTCTGATGCTGCGCAGCCCACCGCTGCCGAGGTACGCGCCGCCGCCGAGGCGGTCAAGACCGCGCTCGACCGCCACCTGGCCGCGGTCGAAGCCCGGTCGGGGGAGGACGACCCGGCCGTCTACGAGGCGTTCAACCAGCTCGCCGCGGCCGCCGAGGTCTACGACGAGCTGCTCTACGACCGTTACGACGAGGTCACGCCTTTCGAGATCCCCGGTTCCGACGACTCCCTGCCGCCGTACACCGGCCCCGAGGAGCCGAACGCGGTGAGCGTGCTGATCCGCCGCGACTACGCCGTGGCCGAGCCGCAGCGGCTGCTGGCCCAGGCGCAGCGGGTCGAGGCGGCGGTCGGAGACGGCACGGGGACGGAGGCCTCCGCCACGATCCACGGCGCGCTGGGCATCCTCTTCGACGAGTTCGAGGCGGACGAGATCGCCTCCCGCCCCAAGGAGTTCGGCCTTGAGGAGGGCGACTCGACGCTGTGGGTGACGGCCGCCGACGAGACGGCCGAGCCCGGCGCCTGGCTGGAGGCCCCCTTCGAGCAGGTCGATCCGCAGCGGGTGGTCTGCCGCTTCGACGTCAGCGCGGTCTTCGACGACGAGATCAACGACGAGATCGACGACATCGACGAGGTGGAGGACGGGATCGAGGACGAACTCGATCCCGATCTGGACGCCGACCTCGACGAGGACGAGGACCTGGAGGCGCTGGAAGCGGACCGCTGATCCGCGCGGCGCCCGGCCCACACGACGGCGGCGGTCACCGAGGAAACCCCTCGGTGACCGCCGCCGTCGCGTGCCGTCCGCTGCCGTCCCGGCTCAGACCTCCGCCGGGACCTGCGGTCGCAGCAGCACCGGCAGCCGGGTCGTCCGCGGCTTGGCCGGGACCTCGGCGACGGCCCGGGGCAGCGCCTGGTCCACGCCGTGCACCACGGACAGATGCCGGTCGGCCCGGCCGAACGCCGTGTACACCCACGGTCGGCTGAGCGCCTGCGCCGCGTCCCCGGGCAGCACCACGACCACCGCGGGCCAGCGCGCCCCCACCGCCTGGTGCGCGGTCAGCGCCCACCCGTGCCGCACGGCCTGCTCGACCCGCTCCTTCGGTACGACGACGGGTCCGCCGGCGCACGCCAGATGCAGCCCCGCGGCGTCCGCGTTCACCACCCGGCCCGGGATCGTACGGCCGGGGGCGGGGGAGTAGGCGATCCGGTCACCGGGGTCGAAGCCGCCGAAGCGGCCGGGGCCCGGGTTGAGCCGCTCCTTCAGCGCCACGTTCAGGGCACGGGTGCCCGCCGCGCCGCCGTGGCCCGGTGTGATCACCACCGTCTGCTCGGCCGGGACGCCGATCACGCGCGGCACCGAGTCGGCGACCAGCTGCACGGTCCGGTGCACGGCCTCACCGGCGTCCCGCACCGGCACGATCACGACCTCCTTGCCGGGGGCCTCCACCTGGTTCAGCTCACCGATGCCGATGCCCGAGACCAGCTCGCCCACGGGACCGAGGTCCGGGCGCCGTGAGACGACCTGGGGGCAGGCCTTCGACGCGAGCAGGTCCGCGAAGACGCGTCCGGGCCCCGCCGACCACAGCACCGCCGGGTCCCCGGTCAGCACCAGCCGGGCGCCGTCCGGCAGCGACTCGCTGAGCAACGCCGCCGTCTCCACGTCCAGTTGAGGCGCGTCCAGCACGACCAGCAGATCCAGGTCCAGGGCTCCGTCGGCATCCCGCCCGGGGCCCTCGGCGCCGGAGAGGAGACCGGCGAGGGTCGCGGCACGGGGGCCGTCGGCCGACCCGGGGCCGTCCGCGGCGAGGCCCTCCGGCGCTGAGCCGTTCGTCGCCGGGCCCTGCGGTCCGCCGGACGCGGGATTCCCGGACCCCCCGGACCCGCTCCCCGCACCCCCATCCGCGCCGGACCCGCTCCCTGAATCCGCACCCGCGCCGGCCCCCGTCAGCAGAGCGGTGAACCGGTCCCGCCCGACCGGGCTGTGGGCGGCGGCCCAGACGCGCAGTCCGAAACCCGCCGCCGCGCGGAGCAGCGCCGCCGGTTCCTCCAGGGACGCCTCCCCGCCGGTGTGCAGGACCAGGCCGTGGCCCGCGACCGCGCGGATCAGCTCACCGGTGGAACTCCTGGCGGCACCCGCCTGCTCCCAGTCCGCCGCCGAACCGTCCTCCTTCGGCACCGAGTTGATCAGCTTGGCGAATCCGTCGGCGAGGCTCTCCTCGGCGAGCGCGTACCGCTCCAGGCCGATCAGCACCCGGACCGGACGCTCCTGTACCTCTTCGGCCTCCTCGTCCGCGCGCTGCACCGGGACGGCGGGCTCGTCCAACGCGTCCTGGAAGACGAGCACTTCGCCCTCCGCGATGGCGCTCTGCGTCGCCGCGTCCGGGTCGGGCACGCCCTGCTTGGCCAGCGCGGCCGTCAACGCCGAGGCCTCCAGGGCCGTGTGCCCGGCCAGGGCGGCCTGTTCGAGCAGCCAGCCGGTGACCGCGCGGCCCCGCCGCTCGTCGTCCGGCGCGCACTCGGCGCCGAGCAGTGCCCGCGCGAACCCGTCGGCCTGCTCGGGCCGCACACCGGGGACGCGGAGCAACTGCCAGGGGTCCTCGCGGAGCCGGTCGTCCGCGCCGTCGCCGAGGGCCGCCGCGACCTGTGCCGCGAGCGTCTCGGGCGCGCCGCCCTCGGCCAGCACCCGCCGTACGGATGCGACGGTCTCGGTCGCCGGGGTGCCGGGGTCGGCCGCGACGGGCTGCGGGCGGCGGACCGCCTCGGGCGCGGCGGACCGGCGCGGGGCGGGGTCCGGCTTGGCGAAGGGGGTGGTCACGGGCTTCTCGCCGCTCTCCACGGCCCGCACCGCCGCGAGCAGATCGGCGGCCGTCCCGCTGAGCTTGGCCCCGGCCGCGATGGGTCCGGCCTTCTCCGCCTTCCGCCGCTCGATCCGCTCCCGCTCCCGGCGCTGCGCGAGCAGTTCGGCGGCGGCTTCGGACAGCTCGGGCGCGGCGGCTTCGGCCTTCGCCTCTCCGGAGCCGTCGGAGCCGTCGGAGCCGTCGGTGGCTTCCTCGGCCGCGCCCTCACCGGTGTCCGCGGTGCCCTCGGTGTCCACTGCGGCCGGATTCCCGTCCGTGCCCTCCGCGCCCTCGGCCTCCGCCCCCGCGGCATCCGTGCCCGTGTCCTCGGACGGCGTGGTCTCCGTGGTCTCCGGGTCCGTGCTCACAGCGTGCTCCAGTCGTGATCGGGATAGCGGTGCAGAGGCGCCGACACGTCGTCGAGCGCTCGGCAGATCTCGTCAGGAAGACTAAGGGCCTCCACTGACAATGCGGCCGTGAGCTGCTGCGCGTTGCGCGCGCCGACGATCGGGGCGGCCACCCCGGGACGGTCGCGGACCCAGGCGAGGGCGACCTGGAGAGGCGTCACCGCGAGCCCGTCCGCGGCGATCGTCACCGCCTCCACGATGCGGGTCGCCGTGTCGTCCAGGTACGGCGCGACGAAGGGCGCCATGTGCTCGGAGGCGCCCCGTGAGTCGGCGGGGGTCGCGTGCCGGTACTTGCCGGTGAGGACCCCGCGCCCGAGCGGCGAGGAGGGCAGCAGCCCGATGCCCAGGTCGAGCGCGGCCGGCAGCACCTCGCGCTCCACGCCCCGCTGCAGCAGTGAGTACTCCAGCTGTGTGCTCGCCAGCCGCGTCCGCGCGCCCGGCGCCGCCAGCTGCCAGGTGGCCGCCTTGGCGAGCTGCCAGCCGCAGTAGTTCGAGACGCCCGCGTACCGCGCCCGCCCGCTGCTGACCGCCAGGTCGAGGGCCTGGAGGGTCTCCTCCAGCGGTGTGGACGGGTCGAAGGCGTGGATGTGCCACACGTCGACGTAGTCCGTGCCGAGGCGGGCCAGCGAGGCGTCCAGCGCGGCGAGCAGATGGCCGCGCGAGCCGTCGAAGCGGCGGTCGGGGTCGGGTACGCTCCCCGCCTTCGTCGAGATGACCAGGTCCCGGCGCGGCACGAGCCCCTCTATGAGCTGTCCGAGCAGGTACTCGGCCTCCCCGTCGCCGTACACGTCCGCCGTGTCGACGAGGGTGCCGCCGGCCTCCCAGAACGCCTTGAGGAGGCCCGCGGCGTCATGCTCGTCGGTGTCGCGCCCCCACGTGAGGGTGCCGAGTCCGATCCGGGACACACGCAGGCCGGTACGGCCGAGATGCCTCTGCTCCATGAACGCCGAGATTACTGGCCTGAACCTGCGGTGTGGGGGCCTGTGGATAACCGAATTCCGCGATGATCCACAGTCCCTCCGGCGGCACGCTCCGTGATCGCTCACCGGTACCCGTCCTGTCCGCCGCCACCACCGCGCGCTAGGGTCGGCACAACAGCGACGTTACTGATCGGTAAGGGGTCTGCCATGCAGCTCGGGATCAACCTCGGCTACTGGGGTGCCGGAATGGACGGCGACAACCTCGCCGTGGCGCGGGAGGCCGACCGCCTCGGCTACGCGGTGTGCTGGGCCGCCGAGGCCTACGGCTCCGACGCGGCCACGGTGCTCACCTGGGTCGCCGCGCAGACCGAGCGCATCGACGTCGGCTCGGCCATCTTCCAGATCCCGGCCCGCCAGCCCGCGATGACGGCGATGACCGCCGCGACCCTCGACTCGCTCTCCGGCGGACGCTTCCGCCTCGGCCTCGGCGTCTCCGGCCCGCAGGTCTCCGAGGGCTGGTACGGCGTCAAGTTCGACAAGCCGCTGGCACGCACGCGTGAGTACGTCGAGATCGTCCGGAAGGCGATGACCCGCGAGCGCCTGTCCTACGACGGAGAGCACTGGACGCTGCCGCTGCCCGACGGCCCGGGCAAGCCCCTCAAGCTGACCGTGCACCCGGAGCGCGAGCACATCCCGCTCTACATCGCGGCGATCGGCCCGAAGAACCTGGAGCAGACCGGCGAGATCGCCGACGGCGCGCTGCTGATCTTCCCCTCGGCCGAGCACCTGGAGGACACCGCCGTACGGCATCTGCGGGCCGGGCGCGAGAAGGCGGGCAAGACCCTGGAGGGCTTCGACATCGTCCCGACGCTCCCGCTCGCCCTCGGCGAGGACAAGGACGTCGAGAAGCTCGCCGACACCTTCCGCCCGTACACCGCGCTCTACGTCGGCGGCATGGGCAGCCGGCAGCAGAACTTCTACAACAAGCAGGCCCGGCGCATGGGCTTCGAGGCGGCCGCCGCCGAGATCCAGGACAAGTACCTGTCCGGCGACAAGGAGGGCGCCGCCGCGGCCATCCCGCACGACCTGATCGACAAGACGACGCTGCTGGGTTCCGTGGACCGCATCGCGGACCGGATGAAGGAGTACGCGGCGGCCGGTGTCACCACCCTGACGCTCGCCCCGGCCGGCTGGACCCTGGACGAGCGCCTCGCCGCCCTGCGCGCCGGAACGGAAGCACTGGAGCGCGCCGGCCTCGCGTGACGCGCCGTCGCGGCGCGGACGTTTTCTACGGCCGTGGTGGGGGCTCGGGGGGTCTTCCCCGCCACGGCCGTCACGGGGAACAACGCGCGGCGGCCCGTGCGGTTACGCCCCGGACGGGACATCCGTAGTCCTCCTTTTGGCGGAGTTGTCCGACACTGCTGTTGCAGCACCTCTGATGCCGCATTTGACTCGTTCTTTGCGGAATGCGGCGGAATCCTGCATGGAGGTGCCTTCAGATGCTTTCGGCCAAGAGTCTGTTCCAGGAGATCCTCGACAACGACGAGTCGTTCCGGCTGTTCTGCTCCATCGCGGCCAGCGGCGAGTCCCAGGGCGGCTGGGAGAACGGGCGCATCGCCGTGCTCGTACCGCCGAGCGAACGGCACCTCGCCCCCAAGATCAGCCGGCACGGCGCCGACGAGGACAAGCACGGCCGCATCTTCAACGCCCTCCTGAAGAAGCGCGGCCTCGAACCGGTCCGGGTGCCCGCCGACACCGACTACACGATGCTCCTGGAGCGGCACGGCATCGGTCTCGCGCACGAGAAACTCAAGGGCGAGGCGGCCCTGACCGTCGAGGACGTCGTCACCTACCTCGCGCACAGCCGGGTCACCGAGCAGCGCGCCTCCGAGCAGATGGACCTGCTGCGCAGGCACTTCGCCGACCACCCCGACCTCGGCCGCGCGGTACGCATGATCTCGCACGACGAGGACAACCATCTCGCCTACTGCCACGAGGAGTTGCTGCGTTTCGCCGCCGCGGGACACGGCCGCGCCATCCAACGGACGCTCCGGCAGTGCGCGTTGGCCGAGATCCGGATCTACCGGGACGTCAGCCTCGCGGTGATGGCACGCATGGGACACGTCCTCGGCTGGCCCCGCGCCAAGTCGGCCGCGCTCGCCGCGGGCATCCACGCGGTCTACGCGTACGAACGGCTCGGCGGCTGGCGGCGGATGGTGTCCCTGAGGATGCCGGAACGCCTCGACGCCCTCGGCGGACCGGCCACCGCCACCCCCGAGTTCGCGTAGGTCCTCGCAGCGCCCTACAGCCAGCCGCGCCGCTTGAACGTCCGGTACAGCAGCATCTCCAGGACGGCCATCAGCACGATCACCGCCGGGTACCCCCACAGCCAGTGCAGCTCCGGCATGTGGTCGAAGTTCATGCCGTAGATCCCCGCGATCATCGTGGGGACCGCGGCCATGGCGGCCCAGCCGGAGATCTTCCGCATGTCGTCGTTCTGCCGGACGCCGGTCTGCGCGAGGTGGGCCGACAGGACGTCCGAGACCAGCCGGTCCAGGCCCTCCACGGACTCGTTGACCTTCGTCAGGTGGTCGTTGACGTCCCGGAAGAACGGCCGCGACCTGTCGTTCACGTACGGCACCCGGTCCCCGGCGAGGCCGACGCCCGCGAGCCGGGCCAGCGGCTGGGCCAGCGGTCCGGTGGCTCGGCGGAACTCCAGGATCTGCCGCTTGAAGGCGTAGATCCGCGAGGCCGTGGTCCGCGAGCCGCCGCCGACCGGCGAGAACACCGCCGCCTCCAGCTCCTCCAGGTCGGTCTGCAACTCGCCCGCCACGTCGACGTAGTGGTCGACCACCGCGTCCGCGATCGAGTACAGCACCGCCGTCGGTCCGTGCCGCAGCATCTCCGGCTCCTCCTCCAGGCGGTGCCGTACGGCCGCCAGAGGGGCCTCCATGCCGTGCCGGACGGTCACCACGAAGGAGTCGCCCACGAAGACCATGACCTCGCCGGAGGTGACCACGTCGCTGTCCGCCTCGTAGGCGACCGGCTTGAGGACCACGAACAGCGAGTCGTCGTAGACCTCCAGCTTGGGCCGCTGATGGGCGGTGAGGGCGTCCTCGACGGCCAGGGGGTGCAGGCCGAACTCCTGGGTGACCCGGTCGAACTCCTTCTCCGTGGGCTCGTAGAGGCCGATCCACACGAAGGCGTCACCCACACGACGACAGTGGTCGAGGCCGTCGGAGAAGTCGCCGGGGCCGTCCGTCCGGCGTCCGTCACGGTAGATGGCGTAGTCGACGATCACGGTGCGTATTCTCCCGCCGTCCGGCCGGGGACGCACACGCGTGTGCGCCTACCCTTGGCCACATGCCCACGTTGATCCTTGTCCGGCACGGACGTTCGACCGCCAACACCGGGGGAGTGCTCGCCGGCTGGACGCCCGGTATCGCCCTCGACGAGCGCGGCAACGCCCAGGCCGCGGCGCTCCCCGGACGGCTCGCCGCACTGCCGATCGCCGAGGTCGTCGCCAGCCCCCTCCAGCGCTGCCAGGAGACCCTGCGGCCGCTCCTCGACGCCCGCCCCGACCTGCGGCTGCACACCGAGGAGCGGATCGGGGAGTGTCACTACGGCGACTGGTCCGGCCGCAAGCTCGCCGAGCTGTCGGACGAGCCCCTGATGGAGGTCGTCCAGTCCCATCCCTCGTCGGCGGCGTTCCCCGGCGGCGAGTCGATGCGCGCGATGCAGACCCGCGCGGCCGAGGCCGTACGCGAGTGGAACGCGCGCGTGGAGCGCGATCACGGCTCCGACGCCGTCTACCTCATGTGCTCGCACGGCGACATCATCAAGTCCCTTGTCGCGGACGCGCTCGGGCTTCATCTCGACCTCTTCCAGCGGATCTCCGTAGAACCGTGTTCCATCACAGCGATCCGTTACACCCGTCTCAGGCCTTTTCTCGTCCGGCTCGGGGACACGGGAGATCTCGCGTCCCTGGCGCCGCGCGAGGAGACACCGGGCGGCGACGCCACCGTCGGGGGCGGCGCGGGCGCACCGTGATCGTCGGCCGCAGTAGGGTGAAGCGGTCGCAGTAGCGCCCCACTTGTCAGCAGTCGATTCCCATGGAGACAGGACGTGTCCCGTCAGGTGTTCCTCTACGACCCGCCGGACCGCTTCGTAGCCGGCACGGTCGGACTGCCCGGGCGCCGTACGTTCTTCCTCCAGGCCGCCTCCGGTCCTCGGGTGACCAGCGTGGCCCTGGAGAAGACGCAGGTCGCCGCGCTCGCCGAGCGCATGGACGAGCTTCTGGACGAGGTCGTACGGCGCAGCGGCGGCAGCGCGGCCGTCCCGGCCGTCACCCCCACCGAGATCTCCGACACCCGCCCGCTGGAGACCCCTGTCGAGGAGGAGTTCCGCGTCGGCACCATGGCGCTCGCCTGGGACGGCGAGGAGCAGCGCATGATCGTCGAGGCGCAGGCCCTCGTCGAGCTCGACGCCGACACCGACGAGGATCTCGCCGAGGCCGAGGAGCGCCTCCTCCAGGACGAGGAGAACGGCCCCCCGATGCTGCGGGTCCGCCTCACCGGAGCCCAGGCCCGTGCCTTCGCCAAGCGGGCCCTGGACGTCGTCAACGCCGGCCGTCCGCCCTGCCCGCTGTGCAGCCTCCCGCTCGACCCGGAAGGACACGTATGTCCGCGCCAGAACGGATACCGGCGCGGAGCGTGACCACCGCCGAACTGCTCGCCAAGGGTGAGCTGACCGTGCGCGGACGCATCCGCGAGGCCTCGAACGCGGTGCTGTTCTGCTCCGTGGCGTACGAGGGCCGCGAGGCGTCCTGCGTGTACAAACCCGTCGCCGGGGAGCGCCCCCTGTGGGACTTCCCGGACGGCACCCTCGCCCAGCGCGAGGTCGCCGCCTACGAGGTCTCCGAGGCGACCGGCTGGGGCCTGGTGCCCACCACCGTGCTGCGCGACGGGCCGCACGGCGAGGGCATGTGCCAGCTGTGGATCGAGGCCGTGCCCGGGTCCGAACTGCTCGCCCTGGTCGACGCCGAGGAGCCCGGCGAGGGCTGGAAGGCCATCGCCCTCGCCGAGGTCGGCGAAGGGAAGACGGCTCTCCTGGTGCACGCCGACGACGAGCGGCTGCGCAGGCTCGCCGTCCTCGACGCGGTGATCAACAACGCGGACCGCAAGGGCGGCCATCTGCTGCCCGCCGACGGGGGCCGCCTCTACGGCATCGACCACGGTGTCACCTTCAACGCCGAGAACAAGCTCCGCACCCTCCTGTGGGGCTGGGCGGGCGATCCCCTCACTCCGGAGGCGGTCGACGTCCTCCAGGGGCTCAGGGAGGCGCTCAGCGACGGCGCCGGTCTCGCCGGGAGGCTCGCCGAGCTGATCACCGCAGCGGAACTCGACGCCACGCGCGCGCGGGTCGACGCGCTGCTCGCGGACGGGAAGCATCCCGAGCCGAGCGGGGAGTGGCCCGCGATCCCGTGGCCGCCCGTGTAGCTGCACACGGCGCGGCGGCGCGCAAGAGCGCCTTACCGGCCATACGGCCTGGTCCGGTTCGTAAACGGATCATCCGTCCGGTTACGCTCATGACATGTATGCCTGGCCCGCTTCTGAGGTCCCCGCCCTGCCCGGCAAGGGCCGCGACCTCCGGATCCACGACACCGCGACCGGCGGTCCGGTCACCCCGGACACCGGTCCCGTCGCCCGTATCTACGTCTGCGGCATCACGCCGTACGACGCCACCCACATGGGGCACGCGGCGACCTACAACGCGTTCGACCTCGTGCAGCGCGTGTGGCTCGACACCAAGCGGCAGGTTCACTACGTCCAGAACGTGACCGACGTCGACGACCCGCTCCTGGAGCGCGCCGTGCGCGACGGCGTCGACTGGGTGGCCCTCGCCGAGCAGGAGACGGCGCTCTTCCGCGAGGACATGACCGCCCTGCGGATGCTGCCCCCCAAGCACTACATCGGCGCGGTCGAGGCGATACCCGGCATCGTGCCGCTCGTGGAGCGCCTCAGGGACGCCGGTGCCGCCTACGAACTCGACGGCGACATCTACTTCTCCGTCGGGTCCGACCCGCACTTCGGCACGGTCTCCGGCCTCGACGCCGCCGCGATGCGCCTGCTCTCCGCCGAGCGCGGCGGCGACCCGGACCGTCCGGGCAAGAAGAACCCGCTCGACCCGATGCTCTGGATGGCCGCCCGCGAGGGCGAGCCGAGCTGGGACGGCGGCACGCTCGGACAGGGACGGCCCGGCTGGCACATCGAGTGCGTCGCGATCGCCCTCGACCACCTCGGCATGGGCTTCGACGTCCAGGGCGGCGGCTCCGACCTCGCCTTCCCGCACCACGAGATGGGCGCCTCCCACGCCCAGGTGCTGACCGGCGAGTTCCCCATGGCCAAGGCCTACGTCCACGCCGGCATGGTCGGTCTCGACGGCGAGAAGATGTCGAAGTCCCGGGGCAACCTCGTCTTCGTCTCCGCGCTGCGCCGCGCGGGAGTCGACCCGGCCGCCATCCGGCTCGCCCTGCACTCCCACCACTACCGCTCCGACTGGGAGTGGACCGACGGGGTCCTGGAGGAGGCCGTCGCCCGCCTCGGGCGCTGGCGTGCCGCCGTCTCCCGGCCCGACGGCCCCTCCGCGCTGACGGTCGTCGAGGAGATGCGCGAAGCCCTCGCGAACGACCTGGACGCACCGGCCGCGCTCGCCGCGGTCGACCGCTGGGCGGCTCTCCAGAGCGACCGGGGCGGCAGCGACGAGAGCGCCCCCGGTGTCGTCTCCCGTGCCGTGGACGCCCTGCTGGGCGTGGCCCTGTAGCAACGGCTCGCAGCACAGGGGCGGTTCCTCCCGGCCGGGAGGAACCGCCCCTGTCTCACGTCCTGCCGACGGACGGGCTTACTCCTCGGAGGAGTCCTCGTCGTCCGTGTCGGCCTCCGGTTCCGTGTCCGGCTTCGTCGGCCGCTGCGGCTTCGTCCGGCCGCCGCCCGGGTTGTCCCGGAGGTACGGCGCGCTGTCGCTGCCGTCCGCCGTGGCATGGCCCCCGGGCTGCGGGCCGCCGCCGTCGCGTCTGCGCAGGTAGCGCTCGAACTCGCGCGCGATGGCCTCGCCCGACGCCTCCGGCAGCTCCGCGGTGTCGCGGGCCTCCTCCAGCGTCTGCACGTACTCGGCGACCTCGCTGTCCTCGGCGGCCAGCTGGTCCACGCCGACCTGCCAGGCCCGCGCGTCCTCTGGCAGCTCGCCCAGGGGGATGCGCACGTCGATCAGGTCCTCCAGGCGGTTGAGCAGCGCCAGGGTCGCCTTCGGGTTGGGCGGCTGCGACACGTAGTGCGGCACCGCCGCCCACAGCGACACGGCCGGTACGCCCGCGTGCGTGCACGCCTCCTGGAGGATGCCGACGATCCCGGTCGGACCCTCGTACTTGGTCTCCTCCAGGTCCATCCGCTGCGCCAGGTCCGAGTCCGACGTGGTGCCGCTGATCGGCACCGGACGGGTGTGCGGGGTGTCACCGAGCAGCGCGCCCAGGATCACCACCAGCTCGACTCCCAACTCGTGGGCGAAGCCCAGCAGTTCGTTGCAGAACGAGCGCCAGCGCATGGACGGTTCGATACCGCGGACGAGCACGAGGTCACGCGGCTTCTCGCCACCGACCCGGACCACCGACAGGCGCGTGGTCGGCCATGTGATCTTTCGCACTCCGGCGTCCATCCACACCGTGGGCCGGTTGACCTGGAAGTCGTAGTAGTCCTCGGCGTCCAGGGCCGCGAAGACCTCGCCCTTCCACTCCTTGTCCAGGTGCGCGACCGCGGTGGAGGCGGCGTCGCCGGCGTCGTTCCAGCCCTCGAACGCGGCCACCATCACTGGGTCGATCAGCTCGGGAACCCCCTCCAGCTCGATCACCCAGCGCCTCCTTCCGATCTGCCCTCGCGTACGCCCCAACCTTACGGCGTCCGGCGAGGGCGCCCGCAGCCCCCTTGCACGGGGGAGTGAACCCATGCCTGCCCCGTCCGAGCGGCTCGAACACACAAGATCGCCACCCTGTGCAGACCCGTCCCGGCCGGTCACTCCTCCGATGGGTCGGCGGAGCGCCTCACTCGATCACAGGCTCGAACGCAGCCACTGCTCCACGCTCGCGATGTGCACCGTCGCCCACGACCGCGCCGCCTCCGCGTCCCGGTCGCGCAGCGCGCCGAGGATCGCCCGGTGCTCGTGCAGCGTCCGGCTCACCGCGTCCTCCTGGGTCAGTCCGCGCCAGATCCGGGCCCGCGTGGTGGGCCCGGACAGCCCGTCGAGCAAGGAGCAGAGCACCGAGTTGCCGGAACTGTGCACGATGCCCCGGTGGAACTCCAGGTCGCAGGCGACCAGTTCCTCCACCGACGGCTCCCCGCCGAGCGCGTCCAACTGGGCGCTCAGTGCCGCGAGTTGCTGCTCGCTGATGCGCAGCGCCGCCATCGCCGTGGCGGCCGGCTCCAGGATCCGCCGGACGGCGAGGAACTCCAGCACCGTGTCGTCGCGGTGGAAGTCCACCACGAAACTGAGCGCCTCCAGCAGGAGTTGGGGGTCCAGGCTGGTGACGTAGGTGCCGTCGCCCTGCCGCACGTCCAGGATGCGGATCAGCGACAGGGCGCGTACGGCCTCCCGCAGGGAGTTGCGGGACAGGCCCAGTTCGGCGGCGAGCTCGCTCTCCTTGGGCAGCCGGTCCCCGGGCCGCAGCGCGCCGGAGACGATCATTCCCTTGATCTTCTCGATCGCCTCATCGGTGACCGCCATGGCCGGCCTCCCTGTTGTTCAGACATCCGATGTATCAGGCCCATTATGGGGGTTCAGCAGGTTGAACGGGAGGGAAACGCACAGCTCAGACAAGTGCCTCGAGCGCGGCGAGCGCCGCGTCCTCGTCCAGCGTGCCGAGTGTCCGGTTCCGCATCAGCACCCGGCCGTCCACCACGGTGTCCCGTACGTCCGCCGAGTGCGCGGCGTACGCGAGCGTCGACCACGGGTCGTGCAGCGGCCGCAGATGCGGCGCCCCGAGGTCGAGCACGATCAGATCGGCCCGCTTGCCCGCCTCCAGCGATCCCAGGTGATCGCCCAGGCCCAGCGCCCGCGCGCCCTCGATCGTCGCCATCCGCACGGCCTGTTCGGCACCGACGGCCGTCGGGTCGCCGCCCGCCTTGTGGATGAGGGCCGCCTGCCGTACGGCGCCCAGCACGTCCAGCGTGTTGGAGCTGACGGCGCCGTCCGTGCCGAGCCCGACGGTGACGCCCGCGCTGAGCAGCCGGGGCACCGGCGCGACGCCGCACCCCAACTTCATGTTGGACACCGGGCAGTGGGCGACCGACGTGCCGGTGCGGGCCAGCGCCGCGATCTCCGGGCCGGTCAGGTCCACGGCGTGCGCGAGCAGCAGATCGGGACCGAGCAGCCCCAGCGAGTCGAGCAACTCCACAGGCCGCTTGCCGTACTTGACCTCGACGGTGGCGACCTCGGTGGCGTTCTCCGCCGCGTGGACGTGCAGCAGCGCCCCGAACTCCCGTGCCAGAGCGGCGATCTCGACGAGCTGGTCGGGGGCGAGGGTGTAGGTCGAGTGCGCGAAGAGGACCGGGCGGGTGCCGCCGCGTGCCCCGCCCCGGGCCGCCAGGTCCCGCCGCGCCCAGTCCAGCCGCTTCTCGTACGGCATCCCGTCCGGCGGTTCCGGCACGTCCATGAAGGTGGGGCCCGTGTGCAGCCGCCAGCCCGCCTCGCGGGCCGTCTGCTCGGCCGCCTCGTGGAACCAGTACATGTCGAGGGCCGAGGTCACCCCGGCCCGTATGCTCTCGGCCACCGCGAGCCGCACCGCCGCCGCCACGTTCCGCGGCCCCAGCAGCTCGGTCTCCCACGTCAACACCCGCTCCAGGAAGCCCTGGAGGGTCACGTCGTCGGTGCGACCGCGCAGCAGCGTCATCGCGAGATGCGTGTGCGTGTTGATCAGTCCCGGCAGGACGAGACAGCCGGTGGCGTCGACGGACTCGGCGGCGGTGAACCGGGTCGTCACGTCCGCGGCCGGTCCCACGGCGAGGATCTCGCCCTCGTGGACGGCGACCGCCCCGTCCCGTACGACCGTTCCGGCCTCGTCGACGGTCAGGACGTCCCCGCCGCTCACCAACAGGTCGATGGTCATGCCGGGTACTCCTCGGCCAGCAGCCGCAGCGCCTCCAGGGACACCACCGCGCCCCGCTCGACACCCGCCGCGACGACGTCCCGGTGCGGGTCGTAGCCGCCGGTGGTCTCCGCGTCGACCAGTTCGTCGGCGTTCGCGCCGTCCACGACCAGCACCCCGCCCGCGACCAGACCGCGCAGCGAGGCCGTCACCAGCAGCGCCGACAGCTCCATCTCGATCGCCGCGAGCCCGGCGCCGTCGTAGGAGAAGAGGGGGAGGAGGCCGGGCTGGAAGGCCGCTCGGGTCCAGACGATGCCGCGGTGGTGCGGGGCGTCGGCGGCGCGGGCCGCGCGCTGGAGGGCGAGGACGGCCTCGGGGGCGGCGACGGCGGGGTACTCCGGGGGCAGCAACTGCCGGGTGACGCCGTCGTCACGGACGGCCGCCTCCGCGATGACGAGGTCGCCGTCGCCGATGCCGGGCTTCATCGCGCCCGCCGTGCCGAAGCGCAGGAAGGTGCGCACGCCCGCGTCCGCCAGCTCCTGGAACAGCAGGATCGCGCCCGGCCCGCCCACCCCGTGCGAGGCGACGGTGACCGGCAGCCCCTTCCAACTCCCGCTGAACACACGGTATTCGCGGTGGTACGACACCTCCTCGGCACCGTCGAGCAGCGCGGCCACGGCGGCGGCGCGCGCCGGGTCGCCGACGACGACGGCGTGCGCGGGAAGTCCGGTGCGCGGTATGCGTGTGATGGGCAGCAGGTCGTGCGTCATGTGACAGCTCCGGTGGGGGAGTCGGCGGTACGGCGACGGCGGCGGGCCGTCGAGAGGAAGAGGGCGACCAGGGTCACGACGTACGGCGCGGCGTCCGTGGCCTGTTGGGGCAGGCCGACGCCCTGGAGGCGGAAGCCGGCGGCCTCGGCGAGCCCGAAGAGCAGCGCGGCGAGCAGCACACCGACGGGTGCCGCGCGGCCGAGCATCACCGCCACGACCGCGATCCAGCCCCGGCCCGCCGTCATGTTCTCGGAGAACAACGTGACGTTGCCGAGGGCGAGTTGGGCTCCCGCGAGCCCGCACAGGACCCCGGAGACGAGGACGGCCGCGTACTTGTGCTTCGCCGGGTTCACCCCGAGCGTGGCCGCCGCGTCCGGTGCCTCGCCGACCCCGCGCAGCCGGAGCCCCCACGCATGCCGGGACAGCAGCACCGCGGCCACCGCGACCGCGGCGAACGCCAGATGGGCGAGGGGGGTGAAGCCGCCGATCAGCGGCAGCCCGGCGAGTGACGGATCGTCGAAGGTGCCCTGCACACCGAAGACCGTACGCAACAGGAAGCTGGTCAGCCCGACGGCCAGGAGGTTCATGGCGATGCCGAGGACGACCGCGTCCCCGCGCAGGGTCACCGCGCCGACGGCCAGGATCAGCGAGTACGCGGCCGCCGCGAGGGCCGCGGCGAGCACACCGAGCCAGGCGCTGCCCGTGAACCAGCTCGTGGCCACCGACGTGAAGCAGCCCATCAGCATCATGCCTTCGAGGCCGATGTTGAAGACGCCCGCCCGCTCGCACAGGGCACCGCCGAGCGCGGCCAGCAGGATCGGGGTCAGCGCGCGCAGCGCCGACATCAGTAGGTCGGAGTCGAAGAACATCACGCGGCCCCGATCTTCCGAGCGGTCGGTGGAGAGGTCTGCTGAGCGTTGTCGTCGTGCGGGTCCTTCCGGGCGCGTCCGGTGAACCACCGCCCGGGGAAGCGCAGTCGGGCCGCCAGGAACACGATCACGATGGCCTGGAGCACCTGCGTCAGCTCGCGCGGCACCTCGGTCGTGCGCTCCATCGCCAGTCCGCCGACCGCGAGGACGGCGAAGAAGAAGGACGCGACGACCGTGCCGAGCGGAGCGGCCGCGGCGAGCAGCGCGGCCGTGAGTCCCGTCCAGGTGTAGCCCGGTGCGGTGAGCGAGCCGTCGACGAAGCGGTACGGGAAGCTCAACACCCCTATGGCGCCCACGAGTCCGGCCAGCGCGCCCGAGACGGACATCAACCTGAGTGTGAGGCCCCGGCGTTCGACGCCCGCGTAGGCGGCGAAGCGGGAGTTGAGACCGGTCATGCGGATCTCGTAGCCGAACGCCGTGCGCCGGTCCGTGAACCAGTACGCCGCCGCCGCGAGGACGACCAGGACGAGCCCGACGGTGACCGTCGAGTCGCCGAACGCGGGCAGTGCCACGCCGTCCGGCATCGATCGGGTCTGGGGGAGGCTGGAGCCGGGCTCCTTGAGCGGGTAGCGCGCCAGGTAGGACGCGAGCGACACCGCCGGGTAGCTCAGCAGCAGACTGCTGACCAGCAGCGGGACCCCGAGGCGGTTCTCGCACAGGGCGGCCAGCGCGGCGTACGCGGCGCCCGCCGCCATGCCCGCGAGCAGCGCCAGGACGACGGTCAGCGGCGCGGGCAGCGGCGAGTACAGACCGGTCACGGCCGCCGTGATGCCGCCGAGGACCAGCTGTCCGTCGCCACCGAGGTTGATCAGCCCGGCGCGCAGCGGGATCGCCAGCGCCAGCGCCATGCCCAGCACGCTGGTGCCGGTGCTCAGCGTGGAGCCGATGCCGTCCGCACCGAGCGAACCGGTGAGGACGGCGCCGTACGCCGTGAAGGGGTCCGCGCCGGTGCCCACGAGGAACAGGGCGCCGATGACCAGGCCCGCGGCCACGGAGAAGGTGACGGGGGAGCGCAACACCCCTGATGTGCGCGGTGTCTGAATGGGTGTCATGTCAGTCGAGGGCCTCCGTCGGGACCGCCGACCCGCCCGCCATGGCGAGTCCCAGCGTCCGTTCGTCCGCCTCGTCCTTCGGGTATGCCGCCGTGACCCGGCCCTCGTACAGCACGAGGACCCGGTCCGCGAGGCCCCGGATCTCACTGAGTTCGGCGGAGACGAGGAGGACCGCCCGACCGGCGTTCCGGTGGGCGACGATCTGGTCGTGGATGTTCTGGATGGCGCCGATGTCGACCCCGCGCGTGGGCTGCTCGACCAGCAACAGCGGTGCCTCGTGGGCGAGTTCGCGGCCGATCAGCAGCTTCTGCAGATTGCCGCCGGACAGCGCGGAGGCGGGCACCTCGGGGGTGGCCGCCTTGATGCCGAACCGCTCGATCAGCCGCCCGGCGTGGGCGCGTACGGCCGCGGGCGGCAGAAGTCCCCTGCTGGACAGGGACGTTCGGTGATGGCCCATCGCGAGGTTGTCCGCGACGGACGCCGCCGGTGCCGTACCGACCGCGTGCCGGTCCTCCGGGACGTAGGCGAGGCCCCGCGCGCGGCGTTCGGCGGCCGAGGCGTGGGTGATGTCCCGGCCCTGCAGCGCGACCCGTCCGGAGGCGACCGGCCGCAGCCCGGCCAGGGCTTCGATCAGCTCGCTCTGGCCGTTGCCCGCGACACCCGCGATGCCCACGATCTCCCCGGCGTGGACGGTGAGTCCCACTCCGTGGACGGCGTCCGTGGTGAGGTCCCTCACGTCCAGGACGACGTCACCGGGTGTCCCGGGCGGGTGGACGCGGTCCAGGTCGACCGCGCGACCGGTCATCGCGGCCGCGATCTCGTCGGCGGAGGTGTCCGCGGTGACCAGGCGGGCGACCACCCGGCCGTCCCGCAGCACGGTCACGTGGTCGCTGCCTTCGAGGACCTCGCGCAGCTTGTGCGTGACAAGGATCACCGTACGGCCCTGCGCGGCCAGCGACTTGAGGACCGCGAACAGGGCGTCCGCCTCGGCCGGCGTGAGCACCGCCGTCGGCTCGTCGAGGATCAGCGTGCGGGCGCCCCGGTGCAGCAGCTTCAGGATCTCCACGCGCTGCCGCAGCCCGACGGGCAGCTCGCCGACCCGGGCGTCCGGATCGACGGCGAGCCCGTGCTCCGCCGCCAGCTCGCGCACCCGGCGGCGGGCCGCGGCCCGGTCCACCAGGCCGAACCGGCGCGGCTCGGCGGCGTAGACGACGTTCTCGGCGACCGTCAGCGAGTCGAACAGCTTGAAGCTCTGGTGGACCATGCCGAGCCCGGCGGCCATCGCGGCGCTCGGGTCGCCGAACGACACCTCGCGCCCGTCGATCCGGACGGACCCGGCGTCGGCGCGCTCCATGCCGTAGAGGACCGACATGAGGGTGGACTTCCCGGCGCCGTTCTCGCCCATGAGGGCGTGGATCTCGCCGCGCCGGACGGTCAGGTCGACGGAGTCGTTGGCGAGCGTGCCGGGGAACCGCTTGGTGATGCCCCGCAGCTCGACCGCCGGCTCAGCCTGCGGCGGGGTCATCGACCTTGAGCTTCCCGGAGACGATCTGGTCGCGCAGCGCCCTGACCTTCGTGAGGACGTCCTTGTGCCGGGCGATCACGCACGTCGACGAGTCGACGCCCGCCTCCAGGCCGGTGAGGCTGATGCCGCCCTCCTTCAGGCCGTACGACACGGAGGTGCCGGTGCTGCCCGCGAGGACCTGCTCCACGCCCTTCTCCACCGCGACGTCCGTCTTCTTGATCACGTTGTCGACGACCGTGCCGGGGGAGGAGACGCACTGGTTGACGTCGACGCCGTACGCGAACGCGCCCTTGGCCTTCGCGGCCTCGAACACGCCGTAGTTGCCGGCCGCCGCCGCTGCCATGATCTGGTCGGTGCCCTTGGCGAGCAGGGAGTTGGCCTGCTCCTTGGCGCGCGCCGAGTCGTCGAACGGGGACTGGCCGCCGACGAACCGCGTCGACGCGGACGTCTTCGCCGCGACCTTCTCGGCACCTGCCGCGAACGGGTCGCTGTAGCGCCGGAACTGGGGAGTGTCGAGCACGTCCACCGCGCCGACCTTGCCGCTCCTGCTGAGCAGCCCGGCCTCGGCGCCCGCGAGATAGACACCCTCGTGCTCACGGAACACCGCGCACGTGACGTTCGCGTACGTCTTCGTCGTGCACGCGTCGATCATCAGGAACTGCTGCTTGGGGTGCGCCTTCGCCTGCTGTGCCACGAGGTCCGCGAACTCGAAGCCGACCAGCACGATCACACGGGGGCCCGCGTCCACGGCGGCCTGCACGTTCTGCTGCTGGGACGCGGTGTCCGTCGACTGGTAGACCTTCGCGGTTCCGTCGTGGGTCTTCGCGGCGGACTTCACGCCGGTGACGGCCAGCTTCAGGAACTCGTTCTGTCCGACGGCGTCCGGCGTGACCAGCGTGAACGACGTGCCGCTCCCGCCGCTCGCGCTGTCCGAGGCGTCGGTCTTCGCGGCCGCGTTGCAGGCGGTGGCGGCGATGACCATGAGCGAGGTGGCGGCGACGAGCCGCAGGGTGCGACGTGATCTGCGGAGCATGGGGACCTTCCGGGGTGCGGCAAGGCGCGCTCCGGCGGGAGCGCGTGCGACCAGATGGCGAGACAGGGGGAGACGAGGAGTGGACGCGAGAGGGACAGGTCAGCGTCGACAGCAGTCGCTCGCGCAGCGGCCGTGATCGAGGAAACGGCGCACGGTGAGCAGCACACGTCCTCCTTCGGCTCGGCCTTCGGGCTGCGGGTGCTGGACTTTAACATTCCTTTTGAGACACCTGCTCGACTGTCTCGAACTGTGGTTCGGCCAGGTCATGTACGGTGTCCGACACCATCGGAACGGCTGGAGTATCGCGTTATGTCCCAGGAATTGCGTGCCGTCGACTGGACCGGGAGCGGCCTCGCGCTCATAGACCAGACCCTGCTTCCGCACCGCAGCGAGACGGTGGCTGTCCACGATGTGGACACCCTGGTCGACGCGATCCAGCGCCTCGTGGTGCGCGGCGCCCCCGCGATCGGCGCGGCCGGCGCGTACGGCGTGGCCATCGCGCTCATCCAGGGCGAGCGGGAGGGCTGGACGGAGGCCGAGACCCGCGCCGCCGTCGCCCGCGTCCGCGAGGCCCGCCCCACCGCGGTGAACCTCATGGTGTGCGTGGACCGGGTCATGACCCGCTTCGACGAGGGCCTCGACGCGGTCCTCGACGAGGCCGCCGCCGTCCAGCGCGAGGACGTCGCCGCCAACCGTGCGATGGGTGTGTTCGGCGCCGACTGGCTGGTCCAAAGGGTCGGCGCGGACCGGCCGTTGAGGCTTCTGACGCACTGCAACACCGGCGCGCTGGCCACCGCGGGCTGGGGCACCGCACTCGGCGTCGTCCGCGAACTCCACGCGCGGGGACTCGTGGAGGTCGTCCACGTCGACGAGACCCGCCCGCTGCTCCAGGGATCACGCCTGACCGCCTGGGAGTTGGTCCAGGAAGGCATCCCGCACTACGTCCAGGCGGACGGCGCCGCGGCCGGCACCATCCTGCGCGGCGAGGTCGACGCGGCCGTCGTCGGCGCGGACCGTATCGCCGCCAACGGCGACACCGCGAACAAGGTGGGCACGGTGGGCGTGGCCCTGGCCTGCGCGGACGCCGGCATCCCGTTCCTGGTGGCGGCCCCGACCACCACGGTCGACCTCTCGACGGCCACCGGCGACGACATCCACATCGAACTCCGGGGCGAGGACGAGGTGTTGGAGTGGGCCGGAGTCCGCACGGCGCCGGCCCGGTCGCGCGGGCACAACCCCGCGTTCGACGTCACACCGGGTCGTCTGGTGACCGGCCTGGTCACGGAGCGGGGCGTGCTGGAAGTGTCGGCGGGCGAACTCCCGGGCGACCGCCTGAAGTAGAGGGCACGGAAGAAGCACAGCCAAAGCAGAAGGGGACTCTCTCCGGCGAACGCCAGGGGTCCCCTTCTCCTTTTCTCCTCGCGGTCAGCGCTGCGTGAGCTCCAACTCCAGCAACCACTCGACCACTTCGGTGTGGTGCCGGGCCTGACGCGGATCGTCGCCCCACACGTACAGCCCGTGCCCGGCGACGACGACGGCCGGCATCCGAGGATCCCGCGCCGCCTCCAGCCGGTCCCCGAGCACCTTCATGTCCTGGCTGTTGGCGATGACCGGCAGCGTCACCTCGACGTCGTGCGCGGGCTGGCCGACACCCTTCAGCATCTCGACGTCCTTGAAGACGATCCCGCCCGGCTCCCGGCGTCCCATCGCGACGGACGCCACCGTGTGCACATGGACCACCGCGCCGGCGCCGGTCAACGCGGCGACCCGGGCGTGCAGTTCGGCCTCCGCGGACGGCTTGCCGCCCCGCACGGCCGCGCCCTGTCCGTCCACCAGCACCACGTCGGCGGGCGTCAGTTCACCCTTGTCGTGGCCGCTCGCCGTCACGGCCAGCCGCAGCGGGTCCCGGGACAGCACCACGGACAGGTTCCCGGAGGTCCCCCGCATCCAGCCGAAGGAGGCGAAACGGGCGGACTCGGCGGCGAGGACCGCGCCGGCCTCCGTCAGGTCGGGTGCGGTGGCTTCGGTGGTCACGTGCTGCTCCTTGAACTGGTGATGCCGATCTCGTCGAACGCCGCCGCCTCCGCGTGGTCGCCGACGCCCTGCTCGAAATACGGTTCGCCCGGCCGCCGTACTCCTACGGCGTGCCACCCCGCGGCCACGGCCGCGTCGAGTTCGCCGGGCCGGTCGGAGAGGAAGAGCAGCCGGGACGGCTCGACGCCGGTCGCCTCCGCGATACGGCGGTACGACTCCGGCTCCTGCTTGGGTCCGGCGTTCTCGGTGTCGTAGAGACCGGAGACCAGCGGCAGGAGGTCGCCCTCCGGGCTGGCGGTGAACCACGCGCGCTGCGCGGCGACCGAGCCGGACGAGTAGACGTACAGCCGCACGCCCGCCGTGTGCCAGGCGCGCAGGGCCGGTACGACGTCGTCGTAGAAGTGCGAGACGAGGTCGCCGCGGGCGAAGCCCTCGGACCAGATGATGCCCTGGAGGGTCTTGAGGGGCGTGGCCTTGCGGTCCTCGTCGAGCCAGGCGTTGAGGGTCTTCTCGATCCGCGCGGCGTCCGCGTCCTGGTCGCCCGTCAGCTCGCGGACCTGCGTGATCGCCCGGGCCACGGCCGGGTCGTCGGCCCGCTCGGCGAGCAGGGCGGCGAAGCGCGAGCGGGAGTACGGGTAGAGGACGTCGACGACGAATCCCGTGGCGCTCGTGGTGCCCTCGATGTCGAGCACCACGGCGTCCACGGTGAACCGCGAGGTCACGCGGCGGCCTTGTCCCGCTGGTAGCCCGCGTCGATCGCGTCGTAGTCGGGGAAGCGCGAGGCGATGGTCGAGCCGGTGAAGTTGCCGATCCAGCCGTCCTCCTCGTGGAAGAAGCGGATCGCGGTGAAGGCGGGCCTGGTGCCCATGTCGAACCAGTGGGTGGTGCCGCGCGGCACGCCCAGCAGGTCGCCCTTCTCGCAGTAGACGGCGTGCACCTCGCCGTTCACGTGCAGGTAGAAGATGCCGGAGCCGGAGACGAAGAAGCGGACCTCGTCATCGTCGTCGTGCGTGTGCTCCTGGAGGAACTTCGCGCGGGCGCCGGCCGCCTTCGCCGGGTACTCCGGGTCGTCGCTGGGGTGCAGACCGAGCACGTCGACGGTGGTGAAGCCCTCTTCGGCGTTGAGCTTGTCGATCTCCGGGCCGTACGCGGCGAACACGGTGTCGCTGTCGGCGTCGGCCGGGACGTCCTCGCGGATCGGCCACTGCTCGTAGCGCACACCGATCGGGGCGAGCGCGGCGGCGATCTCGACGGGGTCGGCGGTACGGCGCACGAGGGTCTCGGGGCCGGACTCGGACCAGGTGGTGAGCAGGGTCATGGGAGCAACTCCGGAAAGGTGGGAGGGGATGTCCGGATGCCGAGACGGGCAACGGACCGACGAGGGAACCGAAGGGGTGGGCCACCGTCCGCCCTACCAGGGCGGGGCCGGTTATGTGATGGTAACCGCGGTCGGTGAACGGGCCGGATGTGACGTAGTCGTTGTCTCACCTGGTGAGAAACCGCTTCCACCCCTTTGACCGATGGCCGACATCATTCTCATGATCTCCCCATGAAGACGCTGCTGCTCGTGCGGCGGCTGTACGTGGACTTGCTCCGGTCGACCACAGCCAGCTGTCGCTGACCACATCCGGAGCACCGCGAGCCCTCGCCGCCGCGGTCCACCACCCGTCCGTGGTGGCTCATTCCCTTCCCACGCTCCGGGTCACGCACGCCCCGCCTTCACCCCTACTGCGCCATCCCGCACCTGGAGCCCCTCATGTCCCGCACCCGCGTCCCCCTCGCCGCGCTCTCACTGGCCTCCGTCTCCGCCCTCCTCCTGGCCGGCTGCTCGCAGTCCACGGACGCGTCGAAGACCACCGCCGACACCGCCGCCTCGGCCTCGGCCGCCACGGGCACCAAGCCGGCCCCCTTCAGCAAGGGCACCGTCAAGGTGGCGCTCGTGCGGCAGAGCGGCGCGGGCGACTACTTCGAGCAGTGGGGCAACGGCGCGAAGGCGCAGGCCAAGGCGCTCGGCATCGACCTGACGGTGTACGACGCGCAGGCCGACAACGCCAAGCAGGCCACCGACCTGTCCTCGGCCATCAACTCCGGCGCGCAGGCGATCATCGTCGACCACGGCTTCCCCTCGACGATCCAGCCCGAGATCGACCAGGCCGTGAAGAAGGGCATCAAGGTCGTCGTCTACGACGTCGACCAGACCAACAAGTCCGTGGTCAGCACCGAACAGGACGACGCCAGCATGGCGAAGGCCGTCCTCGACGTGATGGCCAAGACGGTCGGCGAGAACGCCAAGGTCGGCTACGTCAACGTGGCCGGCTACGCGGCACTCGACAAGCGCAACTCCGTCTGGAAGACCGCCGTCGACGCCAACGGCTGGAAGCAGCAGTTCAAGGTCGGCAAGGTCACCGACTCCACGGCCACCGACAACGTGCCGCTGGTCTCCGCCGCGCTGACCCAGCACTCCGACGTGGTGGGCGTGTTCGCCCCCTACGACGAACTGGCCAAGGGCACCGTCCTCGCCGTGCAGAACAAGAAGCTCCAGAACAAGGTGAAGGTGTTCGGCGCCGACGTCTCCAACGCCGACATCCAGAACATGACCGCCACGGACAGCCCCTGGGTCGCCACCGCGGGCACGGACCCGTCGGCGGTCGGCGCGGCCGTCGTCCGCACGGCCGCCCTGGAACTGGCCGGTCAGCTGAACAAGACCTCGGTCGACTTCCCGGCCGTCGCCATCACCCAGGACTTCCTGCGCAAGAACAAGATCGAGAACATGGACCAGCTGCGCGCCGCCCTGCCCGCCCTGAACCTCTCCAAGGTGAGCACCGCGGACTGGATCCCCAATGTCGCCCACTGACAAGCCCGCCCACGCGAGGTCCGCCGCCGCGGTCTCGCTCCACGACGTCAGCATGGCCTTCGGCGGCAAGACGGTACTGGCCTCCGTCTCCCTGGACATCGCACCGGGCAGCGTCGTCGCGCTGCTCGGCGCGAACGGCGCGGGCAAGTCCACGCTGATCAAGATCCTGTCCGGCGTGCACACGGACCACGGGGGTGAGGTGCGGGTCGCGGGGGAGCCCGCAGCCCTCCGGTCGCCGCTCGCCGCCCGGCAGTTGGGCATCCAGACCGTCCACCAGCGGATCGGCGAGGGCATCGTGCCCGGCCTCACCGTCGCCGAGAACCTGACCTTCGAGGAACTGGCCCAGCGCCGCGGCAACCCGTTCCTCAACGGCCGCCGCGTGCTGGCCCGCGCCCGCGAGATCCAGGCCGCGCTCGGACTCGGCTGGAGCGACGCCGTGTTGCGCCGGGACGTCACCGAACTGGGCATCTCCGACCGCCAGTTGCTGATCCTGGCCCGCGCGCTCGCCACCCGGCCCCGGCTGCTCATCCTCGACGAACCGACCTCGGCACTCTCCGCCACCGAGGCCGAGCGGCTCTTCGCCCTCGTCGAGCGGATGCGCGACGAGGGCATCGCGGTCCTCTACGTCTCCCACCGCCTCGGCGAGATCGACGCGCTCGCCGACCGGCTGGTCGTCCTGCGGGACGGCGGTCTCACCGACGACCAGGTCAAGCCCTTCGACTGGGAGAGCGCCCTGCGCGCGATGCTCGCCCAGGCCCACGAGGCGACCAGCGCCCGGCCGCAGCGCGACGGCGCGCGCGGGGAGGTCGTCCTCGGCCTGCGCGGCGTCCACCTCCTCGACGGCCGCGCGCCCCTCGACCTGGACCTGCGCGCCGGTGAAGTCACCGGCGTCGTAGGCCTGTTGGGCGCGGGCAAGACCGAACTCGCTCGCGGCCTGTTCGGCGCCGAGCCCTTCACCGGCGGCACGGTCGAACTCGACGGCGGGCGGTACGCGCCCCGCCGCCCCTCCGACGCGATCCGCGCCGGTGTCCACCTCGTCCCCGAGGACCGGCACGCCGACGCGCTCGTCCCCGGCTGGTCGGTGGCGCAGAACATCTCGCTGCCGTTCCTCAAGTCCCTCTCCCGGGCCGGGCTCGTGAACACCGGGCGGGAGGACGCCCTCGGCCGCGGGACCATCGACGCGCTCGGGGTCGTTGCCCGCGACGAGCACAGCGCGGTCGAGGAGCTCTCCGGCGGCAACCAGCAGAAGGTCGTCGTCGGCCGCTGGCTCGCCGAGACCCCGCGTGTCCTCATCCTGGACGAGCCGTTCCGGGGAGTGGACATCGGCGCGCGGCGCGACATCGGGCGCCGGGCGCGTGCGCTGGCCGCCGAGGGTGCGGCCGTGCTCGTCCTCTCCGCCGACGTGGACGAGGTCCTGGAGATCGCCGACCGGGTCGTCGTGCTGGCCGCCGGCGAGATCCACCTCGACGCGTACGGCGAGGACGCGGAACGCGACCGCGTGATCCAGACCATCTCGGCCTCCGTCTGATGCCCGCCCCGCACCAAGCCGCACCCGAAGCCACGGCAGGAAGTACGCCATGACCACCACCCAGAGCACCGAGGTCCCCACGAAGCCGCCGGCCGGGCCCGCGGACGCCCTCGGCCCGCGCGTCCAGAACGCCGTCATCAAGTACGGCTTCATCTTCGTCACGGTCGCGCTCTTCCTGTACTTCGCGCTGAGCGAGGGCTCCTTCCGGGAGTCGGCGACGATGCTCGACACCCTGCGGTACGTCTCCGTCGCCGCGATCCTCGGACTCGGCGTCACCCTCACCATGGCCGTCGGCGGCATGGACATGTCCGTCGGCGCGGTCGCCGGGCTCGGGGTCACCGTCGCCGCCAAGACGATGGTCACGTACAACCAGGTCGGCACGGTCGCGATCCTCGCCGTGCTCGCGGCGGGCGCGCTCGCCGGACTGCTGAACGCGCTGCTGATCGTCGTCATGAAGATCCCGGACATGCTCGCCACGCTCGGCACGATGTTCGTCATCCAGGGCACCAAACTCATCCTGGTCGACGGCCAGTCCATCTCCGCGGGCATGACCGAGTCCGACGGCAGCACGGCCCCCGGGAAGTTCACCGACGGCTTCCTGCGCATCGACCGCGGCACACTCCTCGGCATCCCCGTCTCGGTCCTCGTCTTCGCCGCGCTGACCGTCGTCGCCTGGGTGTTCCTGGCCCGCACCCGCTGGGGCCGCGTCCTGTACGCCATCGGCGCCAACCCCGAGGCCTCCCGCCTCGCGGGCATCCGCGTCGGCGCCTACCGGGCCCTCGCCTACGTCCTCTCCGGCGTCCTCGCCTCCGTCGGCGGCCTGATCCTGGCGTCCCGGATCGGCCAGGGAGACGTGTCCGCCGGCACGTCCCAGCTGCTGGAGGCGGTGGCCGTCGCCCTCGTCGGCACCTCGGTGCTCGGCCGGGGCCGCCCCAACGTCTGGGGCACGGCCCTCGGCGCGGTGCTGATCGGCATCATCACCACCGGACTGACCATCAAGGGCCTGCCGTACTACACCCAGGACGTCGTCGAGGGCGCGGTCCTCATCCTCGCCCTGGTCTTCAGCTTCACCCTGTCCAAGCGCCGCACCGCATAAGGAAGTTCGAGGAGTTCGTACGATGGGCTACCGCATCCTGGAGACCGACGACATCCCCGGTTACCTGCACGAGCGCGGCCACTGGGCGGACGTGAGCGACATCCACGTCCGCGAGGTGTCGGACGGCAACATGAACCGGGTCTTCCTCGCCTCCTCCGCCGACGGCACCCGCAGCCTCGCCGTGAAGCAGGCGCTGCCCTGGGTGCGGGTCGCCGGACCCTCCTGGCCGATGAGCCCCGAGCGCGCCGACGCCGAGGCCCGCGCCTACGAACAGGTCGCGCGGGTCGCCCCCGACAAGATCCCGGCGATCCACGGCTACGACGCCGACAACTACGCCCTCGTCATGGAGGACATGTCCGACCTGGAGGTCCTGCGCACGGTCCTCAACGACGGCGCGCCCTACGGACCCGGCACCTCGGCGCGGATCGGCGAGTTCGTCGCCCAACTCGCCTTCGCGACCAGTGACTTCGGCATGCCGTCCGCCGAGCGCAAGGCGCTGATCGCGGCCTCGGTGAGCCCCGAGCTGTGCAAGATCACCGAGGACGTGGTGCTGTCCGAACCGTACCTGGAGCACGAACACAACCACTGGCTCCCGGAGTTGACGGACCTGGCCGCCGCCTTCCGCGCCGACGCCCGGCTGCGCACGGAGGTCGCCGACCTCCGCCACACCTTCATGACCGGCGCGCAGGCCCTCCTCCACGGCGACCTGCACACGGGCAGCGTCATGGTCGGCGAACGCGAAGGCGCCCCGGTGGTAAGGGTCTTCGACCCCGAGTTCTCCTTCGTCGGCCCGATCGGCTACGACCTCGGCCTGTACTGGGCCAACGTGCTCGTGTCCGAGCAACGGGCCCGCGAACTGGGCACGCTGTCCGACCACGCCGACCAACTCGCCCTGTCCTGGCAGGCGTTCGAGACCGAGTTCCGCCGCCTCTGGCCGACCCGGGTCGACACCTTCTTCGACGACGCCTACCTCGACCGCTTCCTCACCCGCGTCTGGACCGACGCCGTCGGCTACGCCGGCACGGAGACGGTCCGCCGCATCATCGGCTTCGCCCATCTGACCGACCTGACGACGCTGCCCGATCCGGTCCCGGCGTCCCGGCGGACACTGCTGCTGGGGCGCGAACTGATCGTGCGGCGCGCGGAGCTGACGTCGCCGGAGGCCGTGCGGACGTTGGTCTGAGCGAGCGAGCGTCGGCGGGCGGGAGCCGGGCCGACCGGGCGACGGTGCGCCCGATCCGGCCCCGCCCCGGCTACACCGACCTGTCCTGCGACGCACGCGGTCGCGAAGGCCCTTCCGTCGCGGAGGCGGTGACCACCGGGGCCGTGACGCGGCCCGCCAGATGGGACTGGAGCCGCTGGTGCCGGAACTCGAACCCCGCGCCGGACTGCCGCAGGACACCGCGGCGGTGGGTGTCCTCCAGGAACGTCATCAGGCGCCACGGCATCCGGCCCGTCGCCGCGAGCCAGGCGCGGGCCACGGCGAAGCGGCCCCAGGCGCTCAGCGCGAGCGCCGCCGAGCCCAGCGGCAGCCACAACTGGGTGCCGATGTGCACCAGTCCGCCCCAGTCGCCGGGCAGCGCCACCACCGGAACGCAGACCGCGGCCACCAGCAGCGCGACCAGTCCGCCACGGGTGAACGACGCCGCGCGGTCCGTCCGCAGGGACGAACCGGGGCCCGCCGCGCGCATCACGTCGGACGGGACGCTCAGCGCGCGATAGACCCCGCACACGCAGCCGCCCACGATCCCGACCAGCACCCCGCCCGCCATCAGCGGCGGCAGACAGCGCCGGAGCACACCCGCCGGCGGTCCCGCGGTGAGCCAGCCGCGGGCCGCCGTCGGCAGCACGGACCGCAGGTTCGCGGCGTAGGCCGTCGTCGGCGCGCCCGCCCCGCCGACGGCGAGGCGGACCACCACCGCGCCGTCCCTCGACTCGAAGACCGTGCTCCGCGCGGTGAACGGGACGCAGCGGCGGTCGGCGAGCAGCGGGAGCGCGCAGTCGGGGGGCTGGACGCCCTCGGGGTAGGCGATCGGTTGGGCTCCGCCGCCGGGGAGGAGCAGGGTGCCGCGCAGCACACGGGTGGTGGTCGCCGTTCGCAGGCCGGAGCGCTGCGCGAAGCTCCAGCCCGCGATCGTCCGGCCCGAAAGGCCGCCCGTGGAACCGGACTTGAGCAGGGTCACCCCGGTGGCCGTCAGCCCCGCGACCGTGCAGGCGGTGACCCCGATCAGCAGCGCGGCGGCCGTACCGCGGACCGCTCCCGTCGCGAAGCGCCGGGCGACGCGGCCGGACCGGGCCGGATGCGCGAGGTCCTGCCCCGCCCGGCGGCCACCGCTCGTCAGCAGGGCCGCGCCCGCTCCCGCGCAGGTGATGCCGACCAGTCCGGTCCACGGGTTCCCGGACCGGCCGGCTGCCACCGCGCACGCCAGGCCGAGCCCGCCCAGCGACAGGACGGCCCCGCAGACCCGGGCCACCACGCGTGCCGCGCCGCCGCTCCAGGGCAGCGAGAGCGGCACCGGGTGGCGGGACAGCCCGGCGGTGCCGAAGAACAGGGTGAACAGCAGCGAGAAGAGACATCCGCCGAGGAGATCGGGCACCCAGCCGTCCGTGACCGCGCCGAAGCGGAAACCGAACCGCAGATCGTCGGCGTAGGCGAAGCCCGCCCACAGCAGCGCGCTCACACCGGCGGTGATCAGGGTCCGGCGGGCGAGGGTCCGCCGGTTCGCCGGGGCGTCCCCGGACGGGAGCAGGAACGCCTCCCCGAACGCGAAGCCCGCCGTCTGCCCGACGAGCGTGGCCAGCACCGACGTGAGATCCGCCGCGCCCGCCAGCTCGTCCGCCGCGCGCACCACCGTGACCGGCAGCACCACCAACGACAGCAGGGCCAGCGCCAGCAGGCCCGGCGCCAGGACGGAGACGGCCCGCGGCAGCATCGACTCCAGCTCCCACCACGCCAGCCTGCCGGTGCCGCGTCGCTCCAACTCCCGTGCCAGCAGCGTGAGTCGGCGTACCGCCGCATCGGTCGCGGGCGGCCCGGCGTCCCCGAACGCGGCAGGCACGAACGCCCCGAGCAGATGCTCCTCGACGGCCTCCGCGGTCGCGAAGCGGTCCGGGTCCAGCAGTTCGGACGGGTCCCGGGACGTGTCGCCGTAGACCGCGCGGGCCAGCGCCACCATCAGGGGAGTGGTCAGCGCCCGTGCCGCCGGGCAGTGCGGCCGGGCCGTGAGTTCCCGCAGCACGGGTGTCCACACGGTCTCCGTCCCGCCCTCCGCCGTGCGCAACGGCCGTGCCGTGCGCTCCAGATGGGCTCCGGCCTGCGCGAGGCCGAGAGGGCGCAGTTCGACCACTTCGGCGCCGGTCAGCACATCGCCCTCGGTCACCGCCTTCGCCCACGCCTTGGCCCGGCTGGTGAGCAACAGCGGGAGATCGTCGTCGAGTTCGGCGTTGATCCGGCGTACCGCCTCCCCGTAGACCGGGCGCGGCAGTTCGTCGAAGCCGTCGAGGACCGGCAGCACCAGCCCGGCGTCCAGAAGGCCCCGGGCGAGGGTGTGCCGCAGGTCGGTCGCGGCGGCCAGCGGGCGGTGCTCGGCGGCCAGCCGCTCGGCGAGCCAGTCGCGCAGCCCGGTGCGCCGGGGGTCCCAGCCCGCCAGCGGGAAGATCACCGGCACCGGTCCGCCGGGCCGCCGCGCGGCCAGCCGCCCCAGCACGAACCGCATCGCCAGCACGCTCTTGCCCGAGCCGGGACCGCCCAGGACCACCAGCCGCCGGCCGGGCAGCGCGGCGAACGACCCGGTGACGTCCTCGATCCGCTGCCCACGGGGCGCGGGCAGCGGCCTGAGTCGCCTGATGTTCTCCGGGTGATCCGCCAGCCACCGGTCCGCCGGTGCCCAGGCCACGTCCAGCGGGGCCGGGTCCTGAAGCCGCCGCAGCCTCGCCTCGGCGGCCCACTGCTCCCGTACGGCCTCGGCGAGCGCGTCGGCGGCCCGGCGGCGGTCCTCGTCGGCGGAACGGGGGGCCGGATCGGCGTCGCCGCGCAGCATGTCGGCGACGAGCGCCGCGACCGACACGAACGCGCCGATCGCCGACACCAGCACCCCCGCGGTGGCCGCGTCCTGCCACCACAGCCGCAGCACGGCGGCCAGCGCCGCGAGCGCGCCTCCGCACACGGCGTAGCCGAGCCGCCGCCGGACCCGCGCACTGTGCCATCCACCTTGCATACGCCGCTGCTCCCCGGGCCGGACCCCATGCCCCGACCGTTTCTGTCGGGAGCCAACTGTTCTAACGGCCCGGCGGGCCCGCGAACCGCCGGTCGCCAACCCGTCTGACGGAGCGCGCGGAATCACCGCAGGGGCGTGCGGAAGCGTGAACCACCGGTACCGGCGAGCGGCGGCTCCGGGTACGACCGAGGGGCGGCTCCCGACCGGGAACCGCCCCTTCAGTGCCGTGCCGCCTACTTCTTGTCGAGCAGGTCCTGCACCTTCGCGCGGACCTCGTCCGTGGCCAGGCCGCGGATCGTGAGGGTGGTGCGGCGGCGCAGGACGTCGTCCTGGGTCTCGGCCCACTCGTGGTCGCGGGCGTAGACGACCTGCGCCCAGATCTCGGGGGCGTCGGGGTGCACGCGCCGGCCCAGCTCCGGGTCCTCGTTGGCCAGCCGGGCGATGTCGAAGGCCAGGGAGCCGTAGTGCGTGGCCAGGTGCTTCGCCGTGTCGGCGGCCATGCGCGGGCCCGGTGCCGGGTTGTCGACCAGCAGGCGGTGGGCGACCGCGCGCGGGTTGGCGACGCCGGGGAGCGGGAGCTTCTTCGGGAGGGAGGAGATCGGCTCGAAGTCCTCGCCGAGCGGGCGGCCCGGAAGGGCCTCCAGCTTCTGCATGACCGTACGGCCGATGTGCCGGAACGTCGTCCACTTGCCGCCCGCGACGGACAGCATGCCGCCCTTGCCCTCGGTCACGACCGTCTCGCGCTTGGCCTTCGCGGTGTCGCCGGGACCGCCCGGCAGCACACGGAGGCCCGCGAAGGAGTACGTGATCAGGTCACGGGAGAGCTGCTGGTCACGGACCGAGAACGCGGCCTCGTCCAGGATCTGGGAGATGTCCTTCTCGGTGACCGAGACGTCCGCGGGGTCGCCCTCGAACTCCTCGTCGGTCGTGCCGAGCAGCAGCATGTCCTCCCAGGGCAGGGCGAAGGTGATGCGGTACTTGTCGATGGGGGTGGCGAGAGCGGCCTTCCACGGGGACGTCCGCTTCAGGACCAGGTGCGCGCCCTTCGACAGGCGGATGGACGGCGCCGCGTTCGGGTCCTCCATCCTGCGCAGGTGGTCGACCCACGGGCCGGTCGCGTTGAGCACCAGCCGGGCGCTCACGCCGAACTCGTCGCCGGAGGTGGTGTCGCGCAGCTCCGCGCCGGTCACCCGGCCCTGGGTGAAGCGCAGGCCGGTGACCTCGGCGTGGTTGAGCACGACAGCGCCCGCCTCGACGGCCGCGCGGACCGTCATCAGCGCCATGCGGGCGTCGTTCATCTGGTCGTCGCCGTACACGGCCACGGCCTTGAGGTTCTGGGTGCGCAGCTCGGGCACGTCCTGCGCCGCCTTCGCGGGCGACAGGAGGTGGCCGACGCCGTCGCCGAACGCGGAGAGCGCGGAGTAGGCGAACACGCCCGCCCCGAGCTTCGCCGCACCGTGCGGACCGCCCTTGTACACGGGCAGGTAGAACGTCAGCGGGTTCGCCAGGTGGGGAGCCACCTGGCGGGAGACCGCGCGGCGTTCGAAGTGGTTCTCCGCCACCAGCTTCACCGCGCCGGTCTGCAGGTAGCGCAGACCGCCGTGGAGGAGCTTGGAGGAGGCGGAGGAGGTGGCGCCGGCGAAGTCGCCGGCGTCGACCAGGGCCACCCGCAGCCCGGACTGCGCGGCGTGCCAGGCGGTGGAGATGCCCAGGATGCCGCCGCCGATGACGAGGAGGTCGTACGTCGCCTTGGAGAGCTGCTCCCGGGTCTCGGCCCGGCTCGGGTTCGAGCCGGAGGCCGGGTGCGTACCGAGGGCAGGTACGGACTGCAGGGTGGACTGACTGGTCATGTGGGGTTCTTACTCCTCGTCCTCGAGCCAGCCCATGGTCCGCTCCACGGCCTTGAGCCAGCTCTTGTACTCACGGTCGCGCTTCGCCGCGTCCATGTTGGGGGTCCACTCGGCGGCCCGGCGCCAGTTGGCGCGCAGGTCGTCGGTGCTGGTCCAGAAGCCGACGGCCAGGCCGGCGGCGTAGGCGGCACCGAGGCAGGTGGTCTCGGCGACCATCGGGCGCACCACGGGGGCGTCCAGGAAGTCGGCGAGGGTCTGCATCAGCAGGTTGTTGGAGGTCATGCCGCCGTCGACCTTGAGCGCGGTCAGCTCGACGCCGGAGTCCTTCGTCATGGCGTCCGTGATCTCACGGGTCTGCCAGGCGGTGGCCTCCAGGACGGCACGCGCGAGGTGCGCCTTGGTGACGTACCGGGTCAGACCGGCGATCACACCGCGGGCGTCGGAGCGCCAGTACGGGGCGAACAGACCGGAGAAGGCCGGCACGAAGTAGGCGCCGCCGTTGTCCTCGACCGAGAGCGCGAGGGTCTCGATCTCGGCTGCGGTGGAGATGAGGCCCATCTGGTCGCGCATCCACTGCACCAGCGAACCGGTGACGGCGATCGAGCCCTCCAGGGCGTAGACCGGCGCCTCGTCGCCGATCCGGTAGCCGACCGTGGTCAGCAGGCCCGAGTAGGAGTTGATGATCTTCTCGCCGGTGTTCATCAGCATGAAGGTGCCGGTGCCGTACGTGGACTTGGCCTCGCCCTCGGCGAAACAGGTCTGGCCGAACAGGGCCGCCTGCTGGTCGCCGAGCGCGGAGGCGACCGGGATGCCGCCGAGCAGGTCGCCCAGGCGCCCGCCGGTGACCTCGCCGTAGACCTCGGCGGAGGAGCGGATCTCCGGGAGCATGTTCATCGGGACACCGATGGACTCGGCGATCTTGTCGTCCCACTCCAGGGTGTGCAGGTTCATCAGCATGGTGCGGGAGGCGTTGGTGACGTCGGTGTAGTGCTTGCCGCCGTTCACACCGCCCGTCAGGTTCCAGATGACCCAGCTGTCCATGGTGCCGAAGAGGATGTCGCCCGCCTCGGCGCGCTCGCGCAGGCCGTCGACGTTGTCGAGCAGCCAGCGGGCCTTGGGCCCGGCGAAGTACGAGGCGAGGGGGAGGCCCGTCTCGCGGCGGAAGCGGTCCTGGCCGACGTTGCGGCCCAGCTCCTTGCAGAGGGCGTCGGTGCGGGTGTCCTGCCAGACGATGGCGTTGTGGACGGGCTCACCGGTGTTCTTGTCCCACAGCAGCGTGGTCTCACGCTGGTTGGTGATGCCGATGGCCTTGATGTCGTCGCGGGTGATGCCCGCCTTCTCGATGGCGGAGGCGACGACTTCCTGGACGTTGGTCCAGATCTCGGTGGCGTTGTGCTCGACCCAGCCCGGCTTCGGGAAGATCTGCTCGTGCTCCTTCTGGTCGACGGAGACGATACGGCCGTCCCGGTCGAAGACGATGCAACGGCTGGAGGTCGTGCCCTGGTCGATGGCCGCGATGAACGGTCCGGCGGTGTGCGCGTCGGTCACTGTGTGCTCCTGAGGGGTTCCGTGATCATGAGGACTGGTTCTACAGCTGCTTCAGTGCTCGGAGTACCGGTTCTCGGCCGGTTCTAAGCAAAGGCGACGTGGTAGATGCCCGCAGCGATCGCGCCGCCGATCAGCGGACCGACGACCGGGATCCAGGCGTAGCTCCAGTCGGACCCTCCCTTGTTGGGCAGGGGGAGCAGGGCGTGCACGATGCGCGGACCGAGGTCACGGGCCGGGTTGATCGCGTAGCCGGTCGGGCCACCGAGGGAGAGGCCGATGGCGACCACGACGAAGGCCGTGATCAGCCCGCCGAGGACGCCGAGGCCGTTGCCCTTGTCGTTGAGACCCTGGGTGAGGACCGCGAGGAGCAGCACGATGGTGCCGATGATCTCCGTGGCGAGGTTCTGCCAGACGTTCCGGATCTCCGGGCCCGTGGAGAAGATGCCCAGGACCGGGCCGGCGCCCTTCTCCTCGGCCTCGACGGCCTTGACCGCCGGCTCGCCGACGATCTCCTTGTCGGTGAGGTGGGCCTGGAACTGTCCGTAGTAGGCCACCCAGACGAGGGTCGCGCCGATCATGGCGCCGAGCAGCTGCCCGGCCCAGTAGATCGGGACGTTCTTCCAGCCGCCGTTCTCGATCGCGAGGGCGAGGGTCACGGCGGGGTTGAGGTGGGCTCCGGAGAGCGGACCCGAGATGTAGACGGCCGTCATGACGGCGAAGCCCCACCCGAAGGCGATGGCGAGCCAGCCGGCGGCACGGGCCTTGGAGGCCTTCAGCGTGACGGCGGCGCAGACGCCACCGCCCAGCAGGATGAGTATGGCGGTACCTATGGTCTCGCCGATGAAGATGTCGGAGCTGGACACCCGCGACTCCTTTGTCCTTCGTCCAGGGAAGCCGAACCCCGGGTCCCGCCGGGGATTCGTGCGCCCTCGGGGGTGAGAGCGATGCCGGCCTTTGGCGTTGCCACACTCTAGCGCGTATTGCCGGTAGGTGTTCGACAATGCCGACCGATGGACGGGAGTCTTGTCCCGAGGTTACGGGCGCGTCAAGAGTGCTGTTATTGAAAACGCGATCGTTATTGATTGCTCTGGACTATCGATCCCGCGGTCGGAGCGGACGGCGATCAAACAGACACCGTGTGTGGCGATTTGGCGTTTTAGCCGACTTTGTCATTCAGGGTACGACTGATACCGGAACGTCCGCATGACGTCCCGGTGAGATCCCGCTGTGAATCCGCTGAGCTCAGAACCGTCCGGCGCCGAGATCCCGCGACACCGCGCGGGCGCAGTCCCGTACCGCGGCGATCAGTTCGGGGCGCAGCGCGCCCTCCTCGTCGGGCCGGCACAGCCGCTCCACGGCGCCGGTGATCCCGACCGCGCCGACCGGCATGCGCCGCCGGTCGTGGATGGGCGCGGCGATGGACGCGACGCCCTCCCAGGTCTCCTCGACGTCGGCCGCGTACCCACGCGCGCGGGTCACGTCGAGGATCCGCTCGAAGTCGGCCAGGACGGACACCGTGCGGTCGGTGAAGGGCTTGCGGTCGGCCTCCAGGGCCTCGCTGTGCGCGACCGGGTCGTAGGCCGACAGGACCTTGCCCAGGGCCGTGGAGTGCAGCGGCTGCATGGCGCCGATCTCCAGGACCTGCCGGCTGTCGTCGGGCCGGAAGACGTGGTGCACGATCAGGACGCCCTGCTGGTGCAGCACTCCCAGGTGCACGCTCTCGCCGCTGGAGCGGGCCAGGTCGTCCGTCCACACCAGGGCGCGGGCCCGCAGTTCGTGGACGTCGAGATACGTGGTGCCCAGGCGCAGCAGTTCGGCGCCGAGCTGGTAGCGCCCGGAAGCGTCGTCCTGCTCGACGAAACCCTCCTGCTGGAGGGTGCGCAGGATGCCGTGGGCCGTGCCCTTGGCGAGGTCGAGCGACGAGGCGATGTCCGAGAGGCCGAGTCGTCGCTCGCCGCCCGCGAGCAGGCGCAGCATCGCGGCCGCCCGTTCGAGCGACTGGATGTTCCGTGCCATCGCCGTACTGCCTCCGTCCCGTTCGACCGTCGACGACCGCTGGCAACTGGTGCCGGCCGCTGCCAACCACTGACAGACACTGACAGTCGCTGACAAGCATGGCCGCTGCCGTCGTTCGGCAATGTCGAACACTACCGGTCGATGCCGACCTCTCGCTAATGGTCGGTCGATTCCTGTTACGTCCCTCGACGCGAGAACCTAGACGGGGGTTGATCCGCCCGTCACCCCGGTCGGCGTCCCCGTCCTCCGGTCCGTCTCATGGACGCTTCGAGCATCCTCCCCTCCGGCCCCGTTACTCTGGCGACGTGCACGCTCCCCGGCGAGTTCCGTGAGAGGTTCCCCGGGAAGCCGCAAAGCCGACAGCCGTCGCACTCCAGGGAGCCCCTTCATGGCCTCGTCGCCACTGACCCCTTCTGCCGACAGCCGGACCCGTGTGTCCGCGCTCCGAGAGGCCCTCGCCACCCGGGTGGTGGTCGCCGACGGAGCCATGGGCACCATGCTCCAGGCACAGGACCCCACGCTCGACGACTTCGAGAACCTCGAAGGCTGCAACGAGATCCTGAACGTCACCCGCCCCGACATCGTGCGCTCGGTCCACGAGGAGTACTTCGGCGCCGGTGTCGACTGCGTCGAGACGAACACCTTCGGCGCCAACCACTCCGCGATGGCCGAGTACGACATCCCCGAGCGCGTCCACGAACTCTCCGCGGCCGGCGCCCGCATCGCCCGCGAGACCGCCGACGACTTCACCGCCCGCGACGGCCGCCAGCGCTGGGTCCTCGGCTCCATCGGCCCCGGCACCAAGCTGCCCACCCTCGGCCACATCGGCTACGGCACCCTCCGCGACGGCTTCCAGGCCAACGCCGAGGGCCTGCTCGCCGGCGGCGCCGACGCCCTGATCGTCGAGACCACCCAGGACCTCCTGCAGACCAAGTCGTCGATCCTGGGCGCCCGCCGCGCCATGGAGGCGACCGGCGTCGACGTACCCCTGCTGGTCTCCATGGCCTTCGAGACCACCGGCACCATGCTGCTCGGCTCCGAGATCGGCGCCGCGCTCACCGCGCTGGAACCCCTCGGCATCGACATGATCGGCCTCAACTGCTCGACCGGCCCCGCCGAGATGAGCGAGCACCTGCGCTATCTCGCCCGCCACTCGCGCACCCCGCTGCTCTGCATGCCGAACGCGGGCCTGCCCATCCTCACCAAGGACGGCGCCCACTTCCCGCTCGACCCCGAGGGCCTGGCCGACGCGCAGGAACACTTCGTCCACGACTACGGCCTGAACCTCGTCGGCGGCTGCTGCGGCACCACCCCCGAGCACCTGCGCCAGCTCGTCGAGCGGGTCCGCGAGGCCACGCCCACCGAGCGCCGGCCGCAGCCCGAACCGGGCGCCGCCTCCCTCTACCAGACGGTCCCGTTCCGCCAGGACACCGCCTACATGGCGATCGGCGAGCGCACCAACGCCAACGGCTCGAAGAAGTTCCGCGAGGCCATGCTCGACGGCCGCTGGGACGACTGCGTGGAGATGGCCCGCGACCAGATCCGCGAGGGCGCCCACATGCTGGACCTCTGCGTGGACTACGTCGGCCGCGACGGCGTCGCCGACATGGAGGAACTCGCCGGCCGCTTCGCCACCGCCTCCACCCTGCCGATCGTCCTCGACTCCACCGAAGTCCCGGTCATCCGGGCCGGGCTGGAGAAGCTCGGCGGCCGTGCGGTCATCAACTCCGTCAACTACGAGGACGGCGACGGCCCCGAGTCCCGCTTCGCGAAGGTCACCCGGCTCGCCCAGGAGCACGGCGCCGCGCTCATCGCGCTGACCATCGACGAGCAGGGCCAGGCCCGTACCCCCGAGCACAAGGTCGCCATCGCCGAGCGGCTGATCGAGGACCTGACGACGAACTGGGGCATCCAGGAGTCGGACATCCTCATCGACACCCTGACCTTCACCATCTGCACCGGCCAGGAGGAGTCCCGCGGCGACGGCATCGCCACCATCGAGGCGATCCGCCGCCTCAAGAGCGCCCACCCGGACGTGCAGACCACGCTGGGCCTCTCGAACATCTCCTTCGGCCTCAACCCGGCCGCTCGCGTCCTGCTCAACTCCGTCTTCCTCGACGAATGCGTCAAGGCGGGCCTCGACTCCGCGATCGTGCACGCCTCGAAGATCCTCCCGATCGCCCGCTTCGACGAGGAACAGGTCACCACCGCCCTCGACCTCATCTACGACCGCCGCGCCGAGGGCTACGACCCCCTCCAGAAGCTGATGGCCCTCTTCGAGGGCGCCACCACCAAGTCCCTCAAGGCGGGCAGGGCCGAGGAACTGGCCGCCCTCCCGCTGGACGAACGGCTCAAGCGGCGCATCATCGACGGCGAGAAGAACGGCCTGGAGGACGACCTCTCCGCCGCGCTGGAGACCCGCCCCGCCCTGGACATCGTCAACGAGACGCTCCTGGACGGCATGAAGGTCGTCGGCGAACTCTTCGGCTCCGGGCAGATGCAGCTGCCGTTCGTGCTCCAGTCCGCCGAGGTCATGAAGACCGCGGTCGCCTACCTGGAGCCGCACATGGAGAAGTCGGACGCCGAGGGCAAGGGCACCATCGTGCTCGCCACGGTGCGCGGCGACGTCCACGACATCGGCAAGAACCTCGTCGACATCATCCTGTCCAACAACGGCTACAACGTCGTCAACCTCGGCATCAAGCAGCCCGTCTCCGCGATCCTGGAGGCCGCCGAGGAACACCGCGCGGACGTCATCGGCATGTCGGGCCTCCTGGTCAAGTCCACGGTGATCATGAAGGAGAACCTCCAGGAGCTCAACCAGCGCAAGATGGCCGCCGACTACCCGGTCATCCTGGGCGGCGCCGCGCTGACGAGGGCCTACGTCGAGCAGGACCTGCACGAGATCTACGAGGGCGAAGTCCGCTACGCCCGCGACGCGTTCGAGGGCCTGCGCCTGATGGACGCCCTCATCGGCGTCAAGCGGGGCGTGCCCGGCGCGAAGCTGCCCGAGCTGAAGCAGCGCCGGGTGCGGGCGAGCGCGGCCGTGGAGGTCGAGGAGCGCCCCGAGGAGGGCCACGTCCGCTCGGACGTCGCCGTCGACAACCCGATCCCCGAGGCGCCCTTCCGCGGCACCCGGGTCATCAAGGGCATCCAGCTCAAGGAGTACGCGTCCTGGCTCGACGAGGGCGCCCTCTTCAAGGGCCAGTGGGGCCTCAAGCAGGCCCGCACCGGCGACGGCCCGACCTACGAGGAACTCGTCGAGACCGAGGGCCGCCCGCGCCTGCGCGGCCTCCTGGACAAGCTCCAGACCGACAACCTCCTCGAAGCGGCCGTCGTCTACGGCTACTTCCCGTGCGTCTCCAAGGACGACGACCTGATCATCCTGGACGACGAGGGCAACGAGCGCACCCGCTTCACGTTCCCGCGCCAGCGCCGTGGCCGCCGCCTCTGTCTGGCGGACTTCTTCCGTCCCGAGGAGACCGGCGAGACCGACGTCGTCGGCTTCCAGATCGTCACCGTGGGCAACCGCATCGGCGAGGAGACCGCCAAGCTCTTCGAGTCGAACTCCTACCGCGACTACCTCGAACTGCACGGCCTCTCCGTCCAGTTGGCGGAGGCGCTCGCCGAGTACTGGCACGCGCGCGTGCGCTCCGAACTCGGCTTCGCCGGCGAGGACCCCACCGACGTCGAGGACATGTTCGCCCTCAAGTACCGGGGCGCCCGCTTCTCCCTCGGCTACGGCGCCTGCCCCGACCTGGAGGACCGCGCGAAGATCGCCGCCCTGCTGGAGCCGGAGCGCATCGGCGTCCACCTCTCCGAGGAGTTCCAGCTGCACCCGGAGCAGTCCACGGACGCGATCGTCATCCACCACCCGGAGGCGAAGTACTTCAACGCCCGCTGAACCGCGCGGGCCCGCCGCTCGGTACAGGCCCGCGGATCCGCACAGGCCCGCCGACCGGACCCGCGCGCCGCACTGGAGGCGCGCTGGAACGGGCAAGCGCATTGATCGGATAAGTCGTACACTGGTCGGTCCACCGCAGGCCGGTCGCCTCTCTGTGAAAAAGAGGCGGCCGGCCTGATCGTCCCTCAAGGAGGTGCGCCAGGATGACCAGCACGGTCCCCGCGCTCGGAACCCGTACGGCCGAAGGCTCCGCTCTCCAGGCCGTACTCCTCGACATGGACGGCACCCTGGTGGACACCGAGGGCTTCTGGTGGGACGTCGAGGTCGAGGTCTTCGCCGCCCTCGGACACACCCTCGACGACTCCTGGCGCCATGTCGTGGTCGGCGGCCCGATGACGCGCAGCGCCGGCTTCCTGATCGAGGCCACCGGCGCCGACATCACCCTCGCCGAGCTGTCCGTCCTGCTCAACTCCGGCTTCGAGGACCGCATCGGACGCGCCCTGCCGCTGATGCCGGGCGCCGCGAGACTCCTGGCCGAACTCGCCGAGTACGAGATCCCCACGGCCCTCGTCTCCGCCTCCCACCGGCGCATCATCGACCGCGTCCTGACCCTCCTCGGCCCGCAGCACTTCACGCTGACGATCGCCGGCGACGAGGTCGCCCGCACCAAGCCGTACCCCGACCCGTACCTCCTCGCCGCGGCGGGACTGGGCGTCGACCCGGCCCGCTGTGCCGTCGTGGAGGACACCGCGACCGGTGTCGCGGCGGCCGAGGCGGCGGGCTGCCTGGTGGTCGCCGTGCCGTCCGTGGCGCCCATCGCACCGGCCGACCGGCGCACCGTCGTCCCCTCGCTGGAGGTCGTCGACCTGGCATTTCTGCGCGGACTGATGGCCGACCGATGACGGAAATGCATCAACCGTTCACCGAGCGTGCAAAGTCCGATCAGGCCAATGGGAATGGAATTCGGACGTGATCGACCGGTCGAATTCCCATGCGCTCCAGCCGAGTTGACGGGTGTGAGGTTCACCACGCGTAGGAGGGTCGACATCGTCGCCGCCCTGTGCTGTTCACCCCATTTCTGAGGCCGATCGCGCACCCTTGTGTCCCGATTGGTGAAACCCTGCACTAATCCTTCCCTCGGTGGGTTTTCGGTCTGTCCGCAGCCGGTTCCGCAGCGTGATGGGAACTCAACTACGGTGGCCGTGAACCCCGGTGCGGGTCCGGACTAATCTCAACGCGAGAACATCGCCCTTATCCCCGTGATCGGCATCCCCACCCCATGCATGCCGGATACACGGACTCGATCAGCTCTGGAGAAACTCGAGCATGAACCGCAAGACTTTGGTGCTGCCGGCCGTTGTCGGCCTGCTCGCGCCGGTGCTCGCCGCCTGTGGCGGTTCCGGCAGCGGGAGTTCAAGCGGCGATGCGATCATCGTCGGCACCACGGACCGGTTCGAGGCGACGAAGGACGCTCCGGCGCCGCTCGACCCCGCCTACGCCTACGACGTCGGCACCTGGAACATCCTGCGCCAGACCGTGCAGACCCTGATGACCCAGCCCAAGGGCGAGGGCGACCCGGTGCCCGAGGCCGCCGAGAAGTGCGGCTTCACCGACACCGGCAACGAGCGCTACGCCTGCACCCTGCGCGACGGTCTCAAGTTCGCCAACGGCGACAAGATCACCGCGGAGGACGTGAAGTACTCCATCGACCGTGCGATGCGGATCAAGGCCGACAGCGGTGTGTTCGCCCTGCTGTCCACCGTCGACACCGTCGAGACCCAGGGCGACCGCGAGGTCATCTTCCACCTGAAGACGGCCGACGCCACGTTCCCGTACAAGCTGTCCACTCCGGTCGCCGGCATCGTGAACCCGGACGACTACCAGAAGGACAAACTGCGCGACGGTTTCGCCGTCGACGGCTCGGGCCCGTACACCCTCTCGGTCTCCGAGAAGGACAACGCGATCACCACGGCCACGTTCACCAAGAACCCCAATTACAAGGGTGCCTTGAAGGTGAACAACAACAAGGTCGAGATGCGCACCTTCGCCGACGCCGACGCCATGGGCAACGCGATCAACAAGGGCGACATCGACGTCATGACGCGCAGCATGACGCCCGAGCAGATCCAGAAGCTCAGCGACGACACGGACGGCGACGTCGACCTCGTCGAGATGCCCGGCCTCGAAATCCGCTACCTCGGCTTCAACACCAACGCCGAGACCGTGAAGTCGAAGGCCGTACGCGAGGCGATGGCCCAGATCATCGACCGCGGCGAACTCGTCTCCAAGGTCTACGGCACCGAGGCCGAGCCGCTCTACTCGATGGTCCCGGCGACCATCACCGGCCACTCGAACTCGTTCTTCAACAAGTACGGCGACCCGAGCGTCGCCAAGGCCCGCACCATGATGGAGCAGGCCAACATCACCACCCCGGTGAAGCTGACCCTGCACTACACGACCGACCACTACGGCTCGGCCACCAAGGAAGAGTTCCAGCAGCTCCAGAAGCAGCTGAACGCCAGCGGCCTGTTCGACGTCAGCATCCAGGGCACCGCCTGGTCGACGTTCCGTCCGGCCGAGCAGAAGGGCAAGTACGACGTCTACGGGATGGGCTGGTTCCCCGACTTCCCCGACGCCGACAACTACCTCGCGCCGTTCCTGGACAAGGACAACACCCTCGGCTCGCCGTACGCCAACACCAAGATCATGAACACCCTGATCCCGGAGTCCCGCCGCGAGGCCGACCGGCTCGCCGCGTCCAAGAGCCTCACGGCCATCCAGGACATCGTCGCCTCCGACGTCCCGCTGATCCCGCTCTGGCAGGGCAAGCAGTACGTCGCCGCCCGCGACGACGTGACGGGCACCGCGTACGTCCTCAACTCCTCCTCGACGCTTCAGCTCTGGGAGCTGGGCCGAGGCGTGGGGAACTGACGCGGCCGACCGCCGGGGTCCGGATGAGCTGATCCGGCGACACACACGCCGAACCAGCTGAACCAGCTCGACCAGTGGCCAGTCCCGCCGATCCACGGCGAGGCTGGCCACTGCTGATTGCCCATTGCCCATTGCCCAGTGGCCAGTTGGGCCTGCCGGGTCTGTTGGGCCTGCCGGGCTGGCCCGGCCTCTCGGCGAGGGCTGTGCCCCGGGCGCGACCGCCCGCACACACGGAAGAGGGCGCCCCTGTCAGGAAGGGGCGCCCTCTTCGTACGTACCGCCGACCGCCGACCGCCGACCGCCGACCGCGGTGTACCCGGTGCCGCGGCTACTGCGCGCCGGGGCGCACCAACCCGCTCTCGTACGCGTACACCGCAGCCTGTACCCGGTCGCGCAGGCCCAGCTTGGTGAGGACGTGCCCCACATGCGTCTTCACGGTGGTCTCGCTGACGAACAGGTCCGCGGCGATCTCCGCGTTCGACAGCCCGCGCGCCACCAGCTTCAGCACCTCGACCTCACGGTCCGTCAGCGTGTGCAGGGTGTCCGGCACCGGCTCGTCACCGGACGGGAGATGACCCGCGTACTTGTCGAGCAGCCGCCGCGTGATGCTCGGCGCGAGCATGGCCTCGCCGGCGGCCACCACCCGGATCGCCTGGACGAGTTCGTTCGCGGGCGCGTCCTTGAGCAGGAAGCCGCTGGCACCGGCGCGCAACGCCTCCACCACGTACTCATCGAGATCGAAGGTGGTCAGCACCAGCACCTTCGCCGGGCCGTCCCGCCCGGGGCCGGTGATCTGCCGGGTCGCCTCGACCCCGTCCATCCGCGGCATACGGATGTCCATCAGCACCACGTCGGGCTGCAGCGCCCGCACCTGGTCGAGCGCCTGCAGACCGTCTCCCGCCTCGCCGACGACCGCGAGATCCTGTTCCGCCTCCAGAATCATCCGGAACCCGGTTCGCAGAAGCGGCTGGTCGTCGACCAGTAGGACGCGGATGGCCACGTGAATCTCCTTCGCTAGCCCGGCCCCATTCTGCCCTGCCGGACGCTCCGCGACTCGACCGGGCTTGAGGGGGCGGGGTCGCGGAAGTGTGGAGGTGCGGGGGGTACGTGCTCGTGGGGGTGGGCTGGGTTCGGCCGGGTGGGGCGGCTTGCGCGAGGGCTCCGCTGAGAGCGGGGGTTTGGGGTGTCCGGACTTCGCGCACGAACACCCTCCGCTGAGGCTGGGTTCCGTCAGCGGCAACCTCACCGGATCCGCCGTCCGCTAGTCCCCGGCAGCGGCGTCAGTCACCGTCCCCTCGCCAGAACCAGAACCAGAACCAGAACCAGAACCAGAACCAGAACCAGGGCCAGAAGCCGTGCTCGTCACCCCGGCCCCCTCGTCAACCCTCCGTACCGGCAACGGATAAGGCGGGGGAGTGCCCCCGAACTCCGGGCACACCGCCTGGTGGTCGCACCAGCCGCACAGCTTCGTGGGACGGGGCCGCCAGTCGCCGGTCTCCGTGGCGAGTCGGATCGCCTCCCACAGCGCCAGCAGCTTGCGCTCGACCCGCTCCAGGTCCGCGACGACGGGGTCGTACGTGACCACATCCCCGCTGCCCAGATACACCAGCTGCAGCCGCCGCGGCACGACCTGCTTCAGCCGCCAGACCACCAGCGCGTAGAACTTCATCTGGAACAGCGCGCCCTCGGCGTACTCCGGCCGCGGCGCCTTCCCCGTCTTGTAGTCGACGATCCGGACATCACCCGTCGGCGCCACATCGACCCGGTCGATGATCCCGCGCAGCTTCAGCCCCGAATCCAGCTCGGCCTCGATGAACATCTCCCGCTCGGCCGGCTCCAGCCGGGTCGGGTCCTCCAGCGAGAACCACCGCTCGACCAGCCGCTCCGCCTCCCCGAGCCACCGCGCCAGCCGCTCGCCCTCCGGATCGTCGGCGAACAGCTCCACGACCTCCGGCCGTGACTCCCGCAACCGGTCCCACTGCCCGGGAATCAGCGACTTGGCCCGCGGCGCCGTACGCTCCGTCGCCGGCGCGTCGAAGAGCCGCTCCAGCACCGCGTGCACCAGCGTCCCCCTGGTCGCCGCCTCGCTGGGCTTCTCCGGCAGCCGGTCGATCACCCGGAACCGGTACAGCAACGGGCACTGCATGAAGTCGCTCGCACGCGAGGGCGACAACGACGCCGGCGCTATGGCGACGCGCTCGGCCACGCCCACCGCCCCCGGCTCCACCGTCACCGCCACGGCAGGCTCCGCCGCCGCGCCCTCGTCGCCCGCTGTCGCCGCGACGCCCTCCGCACTGGTCTCCATGTCCACAGACCTTACGGCCCGCCACTGACAGTGACCCGATCCCGGCCGACGCGCTCGCGACAGCCGGGGAAACGCGGGGGGTGCCGGGGCGGAACGCGTCACGACCGCCGCATACCATCGACCCGAGACCCCTCCGCCCGGCTGGCGCGGAGGACGCTTCGAACGAGGGGACACCGTGGACGAGAGCGGCGGGAGCGGGCAGCCGCGGTCCGGCACCAACGAGCCGACTGAGCACGCCACGGGTGCCACCACCCCGGCCCCCGACCCCGGCACCCACGAATCCCAACCGGAAGACACCGCGGCCGGGACGACACCGCAGAACCACGAGGACACCCGGCCCGAGGCCCACGACGACGCGAGCGCGTCACCGGAGCCCGCCGCGGAGGACCGTACGGGGGAGGACCGTACGGAAGGGGAGCGTGCGCAACCGGAATCCGCGCCCCGCCCGCCGACCACGGACGAAACCACGCCGCCCGCAGCCCCCGGCACCCGGGACCACACGGACCCCACCCCCACCCCCGCGCCTGACGCCTCGCCCGCCCCGACGCGCGTCCTGAACGGTGAGCCGAAGCCCGACCGCACCCCAACTGGCCCCACCGGCCCCACCGAACCCACAGGCCACGAGCGCACCCACGACCACGACCTCGCCCCCCACCACACCTACGCCCACACGGAACACACCGGACAGGACACCCCGAGCCCCGACGCCCGCATCGCCAAGGGACGGCCCCCGCAGCGTCCCAAGGAGCCCGGCGGTGGCCTGCTCATGGGACGGCCCTTTGGCGTGCCCGTCTACGTCGCGCCCAGCTGGTTCCTCGTCGCCGCACTCATCACCTGGGTGTTCGGCGGCCAGCTCGACCGCGTCCTGCCCGAACTCGGCGCCGCCCGCTACCTCGTGGCCCTCTTCTTCGCGGTCGCCTTCTACGGCTCGGTCCTGGTCCACGAACTCGCCCACACCGTCGCCGCGCTCCGCTTCAAACTCCCGGTCCGGCGCATCCAGCTGCAGTTCTTCGGCGGTGTCTCCGAGATCGAGAAGGAGGCCGAGACCCCCGGCCGGGAGTTCGTGCTGGCCTTCGTCGGCCCGCTGCTCTCGCTGGTCCTCGCGGGCGTCTTCTACCTGGCCATGCTGCCCGTGGAACCCGGCACCGTCCCCGGCGTCCTGCTGGCCGGCCTGATGGTCTCCAACCTCATCGTGGCCGCCTTCAACCTCCTGCCCGGCCTGCCCCTCGACGGCGGCCGCATGCTCCGCGCGGTGGTCTGGAAGATCACCGGCAGGCCCATGAGCGGCACCATCGCCGCCGCCTGGGTCGGCCGGGCCCTCGCCGTCTCCGTCCTCATCGGCCTCCCGCTGCTCACCCAGACCGGCGTCCTCGGCACCAACACCGAGGACATCAACGGCATGGACACGGTCACGGACGCGCTGCTCGCCGCGATCCTCGCCGCGATCATCTGGACCGGCGCAGGCAACAGCCTCCGCATGGCCCGCCTCCGCGAACACCTCCCGGAACTCCGCGCCCGCAACCTCACCCGCCGCGCGGTCCCCGTCGAGACCGACACCCCGCTCTCCGAGGCCCTGCGCCGCGCCAACGCCGCCGGCGCCCGCGCCCTTGTCGTCGTGGACGCCGACGGCGAGCCTCTCTCCCTCGTCCGCGAGGCCGCCATCGTCGGTGTCCCCGAACACCGCCGCCCCTGGGTCTCGGTCAGCGGCCTCGCCCAGGACCTCACCGACGGCATGCGCGTCTCCGCCGAACTCGCCGGAGAGGACCTCCTCGACGTCCTGCGCGCCACCCCCGCCACCGAGTACCTCGTCATCGAGGAGACCGGCGAGATCTACGGCGTCCTGTCCGCCGCCGACGTCGAGCGCGCCTTCGTGAAGGCCATGGCCCGCCCCAGCTGACGCACGCGCGCGTGGTCGGCGGCCCCCGCAAACGCCGGTAGGCTGGTCACATGTCCGAACCGACCGGTGCCGCCCGCAGGCGCGGGCCCTTCAAGGTCGGGGACCAGGTTCAGCTGACCGACCCCAAGGGCCGCCACTACACGTTCACGCTCGAAGCCGGGAAGAATTTCCACACCCACAAGGGTTCCTTCCCGCACGACGAACTGATCGGCGCACCCGAGGGCAGCGTTGTCCGCACCACCGGAAACGTCGCCTACCTCGCGCTGCGCCCCCTGCTCCCCGACTACGTCCTGTCCATGCCCCGCGGCGCCGCCGTGGTCTACCCCAAGGACGCGGGGCAGATCCTGGCCTTCGCCGACATCTTCCCCGGCGCCCGCGTCGTGGAGGCGGGCGTCGGCTCCGGCTCGCTCAGCAGCTTCCTGCTGCGCGCCATCGGCGACCAGGGCATGCTGCACTCCTACGAGCGCCGCGAGGACTTCGCCGAGATCGCCCAGCAGAACGTGGAGCGCTACTTCGGCGGCCCGCACCCCGCCTGGCAGCTCACCGTCGGCGACCTCCAGGACAACCTGTCCGACACGGACGTCGACCGCGTCATCCTCGACATGCTCGCGCCCTGGGAGTGCCTGGAGGCCGTCTCCAAGGCCCTCGTGCCGGGCGGCATCCTCTGCTGCTACGTCGCGACCACCACCCAGCTCGCGCGGACCGTCGAGTCCATCCGCGAGATCGGCTCCTTCAACGAGCCGACCGCCTGGGAGACGATGCTCCGCAACTGGCACGTCGAGGGCCTCGCCGTCCGCCCCGACCACCGGATGATCGGCCACACCGGCTTCCTCCTCACCGCCCGCCGCCTCGCGGACGGAGTCGAGCCCCCCATGCGCCGCCGCCGCCCCGCCAAGGGCGCCTACGGCGAGGACTACGACGGCCCCAACGCCGCCGGTGGCGCAGCCGGCCGCTGAGCCCCACCCCAGCGGCCCTGTGCCGCACTCAACGCGCGAACGCCGTGGCCGGGTTCCCGGAAGACCTCCGGAACCCGGCCACGGCGTCTCTCTTCTGACGCACCGCCACCAGCGACCCGCCCGTGCGACGGTGCGAACGAACTGTCGACCCCGCCGTTCCCCCGCACTGTGACGTGTGGCACCATGCAGGCCACCCCCACCGGCACAGCCTTCGCAGGAGACACTCCTAGTGCAGCACTCCGCCGTCCCGGAACTGGAACTGGCACACACCACCACCCGGCCCATCCACTGGGTCGCCACCGCCACGGCACTCGCCGGCGTCGTGGCGCTCTCCTCCGGCCTGCAACCGGACTCCGCGCACGCCGCCCAGGCCTCGGGCCCGCAGAACAAGTCCGCGCGCAGCACAGTCTCCGCGCCCTCGACCGCGGGCGTCGCCTTCCCGATCGACTGCGGCCCCGTGAAGGCCGTCGTACAGAAGAAAGCCTCCGGGGACCTCGACGGCGACGGCAGGCCGGAAACGGTCGCCGTGGTCCACTGCGACGCCGGCATGGGCACCCCGCCCGACGGCGTCTACGTCCTCACCCAGGCCGCGGGCGCCGCCAAGCCGCGCGTGGTCGCCACCCTCGTCGCCCCGAAGGCCCGCGAGACCGTCACCGACCTCGCCGTGCGCGACGGCGCGGTGCTCACCACACTGCTCGGCTACTCGACGGCCGACGTGCCCAGTTGCTGCCCCGACGTGAAAGAGACCGCCAAGTGGCAGTGGCAGAACGGCACGTTCGTCCGCTCCACCCCGGGCAACGCCCAGAACGTCTGACCCCCGCGGCCCCTCAGGCCGCGTCGGGCCCGTACACCTCGACCCGGTCCGCGACCCGGCGCACATGGATGCAGTCACCCGGACACTCCTTGGCGGAGTCCACGACATCGACCAGCAACGGCAGCGGCACGCGCGTGGTGGCGCCCTTGTCCTGCAGCAGCTCGTCGTCCGCGCTCTTCACATACGCCAGGCCGTCGATGTCCAGTTCGAAGACCTCGGGGGCGTACTGGACGCAGATCCCGTCGCCGGTACAGAGGTCCTGGTCGATCCAGACCTCCAACGCCTCTCCGTCGGCCGCGGCCTCGTCCTGCACGGTGATGTCTCCTGTTTCCGCCGGGTGTTGAACTCCGTTCGACCCTACCTCCGCCCACCCGGAGGACCTTTCTCCGCGATCCCAGGTTTCACGCCACCGCATGGCGGACACTGTCCGCATGCGCACTCTCCGTCAGATACCCGTCGGCCGGATTCCACCGGGAGCGGAACCCGCCCGTACGGCAACTCACGTCCACCGTGAAGGTTTTTGACCGACCCGGCCTTGGAACAGTCGGCTTCTGAATCACGTTGAGTGGGTATCCACACGGCGTGAGGGAGAGCGCAGGGTGACCGACGACACACCTTGACAGTCTTTGTGATCTAGGGGTTTCAATCGACACCCACCCAGGTAGGGTCTGGAAGCGTCCAGCTCCCCTTGGAGGAGGTGAGGACCGTGGCAGCCCACGACGACGACATGAACCGCGGCATCCGCCCGGGACGAGGGTCCGACGACCCGTCCGGGCAGATTGCCTACCTTGAGCAGGAGATCGCCGTCCTGCGACGTAAGCTCGCCGACTCTCCGCGACACACGAGGATTCTCGAAGAGCGGATCGTCGAGCTGCAGACCAATCTGGCCGGAGTGTCCGCCCAGAACGAGCGACTCGCCAACACGCTCCGTGAGGCCCGCGACCAGATCGTGGCCCTCAAGGAAGAAGTCGACCGGCTCGCACAGCCGCCGGCCGGCTTCGGTGTCTTCCTCGTGGCCAACGAGGACGGCACCGCGGACATCTTCACCGGCGGCCGCAAACTCCGGGTGAACGTCAGCCCAAGCGTGGATCTCGAAGAGCTCCGCCGCGGCCAGGAAGTAATGCTCAACGAAGCGCTCAACGTGGTCGAGGCCATGGAGTACGAGCGCGTCGGCGACATCGTCACCCTCAAGGAGATCCTCGAGGACGGCGAACGCGCCCTCGTGGTGGGGCACACCGACGAGGAGCGGGTGGTACGGCTCGCCGAGCCACTGCTGGACATCACCATCCGCCCCGGCGACGCCCTGCTGCTGGAACCCCGTTCCGGCTACGTCTACGAGATCGTCCCGAAGAGCGAGGTCGAGGAACTCGTCCTCGAAGAGGTCCCCGACATCGGCTACGAGCAGATCGGCGGTCTGGGCGGCCAGATCGAGATGATCCGCGACGCGGTCGAACTGCCGTACCTCTACCCCGACCTCTTCAAGGAGCACGAACTGCGGCCGCCCAAGGGCGTCCTGCTCTACGGGCCCCCCGGATGCGGCAAGACGCTCATCGCCAAGGCCGTCGCCAACTCGCTGGCCAAAAAGGTCGCCGAGGTCACCGGACAGGCCACCGGCAAGAGCTTCTTCCTCAACATCAAGGGCCCCGAACTCCTCAACAAGTACGTCGGAGAGACCGAGCGGCAGATCCGCCTCGTCTTCCAGCGCGCTCGTGAGAAGGCCAGCGAGGGCACCCCCGTCATCGTCTTCTTCGACGAGATGGAGTCCCTCTTCCGCACCCGTGGTTCCGGTGTCAGCTCGGACGTGGAGAACACCATCGTCCCCCAGCTGCTCGCCGAGATCGACGGCGTGGAAGGCCTCCAGAACGTGGTCGTGATCGGCGCCTCGAACCGCGAGGACATGATCGACCCCGCCATCCTGCGCCCCGGCCGTCTCGACGTGAAGATCAAGATCGAGCGTCCCGACGCCGAGGCCGCCAAGGACATCTTCGCCAAGTACCTCACCGAACGACTCCCGCTCCACCCGGACGACGTCGGCGAGCACAGCAACGACAAGACCACCACCGTCCAGAGCATGATCCAGACGGCCGTGGAACACATGTACACGGAGTCCGAGGAGAACCGCTTCCTGGAGGTCACCTACGCCAACGGTGACAAGGAAGTCCTCTACTTCAAGGACTTCAACTCCGGCGCCATGATCGAGAACATCGTCGGCCGCGCCAAGAAGATGGCCATCAAGGACTTCCTCGACCACAAGCAGAAGGGCATCCGCGTCTCCCACCTCCTCCAGGCCTGCGTGGACGAGTTCAAGGAGAACGAGGACCTCCCCAACACCACCAACCCGGACGACTGGGCCCGGATCTCCGGAAAGAAGGGTGAACGGATCGTCTACATCCGTACGCTCATCACCGGAAAGCAGGGCGCCGACACCGGACGCTCCATCGACACGGTGGCGAACACCGGTCAGTACCTGTAAAGAACAGGGCGGCTGCGGGTGCCCTGAGCGGGTACCCGCAGCCGACTGTTTTTCAGGCCATGACCGAACAAGGGGCGCGCGAGGCAATGACGCAAATGATCTCCCCACCAGCGCAAAGCCGTTCTAGGCTCTTCGGTACCGCCGAGTCGCGCAGTGCGGGGACGGGCACCGCACACGCACCGGAGCGCCAGCGGTACTTGAGCGGTGCCCCCGACCGAGGGCGCCGCCGGGCAAGGAGGGCCGCATGACCGTACGGCGAGTAATGGGCATCGAGACGGAGTACGGGATCTCCGTCCCCGGCCACCCCAACGCCAATGCCATGCTCACCTCGTCCCAGATCGTCAACGCCTACGCGGCGGCGATGCACCGGGCCCGGCGGGCCCGCTGGGACTTCGAGGAGGAGAACCCGCTGCGGGACGCGCGAGGCTTCGACCTCGCCCGGGAGGTCGCCGACTCCAGCCAGCTCACCGACGAGGACATCGGCCTGGCCAATGTCATCCTCACCAACGGCGCACGGCTCTACGTCGACCACGCACACCCGGAGTACAGCTCCCCCGAAGTCACCAACCCCATGGACGCCGTCCTGTGGGACAAGGCCGGCGAGCGCATCATGGCGGAGGCCGCCGAGCGCGCGGCCCAACTCCCCGGCGCGCAGCCGATCCACCTCTACAAGAACAACACCGACAACAAGGGCGCCTCCTACGGCACGCACGAGAACTACCTGATGAAGCGGGAGACCCCCTTCTCGGACATCGTGCGCCATCTGACGCCCTTCTTCGTCTCCCGGCAGGTCGTCACCGGAGCGGGCCGCGTCGGCATCGGCCAGGACGGGCACGAGCACGGCTTCCAGATCAGCCAGCGCGCCGACTACTTCGAGGTCGAGGTCGGCCTGGAGACCACCCTCAAGCGCCCGATCATCAACACCCGGGACGAGCCGCACGCGGACGCAGAGAAGTACCGCCGCCTGCACGTGATCATCGGCGATGCGAACCTCTCCGAGATCTCGACGTACCTCAAGCTCGGCACGACCGCCCTCGTCCTCTCCATGATCGAGGACGGCTTCATCGCCGTCGACCTGGCCGTGGACCAGCCCGTCCGCACCCTCCACCAGGTCTCCCACGACCCGACCCTCAAGCGCCTGGTCACCCTCCGCAGCGGCCGGACCCTCACCGCGGTCCAGCTCCAGATGGAGTACTTCGAGCTGGCCCGCAAATACGTCGAGGAGCGCTACGGCTCCGACGCGGACGACCAGACCAAGGACGTCCTGGTCCGCTGGGAGGACACGCTCAACCGCCTGGAGAACGACCCGATGAGCCTCGCCGGCGAGCTGGACTGGGTCGCCAAGCGCGAGCTCATGGAGGGCTACCGGCGCCGCGACAACCTCGACTGGGACGCGGCCCGGCTGCAGCTCGTCGACCTCCAGTACGCCGACGTGCGGGCCGAGAAGGGCCTCTACAACCGTCTGGTGGCCCGCGGCCGCATCAAGCGCCTGCTGGACGAGGACACGGTCGAGCGGGCCCGTACGACGCCTCCGGAGGACACGCGCGCGTACTTCCGCGGCCGCTGCCTGGAGCAGTACGCCGACGACGTCGCCGCCGCCTCCTGGGACTCGGTGATCTTCGACCTCCCGGGCCGGGACTCGCTCCAGCGCGTCCCAACCCTCGAACCGCTTCGCGGAACGCGTAATCACGTCAAGGAGCTCCTCGACCGCTGTCGTACGGCGGAAGACCTGGTCAGGGTCCTGTCGGGCGGCTGACGGGGCCCTCGGATCCGGGCTGCCGGACAGGGTGGAATGTCCGGTGGCCGGGAATCATCGAGGTGGCCGCCGTACGTTGTAGGAACTGCGGGGCCGATGTCAGTCCCTGCAAGTAGGGTCTGATCAAGAACGTCGAACCGAGCGGGGTGAGGGTTATGGCGACCAAGGACACCGGCGGCGGACAGCAGAAGGCGACGCGCTCCACGGAGGAGGTCGAGCAGCAGGCGGAGGAAGCGCAGGCGACGGACGACCTCAAGGAGCGCCACGAGAAGCTGAGCGACGACGTCGACTCGGTTCTGGACGAGATTGACGACGTCCTGGAGGAGAACGCAGAGGACTTCGTTCGAAGTTTCGTTCAGAAGGGTGGCGAGTAGCCTTCGAATCGAAGGTAACGGGGGCTCTGGGTTGGTGAGCGAAGAGGGCGTAAGGCGTTGCTCGCGGTGTAAGCAGCACAAGCCGCGGGCGGCCTTCGCCCGAAACGTGGCGATGCGTGATGGTCTGCAGGCCTACTGTCGTGAGTGCGCAGCGACGTACCACCAGGAGCGGCAGGTGGCCAAAGGACGCAACGTTCGACCGAGAGTGGATGTGCCCGAGGGGCACAAGCACTGTCGTACGTGTGGCGAGATCAAACCGCATAGTGAGTGGGGCCGGAACCGTAGTGCTTCGGACGGACTCGCGACGCTCTGCAAGTCATGCAAGGCCGTGAAGGGTCGCGCGGGTCACTTGAAGCGCAACTACGGCCTCACCGAAGCCGAGCGTGACGCGATGGTCGCCTCTCAAATGGGGCTCTGCGTGATCTGTTTGAAAGCTCCTGCGGTTCATGTGGATCACTGCCACGAGACGGGTAGGGTCCGTGGCGTACTGTGCTTCAACTGCAATTCGGCCATCGGCAAGTTGGGAGATCATCCCGACGCTGTTCGTCGGGCTGCCGCCTACTTGGAAGGATCCTCGTGGAAGCCAACACTCGTAGCACCGGGCGTCTACCAGCTGCCTTCCTGACGCCTGGGTCGTCGTCCTTCATGGACTTCCTCTCCGACCACCAGCCGGAGATGCTTCCGGGCAACCGGCAACTGCCGCCCACCCAGGGCGTCATCGAGGCCCCGCACGGCACGACGATCGTCGCTGTCACGTTCCCCGGCGGTGTCGTCCTCGCCGGTGACCGGCGGGCCACCATGGGCAATGTCATCGCGCAGCGGGACATCGAGAAGGTGTTCCCCGCGGACGAGTACTCGGCCGTCGGCATCGCCGGCACCGCGGGACTCGCCGTGGAGATGGTCAAGCTCTTCCAGTTGGAGCTGGAGCACTTCGAGAAGGTCGAAGGCGCCCAACTCTCCCTGGAGGGCAAGGCGAACCGACTGTCCACGATGATCCGTTCCAACCTCGGCATGGCCATGCAGGGCCTCGCCGTGGTCCCCCTCTTCGCCGGTTTCGACGTGGACCGCGGCGTCGGCCGCATCTTCTCCTACGACGTCACGGGCGGCCGTTCCCAGGAGCACGGCTACGCGGCCACCGGCTCCGGCTCGGTGTTCGCGCGCAGTGCCATGAAGAAGCTCTTCCACGACGACCTGACGGAGTCCGAGGCCACCACCCTGGTGGTCCAGGCCCTCTACGACGCCGCCGACGACGACTCGGCGACCGGTGGTCCCGATGTCGCCCGCCGGATCTACCCCATCGTCACCGTGATCACCGAGGACGGCTTCCGCCGGCTCGCCGACGACGAGTCCTCCGAGATCGCCCGCTCGATCCTGGAGCGGCGACTGCAGCAGCCCGACGGCCCGCGCGCAGCGCTGCTCTGACCGAGGGCCCGTTCTCATCAAGGTGATCCACTGATTTCGACGGAACTTTAAAGAGAGGGGACGGATACCGGTGTCGACGCCGTTCTATGTCTCACCCCAGCAGGCCATGGCCGACCGGGCGGAGTACGCCCGCAAGGGCATCGCCCGCGGCCGCAGCCTGGTCGTGCTGCAGTTCGCCGACGGCATTGTCTTCGTCGGTGAGAACCCGTCCCGCGCGCTGCACAAGTTCAGCGAGATCTACGACCGGATCGGGTTCGCGGCCGCCGGAAAGTACAACGAGTACGAGAACCTGCGGATCGGCGGTGTGCGCTACGCCGACATGCGCGGCTACACCTACGACCGCGCGGATGTGACCGCCCGGGGTCTCGCGAACGTCTACGCCCAGACGCTCGGCACGATCTTCTCCAGCGCGGCCGAGAAGCCGTACGAGGTGGAGTTGGTCGTCGCCGAGGTCGGGGACACGCCGGACGGCGACCAGATCTACCGGTTGCCGCACGACGGTTCGATCGTGGACGAGCACGGCTCGGTCGCGGTCGGTGGCAACGCGGAGACGATCAGCAGCTATCTGGACCAGCGGCACCGTGACGGCATGACGCTCGCGGAGGCGCTGAAGCTGGCCGTGCAGGCCCTGTCGCGCGACACGAACGGCAGTGAGCGGGAGATTCCCGCGGAGCGCCTGGAGGTCGCGGTCCTGGACCGTACGCGTCCGCAGGCCCGTAAGTTCAAGCGGATCGTGGGCCGTCAGCTGTCGCGTCTGCTGGAGGGCGAGAACGCGGACACGTCCTCGGAGGAGACCGACGGCGACGACGAGGAGTAGGCGGCCTCGTTCAGCCTCGTTCAGCTTTCATCTTTTTAGTGCGCCCCGGCCGGTCATCGGCCGGGGCGCACTGCGTTGGCGGGGTCCTACAGGGGCGCGGGGTCGCAGGGGCCGCGAGGGCGTCAGGAAGCGCCTGGTGCCGCTGTGGAGCCCCGGACGACCAGTTCCACCGGGATGTCCCCCTCGTGCGGTGTGCGGCCGTCCAGGACCGCGAGGAGGGCGCGCATGCCGTGTTCGCCGAAGAGTTCGGCGTCGAGGCGGACGGTGGTGAGTTCGGGGTCGAGGGCGGTGGCCAGGGCGAGGTCGTCGAGGCCGGTGACGGAGAGGTCGTCGGGGACGCGCAGGCCGAGGCGGCGGGCGGCCTTGTAGGCGCCGGCGGCGAGTTTGTCGTCGTCGCAGACGAGGGCCGTCGCGCGGGACCCCGGGTCCGCGAGCGCGGCCTCGGCCGCCTTCAGGGCGCCGTCGATCGAGATGGGGGCGCGGGTCGTCCGTACCGAAGTGCCCGTCACGGCGCCGACCCGTGCGGCGAGTTCACGCGCGCGTACCTCGAAGGTCCAGGACGGGATGTCCGCGGCGAGGTGCAGGAAGTGGCGGTGGCCCAGGGCCAGCAGGTGGTCGGCGACTTGGCGGACGCCGTCGGCGATGTCGAGGTTGACGGTGGCGGCGCCGAGGCTGCCCCGGGGGTCGCTGTCGAGCATGACCAGGGGGAGCTGGTCGCCGCGGATCGCGGTGAGGGCGTCGGCGGCCATGGAGGAGGCGATGACGCCGTCGAGGGCGGCGGAGGCGGAGGCGAAGGGGTCGCGGGCGGGGCCGATGCCTTCGGGGGACGGGTAGAGGACGACGCCGAAGCCGTGTTCGGCGGCGACGCGGGCGGCCCCGGTGTAGACGCCGGCGAAGAACTCCGTGGTCAGGGCGGGGACGACGAGGAGGACCGTGCGGGTGCGGCCGAGGCGGAGGTTGCGGGCGGCGAGGTTGGGACGGTAGCCGAGCTCGCGGGCGGCCTCGCGGACGCGTTCGGCGGTGGTGGCGGAGACCCGGCCGCGCCATTTGTCGCCGAGGACGAGGGAGACGGCGGCCTGGGAGACGCCGGCGGCCTGTGCCACGTCGCGGCTCGTGGGGCGGGTGCTGCCTGCTGCCACCGTCGCCTGCTCCTTCGTAAGGGACTCCGTATGGACGTGCGAACAGCGCACATGGTACGTATGACGGCGGACGTTATACGTAAAACCTCATGCGTGACGGTGAGGGGGAGGGCGGTTCGAGGCCGTGGGATATCTGGAGATCCTCAGGGCGAGGCACGCCACCCGACTGCTGGTGGGCACCCTGGTGGGCCGGTTGCCGAACGCGACCGCCGCCATCGCGATCGTGCTGTTCATCCGCGCGGAGGGCGGCACCTACAGCCTCGCCGGGGCGCTGGCCGCCGTGTACGGCGTCGCCAACGCCGTCGGGCAGCCCCTTTTGGGGCGGCTGGTCGACGTCCACGGGCAGCCGCGCGTGCAGCTGCCGGCCGCCGTCCTGTCGGCGCTCGCGATGGCCGTCTTCGCCTTCCTGGGCACCGATCCGCTGCCCCTGGCCTACGTCGCCGTAGCGGTCGCCGGGCTTTTCGCGCCGCCTCTGGAGGGCGGTCTGCGGGCGCTGTGGCCGGCCGTGCTGGGCCGGGAGGAGCAGGTGCACACGGCGTACGCGATGGACGCGGTCGCCCAGGAGGTCATGTTCACCGTGGGGCCGTTGCTCGTGACGGTGTTCGTGTCCCTGTGGTCGGCCCCCGTGGCGCTGCTCGTGCTGAACGTCATCGGGGTGCTGGGCGCCCTCTCCGTGGTCGTGTCGCCGCCCTCGCGCGCGTGGCGCTCGGCCCCGCGCGAGGCGCACTGGCTGGGCGCGCTGCGCTCGCCGGGGCTGCTGGCGCTGCTGGGCGCGTTCCTGTTCGTGGGAATGGCGCTCGGGTCGATCACGGTCGCCTCGGTGTCGTACGCGGACGCGCACGGCGGTGACGTGGTCTACGGGTGGCTCATGGCCGCGATCGGTCTGGGGGCGCTGCTCGGGGGCACCGTCTACGGGGCGCGGCAGTGGAGCGGGGTGCCGGAGCGGCGACTGCGGGTCCTGGTGGGGCTGCTGGCGGTGTGTTACCTGCCGCTGATGCTGATGCCGGGGGCGGTCGCCATGGTGCTGCTGGCGGTGCTCGCCGGGGTGTTCCTGGCGCCGGCGCTCGCCTGTGCGTTCATCATGGTCGACCGGCATGCTCCGAAGGGCACGGTCACCGAGGCTTTCTCGTGGCTTGTGACGACGTTCACCGTGGGCGCGTCGGTCGGAACGGGCGTCGCGGGGCCGGTCGTCGAGGCGGGCGGGGCGCTGTGGGGGTTCGCCGTGCCGGGGGTCTCGGGGGCGGTCTCGTTGCTGGTCCTGCTGGCGACCGGACGGGTCCTCGCAGCTCCCGCCGGGGGTGGGGTGGTTGCGGCTTCATCGGAAAATGATCCAAACCGTGCCGTCGAACCCCGTTTCAGCACAGGGGATCGGGCGTAATGTTCAGTCATGGACCGCCGCATTTTCGGGCTGGAGAACGAGTACGGCGTCACGTGTACGTTCAGGGGACAGCGGCGTCTGTCTCCCGACGAAGTGGCTCGGTACCTCTTCCGCCGTGTCGTGTCATGGGGCCGCAGCAGCAATGTCTTTCTGCGAAACGGCGCCCGGCTCTATCTCGACGTGGGCTCACATCCGGAATACGCGACCCCCGAATGTGACAACGTGACCGAACTGGTCACCCACGACAAAGCCGGCGAGCGCATTCTCGAAGGACTCCTGGTGGACGCCGAACGACGCCTGCACGAGGAGGGAATCGCGGGCGACGTCTACCTCTTCAAGAACAACACCGACTCGGCGGGCAACTCGTACGGCTGCCACGAGAACTACCTGGTGGCACGGCACGGCGAGTTCTCCCGGCTCGCGGACATCCTCATCCCGTTCCTGGTCACGCGTCAGCTGCTGTGCGGCGCGGGCAAGGTGCTGCAGACTCCGCGCGGTGCCGTGTACTGCGTCAGTCAGCGCGCGGAGCACATCTGGGAGGGCGTCTCCTCGGCGACGACGCGTTCCCGGCCCATCATCAACACCCGCGACGAACCGCACGCGGACGCCGAGCGCTACCGCCGTCTCCACGTCATCGTGGGCGACTCGAACATGTCCGAGACGACCATGCTGCTCAAGGTCGGTGCCACCGACCTGGTGCTGCGCATGATCGAGGCGGGCACGGTGATGCGCGACCTGACCCTGGAGAACCCGATCCGGGCGATCCGCGAGGTCAGTCACGACATCACGGGCCGGCGCAAGGTGCGTCTGGCCAGCGGCCGTGAGGCCTCCGCGCTGGAGGTGCAGCGCGAGTACTACGAGAAGGCCGTGGACTTCGTCGAGCGCCGCGGCATCCGTACCGGCACCGTCGAGCAGGTCCTCGAACTGTGGGGCCGGGTGCTGGATTCGATCGAGGCCGAGGACCTCGACCGGATCGGCACCGAGATCGACTGGGTGATGAAGTACCAGCTGATCGAGCGGTACCGGGCGAAGCACAACATGACCATGTCCCACCCGCGGGTCGCGCAGATCGACCTCGCCTACCACGACATCCACCGTCGCCGAGGGCTCTACTACCTCCTGGAGAGGAAGGGCCAAGCCGCCCGGATCTGCAACGACTTGAAGATCTTCGAGGGCAAGTCCGTTCCGCCGCAGACCACTCGGGCCAGGCTCCGCGGCGACTTCATCCGCAGGGCTCAGGAGCAGCGGCGGGACTTCACCGTCGACTGGGTCCATCTCAAGCTCAACGACCAGGCGCAGCGCACGGTGTTGTGCAAGGACCCGTTCCGGTCGGTGGACGACCGGGTGGAGAAGCTGATCGCCGGAATGTAGGCACAAACATCCGGATACCGACGTCCGGATACATATTCGGTACGCCACACGGGCCCCGTACGTTTCACGTACGGGGCCCGTCGCGCACCGTAGAGTTGCGCGCACGCCATCAACAAGATCGACCGATTACGAGGCCCCCACCGTGCGTCGACGCTCCGTTCTTCTCGCCGTTCCCGCAGGACTTGTGACGATCGCGGGGTGCGGTGACAGCGACTCCTCCTCCAGCAAGGCCAGCGCGTCGCCCTCGCCCTCGCCGTCCTCCTCGGCCTCGGCGGTGCCGCCGCCGAAGCTGGTGGACGGTCCGCTGCCGGCGATCACGGCGGGCACGAAGTTCGACGAGAAGCCGACCGTGGCCAAGGGCAGCGGTGAGCCGTCGAAGGACCTCGCGGTGAAGACGGTGATCGCGGGCAGCGGCAAGGCCGTCGCGGAGAACGACTTCGTCCAGGTGAACTACCTCGGCCAGGTGTGGTCGACGGCCAAGGTCTTCGACAACTCCTACGACCGCAAGACCTCGTTGGTGATCCAGCTCGCCCAGGGCGGCATCATCGACGGCTGGCGCTACGGCCTCGCGGGCCGCAAGGTCGGCAGCCGCGTCGAGATGGCCGTACCGCCGACCTGGGGCTACGGCAGCACGGGCAACGCGCAGGCGGGCATCAAGGGCACCGACACGCTGGTCTTCGTGATCGACGTCCAGGACTCGTTCAACGCCAAGAGCTCCGCCAAGGGGACGACCGTCGCGCAGTCCGACGCCGATCTGCCCAAGGTCGGCACGAACACCGACGGCAAGGCCCCCTCGGTGACGATCCCGAAGGCCGACCCGCCGAAGAAGCTGGTGTCGAACTACGTCCTGGAGAGCGACGGAGCCGTCGTCAAGGAGGCGCAGTCGATCCTGTGCCAGTTCAAGGGCGTGGTCTGGAGCACCGGCAAGGAGTTCGAGTCGACGTACACCCAGGGCCGGTTGAGCCAGTTCGCGATCAAGGACATGGAGTCGGTCGTCAAGGGCCTGGCCCAGGGCATCACCGGCAAGAAGGTCGGCAGCCGCGTCATGATCGTGGCACCCCCGGACCTGGCCTACGGCGACACCCCGCCGAGCGGTGGCGCCATCAAGAAGGGCGACACCCTGGTGTTCTCCGTGGACATCCTGGCCGCCATGTGACCCGTGCGGGTTCGGAGCCTGGCCGGAGCGCGCATTCGGCCGGTCTGCGAGACTGTGGGAGTTGCCTTGTCGTACACAAGCAGGAGCTAGAGACGTGAGCATCGAGAAGCCCGAGATCGACTTCCCGGAGGGCGAAGCCCCGGCCGAACTGGAGATCAAGGATCTCTGGGAGGGTGACGGCGAGGTCGCGGTGGCGGGCCAGAACGTCACCGTCCACTACGTGGGAGTGTCCTTCAGCACCGGCGAGGAGTTCGACGCCAGCTGGAACCGCGGTACCCCGTTCAAGTTCCCGCTCGGTGGCGGCCGCGTCATCAAGGGCTGGGACCAGGGCGTGCAGGGCATGAAGGTCGGCGGCCGCCGCCAGCTGACCATCCCCTCGCACCTCGCCTACGGCAACCAGAGCCCGACCCCGGCGATCAAGCCGGGCGAGACCCTGATCTTCGTGGTCGACCTCATCGCCGTCTGATCACCGGTTCCGACCGGACCCGATCATCTGGGGCCCATGCCTGCTGGGGCATGGGCCCTCGGCTTTTGTCAGGCCTGCGCGGGGCGGTACGGTCATCGTTCGTACGTACATGAGGAAGGCGAAGGGCGTCGATGGCCATTGCCAAGGCCGAGCGGCTGATGAACCTCGCGCTGTGTCTGCTCGGGACCCGGCGGCCGCTCAGCAAGCGTGAGCTGCGCGAGTCCATCGAGGCCTACCTCGAAGCGGGTTCGGACGACTCCTTCAACCGGATGTTCGAGCGCGACAAGGACGATCTCCGCGAACTCGGGCTCGTCATCGAGACGGTGGAGAACCTGGACGGCGAGGTCGGCTATCTCGCCCGCCGTGACAGCAACCGGCTGCCGCCCGTCACCCTCGACGCCGAGGAGGCCGCCGCGCTCGGTCTCGCCGCCAAGGTGTGGCAGCAGGCCCGGCTGGCCGGTGCCGCGAGCGGCGCCCTGCAGAAGCTGCGCGCCGCCGGGATGCCGGAGGATCTCGACCCGTACGAGCCGCACGGCGCGCTGGAGCCGCGGATCCCGGTGCACGAGGCGTCGTTCGAGCCGCTGATGCTGGCCTGCCGCGACCGCCGCCCGGTGGTCTTCGAGTACCGCAAGGCCACCGCCGCCCGTCCCGAGGCCCGCACTGTCGAGCCGTGGGCGCTGGAGTGCTGGCGCGGCCACTGGTACCTCGCCGGCTGGGACCGCGACCGGGGCGCCGAGCGCGTCTTCCGGCTGTCCCGGATCACCGGCAGGGTCCGTTCGCGCAACGGGCGGTTCACCGCGGACGTCCCGGACGTCGTCACCGTGCGGGAGACCGTCGCGGGCTGGGCGGGGGAGACCGCCGACCGCTCCGCGCTGATCCGGCTGCGCGCGGGCTCCGGTTACCCCTTGCGGGCGAAAGCCGTGGCGGTCCGGGAACTCGGGGACGGCTGGGACGAGTTGGAGATTCCGTACGGCCACGGGCTGGACGCCTGGCTGGTGGAGTTCGGCCCCGACGTGGTCGTCCTGGAGCCGGCCGAGCTGCGGGCCGACGTGGTGGACCGGCTGCGTGCCGTGGCCAAGGGCTGAGGGGGAGCGGAAGAGAACTGTGGCAGGCAAACCGGTCAGGCCCGTCAACGCCATCGACCAGACCCGGCGGATGCTCTCCCTGGTGACCTATCTGAAGGAGCGGCCCGGAGCGCGCATCGAGGACGTCGCCCGTGCCTTCGGGATCACCGAGGACGAGCTGGTGTCCGACCTCGATGTGCTGCCCATGTGCGGGACCAGCTTCCGGGGCGGCGACCTGCTGGACATCGACACCGACGGCGACCGCATCTGGTGGCACAACCCGGACGACGTCGCCGAGCCGCTGCGGCTCGCCGCCGACGAGGCGACCGCGCTCCTGGTGGCCGCCCGCGCGGTGTCGACCCTTCCGGGCCTGCGCGAGAGCGACCGGCAGGCGCTGCTGCGGGCCAACGCCAAGCTGGAGGCGGCGGCCGGTGAGGCGGCCGGTGCCAGCGCGCGGCTGTCGGTGACCTTCGAGTCCGAGGGCGGGGTCTTCGCGGACGTCGACCGGGCGATCTCGGAGCGCCGACGCCTGTGGATCCGCTACTACTCGCCCGCCCGGGACGAGCTGAGCGAGCGCGAGATCGACCCCATCCGCCTGGTCAGCGTCGGGCACACGTACGTGGAGGCCTGGTGCCGGCGCTCCGAGGCGCGCCGCACCTTCCGCCTCGACCGGGTCGCCGAGATCAAGATCCTCGACGAGCCCTCCGCGCCGCCCGAGATCGAACTGCGGGACCTGTCCGAGGCGTTGGTGCAGCCCGCCGCCGAGGACCCCGAGGTCGTGGTGGAGGTCGGCCCGGGCGGGCGCTGGGTCGCGGAGTACTACCCGCACGACAGTGCCGATGAGCTTCCCGACGGCGGGCTGCGTATTACGTTGCGCACCCCCGACCCGGCGTCCCTGCGGCGTCTGGCCCTGCGGCTGGGGCGCGACGGCCGGATCGTCTCCCCGAGCGACCTCGCCGACAGCGCCCGCAGGGCCGCGCGCGAGGCGCTGGCGGCGTACGACGGGCCGCAGGGTGTGGTTGACGCGGTGCATGGTGTTGACGAGAGGCAGGAGCAGGGGCTGTGAGCGAGTCGACGATGACTGGTGTCCCGGGTGTCTCCGGTGGTCCGGGCGTCCCCGGTGGTCCGGAGATGACGGTGGCCACCGCGTTCGCCGGGATGAAGAGCGTGGTCCCCGTGATGTTCAGAGCGGGCTGCCCGGACTGCCGGGGCAGCTTCGAACTGGCGGCGAGCGCCCTGCGTCTGGCCATCGGCGCCACCAGCCGCACCACCTTCTACTCCTTCACCTGCCCCGACTGCGGAGCCGCGGTGCGCAAGCCCGCGGGCGAGCGGATCGTCGAACTGCTCACCGGCGGCGGGGTCAGGACCCTGCGGCTGACCTCGGTCGGCTAGGGAGGGTCTAGGCTCGGCCCCATGTTCTGGGCGATGGTGGCGGTAGCTGTGGGTTTCCTGGGTCTCGCCGTGCTCGGCGTGCTCGCCGTCCGGGTCTTCCTGGCGGCGCGGCAGCTCGGGCAGCAGGTCACGGACGCGGCGCAGCGGATCAACAGGGCGGCCGAGGACCTCGAGCGCGCGGCGGTGGCGACAGCCCGTTCCGTCGACGCACTGTGAGTCACGTGTGAGCGAGGTGTGAGTTGCGCGCCTCATGCGCTTCGCGTCACTTTGCCCTGTCACGTTGTCGGTGGTGGCGGGTACGCTGCTGGTCGCGTTCCGGATAACGAGGCCCGGAGCGCGGACCGGGAGTACGCACGGGGATTGCCTGACGTTTACCCCTGAGCGTTACGATCGCTGGTAGCACGGTGGTCGGACGCATGTCCGACCGATCGGACAGCACCCCCACCCCAGCCGCCTCGGTGAGAAGGTAAAGACTTATGTTCGGAAGGCTCGGAGCTCCCGAGATCATTCTCATCCTCGTCGTCATCGTGCTCCTGTTCGGCGCGAAGAAGCTTCCGGACATGGCCCGCTCGCTCGGCAAGTCCGCGCGCATCCTCAAGAGCGAAGCCAAGGCGATGAAGGAAGAGGGCAACAGCACGCCCGCCCCCGCCGGCCCGCCGAACACCGACGAGTCCGTGCAGCGCACCATCCAGGCCGCTCCCGGTGACGTGACCAGCTCGCGCCCGGTCACCGAGCCGTCGGACACGACCAAGCGCTGACGCAGGGCCGGGACCCCCTCGGCCTGCCGCACGAGATGAGGACGTGGGTTGCCCAAGTCTGCCCGCAAGAAGGAGAAGGACCCCGAGGGGCGGATGCCCCTCGCGGACCATCTGCGCGAGCTGCGCAACCGGCTCGCGAAGGCGATGCTCGCCATCATCGTGGTGACCTGCGTGGCCGCCTTCTTCTACAACGACATCGTCAACGTCATCACCAAGCCGGTGCTGGACTCGGTCGGCTGCGCCTCGACGTTCGAGGAGCTGCAGAAGGCCGGTGACAAGACGCACACGTGCGCGCAGATCACGATCAACGGTCTGCTGACGCCGTTCACGCTGGCGTTGAAGGTGTCCCTGATGGCCGGTGTCGTACTGGCCTCTCCGGTCTGGCTCTACCAGCTCTGGGGCTTCATCGCCCCCGGCCTGCACAAGAACGAGAAGAAGTACGCGCTCTCCTTCGTCGGCACCGGCGTCCCGCTGTTCCTCGGCGGCGCCTACTTCGCCTACCGGGTGCTGCCCACCACGGCGAAGGTCCTGATCGGCTTCACGCCGAAGGACGTCAACAACCTGCTGCCGCTGGACGACCTGCTCGACCTGGTCACGCGCATGGTGCTGGTCTTCGGCCTCTCCTTCGAGCTGCCGCTGCTGCTGATCATGCTCAACCTCACGGGTGCGCTGACCGGCAAGCGAATGCTCGGCTGGTGGCGCGCGATGATCCTCGGCATCACCATCTTCGCCGCCGTCGCCACCCCCAGCACCGACCCGCTGACCATGCTGGCGCTGGCCGGACCGATCTGGGTGCTGTACTTCGGCGCGGTCGTCTTCTCCCTGCTCAACGACCGGCGCAAGCGCCGCCGCGACGCGGAGGGACCGGACGACGACGAGGCCTCGGACCTGGATCTCACCCCCGAGGACATCGGCGAGGTCGAGAGCGTCTCGGCGGGCCGGGCGGCCCTGCCCGAGCAGGCGAGCGGCACCGGCTCCGACCGGGTCAACGGCTACGACGACGTGACCTGACCGCCGTACGAGAACCGTCTCCGTGCTGTCCGACACCCCCCGGCACCCGGCTCAGGCCGGTGCCGGGGGGTGCGTCGTGTCCCGGGCACGGCACCGGTCCTGACGCCCTGAACTGCGGGGATCCCGTCATTCACAGGGATCGATCCGGATAATGATCGTCCTGTTGTCAGTGGCGCCCGGTACGCTCGAAAGCACGATGACAGAGGACCTCTCCCCGGCCGAGCGGTACGCGGCAGCCCGCCTGCGGGCAGCCGAGCAGGCCACCGCGCTCGCGGACTTCCGCGAGATGTACGACTTCGGTCTCGACCCCTTCCAGATCGAGGCCTGCCAGGCGCTCGAAGCGGGGAAGGGCGTGCTGGTCGCGGCGCCCACCGGCTCCGGCAAGACGATCGTCGGCGAGTTCGCCGTCCACCTCGCCCTCCAGCAGGGCAAGAAGTGCTTCTACACCACCCCCATCAAGGCCCTGTCGAACCAGAAGTACGCCGACCTGTGCCGCCGTTACGGCACGGACAAGGTCGGCCTGCTCACCGGCGACAACAGCGTCAACTCCGAAGCCCCGGTGGTCGTCATGACCACCGAGGTGCTGCGCAACATGCTGTACGCCGGTTCGCAGACCCTCCTGGGCCTCGGCCATGTGGTGATGGACGAGGTGCACTACCTCTCCGACCGCTTCCGGGGCGCCGTCTGGGAAGAGGTGATCATCCACCTCCCCGAGTCGGTGACCCTGGTCTCGCTGTCGGCGACGGTGTCGAACGCGGAGGAGTTCGGCGACTGGCTCGACACCGTCCGCGGCGACACCGAGGTGATCGTCTCCGAGCACCGGCCCGTGCCGCTGTTCCAGCACGTGCTCGCCGGACGCCGGATGTACGACCTCTTCGAGGAGGGCGAGGGCAACAAGAAGGCCGTCAACCCCGACCTCACCCGCCTGGCCCGCATGGAGTCCCAGCGCTCCTCGTACCAGGACCGCAGACGCGGCCGTGCCATGCGCGAGGCCGACCGCGAGCGCGAGCGGCGGCAGCGCTCCCGGGTGTGGACCCCGGGACGCCCGGAGGTCATCGAGCGGCTGGACAACGAAGGGCTGCTGCCCGCCATCACCTTCATCTTCAGCCGCGCCGCCTGCGAGGCCGCCGTGCAGCAGTGTCTGTACGCCGGGCTGCGGCTGAACGACGACGAGGCACGGGAGAAGGTGCGCGCCCTGGTCGAGGAGCGCACGGCGTCCATCCCGTCCGAGGATCTCCACGTCCTCGGGTACTACGAATGGCTGGAAGGTCTGGAGCGCGGTATCGCCGCCCACCACGCGGGCATGCTGCCGACGTTCAAGGAGGTCGTGGAGGAGTTGTTCCTGCGCGGGCTCGTGAAGGCCGTCTTCGCCACGGAGACCCTGGCGCTCGGCATCAACATGCCCGCCCGTTCCGTGGTGTTGGAGAAGCTCGTCAAGTGGAACGGCGAGCAGCACGCCGACATCACCCCCGGCGAGTACACCCAGCTGACCGGCCGGGCCGGGCGCCGCGGCATCGACATCGAGGGCCACGCCGTCGTGCTGTGGCAGCGCGGGTTCAGCCCCGAGCACCTCGCGGGACTGGCCGGCACGCGCACGTACCCGCTGCGCTCCAGCTTCAAGCCGTCGTACAACATGGCGGTCAACCTCGTCGACCAGTTCGGGCGGCACCGGTCGCGGGAGCTGCTGGAGACGTCCTTCGCGCAGTTCCAGGCGGACCGGTCGGTCGTCGGGATCTCCCGGCAGGTGCAGCGCAACGAGGAGGGCCTGGAGGGCTACAAGGACTCCATGACCTGCCACCTGGGCGACTTCGACGACTACATGCGGCTGCGCCGCGAGCTCAAGGACCGCGAGACGGAGCTGGCCCGGCAGGGCGTGGCACTGCGGCGCGCCGAGGCCGCGGTGGCGCTGGAGAAGCTCAAGCCGGGAGACGTCATCCATGTCCCGACCGGCAAGTACGCGGGCCTGGCCCTGGTGCTGGACCCGGGACTGCCCGCCGGGCGGTCCAACGGCCACCGCGGTTTCGAGCAGCACGACGGGCCGCGCCCGCTGGTCCTGACCGCCGAGCGGCAGGTCAAGCGGCTCGCGTCGATGGACTTCCCCGTCCCTGTCGAGGCGTTGGACCGGATGCGGATCCCGAAGTCCTTCAACCCCCGTTCCCCGCAGTCCCGTCGGGACCTCGCGTCCGCGCTGCGCACCAAGGCCGGGCACATTCCGCCGGAGCGGGCCCGCAAGCAGCGTTCGCAGGCCGCGGACGACCGGGAGATCGCGCGGTTGCGTACGGCGATCCGGGCGCATCCGTGTCATGGGTGCGGCGACCGTGAGGACCACGCCCGTTGGGCCGAGCGCTATCACCGGCTGCAGCGGGACACCACGCAGCTGGAGCGGCGGATCGAGGGGCGGACCAACACGATCGCCCGTACCTTCGACCGGATCGTGGCGCTCCTCACCGAGCTGGACTATCTGCGCGGCGACGACGTCACGGAGAACGGCAAGCGGCTGGCCCGGCTGTACGGCGAGCTCGACCTGCTCGCCAGCGAGTGTCTGCGCGAGGGCGTCTGGGAGGGGCTCGCGCCCGCCGAACTGGCCGCGTGCGTCTCGGCGTTGGTGTTCGAGGCGCGGGTCAGTGACGATGCGACGACGCCCAAGGTGCCGTCGGGCAACGCCAAGGCCGCGCTCGGGGAGATGGTGCGGATCTGGGGGCGCCTCGACGCCCTTGAGGAGGACTTCCGGATCACCCAGACCGAGGGTGTCGGGCAGCGCGAGCCGGATCTCGGGTTCGCCTGGGCCGCGTACATGTGGGCCAGCGGCAAGGGCCTGGACGAGGTCCTTCGGGAAGTGGACATGCCGGCCGGGGACTTCGTCCGGTGGTGCAAGCAGGTGATCGATGTGTTGGGGCAGATCTCCGCCGCGGCGCCGGTCAGCGGGGGCGAGGCGTCTTCCACCGTGGCGAAGAACGCGCGCAAGGCGGTGGAGTTGTTGCTGCGGGGGGTGGTGGCCTACTCGTCGGTGGGGTGAGGGTTCGTCGCTGCGTGCGGGTGCGCTGTGGCTGGTCGCGCGGCTCCCCGCGCCTCCGAGAGCTCACCGGTCCAGGTAGGTTCGCCAGGCGCCGTACCGGGTGATGTCCTCTGCGTGTGCCAGTGCCGCCGGCTCGCAGAGGAAGCCCGGGACGCTGGTGCCGTCCGAGAGCTGGACGCTGCCCAGGGTCATGGGTCGGGGGAGGGCGGCGAGCAGGCGGCCGAGGCCTTCTGCCGGCAGACGCCAGACCTCGGTCTCTATCGCCGCTCCGCCCTCGCCGACATGAACCAGGCCCGGCTTGGGCGGAGTTGTCGCGAGGGCGTGCAGGCGGTAGACCGGGGCCGTGGTCGTCGTGCGGTCCAAGCGGGCGCCCAGGGACAGCAGTTGGGGGTTGAGGGGCTGGCCCGTCAAGTGGGCTCCTACGACGGCGAGTGGCACCGTGGGGTCCAGGTCGCGGGCCAGGCGCGCCAGGCGGTCGTCCGTGAACGCCGGGCCGATCAGCATCACGCCGAAGGGCGATCCGTTCACCTCGCCGGACGGGATCGCCACCGCTGCCAGGTCGAAGAGGTTCGTCGAGTTGGTGAAGCGGCCCAGGCGGGCGTTCGCGCCCAGGGGATCGGCGGCCACTTCGGTCAGGGTGGGGTGGCCCGGGGTCGTCGGGAGCAACAGGGCGTCGGCGTCCGCCAGTTCGGACAGGGCACGGGTGCGCAGAGCGGTCAGGCGTTCCTCGTCCGCGTACAGCTGGTGGGCCGGGATGTCCCGGGCCCTGGTGATGATCTCGGCGACGGTGGGGTCCAGGCCCTCGGTGCCGGAGGCGATCGCCTTGTCGATGAACGCCCCCACCGCCGTGTAGCGCTCGGCGACGAACGCTCCCTGGTAGAGCATCGCCGCCGCCTCCGTGAACGGCGTGAGGTCCAGGGTGCGGATCTCCGCTCCCGCCCGGGACAGGCGGGTGACCGCCTCCTCGTAGGCTTCCGCCCAGCCCTCGTCCAGTTCGCCCAGCTGGTCCCGTGGGGGCACCGCCACGCGCCAGGGGCCCGGGGTGCGCTGGGGGAGCGGCGGGAGGGTGCGGGTCGGCGGGGAGGTCATGAAGGCGAGGGCCTGTTCGGCCTCGGGGAGGGTGCGGGCGAAGACCGTGACGCAGTCGATCGAGGCGCAGGCCGGGACCACGCCCGCCGTGGGGACCAGGCCCCGGGTGGGCTTCAGGCCGACGATGCCGTTGAAGGCCGCGGGGACCCGGCCCGAGCCCGCCGTGTCGGTGCCGAGGGCGAAGTCGACGATGCCCAGGGCCACGGCGACCGCCGAACCCGCGCTGGAGCCGCCGCTGATCCGTTCCGGGTCGTGGGCGTTGCGGACCGCGCCGTAGGGGGAGCGGGTGCCGACCAGGCCGGTGGCGAACTGGTCGAGGTTCGTGGCGCCGAGCACGAGCGCGCCGGCCGCGCGGAGACGGGCCACCACCGGGGCGTCGGCCTCCGGGGCGTAGGCGTAGGCCGGGCAGCCCGCGGTCGTCGGGAGGCCGTGCACGTCGATGTTGCCCTTGACCGCGAACAGACGTCCCGCGAGCGGGAGTCGTTCGCCCGCCGTCAGCCGGTCGTCCAGCGCCCGTGCCTCGTGCTCGACCTCCGTCTGCGGGCGCAGGTCGATCCAGATCTCCGGGCGGTTCACCGCCTGTACGCGGGCGTAGGCGGCTCGGACTCGGGACACGGTGGTCGGCATCTGGTGCTCCTCGCGGTTCGGTGCGCGGGTTCGGTGGCCTGGCTCGGGCGGGCTCAGCTCGCCGGTGCCAGGACCAGCAGGGCCGTGCCCGCCTCCACCTGGTCTCCGGGCCTGGCCAGGATCTCCGTCACCACGCCCGCCATCGGGGCGTGCACCCTGGACTCCATCTTCATCGCCTCCAGGGCCAGCAGGGGCTGGCCCGCCGTCACCTCGTCACCGGGCTCCACGTTCACCTGCCAGACGGAGGCGGCGAACTCGGCTTCGACCAGGCGCCCGCCGGCCGGGACGGCCGGCTCGGCCCGGGGCGGAGCCGGGGCGCCGGCCGCCTCCGCCCGGGTGAACTCGCCCGCCGCTTCCCAGGCTTCGCGTTCCGCGCCGAACGCGGTCTGCTGGCGGACCCTGAACTCCGCGATGGAGTCGGCGTGTTCGGTGAGAAACGCCTCGTACGTGGCGAGCGAGAACGTGCCCTCCTCGATGCGCGGGACGAAGCGGCCGGAGACGATGTCGGCGCGGAGTTCGAGGAGTTCGTCCGGTGCCACCGGGTACCACTTGATGCGGTCGAAGAAGCGGAGCAGCCAGGGTGAGCCGGGCTCGAACGCGCCGCGCTGCTGCCAGCCCGACCACACCTGGGTCGTCCGGCCCACGAACTGGTAGCCGCCGGGGCCCTCCATGCCGTAGACGCAGAGGTACGCGCCGCCGATGCCGACCGAGTTCTCGGCGGTCCAGGTGCGGGCCGGGTTGTACTTGGTGGTGACCAGGCGGTGGCGGGGGTCCAGCGGGGTGGCCACCGGGGCGCCCAGGTAGACGTCTCCCAGGCCCAGTACGAGGTATTCCGCGTCGAAGACCGTGGAGTGGACGTCGTGGACCGAGTCGAGGCCGTTCACGCGGCGGATGAACTCGATGTTCCAGGGGCACCAGGGGGCGTCGTCGCGGACGCCGGCCATGTAGCGGGCGATGGCCTCGCGGGTGGCGGGGTCGTCCCAGGAGAGGGGGAGGTGGACCGTGCGGGAGGGGACGACCAGTTGGTCCGTGGGCGGGAGGGCTGCCACTGTCTCCCGTACGGCGGCCAGGAGTTGGTGCTGCGGGAGGCGGGCCGGGTCCGTCCGGATCTGCAGGGAGCGGATGCCGGGGGTCAGGTCCGTGACGCCCTCGAAGCCGGCCTCCGCGACCGCCTCCATCAGGGCGTGGACCCGCATGCGCTGGGCCAGGTCCAGTTGCATGGGGCCGAACTCGACGAGGAGGTTGTCGTCGCCGCTGCGGCGGAAGGTGACGTCGTGGTCCCTCGCCAGGATGCCGCCGTCCACGATGGCGGGGCGGGGCGAGCCGCCGACGTCCACCGGGACGAAGCGGACGGTGTCGCCGGGCCTGAACTGGCCCAGTTTCCAGCGCTGTTGGCTGACGACCGTGGCCGGGCAGACGAAGCCGCCGAGGGACGGGCCGTCGGGGCCGAGGAGGACCGGCATGTCGCCGGTGTAGTCGACGGCGCCGACCGAGTACGGGGTGTCGTGGATGTTGGACGGGTGCAGGCCCGCCTCGCCGCCGTCGGTGCGCGCCCAGCGCGGCTTCGGGCCGACCAGACGGACGCCCGTGCGCGCCGAGTTGAAGTGGACCTTCCAGTCGGCGGCGTAGAAGTCGTGGATGTCGTCCTCGGTGAAGAACTCCGGTGCCGCGTGCGGGCCTTCGGCCACCGCCACGTCCCAGACGGCGTCGAGGACGGGGCGTTCGCCGGTCGGCACCGGTGTGCCCTCGGCGACCGTGCCGCCGTGCAGGACGTCACCGGTGCGCAGCGCCCGGCCGCCGTGCCCGCCGAACCGGCCCAGCGTGAAGGTGCTCGCGCTGCCGAGGAAGCCGGGAACGTCCAGGCCGCCCGCGACCAGCACGTAGGTGCGCAGGCCGTGTTCGGCCGGGGTGCCGATCTCCAGGACCGATCCCGCGGGCACGGTCACCGGCTCCCACTGGGGGACGGGCACGCCGTCCACCGTCACCGGTGCCGGGGCGCCCGTCACGCACACCGTGGTGGCGTGGGTGAACCGCACCGTCGGTCCCTGGAGGGTGCATTCGAGGCCGGGAGTGCCTTCCTCGTTGCCCAGCGCGCGGTTGCCGAGGCGGAAGGAGAGGTCGTCCATCGGACCGCACGGGGGCACGCCGACCTGCCAGTAGCCGGTGCGGCCCGGCCAGTCCTGGACCGTGGTGAGGGTGCCGCCGGAGACGATCTCGATGCGGGGGGTGGGATCCGTGACGGTGGCGAGGGTCGCCGTGGAGTGCGTGGCCGATCCGAAGTCCGGTTCCGCCAGGGCCGCTTGGACCAGGCCGAGGTTCGTCTCGATGCCGTCCACGCGGGTGCGGGCCAGGGCCTCGCCGAGCCGGCGCAGCGCGTCGGCGCGGTCCGAGCCGTACGCGATGACCTTCGCGAGCATCGGGTCGTACGCCGTCGTCACCTCGGTGCCGGTCTCCACCCAGCCGTCGACCCGCACGTCGTCCGGGAACTCGACCCGGGTCAACAGGCCCGCGCTGGGCCGGTGTTCACGGGACGGGTCCTCGGCGTAGACGCGGGCCTCGACGGCGTGGCCGCGCGGGGTGCCGGGGTCGCGGACGACACCGGACTCGCCCCGGGCCAGCCGCAGCATCCAGGCGACCAGATCGACGCCGTAGATCTCCTCGGTGACCGGATGTTCCACCTGGAGACGGGTGTTGACCTCCAGGAAGTAGGCCTCCTCGCGGGTGGCGTCGTAGACGAACTCGACCGTTCCGGCGGAGCGGTAGCCGACCGAGGCGCACAATTCGCGGGCCGAGTCGGCCAGTCGGGCACGGATGCGGTCGGGGAGGCCCGGTGCGGGGGCCTCCTCCAGCACCTTCTGGTTGCGGCGCTGGAGGGAGCAGTCGCGGTCGCCGAAGGTGACCACCCGGCCCTCGCCGTCGCCGAAGACCTGTACCTCGACGTGGCGGGCGTGCTCGACGAGGCGTTCCAGGAACACCCCGGCGGAGGAGAAGGAGGCGGCGGCGACGCGCTGCACCCGGTCCCAGGCCTCGGTGAGTCCGGCGGGGGAGTGGCACGCCGACATGCCGATGCCGCCGCCTCCGCCGGTCGCCTTGAGCATGACGGGGTAGCCGATGCGGGCGGCCTGGGTGAGTGCGTCGTCGAGGTCGGCCAGGAGGCCCGTGCCGGGCGCCAGTCGGACACCCGCCGCCTCGGCTGCCGCGCGGGCCGTGTGCTTGGCGCCGAACAGCTCCAGCTGTGCGGGAGTCGGGCCCACGAAGACGATCCCGGCGTCCTCGCAGCGGCGGGCGAAGGCCGCGTCCTCGGAGAGGAAGCCGTAGCCGGGGTGGATCGCGCCCGCGCCCGTGTCCTTGGCCGCCTTGAGGACCAGGTCGGCGTCGAGGTACGACTCCTTGGCGGGGGCCGGGCCGAGCCGTACCGCCTCGTCGGCCAGGCGTACATGGGGTGCGGCGCGGTCGGCGTCGGAGTAGACGGCGACCGTGCGCAGGCCGAGTGCGCGGGCCGTGCGGATGACGCGGACGGCGATCTCGCCCCGGTTGGCGATCAGCAGCGTGTCGAAGGTCATCCGGCATCCCCTCGGGAGGCGGTCCCGGCGAGCGTCATGGCGACTGCGGTCGGCTCGAAGCCGTTGCACGGGTTGTTGATCTGGGGGCAGTTGGAGACCAGGACGAGGACGTCGCGTTCGGCGCGCAGGGTCAGTTCGAGGCCCGGGGCGGAGAGGCCGTCGACGATGCCGAGGGTGCCGTCCGGCTCGACGGGCACGTTCATGTACCAGTTGATGTTGGAGACCAGGTCGCGTTTGCCGAGGCCGTGACGGGCGCCCTCCGCGAGGAAGTTGTCCACGCACGCGTGCTGCGACCAGGTGTGGTGGCCGTAGCGCAGGGTGTTCGACTCCTTGGAGCAGGCGCCGCCGACGGTGTCGTGCCGGCCGACCTGGTCGGCGGTGACCGTCATCAGCGGGGTGTGCTCGTTGGACATCAGCACGCTGCCGGTGGTCAGGAAGAGGTTGCCCTGCGCCTGGACGGTGTCGGGGGCGCTGTAGCGGACCGATGTGTCGTGGGCGTCGTAGACGAGGAAGTCGACGGCCTGGTTGCCGTGCAGGTCGGTGATCGTGAGGGTCTCGCCGGTGCGGACGACGGCGGACCAGGCGGCGCGGGCCGGAACAACGGTCGTGCTCATGCGAGCCCCCTCGCGGCGAGGAATTCGGCGGTGTTGAGGAAGGCGCGGCGGCCCTCGGGTGTGGCGTCCCAGAGCGGGTCGCCGGGCTTGGTGGCCTCGGCGCGCCAAGCCAGCACCTCCAGCGGGGAGTTGACGTAGGCGTCACGCGGGTCGGCCGGGTGCGGGACGTTCGCGAGCAGTACCGTCACGTCCTGTTCGGCGCGCAGGGTCACGCTGCCGCCGGGGCCGGTCGAGCCGGTGAAGTCGAGGGAGCCGTCGCCGCGGACCGCGACGCCCTGGAAGAAGGAGAGCGAGGGCGGTATGTCCCGTGGTTCCAGGCCGTTCTTGGCGGCGGCGAGCTTGAACAGCTCCCGTCCGGCGGGGGAGTCGGACTGCGGGGTGCCGTCGCCGTAGCGCTCGGTGTTGCGGATCAGGGTGGAGGTGCCGCACAGCGCGTCGTGGCGGCCCGAGGTGTCGGCGATCAGCGAGGCGAGGACGCGGCCCTGGTCGGAGAGGAGGAGCCGGCCCTCGCCGAGGTAGGCGTTCCACTGGACCTTGACCGTGTCGGCGACGTTCAGGCGCTCCCACGGGCGGTCGGCCGCGTACAGGAGCAGATGGGCGCAGGCGTCGCCGCGCGGGTCGGTCAGGCGGAGTTCGGTGCCGCGGGCGAGGACGCGGTGGGTGTAGTTGCCGCCCGCGACGGTCTCGGCCCACACCAGGTGGCCCGCCTCGCAGGGCGGGGACGGCCAGTCGCCGGCCGGGACGACGGGCATCGCCTCGGCCCGGCTGCCCTGCTGGGCGCGGGCGTGGTCGCGGGCTCCGTAAGTGGTCGCTGTCGCCATCGCGGGGGACCTCCGGCTGGGGGGACGTCTCGGTCGTACGGCATTTCTGTCGCCCGACAGAAATTAGGAGGCGGGCGGGTCACCGGGGTTGCCCGGGTGTTGCCGCTCGGTTACCGAGCCCTCACGAAGATCGCCGCCGGTCCGGCGGGCGGTCGCCGCGCGGGGCCGTGTGCGAGGATCGAACGCATGGGGACACCGGGTGCGCGGGGCGGTCGCAGGGTCGGCAGGCCGCGGGCCGACCAGCGGCCGGACAGCGGGCTGTCGCCGCGTGCCGAACTCCTCGCCGCCGCGGCCGAGTTGTTCACCACGCGCGGCTACGCGGCCACCACCACCCGGGCCGTCGCCGAGCGCGCGGGCATGCGACAGGCGTCCATGTACCACTACGTCTCCGGCAAGGAGGAGCTGCTCGCGGACCTCCTGGAGTCCACGGTCACGCCCTCGCTGGCCTGCGCGCGCGAACTCCTCGCGGACGACGCCACCCCGGCCGAGGGCCGGCTGTGGGAGCTGTGCCGCACCGACGTCGAGCTGCTGTGCGGCGGTCCGCACAACCTCGGCGGGCTGTATCTGCTGCCTGAGGTGCGCGCCGAGCGGTTCGCCGGCTTCCATGCCGTGCGCGCCGAACTCAAGGACGCCTACCGTCAGTTGCTCGCCGCGACCGCCGCGGGCGGGGCGCTCGCCAAGAGCGAGTTGGAGCTGCGTACGGATCTGGTGTTCGGGCTGATCGAGGGCGTCATCCTCGTGCACCGCTCCGACCCCGAGCGGCCGGTGTCCGCCTTCGCCGAGGCCACGGCCGACGCCGCGCTGCGCATCGCCGGAGTCTGAGCCGGAACAGGGGCTTCACTCATCACGGTGAGTGATGTTCGTGCACCTGTTCACCGTCACTCGGTGTGTACGAATGAAGGCGCAGCGTGTAAATGAGCCGAGGTTACTCCCCTTCCGTGTCCCATTTCAGGTGCTTGCTGAATATGACACAGCGATGATCCGGTCGGACTAAGCTCGCCCGCAGCGCACCGAGTTGGGCTGTATTCGGGCGCTTGTTCCCAAACATGCAAAAGATACAGAAGCTCCCCCCAGAGCTCCCCCGATCCCCCAGCCGACCCGTCTCAGAGGGCATACATGGTGAGTGTTCAATCGCCTCCCGGTGGCCGTGAACTTCCCTACGCGCGCGTGCTGTTGCCGCCCGCCATAGTGATGGCCGCAGCCACCGGGGCCGCCGTCGCCCTGGTGGCGGGGCCGGCCCGGATCGCCGTCGGCTGGTGCGGAGCCGTCGCCACACTCCTGGTGATCGCGACAGCGGCCGAAGCCGTACGACGTGGACGCATCCTGCGCGACGCGCGTGCCGAACACGCCCGTCACACCGCGTATCTGGAACGGCGGCTCGCCGACCAGACGCACGAGACGGTGCGCCTCGGCAAGGAGATCCTGCCCGCCACCCTCCACCGGCTCAGCAGCGGAGAATCCCCCGGAGAGGTGATTCGCCAAGTCGTCGACACCGATCCCGAGTGGCGGCAACTTCCCCAGCCGCAGCGCGACTTGCTGATGACCGTGCTCAAGATCGTGGAGCGCGAGGAGAACATGCGTGACTCCGCGCAACGCTCCTTCGTCAGCATCGCCCGCCGTGTCCAGGCCATCGTCCACCAACAGGCCAAGGAACTCCGGGAGATGGAGGAGGACCACGGCCGCAACCCCGAGGTCTTCGACGACCTCCTGCGCATCGACCACGGCACCGCGCTGATCGGCCGCCTCGCCGACTCCATCTCGGTGCTCGGCGGTGGCCGCCCCGGCCGCCAGTGGCCCGAACCGGTGCCGCTGTACAGCGTGTTGCGCGGCGCCATGTCCCGCATCCTGGAGTACCGGCGCATCGAACTGCACTCCATCGCCAAGGTCAACATCCGCGGCATCTCCGTCGAGCCGGTCATCCACGCGGCGGCCGAGCTCCTCGACAACGCCACGCGGTACTCGCCCCCGCAGACCAAGGTGCACGTCACCGCCGTGGAGGTGCAGACCGGCGTCGCCATCGAGATCGAGGACGGCGGCGTCAGCCTCAGCGAGGAGTCACGGGCCCGCGCCGAGGGCATGCTGGAGCGCGCCAAGGCCGGCACCGACCTCCAGGACCTCGGCGAGAGCCCGCGCCTGGGCCTCCAGGTCGTCGGCCGGCTCTGCGCGACGTACAACATGCAGATCTCGCTGCGCGCCTCGGCCTACGGCGGCGTCCGCGCCGTCCTCATCGTGCCCAGCGAGATGCTCACGCCCGGCACCGCGCCCGGACTCGCCCACGGCATCGGCGCCACCGCCATGCCCAAGGCCGAACTCGGCGCCGTCGACGGCCCCAAGCGCACGATCAAGCGCCGCCGCCCCACCAGCCCGCGCATCCCGGCCTCGGTCAGCATGGAGGACGAGGTTCCCGAGGTCACCGAGTGGACGGCGGGCGGCCTGCCGCAGCGCCGCAGCCGGGTCAAGGTCCCGCTCGCCCAGCGCTACGCCGAACAGGCCGCCGCCGAGCGCGCCGAGGCCGCGGCACGGGAGGCCCGCTCCGCGTGGGGCGTGCCCGAGCCCGAGCCGGAGAAGAAGGACGAACCCGAACCGGGCCTGTGGGTCGAGGCGTTCATGGAAGGCCTCAAGGGTGACCCGGACCCGACCGCTCTCACCCAGAAGACCGAGCCGGCCCGAGCCGAGGCCGACGACGAGGGGAACCTCAAGTGATCCAGCAGCGAGCCAACTTCGACTGGATGCTGAAGGACCTCGCCGACGGCGTGCCCGGCATCCAGCAGATCGTGGTCCTGTCCGCCGACGGCCTGCGCATCGCCCGCTACGGCGGTGACCCGGACGCCGCCGACCGCGTCGCCGCGGCCTGCGCCGGACTGCAGAGCCTGGCGGGCGCCGTCGCCTCCGAGATCCCCGGCAGCGACGGCCGGATGAAGATGGTCATCATCGAGATCAACGGCGGCTACTTCTATCTGATGGCCGCGGGCGCCAACGCCTATCTCGCGGTGCTGTCCGACGTGGTCGCCGAACCCGGCCTGATGAGCAACCGCATGCGTGACCTCGTCGTCAGAATCGGCGCACACCTCACCAGCCCGCCGAGGCGCAACGGGCAGACCGTATGACTCCTCCGCAACGCCGGCGGCGGCATCCGACGGATGGACCGCCGCCCGAGCCCGCCAAGAAGCAGGGCGAAGGAAAGATCCCGGAACGTCTCTACGTGCTCACCGGCGCGACGGAGGACGGCGACCGGGCCGAACTCGACCTGGTCACGCTGATCGTGGCGCGTTCCGACGCGCCGCAGTCGGCCACCCCGGAACAGGCGGCCCTGCTCCGGCTCTGTATCGCCCCCCTGTCCGTGGCCGAGCTGTCGGCCTATCTCAACCTGCCGTACAGCGTGGTGACCGTCCTGCTCACCGAGCTGCTGACGGCCGAACTGGTGCAGGCGCGCGCCCCGATCGTCCGCCAGGCGCTCCCCGACCGTTCCCTCCTCGAAGCGGTGATGCATGGACTTCAAAAGCTCTGACACCCTCACGGGTCCGCGGACCGAGGACCATCTCCCGCACACGGCCCAGGCCGCGGTGAAGATCGTGATCGTCGGCGGCTTCGGGGTCGGCAAGACGACCATGGTCGGTTCGGTCAGCGAGATCCGACCGCTGACCACCGAGGAGACCATGACGCAGGCCGGTGTCGGCGTCGACGACGACTACGGCTCGGACACCAAGACGGCCACCACCGTCGCGATGGACTTCGGCCGCATCAGCATCACCGAGCAACTGGTGCTGTACCTGTTCGGCACCCCCGGCCAGGAACGCTTCTGGTTCCTGTGGAACGGGCTGTTCGAGGGCGCGCTCGGCGCGGTGGTGCTGATCGACACCCGGCGCCTCGAAGTCAGCTTCGACGTCATAGGACGGCTGGAGGAGCGCGGGGTGCCGTTCGTGATCGCCGTCAACTCCTTCCCGGACGGCCCCCGTTACCCCCTGGACGACCTGCGCACGGCGCTGGACCTGTCCCCGGACATCCCCATCGTGGAGTGCGACGCGCGCCGCCGCGCCTCCAGCCGGGACGTCCTGATGACCCTGATGCGCTTCCTGCACTCCCTGGCGATGACGGGCTCACTCACGTGACCCGCCCGACTCCCCCGACATCGTTACCACTTCAGCTCCCGGAGCGAACACCGTGACGCCTGAACACCACTCACCCACCGAGACGGAAGACCCCCGGTCCGGCCCGCCCCCCGGCTGCCCCGCGCACGGACAGGGGCCCGGGGGACTGCACCGGCTGTACGGCGCCGAGGCGGCGGACCTGGGCGCCCTCTACGAGAAGCTGCGCCTCGAACACGGGCCCGTGGCACCGGTGTTGCTCCACGACGACGTACCCATCTGGGTCGTCCTCGGCCACACCGAGAACCTGCACATGGTGCGGACGCCCTCGCAGTTCAGCCGGGACAGCCGGATCTGGACCCCGCTGCGCGAGGGCATGGTCAAGCCCGACCACCCGCTGATGCCGCACATCGCCTGGCAGCCCATCGCCTCGCACGCCGAGGGCGACGAACACCTGCGGCTGCGCGGCGCGGTCACCGGCGCCATGTCGACGATCGACCCGCGCGGCATCCGCCGCCACATCAACCGCTACACCCAGGTCCTCGCCAACTCCTTCTGCGAGGAGGGGCGCGCCGAACTCGTCGGCCAGTTCTGCGAACACCTGCCGATGGCCGTGCTGTGCGAGATCCTCGGCATGCCCGACGAGTACAACGAGCAGATGGTGGAGGCGGCCCGCGACGCCCTCAAGGGCACCGAGACCGCCATCGTCAGCCACCAGTACGTCATGGACGCGCTGACCCGGCTCACCGCGCTGCGCCGGGCCCAGCCCCTGGACGACTTCACCAGCCACCTGGTCACCCACCCGGCCGGGCTCAGCGACGACGAGGTCAGGGAGCACCTGCGGCTCGTCCTCTTCGCCGCCTACGAGGCCACCACCAACCTGCTCGCCAACGCGCTGCGCATGGTCATCACCGACCCGCGCTTCCGCGCCCAGCTCAACGGCGGGCAGATGACGGTGCCGGAGGCGGTCGAGCAGTCGCTGTGGGACGAGCCGCCGTTCAGCACGGTCTTCGCCTACTTCGCCAAGCAGGACACGGAGTTGGGCGGCCAGCGCATCCGCAAGGGCGACGGACTGCTCTTCGCGCCGGCGCCGGGCAACGTCGACCCCCGGGTGCGTCCCGACCTCAAGGCCAACATGATGGGCAACCGCTCCCACCTGGCCTTCGGCGGCGGCCCGCACGAGTGCCCCGGCCAGGACATCGGCCGTGCCATCGCCGACACCGGGGTGGACGCGCTGCTGATGCGGCTGCCGGACATCGAACTCGACTGCGACGAAGACGAGTTGAGCTGGACGGCGTCCATCGCCTCCCGCCATCTGGTGGAACTGCCGGTGCAGTTCGCCCCGAAGCCGAAGCAGGACGTCTCGGAGAAGCCCGGCCACGCGGCGGTGCCGCAACCGCGCCACACCTGGCACGTCGGGATGTCCCCGGACCCGCAGCCGACGGCGGCGGCGATCCCGCAGCCCGTCGAGGTGACGGCTCCGCCGGTGGCGCCCGCGACGGCTGAGCCGGTGCACCGGCCGGGCGCGTGGCAACGGTTCCTGAGGTGGTGGCGGGGCTACTGAGCGGCGCGCGGGGCCGGACGGGCCGCTCGGCGGAGGCGTCTCACCGGCCGGCCCATGCCTCGTGGGCGGACCACGCCTCCAGCACCCGCCCGCTCCGGAACCGGTGCTCCGCCCCCGTGACCGGATCGGTGAACTCCAGTGCCCGCGCCACCAGTTGGAGCGGGCGGCGGAAGTCACCGTCCGGCACGGGGTCGTGCACCACCGGGTAGAGCGGATCGCCGAGGATGGGCACGCCCAACGCGCACATGTGGACCCGCAGTTGATGCGTCTGCCCGGTACTGGGCACCAGCCGGTACCGGGCCAGCCCGTCCGCCCGCTCCTCCGCCAGCTCGATCCGGCTGACGGCATTGACCTCACCGTCGACCTGCTGGGCGGCCATCACCCCGCGCTCCTTGAGGATGCGGCTGCGCACGGTGGCGGGAAGGACGAGCCCCGGATCGTACGCGGCGACCGCCTCGTACTCCTTCCGCACCCGCTTCTCCCTGAACAGCGCCTGGTACGCGCCCCGTTCACCGGGCCGCACGGTGAACAGCACCAGTCCGGCGGTGAGCCGGTCGAGCCGGTGCGCGGCCCCGAGCTCCGGGATGCCCAGCTCCCGCCGCAGCCGCGCCAGCGCCGTCTCGACGACATGGCTCCCGCGCGGGGTGGTCGCCAGGAAGTGCGGCTTGTCGGCGACGACGATGTGCTCGTCCCGGTACACGACGTCCACGGGGAACGGCACCGGCACCTCGGCCGGCAGCTCCCGGTGGAACCACACGAACATCCCCGGCTCGTACGCCAGCCCGGCCACGCTCCGCCCGTCCACCCCGACGAACAGCCCGTCGTCCATCATCCGCTCGACGACCCCGTCCCCCGCCCCGGAGAGCCGGGCCACCAGGTACTCGCGGACGGTGGCCCAGGAGTCCTCGGGGGGCAGCCGGACCCGCACCGGGTCGACTCCGTCGCGCTGCGGGAGGGGGGAGGGCGGGATACGGCGTTTCCGGGTCATCGCGGTCAAGGGTAGGCGGTCGGGGTCAGGCGGGGGCCCGTTCGGGAGTCCGGGCCGGCGCCGTACGGGCGCGGTAGGCCCGGTATCCGAAGCCGGCGCCCACCGTGACCGCCAGGAACAGCACCGTGAACCACTGGAAGTACCAGTGCCCGCCCGCCGGGTCGTACACCGCGGCCCGCGGCCACGCCAGGTTGACCGTCATGGCGAGGCCGTAGAGGAGGGCCAGGGCGTTGACCGGTACTCCCCACCGGCCCAGGGAGAACAGGGGCGCGCCCGTCTCGTCGGTGCCGCGCACCGTGAACTCGCCCCGCAGGCGGCGGAGCAGCAGGGGGCCCGTGACCATCGCGTAGGCCAGGTAGAGCATCACGATGCAGGTGGTGCCGATGGCGAGGAAGGCGTCCGGGGAGGCGAAGTCGAGGAGCAGGAGGGCGGCGGCGAGGGTGCCCACGGTGACGGCGGGGGCGGTGGGCATGCCGGTGCGGGGGTTGACCCTGGAGAGGCGCGCGGAGAACGGGAGCCGGGAGTCCCTGGCCATCGAGAACAGCATCCGGCAGGCCGCCGTCTGGATGGCCAGCGTCGCCACGGCTATCGCCACCACCACGTCCGCCAGCAGGGCCTTGCCGACGCCGTCGCCGAGGCTGCTGGTGAGGACGTAGCCGAGGCCGTCGGTGCCGAGGCGGCCGTCGGTCAGGCTGGGGGCGGCGAGGAGGCCGCCGAGGATGATCAGGCCGCCGAGCAGACCCGCGGCGGTGAGCGCGGTGAGGATCGTGCGGGGCGCCGTGCGGCGGGGGTTGTGGGTCTCCTCGCTCATCTCGCCCGCGCTGTCGAAGCCGATCATCACGTACGCCGCCGTGAACGAGCCCACCAGCAGCGCGCCGAGCACTCCGCCCGCCGGGCCGCCGGTCGTGTGGAAGGTGATGGTCGGTGTGCGCCGCGAGTGGGTCAGCAGGAGGACGACGATCAGGAGCGCGCCGATGATCTCCGCCGTCACGCCGACCCGGTTGACCACCGACATCACGCGGTTGTCGAGGCTGTTCACCAGCGTCGTCAGGACCAGCAGGATCACGCCCAGGACCGCCGCGTTGGCGGCGCCGTCCGGTGACGTGGGCGCCGGGTCGCCGCCCACGAGCTGGAAGCCCGACCAGATCGCCGGCAGCACCATCTGGAGCGCCAGGGCCGCTGCCGCGACCACCACGATCTGGCCCACCACCATGATCCAGCCCGCGAACCAGCCGAAGGCCGCGTTCGAGAGGCGGGACGACCACTGGTAGATCGCGCCCGAGAGCGGGTAGCGCGCGGCCAGTTCCGCGAAGCACGCCGCCACCAGCAGCTGGCCTGCCAGCACCACCGGCCAGGCCCAGAAGAAGACCGGGCCGCCGAACGCGTACCCGAAGGCGAAGAACTGGAAGACGGTCGTCAGGACGGAGATGAAGGAGAAACCGGCGGCGAAGGACGCGTACCGGCCCAGGCTGCGGTGCAGTTCCTGGTGGTAGCCGAACTCCGCGAGGGAGCCGTCCCCGGTGGCGGGGGAGTGCGGGGGATCGGGGCGTAGGTCGGAGGGGGCGGTCGTGGTCACGGCGGCACCTGCCTTCGGCGCAGGAGGGCGGAATCCGGTCACCCGACAGCTGTATTCCTGTCGGGTGACAGAAATTAGGGAGCCGCTGTTTCCGCCGCGTCACGCGGCCGTGTCCGCGACGGGCCCAAGTCCTCACGCCGGCACACCACACACCGGCCTGAGTGACCGGCCCGCGCACGGCGAAGGGGCGGTGCCGTGAAGCACCGCCCCTTCGCCGAAACCCTGCATCCGCAGCCGGACGCTAGGCGGCCGCCGTGGCGCCCTCCTGCTCCTCCTCGATCTTCGCGTTCCACTCCCGCTTCGACGCCTGCCAGCCGTCCTCGTTGTGGCCCAGGCGCCAGTACCCGGAGATCGACAGGTCCTCGCGCGGGATCTCCAGCTCGACCCGCAGCAGGGCGCGCAGGTCTTTCACGAAGGCGGCCTCGCCGTGCACGAACGCGTGCACGCGGCCCTCGGGGAACTCCAGTGCGCGGACGGCCTCGGAGAGCGCCTCGCCGACGGGACGGTCGCCGCGGTGCAGCCAGACGACCTCGAAGGTGGAGTCGATCTTCTGCTCCTCCTCGGGGCCGGAGATCTCCACGAACGCGTGGGCCGTGGCACCCTCGGGCAACGACTCCAGGGCGCGGGCGATCGCGGGCAGCGCGCTCTCGTCACCGGCGAGCAGATGCCAGTCGGCGTCCGCGTCGGGGGCGTAGGCGCCACCGGGGCCCATGAAGTGGACGCGCTCGCCCGGCCGGACCCGGGTCGCCCACGGCCCGGCGAGGCCCTCGTCGCCGTGGACGACGAAGTCGAGGGTCATCTCGCGGTGCTCGGGGTCCCAGTCGCGCACGGTGTAGGTGCGGGTCACCGGCCACTGCTCACGCGGGAACTCGGCGCGGATGCGCTCCACGTCGAAGGGCTCGGGGTAGACCGCGCCCCCGGCCGGGAACAGCAGTTTCACGTAGTGGTCGGTGCACGTGTCCGCCGCGAACTCGGCCAGACCCTCGCCACCGAGCACCACGCGCTGCATGTGGGGAGTCAGTCGCTCGGTGCGGACGACCTGCGCGGAGTGGGGCTTACGCGGCTTCCGTGCCGGACGTTCTGCCATGACGGCCTCCCAGATTCCCAAGCTTAGGCTTACCTAAGTTAGCACTACATTGTCTGTGAAAGGCAAGAAGGAAGGGCAAGAACAATGCTTACGCGCCCAGCGTGGTGAGCAGTCGCTGCAATGATCCGCCCAGCCCCCAGCGCTCCGCCAGCGCGCCCACCAGCTCCGGATCGCGCGGCGCGCGCGGCAGCGCGGGGTCGACATCCGGCAGCGGTACGTCGTCGGCGACCTTGACGACCTTCGGCGCGACCGCGACATACGGCCGCGCCTCGTCGAGGCGTTTGCGCTGCGAAGGCGTCAGCCTGGACGCGGGGTCGTCGATCGCGGCCATGATCCCGGGCACGTCACCGAACTCGGCGAGCAGCTTCGCCGCCGTCTTCTCGCCGATCCCGGGCACGCCCGGCAGACCGTCGCTGGGGTCGCCGCGCAGCAGCGCCAGATCCGCGTAGCCGCGGCCGTCGACGCCGTACTTCTCGCGCAGCAGGGCCTCGTCGGTGAGCTGGAGCGAGCCGACGCCCTTGAGGGGATACAGGACGCGGACGCCGCGGGCGTCGTCGACGAGCTGGTACAGGTCGCGGTCGCCGGTGACGATGTCGACCGGGCCCTTCGCGCGGGCCGTGAACGTGCCGATCACGTCGTCGGCCTCGTACGGCTCGACGCCCACGCGCGCGATGCCGACCGCGTCGAGGACGGCCTCGATGATCGGCACCTGCGGGGAGAGCGTGTCCGGAATCTCCTCCGCGTCCGGGCCGCCCGCGCGTACCTCGGCGACGCGGTGCGCCTTGTAGGTGGGGATCAGGTCGACCCGCCACTGGGGGCGCCAGTCCGCGTCCATGCAGGCGACGAGCAGGTCCGGGCGGTGGTCCTTGACCAGGCGGTCGATGAACTCCAGCAGCCCGCGCACGGCGTTCACCGGCGTGCCGTCCGGGGCCTTCACGGACTCCGGGACGCCGAAGTAGGCGCGGAAGTAGAGCGAGGCGGTGTCGAGGAGCATCAGTCGTCCGGTCACGCCACGCATCATGCCGCACGTCGGCGCGACGGCCACCCCTCGCCGTCACTCGGAGGGACCAACACCGCGTCACCCGGAGGGGCGGTCACCGGCTGTCCGTGACCTGGGCCACTCCTGTGTTTGCCCGTCGGAGGCCTGGGCAGGCGCGGCCTCGGAGCGATGCCGGTTGCACGTTCAACCGCCGAGGGGTCCGCGGGTCCCTCGGTGTCGCCTCCACGTCCTGTCCCCGACCGAGAGGTACGCGTGTCAGCCAGGCTAGAAGCCGAGCACCTGCACAAGGTGTTCGGCAGACGACCCGACCAGGCAGTCGAACGGCTCCGTGACGGAGCCGACCGGGAGGAGCTGCGCGCCGAAGGCACCACCGCCGCGGTGATCGACGCCTCCTTCTCCGTCGCGCCAGGGCAGATCTTCGTCGTCATGGGCCTGTCCGGCTCCGGCAAGTCGACCCTCCTGCGCATGCTCAACGGACTCCTGGAGCCCACCGACGGCCGCGTCCTCTTCGACGGCCAGGACCTCACCGCGCTCAGCGACCGCGACCTCCGCGAGGTCCGCGCCCGCAAGATCAGCATGGTCTTCCAGCACTTCGCGCTCTTCCCGCACCGCAGCGTCCGCGAGAACGCCGCCTACGGTCTCGAAGTGCAGGGCGTGCCCCGCGCCGAGCGCCTGAAGCGTGCCGGCGAGGCGCTCGCCCTGTGCGGCCTGGCCGGCTGGGAGGACTCGTGGCCCGACGAGCTGTCCGGCGGCATGCAGCAGCGCGTCGGCCTGGCCCGCGCGCTCGCCACCGACGCCGACCTGCTCCTCATGGACGAGTCGTTCAGCGCCCTCGACCCGCTGATCCGCCGTGACATGCAGGACCAGCTCCTCGAACTCCAGAAGTCGCTGAAGAAGACGATCGTCTTCATCACCCACGACCTCAACGAGGCCATGCGCCTGGGCGACCGCATCGCCGTCATGCGCGACGGCCGCATCGTCCAGACCGGCACCGCCGAGGACATCCTGCTGCGCCCCGCCAACGACTACGTGGCCTCCTTCATCCAGGACGTCGACCGCTCCCGGGTGCTGACCGCGAGCGCCGTCATGGACACCGGAGTCGACGGCCACGAGGCCGACTGCGACTGCGCGACCGCCACCCCTGACACCCCCTTCACCGACCTGTGCGCGATCAGCGCCCGCCTCACCCACCCGGTCGCGGTGGTCGACGCGGCGGACGAGGTCGTGGGCGTCGTACCGCAGGAACGTCTCGTCGCGTTCCTCGGCGGGGACGCGGAGGAAGAGGTGACCGCCCATGCCTAGGCTCCCGCTCGGCGACTGGGTCGACTCCGGTGTCGACTGGCTCCTCGCCCACATGTCCTGGCTCTTCGACGCGATCAAGACGGTCGTCGAGGGCATGTACGACGGCATCAACGCGGTCCTCACCGCCCCCGAACCCCTGCTCCTCGCGGGCATCCTGGCCGTGATCGCCTGGTGGCTGCGCGGACTGGTCGCGGGAGTCCTGGCCTTCGCCGGATTCCTGCTCATCGACTCGCTCGACCTGTGGGACCGGGCCATGTCGACCCTGGCCCTGGTGCTCGTGGCGACCGTCATCGCCCTGGTGATCTCGATCCCGCTGGGCATCTGGGCCGCCCGCTCCAAGGCGGTCAGCGCGGTCGTACGGCCCGCTCTCGACCTGCTCCAGACGATGCCGTCGATGGTCCTGCTGATCCCGGCGATCCTCTTCTTCGGCCTCGGCACCTCCGCCGGCGTGATCGCCACCCTGATCTTCGCGCTCGCCCCCGGCGTCCGCATGACCGAGCTGGGCATCCGCCAGGTCGACGCCGAACTCGTCGAAGCGGCCGAGGCGTTCGGCACCTCGCCGCGCGACACCCTGCTCCGGGTCCAGCTGCCGCTGGCGCTCCCGACGATCATGGCGGGCGTCAACCAGGTCATCATGCTGGGCCTGTCGATGGTCGTCATCGCCGGCATGGTCGGCACCGGCGGTCTCGGCGGCGCCGTCAACGAGGCCATCGGCCAGCTCGACATCGGCTTCGGCTTCGAGGCGGGCGTCGGCATCGTCGTCCTCGCCATCTACCTCGACCGCATGACCAGCGCGCTCGGCACCCAGATCTCGCCGCTCGGCCGCAGGGCCGCCGCCAAGGCGCGCGCGTCCGACGGCGCCAAGCTGTGGAACTACCGCCCGCGCCCCGCGTTCGCGGTGATCGGCGTGGTCGTCCTCGCCCTGGTGGCGAGCGGCCTCGGTGTCTTCGGCTCCTCCTCGGGCTCCGAGGCGACCGCCGCCGACAACGTCGGCAAGGGCAAGAACATCACCATCGGCTACATCCCGTGGGACGAGGGCATCGCCTCCACCTTCCTCTGGAAGGAGATCCTGGAGGAGCGCGGCTACAAGGTGACCACCACCCAGTACGCGGCGGGCCCGCTCTACACCGGCCTCGCCACCGGCCAGGTCGACTTCCAGACCGACTCCTGGCTGCCCACCACGCACGCCGAGTACTGGAAGAAGTACGGCAAGCAGCTCGACGACCTGGGCAGCTGGTACGGCTCGACGTCCCTGGAGCTGACCGTCCCGTCGTACGTGAAGGACGTCAACACCCTCGCGGACCTCAAGGCGCACGCCTCCGAGTTCGGCGGCAAGGTCACCGGCATCGAACCGAGCGCCGGAATGATGGGCCTCCTGAAGACCAAGGTCCTCAAGGAGTACGGCCTCCAGAGCTCCTACGACGTCGTCGACGGCTCCACCCCGGCGATGCTGGCCGAGCTGAAGCGGGCGTACGCCAAGCAGCAGCCGATCCTCGTCACGCTCTGGTCGCCGCACTGGGCCTACAGCGACTTCAAGCTGAAGAAGCTCAAGGACCCGAAGAACGCCTGGGGCAAGGGCGACGCCGTGCACACCCTGTCCCGCAAGGGCTTCGCCGACGACAACCCCGACGTCGGTAAGTGGCTGAAGGACTTCAAGCTCACCGAGACCCAGCTGACCGGTCTCGAGGCGCAGATCCAGAAGTCCGGCAAGGGCGGGGAGCAGGACGCCGTCCGCACCTGGCTGAAGAAGCAGCCGGGCCTCGTCGACAAGCTGGCGCCCCTCGCGCAGGACCGCAAGAGCTGACAGAGCCGGGCGGCCGGGTGACCTGACGGCACCGGCCGCCGCCCAGAGGTGGGCCCCGCCGCACGTTCCCCCCTTCGTGCGGCGGGGCCCACCTTTTCGTGTCCTCCGGTACGAAAAGGATCCGGCCAACCACACAGCGCTACGAAGCCCCTGGTTCAGGCCTTCGGTGGGAGCGGGAACACAGGCGGCCGCGCACGCATTGAAGACTAGAGGCGGACTCCCGCGCGGAACGGGGCTCACCGGGCCCTCGCGCACTGGCCAGAACTGTGAGGTCCGAGCACACGCTGCGTGACGTGGATGTGACAGGCGCATGAAACGGTTTGCCGAACATGCGTAGGGTGCAGAGAAGTCATCAGAGGACGCTTCAGAAACAGCATCGGACCGACGAGCCGAGGAGGGAGCCGGAGCGATGGGCGACCACAAAGAACAGCCCCTTCGGGTGGGTGCGGCCGTACGGCGCCGCCGCCGCGCGCTGTCCCTGACCCTCGCCGTCGTGGCCGAGCGCAGCGGCCTGTCGGTGCCCTTCCTGAGCCAGGTGGAGAACGACCGGGCCCGCCCGAGCCGCAGCTCCCTGGAGAAGGTGGCCGACGCCCTGCGCACCACGGCCGTCGAACTCCTCGCCGCCGCCGACCCCGCGTGCAGCGTCGACGTCGTCCGCGCCGAGGAGCCGGAGTCGGCCGAACCCCGGATGCGTTCCCTGGTACGGGGTCACCACCAGCTGCACGCCTCGGAGTTCACCGGCGACCATGACGCGGGGCGTGAATTCCAGCACCGCAACGACGAGTTGATGTACGTCGCGGACGGCGCCGTGGAGATCGAGGCGGAGGGCCGCGCCTACCGTCTGGTGCGCGGCGACACCATGTACCTCACCGGAGGCGTCCGCCACCGCTGGCGGGCGACCGTGCCGGACACCCGGGTGGTCGTCGTCGCGGTGGCCGAACACATCGAGGCGGTCCAGGACCGCCAGCGCTGATGCGCGTCGTCTCCCTCGTCCCGTCGCTCACCGAGGCCGTCGCCGTGTCGCTGCCGGGGGTCCTGGTCGGCGCGACGGACTGGTGCAGCCATCCGCCGGACCTCGACGTCACCCGCGTCGGCGGCACCAAGAACCCGGGACTCGACCCGGTCCTCGCCCTGGCCCCGGACCTGGTGATCGCCAACGAGGAGGAGAACCGCGCACCGGACCTGACCGCCCTGCGCGAAGCCGGAGTCGAGGTCCTGGTCACCGAGGTGCGGGACGTCCCGCAGGCCTTCGCGGAACTCGCCCGGGTCCTCGACGCCTGCGGTGCGCCGTCCCGCCCGCGCTGGCTGGACGAGGCGGAGCGGGCGTGGGCGGGGCCGCCGGAACCGGAACACCGCAGGACCGCCGTCGTCCCGGTCTGGCGCCGGCCCTGGATGGTGCTCGGCCGGGACACGTTCGCGGGCGATGTGCTGTCCCGGCTGGGCGTGGACAACGCGTACGCGACGCACGCCGAGCGCTACCCGCGCGCCCCGCTCGACGAACTGCGGTCCACGGCACCGGACGTGGTGGTCCTCCCGGACGAGCCGTACCGCTTCACCGCGGACGACGGACCGGAGGCGTTCACCGGCCTGCCGTGCGCGCTCGTCAGCGGCAGGCACCTCACGTGGTACGGGCCGTCACTGGGGGAAGCGCCACGGGTGCTGGGCGCGGCCCTGCGAGCAGCGCGCCGCTGACCAGGCCCCGGGAGGTCTGTACGGCGGCGGTGGCCCAGGCGGCGACCAGGACGCCGTAGAGGACGAGGGCGAGACCGTCGTAGACGGCGAGGCCGGTGTGGTGGGCCAGGGACTCGGCGCCGGTGACGCAGGTGCCGACCGGGAAGGTGAAGGCCCACCAGGTCATCGTGAAGCGCATGCCTTCGCGGCGGGCGCGGACGACGTGGGCGGTGGCGAGGACGAGCCAGAGAAGGGCGAAGCCCATGACGGGGACGCCGTAGAGGACGGCGAGGAGGGCGAAGCCGCGGGCGTCGGCGGGCGGTACGACACCGGGGGCGAAGTCCGCGAACTTGCCGACGGCGGTGGTGGACTGGCCCAGCGGGCCCAGGACCAGGAACAGCGCCGGGGTGAGCGCGAGGGGCAGCGGGCCGCCGGTGACGAGCCGGGCGAAGACCAGCGGCAGCATCAGCAGGGTCGCCAGCAGGCTCAGCCCGAACATCGCGAAGCAGGCCAGCAGCAGGGTCTCCTGCGCCTGCCCGGCCGGGAGATGTGGCACGAGGAGCGGGCCGAGCGCGGCGGACACCATCGGCGCGACGACGGGCAGCAGCCACACCGGGGTCGCCTGCGCGGGCCGCACGCGATGCCGTACGGCCATCAGGTACGGGACGGCGACGGCCGCCGCGAGACCGATGAGCGTTCCGGCGCCGAACAGCACGGCGTCGAGCGCGACCGCCGCCGTGACCCCGATCCAGTCCCGCCCGACGACCAGGGTGCCGCCGCCCACCGCCAGCAGGGCCATCGCGAGGCAGCCGTAGAAGGGGGCCATCGCCTGGTCGAGGAGGTGGGCGCGGGCCTGGTCGCGGTGGCGGGTCCAGTGCAGGGTGCGGGCGGCCAGCAGGGCCACGAGCATGGCCAGGGAGAGGGCCCAGACGGCGGTGCAGGCCGTGCGCAGCCCCGGAGGCCGCACCGGGAGCCCGGCACCGGCCGTGGCGACGATGGCGGTGCCCATGACGGAGGCGTACCAGTTGGGTCCGAGGTGACGAACGGCGGTGACCATGTGTCCACCGTCTCGCCGACTGAGACGGGCCACCAGGGAGCATCCTTCTATGGGGACATAAACTGGATTTATGAGCAGGGGTGAGACGGATGAGCAGCGGGAGGCGTCCATAGCGCACCGGGTGCCGGATCTGGGGGCGCTGGAGCTGTTGCTCGCGGTGGCCCGGCTCGGCAGCCTCGGCGGCGCGGCCCGGGAACTGGGGATCACCCAGCCGGCCGCCAGCAGCCGCATCCGCTCGATGGAACGCCAGCTGGGCGTCGCCCTGGTCGACCGTTCGCCGCGCGGCTCCCGGCTGACGGACGCCGGGGCCCTGGTCACGGACTGGGCCCGCCGGGTCGTCGAGGCCGCCGCCGCCTTCGACGCGGGAGCCCAGGCGCTGCGGCACCGCCGCGACTCCCGGCTCCGGGTCGCCGCCAGCATGACCATCGCCGAGTACCTGCTCCCGGGCTGGCTGCTCGCCCTGCGCTCCCAACGCCCCGACACGGCGGTCTCGTTGCTGGCCGGGAACTCGGCGACGGTCGCGGAACGGCTGCTGTCGGACGAGGCGGACCTGGGCTTCGTCGAGGGGCTCTCCGTGTCCCCGGGGCTGGACTCCGCGGTGATCGCCCACGACCACCTGATCGTCGTCACGGCTCCGACCCATCCGTGGGCCCGGCGCCAACGCCCGGTACCCGCGGCGGAGTTGGCGTCGACGCCGTTGATCCTGCGGGAGAAGGGCTCGGGGACCCGGCAGGTGCTGGACGCGGCCCTGGGCGGTCTTGCCCGTCCCCTCATCGAGCTGTCGTCCACCACGGCGGTCAAGGCGTCGGCGGTCAGCGGGGCGGGACCGGCGGTGCTGAGCGAACTCGCCGTGGGGGAGGAGCTGTCGACGCGGAGGCTGGTGCGCATCCCGGTCGAAGGGGTCGCTCTCGCCCGGGACCTGAGGGCGGTGTGGCCCACCGGGCACCGGCCGACGGGACCGGCACGGGAACTGCTCTCGCTGACGCGCGGCTAGGGCCTGCCCGGCGGATCCTGTCGCAGACGCGCCCTAGCGGGCCTTCGCGGCCGCTTCCACCAACGCCCGCATCACCCGCAGGTCCGTGCCCATCTCGGGATGCCACTGCACGCCCAGCACCCAGTCGGCGGAGGGGAGTTCGACCGCCTCCGGGGTGCCGTCCGCGGCCCAGGCCGACACCGTCAGGCCGGCGCCCAGGCGGTCCACGCACTGGTGGTGGAAGGTCGGGACCGAGGTCTCCTCCGGGACCGCCGCCGCGTACAGGGTGCCCGGGACCGGCTTGACCGGGTGGTGGCCGAAGACGCCCGGGGTCTCCGCGTGGCCGTCGATGTGCTGGACGAGGGTGCCGCCGACGGCGACGTTCAGGAGCTGCATCCCGCGGCAGATGCCCAGCAGCGGTACTCCCGCCGTCAACGCGGCCTCGATCAGGGCGAGTTCCCAGGAGTCGCGGGCGGCGGCGGCCGGGCCGGTGCGGGGGTCGCGCTCGGCGCCGTAGCGGATCGGTTCGACGTCGGGGCCGCCGGCGATCACCAGGCCGTCGAGGCGGGCGACGGTCGCGGCGGCCCGCTCGGGGGAGTCGGGGGGCAGCATCGCGGCGAGGCCGCCCGCCCGCTGGACGAGGCGCGGATAGCCGGCCGGCAGCAGGGCCGCCTCCAGCTCCCAGGCGCCCCAGCGTGCCCCGGCCTCCAGATATGTGCTGATGCCGATCAGCGGCCTGTCCGCCATGGACCCCTCCGACGTGACGCGCATTGAATGGACTCCGTGCGAACCATTGAACTACCCCGCTGGTCAGGCGGTCATGCGAGGAACCCCCGCAGCAGCGCCGCCGTCCCCGCGCAGTGCTCCCGCATCATCTCCCGCGCCCCGTCCGCGTCCCCGTCCAGGACCGCCTCGACCAGCGCGATGTGCTGGCGCTGCGAGTGCTCCAGGTTGCGCACGAGGAGGGGGATGCAGTCGAGGAGGTCGTTCACCGTGGCCCTGACCGCCGCGTACTGCGCGGTCAGGGTCGGCGAACCGCACAGCTCGGCCACGGTCAGGTGCAGCAGGGTGTCGAGACGGCGGTAGTCGGCGAGCGGGGCGTCGTGCGTGCGGGCCAGCGCGTCGCGCAGGCGGCCCGCCTGTTCGCCGTCCAGTCCGTGGGTCGCGCACAGGCCCGTCGCGCCGACCTCCAGCACCTCGCGGAAGCGCAGCACGTCCTCGATGTCGACCGCGCTGATCCGCCGCCGCAGCTCGTCCTCGCCGCCCGCGTCCGACTTCGGCAGCACGAACGTCCCGCCGTAGCGTCCGCGCCGGGACTCCACGAGCCCCTGGTCCTGCAGTACCTTCAGAACCTCGCGCAGCGTCACCCGGCTGATCCCGAGCCGCTCGGCCAGCTCCCGCTCGGCCGGCAGCCGCTCGCCCCCCGGCACCAGCCCGAGCCGCACCACCTGGAGGATCTGTTCCAGCGCCTCCTCGAACCCGTTGCCCGCCCGCACCGGCCGCAGTACCGGGGTCAACCGGTCCTCAAGGCCGTCCTCCGCTTCCAGTGACACGGGGCGGCACCCCCTTCCCAAGCAATGGTTCTCGGCAATACCTTATGGCTTCCGGCTGACCGTAGAAGCCGAAGGAGGCTTTCCCGTGGCAGACCGCACACCCCCACTGAGCGTCGAGGACCTGCAACGCCTCGTCAGCAGTGGTGAGATCGACACTGTCGTCCTCGCGTTCCCCGACATGCAAGGGCGGCTGCAGGGCAAGCGGTTCGCCGCCCGCTTCTTCCTCGACGACGTCCTCGCACACGGCACCGAGGGCTGCAACTACCTCCTCGCCGTCGACACCGAGATGAACACGGTCGACGGCTACGCCATGTCCTCCTGGGAACGCGGTTACGGCGACTTCGCCATGCACCCGGACCTGACCACCCTCCGCCGTGTGCCCTGGAACGACGGCACCGCCCTGCTGATCGCCGACCTCGCCTGGAACGACGGGTCGCCGGTGGTCGCCGCGCCCCGCCAGATCCTGCGCCGCCAGCTGGAGCGCCTCGCCGAGCACGGTCTCACCGCGCAGGTCGGTACGGAGCTGGAGTTCATCGTGTTCAAGGACACGTACGAACAGGCCTGGGACGCCAACTACCGGGGGCTCACTCCGGCCAACCAGTACAACATCGACTACTCCGTCCTCGGCACCGGCCGCATCGAGCCGCTGCTGCGCCGGATCCGCAACGAGATGGCCGTCGCGGGCCTCACCGTCGAGTCCGCCAAGGGCGAGTGCAACCCCGGCCAGCACGAGATCGCCTTCCGCTACGACGAGGCCCTCGTCACCTGCGACCAGCACGCCGTCTACAAGACCGGCGCCAAGGAGATCGCCTCCCAGGAGGGCGTCTCGCTGACCTTCATGGCGAAGTACAACGAACGCGAGGGCAACTCCTGCCACATCCACCTCTCGCTCGCCGACGCCGACGGCGACAACGCCATGGCCGGAGACGGCGAGGGCGGGATGTCGGAGGTCATGCGGTACTTCCTCGCCGGACAACTCGCCGCGCTCCGCGACTTCTCGCTGCTCTACGCCCCGAACATCAACTCGTACAAGCGGTTCCAGCCCGGCTCGTTCGCGCCCACCGCCGTCGCCTGGGGCTACGACAACCGCACCTGCGCCCTCCGGGTCGTCGGCCACGGCCGCTCGATGCGCTTCGAGAACCGGCTGCCCGGCGGGGACGTCAACCCCCATCTGGCGGTGGCAGGTCTCGTCGCGGCCGGACTCCACGGCATCGAGCAGAAGCTGGAGCTGCCGGAGGCCTGCGCGGGCAACGCCTACAGCGCCGAGTACGCGCACGTCCCCACCAACCTCCGCGAGGCCGCCGAACTGTGGGAGAACAGCCCGATCGCCCAGGCAGCCTTCGGCGACGAGGTCGTCGCGCACTACCGCAACATGGCCCGCGTCGAACTGGAGGCCTTCGACGCCGCCGTCACCGACTGGGAGCTGCGCCGCTCCTTCGAACGTCTGTGACCGCTCCGCCCGCCGAGACACGTCTGTGAGGACACCCTTGCCCGCCGAGCACCCGCTGCACGTACTCAACCCCGCCACCGAGGAGATCGTCGCCACCGTCCCCGCCGCCACCGCGGCCGACGTCGACGCCGCCGTCGTCCGCGCCACCCGAGCCCAGACCACCTGGGCCGCGCTGCCGCCCGCCGACCGGGCCCGGCTGCTGCGCCGCTTCGCGACCGCCGTCGACGAACACATCGAGGAACTGGCCCAGTTGGAGGTGCGCGAGGCCGGGCACACGATCGGCAACGCCCGCTGGGAGGCCGCCAACGTCCGTGATCTCCTCGACTACGCGGCCGGGGGAGTCGAGCGGCTGACCGGTCGTCAGATCCCGGTCGCGGGCGGCCTCGACATCACGATCCTCGAACCGCTGGGCGTGGTGGGCGTGATCGCGCCCTGGAACTTCCCCATGCCGATCGCGGCCTGGGGCACCGCCCCCGCGCTCGCCGCCGGCAACGCGGTCATCCTCAAACCCGCCGAGACGACCCCGCTGACCGCGCTCCGGCTGGCCGAACTCGCCCTGGAGGCAGGCCTTCCCGAGGGACTCCTCCAGGTCCTCCCCGGCCACGGACCGGTCACCGGCGCCGCGCTCGTCGAGCACCCCGGCGTCGCGAAGATCGTGTTCACGGGGTCGACCTCCGTGGGCAAGCAGGTCCTGGCGAAGGGCTCGGCGCTCCTCAAGCGCGTCACCCTCGAACTCGGCGGCAAGAGCCCGAACATCGTCTTCGCCGACGCGGACATCGAGGCCGCGGCAGCCGCCGCCCCCATGTCGTTCCTCGACAACTCGGGCCAGGACTGCTGCGCCCGCACCCGCATCCTCGTCCAACGCGCCGTCCACGACCGCTTCCTGGAACTGCTGACCCCCGCGATCGAGGCGGTCACGGTCGGCGACCCGGCCGACGAGAAGACCGACATGGGCCCGCTGATCTCCAGGTCCCAGCTGGAGCGCGTCCGTTCGTACGTCACCGACGACCTGGGCGGCATCCAGGGCACGGCGCCCGAGGGCCCCGGCTTCTGGTTCCCGCCGACCGTCCTCACCGGCGTCGACCCGCACGCGCGCGTGGCCGTCGAGGAGGTCTTCGGCCCCGTCGCCGTAGTGCTCCCCTTCGAGGACGAGGCGGAGGCGGTGGCGCTGGCCAACGCCACCGACTACGGCCTCTCCGGCTCCGTCTGGACCCGTGACGTCGGCCGCGCGCTGCGCGTCTCGGGGGCCGTCCGGGCGGGCAACCTGTCCGTCAACTCCCACTCCAGCGTCCGGTACTGGACCCCCTTCGGCGGCTTCAAGCAGTCCGGCATCGGCCGCGAACTGGGCCCGGACGCGCTCACCGCCTTCACCGAAACCAAGAACGTCTTCATCAGCACGGAGGGCTCCGCACAGTGACTGCTCAGGAGAACATCTGCCGCCGGCTCGTCGGCCGGACGGCCGTCATCACCGGCGCCGGCAGCGGCATCGGTCTCGCCACCGCGCGCCGCCTCGCCTCCGAGGGCGCGCACGTCGTCTGCGGCGACATCGACGAGACCCACGGGAAGGCGGCGGCCGACGAGGTCGGCGGACTCTTCGTCAAGGTCGACGTCACCGACCCCGAGCAGGTCGAGGCCCTCTTCAAGGCGGCCCACGACACCTACGGCAGCGTCGACATCGCCTTCAACAACGCGGGCATCTCCCCGCCCGACGACGACTCCATCCTCGACACCGGCCTGGAGGCCTGGAAGCGCGTCCAGGACGTCAACCTCACCTCCGTGTACCTGTGCTGCAAGGCCGCCATCCCCTACATGCGCCGCCAGGGCAGGGGCTCCATCATCAACACGGCGTCCTTCGTGGCCAGGATGGGCGCGGCCACGTCCCAGATCTCCTACACCGCCTCCAAGGGCGGTGTGCTGGCCATGTCCCGCGAACTGGGCGTCCAGTTCGCCCGCGAGGGCATCCGGGTCAACGCGCTGTGCCCGGGCCCGGTCAACACCCCCCTGCTCCAAGAACTGTTCGCCAAGGACCCGGAGCGGGCCGCGCGCCGCCTCGTCCACATCCCGGTCGGCCGGTTCGCGGAGGCGACCGAGATCGCCGCCGCCGTCGCCTTCCTGGCCAGCGACGACTCGTCCTTCGTCAACGCCGCCGACTTCCTGGTGGACGGCGGCATCTCGGGCGCGTACGTCACCCCGCTGTAGGACAAACCGGTACGGTCCACGTCGTATGCGACACCTTCTCGCGTGGACCCTGGCAGCGGTCGCCGCCCTGGCGACCGCGCCGGCCGCCCCCGCCCCGACCACGACCCACCCGAACTGCCCACAGCTGAGCACGAGTTGGTACGGCGACGACCGGGCCCGCCTCCAGCGGGTGATCTGCTCGGCCGGCGGCGGCCACCCGGTCGCCGTCTTCGACTGGGACAACACCGTCACCAAGAACGACGTCACCGACGCCACCCTCGCCTGGGCCCTCCGCCACGACAAACTGCTCCGCCCGGCCCACTGGACCGACACCAGCGAGTGGCTGACACCCACGGCGGACCGGGCCCTGACCGGGGCGTGCGGCACAGCCGTCCCGCCCGGCACGCCCCTCCCCACCGCCACGCACCCCCGCTGCACGGACGAGATCGCCGCGATCCGCGAGACCGGCACCACCACGAGCGGCGCCGCCGCCTTCGCCGGCACCTGGAACCACCGCCGCACGGTCCCGCAGTACGCCTGGGTCCCCCAGCTCTTCACCGGCCGCACCCCCGCCGACCTCGCGTCCTACGCCCGGGCGGCCCGCACCGAGGCCCTGGCGGCCCCGGTCGGTGCGACCCGACTCCTCGGCACCCGCACCGTCCCGGCCTACGTCCGCTACTACGACCAGCAACGCGACCTGATCCACACCCTCCACCGCGCCGGATTCGACGTCTACATCGTCTCGGCCGGCGCCGAACCCATCACGGAGGTCTGGTCGCGGGGCGTCGGCATCGACGCACGCCACACCCTCGCGATCCGCTCCCTCCTCGACGCCCGCGGCCGCATCACCCCCTGGACCACGGGCTGCGGCGGCACCCCGCCGACCCGCGGCGAGGCGATCCCGTACATCGACGGCAAACGCTGCTGGATCAACCAGGAGATCTACGGCGTCCGGGGCAACACGGCCTGGAAGCGCGCGAGTTGGCGGCACCGGCCGGTGATCGCGGGCGGCGACGCCGACACCGACGTGACGTTCGTCGGGGACGCGACCGGCGCCCACCTCGTCGTCAACCGGAACAAGAGCGAGCTGATGTGCCGGGCCTACGACGACGCCGACGGCCGCTGGGTGGTCACGCCGATGTTCATCGACCCGCTCCCGCGCAGACGGGACCCCTACCCGTGCTCGACGACGGCGTACACCGCGCCGGACGGGACGGCGAAACCCCTGCTGCGGAGGGACGGTTCACCGGTGCCGGACCAACGGGACACCGTGTACTGACGGTCGACGCCACCGGTCCGGCCACCCGGTCGCTACAGGAAGGTGTGTCCCTCGCCCCGGTAGGTCGGCACCGTGGACGTCACCGTGTCGCCCTCGATCAGGTGCAACGCGTCGAACCGCTCGCACAGTTCACCGGCCTTGGCGTGCCGGAACCACACCTTGTCGCCGATGAGCAGATCGTCGGCGGGCGACCCGAGCAGCGGCGTCTGGACCTCGCCGGGTCCCTCCTGGGGGTCGTAGCGCAGGCCCTCCGGGAGGTACGGCACCGGGAGGCGGTCGGGGCCGGGGGCGCCCGAGGCGGGGTAGCCGCCGCCGAGGACGGTGACGACGCCGACGCCGGGGCGCCGTACGACGGGCATGGCGAAGAGGGCGGCCGGACGGCCGGTGAACGACGTGTAGTTGTCGAACAGGCGCGGTACGTACAGCCCGGAACCGGCCGCGATCTCGGTGACCGCGTCCTCGGCCGCCGTGTGCTGCACACTGCCGGTGCCGCCGCCGTTGACGAACTCCAGGTCGGGCACGACCGCCCGCACCGCGCGCACCACTTCGGCCCGCCGCTCGGCGAGTTCACGCTTCGCGGTGGCCTGCATCAGCCGGATGGCGCGGGAGCGGAACGGGCGCCCCGCGACGGAGTCGCCGACCCCGGCGATGTGCCCCTCGTAGGCCATGATCCCGACGACCTTGAAGCCGGGGCGGCGGTTCACCAGGCGGGCGATGTCGGCGAGTTGGGCGGGGGAGCGGAGCGGCGAGCGGAGCGCGCCGACCCGGATGCGACCGCCCAGCAGCCGCAGCGCGGTGTCCAACTCCAGGCAGACACGCACGACTTCACGACCGCCGTCGCGGGCGTCGTCGATGAGCTTGAGCTGCGCCGGATCGTCGATCATCACGGTGACGGCGGCGGCGAGCTTGGGGTCGTTGGCCAGTTCACGGAAGGCGGCGCGGTCGGCGGACGGGTAGGCGAGCAGGACGTCGTCGAAACCGGAGCGGGCCAGCCACAGCGACTCGGCGAGCGTGAAGGACATCAGCCCCGCGAAACCGTCCCTGGCCAGGACGCGTTCGAGAAGCGCTCGGCAGCGGACGGACTTGCTGGCGACGCGGACCGGCTTGCCGCCGGCCCGGCGGACGAGATCGTCCGCGTTGGCGTCGAAGGCGTCCAGGTCGACGATGGCGACGGGGGCGTCGAGGTGGGCGGTGGCCCGGTCGTAACGGGCCCGGTCGGCGGCGCGCGCAGTCATGAACGCAGCCTGCCAGACAGGATTACCGCAGGGTAGGGGGACGTTCCGGGCAGATGCCCCGGGGGTGCGGACTGGTTCCCGTCCGGGCCGGGGCAACCCGTAGAGTGACGCGCACGCACGGAGGAAGCGCCGCCGGTCGTTCGACCGCGTCCGGGATGACGGTCCGCCGCGACGGGTATGCGTTGCCGGGGACGATTTCGTGGGCGTGCCGGTGAGGACGGGGAGGACACCGGTCCGTATACAGGCAGGGGCGCGAGAACGGCGGCCCGCATACGGACGAACGGTGGCCCGGGTATGAGGGAACGGGGGGTGCATGAGCACGGGAGCGCGACGTGCACCTGAATCACCGGGGGGCGCGATGTGGCGGGGGCCGGTCGATCCGGTCCGCCCGACGGCCTCTCCGGACCCGGTGAACTACCTCGACCCGGCCGCCTCGGTGGACTCGGCGGGCGAGATGGATTCGACGGACGTGACTGATGCGGCGGGGGGCCCTTCGGGTTCCGTTTCCGGGGCGGAGCTGAGGGCTGGTACCGATACGGGTCCGGCCTCCGGTACTGCCCCTGGTTATTTTTCGAGGGCGGGTTCGAGGGATGCGTCGGGTCGGGCTCCGGCCTCGGGTTCGGGTGCGGGGCAGGGCGTGAGCGCTGGTTCGGAGGGTGGTTCCGGTCCGGTCCCGGGTTCCGCCCGGGCGTCGGCGGCGGGCGGTGCGCCGGGTCAGGGCACGGCGGGGACGCCCGGTGCGCGGAGTGCGGGAAACCGGCCGGCCGGGTCCAACAGGGCTGCTACGGGCGGTACTTCGAGCGCGTGGGACGCGTGGAGCGCACCGGGAATGCCCAGCACGCCGGCGAACGGCGGGGCGTCCGAGCGGCGGCGTCCCTCGGGCGCCCATGCGAGCGGGCGACAGGGCACGGGGGATACACGGCCGGGCCAGGGTGCCGGTCCGGTGCGTCCGGGCGGCTCGGGTGCTTCCGGTGCCTCCGGGACTGGACGTGAGCCGTTCGAGCCTGTGGCGGGCTCCCGCACGGCGCCGGTGACGAGTGGCGGAGACGGTTCCGGTTCCGGGTGGTGGGACGGCGGCAACAGCAGACGTACGGCTCCGCGGAGCGCGGGGTCCGATGCGCGGGTGGTGTCCCGGGGCAACGGCCCCGACGGTCGCGACGTGTCACCGGCCGGCGGGCCCGACGCGCGAACGGGCTCTCCGGCGTACGGGGCCGGGGCGCGGACTGATGGGCGTCCGGTGTCAGCCAGCGGTGGCTTCGAAGGCCACCGCCCGGTCTCCCCGAACGGCGGTTCCGAGAGCCGCCCCGTGTCCTCCGACAACGGTTCCGGGGAGCGGAGTCCGTCTCGGAGCAACGGCACCGATGCGCGCGGTGGGGCCGGCTTCGAGGCCCGCGGTGGTGCGGGGCCCGCACCGGGTTCCTCCGACGACCGGCCGCGCTTTCCCGGCCTTCGGCCCTTCTCACCCCGCGCCATGGACCAGGAGAGCCCGCCCCCGCCTCCGGCCTCGGCACGCTTCCCGGACGCCCCGCCCCCACCCGGCACCGCCCCGCGCCGCGTGAACCCCGATGGAACCGCACCGGGCGCCGTCCCACCCCGTCCGCACCACCGCCCCGTGGCCGCGGCACAGGGTGGCGAAGCACCCGGGGAGAACGGTTCGGAAACGACCACGTCCTACCGTCCGCCCGCGCCGACGAGCCAGGACACCCCGGCCCGCCCGGCGAACGGGACCGCCGGCCAGGCGCCTGACCACCGGGACCAGGACGCGGCCCGCTCGACGCCCCCGCCCGGCTCCGCCGCCACCCCGCGCTCCGAGGACGAGCCCCCGCGCCGGCCGTCCGAGCCGAGGCGCTACATCCCGACCCGCCCGGGAACATCCCGCGACACCCCGCCCGAGGCGCTGCGCCAGGACGCGGCCCGCCCGCCGATGCCCCCGGCCCCGGCCGCTCCACCGCGTCCCGCGGGCGAGGTTCCGTACCAGGGGCCGGACCGGCCGAGCGGTACGCCCGGCCGGTCGGTCACGCCTCCCGCGCCCGCCACCCCGCCCCGACCTGCGGGCGAGACCCCCTACCCGTCGTCCGACGGCTCGCGCCAGGACCCGGCGCGCTCCGCGATGCCCCCGGCCCCGGCCGCTCCGCCGCGTCCCGCGGGCGAGGCTTCCATTCCGTCGCCCGACCGGCTTCGCCAGGCCCCGCCGCGCCCGGACACACCTCCCGAGCCCCCGGCCCCGCCACGTCCCGCGGCCGAGACCCCAGGCCAGGTACCCGGACCGTCGCGCCAGGACTCGGCTCGCGAGGCCGCGGCGACGCCTGCCGCCCCGGCCGCTCCACCGCACTCCGAGGGCGAGGCCCCGCGTCAGTCGTCCGGCTCGCAGCGCTACGTCCCGACCCGCCCGGGGACTTCCCGAGTCCAGGTCGCCCCGCCGCGCGTCGATGCCGACGGGGAGACCACCGCCCGGCCCTCCGGCGTGCACCACCCCGCCGCCACCGCCACTCCCACGCCCTCTTCCGATCCCCGCCCCGCCACCCCCTGGCGAGGCGAATCGTTCACGGACCCGACCGGCGGCGCGCCCACGCGGGGTGTGTGGTCTCCCGCCGGTGCCAGTGCGCCCTACCCCGCCGAACCCCGGCCGGCCGGCACGCACCCCGTCACCGGACCCACCGCGTCCGGCCCCGGCACCGCCATGCAGGGCCCCGCTGTCGACGAGTCCCGCGCCTGGTCGTCGGCCGCGCCCGGCAACCCGGCCGGGTCCACGGCCGAGGACGCGGGCGCGCGGTCACCGGCCGGCTCCGCCTCGGCCGGGCCCACCGTCGAGGACACCGGCGGGTGGACACTGCCCGCTCCCACGCCGGTCGAGCCCACCCCCGGTGAAGCCCGGGGCTGGTCACCCGCCGCTCCCAGTGCGCCGGCCGGAGGCGCCCCTGCCGGCCTCGCCCCCGATCCCGCTCTCTCCTGGTCCGCCCCCGTGGCCCCCCAGGGCGACCGCCCGATCGTGTCGTTCGGTGTGCCCGAGGGCTATGACGAGCGGGTGCGGCCACGGCCGCTCGGGGTGCGGATACAGGCCCGTACCGCCGCTGTCGCCGCTTGTGTCGTGCTCGGTGTCGGGCTCATCGGCGGGGCGGTGACCGGGAGTTGGCTCACCGGGGAGGACGGTGCGGACAGTGCCGTGAGTGCCTTCGTCACCGCGGGGGAGCTGTGGCACAGCGTGCCGGTCGATCAGCTGTTCCCGCCCACGGTGCTGGGGCAGGGGGCAGGCCCCGGCGGCGCCGACCGGACCTGGACCCGGATCGCCGTGGCACCGGACAGCGGGTGCGCGAACGCCTTCGACCCGCTGCTGAGCGACGCCCTCGCCCCCGTCGGCTGCCAGCGGCTCCTGCGCGCCACCTACACCGACGCCACCCAGAGCTACGTCACCACCGTCGGCATCCTCTTCACCAAGGCCGACAGCGCCGCGATGACCGCCCTCTCCACCCGGTTCAAGAACGAGAACCTCGGCAACCGCACCGACCTCATGCCCCGCCCGTACGCCGCGAAGGGCACCCTCGCCGCCGGCTTCGGCGACAAGCAGCGCGCCTCGTGGACCGTCTCCGTGCTGACCGACGCCCCCGTCGTCGTCTACGCCGTGTCCGGCTGGGCGGACGGCCGCAGGGTCGACGTACCGGAGCCCGCGGACGAGGCCGTCACGTCCGGCGGGACGACCGCGCCCGCCCAGTCCGGTCTCGGCAACGAGGCGCAGGGGCTCGCCGACCGGGTCGAGCGGAGTCTGCGCAAGACCGTCGACTCGCCCTCGGGGACATCGGAGACATCGGGGACGTCCGGGACCCCGGAGACGTCGGACACCTCACAGACCCCGGAGAAGAAGACCTCATGAGCGTCACGTTCCGCCGGGGCGGGCTGGTGAGCGCGGTCCTCGCCGCCTCGCTGGCCCTCGTGCCCTCCACCGTCGCGCACGCCGACGGCATACGTGACCAGGAATGGGCCCTGGACGCCATGCACACCCAGGAGGTCTGGCAGACCACCAAGGGCAGGGGCATCACCGTCGCCGTCCTGGACACCGGGGTCGAGGCCGACCACCCCGACCTCACCGGCAACGTCCTCGCCGGCAAGGACATGGTCGGCTTCGGCGCCAGGCCGGGCGACCGCGCCTGGGCCCGGCACGGCACCGCGATGGCCGGCATCATCGCCGGGCACGGACACGGTCCCGGCGACACCGACGGCGTCATCGGCATCGCTCCGGAGGCCAAGATCCTCCCGGTCCGCGTGATCCTGGAGGACGGTGACTCCGCGCGCGGCAAGGCCCGTACCACCCGGGGCAACGCCCTTGCGGACGGCATCCGTTGGGCCGCCGACCACGGCGCCGACGTCATCAACCTCTCCCTCGGCGACGACTCCGCCTCCGCGCACCCCGAGCCCGCCGAGGACGAGGCCGTGCAGTACGCCCTGAAGAAGGGCGTGGCCATCGTCGCCTCGGCCGGCAACGGCGGCGAGAAGGGCGACCACGTCTCCTACCCGGCCGCCTACCCGGGCGTGATCGCCGCGACCGCCGTGGACCGCTTCGGCACCCGCGCCTCCTTCTCCACCCGCCGCTGGTACGCCACGGTCAGCGCCCCGGGCGTCGACGTCGTCATCGCCGACCCCGACCACAAGTACTACGAGGGGTGGGGGACCAGCGCCGCATCCGCCTTCGTCTCCGGGGCGGTCGCGCTCATCAAGGCCGCCCATCCGGGGCTGGCCCCGGCCCAGATCAAGAAGCTCCTGGAGGACACCGCCCGCAACCCCCCGGCCGGGGGCCGCGACGACTCCCGCGGTTTCGGCTTCATCGACCCCGCCGCCGCCATCAAGGCCGCGGCCCGTCTCAAGCCGACGGACCTGCGCTCCGTCGCCTACGGCAAGAAGTACTTCGGCCCGGGCCCGGAGGCCGCCGCGTCCGACGGTGACACCGCCGGCTGGGCGGGCCCCCTGGCCGGCAGCGTCGGCGGAGTCCTGCTCGTCGCCGCCGTCGTCCTCTGGCGCGGCCGGCGCCGCCGCCACGAGTCCTTCTGAACCGCCGGGCCGGCGCGGTCAGTCGGCCGCGGTGGCCGAAGCCGACGTGGAGCTGGAGGCGGAGGTGGATGTGGAGGCGGACGAGCCCGTGCTCTTCGCGAACGCCGCCACTCCCGCCTTCGCCGCCGCCTCGACGAGCGTGATCCCCTCGGCCTGGGTCGTGCTGCCGTTGGACAGCACCGCGATCAGGTAGTCGTCGCCGTCCGTGCCCGTCACCCGCCCGATGCTGTTGACGTCCCACAGCCCGGTCGTGCTGCGCGCCAGCCACCCGTTCTTCAGCGCCCACGCGGAGCCGTCGGCCGCCGCGGAGACCCCCCACTGCTGGTCGGCCTCTATCTCCTTCATCAGACCCTGGAGATACGACCGCGAGGCCGCGCTCAGCTTCGAGTCGTCGCCGAACACCTGCTGGAGCAAGGTGAGTTGATCCGCCGCCGTGGTCTGGGTCAGGCCCCAGAGCGGACCGGCGCCACCCGTGGTGCCGGTCAGCCCGAACGTCCTGTTCGCCGCGTCGAGCCCGTCCGCCGTACCGATGATGTTCCACAGCGCCGTCGCGGAGTCGTTGTCGCTGTTCCGGATCATCGTGGTGGCGTACGACTTCTCCGCCGCGGTCAGCGTCCGGCCCGCGTCCTGCGCCTGGAGCAGCAGCGTCGCCAGGATGTCGACCTTCACGATGCTCGCCGTGTCGAAGGCGGCATCGCCGTACACCGCGCTCCCGCCCGAGGTCAGGTCGAGGACCGCCACCGACACCTTCTGGTCGCCGGCCGGAGTCACCGACCTCATCGCCTTCGCCAGCAGCGCGTCGCGGTCCACCGTCGGCCGCGTCACAGGTTCCACCGTCGCCTCCCCGCTCCCGGACGCCGAGGCCGACGGCGCCGCCGACGCCGACGATACGGGGCCGGAGTGCGCGTGCGCCTTCACGTAAACGGTCCCCGCCGCCGTGACGCCCACGACCGCCACGGTGGCGAGGGCGAGGTAGGGGAGCCGACGGCGTCGGGAGGGACGCGCGCGGTGGTCTCGGCGGGCGGCTCTGGAAGACTCCATGCCCGCGATGCTGCTGGCGGCTGCTGTGCGGGACGTAAGGCGGGAGTTAGATGTCTGTCAACTGTCCCTGAGAAACATGAGAAAGCTGTGGCCACCGCGTTTCAGGGCCCGCACAAGCCCTGCAGCATCCCCCCGATAGGGTCGGTCACCGTGGCGAACAAGAACATTCCCGACTCCGGCTACTCCGACGACGACGGCACGGCCGACCCCGTACTGACCGCGGCCCTCGCCGCCTGGGCCGAGGACCGCACCGCCGTGGGCCCCGTGCTGGCGGCCCTCAAGGGCGCCCGGCTGCTGGTGCCCGTGGTCGCCGTGCTCGGCGAGGTGGAGGAGGACGAGAACGGGCTGCGCCGCGAGAAGACCAGCGACATGGCCGTGCCCACGCTCAAGGCAGGCGGCCGTACCGCGCTGCCCGCCTTCACGTCCACCGACTCGCTGGCCCGCTGGGACCCGGCGGCCCGCCCCGTGGCCGTACCGCTGCACCAGGCGCTGCAGGCGGCCGTGCACGAGAAGGCGGACACGGTGGTGCTGGACATGGCGGGGCCGGTGCCCTTCGAACTGTCGGGGCCCGTGCTGCTGGCCCTCGCCGAGGGGCGGACCAGCGCCGACCCGCTCGCCGACCCGGAGGTCGTGGCGGCGGTACGCTCCGTGGTCGCCGGTGTGGGCGCGGTGCAGCGGGCCTACCTCGGCCCCGGCCGCGCCGACGGCACCCTCGCGCTGGTCTTCGAGCCCGCCGTACCGCACGACGCGGGGCTCCACGCGGTCGCCCGCCGCCTGGTCGCCGACGAGACGCTGAGGGCCCGCCTGGTGGACGGTCTCGACCTGGCGGTGCTGCCGGCCGGGACGACGCCTCCGGGCGAGCCCTTGTTCGTGCGTACGGGGTGAGTGCCGGTCGGGGACCGGGGCGGAGGGCGAGAGGCTAGCCGTAGATCGGGCCCGTGTACTTCTCGCCCGGGCCCTGGCCCGGCTCGTCGCGGACGATCGACGCCTCGCGGAAGGCGAGCTGGAGGGACTTCAGGCCGTCGCGCAGCGGGGCCGCGTGGAACGAGCTGATCTCGGTCGCGCTCGCGTCCAGCAGTCCGGCCAGGGCGGTGACCAGCTTGCGGGCCTCGTCCAGGTCCTTGTACTTGTCGCCCTCGTCGGTCAGACCGAGCTTCACGGCGGCGGCGCTCATCAGGTTGACGGCGACCGTCACGATCACCTCGACCGCCGGGACCTCCGCGATGTCGCGGGCCATGGCGTCGAAGTCGGGGGAGTCGGCATTGACGGACTCGGGGGGCGTGTCACTCATGCCCACACGATAGGCCCCGGTGTACGGCGGTTAGCACCACCCCCGGGGAGCTGCTAACCTTGTGTGATGACCGGCCAGGCACTGTGGTGCCCGGCCAACAAGTGGAGGCTCCGATCTCCCACCTGACCGTCCTGGCGGACGGCGGGTCACCCCGGTCAGGCGGTCACCATCGTTCCGTACGGACGATGGAGTCGCCCGAAAGCGCGCCCCGCGATCCTCGCGGCGGTGCTCCGGCAGTGTTTTGGAGCCCCGTCTTGTGATCGTCCGGGGCATTTTTTGTGTTCCGGCGCGGTTAGGTCTGTCTACCAAAGACAAACGCGGCCGTCCGCCAGATGGCCGTGTGGTGCTAACCGAGGAGGATCCATCAGCACCGAGCCCCGTATCAACGACCGGATTCGCGTTCCCGAGGTGCGACTTGTCGGTCCGAGCGGCGAGCAGGTCGGAATTGTTCCGCTTGCCAAGGCCCTTGAGCTCGCGCAGGAGTACGACCTGGACCTGGTCGAGGTCGCGGCGAGTGCACGTCCGCCGGTCTGCAAGCTCATGGACTACGGGAAGTTCAAGTACGAGTCGGCCATGAAGGCCCGTGAGGCGCGCAAGAACCAGGCGCACACGGTCATCAAGGAAATGAAGCTCCGGCCGAAGATCGACCCGCACGACTATGACACCAAGAAGGGTCACGTCGTCCGGTTCCTGAAGCAGGGCGACAAGGTCAAGATCACGATCATGTTCCGTGGTCGCGAGCAGTCCCGGCCGGAACTCGGCTACCGACTGCTGCAGCGTCTCGCGGAGGACGTGGCCGACCTCGGGTTCGTCGAGTCGAACCCGAAGCAGGACGGCCGGAACATGATCATGGTTCTCGGCCCGCACAAGAAGAAGACCGAGGCGATGGCCGAGGCCCGTGAGGCCCAGGCCGCCCGCAAGGCGGAAGCGAAGGCCAACCCCGGCAAGTCGCAGAACGCCGCGGAGGCCGAGGTCGACGGCGACGCCGAAGCGACCGAGGCCGTCGAGGCCCCGGCCGAGGCTCACGCCGACGCCTGATCCCGGGACGCCAGTCCGGGGAAGTAACCGATACAAGAGCGACGCTCCACCTGTGCCCGGTTTCACGACCGGGCACCGGAGCGCCACCGACGAGGAGATACGGCGCTATGCCGAAGAACAAGTCGCACAGCGGTGCCAGCAAGCGCTTCAAGATCACCGGCTCCGGCAAGGTGCTCCGCGAGCGCGCCGGCAAGCGCCACCTGCTCGAGCACAAGTCGTCCCGTGTGACGCGTCGCCTCACCGGCAACGCCGAGATGGCCCCGGGCGACGCCAAGAAGATCAAGAAGCTTCTCGGCAAGTGACGTACGCGGCGCTCCCGTCGAGCGCCGTACGTCTGGACCGGGACCCCATCGATTCCGGGCCGTGTGAGTCCAACCGCGGCCCCGCTACAAGGAGTTAAACAAGTGGCACGCGTCAAGCGGGCAGTCAACGCCCACAAGAAGCGCCGGGCGATCCTCGAAGCCGCCTCCGGCTACCGCGGTCAGCGTTCGCGCCTGTACCGCAAGGCCAAGGAGCAGGTCACCCACTCGCTGGTCTACAACTACAACGACCGCAAGAAGCGCAAGGGCGACTTCCGCCGGCTGTGGATCCAGCGCATCAACGCTGCGGCCCGCCAGAACGGCATGACGTACAACCGCCTCATCCAGGGTCTGAACGCCGCCAACATCGAGGTGGACCGCAAGATCCTCGCCGAGCTGGCCGTCAACGACGCCGGTGCGTTCGCCGCGCTGGTCGAGGTCGCGCAGAAGGCTCTGCCCAGCGATGTGAACGCGCCCAAGGCTGCGTGACGCTGCGCCGGCTTGAGCGGTGATGTGAAGGACCCGCAGGTTTTGGCCTGCGGGTCCTTTTGCTGGCCCGGGCTCGGCAGTTGTCCGGGTGCGGGTTCGTCGTGGCTGGTCGCGCGGTTCCCCGCGCCCCCGAGGGAATCCGGGCCCCCTGAGATTTGAAGGTGAAGCAGAGAATGTCCCCTCACGGTCCCGACCTGATCTCCCCCCGTTCCCCGCGCGTCGTCGCCGCGCGGCGGCTGGAGCGGCGGAACTTTCGGAGCAAGGAGCGGCTGTTCCTCGCCGAGGGGCCGCAGGCCGTGCGGGAGGCGGCGGGACACAAGGAGACGCTCGTCGAGCTGTTCGCGACCGCCGAGGCCGCGGAGCGGTACGCCGACATCGTCGGTGAGGCGCGTGCCGCCGGTGCCCGCGTGCATCTCGCGGACGAGCAGGTCATCGCCGACATCTCCACGACCGTCACGCCGCAGGGGCTGGTCGGGGTCTGCCGGTTCCTCGACACCCCGTTCGAGGAGATCCTCACGGGCCGGCCCAAGCTCGTGGCCGTACTGGCGAACGTGCGCGATCCCGGCAACGCCGGCACCGTCCTGCGCTGCGCCGACGCCGCCGGTGCCGAGGCCGTCGTACTGACCGACGCTTCCGTGGATCTGTACAACCCGAAGGCCGTGCGGGCCTCCGTGGGGTCGCTCTTCCATCTGCCCGTCGCCGTCGGGGTGCCGGTCGAGCAGGCCGTGGCCGGGCTCAAGGGGATCGGGGTGCGCATCCTCGCCGCCGACGGGGCCGGGACCGACGACCTCGACGACGAGCTGGACCAGGGGACGATGGGCGGGCCCACCGCCTGGGTGTTCGGGAACGAGGCGTGGGGGCTTCCGGAGGAGACCCGGGCGCTCGCGGACGCCGTTGTGCGGGTTCCGATCCACGGGAAGGCCGAAAGCCTGAACCTGGCCACCGCCGCCGCCGTATGTCTCTATGCGTCGGCGCGTGCACAGCGCGCCTCCGGAGGGTGCCGCTCTGTCACCGGCAGCTAGTAGGGTGACCAGCTCGGGGGCCACCTGCGCCGTATGAGAAGAGGTGGGGTACGGGGATGACTGTCGGCACGAGCAGCGCGCCGGGAGCTCGGGGCGTGCCCCAGCCGTCCGAGGGCAGGCACGACGACCTCGGCATCGACCCGGACGAGCTGGCCGACGGCCTGGTCATCGCCGACGAGCACGGGCACGTCGTCTGTTTCAACGCCGCCGCCGAGCGCATCACCTCCGTCGCCGCCGCCGACGCCCTCGGGCAGCGGCTGGAGAAGGCCCTCCCGTTAGAGGATCTGGAAGGGCGCCGCTGGTGGCAACTGACCGATCCCTACGGCGGGTTGGCCATCCGCGTGCGACAGCCGGAGCGGAACCTGCTGTTGCCGGGCGGCCATGAGGTGCTCGTCACGGCACGCTACGTCCGCACGGAACCCCTCGGCCCGGTCCGCCGTGTCGTCGTCTCGCTGCGGGACACCGAGGCCCGCCGCCGTACCGAGCGCAGCCATGCCGAGCTGATCGCGACCGTCGCCCACGAACTGCGCTCGCCGCTGACCTCCGTCAAGGGCTTCACCGCGACCCTGCTCGCGAAGTGGGAGCGATTCACCGACGACCAGAAGCGGCTGATGCTGGAGACCGTCGACGCGGACGCCAACCGCGTCACCCGGCTCATCGCCGAACTGCTCGACATCTCCCGCATCGACTCCGGGCGGCTGGAGCTGCGCCGCCAGCCCGTCGACATGGGCGCCGCCGTCGGCCGGCACATCCAGGCGTACGTGGCCGCGGGCCAGACCGCCGACCGGTTCCTGCTCCGCGTCGAGCAGCCGCTGCCCGATCTGTGGGCCGACCCCGACAAGGTCGACCAGGTGCTGAGCAACCTGCTGGAAAATGCGGTGCGCCACGGCGAGGGAACCGTCACCATCGACGTCACGGCCTCCGCGTCCCCGCGCGAGGGCGAGGAGACCGGCACATCCGTGACGGTGAGCGACGAGGGCCCAGGCATCCCGGAGGAGTCCATGAACCGCGTGTTCACCCGCTTCTGGCGGGGCAGCAAGCGCGGTGGCACCGGCCTCGGGCTGTACATCGTCAAGGGCATCGTCGAAGCCCACGGCGGCACCATCACGGTCGGCCGCGCCCCCGGCGGCGGCGCCGAGTTCCGATTTACGTTGCCCGTGGGCACCCCGGCGTATCTGCAGTAGTCCTGCCGCAGCCGCCGACGAGGCCCCACGGGCGCGGTCACCTGCCTCACCCCCGTTAGACTCGGCCTTTGGCACCTTTGCGTCCCCGTTCCAGGGACGCCGACGCGTCCCCCGAGCCGAGTCGGGACGGGGACCATCCGCCAGCCAACCGGAAGCACGGGAAGAGATGTCGGCACCGAATAAGTCGTACGACCCTGTAGAGGTCGAGGCCTTGAAACCGGAAGAGATCGAGCGCATGCGGGACGAGGCGCTCGCCGCCTTCGCCGCCGCCGGTGACCTCGACGCGCTCCAGGAGGCCAAGGTCGCGCACACCGGCGGCACCTCCCCGCTGGCCCTCGCCAACCGCGAGATCGGCGCGCTGCCCCCGCAGGCCAAGGCCGCGGCCGGCAAGCTCGTCGGCCAGGCCCGGGGCGCCGTCAACAAGGCCCTCGCCACGCGCCTCGGCGAGCTGGAGGCCGAGCGTGACGCCCGTGTCCTGGTCGAGGAGGCGGTGGACGTCACCCTGCCGTACGACCGCGTCCCGGCCGGCGCCCGGCACCCGCTCACCACGTTCATGGAGCGCGTCGCCGACGTCTTCGTGTCCATGGGGTACGAGATCGCCGAGGGTCCCGAGGTCGAGGCGGAGTGGTTCAACTTCGACGCCCTGAACTTCACCCCGGACCACCCGGCCCGGCAGATGCAGGACACCTTCTTCGTCCAGGGCCCCCAGGGCACCGAGGGCGACGAGTCCGGTGTCGTGCTGCGCACCCACACCTCTCCGGTGCAGGCCCGCGCCATGCTGGACCGCGAGCCGCCGGTCTACATCGTGTGCCCCGGCCGCGTGTACCGCACCGACGAGCTGGACGCCACGCACACCCCGGTCTTCCACCAGATCGAGCTCCTCGCCATCGACGAGGGCCTCACCATGGCCGACCTCAAGGGCACCCTCGACCACATGGTCCAGTCGCTCTTCGGCTCGGAGATGAAGACCCGGCTGCGGCCGAACTACTTCCCCTTCACCGAGCCGTCCGCCGAGATGGACATGCTCTGCTACGTCTGCAAGGGCGAGTCCGTCGGCAACCCCGACCGCCCCTGCCGCACCTGCTCCTCCGAGGGCTGGATCGAGCTGGGCGGCTGCGGCATGGTCAACCCGCGCGTCCTGGTGGCCTGCGGGGTGGACCCCGAGAAGTACAGCGGATTCGCCTTCGGGTTCGGCATCGAGCGGATGCTGATGTTCCGCCACAACGTCGAAGACATGCGAGACATGGTCGAGGGTGACGTCCGGTTCACCCGGCCGTTCGGGATGGAGATCTGATGCGCGTCCCGCTTTCCTGGCTGCGGGAGTACGTCGACCTGCCGGCGACGGAGACCGGCCGAGACGTCCAGGCCAAGCTCATTTCCGTCGGCCTCGAGGTGGAGACCGTCGAGCAGCTCGGCGAAGGCCTCAAGGGCCCCCTCGTCGTCGGCAAGGTCCTCACGATCGAGGAGCTGGAGGGCTTCAAGAAGCCCATCCGCTTCTGCACGGTCGACGTCGGCGGGGCCAACGGCACCGGTGAGCCGCAGGAGATCGTCTGCGGCGCCCGCAACTTCGCCGTCGGCGACAAGGTCGTCGTGGTCCTCCCCGGCGCGGTCCTGCCGGGCGACTTCGCCATCGCCGCCCGCAAGACCTACGGCAAGACCTCGCACGGCATGATCTGCTCCGGTGACGAGCTGGGCATGGGCGACGACGGCTCGCACGGCATCATCGTGCTGCCGCCCGAGCACGAGGTCGGCACCGACGCGATCGAGCTGCTCCAGCTCGTCGACGAGGTCCTCGACATCGCCGTCACCCCCGACCGCGGCTACGCCCTGTCGATCCGCGGTGTCGCCCGCGAGACCGCCACCGCCTACGGCCTCACGCTGCGCGACCCGGCCCTGCTGGACGTCCCGCAGCCGAACGCCTTCGGCTACCCGGTCCAGGTCTCCGACCCGGTGGGCTGCGACCGCTTCACCGCCCGCACGGTCACCGGCCTCGACCCCGACGCCCGCTCCCCGCTCTGGCTCACGCGCCGCCTCCAGAAGGCGGGCATGCGCCCGATCTCGCTCGCCGTCGACATCACCAACTACGTGATGCTCGAACTCGGCCAGCCCCTGCACGCCTACGACCGCTCCCGCGTCCAGGGCCCGATCGGGGTGCGCCGGGCCACGCCGGGCGAGAAGCTCACCACCCTCGACGGCGTCACGCGCACGCTGGACGCCGAGGACCTGGTGATCACCGACGACCGGGGCCCCATCGGCCTCGCGGGTGTCATGGGCGGCGCCAACACGGAGATCGACGACACCGAGGGCACCACCACCGAGGTCGTCGTGGAGGCCGCGCACTTCGACGCGCTCTCCATCTCGCGCACGGCCCGCCGCCACAAGCTGGCCTCCGAGGCGTCCAAGCGCTTCGAGCGCGGCGTCGACCCGCAGGCCGCCTCCGCCGCCGCGCAGCGCACGGTCGACCTCCTGGTCCTCCTCGCCGGCGGCACCGCGGACGCGGGCGTCACCGAGGTCATCGCGCCCTCGGCCCCGCACACCATCACCATCCCGGCCGACCACCCGGACAAGGTGGCCGGTGTCGTGTACGGCCGCGAGACCGTCGTACGGCGGCTCCAGGAGGTCGGCTGCGACGTGTACGGGCAGGACGAGCTGATCGTCACCGTCCCGTCCTGGCGCCCCGACCTCACCGACCCGAACGACCTGGCCGAAGAGGTCATCCGCCTGGAGGGCTACGAGAACCTGCCCTCCACGCTCCCCAAGCCCCCCGCGGGCCGGGGCCTCACCGACCGGCAGCGGCTGCACCGCCGGGTCGGCCGCGCGCTGGCCGGCGCCGGTTACGTCGAGGCGCCGAACTACCCCTTCGTCGGCGAGCACGTCTTCGACCAGTTCGGCCTGGCCGCCGACGACCCGAACCGCAAGGTCGTCAAGCTGGTCAACCCGCTCTCCGACGAGGAGCCCGCGCTCCGCACGACACTGCTGCCGGGCCTGCTCGGCGCGCTGCGCCGGAACGACGGCCGGGGTTCGCACGATCTGGCGCTGTTCGAGACGGGGCTGGTCTTCCACCCGCGCGAAGAGCTGAAGATCGCGGTCCGGCTGCCGGTCGACCGGCGTCCCACCGACGAGGAGATCGCCTCTCTCACCGAGGCGCTTCCCGTCCAGCCCCGGCATGCCGCCGTCGTCCTCGCGGGCGCGCGGGAGCAGGCCGGTTGGTGGGGCAAGGGCCGTCCGGCCGACTGGGCGGACGCGGTCGAGGCGGCGCGGGTGCTCGCACGGGAGGCCGGGACCGAACTCGTCGTGCGCGGCGGGCAGTACGGGCCCTGGCACCCGGGGCGCTGTGCGGAGCTCGTCGTCTCCGTCGACGGGGCCGAGCAAGTCGTCGGGTACGCCGGGGAGTTGCACCCGGGTGTGCTGAAGACGCTGGGTCTGCCCGCGCGCACCAGCGCGATGGAACTGGACCTGGACGCCCTTGAGTCGGCCTCTTCGGGGGTTCCCAAGGGGCCGAAGATCTCCACGTTCCCCGTCGCCACGCAGGATGTCGCGCTCGTCGTCGACGCGGCCGTGCCGCACGCGGACGTCGAGGCGGTGCTGCGTGAGGGCGCGGGTGAACTGCTGGAGTCCATCCGGCTGTTCGACGTCTACGAGAACGCCGCGCAGCTGGGTGACGGGAAGAAGTCGCTGGCGTACGCGCTGCGGTTCCGGGCTGCTGACCGGACGTTGACCGTCGATGAGGCGTCCGCGGCCCGGGACGCGGCGGTCGCGCTGGCCGGGGAGCGGGTCGGGGCGGTGCTGCGCGGCTGAGACGGGCCGAGGTCCACCTGCATAAATGCAGGCATCTCGGGGTGTCTCACTCGTTCGGGTGAGAAGTCCGGGTGATCCGGCCCGATCGGGGCATGCGGTCGACAGAATCGGACCGGCCTTTCGGGGTCGGTCCGATTGCGCTGTCGGGGCCTATTTGGGGGGCCACAGGCATGATCCGCATCAAGGCTGGGGTACCCCGCAGGGCGCGTCCGAGGACGCGTCTCCGCCGTCCGCTGCGCCGGGCGCTCGCCCTGGGGCTGCCCACGGTCTGGGGCGCCATAGCCATCACCTACAAGCTCACCTGCCCGCTCGCCCAGCAGAACGGCCTGGGCGCCCGCATCGTCACCAGCGCCGTGTTCTTCGCGGTCGGCACCGGTCTCGTCGTCCAGGTCCGCCGCTCCCTGCTGCGTGAACTCCGCCAGATCCGGCAGATCGCCGGCGCCGCCCAGAACGCCCTGCTGCGCCCGCTGCCGCCCCGCCTCGACGGTCTGAACATCGCCGCCGCCCAGCTGTCCGCGGAGCGCGGTGCGGCGGTCGGCGGCGATCTGTACGAGGTGATCGCCACCGAGCACGGTGTCCGCGTCGTCATGGGTGATGTGCGCGGCCACGGCATCGCCGCGATCGGCACGGTCGCCGCCGTCCTCGGCAGCTTCCGCGAGGCCGCCCACGACGAACCCGAACTCCCGGGCGTCCTGCGCCGGTTGGACCGCGCGCTCGCCCGCCACCTGCGCGAACGCGCCCGCGCGGAACACCCCGCGTCCGGCGCCCTCGACCCCGAGAGCCCGGTCGCCGAGGAGTTCGTGACCGTACTGCTCCTGGAGATCGGCAGGGACGGGGAGGTGCGGGGGCTGAACTGCGGCCATCCGTGGCCGTACCTGCTGAGCGGGGAGCGCGTCGACCCACTTGCCCGGGCCGAACCGCTTCCGCCGCTCGGACCGTTCCCGCTCCCGGCCGAGCTGCCGCTCGTCCGTTGCGGCCGACTCCTCCCGGGCGAGGCTCTGTTCCTCTACACGGACGGAGCGGAGGACGCCCGGGACGCGAGGGGCCGCTTCTTCCTGTTGAGGGAGGTCCTGGCAGAGGTGGCGTCCCACCACCCGCTTCCCGTACCCCGGTCGGTTCTCGGCTCGGTCTTCACCGCACTGCTGCGCCACACCGGCGGCACCCCTACGGACGACGTCGCGATACTCGTCCTCAGCAATGACAGAAAGCCGGCGCACCCCCACCCGGGGACGCGGGGAACCGCACGACCGGCCGCGGCGCACCCGCACCCGCACCCGGCGAACGACCGGCAGCCCAACGGCGTTTAGCCGCCCGCAAAGCCAGGCCGCCGCACTTACGAGGGGGAGCCGGCGGCCCGGCCGGCCTCTTGCGAGGCAATCCAGTCAACCGGCCCGAAACTCTCCGCAACAGCGCGCACACACCGCGGATTCACGTACTCCGTTCACACCCGGTGTGAATCGAACCGCACTACTCTGTCCGCACCGAGTCACCCGGGGGGCCTCCCATGCAGCCCAACACACTCCTCGACGCGATCCTGGACGAGGCGGGAATCTCGCACGCGGGACTCGCCGCTCACGTGAACCAGGCGGGACGGGCCCGGGGTCTCGCACTCCGGTACGAACACACCGCCGTGGCGCGGTGGTTGAAGGGCCAGCGGCCACGGGGCCAGGTTCCCGACCTGATCTGCGAGGTGCTCGCGACCCGCCTGCACAGACCCGTCACCCTCGACGACATCGGCCTCGGCGTCCCCGGCGAACCGTCCACCCCGCACGGCACCTCCCTGTCCGGCTTCGTCGAGCGGGCCACCGCCCTGTGGCGCTCCGACGAACAGCAGCGCCCGCACATCCTCGGCGCCCCGGCGGTCACCGGTACGCCCGCGGTGATGCCCGTGTGGGAGTGGGAGAACCCGCCGGACGACGTGGACGTCTCGCGCGGTGGCCGGCACCGGGTGAGCATGGCCGACATCGAGATGCTGCGCGCGGCCCGCGCCCACTACGAGCAGATGTACCGCAAGGCGGGCGGTGTGGCGACCCGCACCCGCATCGTCGGCTTCCTCAACTCCGAGACCGCCCCCCTGCTGCGAGGCAGCTACACCGATGCCACCGGCCGCCAACTGCACCGCGCCACGGGCGGGTTGGTGGCCATCGCGGGCATCTGCGCCTACGACTCCGACGCGCACGGACTGGCCCAGCGCTACTTCCACCAGGCACTGCGGCTGGCAAAGGCCAGCAACGACAGGGGACTCGGCGCCTACGTCATCGCGCTGCTGGTCAACCAGGCGCTGTTCATGCGGGAGTTCCGCCAGGCCGTCGCCTTCGCGGAGGCCGCGCTGCGGGCCGCCGGCCGGCAGATCACCCCGGCCCTCGCCTCCGACCTGTACGCGATGCAGGCGAAGGCGTACGCACACCTCGGCGACGGCACGAGCGCCCTGTCCTGCATCCGGCGTGCCGAGCAGGCCGCCGAACGCATCCGGCGCGGATACGAACCCGACGAGACCGGATATGTCCAGCCGGGCCTCGTCAACGTCCAGGTGGCGGAGGCGCTGCTCAGCCTCGGCGATCTGACGGCGGCGGGGGAGCACGCGGCGGCGGCCGTCGACACCCCGGCGCACGACCGGGGCCGGGTGCACCGGCTGGCGATGCTCAGCCAGATCGAACTGCGTCAGGGAAACGCGGACAAAGCGGTGGCCACGGCCGTGCGGATGGCCGAACAGGCGAGGGGGATGGAGTCCCAGCGGCTGCGGGACAGACTCCGCGCGGTGCGCGAGTACCTGGTGCGCAGCGACTGCGCGGGTACGTCCGAGGCGGCCGAACTCATCGACGGGGCACTGCGCGTACCGCTGTAGACAGCGCTGTCGTCCACAACACCGTTCCTGCTGCGATATTGCCACTTACTCGACGGAAGGTGGCAGAACCGTGCAGTGGACGAAACAGAACGAACAAACTGTGTACTCAAATCGCTGGTTCAGCGTCAATCTCGCCGATGTCGAACTACCCGACGGCCGGCACCTCGACCACTTCCTGATCCGGCTGCGGCCGGTCGCCGTGGCGACGGTGGTCAACGAGGCGAACGAGATCCTTCTGCTGTGGCGGCACCGCTTCATCACCGACAGCTGGGGGTGGGAGCTCGCGGCCGGCGTCGTCGAGGACGGCGAGGACATCGCGTGCGCCGCCGCCAGGGAACTGGAGGAGGAGACCGGCTGGCGGCCGGGGCCACTGCACCACCTGATGAGCGTGGAACCGTCCAACGGGCTCACGGACGCCCGGCACCACATCTACTGGGCCGACGAGGGCGAGTACACCGGACACCCCGTGGACGACTTCGAGTCGGACCGCCGGGAGTGGGTGCCGCTCAAACTCGTACCCGACATGGTCGCCCGCGGGGAGGTCCCGGCCGCCAACATGGCGGCCGCGTTGCTGCTGTTGCACCATATGCGGCTGGGCCACGACGGACCCGCGGCCAACCGGCCGCCCTTCGGGAACTAACGCGCCAGCACCTGCCAGACGGTCACCACGAGGGCGCCCACGGCGGTGAGGGCCGCGATGGCCGGCAGTGGCCAACGGGTGTGCTCCAGCGCGACGATGCGCGCGCTCAGATCGTCCAGTTCCTTGTCCGTCTCCTCGGTGCGATGACTGAGCAGGGCCAGCCCTCCCTCGACCCGCGCGTACGCGACATCGAGGCGGCGGCGTAACTCTGCGAGTTCTCCATGGACCACGGGATGCTCGGGGTCGGCGGTCACGGGTCCGCTCCTTTCCGTAGTCGGAACATCCCTTGCATGCGCATGAAGAGTCAACTCGCCTGGTGGACACGGAGGGAGAGTGTGCGAGGGGCATATGCGGGCCCGGCGCGCACACGGTGTGTGAATGCGGCGGGCCCGGCACTCCGAAGAGTGCCGGGCCCGCAACCGCCGGCGTATGACGGTGAGTTGCCCGCTCAGCCGTAGGTGTAGAACCCCGAGCCGGACTTCCGGCCGAGGCGTCCCGCGTCCACCATGCGCTGGAGCAGCGGGGGAGCGGCGTACAGCGGCTCCTTGTACTCGTCGTACATCGAGAAGGCGATCGCCGCGACCGTGTCCAGGCCGACCAGGTCGGCCAGCTTGAGCGGGCCCATCGGGTGGGCGCAGCCCAGCTCCATGCCGTTGTCGATGTCCTCGCGGCTGGCGATGCCCGACTCGAACATCCGGATCGCGGAGAGGAGATAGGGGATCAGCAGCGCGTTGACCACGAAGCCGGAGCGGTCCTGGGCGCGGATCGCGTGCTTGCCGAGCACCTTCTCGGCGAACAGCTGGGCGCGGCCGAGCGTGCCCTCGGAGGTGGTCAGCGCCGGGATCAGCTCGACGAGCTGCTGCACCGGCGCCGGGTTGAAGAAGTGGATGCCGATGACCTGGTCGGGGCGCGAGGTGGCGACCGCGAGCTTGACCAGCGGGATCGAGGAGGTGTTGGACGCCAGGATCGCGTCGGGCCGGGTCACGACCTGGTCGAGCACCTGGAAGATCTCGGTCTTCACCTGCTCGTTCTCCACGACGGCCTCGATCACGAGGTCGCGGTCGGCGAACTCGCCGAGATCGGTGGTGAAGCTGAGCCGCGCCTGGGTCTCCGCGAGTTCCTCGGCGCAGATCTTGCCGCGCGCGGCGGCCTTGGTCAGCGAGTTGAACAGCCGGGTCCGGCCGATCTCCAGGGCCTCCCCGGTGGTCTCGGCGACCTTCACGTCCAGGCCGGAGCGGGCGCACACCTCGGCGATACCGGCGCCCATCTGGCCGCAGCCGACCACTCCGACGCGCGCAATGTCTCCGCTTGGGATGCCCGTCACATCGTCCCCTTCGCCGCTCTGTCACTGTCGCAGGACCTCGTTGTTCGAGGCCTGCTCCGATCGTGCACGTTACCCGCAAGTATCGATGATCGATCGCCGGGGTCGGGCATCCTGGGGCGCGGAGACGATCCGTGACGGCGCGGATCCACAGCGTATGGGGTGTGCAGATGGGGCGATTGTCACGTCGGGCGTTCGCGATGGCCGCGCTGTCGACGCTGGCCACGACGAGTGGTGCGGCGGCGGACACGGGGCGCGGACCGGCGCCTGCGGGCCGTCCGCGCGCGGTCACCGAGATGCGGGGCGTGTGGCTGGCGACGGTCGCCAACCGCGACTGGCCCTCCCGCCCGGGCCTGACCCCGGCACAGCAGCGCACCGAACTGATCGCCCACCTCGACACGGCCGTCCGCGACCGCCTCAACACGGTGATGTTCCAAGTGCGGCCCACCGCCGACGCGTTGTGGCCCTCACCGTACGAGCCCTGGTCCCAGTACCTCACCGGCACCCAGGGCGAGGCCCCAGGCTGGGACCCGCTGAAGACGGCCGTGGAGGAAGCGCATGCGCGGGGACTCCAGCTGCACGCCTGGTTCAACCCGTACCGCATCGCCAACAACACCGACCTGACGAAGCTCGTCGCCTCGCACCCCGCGCGCAGGCACCCCGACTGGGTGGTCGCCTACGGCGGGAAGCTCTACTACAACCCCGGACTGCCGCAGGTCCGCGCCTTCGTCGAGGACGCGATCCTCGACGCGGTGAGGAAGTACCCCGTGGACGGCGTCCACTTCGACGACTACTTCTACCCGTACCCGGTGGCAGGGCAGACCTTCGACGACGACGCGGCCTACGACGCCTACGGCGGCGGCTTCGGCGACCGGGCCGCGTGGCGGCGCGACAACATCGACAAGCTGATCCGCGAGACCGCCGCCCGCATCCGGCAGGTCCGCCCGGGCACCCGCTTCGGGATCAGCCCCTTCGGCGTGTGGCGCAACAGCGCGACCGACCCGCGCGGTTCCGACACCCGGGCGGGAGTGCAGACGTACGACGACCTCTGCGCGGACACCCGCACCTGGGTGCGCGAGAACTGGATCGACTACATCGTCCCGCAGCTCTACTGGAACATCGGCTTCGCCGCAGCCGACTACGCCAAGCTGGTCGCCTGGTGGGCGGAGGTCGCGCGGGGCACGAGGACACGGCTGTACGCCGGTGAGGCGCTGTACAAGGCGGGCGACCCGGCGCAGCCCGCGGCCTGGCAGGACCCGGCCGAACTGTCCCGGCACCTCACCCTCGCCGCGACGTACCCCGAGGTCGGCGGGCATGTCTTCTTCGCGGCGCGGGACGTGGCCGTGGACCCGTTCGGAGCGATGGCACGCGTGGTCGCCGACCACTACCGGGAACCTGCGCGGGCGCCGCGCTGAACACCCTTGCGGGGCAAGGGATCTGAGCGGCTCTCACCTCCCGTCAGCTCCGCGCCCGTTGTGTGACGGCGATGCACACCAGCACCGCCGCCGCGGTCAACGGGGCGGCCACGGGCAGGTGTTCGCCGAGCAGCAGCACCGACCACACCAACGTGAGCAAAGGCTGGGCCAGTTGGAGCTGGCTCGCCTTCGGGACGCCGATGGCGGCCATGCCCCGGTACCAGACGACCAGCCCGAGGAACTGCGAACCGGCGGCGACCCACAGCACTCCGGCCACGCTGTGCGCGGTGAGGTGCGGGGTGTCGTAGGACAGCGCGAGCGCGGCGGCGGGCACGGTCAGCGGCAGGCACAGGACCAGCGCCCAGGCGATGACCTGCCAGCCGGGCATCACCCGGGCCAGCCGGCCGCCCTCGGTGTAGCCGGCCGCGCAGACCAGGAGCGCGGCGAGGAGATACAGGTCGGCGCTGGTCAGGGCGCCGCCGCTCTGCTGGACGGTGAAGGCGATCACCGCTCCGGCGCCCGCGAGCGCGGCCGTCCAGAAGGTGCGCGAGGGGCGGGTGCCGGTGCGCAGCGCGGACAGGGCGGCGGTCGTCAGTGGTAGCAGACCGACGACCACCGCCGCGTGGGCGGTGGTCGAGGTCTCCAGGGCGAGCGTGGTGAGCAGCGGGAAACCGACCACCACACCGGCGGCCACGACGGCCAGTCCCGCCCGGTACGGACGGCCGGGCACCGGGACGCGCAGCGCCAGCAGGCAGCCGCCCGCGATGACGGCGGCGAGGACGCTGCGCACGGCCACCAACGTCCAGGCGCCGAAGCCCTCAAGACCCCAGGCGGTGGCGGGGAAGGTGAGGGAGAAGGCGATCACCCCGAGCGCGGCCTGGACCGTGCCCGCGCGGACCGTCGGTGTGGTCGTCGGGGAGGTGCTGACCGCTATCGGGCTCGGGACAGTAGCGCTATCGTGTGCTCTCATGCGTGAGCGTAGCAGTGTCGGTGAACTGGCGGATCGGCTGCGGCAGGATCTCGACCGCTACTCTCCTGGTGGAAAGCTGCCGTCGAGCCGGGCGCTCGTCGAGCGGTTCCGGGTGAGCCCCGTGACCGTCTCGCGGGCCCTCGCGCAGCTGGCCGCCGAGGGACTGGTGGTCACCCGGCCCGGCGCCGGAGCGTTCCGGGCCGCGCCCAGGGCCGCGACCGCCGCCGCCGGGGACACCTCCTGGCAGGAGGTCGCCCTCAGCGCGGACGGCGCCGCCGATCTCGTCCCGCGCACGGTGGACGCGTCCGGCGTCCTCACCACGCTCGCCGCCCCGCCGCCGGGCGTGATCGAGTTCAACGGCGGCTATCTGCACCCCTCCCTGCAGCCCGAGCGCGCGATGGCCGCGGCCCTGTCCCGGGCCGGCCGCCGCCCCGGCGCCTGGGGACGGCCGCCGATCGAGGGCCTGCCGGAACTGCGCGAGTGGTTCGCGCGCGGCATCGGCGGCGCGATGACGGCAGCCGACGTGCTGATCAGCGCGGGCGGTCAGACCGCGCTCACCACCGCGCTGCGCGCCCTCGCACCGCCCGGCGCACCGGTCCTCGTCGAATCCCCCACCTACCCGGGCATGCTGGCGATCGCCAGAGCGGCCGGCCTGCGCCCGGTGCCGGTCCCGGTGGACGCGGACGGCGTGAAACCGCCCTTGCTGGCGGACGCGTTCCGTGCGACCGGCGCCCGGGTCCTCGTCTGCCAGCCCCTGTTCCAGAACCCGACCGGCGCCGTCCTGGCCCCCGCCCGCCGCCCGGAGATCCTGCGCATCGCCCGCGACGCGGGCGCGTTCGTCATCGAGGACGACTTCGTACGACGGCTGGTGCACGAGGACGCGGGCCCGCTGCCGCGTCCGCTCGCCGCCGACGACCCCGACGGCGTCGTCGTCCACGTCGGCTCGCTGACCAAGGCCACCTCGCCCAGCTTCCGGGTCAGCGCCCTCGCCGCGCACGGCCCGGTGCTGGAACGGCTGCGCGCCATCCAGGTCGTCGACACCTTCTTCGTCCCCCGCCCGCTCCAGGAAGCGGCCCTCGAACTGGTCGGCTCACCGGCCTGGCCCCGCCATCTCCGGGCGATCTCGGCGGAGTTGAAGACCCGCCGGGACACGATGACGGCCGCCCTGCGCCGCGAACTCCCCGCCTTCGCCCTCCCGCACATCCCCTCCGGCGGCTACCACCTCTGGCTCCGCCTCCCGGACGGCACCGGGGACACCGCCCGGGCCTTCGGCTCCGGGGGAGAGCAGTCGCTGACGGCCGCGGCCCTCCGCGCGGGCGTCGCCATCACCCCCGGCCGCCCCTATTTCAGCGCCGAACCCCCGGCCGCCCACGTCCGGTTGAGCTTCGCGGCGGTCGCGGGAACGGGCGAGATCGTGGAGGGCGTACGGCGGCTGCGGGCCGCCTGGGAGGAACCGGCCTGACGCGAGGACGCGCGCGGAGCCCTCGCCCGGCACCGCCCGCGCCCGGCCAAAACCGTTCGACACTCCCACGCCTGGCCTGCGATTCTCCCGCCATGAACGACATCCCGAGCCTCCCCGATGGCTACGAGTTCTCCGCCGACTCCGCCCGCGTCGACATCGATCGCACCTACCACTGGCTGTCCACCGACGCCTACTGGGCGAAGGACCGGCCCCGCGAGCAGCACGAGCGCGCGGTCGCCTCCTCCCTCAACTACGGGGTGTACGACGCCACTTCGGGCGAGCAGGTGGCGTACGCGCGGGTGGTCACCGACGAGGCGCTGTTCGCGTGGCTGTGCGACGTGTACGTCGACCCGTCGGTGCGCGGCAAGGGCATCGGCACGGCGTTCGTCGGCGCCGTGCGCGAGGAGCTGCGGCCGCTCGGGCTGCGCCGGATCCTGCTCGCCACGCACGACGCCCACGGGGTGTACGAGAAGCTCGGATTCAAGCCATTGGCGCGGCCGGACCAGTGGATGGCCCTGTATTTCGAGTGACATGTCCGCCTGGTCCCGACCTTGACGTGAAGTTTTGCCCACCGTGGGTAACTCTCATCCGGCCCCCCTTGACCTGCGTACTTCGGCGGATCACGATCGCCGCATGCTACTTCGGGTCACGTTCGTGGCGGCTGCACGCAGTTCCCCGATGCTCGCGGAGCGCTTCGAGGACGATCGCCCGCTGGACCAGGCGGGATGGGACGAGGTGCAGCGCGCGGCCCCGGTCCTGCTGCCGCTGGCGGCGGCGGAGCTGCGCTACTGCTCGCCGACCCCGCGCAGCCGGACCACCGGTGACGGGCTCGGGTACACCCCGCTGGTTCAACTCGCCCTGCGGGACTGCGACATGGGCCGCTGGCGCGGGCTGACCCTGGGCGAGGCGATGGCCCGGGAACCGGCCCTGGTCGACGCGTGGTTGGCCGACCCGCGGTCCACCCCGCACGGCGGGGAGTCGCTGCTGTCCTTCATCTCCCGGGTCGGCGGCTGGCTGGACACCCGTCCCGACGACGACGGCGGCCGTATCGTCGCCGTGGCCGAACCCTCCGTCATACGGGCCGCGTTGGTCTACGCCCTGAAGGCGCCCCCTTCGACCTACTGGAACCTCGACGTACGCCCCCTGTCGACCACCACGGTCACCGGGCACGCGGGCCGCTGGAACCTGCGCTTCGACGGGGCGGCGGTCCAGCCGAGGCGGGTGTAGCGGGGGAGAAGGGGGAGAGGGCGGAGGAGGGGGGGCGGAGAAGGACAGGACTCAGGGCCAAGGGGAGGCGAGGGCGACCGGGTCTCCGACGGGTCCGCTCACCTCTCGCGCGTGTAGTCGGTGGTGAGCACCAGGTCCTTCGCCGGGCCGCCCACCCGCCACACCGTCCGCCAGCGGTCCGCGTCCCGTACGGCGAACTCGCCCCGGTAGAGGTCGGCCGAGCAGGGATGGTCGGTGACGTGATGCCCGGAGGTCAGATCCAGGTCGTGGAAGGGGCGCCCGTCGCCGAAGCGCACGTCGGCCCGGCCGGGTCCGCCGCCCGGCAGGAACCGTAGCGTCCGCTCGGCGGGACGGGGTACGCCGCGCCAGGTGAAGGTGCCGGACTCGGCGTGCAGCAGGCCGCCTTCCGGCAGCGCGCTGAAGACGGTCGTACCGGTGAAGTCGCCCTCGTCGCCGCTCGCCAGGTCCCGTACCGACCGCTGTACCCGCCACCTTCCGGACAGATATGCCAGCACGTCCGGTACCGGCCAGAACTCGCCCATGGTCATCCCTTCCCGCCCGCCGCTGTCGCCGGCCGGATGAAGAACCCGGGGACCGCTGCCAGCAGGCCGAGGGGCGACCGGGCAGGGCAGCAGCGCGTGCATGTCCCCGACCCTACGTCCCCGTCCGCGCCGTCCCCGTCCGCGCGGGCCCCATTGACGTGCTCACGCCCCTTCCCTATCTTGCCGTTCGAAGTGCTGACCAGCGTCCGATATATCGAACGAGCAACGAGCACATCACGAGCCGCGGAGTGTCCATGCCACGCACCAGCCGCACCAGTCCCATCAGCCCCACCGGCCGTAACCGGCTGAGACTCGCCCTGGGGGTGAGCGCGTTCCTGCTGGCGACGGCCGTCGTGCCCGTGCCCGCCCATGCCGAGGACGTCACCGACTACGCGATCACCGTCGATCCGGGCGCGCGGGGCGCGACGATCGACAGGACGATGTACGGCGTCTTCTTCGAGGACATCAACCGCGCGGCCGACGGCGGCCTGTACGCCGAACTCGTCCAGAACCGGTCCTTCGAGTACTCCACCGACGACAACACGACGTACACCCCGCTCACCGCCTGGACGGTCGCGGGCCGGGCGCAGGTGGTGAACGACGCCGGCCGGCTCAACGAGACCAACCGCAACTACCTCTCCCTGGAGGCGGGTTCGTCCGTCACGAACGCCGGCTACAACACCGGCATCGCGGTCGAGGACGGCAAGAAGTACGACTTCTCGGTGTGGGCCCGCGCCGACCGCGGCACCGCCCTCACCGTGAGCCTCCAGGACGGCGGCGGCACGCTGGCGACCGCGCCTCGGGTCGCCGTGAGGAAGCACGGCTGGGCCCGGTACGAGGCCACGTTCACCGCGACCCGCACCAGTACCACCGGCCGCCTCACGGTCGCCTCCGCCGCCGCGACCGCCCTCGACATGGTCTCCCTCTTCCCCCGCGACACCTACCGGCACGAGCCCAACGGCCTGCGCAAGGACCTCGCCGAGAAGATCGCCGCCCTGCACCCGGGCTTCGTCCGCTTCCCCGGCGGCTGCCTGGTCAACACCGGTTCCATGGACGACTACAGCGCGGCCTCCGGCTACCAGCGCAAGCGCTCGTACCAGTGGAAGGACACCGTCGGCCCGGTCGAGACACGCGCCGTGAACTCCAACTTCTGGGGCTACAACCAGAGTTACGGTCTCGGCTACTACGAGTACTTCCGCCTCGCCGAGGACATCGGCGCGATGCCGCTGCCCGTCGTACCGGCCCTGGTGACCGGCTGCGGCCAGAACAAGGCGGTCGACGACCCCGCGCTGCTCAAGCGGCACATCCAGGACACGCTGGATCTGGTCGAGTTCGCCAACGGCCCGGTGACCTCCACGTGGGGCAGGCTGCGCGCCGACATGGGGCACCCCAAGCCCTTCCACCTCACCCACATCGAGGTCGGCAACGAGGAGAACCTGCCCGCCGAGTTCTTCGCCCACTTCACCCGGTTCCGCACCGCGATCCAGGCCGCGTACCCGTACATGACGGTGATCTCCAACGCGGGTCCGGACGACAGCGGTTCGACCTTCGACACGGCCTGGCAGCTCAACAGGGACGCCAAGGTCGACATGGTCGACGAGCACTACTACAACAGCCCGCAGTGGTTCCTGCAGAACAACGACCGCTACGACTCCTACGACCGCACCGGCCCGAAGGTCTTCCTCGGCGAATACGCCTCCGGCGGCAACGCGTTCAAGAACGGCCTGGCCGAAGCGGCCTACATGACCGGCCTGGAACGCAACGCGGATGTCGTCGAACTCGCCTCCTACGCACCGCTGTTCGCCAACGAGGACTACGTCCAGTGGAGCCCGGACATGGTGTGGTTCAACAACCACGCCTCCTGGGGCTCGGCCAACTACGAGGTCCAGAAACTGTTCATGAACAACGTCGGCAGCCGGGTGGTGCCGTCGACGGCCACCGGCACACCGTCGCTGCTCGCCCCGATCTCCGGCGCGGTCGGTCTGTCGACCTGGGCGACGAGCGCGGCCTACGACGACGTGAAGGTGACCGGCGCCGACGGGACGTCGCTGCTGAGCGACGACTTCTCCGGCGACGCGTCCCGCTGGACCCATACGGGCGGCGGCAGTTGGAGCATCCAGGACGGGCAGTACGTCCAGACCGACACCGGTGCCGAGAACACCATGGTGTCGGCGGGCGACCCGGCCTGGCACGACTACGACCTGCACGTGAAGGCCACCAAGAAGGCGGGGAAGGAAGGCTTCCTGGTCGCGTTCGGCGTCAAGGACACCGGAAACTACTACTGGTGGAACCTGGGCGGCTGGAACAACACCCAGACCGCCGTCGAACAGGCCGTCGACGGCGGCAAGTCCACGCTCATCGCCAAGCCGGGGACCATCGAGACGGGCCGCGCCTACGCCGTCGACATCAAGGTGAGAGGCCGTCAGGTCACCCTGTACCTCGACGGGCAGGAGTGGGGAGGCTTCACCGACGACAAGCCGGCCGAGCCGTTCCGCCAGGTCGTCACGGAGGACGCGAGGACCGGTGACCTGATCGTCAAGGTCGTCAACGACCAGTCCGCGGCGGCCCGTACGGCGATCGACCTGGGCGGCGCCGAGGTCGCGTCCAGCGCCAAGGTCACCACGCTCGCCGCCGCGCCCGACGCGGTCAACAGCGAGACGGCCACGGCGGTCGCACCGGTCGTCTCCACCTTCAAGGGGGTCGCCGACAGGTTCGGTTACACCTTCCCGGCGAACTCCGTCACGTTCCTGCGGATCAAGCAGAGGTAGCGGTCGTCGCCGCCTCTTCGGTGGGCTGCTGCCCCAGCGGCAGCAGCCCGCGCTCGGCGAAGACCTTCTTCGCGGCGAAGGTCGCGTTCAGGGCCTTCGGGATACCGCAGTACACGGCGGAGTGCGTCAGCGCCTCGACGATCTCCTGAGGGGTGAGGCCCACGTGCTCGTGCTCATGTCGGCTCGTCCGATCTCCGCTGCTCGCGCCCGCGCCCGCGTTCTTGCCCGTGGTCGTCGAGGAGCAGCTGTTCGTAGTGGTCGATCTTGTGGTCCAGCACGGCCGCGTTGCGGCGCAACGTCCTTATGCGGTCGCCCAGTTCGGCCCGGTGCGCACGGAGCATCGCCAGCCGGTCGGCGACCGAGGCGTTCCCCGCCGCGCGCAGCGCCGCGAACCGCTGCATGTCGGCGATCGACATGCCCGTCTCCCGCAGCCGCAGCAGGAACTCCAGCCAGGCCAGGTCCGCGGCCTGGTAGCGCCGCTGATTCCCGGTGCTCCGCCCGACCCGCTCGATGAGGCCGGCCTTCTCGTAGTAGCGCAACGTGTCGTGCGAGAGGCCGGTGCGCTCGGAGACCTGGGCGATGGTGAGGGTGGGTTCCCGGACCTGTTCCCGGTCCCGGGGGAGGGGCCGCAGGGGCTGTCCGCTGGTCATGAACACCACGGTAGAACCTGGAGCACGCTCCAGGTCAAGCCTCTCCGGAACCTGGCCTGCGCGGGATCCGTGCGTGCGCCGCCGAATGACGCTTGACCTGGGGATTACCCGCCCCGCACACTTGTCCGGCCCCTGGGGAGGGGGCGTACGAGGGGGGATGCCGCATGAGTGGAACGACGACGATCGACGGCTACCAGGACCGCTGCGAGCAGCTGTTCCTGGCCGGAGGGAACGCGGCCGTCCGGCGTGCCGCGCGGGAAGGTCTGGACGAGCTGGGGCCGCAGCCCGATCTCTACTGCTGGCTGGCGCTCGGGCACGCCGTCGAGGACGAAGACGACCACGACGACCGGGCGGAGGAGGCGTTCAGGGCGGGGCTCGCGCTCGACGCCGACCATCTCGGACTGCTCGCCGGGTACGCCGAACTCTGCCTGCGCGCCGACGCGTTCGAGTACCCGGGCCGCGCCGCGCGTGCGCCCGTCCTCTCCCGGCGTCTGCAGGAGGCGGCGCCGGAGTCCGCCGGGGCCGGGCAGCTCGCCGCCGCCGAGCGCTGGGCCCGGCGCGGCTACTGGGATGACATCCGGATGAGGGCGGTGACCGAATCCCTCCAGGGGCGCGACACCGAGGCCCAGGCCCGTGCCCTGGCCGAGGACCTGCGGCGGCGGGACCGTGCCGGCGGCGCCGAGGGTGAAGAAGCCGGAGCGGTCGCGGGGCACCCAGGGGCCGTCGACCGGGCCGCGACCGTGCGCGCCGCGACCCTGGAGGCGCTCTCCGGCCCGCGGGACGCGCCGGTCCGGCTCCTCGGCCGGTACCGGACGGCGGCGTGGGCGGTGAGCCTCGTCCTGTGCTTCGCCACCAACACCACGCTGCGGCGGACGGGAGTCGTGGACCACTTCAGCGTGTGGGGCTACCTCTGGCTGCTCCCCGTACTGGCCGTCGATCGCCGCTTCGCCGCCGTCCGCAGGGAGGCCGAGGCCCGCCACGTCGCCCACCTCGAAGCCGTACTGGCCGAGCGGCACCGGCCGAGCGGACGGTGAGGCGGAGAGGAGCCGCGGCGGCGGGTGCTCGGCGGCTGACGTGTTCCTGCGCAGTCTGAGTGCATACCCACTCACTCGGATTGCATAAACGTGCACCGCAACGTATAGTCATGCCATCGAAGAGGAGGGTTCCATGGCGGTACGTGCGGCGGTGGCCGGAGCGAGTGGGTACGCGGGCGGGGAACTGCTGCGTCTGCTCCTGGCTCACCCCGAGGTCGAGATCGGCGCTCTGACCGGCAACTCCAACGCCGGACAGAAACTCGGCGCACTGCAGCCGCACCTGCTGCCGCTCGCCGGTCGAGTCCTTGAGGAAACTACCCCCGAAATCCTCGCCGGACACGACGTCGTCTTCCTCGCGCTGCCGCACGGACAGTCCGCCGCCGTCGCCGAGCGGCTCGGCCCGGACGTCCTCGTCGTCGACATGGGCGCCGACTTCCGACTGAAGGACGCCGCCGACTGGGAGCGCTTCTACGGCTCCGCGCACGCCGGCACCTGGCCCTACGGCCTGCCCGAACTGCCGGGCGCCCGCGCCGAGTTGGCCGGGAGCAAACGCATCGCGGTGCCCGGGTGCTACCCGACGGCCGTCTCCCTCGCGCTCTTCCCGGCCTACGCCGCCGGGCTCGCCGAGAACGAGGCCGTGATCGTCGCCGCGTCCGGCACCTCCGGCGCGGGCAAGGCTCCCAAGGCGCACCTGCTCGGCAGCGAGGTCATGGGCTCGATGTCCCCGTACGGCGTCGGCGGGGGGCACCGGCACACCCCCGAGATCATCCAGAACCTCGGCGCGGCGGGCGGCGAACCCGTCACCGTCTCCTTCACGCCGACCCTCGCGCCGATGCCCCGCGGCATCCTCGCCACGTGCAGCGCCAGCGCGAAGCCCGGCGTCACCGGCGAGTCCGTGCGCGCCGTCTACGAGAAGGCCTTCGCCGATGAGCCGTTCGTGCATCTGCTCCCCGAGGGGCAGTGGCCCGCGACGGCGTCCGTCTACGGTTCCAACGCCGTTCAGGTGCAGGTCGCGTACGACGAGGCGGCGGGCCGCATCATCGCGATCAGCGCCATCGACAACCTGACCAAGGGCACCGCGGGCGGTGCCGTCCAGAGCATGAACCTCGCCCTCGGGCTCGACGAGTCCACGGGGCTGACGACGATCGGAGTCGCGCCGTGAGTGTGACGGCAGCACAGGGATTCACGGCCGCGGGCATCGCCGCCGGGATCAAGGAGAACGGCAACCCGGACCTGGCCCTCGTGGTCAACAACGGGCCCCGCCTCGCCGCCGCGGGCGTCTTCACCTCCAACCGCGTCAAAGCCGCGCCGGTGCTCTGGTCCGAGCAGGTGCTGAAGGGCGGCACGGTCTCCGCCGTCGTCCTCAACTCCGGTGGCGCCAACGCCTGTACGGGTCCGAAGGGCTTCCAGGACACCCACGCCACGGCCGAGAAGGTCGCCGGCACGCTGGGCCTGAACGCCGCCGAGGTCGCCGTCGCCTCCACCGGGCTCATCGGGCTGCTGCTCCCGATGGACAAGCTGCTGCCGGGAGTCGAGGCCGCCGCCGGTCAACTCTCCCCGCACGGAGGCGAGAAGGCCGCCATCGCCATCAAGACCACCGACTCCGTCCACAAGACGGCCGTGGTGACCACCAAGGACGGCTGGACCGTCGGCGGGATGGCCAAGGGCGCGGGCATGCTCGCCCCCGGCCTCGCCACCATGCTCGTCGTGCTCACCACCGACGCCGACGTCGACAGCGCCGTACTGGACACGGCACTTCGGGCCGCCACCCGCACCACCTTCGACCGCGTCGACTCCGACGGCTGCATGTCCACCAACGACACGGTGCTGCTCCTCGCCTCCGGCGCCTCCCGAATCACCCCGGACCGGGCCGAGTTCGCCGAGGCCGTGCGTGCCGTCTGTGACGACCTGGGCCAGCAGCTCATCCGGGACGCCGAGGGCGCCAGCAAGGACATCAAGGTCGAGGTCGTCAACGCCGCCAGCGAGGACGAGGCGGTGGAGGTCGGCCGCTCCATCGCCCGGAACAACCTCCTCAAGTGCGCGATCCACGGCGAAGACCCCAACTGGGGACGGGTGTTGTCCGCGATCGGCACCACCAGGGCCGCCTTCGAACCGGACCGGCTCAACGTCGCCATCAACGGCGTCTGGGTCTGCAAGAACGGCGGTGTCGGCGAGGACCGCGAGAAGGTCGACATGCGCTACCGCGAGGTGCACATCGTCGCCGACCTGGCCGCGGGCACCGAGACCGCGACGATCTGGACCAACGACCTCACCGCGGACTACGTCCACGAGAACAGCGCGTACTCGTCATGAGCACTACCCGCAAGCACACCGCGCTGCCCAAGGCGCAGATCCTCATCGAGGCACTGCCCTGGCTGACCCGGCACAACGGCAAGACCGTCGTGATCAAGTTCGGCGGCAACGCCATGGTCGACAAGGACCTGAAGGCCGCGTTCGCGCAGGACGTCGTGTTCCTGCACCACGCGGGGCTCAAGCCCGTCGTCGTGCACGGCGGCGGCCCGCAGATCAGCGCCGCCCTCGACCGGCACGGCATCGTCAGCGAGTTCAAGGCCGGGCTGCGGGTCACCACCGAGGACGCCATGGACGTCGTACGGATGGTCCTCGCGGGGCAGGTGCAGCGCGAGCTGGTCGGGCTGCTCAACCAACACGGGCCGCTCGCCGTCGGGTTGACCGGCGAGGACGCGCACACCATCACCGCCACCAAGCATCTGCCGGAGATCGACGGGGAGTTGGTCGACATCGGGCGGGTGGGCGAGATCACCGCGATCGACACGGGCGCGATCGAGGCACTGCTCGCCGACGGCCGGATCCCGGTCGTCTCGTCGATCGCGAGGAGCGAGGACGACGGACATGTCTACAACGTCAATGCTGACACGGCTGCTGCGGCTCTCGCTGCTGCGCTGGGGGCCGAGACGCTCATGGTCCTCACGGACGTCGAGGGTCTCTACGAGGACTGGCCGAACAGCGACGAGGTGATCAGCCGCCTCACCGCCAGCCAACTGGAGAAACTGCTTCCGGAGTTGAGCTCCGGGATGGTGCCGAAGATGGAGGGCTGCCTGCACGCCGTGCGCCACGGCGTGACCACCGCCCGCGTCATCGACGGCCGGGTCCAGCACTCGATCCTGCTGGAGATCTTCACCGACGAAGGCATCGGCACGATGGTCGTGCCGGACGAACTGCCCGAAGCGAAGCCCGCCAAGAAGAAGTCCGCCAAGAAGGCCGGCAAGAAGCAGGGGGATGCCGAATGACCGGGACCGTGACGAACGCGGAGCTGACCCAGCGCTGGCAGGGGTCGCTCATGAACAACTACGGCACCCCCAGGCTCCCCCTCGTCCGCGGTGCCGGCGCCCGGCTGTGGGACGCCGACGGCAACGAGTACACCGACTTCGTCGGAGGCATCGCGGTCAACGCCCTCGGGCACGCGCACCCGGCGATCGTCGAGGCCGTCAGCAAGCAGATCGCCGAACTCGGCCATGTCTCCAACCTGTTCATCGCCGAACCGCCCGTCGCGCTCGCCGAGCGGCTGCTGGAACGGTTCGGCCGGGACGGCAAGGTGTTCTTCTGCAACTCGGGTGCCGAGGCGAACGAAGGCGCCTTCAAGATCGGCCGCCTGACGGGCCGTCAGCACATGGTCGCCACCCAGGGCGCCTTCCACGGCCGGACCATGGGCTCCCTCGCCCTCACCGGCCAGCCCGGCAAGCAGGAGCCGTTCCTGCCGCTGCCCGGCGATGTCACGCACGTGGCCTACGGCGACGCGCAGGCGCTGGCCGCCGCCGTCACCGAGGACACCGCGCTCGTCATCATCGAGCCCATCCAGGGCGAGAACGGGGTCGTCGTACCGCCCGCCGGGTACCTCAAGGCGGCCCGCGCGATCACCGCGGCGCACGGCGCGCTGCTGGTCCTGGACGAGGTGCAGACCGGGGTCGGCCGTACCGGGCACTGGTTCGAGTACCAGGCGCACGAGGGCGTCCTGCCCGACGTCGTGACCCTCGCGAAGGGGCTCGGCGGCGGCCTGCCGCTCGGTGCCACCGTGGCCTTCGGACGCGCCGCGGACCTGCTGCTGCCGGGCCACCACGGCACGACCTTCGGCGGCAACCCGGTCGCGTGCGCCGCCGGACTCGCGGTCCTCGACACCATCGCGAACGACGGGTTGCTGGAGAACGTCAAGCGGCAGAGCGCCATGCTGCGGGACGGGATCGAGTCGCTGTCCCACCCGTTGATCGATTATGTCCGGGGTGCGGGCCTCCTCCTGGGTATCGTGCTCACCGAGCCGCTCGCGCCCCAGGTGCAACAGGCGGCTCAGGACGCCGGCTTCCTGGTCAACGCGCCCGCCCCCGATGTCGTACGGCTGATGCCACCGCTGAACCTCGGCGACGACGAGGTGGACGCGTTCCTCCGGGCGCTGCCCGGTGTCCTGGACGTGGCCAAGGGGGACGGATGATCCGGAGAATGAGTCGACGATGAGTCAGGCGCAGGAACACGAGCACACCGCGGGACCGGCCGTGCCGCAGACCCGCACCGCCCGCCACCGCCGGATCGTGGACATCCTCAACCGGCAACCGGTGCGCTCCCAGAGCCAGTTGGCGAAGCTGCTGTCCGACGACGGGCTGAGCGTCACGCAGGCGACGCTCTCCCGGGACCTGGACGAGCTGAACGCGGTGAAGATCCGCAACAACGACGGCGACCTCATCTACGCGGTACCGAGCGAGGGCGGCTTCCGCACCCCGCGCGCGCCGCTGGGGGAGTCGGCGAAGGAGGAGCGGATGCGGCGGCTCTCCTCCGAGCTGCTGATCTCCGCGGAGGCCTCCGCCAACCTCGTGGTCCTGCGCACCCCGCCGGGCGCCGCCCAGTTCCTCGCCTCGGCGATCGACCAGGCCGAACTGCAGGACATCCTCGGCACCATCGCGGGCGACGACACCCTCCTGCTGATCAGCCGGGACCCGCTCGGCGGCCAGGCCCTCGCGGACCATCTGCTGCGGCTGGCGCAGAACGACCACTGACCCACCCGTAGGGGCCGACGAGTCGGGGGCGCACCGGAGTTGTCCGGTGCGCCCCCGACTCGCATGGGGGATCCCTACCCGAGGCGGGCGGCCAGTCCGCCCGTGCAGCGCACCTCGTCGCCCGCCGTGATGAGCAGCGCCTCGACGTCCGGCAGCGACTCCAGCCAGGCCAGACCCTCGCGCGAGCCCATCGCGAACGCGGCCGTGGCCCAGCAGTCGGCCCAGGTCAGACGGGGTGCCACCACGGTGACGGCGACCAGGTCGGTCACCGCGGACTTGCCGGTGGACGGGTCCACGATGTGCGCCCCGCGCTCCGCCGTACCGGAGGTGGCCACCGCCAGTTCGTCGGCGCCCGCCGCCGAGATCACGGCCGCCAGACCTCCCGGGCGCAGCGGATCGGAGATGCCGACCCGCCAGGACCGGTGCGGTCCCGGCGCACCGAACATCTGGACGTCACCGCCGCCGTTGACGCTGACCCCGCTCACCCCGGCCGCCGTGAACAGCCCGGCCGCGCGTTCGGCGGCCCAGCCCTTCACGATGCCCGTCGGGTCGAGCTGTCCCTCGTACCTCGTGCTGAACCAGCCGGCGCTGACCCGCTCCGCCTCGGCGCCCAGCTCCAGCACCTCGGCGACCTCGGCGTCGCACTCCGCGAGGGTCAGCTCGCCGCGGGCCAGCCGGGAGACCTGGCTGTCGTCGCGGTAGGTGCTGAACACCTCGTTCACGCGGTGGAGTTGGGCGACCGCCTGCTCCAGCGCGGCTTGCACGGCGTCGGGCTCGCCGCCGCGGATGTCGAAGGAGAACACCGTCCCCATGACCTCCTCGGCGTGCCGCAGGGTGGCGGGAGCCTCCGCGGGATCGGTCACCGTGTCAGCCACCGGCCTTGTCCAGGGCCGACTGCAGGGACTGCTTGTAACCGCCGCTCGTGTACGAGGCGCCCGACACGGAGTCGATGCTCGCGCTGCCCGCGGCCACGGCCTCCTGGTTGAGCTTGGGGATCGCCAGCGCCGTCTTCTGGTCGCTGGTCCCGCCCTTGGGCGCCTGGATGGCCTCGGCCTTGGTGATCTTGCCGTTCGCGACGGTGATCCGGACCTGGACCGGCCCGTACTCGGTCGTCGCGACATCACCGGTGACGGTCCTGGCCTGGGCTGCCTGGCCCGACCCGGCCGCCGAACTCTGCGACGGGGCAGGGGTCTTGGCGGCCGTCGCCTTCATCTTGTCGATCGCCGACTGCAGGGACTGCTTGTAGCCGCCGCTCGTGTAGGTCGCCCCGGACACGGACGTGATGTCCGCGCTCTGGGTGGCGACGACCTCCTGGTTGAGTTTGGGTACGGACAGCGCGGTCTTCTGGTCGCTGGTCCCGCCCTTGGGCGCCTGGATGGCCTCGGCCTTGGTGATCTTGCCGCCCGCGACCGTCAGCCGTACCTGGACGACTCCGTACTGGGTCTGGGCGACCGCGCCCGTGACCGTCGAGGTCCCGGCTCCCGCGGCGCCGCCCTGGGGCGACTCCTGGGCGGCGGCGGCACCCTGAGCCGCACCCTGCGCGGACGCGGAGGCAGGATCCGACGCCGGCTTCAGGGAGAGCAGCAGCACGATCCCGGACACGGTGGCGGCGCTCGCGAGCAGAACACGCCGGATGGGGTGGCTCTTCTTCATCGCTCCTGACTCCCGTCGCTCACATCTCGAACGACTCGTGATGGATGCGGCGGGCGGGGACTCCCGCGCCGCGCAGTGCTTCGTAGACCGACTGCGCGAAGCCGGGCGGCCCGCACATGAAGACGTCGTGGTCGTCGATGTCGGCGATCTTCCGCCGCAGGGACTCCGCCGAGATGTCGGGGCGTTCCCCGTCGGGGCTGTTCACCGCGTACATCAGGCGGGCGCCGCGCTCGTCGGCGATCTTCGCCAGCTCGTCCCACAGGGCCAGGTCCTGGGTGGTGTTGGCCCGGTAGAGCAGCGTGATGTCACCGGCGGCTCCGGGCAGCGTCTCGAACAGCGCCCGCATCGGCGTGATGCCGACACCGCCGGCGACCAGCAGCACCTTGCCGCGGGTGCGCCGCTGCGAGGTCAGCGCGCCGTAGGGGCCCTCGGCCCACACCTTCGTGCCGGGCCGCAGTTCGCGCAGCCTGGTGCTGTGGTCGCCGATCGCCTTGACCGTGATCCGCAGCATGTTCGGGCGGGGGGCCGCCGACAGCGAGTAGGGGTGCGAGCTGAACCGCATGCCCGGCGCCAGGAACCGCCAGCGGAAGAACTGTCCCGCCTCCGCGCCGATCCGGTGCAGCTTGCGTCCGCTGATCAGCACCGACACGATGCCGGGCGTCTCCTCGATGACGGCCTCGACGCGCATCCGGTGCCGCATGTTGAGGCGGATCGGGGTGAGGATCCGGTACCAGACCACCAGCGCGGTGACCGCGCCGTAGAGCCCGGTCCAGACGGTCTTGGCGACCGGCGTCAGCGTGAAGTCGTTGCCGGTGCTGATCTGGTGCCAGAAGGTGAAGAACACCGCCGCGTACGTCAGCAGGTGCACGTGGTACCACAGGTCGTACGGCAGCCTGCGGCGGATGCCGCCGATCGACGAGAGGCCGATGAGCAGGAACAGGCCGGTGCCGATGGCGGCCTTGCCCATGTCGGGCAGCTGGTTCACCGAGTCGATGGTCTGCTGGACGATGTCGTTCAGCGTCTTGCCCGCCTGGAGGGCGTAGCCCCACATGATGAGGAAGACGTGCGCGGCGACCAGGCAGAGCGTGTAGCGGCCGCTCATCGCGTGCCAGCGGGCGACCCGGTCGGAGCCGACCCGGCGTTCCAGGGCGGGCACCCGGGCCATCTGGAGCACGACGAGTGCCATCAGATATCCCGCCAACAGGCCGGTGATGCGGCCCGCGTTGAGGATCTTGCCGTTCTGGTCGGCGATGGACGGCGTGTTGTGCCACCACAGCCACAGCACCCCGACCGCGCCCGCCCAGACGGCGAGCAGCAGCAGGGTCGCTGGGGAGCGGCGCGGGCGGATGCGGCGCATCGTCTGGCGGCGGGCGGCACGTCCGCCTGCGAGCGTGGTGGTCACGGTTCCTCCGTGGACGGGGCAAGGGGGGTGGGCTGGTCCCTTGGCCCTGAAGTACGTGCCGTTGCGCCTGTGCGTTCAGTGTTCCGAGGAGTCCGCCGCGTACGGAAGTGACGCGCGGTAACGGTCACTTGGGCAGGTGGCTCTCGACCCTGCGCTCTCGCGCATCTCAGTACCGGGAAACGGCCGTGACCCCGCTCGCCGTCCCGATGGCGATGTGCGGGGCCCGCGCGGGGTCGACCCACCTCAGGATGGTCCGCATCGCGTCCGCCGGCACGGACACGCAACCGGCGGTGGCGCCACGCCCGTTGACATGCAGGAAGATCCCGGCCCCGCGTCCTTTGACGGGCCTGGCGTAGTTGAACCCGATGACGAGCCCCCGCGCGTACTGCGTCGGGTAGGAACTCAGCCGCTCCGACTGGCCGGCCCGGCAGTCCGCGGCGAGCGGCTCGCTCCACCGGTTGTAGACCCGGGACCCGGCATCCTCGCACCACCACGAACTCGCGTTCACCCGGCGGTACTCGACCCGGGTGCCATCCGGGGCGGGCTGGATCCCGAAGGCGAACGGCAGGTCGTACAACCCCGTGGGAGTCGTGTACGACCCCTGCCGGCGAGCCCCGCCCTCGACCAGCCCCTTCGCCCCGAACCGGGCGGGGGCGGAGCCGGCCCGCACCCACGCCCCGTCCCGCAGGTCCCACCAACTGAGCGTTCCGGACGTGGAGTTGACGCCGGGTGCCTGCGCGACGACCAGTTGGCCCCCGCCCCCGGTGTCGGCGAGCGAGGCCGGCCCCGGAGGCTCCACCGCACGCGCGGGCACCGCCGCGAGCAGCAGGAGCAGGGACGCGGACGCAAGGGCGACGACACCGGGACGCATGGCTCAGACGCTAGAGCGTGCCGCCACCGACGGCAGCCCAGGTGGGCCGAACAGGCAAGGCGCCCTGGTGCGGACATCACCGTGGCCGCCCCGGCCGGCGATCATCGGGGCGGCCACGGCTGCCTGTCACGTCACTTGGTGAGCGTGCAGGCGGCGAGGGAGTCGAGCCCGGTGGGCTTGGTGCCCTGGCGGCCGATGGAGATGGCGATGCGGTCGATGGTGGAGACGCGCTTGTCCTTGAGCGGGCCGAGGATGGCGTTCTGGACGAAGTTGGCTCCGCCCTGTCCTACGGTGTCGACGAGTCGCTTGTTGGCTTCGGCGATCTGGGTGTCGAGGAGGGTGAGGTTGCGGTCGACCTCGGCCTGCGCGGAGGCCGGGATCGCGGGGAGCTGCGACTTCACGTCGGGGCACGAGATCGTGCCGACCGCGCTCGACGCACCGGTGTCCTCCGTACCCCCGGCCGCCTGGGTGGCCGAGGCGGCGGCACTCGGGACCGCGGTGTCCGCGGCCCCCGTAGAACCGGTTTCCCCGGTGGCCCCGGCCGAACCGGCCGAGTCGAGCGTGCAGGCGGCGAGGGAGTCGAGCCCGGTGGGCTTGGTGCCCTGGCGGCCGATGGAGATGGCGATGCGGTCGATGGTGGAGACGCGCTTGTCCTTGAGCGGGCCGAGGATGGCGTTCTGGACGAAGTTGGCTCCGCCCTGTCCGACGGTGTCGACGAGTCGCTTGTTGGCTTCGGCGATCTGGGTGTCGAGGAGGGTGAGGTTGCGGTCCACCTCGGCCTGCGCGGAAGCCGGGATCGCGGGGAGCTGCGACTTCACGTCGGGGCAGGTGATCGTCCCCGGGTCGGACAGCGTCCGGGCGCTCTGCGCGGTGCTGCTCTTGTCCGGCGTGCCGGCCAGAGCGGAACCGGCGATGACCGCGCCGGACAGGACCACGGCGGCGGCACCGCCGATGAACGCGACGCGACGCTTGTTGTACTTGGGGAGAGCCCTGGACATGCGAATGCCTCACTCGGGTCAGGGGGGACGGGGGGTGATGCGTGGGGGGAAACGCGGCGCCTGCGTTCGGCGAGAGGTACGAGAAAGCGGTTGCGGGTGTTCAAGGCTCTCCAAAATTGACGAGTCATGCAGGACTCTGCATAATCATGCATGCGAGAGGATGTGGCCGGAGCGCGCAGCCGGACAACGCGGAACGCGGCCGCATCCAGCACGACCACCCATCCACGGCCTCGGAGGAGCAGCGCAAGTGAGCAGCAACAGCGGTGACGTACGGCTCTGGGGCGGCCGTTTCGCCGACGGTCCCGCCGAGGCCCTGGCGAAGCTGTCCGCGTCCGTCCACTTCGACTGGCGGCTCGCGCCCTACGACATCGCCGGCTCCCGCGCCCACGCGCGCGTGCTGCACAAGGCGAACCTCCTCACCGACGACGAGCTGACCCGGATGCTCGCGGGCCTCGACCGGCTCGAAGCGGACGTCGCCGACGGCTCCTTCGTCGGCACGATCGCCGACGAGGACGTCCACACGGCCCTGGAACGCGGCCTGTTGGAGCGCCTCGGCCCCGACCTCGGCGGCAAGCTGCGCGCCGGCCGGTCCCGCAACGACCAGGTGGCCACCCTCTTCCGGATGTGCCTGCGCGACCACGCCCGGTCGATCGGCGGCCTGATCGCCGACCTCCAGGACGCGCTGGTCGGCCTCGCCGAGGCCCACCCCGACGTGGCGATGCCCGGCCGCACCCACCTCCAGCACGCCCAGCCGGTCCTGTTCGCCCACCACGTCCTCGCGCACGTCCAGTCCCTGTCCCGGGACGCGGAACGCCTGCGCCAGTGGGACGAGCGGACGGCGGTCTCGCCGTACGGCTCCGGAGCGCTCGCGGGCAGCAGCCTCGGCCTGGACCCGGAGGCGGTGGCCAAGGACCTCGGCTTCGAGCACGGCTCGGCCGCGAACTCGATCGACGGCACGGCCTCCCGCGACTTCGTCGCCGAGTTCGCCTTCATCACCGCGATGATCGGGGTGAACCTCTCCCGGATCGCCGAGGAGATCATCATCTGGAACACGAAGGAGTTCTCCTTCGTGACCCTGCACGACGCGTTCTCCACGGGCTCGTCGATCATGCCGCAGAAGAAGAACCCGGACATCGCGGAGCTGGCACGCGGCAAGTCGGGCCGCCTGATCGGCAACCTGACCGGCCTGATGGCCACGCTCAAGGCGCTGCCCCTCGCCTACAACCGCGACCTCCAGGAGGACAAGGAGCCGGTCTTCGACTCCATCGACCAACTCGAGGTCCTGCTCCCGGCGTTCACCGGCATGATGGCCACCCTCACCATCCACCGCGACCGCATGGAAGAGCTGGCCCCGGCCGGTTTCTCCCTCGCCACCGACATCGCCGAGTGGCTGGTCAAGCAGGGCGTCCCCTTCCGCGTGGCCCACGAGGTGGCCGGCGAGTGCGTCAAGGTCGCCGAGTCCGAGAACAAGGAACTCGACGACCTCACCGACGAGCAGTTCGCCAAGATCTCCCCGCATCTGACCCCGGACGTCCGCACGGTCCTCAACGTGCCCGGCGCCCTCGCCTCCCGCAATGCCCGGGGCGGCACGGCCCCGAGCGCGGTGGCCGTCCAGCTGGCAGAGGTGAAGCGCGACGTGGAAGCCCAGCACGCCTGGTCGACGGCGAAGCGCTAGGCGGCTTCCCGGGGCCGCGGGGTCGCGGGGCCGTACCGGCGAGCGGCTCCGCCGCGTGGGCGTGACCGGCCGCAGCGCACCCGCACCCGCCGAACGCGCCGCGACAACCCGAGCTCCAGGGTGAAGGTCATCGCGGGTTACGTTGGTCCGAGCCGCACCACAGCCGACCAACGGAGCCCGCGATGCCCTTCGCCCGACTGGCCACAGCGACAACCCCCACCAGCCACCTCGGACTCGGCCTCGCCGCGGTCGGCCGCCCCGGCTACATCACCCTGGGCCGGGAGAAGGACCTCGGGGAGCACCGCACCGTCGAAGCCCTCCGCGCCCGGACCCACGAACTCCTGGACGCCGCCTACGCGCAGGGCGTCCGCTACTTCGACGCGGCCCGCTCCTACGGCCGCTCCGAGGAGTTCCTCGCCGCGTGGCTGGACGCGCACCCCGACCGCGACGACATCGTGGTCGGCAGCAAGTGGGGCTACACCTACACCGCGGACTGGTCGGCGGACGCCGAGACGCACGAGGTCAAGGACCACGGCGTCGGGACCTACGAGCGCCAGCGCGCCGAGACCGCCGACCTGCTCGGCGACCGCCTCGACCTCTACCAGATCCACTCGGTGACCCCGGACAGCCCGGCCCTCACCGACAAGGAACTCCACGCGAGACTGGCCGAGTTGGCGGCGACCGGAGTGACCGTCGGCTTCTCCACCAGCGGCCCCGCGCAGGCCGACGCGATCCGCGCCGCCCTCGCCGTGACGGTCGACGGCGAGCCCCTCTTCCGTACCGTCCAGTCGACGTACAACGCCCTGGAGACCTCCGCGGACCCCGCCCTCGCCGAGGCCCACGACGCCGGACTCACGGTGATCGTGAAGGAGGGCATGGCCAACGGCAGGCTCGCGGAGCCGTACGCGCCGGACGCCCTGAAGGCGGTGGCCGAGGAGACGTCCCTGAACGCGGATGCGGTCGCCCTGGCGCTGATCCTGCGCCGGCCCTGGGCGGGCGTCGTCCTCTCCGGCGCGGCGACCGTCGGACAGCTCGCCTCCAACCTGCATGCGGCGGTCGTGGACCTGAGCGACGACCAGCTGGCCCGCCTCGACGCGCTCGCCGAGGACCCGCGGACGTACTGGGCGCGGCGGGGCTCGCTGCCCTGGCACTGACGATCGGCTGAGCCGACCCCGGCCATGAGTCACGTACGCCCACCGTGAGACAGATGTGTCTCACGTGGGTTACTGTTGTCTCATGGCCGTGGACCGTGACCACGTACTCCGCAGCGCCGCGGCGCTGCTCACCCGGAAATCCACGTCCACCATGGACGAGGTCGCCAAGGCGGCCGGGATCAGCCGGGCCACGCTGCACCGCCACTTCGCGGGGCGCGACGCGCTGGTGCGCGCGCTGGAGGCGCTGGGCATCGCCGAGTGCGAGTCCGCGCTGGACGCGGCCCGGCTGGACGAGGGCCCGGCCGCCGACGCCGTACGACGGCTGGTGCGGGCGATCGAGCCCGCCGCCGGACTCCTCGCGTTCCTCTACAGCGAGAACCAGCTCTTCGAGGGCGAGCAGCAGAACACCGGCTGGAACAGGATCGACCAGCGGATCGCCGCCCTCTTCCGGCGCGGCCAGGCCGGCGGCGAGTTCCGCATCGACCTCACCCCGGCCTGGCTCACCGAGGCGCTCTACGGCCTGCTGGCCTCCGGCGCCTGGGCGGTCCAGGAGGGCAGGGTCGCCGCCAACGACTTCACGCACATGATCGTCGAGCTGCTGCTCGGCGGCGCACTACGCAGAGACGAAACACGGAGAGAGGAATCATGACCAGCATCCTGCGGCCGGTGGTCGCGTCGGAGACGGAGAAGCGCCCGGGCCGGTGGCTCGCGCTCTCGGTCCTCGTGCTCGCCGTGCTGCTGGTGGCCGTGGACGCGACCGTCCTGGGCCTCGCGACGCCCTACATCAGCGAGGACCTGAAGCCGTCCGGCACCCAACTCCTCTGGATCGGCGACGTCTACTCCTTCGTCATCGCGGGCCTGCTCGTGTCGATGGGCAGCCTCGGCGACCGCATCGGCCGCAAGCGGATCCTGCTGATCGGCGCCACGGCGTTCGGCGCCATCTCGGTCCTCAACGCCTACGCGTCCACACCGGAGTTGATGATCCTGGCGCGGGCGCTGCTCGGTGTCGCGGGCGCGACGCTGATGCCCGCCACCCTCGCCCTGATCCGCAACCTCTTCCACGACCCGCGCGAACGCAGCCTGGCCGTGGGCATCTGGGGCGCGACGGCCTCCGCCGGCACGGCGGTCGGCCCGGTGGCCGGCGGCTTCCTCCTCGAACACTTCTGGTGGGGCTCGGTCTTCCTCATCAACCTGCCGGTCATGGCCGTCCTGGTCCTCGTCGGCATCAGGACGCTCCCGGAGTCCAGGAACCCCGACCCGGGCCCCTGGGACCTGATCAGCGTCACGCTCTCCCTGATCGGCGTGATCGGCGTGGTCTACGCCGTCAAGGAGGCCGCGACCCACGGCTTCGAGCTGCCCCCGCTCGCGGTGGGTGTGCTGGGCGCGGCGGCCCTTTACTGGTTCGTCCGCCGCCAACTCACCCTTTCCTCACCCCTGTTGGACATGCGCCTGTTCCGCAACCGCGGTTTCAGCGCGGCGGTCCTGGCCGACCTGCTGACCATCCTCGGCCTGTCGGGTCTGGTCTTCTTCCTCTCCCAGTACCTTCAACTCGTGCAGGGGCGGGGGCCGTTCGAGGCGGGCCTGGCCGAAATACCCGCGGCGGTGGGCGCGGTGGCGGCCGGTCTGATCGCGGGACGGGCGGCCCGCCGCTTCTCGGTCCGGGCGATCGTCGCCGGCGGCCTGGCGGCGGTCGGCCTGTCCCTGGCCGTGCTGACCACCCTGAACCAGTCCACCGCCTACCCGGTCCTCGGCGCCGCCCTGCTGGTCGTCGGCGTCGGCGCGGGCTTCTCCTTCACGGTGACGGCCGACGTCATCCTGTCCTCCGTACCGAAGGAACAGGCGGGCGCGGCCTCGGCGGTCTCGGAGACGGCCTACGAACTGGGCGCGGCCCTCGGCATCGCGGTACTCGGCTCGATCGTGACGGGCGTGTACCGGGGCTTCGCGGCTCCGGCGGGCACGCCGAGCGGGGCGCACGAGTCACTGGGCGGCGCGGTGGAGGCGGCGGGCGGCATGCCGGCACAGGCGGGCCAGGACATGCTGACGTCGGCGAGGGACGCCTTCGTCAGCGGCTTGAGCGTCGCATCGGCCGTGGGTGCAACGGTCCTACTGGCAACCGCGGTTGCCGCTTGGTTCATGCTGAAGGGGCAGAACCTGGACAACACCGTCTAGGGGGATGCCCTCAGGGGCGCGGGGAACTGGGCGACCAGCCCCCCACGCGCCCGAGAAGGGGTCGACCGCCGGAGGCCTACGCGGCCTTGGCCTTGGTGGCGTACATGTCGACGTACTCCTGGCCGGACAGCCGCATGACCTCGGTCATCACGGAGTCGGTCACGGCCCGCAGCACATAGCGGTCGCGGTCCATCCCCTCGTACCGGGAGAACTCCATCGCCTCACCGAAGCGCACGGTCACCTTCCCCGGCCGCGGGAAACCCGCCCCGCCCGGCTGCAGCTTGTCCGTGCCGATCATCGCGAACGGGACGACCGGCGCCCCGGTCATCATCGTGAGCCGGGCGATCCCGGTCCGCCCGCGGTACAGCCGGCCGTCGGGCGACCGGGTCCCCTCGGGGTAGATCCCGAAGACCTTGCCCTCCTCCAGGACGCGGCGGCCGGTCATCAGCGCGGCGACCCCGCCGTTCGCCCCGTCCCGGTCCACCGGGATCATCCCGACCCCGGTGAAGAACCAGGCCATGAGCCGCCCCTTGAACCCCTCACCGGTGACGTACTCGTCCTTGCCGATGAACAGCACCTGCCGGTCGCAGACCAGCGGAAGGATCATCGAGTCGATGAACGTGAGGTGGTTGCCGGCCAGGATCACCGGGCCGTCTCCCGGAATGTGCTCGATTCCCTCCACCTGGGGGCGGAACATCAGGCGCATGATCGGTCCGAGCACTGCCTTGATGAGCGCGAAGCGGGACAACGGGCCCTCCGGTGTCAAGGGGTTCGATATAAGTCTGTGCAGGTGAGGACGATACTCGCGGCGCCCGGGGTATTGCACATCGGGTTCACCGAGGTCTTACGCAGTGTTGACGCACGTTTACCTGCGGTGCCGCGCCAGGACCGCCCCGTAACCGGGCCGCCATGTTGTGACGCATCTCGCGTTCCTTGGTGACGGCGGGTCAAACCCGCCATCCCGTACGACATCCAGCGGCACCGTCGTGTTCCGGCCGACGTCTCCCGCCCGTCATCCGCGCGCCCCTACGATCGGCGCGCAGCGACGGGCGACGCCAGGAGGCTTCATGGACACGCAGGGAACACAGGGGCCGGACGAGCGAGCGGGCGGCACCGGACGGCGGGCGCTGCTCGGCGCCGCCGTGCTCGGCGCGGGAGTGGCCGCACTCGGACCGGCGGGCGCGGCGAGAGCCGCCGAGGCCACGACGGCCCGGCACGGCGGCGGTCTGAAGGACCTGCCCAAGCCGACGATCATCGGTCACCGCGGGACCAGCGGCTACCGCCCGGAGCACACCTTCGGCTCCTACGACTTGGCGCTCGACCTGGGTGCCGACATCGTCGAGGCCGGTGACCTGGTCCCCACCAAGGACGGCCACCTGGTCTGCCGGCACGAGCCGGAGATCGGCGGCACGACGAACGTCGCCGACCACCCCGAGTTCGCGGGCCGCAGGACGACCAAGCTGCTGGACGGCGTCTCCACGACCGGCTGGTTCACCGAGGACTTCACGCTCGCCGAGCTGAAGACCCTGCGCGCGATCGAGCGCATCCCGGCCAACCGCCCGCACAACACGCTCTACAACGGCCGCTGGGAGATCCCCACCTTCGAAGAGGTCCTCAGGTGGCAGGACGAGCAGACCCGCAAGCGCGGCAAGCAGGTCTGGATCTACCCCGAGATGAAGCACCCCACCTACTTCCGCAAGCGCGGCTTCGAGATGGAGAAGCTGCTCTCGGCGATCCTGCGCCGGCACGGCAAGGACCGCAGGAACTCGCCCGTCCTCATCCAGTCCTTCGAGCCGACCAGCATCGCGAAAATCGCCAGGCTGGTCGGCAACCCGCTGGTCGTGCTGCTGTCCGGCGCGGGCACCCGGCCCTTCGACTTCGTCGACCAGGGCGACCCGCGCACGGTCGACGACCTGGTCAGGCCGAAGGGCCTCGCGGAGATCGCGACGTACGCGGACGGCCTCGGCCCCACGCTCGACCTGATCATCACGAAGAACGCGGACGGCAGCCTGAACAAGGAGACGACCCTCGTCGCCGACGCGCACAGGGCGGGCCTGATCCTGCACCCCTACACCATGCGCAACGAGAACCCCTTCCTGCCGAAGGAGTACCAGAAGGGCACGGCCGCCGACGCCTACGGCGACGCGTTCGGCGCCTTCAAGCGGTACTTCGCCACCGGCATCGACGGTGTCTTCACCGACAACGCCGACACCGGCCTGCTGGCCCGCGCGGACTTCGTCAACGGCTGAGCCCCGCGCCCCGTTGGAGTGACAGACGGCCGCCCAGGCAACCTCGTGCCGGGGCGGCCACGTCGTGCCGCATATGACACACCAACTCGTCACCGCCCTGCGCCCACTGCTCGCCGCCGAGGCCTCTGCCGAGGCATATGCCTCCGGAACGGAGCCCGGCGACCTCGAACAGGCCGTCTGGCTCCGCCTCCTGGAGCTCCTCGACACCTCCGGCCCACCGGTCGACCCGCAGCGCTGGCTGCGCAGCGCGGTCCGCTCGGAGGCCCGGCGCACCCGCCGCACGGCCCGCCGGGAACAGTCGTACGGCGATGATCCCGTCGACGAGAGCGACCGCGGTCCGGAGCAGGCCGCGCTCACGGCGGCGCGGTACCGCGCGCTGCACGACGCGGTGAGCCGACTGCCCGGCCGGTGCCCGCGGCTGCTGGGGGCGCTGCTGTCGCCGAAGGACCTCACCTACCGCGAGATCGCGGGGGAGTTGGGTATCTCACAGGGCAGTCTCGGCCCGGAACGTTCCAGATGTCTGGGATGTCTTCGGCGATTGCTGACGCCGGAGGTTGCGGCGCTCGAAGCACGGGGATAGGAGTGAGGAACCAAGTGGCGATCAGGTGAGCGGGAGGCGTGCGCACATGGGCATGAGCGTGACCATCTCGGTGGCGACCGAGCAGGACGCAGAGCAGATCTTCAGACTGCAGTACCTGTGCTTCCAGAGCGAGGCGGCGCTGTACGGCAACTACCGCATCGACCCGCTCGTCCAGAGTCTCGACTCGGTCCGGAGCGAGGTCGGCGCCGACTGCGTCTTCGTCGCCCGGCTGGGCGAGGAAGTGGTCGGATCGGTCCGCGGCACGGTGACCGAGGACGGCGCGGCCGCCATCGGCAAGCTCTGCGTCCACCCCCGCCTCCAGGGCCACGGCATCGGCGCCCGCCTCCTCCGCGCGGCCGAAGCGGCCCTCGTGGAGGAGCGCGGCGCCAAGAAGTTCCGCCTCCACACCGGCCACCGCAGCGAGGGCAACCTCCGCCTGTACCGCCGCGTCGGCTACGAGACCGTGGGCACCTCCCAGGGCGACGACGGCGTACCGATGATCGTCCTGGAGAAGCCGGTCGAGGCCTACGTCGCTACGGCGTGACGGCGTCGGCGGTGCCGGTCGTGCGGTTCCTGCGCAGCCAGTACAGCGCGGACAGCGGCAGCAGCACGGGGATGAAGACGTACCCCGCGCCGTAGTACGACCAGACCGTCGCGTCCGGGAACGCCGAACTGTCGAACACGGTCAGCGTCCCGACGATGAGCACACCCGCGAGTTCGGCGGCGCAGCAGACCTGTGCCGCCCTGCGGGCCGTCTCGCCGCCGCGGATCAGGGAGTACGTGATGAAGCCGTACACCACGCCCGCCACGGCCGACAGCGAGTAGGCGAGCGGAGCCCGGTCGAACTCGGTGGAGATCTGGTACACCGAGCGGGAGACCGCGCCGACCACCATCACCCCGTAGAACCAGACGAGCAGCATCCCCGGCCCGCTGATGAGCCGCTTCGGCCGCCGTGCCGCGTGCTCCTCCGCGTTCTCGTCCGTGGTCGTCACCTCAGCCTCCCCAGATGTCGTAGAGCCGCACTTCGAGCACGGCGAGGACCACTCCGCCGGCCGCGGCCGTGATCGAACCCCAGCGGGTGCGCTCCGTCAGGGACATGAAACCCGCCGCCGGGACGGCCGCGAACGCGCCCAGCAGATACGCCACGAAGATCGTCGTGCCCTGCTCCGCCTTCTCGCCGCGCGCCAACTGCACGATCCCGACGACCAGTTGGACCGTGGCCAGCAGCGTGACCACCGCCATGCCGATGAAGTGCCAGTCCTTGGTCGGCTGATCACGGTAGGCCGCCCAGCCGCACCAGGCGGCGAGCAGCAGCGCGGCGACACCGGTCGCCAGCGTCAGGGCATCAAGCATGCAGAGACCCTATTACGGGCCCAGGTGCCTGTGACCGTAGGGTCGAGTGCATGAAGATCCGTGCTCAAGCCCTCCTGTTCGACAACGACGGCACCCTCGTCTCCTCCCTGGAATCCGTGGGCAGGTGCTGGACCCGGTGGGCGGAAGAGCTCGGGATCACCGCCGAGGACTTCGCGAAGGTCGAACTGCACGGGCGGACCGCCGTGGCGATAGCCGCCGACCTGCTGCCCGCCGACGCCGTCCCGGCCGCGGTCGCGCGGATCGAGGCGCTCGAGGTGGAGGACGTGCCCAACGGCGGCGCGGCCCTGCTGCCCGGCACCCGGGACCTCCTCGACGCGCTGCCCGCCGACCGGTGGGCCGTCGTCACCTCCGCCACCCGCCGCCTGGCCGAGGCCCGGCTCACGTACGCGGGCATCCTCCCCAAGACCCTCGTGGTCGCCGAGGACGTCACGCGCGGCAAGCCCGACCCCGAGCCGTATCTGCTCGCCGCCCGCCGGCTCGGTGTCGACCCGGCCGACTGCGTCGTCTTCGAGGACGCTCCGGCGGGGCTCCAGGCGGGCCGCGCGGCCGGAATGATCACCGTGGGATTGGCCACAACCCACCAGGCCCACGAGCTGGACGCCGACCTCGTGGTGAGCGACCTGTCGGCCCTGTCCGCGCTGGTCAGCGACGGGGGAGTGGAGATCTCCGCCCGCGCCTGACGGGTGTCCGCCGCTGTCCGGCATGCGGACAGCGGCCCTTTGTCAGGACCGTACGTCTGCTTTACTGATTCCATGACCACGACGAGCAGCCGCACCCTTGCGACCGAGGCGACCCTGACGCCCGGTGCTCGTTGTATGTGTCGAATGTGCGCCTTCTAGAAGGCCCCCGGACCGCCCCCGAGCCGTGGGGGTACCTCCCGCTCGAACGCAGTCGAGAGTGGGAGAGCCCCGAAGCGAGCCGTTGAGGCATGTCCACGCCCGCTGCGCCGTGCCGCACGCGGTGGACGCCGCCCAGCGCACAATTCCCCCTCGTACCCAGGGCACACCCACGCCCGCGTACCCGACAGTCATGGAACCCCAGTGATCACCACATCGGGCCTGACCAAGGTCTACCGCTCACGCGGCCGTGAGGTCACCGCCCTCGACGGCGTCGATCTCCACGTCCGCGAAGGCGAGGTCTACGGCGTCATCGGCCAGTCCGGCGCCGGCAAGTCCTCGCTCATCCGCTGCGTCAACCTCCTGGAGAAGCCCACCGCCGGCACGGTCACCGTCGCCGGGCAGGACCTCACCGCCCTCGCCGGCCGCGGACCGCGCGCCGGACGGGAACTCCGGCAGGCGCGCAGCCGTATCGGCATGGTCTTCCAGCACTTCAACCTGCTCTCCTCGCGGACCGTGCAGGACAACATCGAGCTGCCCCTCGAAATCCTCGGCAGGTCAGGGAAGGAGCGGTCCGCCAAAGCCCTCGAACTCCTCGACCTCGTCGGCCTCGCCGACAAGGCCACGTCCTACCCGGCGCAGCTCTCCGGCGGCCAGAAGCAGCGCGTCGGCATCGCCCGCGCCCTGGCCGGCGACCCCAAGGTGCTGCTCTCCGACGAGGCCACCAGCGCGCTCGACCCCGAGACCACCCGCTCCATCCTCCAGCTGCTGCGCGACCTGAACCGGCAGCTGGGCCTGACCGTCCTGCTCATCACCCACGAGATGGACGTCGTCAAGAGCGTGTGCGACTCGGCCGCGCTCATGGAGAACGGCCGCATCGTCGAGTCCGGCACGGTCGGCGAACTGCTCGCCACCCCCGGCTCCCAGCTCGCCTCCGCGCTCTTCCCCGTCACCGGTGAGGCGCACGGCACGGACCGCACGGTCGTCGACGTCACCTTCCACGGCGAGGCCGCGACCCAGCCCGTCATCTCGCAGCTCGCGCGCACCTACAACATCGACATCTCGATCCTCGGCGCCGCCATCGACACCGTCGGCGGACTCCAGGTCGGCCGCATGCGCATCGAACTGCCCGGCCGCTACGAGGACAACGTCGTGCCGATCGGCTTCCTGCGCGAACAGGGCCTGCAGATCGACGTGCTGGGCCAGGAGCCCGTACTGCTGAAGGAAGGTGCCCAGTGACCTGGTCGGAGATGCAGCCCCTGCTGTCCCAGGCGTGTTGGGACACGCTCTACATGGTCGGCTGGTCCACGGTCATCGCCGTCGTCGGCGGACTCCCGCTCGGCATCCTGCTGGTCCTGACCGACCGCGGCGGTCTGCTCCAGAACCTGGCCGCGAACAAGGTCATCGGCCAGATCGTCAACGTGGCCCGCTCGCTGCCGTTCATCATCCTGATGGTCGCGCTGATGGGCTTCACCCGGACGGTCACCGGTACGACCATCGGCCGCGAGGCCGCCATCGTGCCGCTCGCGATCGGGGCGATCCCGTTCTTCGCGCGCCTGGTCGAGACGGCTGTCCGGGAAGTGGACGGCGGGCTCGTCGAGGCCGTCCAGTCGATGGGCGGCAACACCTGGACCATCGTGCGCAAGGTCCTCGTCCCCGAGTCGCTGCCCTCGCTGATCTCCAGCACCACGACCACGATCGTCGCGCTCATCGGCTACTCCGCGATGGCCGGCACGGTCGGCGCCGGCGGCCTCGGCGACATCGCCATCCGCTACGGCTACCAGCGCTTCGAGACCCAGCTGATGTGGATCACCGTGGCGATCCTCGCGGTCGTCATCTCCCTCATCCAGTTCGCCGGCGACTACGCGGCCCGCTCCCTGCACCGGCGCGGCGGACGCACCGGCCCGGGGCCCAGGCTCCGGCTGCTGAAGGCCGCGTAGGCGGCCCGGCACTCCCACAGACTCCCCGCACCACCCAACGCGGGGTCGTAACACCCCTCAGGAAAGGCACTTTTCGTGCGTAACACCGCCAAGATCACCACCGCCGTCGCGGCCGCCGGAGCCCTCACCTTCGCGCTCTCCGCCTGCGGCTCGGGCAAGGACTCCTCCTCGGCCTCCGACTACAGCGGACCGCTGGTCGTCGCCGCGAGCCCCACCCCGCACGCCGAGATCCTCGACTACGTCAAGGACCACCTGGCGAAGAAGGCCGGACTCGACCTGGAGGTCAAGGAGTTCACCGACTACGTCACGCCGAACACGGCGACCGAGGACGGCTCGGTGGGCGCCAACTACTTCCAGAACAAGCCGTACCTCGACGACTTCAACAAGAAGAACGGCACCCACATCGTGTCCGTCGTCACGGTCCACCTGGAGCCGCTCGGCCTCTACTCCCACAAGGTCAAGAGCGCCGACGCCCTCAAGAGCGGCGCGACCGTCGCCGTCCCGAACGACAGCGTCAACGAGGCCCGCGCCCTCAAGCTGCTCGCGGCGAACGGACTGATCACCCTCAAGGCCGGTGTGGGCAACGAGGCGACCCCCGCGGACATCACGAAGAACCCGAAGAAGCTCACGTTCAAGGAGCTGGAGGCGGCCCAGACCCCGCGCTCCCTGGACGACGTCGACGCGGCCGTCATCAACGGCAACTACGCCATCTCCTCGGGCCTCAAGCCCGCCAAGGACGCCCTGGTCCTGGAGTCGGCGACGAACAACCCGTACGGCAACTTCCTCGCCGTGAAGAAGGGCAACGAGAAGGACCCGCGCGTCAAGAAGCTCGCGAAGCTGCTGACCTCGCCCGAGGTCAAGAAGTTCATCGAGGACAAGTACGCCGGTTCGGTCATCCCGTCCTTCTGAGTCATCACGTCCTTCTGACTCGTGTCGTACTTCGGAGTCGTCTTGTAGACAACTCGCCGCAACTCACGGGGTCCACCCACTCACCTTGGGTGGACCCCGTGGTGCGGTTCGGTGCTTTCATGCTGCATGCTGGGCAGTTCAGGTTGCCCTGAACATTTTCCGAAGGCTACGGAGCGGCGCATGACGAGCACCTTCCCCAACATCTCCATCAGCACGGAGCGGTTGGTGCTGCGGCCCCTCGACGAGGACGACGTCCCCGCGCTGACGGAGATGATGAACGACGAACAGGTCGGGTCCTGGACCGACGTCCCCCAGCCCTACTCCGAGGCCCAGGCCCGCCGTTGGATCACCGAGTACGCGCCCACCGCACGCACCTCGGGCCGCGGCCTCGACCTCGCCGTCACCGAGTTCCTCACCCAACGCCTCGTCGGCATCGTCCAGTTGACCAAGACCAACTGGCACATCCGGTCCACCGAGCTGTCGTACATCATCGCCCCCTGGGCACGCGGCGAGGGCTACGCCTCCGAGGCCGCGCTCGCCACCGCCCAATGGCTGTTCGGGGACCAGAAGCTGGAGCGCATCGAACTGCGCACCGCCGCCGACAACACCGCCTCCCAGCAGGTCGCGCAGAAGATCGGCTGCATCAGCGAGGGCGTCCTGCGGGGCGCGTGCATAGCGCACGTCCACGCCGACGACGGCACCTGGAGCGACGTCCGCACCGACTTCATCGTGTGGAGCCTCCTACCGGAGGACCTGGAGGGCACGGCCGAACAGCTCGCCGACGTCGACGGTTTCACGTCACTCGCCGACTGGAACTGACTTCGGCGGGGTACGGGCGGGGGAGCACCTCCCGGCCGCACCAGGTACCCTCACGGTGCCCGCGTGCGGGCCGCTTTCCCCGACGACCTGCGAAAAAACTCCCTGGAGACTGACGACGATGGCCGACCGCGTCACGGTGATCGGCTGGGACGGCTCTCCGCTGACCGCCGCGGCATGCTCCGCCCTCGCCGCCGCCACCCTCGTGGCCGGCGCCCCCCACCATCTCGCGCTCCCCGAGGTGTCGGAGCGCGCCGAGCGCATCCGCCTCGGCAGCGTCGCCCTCGCCGCCCGCCGGATCGCCGGACACCGCGGCTCCGCGGTCGTGTTCGCCGACGGCGACCCCGGCTTCTTCGGCGTCGTACGGACCCTGCGCGACCCCGAGTTCGGCCTTGAGGTCGAGGTCGTCCCCGCCGTCTCCTCGGTGGCCGCCGCCTTCGCCCGCGCCGGGATGCCCTGGGACGACGCGCAGGTGGTCGTCGCACACCGGCGCACCCTGCGACGCGCGGTGAACGTATGCCGGGCCCACACCAAAGTCGCCGTCCTCACCTCACCGGGCGCGGGACCCGCCGAGCTGGGCCTCCTCATGGAGGGCGTCCACCGCACCTTCGTGATCTGCGAGGAACTGGGCACCGAGCACGAACAGGTCACCGTCCTCACCTCCGACAAGGCCGCCGACCGCACCTGGCGCGACCCCAACGTCGTCATCGTCATGGGCGGCCCGGTCGGCCCCACCGTCGCCGGCGTCACCGGCGAGGGCTGGATCGCCGGCCGCGACCCGTCCGCCGTCGCCCGCGGCTGGACCCTCCCCGCCGAGGCCTACGGCGGCCGGCTCGGCGAGGGCGAGACGGATCTGCTCCGGGCCGCGCAACTCGCCCGCCTCGGCCCCCGCGTCGGCGACCTCGTGTGGGACATCGGCTGCGGCAGCGGCGCCTTCGCCATCGAGGCGGCCCGCGCCGGAGCCGCCGTCATCGCCGTCGACCGCGACACCCAGGCCTGCACCCGCACCGACTCCGCCGCCCGCAGCTTCGGCGTGCACCTCCAGATCGTCCGGGGCGACGCCCCGCACGTCCTGGAGAACCTCCCCGAACCCGATGTGGTGCGCGTCGGCGGCGGGGGAGTGGCGGTCGTCTCCGCGGTCGCCGACCGGCGCCCGCAGCGGCTCGTGGCGCACGCGGCCACCCGCGACGAGGCCGAGTTGATCGGCCGCGACCTGACGGAGCACGGCTACCACGTCGAGTGCGCCCTCCTGCAGTCCGTCGAACTCGACACCAGGGCCTGGACGGAGACGGAACGCAGCGTCGCGTTCCTGCTCAGCGGCCTCCTTCCGGAACGCGTTTCCTGACCTCTCACTCCGTCCCCGTGATCCTGTTGTCGTACTGCGCGCGGTAGGCTGGCGGACTGTTGTACCGCTTCGGGTGACCCGGCACTTCGTTCGTCAATGTCCGGAAAACCCGCCCGTTTTGGGGTGAGTGTGGTACGGCGAAACCGGAGGACGCGCAACGTGGCGCAGTCCACAGCGGACCGTCGCGGATCAAGCTGTCGCGACGGCTGATCGGCCGCGACAATGCCAGTGAATGGCTTTGTCGTCTAAATGGCTTTGTCGCTTTTTGACGCCGGGTCGTTCGTGCCGCTGGACAGGCACGCTCGTTCTCCACTGCGGGGCGGTCGGTGCGCCGTTCCCGGTGAGCGGGTCGTAGAAGCACTAACCGATGGGCGAGGGGTACGCATGACCGACACCGGCCAGATCCCGGCCGAGGGGCTGCCGGAGAACGCAGGCATGGTGGAACAGCCGGGCGTTCCCGCGCACGGCGCGTACACCTACCTCTCCGAGACCACCGCCGAGGACGAAGACCTCCTGCTGCTGCCGGGCGCCCAGGGCGCCTGGGGCAACGAGGTCCCGCCCCCCGCCCCCGAGCCCGTGGTCGAGACCGTCCACGAGCCCGCTCCGCAGGAGCAGGCCGCGCCGGAGCAGGTCGCCTACGAGGGTGCCGCGCACGACGGCACGGCGTACGAAGGCGCGGTGTACGACGCTGCCGCCTACGAGGCCGCCGCACCGGAGCCGGTCGCGCCCGAGGCCGCCGTGCCCGAGTCCGGTCCGCAGGAAGCCGTCGTGCACGAGCCGGGTCCGCACGAGACGGACGGGCGTGACAGCGGTGCGGTCGATCTGGGTGCCGTCAGGCATCCCGCACCGCCACCGCCCGCTCCTGTCCCGCCGCGCCGTCCGCTCCACCTCGGCCCGCCCCTCCCGGACACCTCGGCCAGCCCGGTCCGTTCCCTCGCCGACCGCGGCCCCGCGGGCGCGCCGGTACGGCAGCCGGTCCCGGCGGCGACCGGCCCCGAGTACTTCGACGCGCCCCAACTCCGTGACCTGCCCCCGCAGGGCGCGTCCCCGTGGGGCGTCCAGCCGCCGGTGGGCGCGGGGCCGCGGACAGCGGAAACGGTTGTTCCGCTTGTCGAACCGGGCCACGAATCCGCGGAGCAGCCGGCACCGGCGCAGGCTCCGGTCGCGGTGGGCGGTGGCATCGCGACAGCCCTGGACTCAGGCGTCGTCGCGCCCGAGCCTGGCCCGGTCACGGCCATGGCCGCGAGTGCCGGCACCGGTGCGGGGCTGGCGCAGGCGCCCGAGGCCGGGACCGCCTGGCAGGTGCAGGGCCAGATGGTCGCCGGGGAGCCCGCGACCCCGTTCGCCCACGTCAGCACCGAGACCTCAGGGAACGCCGGGGTCCACGAGACGGGCCAACTGCCCGGGGGCGTACAGCTTTCCGCCGCCGGCCAGCCGCCGGAGCAGCCCCAGGAGCCGGCGCAGGCCCGGTTCCACGCGCACGGCGCCGAGCCGGAGTCCGTACCGGACGCCGCTGCCGCCGCCGAGAGCGCGGTCGCTCCGGTGGCCGAGGACGTGCCGGTGGGCGGCACGGGTCCGGCTCCCGACGAGACGCCGGTCATGGCCGCCGGTCCGGTTCCCGAGGGTGTGCCCGTCGTGGCCGCCGCGCAGGAGCCGCAGCCGGAACAGCTCGTCGCGGAGGCCGTACCGGTGGCCGAGGAGCCGTTCGTCGCCGAGGCCGCGGCCACTCCCGAGCAGGCCCCGGCGGCCGACCAGGTCTTCACGGCCGAGCAGGCTCACGCGGCGGAGCCGGGTCCTGCAGTGGAGCACGCTCCCGTGATGGAGCAGGCGCTCGACACCCCGCCCGTCCACGAGGCCGCCCCCGTCCAGGAGATCGCCCCCGTCGACGGCCCGGCCGACGTCCAGGAAGCGGCCCCGACTCAGCCCGCCCCCACGGAGGTTGAGCCCCCCTTCGCCCCGGAGACCCCCGCCTTCGCCGAAGCCGCCCCGGCCATGACCGGGCTGCCCGAGCCCGAAGCGGTCGTGGAAGCCGCACCCGCACCCGCGGCCGACCCCGCACCGGAGCCGTCCCCCGTCGTGGCGGAGGTCCCCGGCCCGCTGCCCGAGCCCGAGCCCGTGGTGGAGGCCGAGGCGCTGCCGGAGCCGGAGCCGGTCCTCCCGGCCGTGCCGCAGGCGCAGCCGGCCACTCCCGAGGAGGTGGAACCCGTCCAGCCCCCACAGGCGGACGCGGACGACCGATCGGCGAGCGCGCCGCCGCCGCACCCGGACGACTCGCTGGGCCGTTTCGTGCCGGTGGAGGGCTCGGTGCCCACCACCCCGCACCTCGCGCCGACCCCGCCGCACCCGCTCACGCTGCCCCCGGAGGAGCAACTCGTCGGCGCGGAGGACGCGTTCGCCGCCGTGCCCGCACCCCGTGAGGCGGACGCCGACCTCGGACCGGAACTCGTACAGCACGCCGACGACCTGGACACCCGGGCCGCCGATCAGGAAGAAGAGAGCACGGCCGCAGTGGAAGACGTACGAGAGTCCACCGGCCCGGCCGCTCCCGCCTACGACGACGCCGAGCGCGAGGCCGTGCTGAAGGTGATGCGCGAGCGCCGGGACATCCGCAACGGCTTCCGCAGCGACCCGATCCCGCACGACGTGCTGCTGCGGGTGCTGGAGGCCGCGCACACCGCGCCGTCGGTCGGGCACTCGCAGCCGTGGGACTTCGTGGTCATCCGGTCCGCCGAGACCCGCCGCGCCATGCACGAACTGGCCGAGAGCCAGCGCGAGGCGTACGCGAAGTCGCTGCCCAAGGGCAGGGCCAAGCAGTTCAAGGAACTGAAGATCGAGGCCATCCTCGACACCCCGGTGAACATCGTCGTCACCGCCGACCCCACCCGCGGCGGCCGCCACACGCTCGGCCGGCACACCCAGCCGCAGATGGCGCCCTACTCCGCCGCGCTCGCCGTCGAGAACCTCTGGCTCGCCGCCCGCGCCGAGGGCCTCGGCGTCGGCTGGGTCAGCTTCTTCGACGAGCGTGAGATGGTCCGCGCGCTCGGCCTGCCGGAGCACCTGGAGGTCATCGCGTACCTCTGCGTCGGCTACGTCGACGAGTTCCCGGACGAGCCCGAACTGATGCAGGCGGGCTGGTCCAAGCGCCGCCCGCTGTCCTGGGTCGTGCACGAGGAGACCTACGGCCGCCGGGCGCTGCCCGGCGAGGACCCGCACGACCTGCTCGCGGAGACCGTCGCCGGGATCCGTCCGCTGGACGCGAAGGCGCTCGGCGAGGCGTGGGAGCGGCAGAAGCGGATGACGAAGCCGCCGGGCTCGCTCGGCATGCTGGAGATCATCTCCGCGCAGCTGTCCGGACTCTCCCGGCAGTGCCCGCCGCCGATCCCGGAGCCCGCGGCCGTCGCGATCTTCGCGGGTGACCACGGTGTGCACGCGCAGGGCGTCACGCCCTGGCCGCAGGAGGTCACTGCCCAGATGGTCGCCAACTTCCTCGGCGGCGGGGCGGTCTGCAACGCCTTCGCGAGCCAGGTGGGCGCCGAGGTGTGCGTCGTGGACGTCGGCGTGGCCTCCGAACTCCCGGCCACGCCGGGCCTGTTGCCCCGGAAGATCCGGGCCGGCACGTCCGACATGACGACCGGTCCCGCGATGTCCCGCGAGGAGGCCAAGCAGGCCATCGAGGTGGGCATCGAGACCGCCCGCGACCTGGTGGCGGCCGGCAACAAGGCGCTGCTCACCGGTGAGATGGGCATCGCGAACACCACCGCGTCGGCGGCCCTGATCTCGGTGTTCACGGGCACCGACCCCGCCGAGGTCACCGGCCGGGGCACCGGCATCAACGACGAGACCCTGGCCCGCAAGACGGAGGTCGTGCGCCGCGCGATCGACGTCCACCAGCCGGACCCGGCCGACCCGATCGGCGTCCTCGCCGCGGTCGGCGGCTTCGAACACGCGGCGATGGTCGGTCTGTTGCTCGGCGGCGCGTCCCTGCGCACGCCGGTGATCCTGGACGGCGTCAGCGCCGGCGCCGCGGCCCTCGTCGCCCGGGCGATCGCCCCCGAGGTCCTCGCGGCCTGCATCGCGGGCCACCGCAGCGCCGAACCCGGTCATGTGGCCGCGCTCAACAAGCTCGGCCTGCGCCCCCTGGTCGACCTGGACCTCCGCCTCGGCGAGGGCACGGGCGCGCTGCTGGCCCTGCCCCTGGTGCAGAGCACGGCGCGGGCGATGCACGAGGTCGCGACGTTCGACTCCGCAGGAGTGACGGAGAAGTAGGCGCCCGCGGTCGGCGGTGCGGCCCAGCCGGTGGACCGGCTGGGCCGTTCTGCCGCCCTGCCCTTAAAATCTGCACGTCAGGGCCACCGCGCGCCGTGAGAGCACGCGGGGGAGACCCGCCGTACAAGAGGAGCCACACCCTCATGGCCGAACACCCCGCCTACCCCGTAGGCCTCCGCCTCACCGGCCGCAGGGTCGTCGTCCTCGGCGGCGGACAGGTCGCCCAGCGCCGCCTGCCCGCGCTGATCGCGGCGGGCGCGGACATCCTCCTCGTGTCCCCTGTGGCGACCCCGTCCGTCGAGGCGATGGCGGACGCGGGCGAGATCGCCTGGGAGCGCCGCCCGTACGCGGAAGGCGACGTGGCGGACGCCTGGTACGCCCTGATCGCGACCACGGACCCGGAGGCGAACGCCCGGGCCTCCGCCGAGGCCGAGGCCCACCGCGTCTGGTGCGTCCGTTCCGACGACGCCGACCAGGCCACCGCGTGGACCCCGGCGACGGGCCACAGCGAGGGCGTGACGGTCGCCGTCCTCACGACCGACGCGCGTGGCCGCGACCCCCGGCACACGGCGGCCATCCGCGACGCGGTCGTGGCGGGCCTGCGCGACGGCACCCTCGTCGCCCCGCACCACCGCACCCGCACCCCGGGCGTGGCCCTGGTCGGCGGCGGCCCCGGCGACCCGGACCTCATCACGGTCCGCGGGCGCCGTCTGCTCGCCGAGGCCGACGTGGTCATCGCCGACCGCCTCGGCCCCCGCGACCTCCTCGCCGAACTGCCCCCGCACGTCGAGGTGATCGACGCGGCGAAGATCCCGTACGGCCGGTACATGGCTCAGGAGGCCATCAACAACGCCCTGATCGAGCATGCCCGCCAGGGCAGGTCGGTGGTCCGCCTCAAGGGCGGCGACCCCTTCGTCTACGGCCGTGGCATGGAGGAGATCCAGGCGCTCGCGGAGGCTGGCATCCCGTGCACGGTCGTGCCGGGCATCTCCAGCTCGATCTCGGTGCCGGCCGCGGCGGGCATCCCCGTCACCCACAGGGGTGTCGCACACGAGTTCACGGTGGTGAGCGGCCATGTGGCCCCTGACGACGAGCGCTCGCTGGTCGACTGGCCGTCCCTGGCCAGGCTGACCGGCACCCTCGTGGTCCTCATGGGCGTGGACAAGATAGGGAAGATCGCCGAGACCCTGATCGCGCACGGCAAGCCGGCCGACACCCCCGTCGCCCTGATCCAGGAGGGCACCACGGCCGCCCAGCGCCGGGTGGACGCGACCCTGGCGACGGTCGGCGAGACCGTACGCACCGAGGACGTGCGGCCGCCCGCGGTGATCGTCATCGGCGCGGTGGTCGCCGTAGGACCGAAGGAACTCGCGTAACCCCGGGTAACACAACCCGTTCCCAGCCGTTGGCACCACACCCAGGACAAGGCAGTATCACCCTGTGGCCGATCTCATCACCGTTGAGGATCCCGACGACCCCCGCCTGCGTGATTACACGGGCCTGACCGACGTGGAGCTGCGCCGCAAGCGCGAACCGGCCGAGGGCCTGTTCATCGCCGAGGGCGAGAAGGTCATCAGACGGGCCAAGGACGCGGGCTACGAGATGCGGTCGATGCTGCTCTCCGCGAAGTGGGTCGACGTCATGCGCGACGTCATCGACGAACTCCCCGCACCCGTCTACGCGGTGAGCCCCGAACTGGCCGAACGCGTCACGGGCTACCACGTCCACAGAGGCGCCCTGGCCTCCATGCAGCGCAAACCGCTCCCCACCGCCGACGAACTCCTGCAGACCACCCGCCGGGTCGTGGTCATGGAGTCGGTCAACGACCACACCAACATCGGCGCGATCTTCCGCTCGGCGGCGGCCCTCGGCATGGACGCGGTACTGCTGTCGCCCGACTGCGCGGACCCGCTGTACCGCCGCAGCGTCAAGGTCTCCATGGGCGCGGTCTTCTCCGTCCCCTACGCCCGCCTCGACAGCTGGCCCAAGGGCCTGGAGTCGGTCCGGGAGGCAGGCTTCACGCTCCTGGCCCTCACCCCCGACGAAAAGGCGAAGAGCCTCGACGAGGCCGCGCCCCACCGCATGGACCGAGTGGCCCTCATGCTGGGAGCGGAGGGCGACGGCCTGTCCACCCAGGCCCTGGTGGCCGCCGACGAATGGGTCCGCATCCCCATGGCCCACGGCGTCGACTCCCTCAACGTGGGTGCCGCCGCCGCGGTCGCCTTCTACGCGGTGGCCACCGGCCGCCCCGAACTCTAGGAGCCCGCTTGGCCCAGCGCGAGGCGATCGTCGCCGTACTCCGACGCGCGGACCGCGTCCTCGTCATCCGGCGCGGCCCCGACTCGTCGAGCCCCGGCTACTGGGCCCCGCTCAGCGGCAAGCTGGAACCAGGCGAAACCCAGGAAGAAGCCCTGGTCAGAGAGGTCCACGAGGAAGTCGGCCTCGCGGTCTCCCCCCTGACCAAGGTCTGGGAGTCCCAGGCGTACGACGGCCGCTTCCGCCTCCACTGGTGGACCGCCACCGAAACAGGCGACGGCACGATCGTCCCCGACCCGGCCGAGGTCTCCGAGGTCCGCTGGGTCACACCGACCGAGTTCCTGAAACTGACCCCGCTCTTCGAGGCGGACCGGGAGTTCTTCGAGCGGGTCTGGCCGGGGCTGTAGGCGCGGGAGTCAACTCCAGTACTCTCCACCCCGGGCCCGCACCACTCAGCGAAAAAGCGCCCTGCTACTCCCTGACCCCACCCGGAACGGAACTGTTCGCCCCCACGACACTGCCACGCCCCACGGGCCCAAGCCCATGGGCCGGCCCGGAACACCCCTGAGCCACCGCGATCCCCAACGCCACCAGCAACGTCACCACGACGAACACGAACAACCGCTGCCGCAGCAGCCGCGGATTCGCCGGCCGCAACTTGGTACCCGTGGTCCGCGGACCCGACCGCCCCGCCCCACTGCGGGGCGCGGGCCGACTCCCACTGCCGCCACCACCGGACCGCGTCGTGCTGCGCCCCGCCGGAGTCGGCCGAGGCTGCCCCGGCCGGGACGGCACCCCGCCCCCACGCGACGGACTGCCGCCCCCACGCGACGGACTGCCGCCACCCCGGGACGACGGAGCCGCACCACGCGGCGCCGGAGTACCCTGCGGACCCTGCGGATGCGGCCGCCGCCCGCCCTGTGTCCGCTGCTGCTCCGGATAGCTGTCGGCAAGCCGCCCGGTGGGTCGATCCGCCTCGGCCGCCCGCGGCGAAGGCGGCCGGACATCAGCCATCCCCTGCGCCTCGCGCGCCGCGATCTCCTTGAGCCGCAAGGACAGCTGAAGCGTGCTGGGCCGCTCCTCGGGATCCTTCGCGAGGCACGCGCGGACCAGCGGCGCGAGCGCGTCGGGCACCCCGTGCAGCTGCGCCTCCTCGTGCACCACGCGGTACAGCATGACCTCGGAACTACCGTGCCCGAAGGGCGAGTCGGAGGTGGAGGCGTAAGCGAGCGTGGCCCCGAGCGAGAACACGTCGGTGGCCGGAGTGACGGCCGCCCCCCGCACCTGCTCGGGGGCGAGGAATCCCGGCGACCCGACCGCCGTACCGACATGTGTGAGCGTCGACGCCCCGGTCGCCCAGGCGATCCCGAAGTCGATGATCCGCGGGCCCTTGGGGGAGAGGAGGATGTTCGACGGCTTGAGGTCCCGGTGGACGACCCCGGCCTCGTGCACCGCGACGAGCCCCTCGGACAGGGCGGCCCCGATCGCGGCGACCTCGGCGGCACCGAGCGCGCCCTCGTCGGCGACCTTGTCGTGCAGGGAGGGCCCGGGCACGTACTGCGTGGCGAACCACGGCCGATCGGCGTCGAGATCCGCCGCGACGAGCCGGGCGGTGCACCCGCCGCGGATCCGCCGGGCCGCCGAGACCTCGCGCGCGAACCGCGAACGGAACTCCTGGTCCTCCGCCAGATCCGGCCGGATGACCTTCAGCGCGACCCGCTGTCCCTTGCGGTCGGAGCCCAGATAGACGACGCCCATGCCCCCCGCGCCGAGCCGTCTGTGAAGCCTGAACGAGCCGACGACGCGCGGGTCCTCGCGCCTCAGGCGCATCATCGCCATGTTCATCCCCGCTGCCCGGTCCGTGTGACGAGCGACAGCTTACGTTTCCACGGGCGCCCGCGCGCAAAGGCCGCGCCCTCTCCGACCGACGGATTGTCAGTGCCGGGTGGGAAACTTGAAGAGTGGTCAGAGGCGTTGCGAGCGGCAGGACTTCACATCACCTCGGACCCCAACCAACCATCACAGAAGGGGGATTGAGCGCGTGAAGGGTGATCGCGTCGAGATAGTGGTGGACGCCGGCGACACAACACGTACCTACGAGGTGGTGGCGAGCAGGGCGGGCCGCCGGGTGGAGACGGCGGTGCGCAGAGGGGTGGTGGAAGTGAGCGAAGTCACCCGTAGCGGCTCCGTCGTGCGTACGGCCCGCTTCATGGCGACCAGGGTCCTCGCCCTGGTGGAGCAGCCGGTCCCGCGGGAGGACAGCTCAGAGAAAGCGGGGCACACCGGACTCCCCCTCCGGGAAGACCCCGAGACCTAGGAGCCGGTCTCCACCCAGGGGAGTAGTTCGCAGGTCATTGCTCATCCTCCGGGAGGCCCGCCAATCGGTACGAGGGCATGACGACCCGCACCCGCCGTACGCCTAGATTTGAGGTCAAGCGGCGGGTGCAGCACTCGTCCCCCGAGGTCAGACACCCGCCGCTGCCAAAGCAAAGACAACAGAGTTTGGTCAACGGAGCACGGTCAGGAGAGGGACCATGGCCCAGACGGCACCGCGGGCATTGATCCGCACCGAGGGACGCAAGGCGTACGACGCGGCGTTCCGCACCCGCCGCACGGGCCGTCGCCACCCACTGGTGGCGACCTTGATGGCACTTCCCCTGGCGGTCCTGCTGCTGGTCGTCTTCGACGGCTGGGAGACCGTGGCCACACAAGCGTCGTCCGTGGGAGTGATGCTGGGGCGCTGAGCGGCGACCCCAGGCCCGGAAGAGCGGTCCGGGCGGGGACATCCACCCATGAAACCCCGTGGGGACGGGGGTGCGGCGGACGGCAAAAAAAGCCGGCGCAGCTGGGGAGCTGCGCCGGCTTTGCTTTGCCCGGAGCCCACGTCGGACACCCCCGAGCTGAAGCGCCCCAAGCTGATGCGCGCGCCAAGGCGGGCGCCCTGAAGGGGCGCGGGGAACTGCGCGCCCAGCCCCCACCGCACCACACGCGCAACCCACCCGATCCCCGGACCCAGCGCCCCTGACCCCGCGACCCCCCCGATCCCCATTGCGTACGCTCCCGACGAGAACCGCGCGACCCCGGGGGACCCGATGACCACCCACCACCTGCTGCCCGACCTGACGACCCGGGCCACAACCACCGCACACACCCGGACCCCCACCTGCCCGTGCGGAACCACCGCCACCCTCACCGACCGCCCCGACGGCACGGTCGTCCGCCACGAATCCACCGTGGCCAAGGCCCATGCCCCGCACACGGACCCCGCCGACCTCACGGCCCGCCTCACCACGGCCGCGGAACTTCCCACCGTCCTCCTGCCCCCGCTCACCCCCATCCCCCTCCACCTGCACGAGCGCCTGGTGACCTGCTGGCCCTACGGCACCCCCGTGGACCCGGACGACCCGGACGCCGCCCCCTGGGAAGCCGCGGCCACCCTCCTCGCCCACCTGCACCGCACCCCACCCCCCACCCCTCTCCCGCCCATGCGAGGCCCCCTCAAGGCCCTCCGGGCGATCACCCGCCTCCGCGAGGCCGACGGCAGCCATCCCGCCATCACCCCCGTCCTGCGCGCCTGGACCCTGCTCCCCGCCTGGGCCCGCGCGGAGGAACCCCAGCCGGACACCACCACCCTCTGCCACGGCGACCTGCACCTCGGCCAACTGGTCCGCCACCTGGCCCCCGACGGCCCGTGGCTCCTGATCGACGTCGACGACATGGGCGTGGGAGTCCCCGCCTGGGACCTCGCCCGCCCCGCCGCCTGGTACGCCTGCGGACTGCTCCCACCCGACGAATGGTCCCGCTTCCTGAACGCCTACCGTGCGGCGGGCGGCCCGGCGGTCCCCGCGACCGGCGACCCCTGGCCCGCCCTGGACGTCCCGGCCCGCGCCCTCACCGTGCAGACCGCGGCCCTCGCCGTCGTGAAGGCGGTCGCGGCGGACCGCCCGCTGGACGAGGTGGAGCGCGCGGTCGTGGACGCGTGTGACCGAATGGGTTCCGCAGCGCCCGAGTTGGCGCCCGGAATCGCGAAGTAGGCTGCAACCGGCCGGGGCCGGACGGAGTCTGTCCTGGGGAAACACCAAGAAGTACCGACGGACGAGGAGTTGAGCCGAGCATGCAGTGTCCGAAGTGCCACGCGCCGATGCACACGTACAACCGCAACGGTGTCCAGATCGAACAGTGCAGCAACTGCCGGGGGATCTTCCTCGACTACGGCGAGCTGGAGGCGCTGACCCGCGTGGAGTCCCAGTGGCAGCAGCCCGCCCCGCCGCCCCCGGGCCCGCAGGCCTACCCGGCCCCGCCCGCGCCCGCCTGGGGCGCCCCGCACGGCGGCGGTCACGGCGGTGGCCACTACGGCGGTCACGGAGGCCACCACCGCCACAAGAGCTTCGGCCACATGCTGTTCTCCAGCTGACCGGCTCTCCGGCCGGACCGGCACACGAAGAAGCCCCCGGACGCGGAGAGCGCCGGGGGCTTCGGTGTGTGGACGATACTGGGATTGAACCAGTGACCTCTTCCGTGTCAGGGAAGCGCTCTCCCGCTGAGCTAATCGTCCTCGGGACCACGATCCGGGGATCATGGGCGGTGCGTGCGCGATACTGGGATTGAACCAGTGACCTCTTCCGTGTCAGGGAAGCGCTCTCCCGCTGAGCTAATCGCGCGGGGATCCTCGCGGATCAGGTCCTTGCGGACCAGTGGACGATACTGGGATTGAACCAGTGACCTCTTCCGTGTCAGGGAAGCGCTCTCCCGCTGAGCTAATCGTCCTTGGAGGTGGAGACGGGATTTGAACCCGTGTAGACGGCTTTGCAGGCCGTTGCCTCGCCTCTCGGCCACTCCACCAGGAGTGCGGGGGTTCGGGAAGATCCCCCACGTTCCTGCGAGCGGACGACCAGGTTCGAACTGGCGACCTCAACCTTGGCAAGGTTGCGCTCTACCAACTGAGCTACGTCCGCTTGTCGTTTCCGCTCGGCTTGCGCGTCGCGGCGACGAGTTGAACTCTAGCGGATTCCGGGGCCAGCACAAAAACGCGTTTGTGCAGCGTGCTGGCCTGCGTCTACGGCAACACATGGTCAGGGCACCCGCGGGGACACGGCCGGGTAACCCCTGAGACACCCGCCATAGACTCGACGGCGTGTTCCGCCTCACCCCTCTCGCCCGTTTCGGCGGCCGTGTCGCCACCGGTCTCCTCGATGTCACCAGCGATCCCGCGGCCCTGGACTCCACCGGCTTCTGGGCGGTCGCGGCCGACTACGAGGGCCGTCTGACCTGCGCCCGCTTCCGTGACGTACGCGAGGAACGGGTCCCGGCCCCCGTCCCCGGAGTCTGGCGCGGCCCCGCGACCGACGCCTGGATCTCCTCCCTCGACCGCGCCGCCTACACCGCGGGCGTCCGCCGCATCCGGGAGCACATAGCGGCCGGCGAGGTCTACCAGGCCAACCTGTGCCGCGTCCTGTCGGCGCCGGTCGCCCCCGACGCGGACGTCGACGCCCTCACCGCCCTGCTCGCACGCGGCAACCCCGCGCCCTACGCGGGAACGATTCGGCTGCCCGGCCACGGCGTCGAGATAGCCACCGCCTCTCCCGAACTCTTCCTGCGCCGCGCCGGGCGGGTCGTCGAGTCGGGCCCGATCAAGGGCACCGGGCGGACCGAGGCGGATCTGCTGGAGAAGGACTACGCCGAGAACGTGATGATCGTGGACCTGGTCCGCAACGACCTCGGCCATGTGTGTGCGACGGGGACCGTGACCGTGCCGGACCTGTGCGTGGTGGAGAAGCATCCGGGGCTGGTCCACCTGGTGTCCACGGTCCGGGGCGAGCTGCCCGCGGACACCGGCTGGCCGGAACTGTTGGCCTCCGCGTTTCCGCCCGGGAGTGTCACCGGAGCCCCCAAGTCCAGCGCCCTGCGCATCATCGACACCCTGGAGACCGCGCCCAGGGGGCCCTACTGCGGGGGCGTCGGCTGGGTCGACGCGGACCGTGGCACCGGCGAACTGGCCGTAGGCATCAGGACGTTCTGGGTCGACCGCGCGGACGGCATGCTCCGCTTCGGCACGGGCGCGGGCATCACCTGGGGTTCGGACCCCGAGGGGGAGTGGCGGGAGACCGAGCTGAAGGCGTCACGGCTGCTCGCGGTAGCGTCGGGCACGTACGAGGTGAACGGAGGGGCTCTCTCATGAAGATCTGGCTCGACGGCGGGCTGCAGGACATCGAGTCCGCCCGCGTCTCCGTCTTCGACCACGGACTGACCGTGGGCGACGGCATTTTCGAGACGGTGAAGGCGACGGACGGGAAGACGTTCGCGCTGACCCGTCATCTCGACCGGCTGACCCGCTCCGCGCGCGGCCTCGGGCTGCCCGACCCGGACCTGGACGAGGTCCGCCGCGGCTGCGCGGCCGTCCTCGCCGCCAACCTGATGCCGCTCGGCCGCCTCCGCATCACGTACACCGGCGGCCACGGCCCCCTCGGCTCCGACCGCGGCGAACACGGCCCGACCCTCGTGGTCGCCCTCGGCGAGGCGCACCACCGCCCCGACTCCACGGCCGCCGTCACGGTCCCCTGGACCCGCAACGAACGCGGCGCCCTCACCGGCCTCAAGACCACGTCGTACGCCGAGAACGTCGTCGCCCTCGCCCGCGCCCGCCAACACGGCGCGTCCGAGGCGCTGTTCGCCAACACGGTCGGTCAACTCTGCGAAGGCACGGGGTCGAACGTCTTCGTCGTCCTCGACGGCGAGATCCACACCCCGCCCGTCACCTCCGGCTGCCTCGCGGGCATCACCCGTGCCCTGACCGTCGAATGGACCGGCGCCAAGGAGACCGACCTCCCGCTCGACGTCCTGGAACACGCCGACGAGGTCTTCCTCACCTCCTCGCTGCGGGACGTCCAGGCCGTCCACCTCGTCGACGAACGCCAACTCCCGGGCGCCGCAGGCCCGGTGACTGCCAAGGCCATGCGCGTCTTCGACGAGCGGTCGGGCGACGACCTCGATCCGTAGGGGCCGTTAATCAGCTGAGCCGGGGCTCGGGTCCGGGTAGAACTCCCTTGATGACTACGACCCTGCGGCCGACCGAGCCGCTTCAGCAGGAGGCCGACGGGACCCGCTCGCGCCGCTATCAGGTGTGCGTCAACAGCCGTCCCGTCGGCTCGATACACCTCGGCACGAGTCCCGCCTTCGGCGACGCGGTGGCCCAGATCCGGTACCTGCGCATCGAGGAGCCGGACCGCAGACGCGGCCGGGGCACGGTGGCCGCGCTCGCCGCCGAGGAGGTGGCGCGGGGCTGGGGCTGCGCGCGGATCGAGGCGTCCGTGCCCGCGGCGGCGGAGCCGGCCCTCAGGATGGCGACCAACCTCGGCTACGTCACCCGCAACCGCCACATGGAGAAACCCCTCGGCGACACCGCGCCCGAACTGCCCGCGGGGAGCCGGGGCCGGCCCATGACCCAGGAGGAGTACGGCCCGTGGGAGAGCCTCGGGACGGAGAGCTTCATCCTGAGCTGGACCGAGCGCGGGGTGCCCGAGGCCGAGGCCCGGACCAAGGTGCTCCAGGGCAACGACGACCTGCTGCCCGACGGATTCGCCACCGCGGACATGCTCTTCACCGTCCTGGAGCACGAGGGCACCCGGGTGGGCACACTCTGGACCGGCCCCCGCGAGGGCAAGGCCTTCGTCTACGACGTCGAGGCCGACGCGAGCCATCGGGGCAAGGGCCACGGCCGCACCCTGATGCTCCTCGCCGAGGCACAGGGCGTCGCCGCGGGCCTCCCGGCCGTCCGGCTGAACGTCTTCGCGGGCAACACCCCGGCCGAGCGGCTCTACGAGTCACTCGGCTACGAGACGGTCGTCCACCACCTGTACAAGAGCCTGCTCTGACGCGTGCCCCCGAGGGTCACCGGTCCCCGGCCTCGGCGAGCAACCGGTCGGCGATCTCCTCGATGCGGGCCCGCAGCCCGTCCTGGCTCTTGCCGCCGTCGAGGCGTTCGCCGCCGATGACGTACGTCGGGGTGCCGGTCACGCCGATGGCCTTGCCCTCGGCCTGGTCGGCGTCGACGATCAGGATGTGCCGGCCGTCGATCAACGCGGTGTCGAACTCCTCGGCGTCCAGACCGAGTTCGGCGGCCACCTCGACCAGGAAGGGTTCTCCCTTACGGTCCAGCTCCGCGACCCGGCCGAGCACGGCCTCGATGTAGTCCCAGCCGCGCCCCTGCTCCACGGCTTCCTCGGCGGCCTGCGCCGCGGCGAACGCGTGCTTGTGCTTCTCCAGCGGGAAGTGCCGCAACCGCACCTCCAGCCGGTCGCCGTAGCGGGCCCGCAGGGCGCGCACATCGTCCAGGGCGGTGTCGCAGTCCGGGCACTGGAGCTCACACCAGACGTCGAGGACGGGGGTGCGCACGGAGGGAAGGTCACTCATGGATCCAGTCTCCCAGCCCCGGCACCCCGCCCCCAACCGGGACCACGGGGCGACGGCGGACGACAGGGACCGGGTCTCCTGCGGCCGGTTCTCCTGCGGGCGGTTCCCCTACGGGCCGCGTCCGTACGCCGGCCGACCGGCACCTGGGGAGGATGCGACCCGGAGATGTCCCTGATGTCCTCCCGAGGCATGGCCTCCCGGGGACCGAACGGTGCAGGATGGAAGGGACGAAGCACGACCTGCCGGACGGGGGCGCTCCAGCCGACGGAATGGCCCGGTCGACGGGAATGGCCCGGCCGACCAGGACGCTCCTGTCCTAGGGACGCTTGTCCGCCCGACGGGATGCCCCGACCGACCGGAACGCCCACGCCCCGAACACCCGGAGCCCGCCCGACCTGAGCGCGCTTCGCCGAGAACTGCCCGACGGACCTGCCTGGAGGACCGGATGATTGCCGAGACCGTCTGTTCCGCCGTCTCTGCGGCCGGCCTGGGCATCGCGGCGGTCACGGCGTACCGGAAGCGTTTTCTCTCCGCCGCCCGCATCGCCGCGTACTCGCTCGTACCCGTCGGCCTGGTGATGACCGGGGTCGTCGGCTGGGCGGCCGACACCGCGTTCAGCCCCACGGCCTGGGCGGGCTTCGTCGTGCTGGGCGGCGCCTGGCTGCTCTTCATGGGCACCCGCGCCGTGGAGCGCCGCCGTGGCGGCACCCGCAAGGAGCGCAGAGCGGCCCGTGACTCCGCGCAGCCGGACGCGGTGGCCCCGGCGGCCTCCGCGCCCTCCCTGGCCCCGGCCAAGCGCCCCGCGACCCGGCAGCCGGCGCCCCGCGCGCAGAGCGGGGACGACTTCAGCGACATCGAGGCGATCCTGAAGAAGCACGGGATATGAAGGCCGGACCGGACCGGGACTGAAACGACACAGAGTGAGCCCGGTCCGCCGGTAAGCGTTCAGGACTCGACCCGACCCGAAACGGACAACACGGAATTCGGCGAACTCCCTCTCTTTTCGGGCGTGTTGATCGCGTAGGGGGTCTCCGCTGCGTCATCATCGCGGCGAGATGCTGGACACGACACAGAGCGACGCCGCGCCGCCGAAGGACGAGCCGCGCGGCTGCCTTTTCGCCCTTTCCCAGCCACCGCTGATGATCTTCCTAGCGGTGATCGGGTGTCTGCTGCTCATGGCCTCGCTGCACGACCTGCTGATGCTGTGAGCCGTACTCGTGGTCCCCGACGTCACCCGTCGGGGGCCGCGACCTCATCGAGACGCGAGAAACTGAAAAAACGGGAAGCGGACGGAGACGGGAAGCGAGCGACGCCGGCGCCGGGTGTCAGCCCGCCGCCTCCTTGCGCCGCGCCCGGTAGGCGGCCACATGCAGCCGGTTCCCGCAGGTCCGGCTGTCGCAGTAGCGGCGCGAGCGGTTCCGGGAGAGATCGACGAAGGCGCGCCGGCAGTCGGGAGCCTCGCAGCGGCGCAGCCGCTCCTGCTCACCGGCGACCACGAAGAACGCGAGCGCCATCCCGCAGTCCGCGGCGAGATGGTCGGCGACCGAGGCGCCGGGCGCGAAGTAGTGCACATGCCAGTCGTAGCCGTCGTGGTCCGTGAGCCGGGGTGTCGTGCCCGCGGCGGCGACCAGGTCGTTGATCAGCCCGGCGGCGGCCCGGGGGTCCGGGGCCGAGAAGACCGAGGCGAACCGCCCGCGGATCTTGCGCACGGCGGAGAGGTCGAACTCCGACAGCACCCCGACATCGCTGATCTCGTGGTTTCGTACGAAATCCGCGAGCAGCGCGACATCCTTCAGTCCGTCCGGCGCCGCCGCGTCCTCCGGTGCGGTGTTCACCAGATCGACCACGGTGTCGAGGGCGCACCGGGTGTCGTGGGTGATCAGCACGTTTCGCTCCCTGGCCTGGGGGTCGGGCGGGCGCCCGCCGATGCTGGCCGATGGTAGTGGCTTCCCGGAGGGCCGCCCCCTGTCTCTTAGAACGGGACCGTGCCTCTCGCGGTTCCCCGGAACACGGAGAGTCGCGTGAGCGGGCCGGACGCGCACCGGCGCCGCCCCCGCGACGAATCGCGGCGACGGCGCCGGTGTGTGCCCTATGCGGTTGTCTGGGCCCGAGCCGTCTCCCCGAGTTCGGACGGCGCCGGGCGGCTTGGTCGGGACCTCGCGCTAGCTCTCCGCCAGGATGTGCGACAGCTCCTGATCCAGGTCGAAGTGCCGGTGCTCCGTGCCGGGTGGCACGGCGGCGTCCGTCCGCTTGAGGAAGGACTCCAGGGCTCGCGCGGGAGCCTCCAGCAGGGCTTCGCCCTCGGGAGAGCTCAGTGCGATGCAGACGACGCCCTGACCGTGACTACGGGATGGCCAGACTCGGACGTCTCCGGTACCGGTGGGCCGGTGGAGGCCCTCCGCGAGAAGGTCGCGGGCGAACACCCACTCGACGGTCTCCTCGGCTCCGGTGTGGAAGGTGGCGTGCACGGCGTAGGGGTCGGCCGTGTCGTACCGCAGGCCTGCGGGGACAGGCAGGGATGACTCGCTCGACACAACGAGGCGCAGGTGCAGCTCGCAGCTGACCGTGGTGTTCATAAGCGCCAGGGCCTTTCGCTCAGTGTGCGCTCGGGGATTCGCACGTCGGCGAAATCGACATGCCACCTACGGTGCCGTTGTAAACCCCTCTGAGTGTTTTGCGTGCCTTTACGTAACTCTTCCGGCCGAGGGCTCGATCGCTCCGCAGGGCCATTTCGGTGACTGGTTTCCCTCGGGTAGGGTTTGTCCGTATGAATACGGGGAGTGACGAACCGGGTGAGGTCGCGGTCGTGTCCGAAGAGGCGGGCGACGGGACGCGGGCGGGTGAGGCGGCGGACGAGCGGGGGCTCGGTTCCAAGGCGCCGGAGTTCGTCAGGGCGCGCCGCGCGCTGCATGTGAGCTGGCAGGTCGGCGTCTTCGTGGTCGGCCTCGCGGTCGTGGTCGCCGGCATCATCATGCTGCCGCTGCCGGGCCCCGGCTGGGTCGTGATCTTCGGCGGCATGGCGATCTGGGCGACGGAGTTCGTCTGGGCCCAGCTGGTGCTCCGCTGGACCAAACGCAAGGTCACCGAGGCGGCACAGCGCGCGCTCGACCCCGCCGTGCGCCGCCGGAACATCGTCCTGACCTCGGTGGGCCTGGTGATCGTGGTCGCCCTGGTCGGGGTCTACGTGTGGAAGTTCGGTGTCGTGATGCCCTGGAAGATCAAGGACCAGTGACCCGGTAAGGGCGTCCGGGCGGCTTCCCGCGCTGGTCGGGGCACCCGCTGACATGGGGTAATGTTCTCCGTGCGCCCGGGCGATTAGCTCAGTGGGAGAGCGCTTCGTTCACACCGAAGAGGTCACTGGTTCGAACCCAGTATCGCCCACCCGGACCGACGGCCCGCCTGTGATCCACAGGCGGGCCGTCGGCGTTCACGCCCGCATATCGCGTGGTCGGCCCCCCGCCGCCGCCCAGGCCACCGACCGACCGGTGCCCGCCGCCTGAGGCTCGACTCCCGGCCGCCCAGGCGCTCACCAGCCCGACGCCTGATGCCCGACGCGTGATGCCTGGCGCCCGGTATCCAGGCGCGGCAGTCCGCTGCCGGTAGACCGCCGTCGGCGTTCACGCCCCACACGCCGCTGCCGGTAGACCGCCGTCGGCGTTCACGCCCCGCACGCCGCGTGGTCGGCTTCTCGTGGCCGAGGCGTTTTCCGGCCGCCCGGCGCCAGAGTGCGGCTGGCCGCTTTCCGTTCGGCCGGCCGATCGCGCGCGTCTCACCTGCGGTGTCCGTCCGGTCACCCGCGCCGTGCGCCCGTCGGCGACGCCGCACCGCTCGGTCGGCCCCGGAGAAAATCCTGTCCGAATCATTGACGCACCCCGAGGGCCTCCGTAGCTTGTGCCAGCAAGCGCTTACTTGAAACGATTCATGCAGGTGCCACCGATGCTACGGGGAGGGCCCATCATGGGAACCGGCACGAATGTGGAGAGGCGTACGGTCCTCAAGGCGGCGGGAGTCTCGGCGGCCACGCTGGGGCTGGCCGCGACGGGGTGCGGCGGGAACGACGGCACCGCCGCGGACGGGACGGTGACGATCCGTTACTCGTGGTGGGGTGCCGAGGAGCGGGCGAAAAAGATCAATCAGTCCATCGCGCTCTTCGAGAAGAAGTATCCGAAGATCAAGGTGAAGACGGACTTTCAGGACTATCCCTCTTTCTGGGAGAAGTTCCAGACGCAGGCCGCGGGCGGAAATCCGCCGGACGTATTCCAGAACGCCGTCGGATTTCTTCGGAAGTACGACAAGAGAGGCGTCCTGCTCGATCTCCGGTCGCAGATCGACGCAGGGAATCTGAGCCTCGATCACTTCCGTACGGGCGTCACGAAAGTGGGCGAGGTCGACGGCAAGCAGCTCGGAATTCCGGTCGGTTCGAACACCATGGCGCTGGTCATCGACAAGAAGGTCTACGAGAGGGCCGGCGTCGATCCCACGGCGGGCTGGACCTGGGACGAGTACTTCAAGGCCCTCAAGACGATCCACGACAAGACCCAAGTCCCCGGCGACACCGGCTACTTCAGCATCATGTACCTGTACGACCTCTACCTCCGGCAGAACGGCAAGGCCTTCTTCGCCAAGGACGGCCTGGGATTCGAGGAGTCGGATCTGACGGAGTGGTGGACGGACGGGTACGGCCGCGTGAAGGCCGGGATCGTCACCTCCCCGAAGGTCGTCGCCCAGGACACCCCCAAGTCCTCCCTCTCGGCCGGGCACGGCGCCTCGGAATTCACCTGGGACAACTTCACCGTCCGCTACTCCGCCGAGGGCAGCAGCACCTACGGCCTCGCCCCGATCCCCACCACCGACGGCAAGGACACCGGCCAGTACCTCGCGTCCCTGATGCTCAGCGGCTCGGCACGCACCAAGCACCCCAAGGAAGTCGCCCGGTTCATCGACTTCATGGTCCACGACCCCTCCGTCGGGAGGATCATGGGCTACGACCGGGGCATCCTGGCGACCACCGACCAGTACGACGCGTTCAGGCCGACCGACGCCGTGCAGAAGGAGATCGCCCAGTACGAGGCGGACACCGCGAAGGCCGGGGTCCTCGGGACGATCACCCCGCACCCGTCCGGCGCCGACACCGCCGAGTCCGCCTTCCTCCGCATCGGCGGGGACATGGCGCTGGGCAAGGCCAAGGTCGCCGACGCGGTCAAGCAGTTCTTCTCCGAGGCGCAGGCCGCCTTCTCCGCCTGATGGGAACCGCCGTGACGCTCGTCAAGGACGCTCCGCCCGACGCCCGGCCGGCCCGCCCCACCGCCCCCGCCGACCGCAAGCGGCGGGGGCGCCGGGAGAACCTCGCCGGCTACCTCTTCATGTCCCCGTGGATCGCCGGCTTCCTGCTGCTGACCGCCGGGCCGATGGTCGCCTCCCTCTACTTCGCGTTCACCGACTACAACCTCTTCGACAGCCCGAAGTGGATCGGCTTCGACAACTTCACCCGGATGTTCGACGACCCCCGGTGGCGCAAGTCGGTCGAGGTGACGGCCAAGTACGTCGTCATCGGCACCCCGCTGAAACTCCTGCTCGCCCTCGGCGTCGCCATGCTGCTCGCCCAGAGCCGCCGCGGCCAGGCCCTCTACCGGGCCGCCTTCTACGCCCCCTCGCTGATCGGCGCGAGCGTCTCGATCGGCTTCGTCTGGCGGTCGCTCTTCTCCGACGGCGCCGTCGTGGACCGTACGCAGTCGCTGTTCGGTTCCCATGTCGGCGGCTGGGTCGGCGACCCCGACTGGATCCTCTACTCCCTGGTCGCGCTCACCGTCTGGCAGTTCGGCGCGCCGATGGTCATCTTCCTCGCCGGGATCAAGCAGGTCCCCAGGGAGCTGTACGAGGCCGCCGCGATGGACGGGGCCGGGCCCTTCCGCCGGTTCTGGAACATCACGCTGCCGATGATCTCCCCGGTGCTGTTCTTCAACGTGCTGCTGGAGACCATCCACTCCTTCCAGATCTTCGGCTCCGCGTACGTCGTCTCCAACTCCCAGTGCGGACCGGCCGACGCCACGCTCGTCTACACCTGTTACCTCTACCAACAGGGCTTCAAGAACGCCCAGATGGGCTTCGCGTCCGCGATGGCGTGGATGCTGCTGCTCGCCGTGGCGCTCGTGACGGCCGTCCTCTTCTGGTCGCAGAAGAAGTGGGTGCACTACGAGGAGGACGTCCGATGAGTGCCGGTACCGTCCCGAAGTCCCCGGGCCTGGGGCGCAAGCGCACCGGCTCGCTGCTCTGGCACATCGGCGCGCTGGCCGTGCTCGCCGTCGTCCTCTACCCGGTGCTCTGGGTCATCGGCGCCTCGTTCAAGCCGAGCAAGGACGTCATTGGCAGCCTGCAGCTCTTCCCGGGCCACCCGATCCTCGCCAACTTCAAGGGCCTCGCCAAGGGCATCGCCGACATCTCGATCTGGACGTTCTTCGAGAACTCCCTCTTCTACGCCCTCGGTTCGGTCGTCGGCATCCTCGTCTCCTGCTCCCTGACGGCCTACGCCTTCGCCCGCATCCGGTTCGCGGGCCGCAACCTGCTCTTCTCCCTGATGATCGGCACGCTCCTGCTGCCGTACCACGTGCTGCTGATCCCGCAGTACGTGATGTTCCAGAAGCTCCAACTGGTCAACACCTACGTCCCGTTGCTGCTCGGCAAGTACCTGGCGACGGAGGCCTTCTTCGTCTTCCTCATGGTGCAGTTCATGCGGAACCTGCCGAAGGAACTCGACGAGGCCGCCCGGCTCGACGGCTGCGGACATCTGCGGATCTACTGGTCGATCGTGCTGCCGCTGTGCCGGCCCGCGCTCATCACCAGCGCGATCTTCACCTTCATCAACGCCTGGAACGACTTCATGGGCCCGCTGATCTACCTCAACGAGCCCGGCAAGTACACCGTTTCACTGGGCCTGATGATGTTCCGCGACTCCGACGGCGTGGCCGCGAACTACGGCGGCATGATCGCCATGTCCCTGGTCGCGCTGCTGCCGGTGCTGCTGTTCTTCCTCGCCTTCCAGCGCTATCTGATCGACGGCATGGCGACCTCCGGACTGAAGGGCTGAGCCGGTGGCCGGAGCACGCGCGAAGGCGCGCCGGGAGTCCGTCCTCGCCGAGCGGTTCGGGGTCTTCGCCGAATGTCTGCTCACCGGGGTGTGGATCGCCGTCGCCTCGGCGGGAGTCGTCACCTACCCTGCCGCGTTCGCCGCCGGGGCACGGCACGTGAGGCGCCGTGCCGGTCATGTCGGCGGCGGCTGGCGGGAGTTCGTCGCGGACTTCCGTACAGCCGTGCGCGGCGGGTGGGTCGTCGGGGTCGCCGGGTGGGGCGCGGTGGTCGTCGTCCAGGTGGACGTCCACGCGGTGCGGTCCGGGCTGCCCGGCGGACAACTCGTGGGTGCGGTCGGGGTGTTCGCGTTGCTCGGGGCCGTCGTCGCCGGGTTGCGGGCGGCGGCGGTGTGGGCGCCGGGGGACAGCTGGCGGGCGCTGCTCGGCGCGGCCGTTCGGCGTACGGTCCTCGACCCGGCCGGCTCCTTCCTGCTCGTCGGCGGGCTGGTCCTCGTCGGCTGTTCCGCCCTGTTCATCGCCCCGTTGGCGGTTCCCGTGCTCGGGGCCGTGACGGCGGCGGCCGTCGCCGTGGAGGAGCGGTACCGCCGCCGCTGACGGACGAGGACCGGTGCGGCTGCCCGGAGCGCCGCACTCCTGTCTGTCATGTCCCTGACCACCCGCATGCCCCTGAACACCTGCACATGACGAACGTCTCCCGCACGGAAAGGAAAGCCATGTCTCCCATTCCCCGCAGGTCCCTGCTCAAGGCGGCGGCCGTCGCCGGAGCCGCCGCGCAGTTCAGCTGGGTGCCAGGAGCGAAGGACGCCCAGGCCGCGCCCGGAGCGGCGGCCGACGGCGACCCGGTGACCCTCGACTGGCTGGAGGACGGCGGGCTCGGCGCGGCGCCCGGTTCGACGGTCGGCGTGCCGTGGCCGATGGGCACCCACCAGGAGGACCAGACCTTCGCGCTGACGGACGCCGGGGGCGCGGCCGTGCCCGTGCAGTCCTGGCCGATCGCCTACTGGCCCGACGGATCGCTCAAGTGGACGGCGCACGCGGTGAGTTCGGGCTCCGGCAAGCTCACCCTCACCGCGGGGGACACCACCGCCCCCGACAAGAAGGTCACCGTCGACAGACACGGCGGCACCATCGACGTGTCGACCGGCGTCATCACCGTGAAGATCGGCAGGAACGGCTCCACCCTCATCAAGTCGGTCACCCGGGGCTCCACCGAGATCGCCAGGAACGGCCGGCTCGTGCTCATCCGGCAGCCCGAGATCGAGGACGAGGACCAGGGCACGGTGCGGACCGAACGCTTCGACGGGACGATCGGCGAGGTCACCGTCGAACAGGACGGCCCGGTACGGGCGGTGGTCCGCATCGACGGCAAACACCGCAAGGGAGGCAGGAGTTGGCTGCCGTTCTCGATCCGCCTCTACTTCTACGCGGGCGCCGACTCCTTCCGCATGGTCCACACGATCACCTACGACGGCACGGTCGAACCGGGCACGGCCAGCGGGGACTTCATCCGCGGCCTCGGCGTCCGCTTCACCGTGCCGATGCGCGACCAGGCCTACGACCGCCACATCCGCATCGGCGGTGAGGGAACCGGCCTGCTGCGGGAGGCGGTCCAGGGCGTCACGGGCCTGCGCCGCGACCCGGGCGCGACCGTCCAGGCCGCCCAGTACGCGGGCCAGAAGCTCGCCGACCCGTCCACCTGGGACCAACGCGTCACGAGCCGCCTCCCGTACATCCCCAAGTGGGGCGACTACACCCTCTCCCAGCTCTCCGCCGACGGCTTCACCCTCCGCAAGCGCACCACCAAGGGCCACGGCTGGATCCCCGCCGGCGGCGGCGGACACGCCTCCGGGTTCGGGTACGTCGGCGGGGCGAGCGGCGGACTCTCCTTCGGGCTGCGGGACTTCTGGGAGAAGTTCCCTGCACAGCTCGACATCCGTGCCGCGCACACCGACGAGGCCGAGGTCACCCTCTGGCTCTGGTCGCCCGAGGCCCAGCCGATGGACCTGCGCTTCTACCACGACGGCATGGGCCAGGACACCTACGCCAAGCAGCTCGAAGGCCTGGAGATCACCTACGAGGACTACGAACCCGAGTTCGGCACCCCGTACGGCATCGCCCGCACCTCCGAACTCCTCTTCTGGGCCAACGAGTCGACGCCGACCGCGGAGGCACTCGCCCAACAGGTCGAGGCCGTCAGAGTGTTGCCCCAACTCGCGGCCCCGCCCGCGCAGTTGATCAAGTCCAAGGTCTTCGGCCCCGGCCTCTACTCCGCACCCGACCGCTCCACCCCCGCCAAGGCGAAGATCGAGGACCACCTCGACTTCCTCTTCACCTACTACAAGGACCAGGTGGCGCAACGCCGTTGGTACGGCTTCTGGGACTACGGCGACTTCATGCACTCGTACGACACCGTGCGCCACCAGTGGAGGTACGACATCGGCGGCTACGCCTGGGACAACTCCGAGCTGTCACCGGACATCTGGCTCTGGTTCGCGTACCTCCGCTCGGGCCGCGCGGACATCTTCCGCTTCGCCGAGGCACTCACCCGGCACACCGGCGAGGTCGACGTCTACCACCTGGGCCAGTGGGCGGGCCTCGGCACCCGGCACGGTGTCCAGCACTACGCCGACAGCGCCAAGCAGCAGCGCATCGCCAACACCACCTACCGGCGCTACTACTACTTCCTCACCGCCGACGAACGCGTCGGCGACCTCATGGCCGCCAACGTCGACTCCGACGAGACGTTCCTCGTCCTCGACCCCATCCGCAAGATCCGCACCGAGCCGTACACCCCGGACCGGCACGCCCTGTCGATCGGTTTCGGCACCGACTGGAGCGGCCTGGTCTCGGCGTGGCTGACCGAGTGGGAACGCAAGGGGCCCCAGTGGGAGAAGGCCAGGGCGCGCGTCCTGTCGACGATGGAGACCATCGCCGCCCAGCCCAACGGATTCGTGCAGGGCAGCGGCCTCTACGACCTCGACACCGGCAGGTTCGCCGTGGCCGCAACCCCCGTGGTCTCCGTCTCGCACCTCTCGGCCGTCTTCGGCCTCAACGAGCTGTGCGCGGAGCTGATCCACCTCGTCGACATGCCCAGGTTCAAGGAGGTGTACATGGACTACTGCCGCTACTTCAACGCCTCCAAGACCGAACAGGCGGCCCGCTACGGCTCCAACTTCGGCACCCTGCTGCTCTTCCAGGGCCACTCACGCCTCGACGCCTACGCGGCCGTCCAGCTCGACGACGCGACCCTCGCCCGGCGCGCGTGGACGAAGTTCTACGCCTCGGACGGCTACACGGAGTCCTCGCCGTGGAAGACGGAGCCGCTGACCGGCCCCGTCACCCTCGTCCCCGGCGGCGAGGCCGCGTGGGTGTCCTCGAACGACACCGCGCTCTACGGCCTCGCCGCCATCGAGAACCTGGCCCTGCTCGGCGACAAGATGCCCTAGCGCAGGGCTAGTTCATCCTCCCCAGGACCTCCCGCACCCGTCGGGCGTCCCGGATCCGCTGCTCGTACGTCGCGCCGAGTGCGAGCAGCACGAGTCCGGCGAGGGCGGGCGGCGCCCAGCGCGGCAGGGCGCCGACCACCTGGGCGAGATACGGGGCGAGTTCGTGCAGCGCGTCCAGGACGAGCGTGCCGCCGCCGAGGGCCAGCGGTGCCTGGAGGCGGTGCCGCGCGCCGAGCAGGGTGACGGCCAGCGCGGCCGTGCCCAGCAGCAGCGGGCGCGTCCAGTGCGCGTCGGGCCAGGCCGTGAGGAGGCTCGGGACGAGCGTGGCGGCGAGCCCGGGGCCGTAGGCTGTCCAGGACGTGGTGTTCGGGTCGCGGCGCCTGCGCAGCACGCCCACGAGCAGGGCCGGGACGGTCACCGGCAGGGTGTAGGCCTCGGGGCTGCCGACGTTCCAGACGGACAGCCGCACCCACATCGCGAGGACGAACAGGGCGGCGGCGGCATAGCTGGCGGCACGCCGGTCGGGCCGTACCGCCGTGCCCGCCGCGATCACCCCGCACAGGGCCAGGACCAGGGCGAACGCGGGGAGTTCGGGAGCGGAGAGACCGATCGCCACCACTCCTGCGACCGCGCCCGTGATCTCGACGGCCAAGGTGGTCGACGGATCGCCGGTGCGCGCCGCGAGCAGGGCCGCGGTCGCCGGTACGGCCAGCACCAGCAGCGCGATGTGCTCCGGCCGCCAGTCCAGGGCGGCCCCGGTGGCGCACGCGAGGGCCGTCGCGTGGGCGAGCGATGCCGCGGCGGAGGCCGGCGCGAGACGGCCGCGCCGGGCGGCCAGGGCGAACACGGCGGTCAGTGACGCCAGTACGGCGAGCGTGGCCGGTTCCGTGGCCAGGGAGAGGGCGGCCAGGGACAGCGAGGTGGCCAGGGCGAGGAGCGTCGCGGTGCGGCGCGTGAGGGAGAGCAGGGCGATGATCGTCAGGCCCTGGATCAACAGGCCGCTGCTGTAAGGCAGTTGGAGCGCCGTCGGGACGGTGAGCGCGGTCGCCCAGGTCAGGACGAGGGCGGCCGTCCGTGCGCGGGGGCGCCACTCGGCGGTACGGGACGTCGACATCGTTACCGCCGCAACCGCCGCCAGAACCAGCGGAGTTGCGGACGTGTGCGCCGGCCAGAAGGCGTCCGTCGTCACCGCGTCGCGGGCGTCGGCCGGGGCGCCCCACCAGACCCGGGTCAGCCAGACGGCCGGGCCGAACAGGGTGAGCGTGGTGACCGGCAGCGCCCACACCACCGCGCTCGCCTGGACGGCGGCGGAGGCCCAGCCGAGCCCGTGACGCACGGGCTCGGGAAGCCGGCCCCCGACGAGAGCCAACAGGGCGACACCGCACGCCAGATAGCCCGGAACCGTCCAGTCGGCCGGCAGAACCGCACGCAGCACGCCACCGGCCGCGACGACCACGGAGAGGCCGCCGACCGCCGCCGTACCCGTCCTGAGCCGTACGTCCGAGGCGAGCCAGGTGGCGCCGAACGCGCCCGCCGCCGCGAGGGCGAAGAGCGCCGCCGCACGGGCGGCGGCACCCGGACCGGTCGCGTCCAGGGAGAGCTGACCGGCCGCCAGCACCCCCCAGGCGCCCATGGTGCACGCGCCGACGGCGGCGACGAGCCGAACGGCCCTGCGGGACAGCCGGAGTGCGAGAACCATGTCGATCACGGCGGTCAGCAGCAGCGCCGCCGTGATCGTGTGCGGACCCCCGCCGGCCGCGACCGCCCAGAGGAGCAGGGGAAGTTGGGCGATCGCGAGCGCGGCGGGGAGGGGGAGGAGAAGGGTCGGTGAGGGCGTCTTCCCGCCGGGGAGCGCCGCGAGTCCGAGGCCGTACGCCGTCCACAGCCCGGTCAGGACCGTCGCCGCCGCAGCCGCGAACGTCACGCCGTCCCCGGCCGGGAACGCGACCTCGTGCAGCGCGTAGGCGTCCAGCACGGTCAGCGCGAGGCCGAGACCCGCGAGCGATTCGGCGGTGGAACGCAGGCCGCGGCGCAGGAGTGCGACGGGTGTGCCGAGGGCCGCCAGGGTCACCGCGGCGAGCACGAGCGCCCGGCCCGTGATGCCCATGCTTCCCCAGCTGACCAGCGTGAACGCGATCGCGGCGAGCGTGAGGAGGATGCCGCCGAGCAGGAGCAGCACGTTCTGCACACCCGGCGCGGTGGTCTCCGGGCGGGGCGTGGCGGGAGGCGGCGGCGTCATGGGAGCGGGCGGCCCCGGCTGAAGCACGGTCAGCAGCCAGGCCCGCCGGTGCAGCAACTGCGTGCGGCGGGCGTCCAGTCGGTACAGCTCGGCGTCCAGGATCCGCAACTCGACGGCCGGCGGCGGGATGTGCGTCATGTCCCGAAGTCTGCTGGCCGTCCCGCCGCAGGACATGAGCGCGCGTACTCACCCCGTACTCAGGTACCGGGAGACGGGCGGTGCGCCGGGCAGACTTCCGGCATGGACTGGACGCACTACCGCTTCCGCGCCCGGTGGGCCCTGCCCGCGCCGCCCGCCGTCGTGTACCCGCTCCTGGAGCGGTCCGAGGACTATCCGCGCTGGTGGCCGCAGGTGCGCGGGGTCGACCGGATCGACGACACGACCGGCGTCATCCGCATCCGCGCGAGCCTGCCGTACGTGCTGACCTTCACCGCGCGGGAGGTGCGCCGCGATCCCGTCGCCGGGGTGCTGGAGATCGCGATGACCGGTGACCTGGAGGGCTGGGCCCGCTGGACGCTCACCGCCGACGGCTCCGGCACGCTCGCCCGCTACGACCAGGAGGTCGACCTGAACCGGCCCTCGCTCCGGCGGTTCGCCGCGGTGGGACGGCCGGTGTTCCGGCTCAACCACGCGCTGATGATGCGAGCCGGACGGCGCGGGCTGCTCGCGCACCTCGAAGCGGTCTGACGGCAGCGGTCTGACGGAAGCGGTTTGAAGGAAACCGGCGGGGGCCTGTATTGTTCGGTGCGTTCCCGGGCGATTAGCTCAGTGGGAGAGCGCTTCGTTCACACCGAAGAGGTCACTGGTTCGAACCCAGTATCGCCCACCATAAGAAGTTCATTGGAACCCGGTACCTTCCAGGGGCCGCCCACTAGGGCGGCCCCTGTTAGTTGCAGGCCAGCGCCCCTCCCCAGCCCGGGAGGGGCGCTTTGCCGTTTGGGGGCAGGTACGGCGGCCATGAGGCCGGGCAGGGCCTCCTGTGCCCCTGTGGGGGCTTGTTGCTGGCTTTGGGCTGTGTGCAGGATGCCGAACGGCTCCTTGAGCTTGTGACTCACCCGGATGTCACCGTTTGTGTCCTCTTCGATGTATAGCGCCGCAAACAGAGCTTGGTTGAGCTGGCGACGCTGCTGCTCGTTGCAGCGGCGGTACAACGCCTGCGGGTCTTGCAGAAGCTGCAAGCAGGCCTCGATGATCTCAACCCCCGTGCTGAGGGAGCCATCGACGTCGTGGAGTCGCATCGTAAGGCGATCCCGCTGTTTGGTGACTTCTCGCAACCTGGCCTTGATCTTGCTCTGAGGCAGGCTGCCATCAGCGGCTAGGTCGATGAGGTTGTTCTCCTTGGCGTCGAGCCCACGAAGCTGTTTCGTGAGCTGGGCCTGGAGGAGCTTGGTTGTGGACTGATGCTCGTTGACGAGGCTGACCAGGTAGGTGCGCATGGCAGCGATGAACTCGGGCGTGAAGCGCACCGCGGCGTAGTGATCCTCGACGGCTTCCTCAGTCTGCTCGATCGGGATGTACGGCATCTCGCAGATGTGGTCGAAGCGGCCGTTGCAGAAGAAGTACCGGTAGACGTTGCCATGTCGGTTAGTGGCGTGCTGCATGATCATTCGCCGCTGCTCATCTCGGCGACGACGGCATGCGCCACAGAACAGCGAGCCCTTGAGTTCGTGGTGGTGCACACGCCGTCGCTCACGAGCGGTGTTGCGAGCGTCGGCAACCATCTGGACTTCATCGAAGAGGTCTTGAGTAACCAAAGGCTTGTGACGGCCTTTGTACTTCTTGTCCTCGTGGGTGATCCAGCCGCAGTAGTAGTCGTCGCGCAGGACGACGTACAGCCGGTTCGTGGAGATACCTCGTTCTTCGGGGTACCGCGCGTTGCGGGGCATACGCAGTCCACGGTCGTACAGTTCTTGCCCCACCTCTTCCACGGTGTACTCACCGGTGGCGTACAGCTCGAACGCCAGGCGGATGAACGGGCCGCGTACCGGGTCGATGATGACAGTGCGGACACTGCGACGATCAACTACTTCGCCCGTGTTCAGGTAGCCAACTGGGGTGCGAGTGATTGTGCCGCCGTTCTTGGCTTTCTGCCCCATCTTGTACCTGACGTCCTCGCCACTCTGCGAGGAGGCGTACTCGTTGATGACCGCGATCATGCCGTGGAGCATGCGGCCGGTCGGCGTGTCGTCGATGTTCTTCTCGACGGCGGAGATCAGCCTGACGCCGAGCTTCTCCAGGGTGGCGACCATGATCGCGTCGTCCAGCCGGTTTCGGGCGAAGCGGCTGAGCATGTAGACGATCACGTAACGCACGTTGGGGTGCTCGCGCAGATAGGCAATCATCTGCTGGAACTCGGGGCGCTGGTCGATTGTTGTTGCCGTTCTTCCGGGGTCGACGAACTCTGTGGCCTTCGTAGAGCCAATTTCCACCCCGCGCTCGTGAATTTTTTCGCGCTGCGCCGGGATTGAGATGCCTTCGGGGTTGTAGTCGGTGTTGACCTGCCCGCTGTAAGAGACACGCAAGTACGCGACGTAGTCGTCCCCGATGATGCGCTGCATTGCTTTTTGCTTTTGCTTCATTTCTCGGCTCTCTCCTTTCTGGCTTTTCCGGGTTTAGTAGTCCTAATAGTAACTCCGTTACGCCAAGTTACCGAGGGCTATTTTGGCTGGCCTGCCCGCTAAGGTGTGGGTATATTTTCCGGCCCCTCGGCGATCAAGTGGGGAAACTCTTCCACCGTCACGACATGGAACACCCTGGCCGTCGTCAGGTTCTGCAACCGTGGCTCTGAGGCCAGCATGGCCCGGATGGCGGCCTGTCTCTTCTGGTCAGGCACAACCCAAACGGCAGATGGGAACAATCCGTGTTCCTGCTGGTGGATTCCGGAGTTCGCGTATCGCTGGTACTGAAGCGCTTTGCGCACAATAACCGGAGCGTGTTCGGTGGCGTTGTCGGCCTCGATGAACATGTGGTGCTCGTAGTCGCCACTTGCCGTGATCGCGAACAGGTCGGGCTTGAGCCACTGGCGCGCACCGTGCGCGGACAGGAAGGTACGCCAGCACTCCGGCTCGGCTTCCAGACGCAGCAGCTCGGTCTCGCCATCGCGAGCCAACTCGTAGAGGCGAATGGCCAGATCAGCAGCAGCGAGTGTGTGCGCGATGAAGGCCGGGGACGGTTCGCTGTAGCGCCGCCTGGTGGGGTCGCCATGTCGAGCACGAAGTAGCCGCTCACCGCTTGCACCAAGCTGCCACACGATGCCGGAGCTTCCTGCTCGCACGCCTCCGATACGGCGATGCATCCGCGTGATCAGGTGGTGGGATTCGAGGCGAGTCAGTACTCGAATGGTGGCAACGGCAGCCGCCATTTCCGTCGCATGACTCTTTCCGGTTCCCGCTTCGTGGGGTTCATTGCTGATCGGGAAATGTAGCCGCCGAATAAGAGCGGTGGTCAGTGCGCGGTGTACGCGCAGCGACTCAAGGATGGATAGATCACGCTCGGAGAGCGATTCAATCAGGCTGGCTATGTCATTGAACTTCATAAGATCTCCTTTCGTTGTTGTTGCTTCGCGCAAAATTTCTTGCGCAGGGTCTGTCTTGAGATGTGTTGCAGGCAGAGGGTTTTTTTGAGGCTTCCATGTGGAGGGGAGAGAGCCGGGAGCGCGAGGACAGGCACAGGATGCTGGTCAGTCCCCTCCCGCGCTGTGCCAGAAACCGGGGCTGTACTGCACGAACGTGCTGATGATCTCCATCATGGAGAGAGCAGCGAACAGAGGGGCGAAGAAAGCACCGTCTGTCTACTGGGCATCAGGTTGAGATCGACGCTTCCGGCCGAATTGCTGCGGAGGCGATTGAGGTGTTTCCGGCGATTGACTTGTGATCGAATTTACGGGTGCGGCAGTGGCTTCGGCAGGTGCGTAGTTGGCCCGGGCGGCTATACGAATGGCCTCAGCGTCCGCGATGACCGGAGGCGGCGGCAGCGTGCGCACCAAGCTCCAGCCGGTTGGGGCACCGTTCGCGACCAGGTTGGCGTACGCATGAAACCGAGGAAGGGCCACGAAGTCCTCGGGCTCCAGGCGCGGGGCCAGCTTGGCCGCCAGCTCGCGTGCGTCGTCGGCCTCGGTAGCGAACACGACCTTGCTTCTGGCATTGATGTCCACCGCCGTACGCAGCTCCAGCGGCAACTGACTGCGGAACTGGGCAGCCAGGAACCAGCCGACCGACAGACTGCGCGAGATCGCCAGCGCATCGGCGAGCGAGGTCGGCAGGTGCACGAACCTGGGCGCTTCATCGACGTACACCGCGCCGAGTCGAGCGTGAGCGCCCGGTTCACCGGCCCGTTCCTGGACGGCCTGCCAGACCTCGGCGATGACCAGACTGCCGAGCAGGCTCGCCACGCCGGGGCCGATCAGACCTTCGTTGAGGGGCACAAGCACGACCTTGTTGGTCCGGAAGGCGTCCCGTAGCCGGAATCGTCCCTCTCGCTGATCCAGCATCCGCACCACCGCCGGCCGTAGCAGGAACTGGCGCAGCTTGTTCATGGGGGCGGCCAGAACGGCTGCTTGGGCGGCGGGGCCTTGTTCGTCCCAAGCGGCCCAGAACTGGGCCAAGGTCAGGTCGCTTTGCACCCGACCGACGTACGTGCGGCGAAACGCCGGGTCGGTGAACAGCCGGGGCAGGTCGGTCAGAGTCGCTGGGGTGTTCGGAAGACTGCCGCGGGCCAGAGTGCGCAAGCCTGAGCTGAAGATGTCCGCCGTCCGAGGACCGTAGCCGTCAGCAAAGATCGAGGCGAACACGGCCAGGATGCCGTCAACCACTACGTCAGGGTCACGGCCGCCAACGTCGAGAGGGTTGAAGCCCACGGGGCGATCGTCGGCGGCGTTCAGCTCGACTATGTCGTCGACTCGGTGCGGTGGCACCCGCGCCAAGATGTCGTCGATGAGCTGCCTTTTGGGGTCGAGCACTACCACGGGCCGGCCAGCAACTATGTCCGCGGTGATCAGGTGGAGCAAGACGTTCGACTTACCCGACCCCGAGGGGCCGTAGGCCACACCATGAAACGTCTGGTCCTGTGGTGAGATACCCAACCGTCGATCGTCACCAGGAGCTGCGCTGTGGGCGAAGACTCGCTCCCCTTGGTGTACGCCTGCGGCGGCCCGGAGCGGTTTCGGATGCAGCGGAGGCATACCAGGTAGCTCGTCATGGCCAAGAGGCCAAGCAAGCGGACCGAGCAGCTCTGGTACCGACAACCGAAGTGGCCACAGCCAGGGAGGCCGAGCGTGGTTGAGCCGGGCAGCTGAGTCTCTTACTAACCGTATCCGCGTGCCAGGCCCTTGGGCCACGGTCAGGCCAGACAGTACGCCGAGGAGCAGTGAGCTGCGTCGTTGGCGGGTGCTAGCCCTCGTGCCGACGCGGATTGTTGCCATGAAGCCCGGGTGTTCAACTCTCTTCCGCAGCCGGGCCCGAAGCTCTGTCCCCGCTGGCCTGGTACCGGTCAGGGCTTGCCGCATCAGCGGCAGGCTGGGATCGGGGAACTCGGCAGGGAGCACGCTGGGCAGGATGCGCGGGCCCAACACGACCTGCACGACCAGCGCTTCGCCTTCCGTCAGGGGTACGGCGAGGGCGGAGAGCACTGCCCGGGAGACGGCCTCCGGAGTATCCATACTCAACGGCAGGTAGGAAGGTCGGATTCGAAACCGGCCCGCCGACTGGACGCGAGGACGAACTGGCTGGCGTTCGGGAGTACCGTCCAACTGGGAGTCCGGCACCAGGTGTCCGAGCAATCGATCCAACCGCGCGATATCTACCGGGCGGCCCCCGAGCAGGTGGCGTACGAGGCCGCCTTCGGCTCGTACCTCCCATACAAGCTGCGCGACCTGGCGATCGGCCGCTAGCCGGCCCAAGAGGGCGAGCGCTGCATCGGCGTCGAGCGGGCGCGGGAAATGTAGCTGGACGAACTGCAAGCCGTGGCCTGAAGTAGTGATCATGTAGCGTCCCTCGCTTCGGCCGCCTCGGCTTCCGCTTGATGTTGTCGCTCTTCAAGCACTACAGCTAGCAGGGCTTTGCTGAGCTTGCGAATGTCTGGAGTGTCATGTCGGACACCGTCAACCTTGAAGCGGCGTTGTGGGCGATTCGCTCGACTTTTGCGTGAAGCCATAGATCACCTCCTTTCGTGTTGGTTGTGGCCTTGGTGGTGCTCGTCGTTCGGCACCCAGTAGCCCGGAATGCTGATGTCCGCGTCGATCTGGTTGCCCCACACGAACCAGTCGCGTGTGCTCGGCGGTTGCCGTCGGGCGAACAGCTCCAGGTAAGGCCCGGTAGAGATCCGCTCGATGACCGCGTACTGCTCGTCGGGCTTGCGGGAGTGCTCTTGCACGGGCGCGTTGATCCACGTTGGCTGGGACTTGAAGCTCACAGGGGCCTTGCCGCGCGTACAGAACAACAGGTGCTCTGTGCTATTGCGGAGGTAAGCTCCCAGGCCGAGACGGAACTTGACCCACGTGAGGATCGAGCGGGGCGTGAAGCCCCAGGCTTCGGCCACGTCGTACCCATCCCGCAAACTGGCGTTGGTCACCCACAGCCAGAGGTGTGCGTCGTTCTCGGCGAGTTCTGTGATCGGCATTTCCTTGATGCGTTTCAGGCTCATAAGCCGGTAGTGCTGTTCGGCGCCCTTGAGCCCCTGCTGCTGGTGATCCCATGGCGGATCGGCCAGAATGGTACGGAAGCGTGTTGGTACCTCCAGTGGTGTTGAAGCGTCTGCCACGTCTTTTGTTACCCTCCTTTCTTTGCCTTCTGGAGTTAATCCGCCAGAAGTAGTTATAGGTGTAGAACATTCCAAACAGCTTGGAAATCGTTTGCCCGCTTGAATGTTCGCCCGAAAATTCAAGCGGACATACAGGTCGGCAAACCGGTTGGCACGCTCGTTTTTGTCCATGGGTCAGGCAACGGAAAAGCCGTTGTGTTATCTACACGATCACGGCTGAGTGACTGCTACCACCGCCGCTTTTGGCGAATGGCCAGAACGGTGGAGACCACCGCAGCCACGACGGCCGCGGCGATCAGAAACGGCACGACCGGCCGCACCATGTCGTACGCCCACCGAATGCAGTACGCAGAAAGCAGGAGAAGAACGAGCGCACGAAGCGCTCGTGTCTCCCATCCGGACCCGGTGTTCACTGAGGGCTGTACTCCTCGTGTGCCGTGGAGTTGGCGAACTCGTCATCGCCGCACAGAGAGGCAGCAAGATGCCGCTTGCCTTCGCTTTCTCGGGCCTTGACTGCGTCGTTGACGGCAATGAATCCGTCGAGCAGTCGCCAGCGGCTTTCGTTGAACCACTGACGCACGGCTCGCAGTTCTGAGGTGGTGCTCACTCCCGGCTCCCTTGCTTGAGTCCCTCGGTCGTTCACATACGCCCCCGATAGGCGGCACGGCGCATCTGCTCCTCGGCCCATCGCGCTTGGCGACGAATGTCACTCATCGCCTGGCGCGGGTCGGGATAGCGGGTGGCAGGCCGGCGAGGGCCTGCTCCTCGAACCTTCATAGCCAGCCGGGAGGTCACCCATCCGACGGCGAAGCCGAGCGCCAGTAGCAGGGCGACAGTCACCCGCCGATCTCCTGCCCGAAGCGGTTGACGTTCCGCGCGATGGCCATGGCCGCCGAGTTGGCGATGAGGGCCAGGGCCTCGGAGGCATCCGGGCACGCCTTCTCAAGCTCCATCTGCGTGCGCTTGAGATAGGCGACTTCAGCCATTGCCCCGTCTGCGACCGCCGAGATTGCCCGCGAGCTGGCTCGCTCGACCTGTGTTTCCTCGGCCACGGCAACGAGCGCACTGTGCGCTCGCCGCGACATAGGCGGGAGGTTCTGCCTCCGCACCATCTCGCTCATGTAGGAGGGCTCCTTTCCACTGATGATTTCTCAAGTCCGAGCCGCACCGCCGAAGCGGTTGGGCTCTCGCCTGCTGGCGATGACCAAAATCTCTCAGGGGACACCCTGGCTGCGACATGTCTTACGCAACCAATTTGGTGACTTTCTTTGGCTGTCTACCTCCGTCGGCAGCCAAGATCTCTTGACGAGATCAACAATAAAGTTCATAATCGCGTTTTATAATGCGAGAATTACCGCCACAATCAGAAAGAGAGCAGCTTCCGCAGGCGCAGCTTTTTAACGTCGATGCCATGAGTGATGAAGAAATCGTCATGGTGTACCGGGGACTTGATGCTGTGACTGACACAGAGATTTCCTGCGAAGAAGATGACCTAAAGCAGAACTTGATTAATCGCCTGTGTAGAGAACTGGGTGATCTGGCGACACGAGATTGGGAGCGTGTGAAGAATCTCGTATCCACAGCCGCGCAAAGTGAGAACGAGATCGTCGGCTGTTTCGCTGTAGATGTAGCAGCCGCTCTAGTGCGCACGAACTACGAGTTCGCGCGAGATACGCTTGTCGCTCTCGACGTAGCTCGGGATGATAGGTCCGTCCAAGTCAGCTCGCAGTTCTGTAACCTGTTTCAAAGTGGTGTTCTGACCCCGGAACAGGCTGCGGATCTGGAAGCTCGACTCGAAGCTGCACGCGACTACTAGTCCCATGTGCTCCGCTCCGGCATACTGTCGGCCGTGACATCAAGGCCTCCTGCGTTGCCCGCTGTGGTTGTCAAACTACAAGAAGAGCTTCAGAAAGTCGCTGATCGCTTGCTTCGGAACGCCTTTAAGCAAGCTGGCGATGCTGACGAGCGTGAGAACTTTCCAACGCTTGCTCACACCGCTCGGGCGCTGGTAGGCGAAGAACGCTGGAGGCGCAGCCCCAACCAAGCCGTGATTGATGTGGTGCACCTTGCAATTATCAAGTTGCCGGTGAATCTCTCAGATCGTAGTCCTGAACAGACTGTCGGCAAGAATAAGTGGCAGGGAAAGCCGGAGCGGCACGTAGCAGAGATCGTCTATGGCTATCGGGACGATGAGGTGCCCACACGCTTTGATGACAGCGGTGCCGAGTTGCCGCGTAGCTACGATAATAGCTACCTCCCTGCCGCTCTGAGTTTATTGAAGATTCCAAAAGGCAGCACATGGCGACGGATCTTCATGGTAATCAAGCAAGATCTTGCAGCTGAACTGTTGAGGCTGACCCCAGATTCCTTGATGGCCTATGGCGTCACAGACCTGGTGCAACCTGAAGTACCTGAAGCTGCATCGATCGCTAAGAGAATCGGCGACAGCCGCAGTCTCGCCCTGAGTGAACCTCCGGTTTTCGTGGATCGCCCTGAAATTCGAGCCCAGTTCGCTGAAGCCGTACGGCAGAGAAAGCGGATCATTGTGCTGTACGGGGAGGGTGGAACAGGTAAGACCTGGGCAGCCCAGGAGTTCACGCGCGAACTTGACAGCGTGGTGGTCAGAGCAAATCGGCCGGAGCTCATGCATGACGACATGGCTCAGGCCTTGGAAGATAGAGGTATTTCCTGCGCTGGCGACGATGGGTCTGTAAGAAGGTCATTTCGCAAAATGTTGTCGAGCGACCAAGCGCCTGCGTTTGTCGTGCTCGATGACGTCCAGGACGAGCGAGAGCTGAGGTTCTATCTACCGAATGACCTGCTGTCGAGAGTGGTAGTCACTGCTCGAACGAAGATCTTCAGTACACCAAGCCATGCGTTCTTCGTCAAAGTTGATTCTCTGAGCGAAGAGCAAGCTATGTGCTTCTTGGATAGCTATCTACCGAATGCCTCGCGGTCCGAGAAGCTACTTCTTTATCGGACACTCGGTGGAAGAGTCCTTGCGATGCGGCAGGCGTGTGCCTACCTCACTCGGTACGACGTGCGTATTGTTGACTTTGTGGCCGCTTTGCAGCACCACAGGAATGGCCTGCTGGAACAGATCCCGGAGCGTACAGACGTAAATCTCTCGTACATGTACCGGGATATCCTCTCTCGCGTGGGGGAGAGCAATCCAACGGCATTCAGTATCCTGAAGGGGATTTCCTTCACTAGTCCAACCGTGATTCGGCGCTTGCTGGATTGCTACGCTGCCGCGAAAATGGAGAAGCCCACGGCTCCCGCCATCAGGGACTCGCTTCTTGAGGGAGCGTATGTTGCACTGGAAGAACTGTGTATCGTGGAGCGTCACCACGATGTGGCAATTCCTGTTGTTTCGATCCACCCTCTTGCGCAATCAATCTTGCGTCACTCTTTTAAAAAAGAAGCGATCCCCGTATGCCATGAACTCGCAATCGTTGCAGCTCTTGAGCAGAGGAAAGTGTCGGTGGAGTATGAGCGGGAGGGGATTGGCGATACGTACTGGTACCTTGGCGTTCCGTGGCACTTGGAAGTTCAAGGCTATGAAGTTCTGAGGACGTGTGGAATGACCTCTAGAAGAGAGGAGTTGTTGGCGCGCATTTTTCCTCGGTTGATGAATAATATGTTTGGTGACTTCACAAGGCGAGTCGTGCCCGAGTGGGAAATGATGGTCGACCCTGTTCAGGCGATCGATTTCATCAGAGATTCCGTTGAGCTGTATCCTCCGAATTTGCGGCCCTACCTGAAGATGAGGCTTGAAAAGGTACGCGGCTTTCAGCATCAGATTACCGCGTGGCGTGAAGCAAATGGAGGTAAATACCCGTTCTAACTTTTGCTGCGCGACGACGTACGCCCCTGGAGGTCTTCCATCTCCAGGGGCGTACGATTAGAAACATGCCAATTGATCGGCTACTCCACGTCAGAGGACTTCCTCGCAGGCTTCGTGCACTTCAGCCCTTGCGTCCAGACACACAGCCTCATAGAACAGCATCCGCGCGATGGGGTGTGTTGTGACATGACCTGCTGACGGGATAATGAGGTGCTGCACTTGCTTTTCAAAGAGCCATGTACCAAGTTCCCCGAGACGCAGGAGCCGGTACTGATCTTTTCTGATCTCAAGCAACCTGAGATTGTGGGTATTGGCGTACTCGTGCAGCTGCTTCTCTAGCACCTCGACTTCGCCATCAGGCAAGTTGAGAACGCGCAAGTAGCCGTAGGCGGGTTCTAATTCTTGGCGAGACACTGCTACTCACCGACCAACGTGAGCGAGCACCACACGACCTTGCCGCCGGTCGGCGGAAAGTAGTAACCCCACTCTTTCGAGACGCTTTCCACGATGAACAGGCCGCGCCCGCTTTCTGCCTTTGGCGCTGAAAGCCCATGGAGCACAGGTGGCTGGACATCCGGGTCGCCCACTTCGACGATCAGGTGGGTACCGCGGTGCCGCAGGATCAGCGCCACCCGAACGGGCCCGGTGGCCGGCGCGGCCTTGATGACGTGCCGCACCGAGTTCGTAACGAGCTCGGAGACGACGAGGGCGGCCGTCTCGATGTGGTCAGGCGAAACATGCCAAAGGCTCAGTACGTCGCGTGCGTGCCGCCTTGCCCAACGCACGGCGTCGGGTTGAGCGGCCAACTCCAGGCGGCTGATGAAGTGTTCGGGGTTCATGGCGGCACTCCCTTGCTGTTCGCTGGTGGGGCGAAGTACCTGGAGGGAGCATTGGGGTTGAAGCGGCCGGGACGTCATGGCACTACCGCATAAGGGGGTTATGCATGGCATGCATAGACAGCGCCACCCGGGCGGCCTAAAGTCCGTAGGCTTGGCACTGGCGTAACCGGCAAGGCCCCCACAGGGAGCGGCACATGGCAGGGCAGCACGCTCGATACTGCACTTGCGGTACGCGGCTGGCCCGGGACAATCACGGCGAGCGTTGCTCTACCTGTCAGCGAAAGAACCTCGATGCAGCGGCCAGTGCTGATGTTTCGCCTATCGTGCCGGTGGAGTTCTGGCAGCACGAACGGATGCACGAGGCGCTCGCAAGCTGGCATATGGGCCAGGTGTTCTACGCCTACCGATCGCACCCCTGGCATGGCCGAGTGCTGTCACAAGAGCTGATGGCTAGTTGGTTGGAACTGAACCAGGCGCAGTTAAGCCGCATCGAGAGTGGCAAGGCGCCGCAAGACCTCGGCAAGCTCATGAGATGGGCGCATAGCCTGCGGATTCCGCCAGACCTACTGTGGTTCAAGCTGCCTGTCGTTGGGCGGGCCACTGCTACCGCGGTCGTCGCCGCTCGACCTCTGCCTGAAGAGCCAGCTCCAAACCCGGAGCCACCACTGGCCGGCGGGGTGCTGCCGGTCGTGGTCAATGGTCGCACTGTGCTCGTTCTCCTCGATGCAGAGGCGATTGCAACGAGCGGGCTGGGCAGCTTGGTTGGTCACTCGGCGGACGCGTCCGCCCAAGCCACAGAGCGAGACCCAATGAGCCCCTTGAACCGTCGAAGCTTTCTCAGGAACGGTGTTGCTGCTGTAGCGCTGCCCGGCCTCGGCCTGGATGAGCTGCAACACGTTGCGAGCGCACTCGACGACTCCCACCGCTACTTCGACGGGCCGGTGGTCGACTACTTCCGTCGTGTCCTCGACAAGGCCAAACGCGATGACGGTGCGCTTGGCCCCAAGAAGACGCTGCCGGTCATGCTTGGCCTGCTCGGCGCTGTCGAGAGCCAGGCGCGAGACGTGAAGCCGGAGGTGCGGCGCGAGCTGCTGGCGGTGGGTGCAGACGGAGCTGAGTTCGCTGGCTGGCTGTACCGCGACATCCATCAGCCCCAGGCGGCCGTGTTCTGGTACGACCGGGCCATGGAGTGGGCACAGGAGGCCGACAACGCAGCCATGCAGGGCTATGTCCTGCTGAAGAAGTCGCAGATGGCGTATGACGAGCGCGATGCGCTGCGGATGCTGACGCTTGCCCAGGCAGCAGGACACGATCGCTGGCAGCTGCCGGCGCGGGTACGAGCCGAGGTGACACAGCAAGAGGCGCTCGGCCGGGCCATGCTCGGTGATCCGCTCGACGTGGTGCGTGGCCAGCTGGCCGAGGCGGAGACGCTGCTGGCCAACGCACCAGAGGACGCACCAGACGGCCTCGGGGCGTCCTTCACCAGCCCGACCCGCGTGCTGCGTGACGCCATTACGCTCACCGAGGCCGGAAAGCCTGGCCTCGCTGCCGACCTGTTCAGCGACGTCCTCACCACCGGAGCGCTGTCCCGACGCGACACTGGGTTCTTCAATGCGCGGCGCGCGGCGGCGCTGGCTCTCAGCGGCGAGCCTGACGAAGCAGCGAAGGTCGGCAAGGCGTCAGCGGCCGTGGCTCACGAGGTCAAGTCGGAGCGCACAGTCCGTGTTCTCGGCGAGGTGTTGCAGACCCTTGACTGCTGGCGTAGCCGACCCGCCGTCCGAGAATTCCGCGAGTCGCTTACGGCGTAGCGGTGAGCCAGTCCGTCACCGTACGGATCACGAACGCCTGGTACTCCTGGCTCTTCGGGTCGAGGTACTGCGGGTCATCGTGAACGGCGAAGCCATGCTGTGAGCCTTCCACTGGCACCAGCTCTACCGGTGCGGTGAAGCGGGCAACAGCGTCCTGAGACGACTCGAACGGCACGAGTGTGTCCGCCGTGCCGTGCACGATGAGCGTTGGCGCCTGAACCTCGCCCAGTGCTTTGTGCGGCTTGAGCCAGAACACCTCGTTCATCATCGGGCGGCCGTGCCGAAGCGTGGGCGTGAACTGGATGGCCCCGCGCTCGGTCAACTCGGCCGCGGCCTCCTCGCTGATGACGTCATCAGTCCAGTAGGGCCGACTGTCGATGGTGCGCCGCTTGTAGTTGAGTTGCGGATTGAACAGCACGAGGCGCGAGACCTCCTCGGGACGCTTCGCTGCGTAGTAGGCGCAGAGGCCACCGCCGAAGCTGGCCCCGAGCAGCGTGATGTCGTCGGCTCCTGTTGTTTCGCGGGTGTACGCAAGCACGACTCGGATGTCGTTGAGGATCGTGGAGAGCGTCAGCTCTTCCTGCCGACCTTCGCTCTGACCGTGGCCGCGGAGGTCGAAGCGCAACGAAGCAACCCCCGCTCCAGCCAGTCCAGCCGCGAGTCGCGTGAAGAAGCCGCCCTCCTCACGGGTGACACCACCACCGTGCACGAGTACGACCACTCGGGGTGTTGGTGTTCTTGACTCGACCAAGGTGCCGGCGAGGTGAAGACCGTCGAGGGTGCGGACGCTCACGTCTGTAGTTGGCATGCAGCAAGAGTAGTTCGGGCAGCACGTGACTGGGAGGTCTCGCAGCAGCCTTGGGAAATGAATGAGCAAACGAGACGGCAGATTGTATAATTTGAAAATGGATCTTAGGAAACTTCTTAAAAAACTCCAATTTGACGCACGTTCCGAAGGAACTCTAGATGGGCCGTGGGGGCGCACGCAAGTTATCCCTGATGATCTGGCTACAGAAGAAGCCAAGATGCTGCACGTTGGCCCTGCTGTATCCGGTCAGATCACCGAGCTGGTCGAAGCTCTATTGGCTGACTTGCGATTCGAACATCTGAGTAAAGACGCCGATAAGCGCGTATGGCGCTTTGTGTGCCAATCTGCTCTTGATCGGAGTACGGATCACGTCGCTGGCTTCCTCTTTGATAATCAAAAGGAGCTGCGGTCCCTGTCGATCAGATTTGGTATTGACCATCTAGAGATCGGCGAGTCTTTTACACTGGCTGACGTTGAGTTTCTCCCCTTGCCTGAAGGGGATACGAAGGATGGTGATTTCTTTCGACACAATGAAAATTGCGGAAGTGTTGCCCGAGTAAAAGCTACCGGCACTGCCTCAGATCGCATGGTTATGCGCGCTCGGGAGCATGTGGCCCACGCCGTACGTATCTTGCGGGTAAGTTTGGCGCAACAGGGTCTCTTCCATAGTATGCAACTGAGATTCCGGGTTGGCGAAGAATATATTATTGAGGAGCGTGGACGCGGTTTTCAACGGCATGTCGATGCCCCCACTACGCTTGGGTTGCCGAAGCCACCAGGGGAGATCCTTGCTAACTTCTCATTCTTGAGTGTGCCTCATGGGAACGCGAGTAAGATGCAACGACAGGCGGCGCTTGCGCTTAAGTGGCTAGACGAGGCGCAGATTGCGACTGATCCATTTCATCGCGTTTCTTTCATTTTCTCGGCACTGGAGGCGATGTTGGGTGACAAGTCGGGGGGCCTGAAGTCTCGCCCGCTCGTCTTCTATCGAACTACGCTTGGGCACACGGTTACGGGTAGTTTCCCTGATCCTAAAAGGTTGTATTACCTGTACGACAAGGTCCGATCGTATGTCGTGCATGGGGAGTTTCCGGAGTTCTTTACGAATGATGATGTGGAGTTCCTCGAAAGGAACATCCGTAAAGCCTTCTTTGAGCTGGTAGATTTTTACGAGTCTCGCAATATTAAGACCAGGGCGGCAGTTAGAGCGGCGCTCAGGGAAGAGGCGAAGAACCATCTGGCCCTTGACTGGTTGAAGAGCCACGACCCAGAAAACTGGCCGGATGATTGGTCGCCCGACGTCGGCGGTGCCTAGTTCTTACTGATCATGCATCTCTTGTTTTTGCTTCAGTGTTCCGGTATAAGAGGGTCTGTGGCTTGAGGTGCTAGAAGGAGATATGAGTGACTGGAAACTTGGACGCTGAGATTGGCCGAGTGAATGAACTTACGCGTGCCATGCTCATTGAGTATGCGGCGTGGGGTTCGAAGATCAAGGTTGGTGAAACCCAGTTCGCGGCGTATAACGAGATGCTCGACTTTGTGAATGTTCGCATGGAGACGGTGGAAAGCTGTCTGCTGCTAATTGAGAACCAGAAAATCGCCGATGCGCTTGGGCTCGGCCGTTCACTCCTTGAGCACTACCTCCTGTTCATTCTGATGTGTCGCGGCAAAAAGGTCTTTAAGCTCCGTGATATGACTAACCTAAAGGAGGCGGAGTTTAAGAAATTTCTCCGCGACGAGCGCGAAAAGTACGCCACACTACGCGCATCAGGCAAGACGAGTGTCATTGACGTCAAGAAGGCCCCGCGCACGGCACGGCATCTCATGTATGTGTTCGAGGGGTACAAGTTTGAGGACGATCCTGACTTCATCCTGCCAGCTCACTACTTCCACTTCCGGGAATTTCATCCGGAGACCATGCGCCTCAAGGAGGAGGACTACTTTCAGTATTACGAACCGGAGCCCGAGCTTGTGAAGGCCCTCAAAGGGCATCGCGCTGAGAGTGCACTGAACTACAAGTTCTATCTGTCGTATGATGGCCTGCTGGAGTTTCTTGAACTGAACGAGCTCATCGATGCTCCTGTAATCGCCAGGATTGAAGCTCACTACACCTTCCTCGGAAAGTTCCTGCACCCGACGCACGACGCTGCTCGCAACCTGCACGACAACAGCAATGTGCGCTACGGGGACACTCGTGTGGGAATGCGTCAACCGTACTCCAAGACCGCTGTACTGCTCGCCTCTTTGTACCTCTGCTACTTGACTGCTGGATTTCTAGATGAAGCGGCAGGGCTGATCGAGGGGGCTCCCGAGAAGTACATTAGCCAGACTGGCACGGAGAGGTTGCGCGAGCTAAGTGGCGCCGTGCCGGAGAAATTCCCATACTTCTGGTTCCTGTTCAACGACCCGCCGCTCTATGACCGCTTTAACTACTGCATTCATCATGCTACGGACGAGGAGCTACAAGAGTGGGGCGGGTATGCGAATGTACCCAAGGAGCGAGTGCCGTTCAGCCAACACATTTATGGTTCGCTCGAGGGGGCTCTGACTGGCTGGGGAAATGCACGGTGCGGCAGCTACGTACCGCCCCGGATTTCTAGTTAGTTTTCGGGCGTCGGCCGCCTCGGCTCGTAGGGGTTGCTTCAGCTGTAGCCTCGCCCGAGGTGGCCGCTTCGCTGGCCTTGGTACCCAAGATCCCTGCGATGGCTGCTCGTCGCTCTTGGAGCCGTTGTTCCTCGGCGTCAAGTTCGGCCATGGCTTTCTGCTGGATGCTCTCGTCCTCTAGTGTCTTGACGACCCAATCGTTGAGTGCCTCTACGCCAACATCGTTAACGCTCTGTTCGGTTATGCCGCGTAACCCCTCGATCTGCTCCCGTAGAACTGGATCAATGCGTACGGCGAACACGACCGGCTTGCGTTCTTCCTCGGCTGCTACTTGTCCTTGTGTGTCTGGCGCTTGTTCGTTCATTTAGATTTCCCTCCTGTTGTTGGTTGGCATGTTCATTTATAGAGATTGGAGCTTAAAGATTGTTTATGGAGCGCGATTAGCCCCACCCTGATGTGTCGTAGGTGGGGCTAATCTAAAGGTTGAAAGCTGTTAGGTTCGATCGTGAGGGCCGCGCATCTTGACTTCGCGTTTGATGAGTCGATAGCGCACGGCGCAATCTGTGACCCCAAGTCGGTCACCAATCTTGGCAAGCGACATGCCCTGGGTGTATAGCCGCTCCGCTTCGTCCACATCCGCCTCAGTGAGCTTGCGCCAGCGGGTTTTGATGCCTTGACGCTTGAGGATGGCGCTCACTGTCATTGGAACGATGTCGAAGTCGTCGGAGAGTTGTTGCAGAGTCGCTCCAGCTTTGTATGCCTGGCATAGCTTTGCGACCTGCTCTTCCTTGAGGCGCTTGGCCCTACCGGTCTTGGGTCGCCGCTCTCGCCTCGGCAAGGGCGTAGTGGGGTCAGGAAGCGCGCCGAGAAGGCCCAGAAGGGCCCGCAACCGAGGCTTCGTGTTCCAGTCGGGTACCTCGTCGCCCACCGGGAAAGGCCGGTCCGCAGCAGCGGACCGGCTTTTTTGTCGGCCCGCACGCTAGGCGGCCTCCGCCGTCAGGTCCGGGCGCAGGGGCCACGACTGGTCCACCGACTCCGGGGTGCCGCTGCGCGCGAACCACGCCTGGAGGCCGCGCGCCTGGGCCGCGTGCCAGGTCGACTGCAGGGTGTGCAGCTCGGCCGGGGACAGCCGCTCCATGCGCGTCGCGAAACGGCGGCCCAGCGCCCGTACGACCTCCAGGGACGCCAGCGCGTCCGCGCCCGCGTCGTGCGCGCCCTCCAGCTCGACGCCGTAGTGCGCGCACAGGTCGGTCAGGGTGCGGCGGCCCTTGCGGTAGCGGTCCAGGTGCTTGTCCAGGACCCGGGGGTCCAGCACCCGCAGCGGCGTCGCCTGGAACCAGTGCTCCAGCGAGGTCGCGCGATGGCGGCGCAGCTCACGGTCCAGCAGGGTCAGGTCGAACGGCGCGTTCATCACCACCAACGGCCGCCCCATCGCCGCCTGTTCGGCCAGCTCGTCGGCTATCTCGTGCATCACCGGCGCCGGCCAGCGGCCGTTGCGCTGAAGATGCTCGTCCGTCAGTCCATGGATCGCCGTCGCCCCGGCGGGCACCGGCACCCCCGGGTCGACCAGCCACCGGACCGCCCGCGGGCGGGTACCGGGGGCGTCCTGGACGACGACGGCGGCCGACACGATCCGGTCGGTCTCCACATCCACGCCCGTGGTCTCCGTGTCGAACGCGGCCAACGGGCCCTCGTACCAGCACGTCATACGTACACAACTCCTCGTTCACCCACGGCAGCTGACGCACCGTCTTCTGCCTGTTTGGTGATACCCGGGCTGTTTGCGCCGTACGCCGGAAGGACACAACAGGAGTGCGGGTCTTTGCAGTTCAGCGACCCGGAGCAGGCATTCAGCGACACAATTCACCTGAACTTGGAAGGCTGTTGGCCATGGTGATAGCGCAGCCCGAGCGGGGCGGGCTGCTGCCCGAACGGACGGCACCCCAGCGCGGATCGCTCGCCACCACCGCCTGCATGGAGACACTGCAGGTGGGCTATCTGCACGCCGTCGCCGCCGCGGCCGGCTGCTCGCTGTCCCAGCCGTTCCCGGACAACGGCATCGACTGGCACGTCAGCCACGGCTCGCCCGGGCACACGGTGGACGACGAGGTCACGATCAAAGTGCAGCTCAAGTGCACTTACCAGATCCCGCCGAACCCGCCGGGACGTTCCTTCTCCTTCACGCTCGACAACGACCACCTGCGCAAGCTCGCCCGCACACCGGTCTCGGTGCACAAGATCCTCGTCGTGATGCTCGTCCCGCGTTCCCAGGACGACTGGCTGCGCGCCAGCCACGACCGGCTCGATCTGCGGCACTGCTGCTACTGGGTCAACCTCGCCGGTCACGCCATCACCGGCAGGACCCGGACCACCGTGCGCATACAGACCTCGCGCATCTTCGACGACCGGGCGCTGTGCGAGATCATGACGCGGGTCGGGACGGGAGGCAGGCCATGAGGCACCGCTCGGTCGAGGAACACCTGCGGACGGTACGGCCGCACCCCGTCGACCCCGCCTCCTGGGAGCAGCCCCCGGAGCCCGACCAGGTCGACCCCGCCGTCCTCGGCGCCCTGCTGCGCCGGCACGGCTGGCAGCGGCGCGGCGGAGCCCCCGGACGGTACGGCCGCTGGACCCCACCCGGGCCCGGCGGCTCCGGCACCAGCCTGCTGGTCCCCGAGAGCCGGGCCTTCCCCGACAGCGACGACCTCCTCGGCGAGGCCCTCGACGCGCTCGCCCGCAGCAACACCCCCTCCGCCCGCGAGGTCCTCGTCGGCCTCGCCGTACCGAGCGACGAGATCCGCTGGTGGCGGGACATCCCGACCGGCCCGGCGGGCGCCGCGTCCTGGACTGTGGAGGAGCAACTCCGCGCCGCCGCACGGCAGATGCTGCTCGCCGCCGCCCTCGCCACCCGCGCGCGGGCCGGCTACTACGGCGCCCGCCACCGCCGCCCCGCCGCCGCCTCCCTCGAACACGTCCTCGTCGGCTCCGCGTCCGGCGGCCGTCACCTCACCGCGTTCGTCCCGGTCGAGACCGGCCGCCCCCTCGCCGTACGCCTCCACCAGGCCCTGTACGCCACCCGCGAGGCCATCGACTACGAGCGGGCCACCGGCGGTATGGACGCCTTCGACGGGGCCGTGGAAGCGGGCGTGAGCCGGGAGTTGACCGAAGCCGTCGTCGCGCTCGTGCGCGGTACGGAGGGGGCCCGGATCGCCGTCGAGTGGGCGCCCGGCGCGGGTGTCCCCGCGGGCTGTGCCGCGCCCGCCGAGGCCGTCGAGTTCTCGCCCGGCGACCTGCCCGTGCTGCGCGCGGCCGGGGCCCGCTATCTGCGCGAGGAACCCGCCATGCCGGTGCGCGTCACCGGCACGGTGGTGCGGATGCGCCGGTCGGGACCGCGCGGCGAGGGCACCGTACGGATGCAGGTGATCGCCGGGGCCGAGGTCGGGCATGTGCGGATGACGCTGGACGAGGAGTCGTACCGGATAGCCGGGCACGCCCATCTCGTCGGGCTGCCGGTACGGGTGCACGGGCGGCTGGAGAGCCGGGGCGGGTTCCGCCGGCTGACCGGTGCCTCCGGGGTCGTACCCGTGCAGGTGGACGAGGCGGAGCGGGACCGGCTGATGAAGTCGATCCAGGGGAATGTGGAAGGCACTGCCTTCTTCGAGGAGGCGTGCAGCGGGGAGGACTGAGGGAGGACGGGGCGAGGGGGAGCGGGGGCGACCGTTTCGCGGTGGGCCCCTTAGGGTCGGTACGATCCCCTATTGCGCGCGCTCCCGGTATGGCGCCGCATCCACCCTGCAGTCAGGAGAGACCGGTGTCAGACGTCCGTGTGATCATCCAACGCGATTCCGAGCGGGAAGAGCGCACGGTGACGACGGGCACGACGGCCGCCGAGCTCTTCGCCGGCGAGCGCTCGGTCATCGCCGCGCGCGTGGCCGGAGAGCTCAAGGACCTCGCCTACGTCGTCTCCGAGGGGGACGAGGTCGAGGGCGTCGAGATCTCCTCCGCCGACGGCCTCAACATCCTGCGCCACTCCACCGCGCACGTCATGGCGCAGGCCGTGCAGGAGCTGTTCCCCGAGGCCAAGCTGGGCATCGGCCCGCCGGTCAAGGACGGTTTCTACTACGACTTCGACGTCGAGCGGCCGTTCACGCCCGAGGATCTCAAGGCCATCGAGAAGAAGATGCAGGAGATCCAGAAGCGCGGCCAGCGCTTCTCGCGCCGCGTGGTGACCGACGAGGACGCCCGCGAGGAGCTGGCGGACGAGCCGTACAAGCTCGAACTCATCGGCATCAAGGGCTCCGCGTCCACCGACGACGGCGCGGACGTCGAGGTCGGCGGCGGCGAGCTGACGATCTACGACAACCTCGACGCCAAGACCGGCGACCTGTGCTGGAAGGACCTCTGCCGGGGCCCGCACCTACCCACCACGCGCAACATCCCGGCCTTCAAGCTGATGCGCAACGCGGCCGCCTACTGGCGCGGCAGCGAGAAGAACCCCATGCTCCAGCGCATCTACGGCACCGCCTGGCCCTCCAAGGAGGAGCTGAAGGCGCACCTCGACTTCCTGATCGAGGCCGAGAAGCGCGACCACCGCAAGCTGGGCAACGAGCTGGACCTCTTCTCCATCCCGGACCAGATCGGCTCCGGCCTCGCCGTCTTCCACCCCAAGGGCGGTGTCGTCCGCCGGGTCATGGAGGACTACTCGCGGCGCCGCCACGAGGAGGAGGGCTACGAGTTCGTCTACACCCCGCACGCGACGAAGGGGAAGCTCTTCGAGACGTCCGGCCACCTGGACTGGTACGCCGACGGCATGTACCCGCCCATGCAGCTCGACGAGGGCGTGGACTACTACCTCAAGCCCATGAACTGCCCGATGCACAACCTGATCTTCGACGCGCGCGGCCGTTCCTACCGTGAACTCCCGCTGCGCCTCTTCGAGTTCGGGACCGTGTACCGGTACGAGAAGTCCGGCGTCGTGCACGGTCTGACCCGGGCGCGCGGCTTCACGCAGGACGACGCGCACATCTACTGCACGCGCGAGCAGATGGCCGACGAGCTCGACAAGACGCTCACCTTCGTCCTCAACCTGCTGCGGGACTACGGCCTGACGGACTTCTACCTGGAGCTGTCGACCAAGGACCCGGAGAAGTTCGTCGGCTCGGACGAGGTCTGGGAGGAGGCCACCGAGACGCTCCGCCAGGTGGCCGAGAAGCAGGGTCTGCCGCTCGTCCCCGACCCGGGTGGTGCCGCGTTCTACGGCCCGAAGATCTCCGTCCAGACGAAGGACGCGATCGGCCGGACCTGGCAGATGTCCACCGTGCAGCTGGACTTCAACCTGCCGGAGCGCTTCGACCTGGAGTACACGGGTCCGGACGGCTCCAAGCAGCGGCCCGTCATGATCCACCGCGCGCTGTTCGGGTCCATCGAGCGGTTCTTCGCGGTGCTCCTCGAGCACTACGCGGGTGCCTTCCCCGCCTGGCTGGCGCCGGTGCAGGCGGTCGGGATCCCGATCGGGGACGGGCACGTCGAGTACCTGGAGAAGTTCGCCGCGGCGGCCAAGAAGAAGGGGCTGCGCGTCGAGGTCGACTCGTCCTCGGACCGGATGCAGAAGAAGATCCGCAACGCGCAGAAGCAGAAGGTCCCGTTCATGGTCATCGTCGGCGACGAGGACATGAACGCCGGGACGGTGTCCTTCCGCTACCGCGACGGCTCGCAGGAGAACGGCATCGCGTTCGACGAGGCCATCGCCAAGATCGAGCAGGTCGTGGCGGACCGGGTGCAGGTCTGAGTCCACCGCGGTGAGAGGCCCCCGGGGATGTCACGTCCCCGGGGGCCTCTCGTCGTCCTCCCGGGCGAAGACCTGGAGCAGCCAGGACGCGAAGGTTCCGGTGACCGCGCCCAGCAGGGCCAGGCCGATGGCCATCATGCCTACGGCGATCAGGCGGCCGAGCGGGGTGACGGGGGCGATGTCGCCGTAGCCGACGGTCGCGAAGGTGGCGCAGGTCCACCACACGGCGTCGCCGAACGTGGTCATCGTCGCGCCCGGGGCCGCGTGTTCCTCGTGGTAGACGGAGAGGGCGCCGGCGAAGCCCAGCAGGAGGGTGGACAGGCCTGCGTAGACCATGACGCGCGCGTGCAGCGCGAGGCGGGGCTCACCGTGGCGGCGCTGGACGGTCTCGTAGAGCCGGACGATGCGCAGGGGGCGCAGCAGCGGCAGGAGCAGGACGAGGGTGTCCAGCCAGTGGGTGCGGACGAAGCGCAGCCGCTCGCCGCTCAGCCGCCAGCGGACCCCGTAGTCGACGGCGAAGAGCGCCCACGCGGCGAAGAGCACGGCGAGGCAGACGTCCTGCCAGTCGGCGGGCAGGCCGTGGGCCAGGATGCGCACGGCGTACGCGGCGAGGAAGACCAGGGACGCCACGGCGAGGGGGATCTCCGTGCGCCGCTCCCAGCGGGCCTTGCGGCTGTCGTCGTCCATCGGCCCAGCTTGGCGCGGGAGGGGTTTCGCGCAACCCCGGCGACACGCCGCGAACGGGCGAAGCCATATGCTTCCCTGCATGACGAGTGAGCCGGAGCAGCAGATCGGAGTGGGCACGCCGGACGCGTTCCAACGCCTCTGGACGCCCCACCGGATGGCCTACATCCAGGGCGAGAACAAGCCGACCGGACCCGGTGCGGACGACGGTTGCCCCTTCTGCTCGATTCCGGCCAAATCGGACGAGGACGGGTTGATCGTCAGGCGCGGTGAGCTGGTCTACGGGGTGCTGAACCTGTACCCGTACAACGGCGGCCATCTGATGGTCGTGCCCTACCGTCACGTCGCGGACTACACCGACCTGACGGACGCCGAGACCGGGGAGCTCGCGGCCCTCACCAAGCAGGCGATGACGGCCCTGCGGACCGCCTCCGGCGCGCACGGCTTCAACATCGGCATGAACCAGGGCAGCGTCGCGGGCGCGGGCATCGCCGCCCATCTGCACCAGCACATCGTCCCGCGCTGGGGCGGCGACACGAACTTCATGCCGGTGGTCGGCCACACGAAGGTGCTGCCGCAACTGCTCGCGGACACGCGGAAGATGCTGGCGGACGCGTGGCCCACGGCGTGAGCCCCGGCGCCTGAGGTCCGGGCGTCTGACGTCCGGGCGCCTCAGGTTCGGGCGCCCGAGGTCCCGGTCGGCTTCCTCCGGGTACCGCAGCACCCGCACCCTCACTCGCCCGCACGTGGGCCGCTCGATCGCCGGCGGCTCACGGACCGCCGGCGGCTCACGCGTCGTAGAGGTCGGCCTTGCGCGGTGACACGTCCTGCACGCCGGCGCTGAGGCCCGACGAGCGGCTGCTGAACTTGTCCGTGTCCACGCCGTTCTCGTCCAGGACGCGGATCGCCGCGGCGTGGACCACGCGGAGCACCGGGGTCGCGGCGCGCAGCGCGTCGTCGGCCATGAAGCGGTGGCGCCAGGGCTGGTCGGCCCAGGCGTGCCGCAGGCCGAACGGCTCGGGCAGGGATATGGAACCGCCGAGCCAGTTCAGCAGCGGCGGGTACCAGGTGATCGGGGCGCGGACGGCGAGGCGCACCACCTCGTCGGCGGGGACGAGCGGGAGCTTGACGCTGCGGTTCTCCCACGGCTTGAAGGTCTTCTGGACGCTCTTCGTCGGGGCCGAGGGCTTGCCGGTGAACAGTGAGTTCACCGGGCCCAGGGCGTGGCCGGTGATCTCGATGCGCAGGGTCTTGTGCAGCACGGTGACCGTGATCATCATCGTGATGACCAACTGGCCCTCCCAGAGCGTCCACTGGACGCCCAGGTAGTGCCGGTCGCCCGCGCCGAACTGCTGCTTGTTGCAGATGTCCTGGATCGCGTGCGTCTTGACCTGGTAGGCGTCCACGTCCGTGCCCTCGGGCCGGGACACCGCCTTCGAGCCCTCACCGATCGGCGTGACGATCCAGTGGCGTATCGACGCCTTCGGGAAGCCGCCGGTGTTGATCGTGTTCCGCTCCAGCATGCGCAGGTCGTCGTGGATGTTGCGGATGACGTCCCAGCTGCGGAAGGGGTGGATCTCCCGGTCGGCGTCCCGCGCGATGAGGTCCTCGGCGAGCTGCCAGCTGCCCCAGCGGGTGCCCATGCCGAGGATGCCCTTGGGGCCGGCGTAGAAGATCGAGTTCGACTGCTGTTCGGCGCTGAGCTTGGCCAGGGACTGGCGGAGCTGCTCGGCCTGGGTCTCGCCGGGGCTGGTCGGCACCGCCTCGGGAACCTTCGCGCCGACGCTGCTGCCCGACAGCAGGCTGGACCAGCGCTCGCGCAGGTCCTTCGCGGTGTTCTCGCAGACCTGCTTGGCCCACAGCCAGCCGACGACCGGGAGGACGACGCACGCGCGTGCGTACCAGGTCCAGAAGCCGTGGAACGGCATCTTGATCAGGAAGATCACGGCGATCGCGCCGACGGCGACGAGGAGGGTGGTGGCGATCGCGCCCGCCCGCTTGTTGGCCTGCGTGCGCTTGTCGACCAGGCTGCGCAGCTGGAAGACCAGCAGCCAGACGATGAGCCCGGGCAGGAACAGCACACCGCACAGCACCATGATCATGGACAGCCGGTTGTCCCGCGCGCGGCGGATGTTGTTCGCCGCCAGGGCGTGCTCGACGACCGCCTGCGGTTCGGTGCCGAAGGACTGGATCAGTGGCGCGCGGCCGGGGCCGAGCATCCGGGAGACCAGGGCTCCGGAGAAGGCCTCACCGAGGTTCGGGCGGAAGATAGTCGCCCACTTGCGGCCCTCGTTGACGGCCGTCTGGTGCCATTCGTTGTCGGCCTTCTTGATGTCGGCCACCGGGTTGTCCCGGTAAGCCGCCGAGGCCAGCGCGAAGGTCGCCGTCTGCCCCTCGTCGCCGGTTCGCGGCACCTGTGGTCCGAAGATGTCCGCGTAACCGCTCTCAACGGTCATACCCGCCCCCGATCGCCGCCGCTCCCGCTTCTGCGGCTTTCCCGACTTCCGTGCTCCGCACACCTGTTGATCAGGTCATCAGCGTATCGGCAGCCACTGACATTCGTCGGCGGACGGCCGAAAGCCGCCCACCGACAGCGAAAGATCCCCGAACCGCACCGGGGATCTCCGAACTACGGGGCGTCGCCCGCCTGTTCGCGGATCCGTTCGGCGATCTGCTGGGGCATCGGTTCGTGGCGGGCGTAGGCGCGGTGGAAGCGGGCGGTGCCGTGCGAGAGGGAGCGGAGGTCGACGGCGTAGCGGCCGATCTCGATCTCCGGGACCTCCGCGCGGACGAGTGTGCGCCCGCCGGACGTCTGCTCGGTGCCGAGGACCCGGCCGCGCCGCCCGGAGAGGTCGCTCATCACCGCGCCCACGTAGTCGTCGCCGACCAGGACGGTCACCTCCGCCACCGGTTCCAGGAGGTGGATCTTCGCCTCGGCCGCGGCCTGCCGCAGGGCCAGCGCGCCGGCCGTCTGGAACGCGGCGTCCGAGGAGTCCACCGAGTGCGCCTTGCCGTCGAGCAGGGTGATCCGTACGTCGAGAAGGGGATGACCGGCGGCGACTCCCCTGGCGGCCTGGGCCCGTACGCCCTTCTCCACCGACGGGATGAACTGCCGGGGCACCGCGCCCCCGATGACCTTGTCCACGAACTCGATGCCCGTGCCGCCCGGCAGCGGCTCGACCTCGATCTCGCAGATCGCGAACTGCCCGTGCCCGCCGGACTGTTTGACGTGCCGGCCGCGCCCCTGCGCCTTCGCCGCGAACGTCTCCCGCAGGGACACCTTGTGCGCGACGAGGTCGACCTGGACGCCGTAGCGGCTGCGCAGCCGTTCCAGGGCGACGTCCGCGTGGGCCTCGCCGAGGCACCACAGGACGACCTGGTGGGTGTCCTGGTTCTGTTCCAGGCGCATGGTGGGGTCCTCGGCGACGAGCCTGCTCAGACCCTGCGAGAGCTTGTCCTCGTCCGCCTTGCTGTGTGCCTGGATGGCGAGCGGCAGCAGCGGGTCGGGCATCTCCCAGGGCTCCATGAGGAGCGGGTCGTCCTTGGCCGAGAGGGTGTCCCCGGTCTCCGCGCGGCCCAGCTTCGCCACGCACGCGAGGTCGCCCGCGATGCAGTGCGTGAGCGCCCGCTGCTGCTTGCCGAAGGGCGCGGACAGGGCGCCGACGCGTTCGTCGACGTCGTGGTCCTCGTGGCCGCGGTCGGCGAGCCCGTGCCCGGAGACATGGACCGTCTGGTCCGGCCGCAGCGTCCCGGAGAACACGCGCACCAGGGAGACCCGGCCGACGTACGGGTCGGAGGCGGTCTTCACGACCTCGGCGACCAGCGGACCGTCCGGGTCGCACGGCTTGAGCTCGCGCGTCCTGCCGTCGACCGTGGTGACCCCGGGCGCCGCGCGCTCCAGCGGGGTCGGGAAGCCGCCTGTGATCAGCTCCAGCAGCTCGACCGTGCCGAGACCCTGCCGGGCGCCCTCGGCGGCGGGCGCGGCCGCCAGGACGGGAAAGAAGACCCCGCGTGCCACGGCCCGCTCCAGGTCCCCGATGAGCGTCTTGACGTCGATCTCCTCGCCGCCGAGATAGCGGTCCATGAGGGTCTCGTCCTCGCTCTCCGCGATGATCCCCTCGATGAGCCGGTTGCGGGCCTCCTCGATCCGCGGCAGCTGGTCGGGCCCGGGCTCCGACTCCTTGCGCTCCCCGGACGCGTAGTCGAACAGCTTCTGCGACAGCAGCCCGACGAGACCGGCCACGGGCGCGTGCCCGTCCGGCCCCGGCGCGCCGTGCAGCGGGAGGTACAGGGGGAGCACGGCGTCGGGGTCGTCCGCGCCGAAGGCCTCCGCGCAGGTGCGGGTCATGCTCTCGAAGTCCGCGCGGGCGGACTCCAGGTGCGTGATGACGATGGCGCGCGGCATGCCCACGGCCGCGCACTCCTCCCACACCATGCGGGTCGAGCCGTCCACGCCGTCGGAGGCCGAGACGACGAAGAGGGCCGCGTCCGCCGCGCGCAGACCGGCCCTCAACTCGCCGACGAAATCGGCGTACCCGGGGGTGTCGAGAAGGTTGACCTTGTACCCGTCCCAGTCGACGGGCACCAGGGAGAGCTGCACCGAGCGCTGCTGCCGGTGCTCGATCTCGTCGTAGTCGGAGACGGTGCCGCCGTCCTCCACGCGGCCCGCCCGGTTCACCGCCCCCGCGGTCAGCGCGAGGGCCTCCACCAGAGTCGTCTTGCCCGATCCGGAGTGGCCGACCAGCACCACATTCCGTACGGACGCGGGGTGGTCGGCCGCTGTAGCCCTGCCGGCGGCTCCGGGGTGTGCGTTCGCCTTGTCGCCCATGGCCTTGCCTCCCGTACACGGTGAGGTCACTGTGGGCGCGGACACACGCAGCCGCGTGCGGTGGCGGCTCCGATGACGCCCGCGGTCCTTCGAGCTTTCCACTCCCGTCACGGTGCGTCCATACACCGGACGCGATCCGGCCGCCGGCACCGTCGGCATCGAGTCGTGACCCGGGCGCACGGGTGCCCGGCCGTCGCCAACGCGCGCGCGTGGCTACGATGGGCCAGCCGGTGGCCAGCAGGGGCCGCGCGGCGACACCGACCCTCGGGAAGGCCATGCTGAACAAGTACGCGCGTGCATTCTTCACGCGTGTCCTCACGCCGTTCGCCGCGTTTCTGATCCGCCGGGGCGTCAGCCCCGACATGGTCACCCTCCTCGGCACCGCCGGAGTGGTCGCGGGCGCGCTGGTCTTCTACCCCATGGGCGAGTTCTTCTGGGGCACGGTCGTGATCACGCTGTTCGTGTTCTCCGACCTCGTCGACGGCAACATGGCCCGCCAGCTGGGCCGTTCCAGCCGCTGGGGCGCCTTCCTCGACTCCACGCTCGACCGGGTCGCGGACAGCGCCGTCTTCGGCGGCCTGGCCCTCTGGTACGCGGGCGGCGGCGACAACATCGCCCTGTGCGCCGTCTCGATCTTCTGCCTGGCCAGCGGCCAGGTGGTGTCGTACACCAAGGCGCGCGGCGAGGCGATCGGTCTGCCGGTCGCCGTCAACGGCCTGGTCGAGCGCGCCGAGCGGCTCGTGATCTCACTCGTCGCCTGCGGCCTCTCCGGCTTGCACAAGTTCGGCGTCCCGGGCATCCAGTGGCTGCTGCCGATCGCGCTGTGGATCGTCGCCGTGGGCAGCCTCGTCACGCTGATCCAGCGCGTCGTCACGGTCCGCCGCGAGGCGGCCGAGGCCGACGCCGCGGCCGCTCAGGAGGCCGCGCAGCACAGCAGCGGGGCGACCCCGTGAGCAGTGCCCGGGAACGGCTGACGGACACGCTCTACGGTGTCGGCTGGAGCACCGTCAAGAAACTCCCCGAGCCGGTCGCCGTCCGGCTCGGCCGCACCATCGCCGATCTCGCCTGGAAGCGCCGCGGCAAGGGCGTCCAGCGGCTGGAGAGCAACTACGCGCGCGTGGTGCCCGACGCGAGCCCCGAGCGGCTCGCCGAGCTCTCGCGCGCGGGCATGCGGTCGTACCTGCGCTACTGGATGGAGTCCTTCCGGCTCCCCGCCTGGAGCGCCGAGCGGATCCGCACGGGCTTCGAGCCCAAGGACGTGCACCACCTCACCGACGGCATCGCCTCCGACCGCGGTGTCATCCTCGCGCTGCCGCACCTGGCCAACTGGGATCTCGCCGGCGCCTGGGTCACCACCGCCCTGGAGACCCCGTTCACCACGGTGGCCGAACGCCTCAAGCCCGAGACGCTCTACGACCGTTTCGTCGCCTACCGCGAGGGCCTCGGCATGGAGGTCCTCCCGCACAGCGGCGGCACCGCCTTCGGCACCCTCGCCCGGCGCCTGCGCGACGGCGGCCTGGTCTGCCTGGTCGCCGAACGCGACCTGTCCGCCTCCGGGGTCGAGGTCACGTTCTTCGGCGAGGCCACCCGAATGCCCGCAGGACCGGCCCTCCTCGCCCAGCAGACGGGCGCGCTGCTGCTCCCCGTCACGCTCTGGTACGACGACTCGCCGGTCATGCAGGGCCGGGTCCATCCGCCGGTCGAGGTGCCCGAGTCAGGCGATCGGGCCGAGAAGACGTCTGTCATGACACAGGCGCTGGCGGACGCCTTCGCCACCGGCATCGCCGACCACCCGGAGGACTGGCACATGCTCCAGCGCTTGTGGCTCGCGGACCTCGATCCCGGCAAGGGGCCCTCGTGAGGATCGGCATCGTCTGCCCCTACTCCTGGGACGTGCCGGGCGGCGTCCAGTTCCACATCAGGGACCTGGCCGAGTACTTCGTCCGGCTCGGTCACGAGGTCTCCGTCCTGGCCCCGGCCGACGACGACACCCCCCTGCCGCCCTACGTCGTCTCCGCCGGACGCGCCGTCCCGGTGCCGTACAACGGCTCGGTGGCCCGGCTGAACTTCGGCTTCCTGTCCGCCGCCCGGGTCCGGCGCTGGCTGCACGACGGCGAGTTCGACGTCATCCACATCCACGAACCGACCTCGCCGTCCCTCGGCCTCCTCGCCTGCTGGGCGGCCCAGGGCCCGATCGTCGCCACCTTCCACACCTCCAACCCGCGCTCCCGGGCGATGATCGCCGCGTACGCGATCCTCCAGGCCGCGCTGGAGAAGATCAGCGCCCGGATCGCGGTGAGCGAGTACGCCCGCCGCACCCTCGTCGAACACCTGGGCGGCGACGCGGTCGTCATCCCGAACGGCGTCGACGTCGACTTCTTCGCGCGCGCCGAACCCAGGCCCGAGTGGCAGGGCGGGACCATCGGCTTCATCGGCCGCATCGACGAACCCCGCAAGGGCCTCCCCGTCCTGATGAAGGCCCTGCCGAAGATCCTCGCCGAACACCCGCAGGCCAGGCTCCTGGTCGCGGGACGGGGCGACGAGGAGGAGGCCGTCGAGTCCCTCCCCGAGGACCTGCGCTCCCGCGTCGAGTTCCTCGGCATGATCAGCGACGAGGACAAGGCCCGCTTCCTCCGCAGCATCGACCTCTACGTGGCCCCCAACACCGGCGGCGAGAGCTTCGGCATCATCCTCGTCGAGGCCATGTCCGCGGGCGCCCCGGTCCTCGCCTCCGACCTCCCCGCCTTCGCCCAGGTCCTCGACCAGGGCGGCGCGGGCGAACTCTTCACCAACGAGGACGCCGACGCCCTGGCCGAGGCGGCGGTACGCCTGCTGGGGGACCCCGAGCGCCGCGCCGACCTCCGGCGCAACGGCAGCGCCCACGTACGACGCTTCGACTGGTCGACGGTCGGCGCGGACATCCTCTCCGTGTACGAGACGGTGACCGCGGGCGCGGCAGCGGTCGCCACGGACGAACGGACGGGCCTGCGAGCGAGGTTCGGCCTGGCGCGGGACTGAGGCCGCGCTCCCGGCCGAGGCCGTCCAGGCCGACGCGGGGGAGTGGGGGCGGCGGCCCCCACAACGCCCCCACCGACCCCCCGCACGCATCCCGGTCAACCCGAGTGGAACGGCCCCGTAGGCTTGCCGCCCGTGACCGCAACCCTGATCTGGATCCTCGTCGCCGTCGTCGCGATCGGCCTCTACCTGAGCTGGACCGCGGGACGGCTCGACCGGCTGCACACCCGCATCGACGCGGCGCGCGCGGCACTGGACGCCCAACTGCTGCGACGCGCCTCAGTGACCCAGGAACTGGCCACCTCCGGAGTCCTCGACCCGGCCGCCTCGATCGTCCTCTACGAAGCCGCGCACGCCGCCCGGCAGGCCGAGGAGGAGCAACGGGAGGTCGCCGAGAGCGAGTTGAGCCAGGCCCTGCGCGCCGTCTTCGCGGAGGCCCCGCAGGTGGAGGACGTCCGTGAGGCACCCGGCGGAGAGGCGGCGGCCCACGAACTCACCGAGGCGGTCCGGCGGGTGCCCATGGCCCGGCGCTTCCACAACGACGCCGTACGCGCGGCCCGCGCCCTGCGCCGGCACCGCAAGGTCCGCTGGTTCCGGCTGGCCGGACACGCCCCGTTCCCGATGGCCTTCGAGATGGACGACGAGCCCCCGGCCGCGCTGGTGGACCGGGCGGCATAGAACGGCCCGGCCCGGTCCGCCCGGCACGGCCGTAGAACACAGCCGTAGTACACAGCCGTAGTACACAGTCGCGGACGGCCGCCCTGGCGCGCGTCCGCAAGGCGTCCCGGTCGGAAAACGATCCACCGGGTGTTCATTGGCCCTTGCTGTGGCCTGCACCTCTGCCGTTTCCTCGGTGATGCAGAAACCCTCTTTCACCGAGTGAGGTCACCCCGTGTCCAGCATCCCCAGCTCCGCCCAGACCCCCGAGACCGGCACCGCGCGCGTGAAGCGCGGCATGGCCGAGCAGCTCAAGGGCGGGGTGATCATGGACGTGGTCAACGCCGAGCAGGCGAAGATCGCCGAGGACGCCGGCGCCGTGGCCGTCATGGCCCTGGAGCGGGTCCCCGCCGACATCCGCAAGGACGGTGGAGTGGCCCGGATGTCCGACCCGACGATGATCGAGGAGATCATCGAGGCGGTCTCCATCCCGGTCATGGCCAAGTCCCGTATCGGCCACTTCGTCGAGGCCCAGGTCCTGCAGTCCCTCGGCGTCGACTACATCGACGAGTCCGAGGTCCTCACCCCGGCCGACGAGGTCAACCACTCCGACAAGTGGGCCTTCACCACCCCCTTCGTCTGCGGTGCGACCAACCTGGGCGAGGCCCTGCGCCGGATCGCCGAGGGCGCCGCGATGATCCGCTCCAAGGGCGAGGCCGGCACCGGCAACGTCGTCGAGGCGGTCCGCCACCTGCGCCAGATCAAGAACGAGATCGCCAAGCTGCGCGGCTTCGACAACAACGAGCTGTACGCCGCCGCCAAGGAGCTGCGCGCGCCCTACGAGATCGTCCGCGAGGTCGCCGAACTGGGCAAGCTCCCGGTCGTGCTGTTCTCCGCCGGCGGTGTCGCCACCCCCGCCGACGCGGCCCTGATGCGCCAGCTCGGCGCCGAGGGCGTCTTCGTCGGCTCCGGCATCTTCAAGTCCGGCGACCCGGCCAAGCGCGCCGCCGCCATCGTGAAGGCGACCACCTTCTACGACGACCCGAAGATCATCGCGGACGCGTCCCGCAACCTCGGCGAGGCCATGGTCGGCATCAACTGCGACACCCTCCCCGAGACCGAGCGCTACGCCAACCGCGGCTGGTAACCACCCATGGCGGATGTTTCTTCAGCCCCTGTCATCGGCGTCCTGGCCCTCCAGGGCGACGTACGGGAGCACCTGATCGCCCTGGCCGCGGCCGACGCCGTGGCCAGGCAGGTCAGGCGCCCCGAGGAACTCGCCGAGGCGGACGGTCTCGTCATCCCCGGGGGTGAGTCGACCACCATCTCCAAGCTGGCCGTCCTCTTCGGCCTGATGGACCCGCTGCGCACGCGCGTGCGTGCCGGCATGCCCGTCTACGGCACCTGCGCCGGCCTGATCATGCTCGCCGACAAGATCCTCGACCCGCGCTCGGGCCAGGAGACGATCGGCGGCATCGACATGATCGTGCGCCGCAACGCCTTCGGACGGCAGAACGAATCCTTCGAAGCGGCTGTCGACGTCAGGGGAATCGAGGGCGATCCTGTGGAGGGCGTCTTCATCCGCGCCCCCTGGGTCGAGTCCGTAGGAGCCGAGACCGAGGTCCTCGCCGAGCACGAGGGCCACATCGTCGCGGTCCGCCAGGGCAACGCGCTCGCCACGTCGTTCCACCCGGAACTGACCGGCGACCACCGCGTGCACTCCCTGTTCGTCGACATGGTGCGCGCGAACCTGGCTCCGGGGTCCTAGTAGGATCTCTGGGGTTCGTAAAGAGTTGGGTTACGCGAAGGAGACAGGCAGATGTCCGGCCACTCTAAATGGGCTACGACGAAGCACAAGAAGGCCGTGATCGACGCCAAGCGCGGCAAGCTCTTCGCGAAGATGATCAAGAACATCGAGGTCGCGGCCCGTACCGGTGGTGCCGATGTGTCCGGCAACCCGACGCTGTTCGACGCCATCCAGAAGGCCAAGAAGAGCTCGGTCCCGAACAAGAACATCGACTCCGCCGTCAAGCGCGGTGCCGGTCTCGAAGCCGGTGGCGCCGACTACGAGACGATCATGTACGAGGGTTACGGCCCGAACGGAGTCGCGGTGCTCATCGAGTGCCTCACCGACAACCGCAACCGCGCCGCCTCGGACGTCCGCGTCGCCATGACCCGCAACGGCGGGAACATGGCCGACCCCGGTTCCGTGTCGTACCTCTTCAACCGCAAGGGTGTCGTCGTCGTCCCCAAGGGCGAGCTGTCCGAGGACGACGTCCTGGGTGCCGTGCTCGACGCGGGCGCCGAGGAGGTCAACGACCTCGGTGAGTCCTTCGAGGTCATCTCCGAGGCCACCGACCTGGTCGCGGTCCGCACCGCGCTCCAGGACGCCGGCATCGACTACGACTCCGCCGACGCCAACTTCGTCCCGACCATGCAGGTCGAGCTCGACGAGGACGGCGCCCGCAAGATCTTCAAGCTGATCGACGCCCTGGAGGACAGCGACGACGTGCAGAACGTCTTCGCCAACTTCGACGTCAGCGACGAGGTCATGGAGAAGGTCGACGCGTAGCGCTGCCGCGAGCTGAGCGGATTTCGGCGGGCCGACGGGACACACCCCGTCGGCCCGCCGCTTTGTCAGTGACACCCGATAGCCTGCACGAACGGGGGTGCCCCGGCGAGGCCGGGAGAGATCGAACGAGGGGGTTGGTGTGCGCGTACTCGGGGTCGACCCCGGTCTGACCCGCTGCGGTGTCGGTGTCGTCGAAGGAGTCGCGGGCCGGCCGCTCACCATGGTCGGTGTCGGTGTCGTACGGACCCCGGCGGACGCCGAGCTGGGCCTGCGGCTGGTCGCCATCGAGCAGGGCATCGAAGCGTGGCTGGACGAACACCGGCCCGAATTCGTCGCCGTGGAGCGGGTGTTCAGCCAGCACAACGTCCGTACGGTCATGGGCACCGCCCAGGCCAGCGCCGTCGCCATGCTGTGCGCCGCCCGCCGCGGCATCCCGGTCGCCCTGCACACCCCCAGCGAGGTCAAGGCCGCCGTCACCGGCAGCGGTCGCGCCGACAAGGCCCAGGTCGGCGCCATGGTGACCCGACTGCTCCGACTCGACGCACCCCCCAAACCCGCCGACGCGGCCGACGCCCTCGCGCTGGCCATCTGCCACATCTGGCGCGGCCCTGCGACCAACCGCCTCCAGCAGGCGGTCGCCCAGAACCGCCTCCAGCAGGCCGTCGCCCAGCACGCGGCCGGCACGCTGAAGACCCCGCACACCCCGACCACCCGGCAAGCCCCGAAAGGCCGTACCGCATGATCGCCTTCGTCAGCGGCACGGTCGCCGCACTCGCCCCCGACACCGCGGTGCTCGAGGTCGGCGGTGTCGGCATGGCCGTCCAGTGCACGCCGAACACGCTGTCCACGCTCCGCCTCGGCAAGCCCGCCCGGCTCGCCACCTCCCTCGTCGTCCGCGAGGACTCGCTCACCCTGTACGGCTTCGTGGACGACGACGAACGCCAGATCTTCGAGTTGCTCCAGACCGCGACCGGCGTCGGCCCCCGGCTCGCACAGGCCATGCTTGCCGTGCACACCCCGGACGCGCTGCGCCGGGCCGTCGCCGCCGGGGACGAGAAGGCGCTGATGGCCGTGCCGGGCATCGGCAAGAAGGGCGCGCAGAAGCTGCTGCTGGAGTTCAAGGACCGGCTCGGCGCCCCGGTCGGCGCCCCCGCCGTCGGCGCCCCGGTCACCAGCGGCTGGCGCGACCAGCTGCACGCCGCCCTCGTCGGCCTCGGGTACGCGACCCGTGAGGCCGACGAGGCCGTGTCCGCCGTGGCACCGCAGGCCGAGGCCGCCGAAGGGGCGCCGCAGGTGGGGCAGTTGCTCAAGGCCGCCCTCCAGACCCTGAACCGCGCCCGCTAGGAGAACGTCAGTGAACTGGGACGACACGACCGACGAGACCGCCGCCGAGCGGCTGGTGGGCTCGGTCGCCGACCGCGAGGACCAGGCCGTCGAGGCCGCCCTGCGCCCCAAGGACCTGGGCGAGTTCATCGGCCAGGAGAAGGTCCGCGAACAGCTCGACCTGGTGCTGCGCGCCGCACGCGCGCGGGGCGCCACCGCCGACCACGTCCTGCTCTCCGGCGCCCCCGGCCTCGGCAAGACCACCCTGTCGATGATCATCGCGGCCGAGATGGGCGCCCCCATCCGCATCACCAGCGGCCCCGCCATCCAGCACGCGGGCGACCTCGCCGCGATCCTCTCCTCCCTCCAGGAGGGCGAGGTCCTCTTCCTCGACGAGATCCACCGCATGTCGCGGCCCGCCGAGGAGATGCTCTACATGGCGATGGAGGACTTCCGCGTCGACGTCATCGTCGGCAAGGGCCCCGGCGCCACCGCGATCCCGCTGGAGCTGCCCCCCTTCACCCTGGTCGGCGCCACCACGCGCGCGGGACTCCTGCCGCCCCCGCTGCGCGACCGCTTCGGCTTCACCGCGCACATGGAGTTCTACGAACCCGCCGAACTGGAGCGCGTCATCCACCGCTCGGCCAACCTCCTCGACGTGGAGATCGACCCCACCGGCGCCGCCGAGATCGCCGGCCGCTCCCGCGGCACGCCCCGCATCGCCAACCGGCTGCTGCGCCGCGTCCGGGACTACGCGCAGGTCAAGGCCGACGGCTTCATCACCCAGGACATCGCGGGGGCCGCCCTCAAGGTCTACGAGGTAGACGGCCGCGGTCTCGACCGGCTCGACCGCGGTGTCCTCGAAGCCCTGCTCAAGCTGTTCGGCGGCGGACCGGTCGGCCTGTCCACGCTCGCCGTCGCCGTGGGGGAGGAGCGCGAGACCGTCGAGGAGGTCGCCGAACCCTTCCTCGTACGGGAGGGACTGCTGGCCCGCACCCCGCGCGGACGCGTCGCCACCCCGGCCGCGTGGGCGCATCTCGGCCTCACCCCGCCCCGCGCGTCAACCGGGGGAAACGGACAAGGGGACCTGTTCGGGGCGTGACGGCGGGGGCACTGGCCGGGGCAGGAACCCCGGTGCCATGCTGAGCGTTGTTCCATCAGCGTGGACTCGCTTAGACTCCGCCGATGCCGCCTTTGTGGGCGGCGCCGACCACCCCCATCCACCAGGCCGCTCACCGCCGCGGTCGTGCGAAGGAAATTCCGTCCCGTGAATATCGTGACCCTCCTCCCCTTCATCGTGCTCATCGGGGCCATGTTCCTGATGACCCGCTCTGCCAAGCGCAAGCAGCAGGCGGCCGCGTCGATGCGTAATGACATGCAGCCCGGCACCGGCGTCCGCACGATCGGGGGCGTGTACGCGACGGTCAAGGAGGTCAACGAGGAGACGGTCCTTCTCGACGCAGGCCCGGGCGTCGAGCTTCTCTTCGCGAAGAACGCGATCGGCGCCGTCCTCACCGACGACGAGTACAACCGCATCGTCCACGGCATCGAGCACGACCTGAAGGACGACGCCGACATCGTCCCGGACGACGCCTCCTCCCTCACCGAGACCGACGAGCCCGCCGCCGACTCCTCCGACGACAAGCCCATCGACCTCGGCAAGAAGGACGCGGCCGTCGAGCCGGCCGACGCCACCGAGGAGGCGGCCAAGGCCGCAGAGGCGAAGACGGAAGAAGAGCCGAAGAAGACCGACGGCGACTCCGACGCGAAGTAGTAACGTCCCGGGAGCGCGGCGCGACCCGCTCGCGCCCCGCGCACCCGGGTACGTGCGTCGCTCGCACGGGATCCCGACACCATGTCATGGCCGCAGCCACGCTGACCCGGCGCGGAGCGGCCCGAGAGGGAGTACGAGAAGGTGGCAGCACCTAAGAGGGGCCGTAGCGCGAGCGCCCAGAGCAAGCCGGGGCGCTCGCTGGCCCTCATCCTGATCGCCATCGTGGCGCTCACCGGTGGCATGTTCGCATCCGGGCACGACACTCCGCGTCTCGGCATCGACCTGGCCGGCGGCACGAGCATCACCCTCCGGGCCGTCCCGGAGAAGGGCCAGGAATCCGCGATCAACAAGACCAACATGGACACCGCGGTCGACATCATGAACCGCCGTGTCAATGGTCTTGGCGTCTCGGAGGCCGAGGTCCAGACGCAGGGCAGCAGGAACATCATCGTCAACATCCCCAAGGGCACGAACTCGGAGGAAGCGCGCCAGCAGGTCGGTACCACGGCCAAGCTGTACTTCCGCCCGGTCCTGGCCACGGAGGCGTCCGCCGGCGCCGCGACGGCGAGCCCCTCGCCGAGCGCGTCGAGCAGCGCGTCCGGCAGCTCCTCGAGCTCGGCCACTCCCAAGGCGACCGGTTCCTCCTCGAGCTCCGCGACCCCGTCGGCCACCGCCACCTCCCAGGGCCGCGCCGCCAGCGACGCGCTGAAGGCCGACTCCACCTCCTCCGCGAGCCCCAGCGCCACCCCGTCGGCGAGCAGCTCCAGCGCCGCCAGCGCGGCTGCCGCCAAGCTGGAGGCCCAGTACACCGCGCTCGACTGCTCCAAGAAGGCGGTCCAGAACACCGCGGGCAAGGACGCCACCGCCAAGGACGCCACCGTGGCCTGCGGCAAGGTCTCCGGCGTCTGGTACAAGTACCTGCTCGGTCCCGCCGCCGTCGACGGCACGGACGTCAAGAAGGCCCAGGCCGTCTACAACACGCAGACCGCCGCCGGCTGGCAGGTCACCATGGACTTCACCGGCAAGGGCTCGGACAAGTTCGCGTCGATCACCGGCGAGCTGGCGAAGAACACCACCCCGCAGAACGAGTTCGGCATCGTCCTCGACGGCCAGGTCGTCTCCAGCCCGTACGTCAGCTCGTCCATCACGGGCGGCAACGCGGAGATCTCCGGCAGCTTCACCCAGGAAGAGGCCCAGAGCCTCGCCAACATGCTGTCCTACGGCGCCCTGCCGCTGACCTTCAAGGAGGACAGCGTCACCACGGTGACCGCGGCCCTCGGCGGTGAGCAGCTGCACGCCGGTCTGATCGCGGGCGCGATCGGCCTCGCGCTGGTCGTCGTCTACCTGCTGATCTTCTACCGCGGCCTGTCGGTCATCGCGATCCCCTCGCTGCTGGTCTCCGCGATCCTCACGTACGTGATCATGGCGCTGCTCGGCCCGGGCATCGGCTTCGCGCTGAACCTGCCGGCGGTCTGTGGTGCGATCGTCGCGATCGGTATCACCGCGGACTCGTTCATCGTGTTCTTCGAACGCATCCGGGACGAGATCCGTGAGGGCCGCTCGCTGCGTCCCGCCGTCGAGCGGGCCTGGCCGCGTGCCCGGCGCACCATCCTGGTCTCCGACTTCGTGTCGTTCCTCGCCGCCGCGGTGCTGTTCATCGTCACCGTCGGCAAGGTCCAGGGCTTCGCGTTCACCCTCGGCCTGACCACCGTGCTCGACGTGGTCGTCGTCTTCCTCTTCACCAAGCCGCTGATGACGATCCTCGCCCGCCGCAAGTTCTTCTCGAGCGGCCACAAGTACTCCGGCCTGGACCCGAAGGCACTCGGCGCCAAGCCGCCCCTGCGCCGCACCCGCCGTCCCTCCGCCCCCGTCGACCCGAAGGAGGCGTGAGATGTCGAAACTCGGCAACCTCGGCGCCCGACTGCACCGTGGCGAGGTCGGGTACGACTTCGTCGGCAATCGCAAGATCTGGTACGGCATCTCGATCCTGATCACCATCACGGCCATCCTCGGCCTGACGGTGCGCGGCCTCAACATGGGCATCGAGTTCCAGGGCGGCGCGGCCTTCACCACACCGAAGAACATGAGCGCCTCGGTCAGCCAGGCCGAGAAGTACGCCGAGGACGCCTCCGGCCACGACGCCGTCGTCCAGAAGCTCGGCGACGGCAGCCTCCGCATCCAGATCGCGGGCATCGACACCGACAAGTCCGACAGCATCAAGACGAAGCTGGCCAAGGACCTCGGCACCAGCTCCGAGAGCATCGCCGCCGACCTGGTCGGCCCCAGCTGGGGTGACCAGATCGCCAACAAGGCCTGGGAGGGCCTGGCGATCTTCATGGTGCTGGTCGTGATCTACCTGGCGATCGCCTTCGAGTGGCGCATGGCCCTGGCCGCGCTCGTCGCCCTGATCCACGACATCACCATCACCATCGGGATCTACGCCCTCGTCGGCTTCGAGGTCACGCCCGGCACGGTGATCGGTCTGCTGACCATCCTCGGTTACTCGCTCTACGACACGGTCGTCGTCTTCGACAGCCTCAAGGAGCAGACCAAGGACATCACCAAGCAGACCCGCTGGACGTACAGCGACGTCGCCAACCGTTCCATCAACGGCACGCTGATGCGGTCCATCAACACCACGGTCGTCGCGCTGCTCCCGGTCGGCGCCCTGCTGTTCATCGGCGGCGGCTTCCTCGGCGCGGGCGTCCTCAACGACATCTCGCTGTCGCTGTTCGTCGGCCTCGCGGCCGGTGCGTACTCCTCGATCTTCATCGCCACGCCGCTCGTCGCCGACCTCAAGGAGGCCGAGCCGCAGATGAAGGCGCTCAAGAAGCGCGTCCTCGCCAAGCGGGCCCAGGCCGCCGCGCAGGGCCGGCCGGTCGAGCCCGAGCCCACCGCCGGCCCGGACGACGACTACGACGACGAGCCCGAGGACGCGGCAGCCGTCGTCGGTCCCCGCACCCAGCCGGCGTCCCGCAACCGCGGCCGCGGCCGCCCCTCGGGGAAGCGCCGATGACCGACATCCAGGAGTTGCTGCTCAGCCGTATCCGCGATGTGGCCGACTACCCGGAGCCGGGTGTGGTGTTCAAGGACATCACCCCGCTCCTGGCGGACCCGGCCGCGTTCACGGCGCTCACGGACGCCCTCGCCGAGGTCGCCGTGAGCACCGGCGCCACCAAGGTCGTGGGCCTGGAGGCCCGCGGGTTCATCCTGGGCGCCCCGGTGGCCGTCCGCGCCGGCCTCGGCTTCATCCCCGTGCGCAAGGCGGGCAAGCTCCCCGGAGCCACCCTCGGCCAGGCGTACGACCTGGAGTACGGCTCCGCCGAGATCGAGGTGCACGCCGAGGACCTCAGCGCCGGTGACCGCGTCCTGGTCGTCGACGACGTCCTGGCCACCGGCGGCACCGCCGAGGCCTCGCTCCAGCTGATCCGCAGGGCGGGCGCCGAGGTCGCGGGCGTCGCCGTCCTCATGGAGCTGGGCTTCCTGAACGGCCGCGCCCGGCTGGAGCCGACGCTGCAGGGGGCTCCCCTGGAGGCGCTGCTCCAGCTCTGAGCGACGGCGGGAGGAACAAGCCCCGGGACATCCGCAGGACGGCCGCGAGAAGGCCGTAGGAAAGCCCTGGGACACCCGTAGGACACCGCGGAGGCGGGCCCGGAGGAATCCGGTGCCCGCCTCTCGTGTTGCAGGGGTAGACGGGCCTCACATCGGGCTGAAGGCGAGCCCGGGGCCCGGGATCGCTACCATGGGCACTCCGGAGCCTGACCGGGGGACCCGGATCGCGCACGAGGAGTCCTCTTGGCAGACGAGGCCCAGCCCCTGACCGCCGCCAAGCCCGAGCCCACCCCGGGCCCCGCGGCGGAGCCCGCCACGGGCGCGAGCACCGCACCGAGCGAACCCCGCCCGGCGGCGGAGCACGACCGGTCGGCGCCCGCCGACAAGGCGGCCGAGCCCTCGCGCCCCAAGCCCGCCCAGGTCGAGCGTCCGGCGGCCACCCCCGCGCCCCGTCCCACGGCCGGCCAGCCCGCCCGCACCGGCGGCGGCTCCTCCAACCGCGTCCGCGCCCGCCTCGCCCGCCTCGGCGTCCAGCGCTCGAACCCGTACAACCCGGTCCTGGAGCCCCTGCTGCGGATAGTGCGCAGCAACGACCCGAAGATCGAGACGGCCACCCTCCGCCAGGTCGAGAGCGCCTACCAGGTCGCCGAGCGCTGGCACCGCGGCCAGAAGCGCAAGAGCGGCGACCCGTACATCACGCACCCGCTCGCCGTGACGACGATCCTCGCCGAGCTGGGCATGGACCCGGCCACGCTGATGGCGGGCCTGCTGCACGACACCGTCGAGGACACCGAGTACGGCCTCGACCAGCTCCGCCGCGACTTCGGCGACTCCGTCGCGCTCCTCGTCGACGGCGTCACCAAGCTCGACAAGGTCAAGTTCGGCGAGGCCGCGCAGGCCGAGACCGTGCGCAAGATGGTCGTCGCGATGGCCAAGGACCCGCGCGTCCTGGTCATCAAGCTCGCCGACCGCCTGCACAACATGCGCACCATGCGCTACCTCAAGCGCGAGAAGCAGGAGAAGAAGGCGCGCGAGACCCTGGAGATCTACGCGCCGCTCGCCCACCGCCTGGGCATGAACACCATCAAGTGGGAACTGGAGGACCTCGCCTTCGCGATCCTCTACCCCAAGATGTACGACGAGATCGTCCGGCTGGTGGCCGAGCGGGCACCGAAGCGTGACGAGTACCTGGCCATAGTGACCGACGAGGTCCAGACCGACCTGCGCGCCGCCCGCATCAAGGCGACCGTCACCGGCCGCCCGAAGCACTACTACAGCGTCTACCAGAAGATGATCGTCCGCGGCCGCGACTTCGCGGAGATCTACGACCTGGTCGGCATCCGCGTCCTTGTGGACACCGTCCGCGACTGCTACGCGGCACTCGGCACCGTGCACGCGCGATGGAACCCGGTCCCCGGCCGGTTCAAGGACTACATCGCGATGCCCAAGTTCAACATGTACCAGTCACTGCACACGACGGTGATCGGCCCCAACGGCAAGCCCGTCGAACTGCAGATCCGCACGTTCGACATGCACCGCCGCGCCGAGTACGGCATCGCCGCGCACTGGAAGTACAAGCAGGAGGCCGTCGCCGGCACCTCCAAGGTCCGCTCCGAGACGCCCCGGACCACCGGCAAGGACGACCACCTCAACGACATGGCGTGGCTGCGCCAGCTGCTCGACTGGCAGAAGGAGACCGAGGACCCGGGCGAGTTCCTGGACTCCCTGCGCTTCGACCTGTCGCGCAACGAGGTCTTCGTCTTCACGCCCAAGGGTGACGTGATAGCGCTGCCGGCGGGCGCCACCCCGGTCGACTTCTCGTACGCGGTGCACACGGAGGTCGGCCACCGGACCATAGGAGCACGGGTCAACGGGCGGCTCGTACCGCTCGAATCCACCCTGGACAACGGCGACCTGGTGGAGGTCTTCACCTCCAAGGCGCCCGGCGCGGGCCCCTCCCGCGACTGGCTCGGCTTCGTGAAGTCGCCGCGCGCCCGCAACAAGATCAGAGCCTGGTTCTCCAAGGAGCGCCGCGACGAGGCCATCGAGCAGGGCAAGGACGCCATCGCCCGCGCGATGCGCAAACAGAACCTGCCGATCCAGCGCATCCTGACCGGCGACTCCCTCGTCACGCTCGCGCACGAGATGCGCTACCCGGACATCTCCTCGCTGTACGCGGCGATCGGCGAGGGCCATGTCGCCGCGCAGAACGTCGTACAGAAGCTGGTGCAGGCGCTCGGCGGCGAGGAGGCGGCCACCGAGGAGATCGACGAGAGCGTCCCGCCGACCACCGGCCGCGGCCGCAAGCGCCGTTCCAACGCCGACCCGGGCGTCGTCGTCAAGGGCGTCGACGACGTGTGGGTCAAACTGGCCCGCTGCTGTACGCCCGTCCCCGGCGACCCCATCATCGGGTTCGTCACCCGGGGCAGCGGCGTATCGGTTCACCGCAGCGACTGCGTCAACGTGGAGTCACTGTCCCGCGAACCCGAACGCATCCTCGAGGTCGAGTGGGCGCCCACCCAGTCCTCGGTCTTCCTGGTCGCCATCCAGGTCGAGGCCCTGGACCGCTCCCGGCTCCTCTCGGACGTCACCCGCGTCCTGTCCGACCAGCACGTCAACATCCTCTCCGCGGCCGTCCAGACCTCCCGCGACCGCGTCGCCACCTCCCGCTTCACCTTCGAGATGGGCGACCCCAAACACCTGGGCCACGTCCTCAAGGCGGTCAGGGGAGTGGAGGGCGTCTACGACGTGTACCGGGTGACCTCGGCGCGCAACAAGACGTAGGCGAACGGCTTCCACGAAGAGGGGCTCCCGTACGTGATGTACGGGAGCCCCTCTTCGCGTGCGTACGGACGGGTCAGCCGCCGAACTCCTGCAGACCCTTCAGCGCCTGGTCCAGCAGGGCCTGACGGCCCTCGAGCTCGCGCTGGAGCTTGTCGGCGCGGGAGGCGTTGCCCTGGGCGCGTGCCTGCTCGATCTGGCCCGTGAGCTTGTCCACGGCGGCCTGGAGCTGACCGGTGAGACCCTCGGCACGCGCGCGTGCCTCCGGGTTCGTCCGGCGCCACTCGGCCTCCTCGGACTCCTGCAGGGCCCGCTCGATCGTGTGCATCCGGCCCTCGACCTTCGGGCGGGAGTCACGCGGCACATGGCCGATGGCCTCCCAGCGCTCGTTGATCGAACGGAAGGCCGCGCGGGCCGCCTTCAGATCGGTCACCGGCAGGAGCTTCTCGGCCTCCTCGGCCAGCTCCTCCTTGAGCTTCAGGTTCTCCGTCTGCTCGGCGTCCCGCTCGGCGAAGACCGAGCTGCGGGCGGCGAAGAAGACGTCCTGGGCACCGCGGAAGCGGTTCCACAGATCGTCCTCGTGCTCGCGCTGGGCGCGGCCCGCCGCCTTCCAGTCGGCCATCAGCTCGCGGTAGCGCGCGGCCGTGGGACCCCAGTCCGTCGAGGCCGACAGACCCTCGGCCTCGGCGACCAGCTTCTCCTTGGTCTTGCGGGCCTCCTCGCGCTGCGCGTCGAGCGACGCGAAGTGCGCCTTGCGGCGCTTGGAGAAGGCCGACCGGGCATGCGAGAAGCGGTGCCACAGCTCGTCGTCCGATTTGCGGTCCAGGCGCGGCAGACCCTTCCAGGTGTCCACCAGCGCCCGCAGCCGCTCACCGGCCGCCCGCCACTGGTCCGACTGCGCCAGCTCCTCCGCCTCGACGACCAGCGCCTCCTTGGAGTGCCGGGCCTCGTCGGACTGCTTGGCGCGCTGCTGCTTGCGCTCCTCGCGGCGCGCCTCGACGGTCTCCACCAGCTTGTCCAGCCGGGCGCCCAGCGCCGCCAGGTCGCCCACCGCGTGGTGGGCGTCGACCTGCTCGCGCAGATGGTCGACGGCGGCCTGCGCGTCCTTCGCCGACAGGTCGGTGGTCTTCACGCGCTTCTCGAGGAGGCCGATCTCCACAACCAGGCCTTCGTACTTGCGCTCGAAGTAGGCCAGCGCCTCCTCAGGGGAGCCGGCCTGCCAGGAACCGACGACCTGCTCGCCGTCGGCCGTACGCACGTACACGGTCCCCGTCTCGTCGACGCGGCCCCACGGGTCGCTGCTCACAGCGCCTCCTCCACATGATGCCTGCGCGGGGCTCAGCGCCCCTGGGCATCGTCCACAGTTTCGTCACGGCCAACATAGGCGACCGGCGGGCGGCCTGTCCGCATCCAGCGCGACCGAAAATTCGCTGTTGACGGTCAGGATTTGGTGACGGTGGCCTTGTTGATCACGACCGTCGCGTTCGGTGCCCCGTCGCCCGCGCCCGTGCTCTCGCCGGCCGCCGCGATCTTCTGCAGGACCTTCATCCCGGAGGCCGAGATCGTACCGAACGGCGTGTAGCTGGCCGGAAGCTGGCTGTCCTTGTAGACGAGGAAGAACTGGCTGCCGCCGGTGTGCTTCTGACCGGTGTTCGCCATCGCCACCGTGCCCGCCGGGTAGACCCCGCCCTTGAGGCTGGTGTCCTTCAGGTTCTCGTCCGGGATCGTGTAGCCGGGACCGCCGCTGCCCGCGCCCGTCGGGTCGCCGCACTGCAGCACGTAGATGCCGCTGGTGGTGAGCCGGTGGCACTTCGTGTGGTCGAAGTAGCCCTTGGCGGCGAGGAAGTCGAACGAGTTCACGGTGTGCGGCGCGGCCGACGTCTTGAGCGCGATGTCGATGTCACCGCAGGTCGTCGCGAGCTTCATCGTGTAGTCGGCCGACTTGTCGATCGTGACCGCCGGCTCCTTCTTCCACGTCTCGGTCTTGATCTTGCCGGCGGCCGGCTTCGCGCACGGGTCCGGGGCCTTCTTCGTCGCCGAGGCGCTGGGCGTGACGTCCGCGCTCGCGTTCGACTTGTCGTCGTTGCCCTTCATGACACCGGTCGTGTACAGCGCGACACTGCCGATCACGATCACGCCGAGCACCGACGCGATCACCGAGTTGCGCATGCGCGCCTTGCGTCGAGCGGACGTACGCCGCTGCTGCTGCCGCAAGAACTTCTCCCGCGCGAGCTGCCGCTTCCGCTGTTCCTGGGTGACCACCGGATTCTCTCCTCATGCGTCTCGTACGCCGACTGGGACGCGTGCGTCTTGTGAGCCGACCGCCTGCGTGTGCCCCGTACCGTATATGGGTTCGCTGAGGATTCGGCAGCGCCGGTAGGCTCTGACCACTGACGCAGGGATCCTTATCCCCTCCCGTATCGACACAACGAAGGACGATCGTGCTCATTGCCGGGTTCCCCGCCGGGGCCTGGGGGACGAACTGTTATCTCGTCGCCCCCGCCGCCGGTGAGGAGTGCGTGATCATCGACCCGGGCCATCAGGCCGCCCAGGGAGTCGAGGAAGCGCTCAGGAAGCATCGGCTCAAGCCCGTCGCGGTCGTCCTCACCCATGGCCACATCGACCATGTGGCCTCGGTCGTCCCGGTGTGCGGCGCACACGACGTGCCCGCCTGGATCCACCCCGAGGACCGGTTCATGATGAGCGACCCCGAGAAGGCGCTCGGCCGCTCGATCGGGATGCCGCTGATGGGCGAGCTGACCGTGGGGGAGCCGGACGACGTCAGGGAGCTGGCCGAGGGAGCGCGGCTGGACCTTGCGGGACTGGAGTTCTCGGTCGCGCACGCGCCGGGCCATACGAAGGGGTCGGTGACCTTCCGGATGCCCGAGACCACGGAGATCCCCTCCGTGTTCTTCTCCGGGGATCTGCTCTTCGCCGGCTCCATCGGACGCACCGACCTGCCCGGCGGCTCCCACGCCGAGATCCTCGACTCGCTGGCCCGCGTGTGCCTGCCGCTCGACGACTCGACCGTGGTGCTGTCCGGCCACGGCCCCCAGACGACCATCGGCCAGGAGCGCGCCACCAACCCGTATCTGCGGGAGGTGGCCTCCGGCGGCCAGGGAGCCCAGGACGCTCCCCGACGAGGAATGTGACGAGATTTCCGTGAGCACCTTTCAGGCCCCCAAGGGCACCTACGACCTGATTCCGCCGGAGTCGGCCAAGTACCTCGCCGTGCGCGAGGCCATCGCCACTCCGCTGCGCAACTCCGGCTACGGCTACATCGAGACGCCCGGCTTCGAGAACGTCGAGCTGTTCGCGCGCGGGGTCGGCGAGTCCACCGACATCGTGACCAAGGAGATGTACGCCTTCGAGACCAAGGGCGGCGACCGGCTCGCCCTGCGCCCCGAGGGCACGGCCTCCGTCCTGCGCGCGGCGCTCGAGGCCAACCTGCACAAGCTGGGCAACCTCCCGGTCAAGCTCTGGTACTCCGGCTCGTACTACCGCTACGAGCGCCCCCAGAAGGGCCGTTACCGCCACTTCTCCCAGGTCGGCGCCGAGGCGATCGGTGCGGAGGACCCGGCGCTCGACGCCGAACTCATCATCCTCGCGGACCAGGCGTACCGCTCCCTGGGGCTGCGGGACTTCCGCATCCTCCTCAACAGCCTGGGCGACAAGGAGTGCCGTCCGGTCTACCGGGAGGCGCTGCAGACCTTCCTCCGGGGCCTCGACCTCGACGAGGAGACCCTGCGCCGCGCGGACATCAACCCGCTCCGTGTCCTCGACGACAAACGCCCCGACGTCCAGAAGCAGCTGGCGGACGCGCCGCTGCTCCGCGACTACCTGTGCGACGCGTGCAAGGCGTACCACGAGGAGGTCCGCGAGCTCATCACGGCCGCGGGCGTCTCCTTCGAGGACGACCCGAAGCTGGTCCGAGGCCTGGACTACTACACCCGTACGACCTTCGAGTTCGTCCACGATGGGCTGGGGTCCCAGTCCGCGGTGGGCGGCGGCGGGCGCTACGACGGCCTCTCCGAGATGATCGGCGGGCCCGCGTTGCCCTCCGTGGGCTGGGCGCTGGGCGTCGACCGTACGGTCCTCGCCCTGGAGGCGGAGGGTGTCGAGCTCCAACTCCCCGCGTCCACCAGTGTGTTCGCCGTCCCTCTCGGCGAGGAGGCCCGCCGGGTCCTCTTCGCCAAGGTCACCGAACTCCGCAAGCTCGGTATCGCGGCGGACTTCTCCTACGGCTCCAAGGGGCTCAAGGGCGCGATGAAGAGCGCGAACCGCAGCGGTGCGCGCTACACCGTCGTCGCCGGCGAGCGCGACCTCGCCGAGGGTGTCGTCCAGCTCAAGGACATGGAGTCCGGCGAGCAGAGGGCGGTCGGGGTGAACGAGATCGTGGCGGAACTGGAGTCGAAGCTCGGCTGAGGACGGGCTTTTTTCGCCCCCGCCGCCCCTACCCGTCCCGTCCTTCTGGGGCTCCGCCCCAGACCCCGCTCCTCAAACGCCGGAGAGGCTGAGAATCAGCGGCTTTCAGCCCGTCCGGCGTGTGAGGACGAGGCCGTTCAGGCCGAAGCGGGGGTCTGGGGGCGGCAGCCCTCAGGGACGGGACGGGTAGGGGCGGCGGGGCGGGAATCCTCAGTCCAGCAACCCGTACCGCATCGCGCTCGTCACCGCCGCCGTCCGGTCGTCCACCCCCAACTTCCCGAAGACCCGCAACAGATGGGTCTTCACGGTGGACTCCCCGATGTACAACCGCCGCCCGATCTCCGCGTTGGTGCATCCTTCCGCCACCAGCCGCACCACCGCGACCTCCCGCACGGACAGCCGAGGCCGCTCCGGTCTGGTCCGCAACTGGTCGACCAGCCGCGCCGCCACGGAGGGCGCCAGCACGGTCTCGCCACGCGCGGCGGCCCGTACCGCGTCGGCGAGTTCACTCCGGGGCAGATCCTTCAGCAGGTAACCCGCCGCCCCGGCCTCCACGGCCCGCAGGATGTCCCGGTCGGTCTCGTACGTCGTGAGGACGATCACCCGGCACGACAGCCCGGCCGCACTCATCCGCACGATGGAGTCGACACCCCCACCGTCCGGCATCCGCAGGTCCATCAGCACGATGTCGGGCCGGAGTTCGGCGGCCAGCGCCTCGGCCTGGGGCCCACTGGACGCGTCGGCGACGACATCGAGATCCGGCTCGGCACTGAGCATGGCCCGCAGCCCCTCCCGTACGACGGGATGGTCGTCGGCCAGGATGATCCGGATCATCGGGGACTCCTCGTAGGTGATGCAGGTGATGCAGGTGATGCAGGTGATGCAGGTGATGCAGGTGATGCAGGCGGTACGGGCGACGCGGGTGTTGCGAGTGGTACGGGCGATGTCGGCGACACCGGCAGGCTGACCGTCACCGTCGTGCCGTCGCCCGCCGCGCTCCGCACCACCGCCGTCCCGCCCACCTCGGCCGCCCGGGTCCGCAGCCCCGCCAAGCCGTAGCCGCCGGACACCGCACCCGGATCGAACCCGCACCCGTCGTCCCGTACGGACACGGTGAGCCGGTCGTCGGCGTACGCCAGCGAGAGCCGCACCGCCACCGAACTCCCCGCGTGCTTGCGGGCGTTGGCGAGAGCCTCCTGACAGGAGCGCAGGGCCACCACCTCGGGGCCCGCGGGCAGCGCGCGTACCGGGCCGGTGACGTCGAGGGTCGCGTCGTGGCGGGCGGCGAGCCGGCGCAGGGCGTCCGGGAGGGAGGCGTCCGCGAGGTCGGCCGGAGTGCCGCCGGTGACCAGGGCGCGGGCCTCGGCGAGGTTCTGGCGGGCGGTCTCGTCCATCAGGGCCAGGTGACGGCGGGCCTGCGGGAGATCGTCGTCCAGCTCCGCCTCCACGGCCTGCACCAGCATCAGCAGGCTGGTGAAGCCCTGGGCGAGGGTGTCGTGGATCTCGCGGGCCATGCGCTCCCGCTCGGCGAGCGCGCCGTGGGCCGAGGAGAGCCGGGAGACCTCGTGGCGGCTGGCGTCCAGTTCGGCTATCAACTCGGCGCGCTCCTGGCTCTGTTCGATGACACGGATGATCCAGGTGCCCAGGGCCACCGAGAAGACCAGGGTGACCACCGCGAAGACCGAGTTGAAGAACACGTCCTGCGCGCCGGGCCACCACAGCAGGGTCCAGCCGATCACGGGCACGATGTTGATGACGGTCACCGCGATCAGCGCCCAGCGCAGCCGCAGCACCATGAAGCAGGGCGGGACGAGCGCGAAGGCCAGCAGCCTGGTCTCGCCGACCAGGACCGCCGAGGGCAGGAACAGGGCCATCTCCGCGACGAGGTAGCCGACCGCGCGGCGCTCGTCCGGCGGGTCGCCCTGGAGGACCGGGCGCCCGATCACGACGTAGAGCGGGATCAGCGGGACGAGGAGGGCCGCCGCCGTGACGCGCACCGGCCACCCCGGTCGGCTCGTGCCGAGCACGAACACCAGGGTGGCCAGCCAGATCAGGGCGAAGTACGTGTCCCAGAGCCGGAAGGAGCGGTCCCAGGTGTACGAACCCGACGGCCCGTGCGGAGCCGTCATCCGTCGCGCCGGTTCTTCCACCGGAAGGTCAGCAGGCACAGCAGCAATCCTCCGACGCACCACGCCCCGAGCACCAGCGCGGTCTTCCCGAACTCCCAGCTCCCGGCCTGCTCCAGCACCTGGGCCGACGAGGGCAGGAACACCCCGCGCAGCCCCTGGCACATCCACTTCAGCGGGAACAGGGCGCCGATGTTGAGCATCCAGTCCGGGATGGTGTCGATGGAGATGTACACCCCGGAGATGAACTGCAGGACCAGGAAGGGCAGGACGACCACGGAGGTCGCGCTCTTGCCGGACTTCGGGACCGAGCTGATCGCGATGCCGAGCAGGGCGCACGCCGTCAGACCGAGGACGAAGATCCAGCCGAAGTCCAGCCACTTCGTCGCGGACGACGGCAGGTCGACGTCGTAGAGCGTGGTGCCGACGACCAGGAGGATCGCGGTCTCCATCAGGCCCGTGACCAGAACCAGCCAGATCTTGCCGAGGAAGTACGCGGCCGGCGGCATCGGGGTGCCGCGCAGCCGGCGCAGCACCTTCTCGTCGCGTTCGATCGCGATGGAGATGCCGAGGGACTGGAAACTCGTCGACATGATGCCGGCGGCCATCATCGCCGGGACGTAGAGCTGGGAGGCGTTCACCCCCGCGCCCTTGACGTCGTCGCTGAAGATCGACGCGAACAGGAACAGGAAGACGACCGGGAAGGCGAAGGTGAACACCACCTGGTCGCGCTGGCGGAAGAACTGCTTGATTTCGAGGCCCCCGCGGCGCAGGCCCAGTCCCCAGGCGTTGGGCAGCCGCTGCCGGGAGGTCTTCGGTCCGGCCGCTGCGGCGGTCGTGGGCGTGGTCGTGGTCATCGCGCGTCCTCCTGTCCGGTCAGCCGGAGGTAGACGTCCTCCAGGGTGGGGCGGCTCACCAGCAGGCCGGGGATCTCGCCGTCGAAACGGCGCATGAGTTCGGCTACGACCTTGGTGGGAGTCTCCGTGTGCTCCGCGCGCGGGGTGCCGTCCGGCTCGGTCCACTCGACGGTCGCCCCGGTGCCGTGGCGCTCGCGCAGGGCGGCCGGTTCCCCCTCGGCGACCACACGGCCCTGGGCGACGATCGCGAGGCGGTCGGCGAGGTTCTCGGCCTCCTCCAGGTAGTGCGTGGTGAGGAGGATGGTGGTGCCCTCGTCGGCGAGCTTGCGGATCAGGTCCCAGAACTGGCGCCGGGCCGCCGGGTCGAATCCGGTCGTCGGCTCGTCCAGGAGGAGGAGATCGGGGCCGCCTATCACCCCGAGGGCCACGTCGAGACGCCTGCGCTGACCGCCCGACAGCGCCTTGATACGGCTGTCCTTCTTGGCGTCGAGGCCGACCAGTCCGATGACCTCCTCCGGGTCGCGGGGCCGCGGGTAGTAGCGGGCGAAATGCCGCACGGTCTCGCCGACCGTCAACTCGGCGGGTGCGGATTCGTCCTGCCAGACGATTCCGACCCTCGAACGCCACGCGCGGGTGCCGGTCGCCGGGTCGGAACCGAGCACCGAGACCTCGCCGGCGTCCCGGCCGCGGTTGCCCTGGAGGATCTCGACCGTGGTGCTCTTGCCCGCCCCATTGGGTCCGAGCAGGCCGAACACCTCTCCCGTGCGGATCTCCAGGTCGATTCCGTCGACGGCGGTCACGTCCCCGTACTGCTTGCGCAGCCCCCGCACATCCACTGCGAGTTCGTTCGCCTGTTTTGTCATGCCAGGAGCATCGTCCGGAATCGAGCGTTCAGGGACGACCGTGCGGACTTCCTTATGTCCACCGAACGGTGGACACGCGTGTGCGTGCGGCACAATGGCCGTGCCCGAAGAAGGTCCAACTCTCAAGTGACGGATCGGCGTGATGAGCAAGACGACAGTGAAGGACGTCTCCACCGACTCCGAGCCGGAGCACACGGCCGGCGAGCCGCGCGCGGTGGGCAGCAGCCGCGCCTTCGCCGTGCTGATGGTGATCACCGGAGCGGCCGGTCTGCTCGCCGCCTGGGTCATCACGATCGACAAGTTCAAGATCCTCCAGGGCAAGGTCGACGGCAAGACCTTCACCCCGAGCTGCAGCATCAACCCGATCGTGTCCTGCGGCAGCGTCATGGAGAGCAAGCAGGCCGCGGCCTTCGGCTTCCCCAACCCGATGCTCGGCCTGGTCTGCTACGGCATCGTCATCTGCGTCGGCATGAGCCTGCTGACCCGGGTGAGGTTCCCGCGCTGGTACTGGCTGACCTTCAACTTCGGCACGCTCTTCGGGGTCGGCTTCGTCACCTGGCTCCAGTTCCAGTCGCTGTACCGGATCAACGCCCTGTGCCTGTGGTGCTCGCTGGCCTGGGTCGCCACGATCACGATGTTCTGGTACGTCACGTCGTTCAACATCCGCAACGACTTCCTGAAGGCCCCGCGCCCGGTCAAGAACTTCCTGGGCGAGTTCACCTGGGTCCTCCCGGTCACCCACGTCGGCATCATCGCCATGCTGATCCTGACCCGCTGGGGCACCCAGCTCTGGGCCTGACCCCGGCCCCGACGGGATTGTCAGTGGCGTGACATAGGGTTTTGGACGTGGAGCCCGACCTTTTCACCGCCGCCGCGGAAGAACGCCAGGAGAAGGACCCGTCCAGCAGTCCCCTGGCGGTGCGGATGCGCCCGCGCACCCTCGACGAGGTGGTGGGCCAGCAACACCTGCTGAAGCCGGGCTCGCCCCTGCGCAGGCTGGTCGGCGAGGGCGCGGGCGGCCCCGCCGGACCCTCCTCGGTGATCCTCTGGGGCCCGCCGGGCACCGGCAAGACGACCCTCGCGTATGTCGTCTCCAAGGCGACCAACAAGCGGTTCGTGGAGCTGTCCGCGATCACCGCGGGCGTCAAGGAGGTCCGCGCGGTCATCGACGGCGCCCGCCGCGCCACCGGAGGCTTCGGCAAGGAGACCGTCCTCTTCCTCGACGAGATCCACCGCTTCAGCAAGGCCCAGCAGGACTCCCTCCTCCCGGCCGTCGAGAACCGCTGGGTGACCCTGATCGCGGCCACCACGGAGAACCCGTACTTCTCGGTGATCTCCCCGCTCCTGTCCCGCTCACTCCTCCTCACCCTCGAACCCCTCACGGACGACGACCTGCGCGCCCTGCTCCGCCGCGCCCTGAGCGAGGACCGCGGCCTGAAGAGTGCGGTCACCCTCCCCGAGGACAGCGAGAACCACCTGCTGCGCATCGCCGGCGGCGACGCCCGCCGCGCGCTGACCGCCCTGGAGGCCGCCGCCGGAGCCGCCCTCGACAAGGGCGAGCCGGACATCACCCTCCAGACCCTGGAGGAGACCGTCGACCGCGCGGCGGTGAAGTACGACCGTGACGGCGACCAGCACTACGACGTGGCCAGCGCCCTCATCAAGTCCGTCCGCGGCTCCGACGTCGACGCGGCCCTGCACTACCTGGCCCGCATGATCGAGGCGGGCGAGGACCCCCGCTTCATCGCCCGCCGCCTGATGATCTCGGCGAGCGAGGACATCGGCCTGGCCGACCCGAACGCACTGCCGATCGCCGTCGCCGCCGCCCAGGCCGTGGCGATGATCGGCTTCCCGGAGGCCGCCCTCACCCTCAGCCACGCCACCATCGCCCTCGCCCTGGCACCCAAGTCGAACGCGGCGACGACCGCGATCGGCGCCGCCATGGAGGACGTACGCAAGGGGCACGCGGGCCCGGTGCCGATGCATCTGCGGGACGGGCACTACAAGGGCGCGGCCAAGCTCGGGCACGCGCAGGGGTACGTGTACCCGCACGACCTGCCGGAGGGCATCGCCGAGCAGCAGTACGCCCCGGAGGAGCTGAAGGACCGCGAGTACTACGCACCCACCCGTCACGGGGCGGAGGCGCGGTACGCGGACGCCGTGGAGTGGACCAGACAGCACCTTGGTCGCAAGCGGTCCTGAGCAGCCTGTAGAATCCCTCGAAGCGCTGTGTCCCGTGCAGTCAGAACGGGACGGTCAGCCGGAGCATGTCGGAGGACCCCGTCCTCGGACCGACTCCAGGAGCGTCGCGCACCGTTCGAATGGTGTCGCGGGCAGCCCACCACCACTCGTCTCAGGACGGGACCGGTCGGTGGGCCACTCGCGTGCTGCACGTAGTGCCCAGTTCAGGGGAGCGGCTGCCCACCAGATCCCGTAAGGGACCCGGCGGGTTTCCCCGGCTGCGGATGCGACCTCTCTCACCACCCTGACAAGCCGATAACCAGGAAAGAGACATCGTGGCGAACCAGTCCCGCCCCAAGGTCAAGAAGTCGCGTGCCCTCGGCATCGCGCTGACCCCGAAGGCCGTCAAGTACTTCGAGGCCCGTCCCTACCCGCCGGGTGAGCACGGTCGTGGCCGCAAGCAGAACTCGGACTACAAGGTCCGTCTGCTGGAGAAGCAGCGTCTGCGCGCGCAGTACGACGTGTCCGAGCGCCAGCTCGTCCGCGCCTACGAGCGTGCCTCCAAGGTCCAGGGCAAGACCGGTGAGGCCCTGATCATCGAGCTGGAGCGTCGTCTCGACGCGCTGGTCCTTCGTTCGGGCATCGCCCGCACGATCTACCAGGCCCGCCAGATGGTCGTCCACGGCCACATCGAGGTCAACGGCCAGAAGGTCGACAAGCCGTCCTTCCGCGTCAAGCCGGACGACGTCGTCATGGTCCGCGAGCGCAGCCGCAGCAAGACCCTGTTCGAGGTCTCCCGCGCCGGTGGCTTCGCCCCCGACGGCGAGACCCCGCGCTACCTCCAGGTGAACCTCGGCGCCCTGGCGTTCCGCCTGGACCGCGAGCCGAACCGCAAGGAGATCCCGGTCATCTGCGACGAGCAGCTCGTCGTCGAGTACTACGCCCGCTGATCACCTCACGGACGTAGCACCGGCTCCGCGTCAGCCCGTCGCCTCCCCGCCCTTCCAGGTGGGGGAGGCGGCGGGCTTTCGCATGTCCACGATCGCGGCCGTCCGCCGCAGCGGAACGCGCGGCGCCCGCGGAGCACCGGGCGGCCGCTCCTGCCCGAGCGCCCGGGCCACGGCCGCCTCCCGGCCGAGCCGGGCACCCTCCTGTACGCACTCGTCGTAGCGCGTGTCCCCGAGGCGTTCGCGGGCCATCGCCTCGCACAGTTCGTGCGGCGCGTTGTAGTACGCCGAGCCGAACAGCGGCAGCCCCACCGAGGGCCACATCCCGGCGGCGGCTCCCTGGAGCAGTGCGGCCTCGGCCGCGTCGCCCTCCGCCGCGGTGACGAGGGCCAGCAGTTCGACCGCGAGCACCGACCCCAGCAGATCACGGAAGCCGTGGGTGCTGCCCAGGCAGTCCGCCAACAGGTCGCGGGCGAGGACGAGTTCGCCGTCGCTCCAGGCGACGTAGGCCAGGACGTACAGCGCGTAGGCGCGGGTCCAGCGCTCGCCGTGGTCCTCGCAGACCCGCCGGACGTCCTCGCACAGCTTCACCGCGTCGGCCAGGTCGCCCTGGAACGCGCGGGTCATCGCCAGCTCGACCTGGCCCATCAGCACGTTGCTGTTCAGCTCGCCGATCTGCTGATAGCGGTCCAGGGCCGAGCGCAGCAGGGTCTCCGCGCGCGCCATGTCGTCGGTGACCAGGGCCAGACAGCCGGTGCGGTGCTCGGCGTAGGCCACCGCCGTGGGGTTGGCGGCCTGGTCCGCCTCCTCGCGGCACTCCTGGAGCGCGGCCAGCGCGGGCACGGTGTCCCCCTGGAGGATCGCCACATAGCCGAGCACCCACAGGGCCTTCAGCCGTGACTGGTCGTTGGCCGTGTCCTCCGCGTCCAGCTGCACGGCCTGCTCCAGCCAGTGCCGGCCCTCCGCGAGGCGACCGCAGCCCGCCCAGTAGAACCAGAGGGAGCCCGCGAGGTACTGGCCCAGATGCGTCTCGTCCGGCTCGGTCAGGCAGTACTCCAGGGCGCCGCGCAGATTCGGCAGCTCCGCCTCCACGCGCGCGGCGACCTCGCCCTGGCGCGGTGAGAACCAGTCCAGCTCGCACCAGGTGGCCAGGCCGAGATACCAGTCCCGGTGTCTGCGCCGCAGCCGGGGCGCGTCCCCGGTCGCCTCCAGCCAGTCGGCGCCGTAGGCCCGGATCGTGTCGAGCATGCGGTAGCGGACGCCCGCCGGTGTCTCGTCGCGGACCACCAGGGACTGGGCGAGGAGTTCGGAGAGCACGTCGAGGACGCCCTCCGAGGTCAGGCCGTCGCCGCCGCACACGTACTCGGCGGCCTCCAGGTCGAAGCGTCCGGCGAACACCGAGAGGCGTGCCCACAGCAGCCGTTCCTCGGGCGTGCACAGCTCGTGGCTCCAGCCGATCGCCGTGCGCAGTGTCTGGTGCCGGGGCAGCGCGTCCCGCCGTCCGCCGGCCAGCAGCCGGAACCGGTCGTCGAACCGCGCGAGCAGCTCCCCGGGCGTCAGCGCCCGCAGCCGTCCCGCCGCCAGCTCGACCGCGAGGGGAATCCCGTCCAGCCGTCGGCACAGCTCCCGTACGCCCGGCTCGTCGGCCAGGGTGACGCCCTGCTGCGCGGCCCGGTCGGCGAACAGCTCCAGCGCCTCGTCCTCGCCGAGCGGGGCCACCGCGACGATCCGTTCACCGGCCAGCTCCAGCGGCCGCCGCCCCACCGCGAGCACCCGCAGCCCCGGCACCCGCCCGAGCAGTTCGGCCACCAGCTCCGCGCACACGTCCACCAGATGCTCGAACCCGTCGAGCACCAGGAGGAGTCGGCGCTCCGCCAGATGCGCGAAGAGCGCCTCACGCGGCAGCCGCGCGGTGTGGTCCGTCAGCCCGAGTGCCTCCACGACCGCGAAGTCCACGAGTTCCGGGTCGCGCACCGGTGCCAGCTCCACCCGCCAGACGCCGTCCGGGGGAGCGGACCGGGGCGCCGCACGGGCCGCGAGCCGCGACTTGCCGACCCCGCCGGGTCCGGTCACCGTGACCAGGCGCGAGGCGTCGAGTGCCCGTGCCAGGTCGGCGAGTTCGGCGGACCGGCCCACGAACCGGTCGGGTTCGAGAGGCAGATTGCCGTCCGCGGTGGCGTCGTCGCCCTGGGAAGGTCGCATGGAACACGGAGCGTACTGAACCGTGTTCAGTCCGTACAATCGCTTCGCCCGACTCCGGTGTGCGCGGAGCGGTAATGCGGTACGGACCGCCGCCCCCGGCGCGATAGGCTCGGCAGCGGTTATCCACAGGTGTTCACGGGGTGTCGCGCACGGCGCGATAGGCTCGGGACGAGTCATCAACAGGTGTTTACGAGAGCGGGTGTCAGGTGTCCGGTGGAGAGGTGGCCGGGATCCTGGTGGCCGTCTTCTGGGCGATCCTGGTCTCCTTCCTCGCCGTCGCACTGGTGAGGGTGGCCCAGACGCTCAAGGCGACCACCAAGCTGGTCGCGGACGTGACCGATCAGGCGGTGCCGCTGCTGGCGGACGCCTCCGCGGCGGTGCGCTCCGCGCAGACCCAGATCGACCGGGTCGACGCGATCGCCACCGACGTCCAGGAAGTCACGTCGAACGCCTCCGCACTGTCCACCACCGTCGCCTCCACCTTCGGCGGCCCGCTCGTCAAGGTCGCGGCCTTCGGCTACGGCGTCCGCCGGGCCCTCGGCGGCCGTCGCGAGGACGTCCCCGCACCCGCCGGCACCTCCCGGCGCACGGTGATCGTGGGCCGTACCGTCCCGGCCGGACGACGCGGCAAGCGCACCCGGAAGAAGGACTGACCGAGCGATGTTCCGCCGTACGTTCTGGTTCGGCACGGGCGTAGCCGCCGGTGTCTGGGCGACCACCAAGGTCAATCGCAAGCTGAAGCAGCTGACCCCCGAGCACCTCGCCGTCTCCGCGGCCAACAAGGCGCTCGAAGCGGGCCACAAGCTCAAGGACAGCGCGGTGCACTTCGCGCTCGACGTCCGTGCGGGCATGGTCCAGCGCGAGGCCGAACTCGGCGACGCGCTGGGGATCAACGCCCCGGTCGACCCCGAACTCCCCGCCGCCCGGCGGTATCCCGCGATCGAGAACCGCACTGACCCGAAGTCCGTCGACAGGACGACGTACTCGTACAACCGGAATGAGGACCACTGATGGAGTCGGCTGAAATCCGCCGCCGCTGGCTGAGCTTCTACGAGGAGCGCGGCCACACCGTCGTTCCCTCGGCGTCGCTCATCGCGGACGACCCGACTCTGCTCCTGGTCCCCGCCGGCATGGTTCCCTTCAAGCCGTACTTCCTCGGCGAGGTCAAGCCGCCGTGGCCGCGCGCCACCAGCGTGCAGAAGTGCGTGCGCACGCCGGACATCGAAGAAGTCGGCAAGACCACCCGCCACGGCACGTTCTTCCAGATGTGCGGCAACTTCTCCTTCGGCGACTACTTCAAGGAAGGCGCGATCACCTACGCCTGGGAGCTGCTGACCTCGCCCCAGGACAAGGGTGGTTACGGCCTCGACCCCGAGCGCCTGTGGATCACGGTCTACCTCGACGACGACGAGGCCGAGACCATCTGGCGCGACAAGATCGGCGTCCCCTCCGAGCGCATCCAGCGCCTCGGCAAGAAGGACAACTACTGGTCGATGGGCGTCCCCGGCCCCTGCGGCCCGTGCTCCGAGATCAACTACGACCGCGGCCCCGAGTTCGGCGTCGAGGGCGGCCCCGCCGTCAACGACGAGCGGTACGTGGAGATCTGGAACCTCGTCTTCATGCAGTACGAGCGGGGCGAGGGCATCGGCAAGGAGGACTTCGAGATCCTCGGCGAGCTGCCCAGCAAGAACATCGACACGGGCCTCGGCCTCGAGCGCCTCGCGATGATCCTGCAAGGTGTGCAGAACATGTACGAGATCGACACCTCCATGGCCGTCATCAAGAAGGCCACCGAGCTGACCGGTGTCGAGTACGGCGACTCGCACGAGTCGGACGTCTCCCTGCGCGTGGTCACCGACCACATGCGCACGTCCGTGATGCTCATCGGCGACGGCGTCACCCCCGGCAACGAGGGCCGCGGTTACGTCCTGCGCCGCATCATGCGCCGCGCCATCCGCAACATGCGCCTTCTCGGCGCCACGGGCCTGGTCGTCCAGGACCTCATCGACACGGTCATCGCGATGATGGGCCAGCAGTACCCCGAGCTCGTCACCGACCGCCGGCGCATCGAGACCGTCGCCCTCGCAGAGGAGGCCGCCTTCGTCAAGACGCTGAAGGCCGGCACCAACATCCTCGACACCGCCATCGCCGACACCAAGCAGTCGGGCGGCAAGGTCCTCGCCGGCGACAAGGCGTTCCTGCTCCACGACACCTGGGGCTTCCCGATCGACCTCACCCTCGAAATGGCCGCCGAACAGGGCCTGTCCGTGGACGAGGACGGCTTCCGCCGCCTGATGAAGCAGCAGCGCGACCAGGCCAAGGCCGACGCGCAGGCCAAGAAGACCGGCCACGCGGGCGTGGGCGCCTACCGCGAGATCGCCGACAAGGCCGGCGAGACCGACTTCATCGGGTACTCGGACACCCAGGGCGAGTCCACCATCGTCGGCATCCTCGTCGACGGCGTCTCCTCCCCGGCCGCGACCGAGGGCGACGAGGTCGAGATCGTCCTCGACCGCACCCCCTTCTACGCCGAGGGCGGCGGCCAGATCGGCGACACCGGCCGGATCAAGGTCGACTCCGGTGCCGTGATCGAGATCCGCGACTGCCAGAAGCCGGTCCCCGGGGTCTACGTCCACAAGGGCGTCGTCCAGTTCGGCGAGGTCACCGTCGGCGCCAAGGCCGAGGCCGCGATCGACATCCGCCGCCGTACCGCCATCGCCCGCGCGCACTCTGCCACCCACCTCACCCACCAGGCGCTGCGTGACGCCCTCGGCCCGACGGCCGCGCAGGCCGGTTCCGAGAACCAGCCGGGCCGTTTCCGCTTCGACTTCGGATCGCCCTCGGCGGTTCCCACCGCCGTGATGACCGACGTCGAGCAGAAGATCAACGAGGTGCTCGCCCGCGACCTGGACGTGCACGCCGAGATCCTCAGCCTCGACGAGGCCAAGAAGCAGGGCGCCATCGCCGAGTTCGGCGAGAAGTACGGCGAGCGGGTCCGGGTCGTCACCATCGGCGACTTCTCCAAGGAGCTGTGCGGCGGCACCCACGTCCACAACACCTCCCAGCTCGGCCTGGTCAAGCTGCTCGGCGAGTCGTCGATCGGGTCCGGAGTGCGCCGTATCGAAGCGCTCGTCGGAGTCGACGCCTACAACTTCCTCGCCCGGGAGCACACGGTCGTCGCCCAGCTCCAGGAGTTGATCAAGGGGCGCCCGGAGGAGCTGCCGGAGAAGGTCTCCGCGATGCTCGGCAAGCTGAAGGACGCCGAGAAGGAGATCGAGAAGTTCCGCGCCGAGAAGGTGCTCCAGGCCGCGGCCGGTCTCGTCGAGTCCGCCAAGGACGTGCACGGCGTCGCCGTCGTCACCGGTCAGGTCCCGGACGGCACCAGCCCCGACGACCTGCGCAAGCTGGTCCTGGACGTGCGCGGCCGGATCCAGGGCGGCCGGGCCGCCGTGGTCGCGCTGTTCACGATCGGCAATGGCAAGCCGCTCACCGTCATCGCCACCAACGAGGCCGCCCGCGAGCGCGGGCTCAAGGCCGGCGACCTGGTCCGTGCCGCCGCCAAGACCCTCGGCGGCGGCGGTGGTGGCAAGCCGGACGTGGCCCAGGGCGGTGGCCAGAACCCGGCCGCCGTCGGTGAGGCCGTCGACACCGTCGAGCGCCTCGTCGCCGACACGGCCAAGTAAGAAACGGCCGCGAACATGCGAAGAGGACGTCGACTCGCGATCGACGTCGGGGACGCCCGGATCGGGGTCGCCTCCTGCGACCCCGACGGGATCCTCGCCACTCCCGTCGAGACCGTCCCCGGCCGCGACATCCCGGCGGCGCACCGCCGGCTGAAGCAAATCGCCGAGGAGTACGAACCGATCGAAGTCGTCGTCGGCCTCCCCCGCTCCCTGAAAGGGGGCGAGGGTCCGGCCGCCGCCAAGGTCAGGGCCTTCGCGCAGGAGCTGGCCAAGGGGATCGCGCCGGTGCCGGTCAGGTTGTTGGACGAGCGGATGACCACGGTGACGGCCAGTCAGGGACTGCGCGCCTCAGGGGTGAAGTCCAAGAAGGGCCGATCGGTCATCGACCAGGCGGCAGCTGTCATCATTCTGCAGCAGGCCTTGGAATCCGAACGGGTGTCAGGTAAAGCACCCGGCGAGGGCGTCGAAGTGGTCATCTGATCGCGATACGGTAACGTTCCGCGCGATGCGATGGTGTTCGAACAGCCATGGCACAGCAAGAGGCGGGACGGGAGCCGGGGCCGCAAGCGCCGCGACCGCCGCCTCGCGGCTCTAGGGGATCGATGACTGAGTATGGCCGGGGCCCAGGCTCCGAACCGTGGCATCCGGAGGACCCGTTGTTCGGGGACATCGGATGGGAAGGACAGCAGGCCCAGGTCGGCCAGCCGTCCTCCTACGGCGGCCAGCCGCAGCACTACCCGGACCAGCCGCAGCAGCCGCAGTACGGCGACTGGGGCCACGGCCAGCAGGCCGACTACGGTCACGCGCAGCAGCAGTACCAGGTCTACGACGAACAGGGCCACCCCCAGCAGTACCCCGGCCAGCAGCAGTGGGCCGACCAGCAGCAGTACGCCGATCAGAGCCATCAGCAGTACGCCGGTCAGCAGCAGCAGTACCAGCAGGGCGGCTGGGACGGCACCGGCGCGCCCGCGCAGGTTCCGTACGCCGCGGACCCCAACGACCCGTACGCGCAGCAGGCCGCCGCCTACGGCGAACAGCAGCCCGATTTCTACGGCACGCCCGACGCGTTCCCCCCGCCGGAGCCGCCGGGCAGACGGCGCACCGAGCCGGAACCGGAGAAGACCGACTGGGACCCGGGACCCGATCAGGGCGAACACGCGTTCTTCGCGGGCGGCGACGACGATGACGACGACACCGACGATCCGGACGACGGACGCGGTCGCGGTGACCGGCGGGGCAAGGGCGGCAAAGGCGGCCAGGGCAGCAAAGGCAAGGACAAAGGCGGCAAGGAGCGGAAGCGCCGCAACGGCTGCGCCTGCCTGGTCGTCGTCATGGTGTTCGGCGGCGGTCTGGCCGGAGTCGGCTATTTCGGCTGGCAGTTCTACCAGAACCGTTTCGGCTCGGCGCCGGACTACACGGGCGACGGCACCGGCTCGGTGAGTGTCTCCATCCCCAAGGGGGCGGGCGGCTACACCATCGGCCAGGAGCTGAAGAAACAGGGCGTCGTGAAGAGCGTCGACGCGTTCGTCGCCGCCCAGTCCCAGAACCCCGACGGCAAGAAGATCCAGGCCGGCGTCTTCCTGCTCAAGAAGGGAATGTCCGCCGCGAGCGCCGTCAAGCTGATGCTCGACCCCAAGAGTCAGGACAACCTGATCGTCCCCACGGGCTGGCGGAACGCCAAGATCTACGCGGCGATCGACAAGAAACTCCAGGTTTCCGACGGCACCACCAAGGCCGTCGCGAAGAAGGAGTACGCATCGCTCGGGCTGCCCAGCTGGGCGAACAGCAACAAGGAGATCAAGGACCCGCTGGAGGGCTTCCTCTACCCCGGCACCTACGGCGCCGCAAAGGGCATGAAACCCGAGACGATCCTCAAGCAGATGGTCTCCCAGGCCACCGACAAATACGGTGCGATCGACCTTGAGGCGAAAGCCAAGGCGCTCAATCTGGAGAACCCGCTCCAGCTCATCACGGTCGCGAGCCTCGTCCAGGCCGAGGGGAAGACGCACGACGACTTCCGTAAAATGGCCGAAGTGGTCTACAACCGACTCAAGACCACGAACACCGAGACAAACCGCTACCTGCAGTTCGACTCGACCTTCAATTACCTGAAGGGCGAGAGCAACATCCACATCAGCGAGTCCGAGATCAACAGCAACAAGGACCCGTACAACACCTATACGCAGAAGGGCCTTCCGCCCGGCCCCATCGACAACCCGGGCGACGAGGCACTCGCCGCCGCGCTGAATCCGACGCATGACGGCTGGATCTACTTCGTGGCGACCGACGGCGAGAACAAGACCGAATTCGCCAAGACGTACGCCGAATTCCAGTCACTCAAGGACAAGTTCAATGCCAACTCGGGCAACTGACGCCCGCCGGGCCGCCGTGCTCGGTTCCCCGATCGCCCACTCCCTCTCCCCGGTGCTGCACCGCGCGGCCTACGAGGAGCTGGGACTGGGCGGCTGGTCGTACGACCGCTTCGACGTGGACGAGGCGGCCCTGCCCGGGTTCTTCGCGGACCTGGGCCCGGAGTGGGCGGGCCTGTCGCTGACGATGCCTCTGAAGCGCGCGGTCATACCCCTGCTGGACGAGATCAGCGAGACGGCGTCGTCCGTCGACGCGGTCAACACCGTCGTCCTCACCGAGGACGGCCGCCGCACCGGCGACAACACCGACATCCCCGGCATGGTCGCCGCCCTGCGCGAACACGGCATCGAACAGGTCGACTCCGCCGCGATCCTCGGCGCCGGCGCCACCGCCTCCTCCGCCCTCGCCGCCCTCGCCCGCGTCTGCACCGGCGAGGTCGTCGCCTACGTCCGCAGCGCGGCCCGTGCCGCCGAGATGCGCGAATGGGGCGAACGACTGGACGTGGACGTACGCACCGCGGACTGGGCCGACGCGGCCGAGGGCCTGCGCGCCCCGCTGGTCGTCGCGACCACCCCCGCCGGCGCCACGGACACCCTCTCCGCCGCCGTACCGGAACGCCCCACCACCCTCTTCGACGTCCTCTACGACCCCTGGCCCACCGACCTCGCGGCCCGCTGGTCGGCCTACGGCGGCGCGGTGGTCAGCGGCCTCGACCTCCTGGTCCACCAGGCGGTGCTCCAGGTGGAGCGGATGACGGGCTGCCCGTCGGCGCCGGTGGACGTGATGCGGCGGGCGGGGGAGAAGGCACTCGCCGACCGTTGACGCGATCCGGCCGGGCACATGGCCCGCACTGCCGGACCGCTGACGTGGGCCCGGGACGGGGCGGGCGTCCGTTCCCTGGACCATGGACCAGGTCCGTGCGCCGGACGTGGGAGGATCGGAGGCGGCGGGCCAGGGCCGCGCACCCGGTTTCGCCGTCGTCGTACGCGAGGACGTGCGTACGCAGGGCAGTACCAGGGCGCGAGCATGAGGAGCACCGTTGAGCAGGTTGCGCTGGCTGACCGCGGGGGAGTCCCACGGTCCCGCACTCGTGGCGACGCTGGAGGGCCTTCCCGCCGGCGTGCCGATCACCACGGACATGGTGGCGGACCACCTGGCCCGGCGCCGGCTCGGCTATGGACGTGGCGCGCGCATGAAGTTCGAGCGCGACGAGGTCACCTTCCTCGGCGGTGTCCGGCACGGCCTCACCCTCGGTTCGCCGGTCGCCATCATGGTCGGCAACACCGAGTGGCCCAAGTGGGAGCAGGTCATGGCCGCCGACCCGGTCGACCCGGAGATCCTGGCCGGACTCGCCCGCAACGCCCCGCTGACCCGCCCGCGCCCCGGCCACGCCGACCTCGCCGGTATGCAGAAGTACGGCTTCGACGAGGCCCGCCCGATCCTGGAGCGCGCGTCGGCGAGGGAGACCGCGGCCCGGGTCGCGCTCGGCGCCGTCGCCCGCTCGTACCTCAAGGAGACGGCCGGGATCGAGATCGTCTCGCACGTCGTCGAACTGGCCTCCGCGAAGGCCTCGCAGGGCGTCCTGCCCACGCCGGACGACGTCGAGAGGCTGGACGCCGACCCCGTGCGCTGCCTGGACGCCGACGCGTCGAAGGCAATGGTCGCGGAGATCGACCAGGCCCACAAGGACGGCGACACCCTGGGCGGTGTGGTCGAGATCCTGGCCTACGGCGTCCCCGTGGGCCTCGGCTCGCACGTGCACTGGGACCGCAAGCTGGACGCCCGGCTCGCCGGTGCCCTCATGGGCATCCAGGCGATCAAGGGCGTCGAGATCGGCGACGGCTTCGAGCTGGCGCGGGTGCCCGGCTCGCAGGCGCACGACGAGATCGTCAGCACCGATGAGGGCATCCGCCGGGTGTCGGGCCGCTCCGGTGGCACCGAGGGCGGGCTGAGTACCGGTGAGCTGCTGCGCGTACGTGCCGCGATGAAGCCCATCGCGACCGTGCCGCGCGCCCTGCAGACCGTCGACGTGGCCACCGGTGAGGCCACCCAGGCCCACCACCAGCGCTCCGACGTCTCCGCGGTCCCGGCCGCCGGCATCGTCGCCGAGGCGATGGTCGCCCTCGTCCTCGCGGACGCCGTGGCGGAGAAGTTCGGCGGCGACTCGGTGCCGGAGACCCGCCGGAACGTCCGCTCGTACCTCGAGAACCTGGCCATCCGGTGACCGCGGCCCCGCTGGTCGTCCTGGTCGGTCCCATGGGCGTCGGCAAGTCCACCGTCGGGCAGCAGCTCGCCGAGCGGCTCGGTGTCGCCTACCGGGACACCGACGACGACATCGTGGCCTCCGAGGGCCGCACCATCGCCGAGATCTTCGTCGACGAGGGCGAGCCCGTCTTCCGCGCGATCGAGAAGCGCGCCGTGCACCAGGCACTCGCCGGGCACGACGGCGTCCTCGCGCTCGGCGGCGGCTCGATCCTCGACGAGGACACGCGCGCCCTGCTCGCCGGACACCGGGTCGTCTACCTCTCCATGGACGTGGAGGAGGCCGTCAGGCGCACCGGCCTGAACGCGGCCCGCCCGCTGCTCGCCATCAACCCCCGCAAGCAGTGGCGCGAACTGATGGAAGCCAGGCGTCACTTGTACGCCGAGGTCGCGCGGGCCGTCGTACCCACGGACGGCCGCACCCCCGAGGACGTCACCCAAGCCGTCCTGGACGCACTGGAGTTGAAGGAAGCATGAGCGAGTCAGTGACGCGGATCCAGGTCGGCGGCACGGCGGGCAGCGACCCGTACGAGGTCCTGGTGGGCCGCCAACTCCTGGGCGAACTGGGCGGGTTGATCGGCGACCGGGCCAAGCGGGTCGCCATCATCCACCCCGAGGCGCTGGACGAGACGGGTGAGGCGCTGCGCGCCGACCTGGCCGGGCAGGGCTTCGAGGCCGTCGCCATCCAGGTGCCGAACGCGGAGGAGGCCAAGACCGCCGAGGTCGCCGCCTACTGCTGGAAGGCGCTGGGCCAGTCCGGCTTCACCCGCTCCGACGTCATCGTCGGTGTCGGCGGCGGCTCCACCACCGACCTGGCCGGGTTCGTCGCCGCGACCTGGCTGCGCGGGGTCCGGTGGATCGCCGTACCGACGACCGTGCTCGCCATGGTCGACGCGGCCGTTGGTGGCAAGACCGGCATCAACACCGCCGAGGGCAAGAACCTCGTCGGCTCCTTCCACCCGCCGGCCGGCGTCCTCTGCGACCTCGCCGCGCTGGACTCCCTCCCGGTCAACGACTACGTCTCCGGGCTCGCCGAGATCATCAAGGCCGGTTTCATCGCCGACCCGGTGATCCTCGAACTCATCGAGTCCGACCCGGAGTCCGCCCGCACCCCGGCCGGACCGCACACCGCCGAACTCATCGAACGCTCCATCAAGGTCAAGGCCGAGGTCGTCTCCGCCGACCTCAAGGAGTCGGGCCTGCGCGAGATCCTGAACTACGGCCACACCCTCGCGCACGCCATCGAGAAGAACGAGCGGTACAAGTGGCGGCACGGCGCCGCGGTGGCCGTCGGCATGCACTTCGCGGCCGAACTGGGCCGTCTCGCGGGCCGGCTGGACGACGCGACGGCGGACCGGCACCGTACGGTCCTCGCCTCGGTCGGCCTGCCGCTCAGCTACCGGTACGACCAGTGGCCCAAGCTGCTGGAGACCATGAAGGTCGACAAGAAGTCCCGCGGCGACCTGCTGCGGTTCATCGTCCTCGACGGCCTCGCCAAGCCGACGGTGCTGGAAGGGCCCGACCCGGCCGTTCTCCTCGCCGCGTACGGCGAAGTGGGCGAGTAAGTACCGGACTGAACCTTCCGCCCGAATCGCCTTGTGCCGACGGGCACTTCGGCCCCTCCCCGGCCGTTCACCAAATGGCGGCCGGGGAAGGTACCGTTCGGTAGGGAGCGGGCTCGGGTCCGCCGCCAGCGCCCATTGCCTTCTGCGAGTGAGCCGGAGGGACGCGCCGGAAAAGACGAGACGGAGTGGCACCGGATGCAGGACGCAGTGGGGTCTCCGCTGCCGCCGCCCCACCAGCCGGGGCAGGGACCGACCACCGGTTGGTCCCCGGCCGGACAACAGTCCGGGCCGCCCCACCCGGGCCCGGCCCCCGTGCCGCCCCCGCCGCCGGCCCCGGGCTTCGCGCCCGGCCCGCCGCTGCCGCACGCGGTGCCCCGGCACGCCCCGGACACCACCGGCCACATCCAGCTCCCGCCGGGCGGCCCCGTGCCCATGCCCAGCACACCACCGGCCCAGGCCACGGCCGACCCGACCTCGACGACCCTCGCGGTGCTGCTCATCGGCCCCGCCGGCGCGGGCAAGACGAGCGTCGCGAAGTACTGGGCGGACCATCGCCGGGTCCCCACGGCCCACATCAGCCTCGACGACGTCCGCGAATGGGTCCGCTCCGGCTTCGCCGACCCGCAGTCCGGCTGGAACGACCACTCCGAGGCCCAGTACCGCCTGGCCCGCCGCACCTGTGGCTTCGCCGCCCGCAACTTCCTCGCCAACGGCATCTCGTGCATCCTCGACGACGCGGTCTTCCCCGACCGCCCGGTCGTCGGCCTCGGTGGCTGGAAGCGGCACGTGGGCCCCGGCCTCCTCCCGGTCGTCCTCCTCCCCGGCCTGGAGATCGTCCTGGAACGCAACGCGGAGCGCTCCGGCAACCGCCGCCTCACCGACGAGGAGGTCGCCCGCATCCACGGCCGCATGGCCGGCTGGTACGGCTCGGGCCTCCCGATCATCGACAACTCCCAAATGGACGTCCCACAAACAGCCCAGGTCCTGAACGACGTCCTGGCCCGCTCCATAGCAAGCCCCCCGAACTGGTAACCACGGGCCGAGCCGACCCACCCCAGGGGCGCGAGGAACGGCGCGACAAGCCCCCACCGATCCCGCACTCGGCACTCGACCGATCCCGCGCCCCCATCCCCCCGAACTGGCAAGTCACGGGCCGAGCCGACCCACCCCAGGGGCGCGGGGAACTGCGCGACAAGCCCCCACCGAACCCGCACCCGGCACACAACCGATCCCGCCTCGGGCACTCAACCGATCCCGCCCGGCGCAGCCGATCCCGCCCCCCCCGTCCCCCGAACGGCACTCTCCCAACCGGCACAATCCAGCCACCCCTCCTACGCTCATCTCATGTCAGAGGTCTACGCAGCCCGCCGAGCCAGGCTGAGAGAACGAGCGCAAGCCGCAGGCAGCCAGTCCGCCCTGGTCACCCGCCCGGCCAACGTGCGCTACCTGGCGGGCCCGGCCCCGCAGGGCACCGTCCTGCTCCTGGGCAGACGCGAGGACCTCCTCGTCTGCGCCGTCCCCCCGGAGGACCGCCCCGCGGACGCCCGCCCCGACGAATCCCTCCGCATCCACGAACTCGCGGCCCCCGCCGCCGACCCGGCTGTGGCGGCGGCAGACCTCGCGGCGGCCCAGGGCGCGGAATCCATGGCCGTGGAAGAACACCACCTCACCGTGGCCCGCCACCGGGCCCTCCTCTCGGTCGCCCCCACGCTCCGCCTCACCGACATCGGCGGCGCGGTCGAACAGCTGCGGGTCGTCAAGGACGAGGAGGAGATCTCCTGTCTGCGCATCGGCGCCGAGATCGCCGACCAGGCCCTCGGCGAGCTGCTGGAGTCGATCCTCGTCGGCCGCACCGAACGCCATCTCGCCCTCGAGCTGGAGCGACGGCTCGTCGACCACGGCGCCGACGGCCCCGCCTTCGCGACCTCCGTCGCCACCGGCCCGCACGCGGGCAGACGCGGCCACCGGCCGACCGACCGCCGGGTCGAGGAAGGAGATTTCCTCTCCGTCTGCCTCGGCGCCGACTACCGCGGCTACCGCTGCGAGATCGGCCGTACGTTCGTCATCGGGACCTCGCCCGCCGACTGGCAGATCGATCTCTACGACCTCGTCTTCGCCGCCCAGCGCGCCGCGAGGGAGTCCCTGACCCCCGGCGTCGCCTACCGCGATGTCGACCGCGCGGCCCGTCAGGTGCTGGACTCCGCAGGGCATTCCGAGGGCCTCGCACCCCTCACCGGCCACGGTGTCGGACTCGAAATCGACGAGGACCCGCAGTTGGCCCCCGCGGCCATGGGTAAACTGGACGCTTGCGTGCCGGTCACCGTCGAACCGGGGGTCCACCTCCCGGGCCGGGGCGGTGTCCGGATCGATGACACGCTCGTCGTACGCCCTGAGGCGGACGGCGGACCCGAGCTACTCACCATCACGACCAAGGAGCTGCTCGCGCTCTAGCTTTTCCGAGCTGTGCGCGTGTCCCCGGGGTCGTCCACGTCAGTCCAGGAGATTCCGCAACCGTGGCTTCCACGAACGACCTCAAGAACGGCCTGGTGCTCAAGCTCGACGGGGGCCAGCTCTGGTCCGTCGTCGAGTTCCAGCACGTCAAGCCCGGCAAGGGCCCTGCCTTCGTGCGCACCAAGCTCAAGAACGTGCTCTCCGGCAAGGTCGTCGACAAGACGTTCAACGCCGGCGTCAAGGTCGAGACGGCCACTGTCGACAAGCGCGACATGCAGTTCTCGTACATGGACGGCGACTACTTCGTCTTCATGGACATGGAGACCTACGACCAGCTCATGGTCGACCGCAAGGCCGTCGGCGACGCCGCCAACTTCCTGATCGAGGGCTTCACCGCCACGGTCGCCCAGCACGAGGGCGAGGTGCTCTTCGTCGAGCTGCCGGCCGCCGTCGAGCTGGTCGTCCAGGAGACCGAGCCCGGCGTCCAGGGCGACCGCTCCACCGGTGGCACCAAGCCCGCCACTCTGGAGACCGGCCACCAGATCCAGGTCCCGCTCTTCATCACCACCGGTGAGAAGATCAAGGTCGACACCCGCTCCAGCGACTACCTCGGCCGGGTGAACAGCTAACCGTGGCTGCCCGCAATACGGCCCGCAAGCGCGCCTTCCAGATCCTCTTCGAGGGCGACCAGCGCGGTGTCGGCGTCCAGACCGTCCTCGCGGACTGGATCCGGCTCTCCCGGGACGACACCCGGCAGCCGCCGGTCAGCGAGTACACGATGCAACTGGTCGAGGGGTACGCCGAGCACGCGCGCCGTATCGACGAGCTGATCGCGCAGTACTCGGTGGGCTGGACGCTCGACCGCATGCCCGTGGTGGACCGCAACATCCTGCGCCTCGGCGCCTACGAGCTGATCTGGGCCGACGAGACGCCGGACGCCGTGGTCCTCGACGAGATGGTGCAGCTGGCCAAGGAGTTCTCGACGGACGAGTCGCCCTCGTTCGTCAACGGCCTGCTGGGCCGGTTCAAGGACCTGAAGCCCACGCTGCGCCGGGACGAGGCGTAAGGCAGGACGCGAGAGCGATACGCGAGCGACACGCCGGAGGGCCCGCAGCGACACCGCTGCGGGCCCTCCGGCGTTCCGCCGCGCCCGTGGAGGACTCATGGGGTCCGTGAGGCTCCTGAGGCCCGCAGAAAGCCGCCGGGGTGGCCGGAACCGTGAAGTTCCGGCCACCCCGGCGGCACGTTTCTGCTCAGGCAGGGAGCGGGCTCAGCTCTCCTCGTGGGAGACCGCGCGCCGCGCGTCGGCGTCCAGCACGCCCCAGCTGATCAGCTGCTCGGTGAGGACCGAGGGCGACTGGTCGTAGATGACGGCGAGTGTGCGCAGGTCGTCCTGGCGGATCGAGAGCACCTTGCCGTTGTAGTCACCGCGCTGGGACTGGATCGTCGCCGCGTAGCGCTGCAGCGGGCCGGCCTTCTCGGCGGGCACGTGGGCCAGTCGCTCCAGGTCGAGGACCAGCTTCGGCGGCGGCTCGGCGGCCCCGCCCGGCGTGGTGCCCGGCAGCAGCTCCTGCACCGGAACCCCGTAGAAGTCCGCCAGCTCGGCGAGGCGCTGCACGGTGACGGCACGGTCGCCGCGCTCGTACGACCCGACCACGACCGCCTTCCAGCGTCCCTGGGACTTCTCCTCGACACCGTGGAGGGAAAGGCCCTGCTGGGTGCGGATGGCCCGGAGCTTGGCCCCGAGCTGTTTGGCGTATTCGCTGGACATATAGCTCCCGGACACTGTGTCGACGCGGCTGCAGTGTTTCCGCGCCGCGCGGCTGGTAACTCACTGTGAGGTTACGCAGCGTTACGCTCCCGCGTCAAGCCGAATGGTCCGCACCGGCTCTTCCTCGGCGGCCCCGGCCGATTACTCCACAGGGGTGATCAGGGACGTCACCCCGGCCTGCTACCGTGGACGGCGCAAATCCGACGTCCTTTAAGGTCCGTCCCGTGAGGCGGAGAAGGAGGTCCGTTTCTTATGGACACCCAGCAGTACGAGTCCGATGCCCGGCCGGTTCTCGAAGCCCCCGACATCGCGCGGGTCCTGACCCGCATCGCCCACGAGATCGTCGAGCGCGCCAAGGGCGCCGACGACGTGGTGCTCCTCGGCATTCCGACCCGGGGCGTCTTCCTCGCCCAGCGGCTCGCCGTCAAGCTCCAGGAGATCACCGACCGCAAGATCCCGGTCGGCTCCCTCGACATCACCATGTACCGCGACGACCTGCGCATGCACCCGCCGCGCGCGCTGGCCCGCACCGACATCCCCGGTGACGGCATCGACGGCCGCCTGGTCGTCCTCGTCGACGACGTGCTCTTCTCCGGCCGCACCATCCGCGCCGCCCTCGACGCCCTGAACGACATCGGGCGTCCCCGCGCGGTGCAGCTCGCGGTGCTGGTCGACAGAGGCCACCGCGAACTGCCCATCCGCGCCGACTACGTCGGCAAGAACCTCCCCACGTCGCTGCGGGAGACGGTCAAGGTCCAGCTCGCCGAGGAGGACGGTCGCGACACCGTGCTGCTCGGTGCGAAGCGGACCTCCTCGGGCGAACAGCAGCAATAGCACGCGCGCGTACGGCCCTGTCCGTACGACCGCGCCCCCGTGCGCCCGGATTCTCCCCGAACCTGAACTGCCTTACGGAGCCTGACAGATGCAGCGTCATCTCATCTCGGCCGCCGACCTCACCCGCGACGACGCCGTCCTGATCCTCGACACCGCCGAGGAGATGGCCAGGGTCGCCGACCGGCCGATCAAGAAACTGCCGACCCTGCGCGGCCGTACCGTCGTGAACCTCTTCTTCGAGGACTCCACGCGTACGCGTATCTCCTTCGAAGCCGCCGAGAAGCGCCTCTCCGCCGACGTCATCAACTTCACCGCCAAGGGGTCGAGCGTCTCCAAGGGCGAGTCCCTGAAGGACACCGCGCAGACCCTGGAGGCCATGGGCGTCGACGCGGTGGTCATCCGGCACGGGGCCTCCGGGGCGCCGTACCGGCTCGCCACCTCCGGGTGGATCGACGCGGCCGTCATCAACGCCGGCGACGGCACCCACCAGCACCCGACGCAGGCGCTGCTCGACGCGTTCACCATGCGGCGCCGGCTCGTCGGCCGGGACACCGGGATCGGGCGGGACCTGGCCGGCAAGCGGATCACGCTGGTCGGCGACATCCTGCACAGCCGGGTCGCCCGCTCGAACGTCGACCTGCTGCACACCCTCGGCGCCGAGGTCACCCTCGTCGCCCCGCCGACCCTGGTGCCGGTCGGCGTCGAGTCCTGGCCCTGCGAGGTCTCCTACGACCTCGACAGCACGCTCTCCAAGTCCGACGCGGTGATGCTGCTGCGCGTGCAGCGCGAGCGCATGAACGCGGCGTTCTTCCCGACCGAGCGCGAGTACTCGCGGCGCTACGGCCTGGACGGCGAGCGGATGGCGAAGATGCCCGAGCACGCGATCGTGATGCACCCGGGGCCGATGGTCCGGGGCATGGAGATCACCGCCGAGGTCGCCGACTCGGACCGCTGCACCGTCGTCGAGCAGGTCGCAAACGGAGTCTCCATCCGGATGGCCGTGCTCTATCTGCTTCTGGGCGGCAACGAACCCGCCGTCAGCCACGCCCGCATCGAGGAGAAGTAAGTCACATGAGCAAGATCCTGATCCGTGGTGCGAAGATCCTCGGCGGCGAGCCGCAGGACGTGCTGATCGACGGGGACACCATCGCCGAGGTGGGGGCCGGGCTGAGCGCCGAGGGCGCCGACGTCGTCGAGGCGGAGGGCAAGGTCCTCCTCCCCGGTCTCGTCGACCTCCACACCCACCTCCGCGAGCCCGGCCGCGAGGACTCCGAGACCGTCCTGACCGGCACCCGCGCGGCCGCCAGCGGCGGTTACACGGCCGTGTTCGCCATGGCCAACACCTTCCCCGTCGCCGACACCGCCGGCGTCGTCGAGCAGGTCTACCGGCTCGGCCGGGAGCACGGCTACTGCGACGTGCAGCCCATCGGAGCCGTCACCGTCGGCCTGGAGGGCAAGAAGCTCGCCGAACTGGGCGCCATGCACGAGTCGGCCGCCGGAGTCACCGTCTTCTCCGACGACGGCAAGTGCGTCGACGACGCGGTGATCATGCGCCGAGCCCTGGAGTACGTGAAGGCCTTCGGCGGAGTCGTCGCCCAGCACGCGCAGGAGCCGCGGCTGACCGAGGGCGCCCAGATGAACGAGGGCGTCGTCTCCGCCGAACTCGGACTCGGGGGCTGGCCCGCGGTGGCCGAGGAGTCGATCATCGCCCGGGACGTCCTGCTCGCCGAGCACGTCGGCTCCCGCGTCCACATCTGCCACCTGTCGACCGCCGGGTCCGTCGAGATCGTCCGCTGGGCCAAGTCCCGGGGCATCGACGTGACCGCCGAGGTCACCCCGCACCACCTCCTCCTCACGGATGAGCTGGTGCGCTCCTACAACCCCGTCTTCAAGGTCAACCCGCCGCTGCGCACCGAGCGGGACGTCCTGGCCCTGCGCGAAGCGCTCGCCGACGGCACGATCGACATCGTCGCCACCGACCACGCCCCGCACCCGCACGAGGACAAGGACTGCGAGTGGGCCGCCGCCGCCATGGGGATGGTCGGCCTGGAGACCGCGTTGTCAGTGGTGCAGGAGACCATGGTGGACACCGGACTCCTCACCTGGGCCGGGGTCGCCGAGCGCATGTCCGCCAAGCCCGCGGAGATCGGGCAGGCACACGGGCACGGCCGTCCCGTCTCGGCTGGTGAGCCCGCCAACCTCACGCTCGTCGACACGGAATACCGTGGGGCGGTGGACCCCGCGGGCTTCGCCTCGCGCAGCCGCAACACCCCGTACGAGGGGCGTGAGCTGCCGGGCCGTGTGACGCACACCTGGCTCCGGGGCAAGGCCACGCTCGTCGACGGGAAGCTCACGTGACACCTCTGCATCTGACGTACCTCGCCGCCGGGGAGAAGTCCGCCCCGGTGACCGACTGGGCCGCCCGCATCGGCTGGCTCGTCGGCCTCGCCCTGTTCATCGCGCTCGTCTACTGGCTGATGCGTGAGGGCTGGAAGTGGCGCGGCACGCTCCAGGGAGACCTGCCCGAGCTGCCCACCTCGCCGGAAGAGCCCGGCGAGGAGAGACTGACCGTGTTGTCGATGAGTGGCCGCTACCACGGCTCCACCACCGCCGGGCAGTGGCTCGACCGCATCGTGGCGCACGGCCTGGGCACCCGCAGCCGGGTCGAGCTGACCCTGACGGAGGCCGGCCTGGATGTCGTACGCCCCGGAGCCACCGACTTCTTCATCCCGGCCGGCGCGCTGCGCGAGGCCCTGCTCGGCAAGGGCATCGCCGGGAAGGTCCTCAGCGAGGGCGGTCTCCTGGTCGTGACGTGGGCGCACGGCGACCGGCTGATCGACTCCGGGTTCCGGTCCGACCACGCGGCCGAGCACGCGGAGTGGGTCGACACCCTGAACAGCATGATCAACAAGAATCTCGAAACGACCGACACGGAAGGCGCACGATGACCACCTCCACCAGGGGAGCCGACAAGGTTCCCGCCGTACTCGTCCTGGAGGACGGCCGGATCTTCCGCGGCCGTGCCTACGGGTCCGTGGGGGTGACCTTCGGCGAGGCCGTGTTCTCCACCGGCATGACCGGCTACCAGGAGACCCTGACCGACCCGTCGTACCACCGCCAGGTCGTCGTGATGACCGCCCCGCACGTCGGGAACACCGGGGTGAACGACGAGGACCCCGAGTCGCGGCGCATCTGGGTCGCCGGGTACGTGGTGCGCGACCCCGCGCGCATGCCGTCCAACTGGCGCTCCCGCCGCTCCCTCGACGAGGAACTGCGCGACCAGGGCGTCGTCGGGATCTCCGGCATCGACACGCGCGCGTTGACCCGCCATCTGCGCGAGCGCGGCGCGATGCGCGTCGGCATCTTCTCCGGCACCACGCTGCCCGACGACGACACCCTGCTCGCCGAGGTGCGCGAGGCCCCCGAGATGACGGGCGCGGACCTCTCCGCCGAGGTCGCCACCAAGGAGGCCTACGTCGTCCCCGCGATCGGCGAGAAGAAGTACACCGTCGCCGCCGTCGACCTCGGCATCAAGGGCATGACCCCGCACCGCATGGCCGAGCGCGGCATCGAGGTGCACGTCCTCCCGGCCACCGCGACCGCCGAGGACGTGTACGCCGTACAGCCCGACGGGGTGTTCTTCTCGAACGGCCCCGGCGACCCCGCCACCGCCGACCACCCGGTCGCCGTCATGCGGGCCGTCCTGGAGCGCGGCACCCCGCTCTTCGGCATCTGCTTCGGCAACCAGATCCTGGGCCGCGCGCTCGGCTTCGGCACGTACAAGCTGAAGTACGGCCACCGGGGCATCAACCAGCCCGTCCAGGACCGGACGACGGGCAAGGTCGAGGTCACCGCGCACAACCACGGCTTCGCCGTCGACGCGCCCCTCGACCAGGTCTCCGAGACCCCCTACGGCCGCGCCGAGGTCTCGCACGTCTGCCTGAACGACCAGGTCGTCGAAGGGCTGCGGCTGCTGGACCGGCCGGCGTTCAGCGTCCAGTACCACCCCGAAGCGGCCGCCGGCCCGCACGACGCCGCCTACCTGTTCGACCGCTTCACGTCTTTGATGGACACAGCTCTGATGGAGGGCCAGCGTGCCTAAGCGCTCCGATATCCAGTCCGTCCTGGTCATCGGCTCGGGTCCGATCGTCATCGGCCAGGCCGCCGAGTTCGACTACTCCGGCACCCAGGCCTGCCGCATCCTGCGCGCCGAGGGCATCCGCGTCATCCTGGTCAACTCCAACCCGGCGACGATCATGACCGACCCGGAGATCGCCGACGCCACCTACGTCGAGCCGATCACCCCGGACTTCGTCGAGAAGATCATCGCCAAGGAGCGGCCGGACGCCCTGCTGCCCACCCTGGGCGGTCAGACGGCCCTCAACACGGCCATCTCGCTGCACGAGGCCGGGACCCTCGACAAGTACGGCGTCGAGCTGATCGGCGCCAACGTGGAGGCCATCAACAAGGGCGAGGACCGCGACCTCTTCAAGGGCGTCGTCGAGGCCGTCCGCCGGAAGATCGGCCACGGCGAGTCCGCCCGCTCGGTCATCTGCCACTCCATGGACGACGTCATCGCGGGCGTCGAGACCCTCGGCGGCTACCCCGTCGTCGTCCGCCCGTCCTTCACCATGGGCGGCGCCGGCTCCGGCTTCGCGCACGACGAGGAGGAGCTGCGCCGCATCGCGGGCCAGGGCCTGACCCTCTCGCCGACCACCGAGGTCCTCCTGGAGGAGTCCATCCTCGGCTGGAAGGAGTACGAGCTGGAGCTGATGCGCGACAAGAACGACAACGTCGTGGTCGTCTGCTCCATCGAGAACTTCGACCCCATGGGCGTGCACACCGGCGACTCGATCACCGTCGCCCCGGCGATGACGCTGACCGACCGCGAGTACCAGACCCTGCGGGACATCGGCATCGCGATCATCCGCGAGGTCGGCGTCGACACCGGCGGCTGCAACATCCAGTTCGCGATCGACCCGGTCGACGGCCGCGTCATCGTCATCGAGATGAACCCGCGCGTGTCGCGGTCCTCGGCGCTCGCCTCCAAGGCGACCGGCTTCCCGATCGCCAAGATCGCCGCCAAGCTGGCCGTCGGCTACACGCTCGACGAGATCCCGAACGACATCACGCGCGAGACCCCGGCCTCCTTCGAGCCGACCCTCGACTACGTGGTCGTGAAGGCCCCGCGTTTCGCCTTCGAGAAGTTCCCGAGCGCCGACTCCACCCTCACCACCACCATGAAGTCGGTCGGCGAGGCCATGGCCATCGGCCGCAACTTCACCGAGGCCTTCCAGAAGGCGCTGCGCTCCCTGGAGAAGAAGGGCAGCCAGTTCACCTTCGTCGGCGAGCCCGGCGACAAGACGCAGCTCCTCGAAGAGGCGGTACGGCCCACCGACGGGCGGATCAACACCGTCATGCAGGCCATCCGCGCGGGCGCCACCCAGGAGGAGGTCTTCGCGTACACGAAGATCGACCCCTGGTTCGTCGACCAGCTCTTCCTCATCAAGGAGATCGCCGACGAGCTGTCCGCCGCCGACAAGCTGGAGCCGGAGCTGCTCGCCGACGCCAAGCGGCACGGCTTCTCCGACCAGCAGATCGGTGAGATCCGGGGCCTGCGCGAGGACGTCGTCCGCGAGGTCCGGCACGCGCTCGGCATCCGCCCGGTCTACAAGACGGTCGACACCTGCGCCGCCGAGTTCGCCGCGAAGACGCCGTACTTCTACTCGTCCTACGACGAGGAGAGCGAGGTCGCCCCGCGCGAGAAGCCCGCGGTCATCATCCTGGGGTCGGGCCCCAACCGCATCGGCCAGGGCATCGAGTTCGACTACTCCTGCGTCCACGCCTCCTTCGCGCTCAGCGACGCGGGCTACGAGACCGTGATGGTCAACTGCAACCCGGAGACCGTCTCCACGGACTACGACACCTCCGACCGCCTGTACTTCGAGCCGCTCACGCTCGAGGACGTCCTGGAGATCGTCCACGCCGAGCAGCAGGCGGGCCCGGTCGCGGGCGTCGTCGTCCAGCTCGGCGGCCAGACCCCGCTGGGCCTGGCCCAGGCCCTCAAGGACAACGGCGTCCCCGTCGTCGGCACGTCCCCGGAGGCGATCCACGCCGCCGAGGACCGCGGCGCCTTCGGCCAGGTCCTCGCCGAGGCGGGCCTCCCGGCCCCCAAGCACGGCACCGCCACCACCTTCGTCGGCGCCAAGGCCATCGCCGACGAGATCGGCTACCCGGTCCTCGTCCGCCCGTCCTACGTCCTCGGCGGACGCGGCATGGAGATCGTCTACGACGAGACCCGCCTGGAGTCGTACATCGCCGAGTCCACCGAGATCAGCCCCTCGCGGCCGGTCCTGGTCGACCGCTTCCTGGACGACGCCATCGAGATCGACGTCGACGCGCTCTACGACGGCCACGAGCTGTACCTCGGCGGCGTCATGGAGCACATCGAGGAAGCCGGCATCCACTCCGGCGACTCGGCGTGCGCCCTGCCCCCGATCACCCTGGGCGGCTTCGACATCAAGCGCCTGCGCACCTCGACGGAGGCCATCGCCAAGGGCGTCGGCGTCCGCGGCCTGATCAACATCCAGTTCGCGATGGCGGGCGACATCCTCTACGTCCTGGAGGCCAACCCGCGCGCGTCCCGTACGGTCCCCTTCACCTCCAAGGCGACCGCCGTGCCGCTCGCGAAGGCCGCCGCCCGGATCTCGCTGGGCGCGACCGTCGCCGAACTGCGCGCCGAGGGGCTGCTCCCGGCCCACGGCGACGGCGGCGAACTCCCGCTGGACGCGCCGATCTCCGTCAAGGAGGCCGTCATGCCGTGGTCGCGCTTCCGCGACATCCGCGGGCGTGGCGTCGACACGGTGCTCGGCCCGGAGATGCGTTCCACGGGTGAGGTCATGGGCATCGACTCCGTGTTCGGCACGGCGTACGCCAAGTCCCAGGCCGGCGCCTACGGCCCGCTGCCCACCAAGGGCCGCGCGTTCATCTCCGTCGCCAACCGCGACAAGCGCTCGATGATCTTCCCGGCGCGCGAACTGGTCGCCCACGGCTTCGAGCTGCTCGCCACCTCCGGCACCGCCGAGGTCCTCAGGCGCAACGGCCTGAACGCGACGGTCGTCCGCAAGCAGTCCGAGGGCGTCGGCCCGAACGGCGAGAAGACCATCGTCCAGCTCATCCACGACGGCGAGGTCGACCTCATCGTCAACACGCCCTACGGCACCGGCGGCCGCCTCGACGGCTACGAGATCCGCACGGCGGCCGTGGCGCGGTCCGTGCCGTGCCTGACGACGGTCCAGGCGCTCGCCGCCGCCGTCCAGGGCATCGACGCCCTCAACCACGGTGACGTGGGCGTGCGTTCACTCCAGGAACACGCCGAACACCTGACCGCGGCCCGCGACTAGCAGCCGGAGAGGGGGACACCGGAAACGGTGTCCCCCTCCTCCATGAGGACACCATGTACAAGATCTTCTTCAACCTCGTCTTCCGGCGGATGGACCCCGAGCAGGCCCATCACCTCGCCTTCCGCTGGATCCGCCTCGCGGCCCGCGTCCCCGTGCTGCGGACGTTCGTCGCCGCCGCCCTCGCGCCCCGGTACGAGGAGCTGCGCACGGAGGCGTTCGGGCTGCGCATGCACGGCCCCTTCGGCCTCGCGGCGGGCTTCGACAAGAACGCGGTCGCGATCGACGGCATGTCGATGCTCGGCTTCGACCACGTCGAGATCGGCACGGTCACGGGGGAGCCGCAGCCCGGCAACCCCAAGAAGCGGCTGTTCCGCCTCGTGCCGGACCGCGCGCTGATCAACCGCATGGGCTTCAACAACGAGGGCTCCGCGGCCGTGGCGGCCCGCCTGGAGGCCCGTGAGGCGGTCTTCAGGACCGTCGTCGGCGTCAACATCGGCAAGACCAAGGTCGTCCCCGAGGAGGAGGCCGTCGGCGACTACGTGAAGTCGACCGAGCGGCTCGCCCGGCACGCCGACTACCTCGTCGTCAACGTGTCGTCGCCCAACACGCCCGGACTGCGCAACCTCCAGGCGACCGAGGCCCTGCGCCCGCTGCTCACCGCCGTCCGCGAGGCCGCCGACCGCGCGGTCACCGACCGCCGCGTGCCCCTCCTGGTGAAGATCGCCCCCGACCTCGCCGACGAGGACGTGGACGCGGTCGCCGACCTCGCCGTCGAACTCGGCCTGGACGGCATCATCGCCACGAACACGACCATCGCGCGCGAGGGCCTGGGCCTGACCGCCGAACCCTCCCTCGTGAAGGAGACCGGCGGACTCTCCGGGGCACCCCTCAAGGCTCGCTCCCTGGAAGTACTGCGCCGCCTCTACGCGCGCGTGGGCGACCGCATCACCCTGGTGGGCGTCGGCGGCATCGAGAACGCCGAGGACGTCTGGCAGCGCGTCCTCGCCGGCGCCACCCTGGTGCAGGGCTACAGCGCCTTCGTCTACGAGGGCCCCTTCTGGGGCCGCGCCATCCACAAGGGCCTCGCCGCCCGCCTGCGCACGAGCCCGTACGCCACCCTCGCCGACGCGGTCGGCGCCGACGTGAGGAAGCCGGTATGAGCCCCCTGGAACCCTTCGGCGCACGCCTCCGCCGTGCCATGGACGAGCGCGGCCCGCTCTGCGTCGGCATCGACCCGCACGCCTCGCTGCTCGCCGAGTGGGGCCTGAACGACGACGTGGCAGGCCTGGAGCGGTTCAGCCGCACGGTCGTCGAGGCCCTCGCCGACCGGGTCGCCGTCCTCAAGCCGCAGAGCGCCTTCTTCGAGCGCTTCGGCTCGCGCGGGGTCGCCGTCCTGGAGAAGTCCGTCGAGGAGGCGCGGGCGGCGGGCGCGCTGATCGTCATGGACGCCAAGCGCGGCGACATCGGCTCCACCATGGCCGCCTACGCCGAGTCCTTCCTCCGCAAGGACGCCCCGCTCTTCTCCGACGCCCTGACCGTCTCCCCGTACCTCGGCTACGGCTCGCTCGCCCCGGCGGTCGACCTGGCGCGGGAGAGCGGCGCCGGCCTCTTCGTGCTCGCGCTGACCTCCAACCCGGAGGGCGGCGAGGTGCAGCACGCGGTCCGCGCCGACGGCCGGAACATCGGAGCGACCATGCTGGCCCACCTGGCCGCCGAGAACGCGGGGGAGACCCCGCTGGGGTCCTTCGGGGCCGTCGTCGGCGCGACCCTGGGCGACCTGTCGTCGTACGACCTCGCCGTCAACGGTCCGATCCTCGCGCCCGGCATCGGGGCGCAGGGGGCCACGCCGGCCGATCTTCCCGGGGTCTTCGGGCCGGTGCTGCGCAATGTCGTCCCGAACGTGAGCCGGGGTGTTCTACGTCACGGTCCCGATGCCGGAGCGCTCCAGGAGGCCTCGGACCGCTTCGCGGAGGAGATCCGCGTCGCCTTTGCGACCGTCTGAGGTGTTCGAACGGGTCGATCGAGTCCTCCGATGAGTGGCCCGAGGAGCGGCTCCCGGGCGACTTGAGTCTGAATACATCCTCAAATCGAGGGCGTTATGTCGCAAATGTCCGGCCTGGCGCAGGCTGACCAGGACTTTTCCTCTGTTCTCGCTGACTCCGGCGTCCCTGGCCGCTAGTCTCCGAGCAGAGTTCGCGGGCAAGCGTGTTGCTCGTAGCTCCCCAGGTGTGGGGCGACTAGGTTCCTCACCGGTCCGTATCCGACAGTTCGACATCCGAGGTGACGTAGGCGTGGCTCTTCCGCCCCTTACCCCTGAACAGCGCGCAGCCGCGCTCGAAAAGGCCGCCGCGGCTCGCCGGGAGCGGGCCGAGGTCAAGAATCGACTCAAGCACTCCGGCGCCTCCCTGCATGACGTCATCAAGCAGGGCCAGGAGAACGACGTCATCGGCAAGATGAAGGTCTCCGCCCTGCTTGAGTCCCTGCCCGGCGTGGGCAAGGTCCGCGCCAAGCAGATCATGGAGCGTCTCGGTATCTCCGAGAGCCGCCGTGTCCGTGGCCTTGGTTCCAACCAGATCGCCTCCCTGGAGCGTGAGTTCGGCAGCACTGGTTCCTGAGTCCGGGCACTCCGGACCGGGAGTCCCGGGCACACCGGGATTGCTGGAATAATCGCTGCATGGCTGCAACATTCCGGGGGACGACCCCCGAGCCCCCGGACGTACGTCCGCGGCTGACCGTGCTCTCCGGCCCCTCCGGGGTCGGCAAGAGCACGGTCGTCGCCCATATGCGCAAGGAACACCCCGAGGTGTGGCTCTCGGTGTCGGCGACGACCCGTAAGCCACGCCCCGGTGAGAAGCACGGCGTCCACTACTTCTTCGTCTCCGACGAGGAGATGGACAAGCTGATCGCCAACGGCGAGCTGCTCGAGTGGGCCGAGTTCGCCGGCAACCGCTACGGCACACCGCGCACGGCCGTGCTCGAACATCTGGAGTCCGGCGTACCGGTCCTCCTGGAGATCGACCTCCAGGGCGCCCGGCAGGTCCGCGACTCCATGGCCGAGGCGCACTCCGTGTTCCTGGCCCCTCCCTCCTGGGAGGAGCTGGTGCGCAGGCTCACCGGACGGGGCACCGAGCCGCCCGAGGTGATCGAGCGCCGCCTGGACGCGGCGAAGATCGAGCTGGCGGCGGAGCCCGAGTTCGACGCGACTCTGGTCAACACCTCCGTCGAGGACGTAGCGCGCGAGCTGCTAGCCTTGATGGAAGTTGTGTGATCGTTTTTCCGATCTCATCCCATCTTTCGGAAGGCAGAGCGTGTCCTCTTCCATCACCGCTCCCGAGGGCATCATCAACCCTCCGATCGACGAGCTCCTCGAGGCCACCGACTCGAAGTACAGCCTCGTGATCTACGCCGCCAAGCGTGCCCGTCAGATCAACGCGTACTACTCCCAGCTCGGTGAGGGCCTCCTCGAGTACGTCGGTCCGCTCGTCGACACGCACGTCCACGAGAAGCCGCTCTCCATCGCCCTGCGCGAGATCAACGCGGGTCTGCTGACCTCCGAGGCCGTCGAGGGCCCCGCGACCTGATACACGCGCGGAGTCGCCCGGAGTCCGTGGATAGTCATATCTGCAGACCGCGACCGCTTTATCCACAGGCCCGGCAGCGCGACTGCCGGGCCTGTGGTGTGTCATGGAGTCGTACGGATCGCACGAGTCGCACGCACGTTTCCGAACTCGGGGAGAGACGGTGGACAAGCCCAAGGTCGTTCTGGGGGTCAGCGGTGGCATCGCCGCGTACAAGGCCTGTGAGCTGCTGCGCAGACTGACGGAGTCGGGCCACGACGTCCGCGTCGTCCCCACCGCGTCCGCCCTGCACTTCGTCGGCGCGGCCACCTGGTCCGCGCTCTCCGGGCACCCCGTGTCGACGGAGGTGTGGAACGACGTCCACGAGGTCCCGCACGTGCGCATCGGCCAGAGCGCCGACCTGGTGGTCGTGGCCCCGGCCACGGCGGACATGCTCGCCAAGGCGGCCCACGGCCTCGCCGACGACCTCCTCACCAACACCCTCCTCACCGCCCGCTGTCCGGTCGTCTTCGCGCCCGCCATGCACACGGAGATGTGGGAACACCCGGCCACCCAGGAGAACGTGGCGACGCTGCGCCGCCGCGGCGCCGTCGTGATCGAGCCCGCCGTCGGCCGGCTGACCGGTGTCGACACCGGCAAGGGCCGACTGCCCGACCCCACCGAGATCTTCGAGGTCTGCCGCCACGTTCTGAGCAGGCACAGCCTTGCCCGGAGCGTCACCGGGCCCGACCTCAAGGGCCGGCACGTCGTCGTCAGCGCGGGCGGCACCCGCGAGCCCCTCGACCCGGTCCGCTTCCTCGGCAACCGCTCCTCCGGCAAGCAGGGCTACGCCCTCGCGCGCACCGCCGCCGCCCGGGGCGCCCGGGTCACCCTGATCGCGGCGAACACGGGACTGACGGACCCGGCGGGCGTCGACGTCGTCCCGGTCGGGACCGCCGTACAGCTGCGGGAGGCGGTGCTGAAGGCCGCCGCGGACGCGGACGCGGTCGTCATGGCGGCGGCGGTCGCGGACTTCCGCCCGGCGGAGTACGCGACGGGGAAGATCAAGAAGAAGGACGGCAAGGAACCCGACCCCATCGTCCTGGTGCGGAATCCGGACATCCTCGCGGAGATCTCCACCGACCGCGCCCGCGCCGGACAGATCGTCGTCGGATTCGCCGCCGAGACGGACGACGTCCTCGCCAACGGCCGTACCAAACTGACACGGAAGGGGTGCGATCTCCTCGTGGTGAACGAGGTGGGCGAGCGCAAGACGTTCGGTTCCGAGGAGAACGAGGCGGTGGTGCTCGGTGCCGACGGCAGTGAGACCGCCGTCCCCCACGGTCCGAAGGAAGCCCTGGCCGACACGGTGTGGGACCTGGTGGCACAGCGGCTCACCTGATGTGTGGCCGGTGTGTTTCAGCCGTCTGTCGATTCGCCGAAACCTGACATTCGTGCGTGGCGGCTCTGGCCAACGGCACACGCCATTCGGCAAAATGCGCGTGCCGCAGGTCACAGCGTTTCCCGAGAGGCGAGACAGGGGGACCGTCTGTCGACCACGACCGATAAACTGTTCTCGGACGACGTCGGGCGCAGCTCCCGGCCCGTCCGCCAATGATCAGCCAGCAGCCGCTGCAACCTCAGGGAGCGTTGTGTCCCGTCGCCTGTTCACCTCGGAGTCCGTGACCGAAGGTCACCCCGACAAGATCGCTGACCAGATCAGTGACACCATTCTCGACGCGCTTCTGCGGGAGGACCCGGGTTCCCGGGTCGCCGTCGAGACGCTGATCACCACCGGCCAGGTGCACGTGGCCGGCGAGGTCACCACCAAGACCTACGCGCCCATCGCGCAGCTCGTCCGCGACAAGATCCTGGAGATCGGCTACGACTCCTCGAAGAAGGGCTTCGACGGCGCCTCCTGTGGCGTCTCGGTGTCGATCGGCGCGCAGTCCCCGGACATCGCGCAGGGTGTCGACACGGCGTACGAGAAGCGTGTCGAAGGCGATGAGGACGAGCTCGACAAGCAGGGTGCGGGCGACCAGGGCCTGATGTTCGGCTACGCGACCGACGAGACGCCCACCCTGATGCCGCTGCCGATCTTCCTGGCGCACCGTCTGTCGAAGCGCCTGTCCGAGGTCCGCAAGAACGGGACCATCCCCTACCTGCGTCCCGACGGCAAGACCCAGGTGACCATCGAGTACGACGGCGACAAGGCCGTCCGTCTCGACACGGTCGTGGTGTCCTCGCAGCACGCGTCCGACATCGACCTGGAGTCGCTGCTGGCCCCGGACATCCGGGAGTTCGTGGTGGAGGCCGAGCTGAAGGCGCTGGTGGAGGAGGGCATCAAGCTCGACACCGACGGCTACCGGCTGCTGGTGAACCCGACCGGGCGGTTCGAGATCGGCGGGCCGATGGGTGATGCGGGCCTGACCGGCCGGAAGATCATCATCGACACGTACGGCGGGATGGCCCGCCACGGCGGCGGCGCCTTCTCGGGCAAGGACCCCTCGAAGGTGGACCGTTCGGCGGCGTACGCGATGCGCTGGGTCGCCAAGAACGTCGTCGCCGCAGGTCTCGCCTCGCGCTGCGAGGTGCAGGTCGCGTACGCGATCGGCAAGGCCGAGCCGGTGGGCCTGTTCGTCGAGACGTTCGGCACGGCGAAGGTCGACACGGACCGGATTGAGAAGGCGATCGACGAGGTCTTCGACCTCCGCCCGGCCGCCATCATCCGCGACCTGGACCTGCTGCGGCCGATCTACGCGCAGACCGCGGCCTACGGTCACTTCGGCCGTGAGATCCCCGACTTCACGTGGGAGCGCACCGACCGCGTGGACGCCCTGCGGACGGCTGCGGGCCTGTAGTTCCGAGCCGCACCCAGGCTTTACGAGGCCCGGTTTCCCTTCGGGGGAGCCGGGCCTCGGTGTTCTCCGCCCCACAAGGGGTCAGGGTGTGAGGTCGTCGTCCGGGGGTGGAGCCGAGCCCTCCGGGGGTGGAGTCGAGTCGCCCGGTGCGCCGGCATCCGCCTGTTCCGGTGGGTCGGGTTCGAAGTGGCGCCTGATCTCGTCGACGGCCTCTGTTTTGCCGTGTGCCGAGGCGATGGTGATCAGACGTTCGGCGAACAGGTTCACGTCCGCGTCGGCGGCGGAGAAACCGAACCACTCCAGCAACGAGTCGACGGAGAGAACCTCCCCGGAGCCGTTGTCGGAGACCGTCGCTTCTCCCACGTCGTACGGCTGCTGCCGGCCGGTCGACGGCCCGTCGTCCGGGGTGTCGTCGGTGAGAACCTCCCTCGGTTGCGGCACCAAGTGCTCGAAGGGTGGCGCGACCGTCTCGTTCTTGGCCGCGGCGGAGAGCCGGGCCAGCAGACCGATGCGGTCGACCGCGCCTTCCACCTCCTTCTCGTTCCGGGAGAGCCACCACACCACGGCGCTGCCCGTGTCCTTGAGGACGTCCTCGCCGAGATAGGCGCGCTTGCTGCGCTCGTAGTTCCGCTCGTGCTCCCAGACGTCCTCGTCCTTGCGTACATCGGAGAGCTTGGCGAGTCGCTCGCGGTCGTGTTCCGGGAGGCTCAGCGAGACGTCCAGCGCCATGGACATGACTCGGCCGGTGGCGTCGACGCGCATGGTGGCCAGGGCCCCGTCGAGCTGATGCTGCACGAACGCGCTGCGGTGGGGCGGCTGTTGGGCCGTCACGCCGCGGGCGCGCTGGAGGATCGCGTCGATCGCCAGGCCCGCAGGATTGATGTACGGCGCGTCCGAGGGTGCGTCCAGCACCAGCCAGCGCACCGTCGCGGAGAAGGAGAAGTCGTAGTCCGCAACCGAACTGGGCAGTGCCACATGGGTCACACGCTGGTCCTGCCGCGCGGGATCCGGCAGCGGGAGATCCGGTTCCGGCAGCAGGTCGCGGGGGAACGGCTCGCGCTTCGGGGTGAGGACTCTGTTCGTCACCACCCCGATCACCGCCAGCAGCGCTGCGGACGCGGCCCATGCCCAGCGTGGCCAGTCGGCACACAGATTGAGGATGACGAGGAGCAGGCCGAGGATGACGGTGACGAACAGCGTCATCGCCCTGTGTCCAGAACTCATGGAAGGCCCCCGATGGGTGCTCGCGATCAGACGGCGAGTGGGTAGGACTCGATGCCCTGCGCGGTGTTGATCCTCCGCAGCAGGGCGGAGACGGTCTCGGCACGGGACGCGCCAGGGCCGGCGTACTGCCAGCGCAGGGCGGCGCTGTAGAGACGCCCGGAGACCTGGACGTCCGCGTCGCAGGCGGCGGTGAGCACTCTGAGCACCAGGGCGCGGTGACGAAGGTCCTCGGCGGCGGAGAGCCAGCCTGCCAGGGGCGCCGCCCAGGACTCGACGGGCGCACGCAGTACGCCGTACCAGCAGCTGGTCAGTGACTCGCGGATGCTTCGGTACCCCATGAGGCGTACGGGGTCGGCGAGTTCGAGGAAGAGCGTGCGGTCCTCGGCCCACTGGCCCTGGGCGATGCCGGCACCGAGCCGGTCCAGCAGCCGCCGGTACAGACGGTTGTCCGACCGCGCCAGGTCCAGCAGTGCCTGGCGGGCTCGCGCGCCCACGGCACCGGTCGAGCGCCGCGCCAGATGGTGCAGCCGGACGAGCGCCTGATCCGGATGCGAGCGGGCCATCGTCCGGGAGCACACCAGAACGAGCACTCGCCGCAGCCCGGCGCCTGTCTCCGTCGACGTGCTCCAGTCGTAGATCTGCTGCCGGAAGTGGCGGCCGTGCTGCTCGTCGTCCAGGCCGAGGGCCAGCAACTGGGCGGCGTCCGGGACGAGATGGGCCGGTGCCCTGTCCGACGTCCACCGGTGTGCCAGCCAGGACAGATCCTCGGGGCGTGCGGTGCGCAGGCTCTGGGCGGCGAACCTGGCGACGGCCTCCTTGCGGTCGGACTGCGCGAGCGAGGGATCGACCAGACACGTGTCGAACCAGTCGCGCAACTGCCTGCGGATGTCGGGGAGGAACGTCCAGAAGTGGTCCCTCACCCCGCGGTCGTATCCCACGATGCGGAACCGCACCCGACCGTCGGGCCGCACCTCGGCGCCGATGTCGGAGAGCTCGGTGTAGAGGTCCGCCCGGTCGAGGCGCGGGGTGGGGTCCGGTGGATGGCTGAGGACACCCAGCAGGGTATTCGCGGCCCGCAGCACCGTTCCCGGAGTGGTTTCGTGGAACAGGGCGACGGACAACAGCAGCGCTCTGCGCCTGCCGTCCCGCTGGGACGCGAGATCCGCCGCCACCCGGGCGGTCTGGTCGTGCTGGTCGGCCAGCGACTCGGCCAGCCAGTCGGAGAAACCACGGTCGGCCGGCGAGGCGTCCCGGCAGCGCCGGATCCGGTGGGCGAGTCCCGCGATGTCGCGCATCGGGACCTGTGGCGGATACGACGTGAGACCGCTGACGTCCAGTTCCGACCGGGGTGGCTCGATGCCTTCGTGCCGGAGATGGGTGATCAGCACGCGCTGCGCCGAGGGGCGGCCGATCTCCGCCGTCAGATGTTTCAGTTCCCCCCGGAGCAGATAGCCGAGGCGGTGCGGGAGCACCACGGCGAGGTGGGCGCCGTGGCGGACAAGGCTGTCGCGGAAGTCGGAGAGCGCCGTCTGGACCGCGATGTAGCGGGATTCGTCCACCTCGGAGAGGTCCAGCAGCAGCCGGTCGCCGTCGCTGATGTCGCCCGCGTCGAGAGCCATGGTGGCTGTGTCGTCGGAGGTGTCCGGCAGCTCGTGCAGACTGCCCTTGGCGTCGGACAGCTCGTGCAGCAGCATGAGCGCGGCGGTGCGCCGGCCGCTGCCCGGCAGTCCGTCGATCAGTACCGTGTTCGTCTCGTCCAGCCGGTTGCGCGCGTGCTGCATGCCGCGCGGCGGTACGAAACGCGCGGCGAGATGCTCACGATCCTCCTTCGCTATCGCCCGTGGACGCCTGCTCACCTGTTCCAGCAGCCGGGCCTCGGCCGCGTAGTAGATGTTGAACTGGGGTCCGTCGCCGCTGTTGACGGCCCCATGGGCCTCACGGATGTACGAACCGAGCGTCTCGGTCACCGGTCCTCGCCTCCGCGCGGAGTCCGGGTGCCGAAGCCCTGACGTATTCCGCCGTGGTTGTCGCCGGAGACGAAGTTCGTGCCGTCCCCGTTGACCTGGGGTCCGTTGAACTGGCCGCCGCTGCCGGTGTGCAACGGACCTCGGGCGTCGTGCACATATGTTCCTACGGTCCCGCTGACCTGCCCTATCCCGCCGCTCTGGTGGTCGTTGCGGACGCTCACGTCGGGCTCGGCGGGTGCGGGTTCATCGGTCGGGACGGCCCCGTGGTCCAGTGCGGCAAGGGCCGGTACCCGCCGTACGAGACGGTCGGCGAGCCGGGTGAGATCGGCGTCCAGCGTGTGCAGTTCGACCCGCGTGTACTGGTACTCGGCCAGCCCGGAGATCGAGCGGGGCAGCCGTCGGGGGTCGAGCTGCTCCACCCTGCGGCCGATGAACAGCGGGACGATCAGCACCCCGGAGTCCAGGGCCTCCTCGATCTCGCGCCGGACCCAGTCACGGGGATTGTCGAGGGCCCGCGTGTTCGGCCTGTTCCGGTCGGGTGCGTCGATCCACTGGTCGTCGATGAGAGCCAGCAGCACATGGCTCCGCCGGGCCGCCCCGACGATCACGTCGCCGTAGTGACCGGCCTCGATCGACTTCCGGGCGAGGAAGACGCTGTCGTCGCCGAACCTGGCCGACAGTACGCGGTCGCACGAGTGGGCGACCTCCTTGCCGCCCCTGGTGCGGTAGTTGACGAAGATCTCGTGCATGGTCGTAGCCCTTCTAGAAGGTGCCGGCGTGGGTGAGCGCGCTGGACAGATCCGGGATCAGCTCCCGTACGGAGGCGTTGCGGGAGTGCCGGCCGAGGGTGTGGCCGAGGCGGCGGAGGTCGGCGGAGACCGTCGCGGAGTGGGTGAGCCGTACGGACGGCAGGACGTCGGCGGTGATCCGGCAGGCGTGGTCGATCTCGCCCGCCGCCGCGTGGGCCAGGGCGCGTCGGACGCCGTACCGGGCCCGGGTGCGGAAGGCGTGCTCCGGGATACGGGCGGTCTCCTGGTCCAGCAGGGTGGCGGCCTGTTTCGGACGGCCCAGGTCGTACAGGCACCAGCCGGTGAACATCGAGACGACGTCGGGTACGTGCGAGGCGCCGAGGACCGGTTCGGCGGGGTCGGCGGCGTCCTGTTCGAGGAGACGGCGTGCCTGGTCGAGGCTGGTCATGCAGGTGTCGTGGTCGCCGTCGACTGCGGCGCCCTGCGCCAGATGCTGGGCGGCCAGGCCTCGGATGCGGACGGGTGCGTCGCTCCCCAGGGCGTGGGAGGCCAGTTCCACGGCTTCGGCGATGTCGCCGCGGTACAGGCTGATCAGTGAGCGCCTGACCTGTGCGTAGGTGGCCAGCCCGGGGTCCGCACCCGCTGCCGCCAGGTGCACGGCGCGGTCCGTCCACCAGATCGCGGCTGTGTCGTCGCCGCACTCCTGGGCCATCCAGCCCGCGTACTCGGCGTAGCGGGAGGCGAGGAGCAGCAGGGTGCGCCGTCCGCGCGGTCCGCTGCGCGCGGCGAGCTGTTCCAGGCTGTGGGTCTGCGCGATGAGCGGCGGCAGCACACTCGCGGGTCCCGAGGTCTGACCGAGCCGCCGGAACTGGTCGAACAGCATCCGTGAGGCGTCGACGAAGGTCTCGGCGCCCTCGACGGAGAGCGAGCACTGATCGACCGTGTTCAGGGTCAGCACCGAGGCGGCACCGGCGGTGATCAGCCCACGGCGGGTCACGGGTTGGAAGGAACTCGAACCGTCCTTGCGCAGTTGCATCAGCCACACCTCGTCGTCGCTACCGGGGGAGTGCAGAGGCGGTTCGGAGGGTCGGACGGGCACGAGCCGGCTCAGCTCGCCCCCGGCACGCAGCTCGGTGTCGCACAGGCGTGCCAGCTCGGGCGTCGGGCGCTTGATTCCCCGTTCCACCTTGCTCAGTTGGCTCTTGCTGTAGTGCACGCGCTGTCCCAGTTGGTGCAGGGAGAGCCGGGCGGCCAGCCGCCTCTTGCGCAGTTCCGGCCCGAATTCGCGTGACTGATCCAGCACTTCGACCTCCGTCGTTCCTCGGCCGGCAGCCGAGGAGCGCCGTGATTCAGCGTGGGGCAGCCGACTGGGCCGAACAAGGCTGAACGGGCGTTTCCCGTTTCCTCATGGGGAGCGAAGCCGACGTGAACTGCCCTGTCGAGTAAGCGGTTTCGGCCACGGGCGAGTCCAAACGGGGGCCGACGGTTCAGCGGCGGATGGGGCGGGCCGATGCGAGGAGGGCTGTTGTGGTGAGGGTCGCTATGACGGTCGTCGCGTGGGTGTAGGCGGTGGTGTTGTTGGTGATCGCTGCCCGGAAGCCGTGGAGGGCCCAGTAGCCCGGGGTCGCGGGGGCCACTGTGGAGACCCAGTGGGGGAGGACGGTGAGGGGGACCAGGCAGCCGCTGAGGCAGGTGATGGTGAGGGCGCCGATGTCGGAGGCGGCGGCCAACTGGCCCTGGCTGCGGGCGTGGACGCCGAGGGCCAGGCCGCAGGCGGTGACGCAGGTCGCCCAGAGCAGGGCCATCAGCGGGAGGCGCCAGGTGCCGGCGGTGAGGGGGAAGCCGAAGGCCGCGGTCGCGAAGAGGAAGAGGACCGCCTGCTGGGTCAGGAACAGCGCGACCAGGGGGAGGGCCTTGCCGGCCAGGATGGTCGAGGGGTGCGCCGGGCCGGAGCGCAGGCGGTCCCAGGTGTGCCAGGTGCGTTCGGAGAGCAGGAGTTGGCCGGCCACGTCCAGGGCCAGCAGGGTGAACATCACCGCGATGCCCGGAGCTGCCTGTGTGATGCCCGGTGTGCCGGGGGTCGCCAGGCGGTCGTAGACCGGGTGGAGGACGCTCAGCAGGACCAGGGACATGACGGTGTACGCGAGGGGGGTTCCCGGGTCGCGGAGGAGCAGGACGAGGGTGTGGCGGGTGATCACCCAGGTGTGACGGGCCGGGGTGGCGCCGGCCGGTGCCGGTTCAGGCCGCATCGTGGGTCTCCGCGAGGCTGCGGTAGAGGTCGTCGAGGGACGGTTCGCGGATCGCGGCCGTGCGGACCCTGGCCGTGTCGGGGCCGAGATCACGGAGGAGCCGGGCGAGTGCCTGTGCCGGGTCGGCCGCGCTGAAACGCAGTTCGCCGGCGGGAGCCGAGGCGTCTGCCAGGTGGTCGGGCACGGCGCCGGTGAACGTCACGGTGACCTCGCCGGGGAGGCCGTCCAGGAGGTCGCCGCGGTGGCCGCGGGCGATCACCCGGCCGGCCGCGGCGACCGCGAGCGTGGCGTCCAGCTGCTCCAGCTCCGGCAGGTAGTGCGTGGTGTAGCAGATCGCGGCGCCTTCGTCGGCGCGGGTCCTGACGAGTCGTAGGAGTGCTTCGCGGGTCGTGGGGTCGGCGCCGACGGTGGGTTCGTCGAGGAGCAGGACGCGGGGGCGGGGCAGGAGGACCGTGGCCGCCTGGGCGCGGCGCTGCTGGCCGCCGGAGAGGGCCGCGATCGGGCGGTCGAGTACGTCGGTGAGGGCCAACGCCTCGGCTACGGCGGCCAGTTCGGCGCGGAGTCCGGTGCGGCGCAGGTCGGCGAGGCCGCCGTAGAGGCGGAGGTTCTCGCGGAGGGTGGCGGTCGGGTAGAGGGCCGTCTCCTGGGGGGCCAGGCCGATCAGGCAGCGGGCGGAGCGTGGGGCGGTGGTGAGGTTCGTCCCGGCGGCCACGACCGTGCCCGCGTCCGGGCGTTCCAGGCCGGCGACCGTGCGGGCGAAGGTGGTCTTGCCCGCGCCGTTGTGGCCGATCAGGCCGCAGATCTCGCCGGGCTCGATCCGCAGGTCGAAGCCGTCGAGAGCCTGGACGGGACCCCATCGTTTGCGCAGGCCGGTGACGGTCAGCATGGCTGCTCCCTCGATATATACAACGTATACGTATACTCTGTATACGTAGCTGCGAGGAAGGATGTCAAGTGACGCCACGACGGATCAGTCGTGATCAAGTGCTCGACGTGACATGGGAGTTGGCGACCCGGAAGGGGCTGTCGGCCGTCACGATGCGGGCCGTCGCGCAGGAACTCGACGTGAACCCGATGACGCTCTACCGGCACGTCGGCGACAAACAGGGACTCCTCGACGGCCTCGTGGAACGACTGCTGCTGGAGATCGAGGTGCCGGGCCCCGACGTCGGCTGGCGCGAGCAACTGCGCCTGCTCGCCCACAGCATGCGGGCCACGGCCCGCCGCCACCCCGACCTGTTCCTGCTGCTCTTCCAGCGCCCCGCGGTCACCCCCGAGGCCGTCGGGCCTCGCAACGCGGTCTACGGAGCCCTGCGCGCCGCCGGTCTCCAGGAGGAGCGGATCCCGCGGGCCGAGCGGCTGCTGTCCACGTTCATGCTCGGGTTCGCCGCCTCGGAGGCCGGGGGGCGGTTCCGGGACGGCGACCCGGACGAGGACATGGCCTGCGCGGAGGACCTCATCGTCCAGGTCCTCGCCGGGGCCTAGAAGATCATGTGCGGGTGGCGGGCTTCCGGCGTTGTCAGTCGGGTTTGGTAAGAATGCAAGGGTGAGCAGCGCTGATGGGGAACGGGACGGCGGGGCGGAGGGTGCGCCGCCCGAGCAGCTTGCGCTGATCCGGGAGAGTGTGCGGCAGGCGAAGCGGCCCAAGGCGAAGCCGCGGACATGGCGCGGGGCCGTGCTGGCCGGGGAGCTGCCGGTGGCGCGGGTGCTCGTCGACAAAGGAGTGCTGCATCTCGACCGGTACTTCGACTACGCGGTGCCCGAGGAACTGGACGCCGACGCGCAGCCCGGGGTGCGGGTGCGGGTCAGATTCGGGGCCGGGCGGCATCGGGTGCGGGACGGGCGCCGTGAGGGCGGAGGGCTGATCGACGGGTTCCTCGTCGAGCGGCTGGCCGAGTCCGACTACTCCGGGCCGCTGGCCGCGCTGGCTCAGGTGGTGTCGCCCGAGCCCGTGCTGAGTGCCGAGTTGCTGGGGCTGGCGCGGGCCGTCGCGGATCGGTACGCCGGAAGCCTCGCCGATGTGCTGCAGCTGGCCGTGCCGCCGCGCAGCGCGCGGGCCGAACAGAAGCCGTCGCCCGCGCCGTTGCCGCCGCCCGAGGTGCCCGAGGCCGGGTCCTGGGCGCGGTACGAGCGGGGGACCGGGTTCCTGGAGGCGCTGGCTTCGGGAGGCGCGCCGCGAGCTGTGTGGAACGCGTTGCCGGGGCCCGAGTGGAGCGAGGAGATCGCGCGCGCCGTCGCCGCGACGCTCGCCTCCGGGCGGGGGGCACTGGTCGTCGTACCGGACGGGCGGGCCGTCGGGCGGGTCGATGCCGCGCTGACCGCTGTGCTGGGGGAGGGGCGGCACGCGGTGCTCACCGCCGATGCCGGGCCCGAGAAGCGGTATCGGCAGTGGCTGGCCGTGCGGCGGGGATCCGTGCGGGCGGTCGTCGGGACCCGGGCCGCGATGTTCGCGCCGGTCCAGGACCTGGGACTCGTCGTGATCTGGGACGACGGGGACGGCAGCCACAGTGAGCCGCACGCGCCGCAGCCGCATGCCCGGGAGGTGCTGTTGCTGCGGGCCGCTCAGGACAAGTGCGGTTTCCTGCTGGGGAGTTGGAGTTGCACCGTCGAGGCCGCGCAACTGGTCGAGAGCGGGTGGGCCCGGCCGTTGGTCGCCTCGCGGGACCAGGTGCGGTCGGCCGCTCCGCTCGTACGGACCGTGGGGGACGGTGACCTGGCGCGGGACGAGGCCGCTCGGGCCGCGCGGCTGCCCACGCTGGCGTGGCAGGCGGTGCGGGAGGGACTGAAGCACGGGCCCGTGCTGGTGCAGGTGCCCCGGCGGGGATATGTGCCGCGGATGGCGTGCGCCCAGTGCCGGGCCGCCGCGCGGTGCCGGCACTGCGCGGGGCCGCTGGAGGGGCAGGACGCGGGTGTGCTGCGCTGCGGGTGGTGCGGGATCGAGGAGAACTCCTGGCACTGTCCCGAGTGCGGGGGGTTCCGGCTGCGGGCGCAGATCGTGGGCGCGCGGCGGACGGCGGAGGAGTTGGGGCGGGCGTTTCCCGCGGTTCCGGTGCGGACGTCCGGGCGGGAGCAGGTGCTCGACACCGTGCCGGGGACGCCCGCGCTGGTGGTGAGCACGCCCGGGGCCGAGCCGGTGGCCGACGGGGGGTATGCGGCGGCGTTGCTGCTCGACGGGTGGGCGATGCTCGGGCGGCCCGATCTGCGGGCCGGGGAGGACGCGTTGCGGCGGTGGATCGCGGCGGGGGCGCTGGTGCGGGCGCAGGGGGTCGGGGGGACCGTGGTCGTGGTGGCGGAACCCACGCTGCGGCCGGTGCAGGCGTTGGTGCGGTGGGATCCCGTGGGGCATGCGGTGCGGGAGCTCGCGGAGCGGGGGGAGCTGGGGTTTCCGCCGGTGTCCCGGATGGCTGCGGTGGCGGGGGGTGCGGAGGCTGTGGCGGAGTTTCTCGCCGCTGTGGAACTGCCTGCCGATGCCGAGGTGTTGGGGCCTGTTCCGGTGCCGGTCGCGGTGGGTGGGGCTCGGCGGGTCGGGGGGCCGCCGGTGGGGGAGCGGTGGGAGCGGGCGTTGATTCGGGTGCGGCCTGGGAGCGGGGGCGCGTTGGCCGCGGCGTTGAAGGCTGCGCAGGCGGCTCGGATGGCTCGGGGTGGGGGGGATGTGGTGCGGGTGCGGGTCGATCCGCCGGACATCGGGTGAGGTTCTCCCTCGGCCTTCGGCCTTGGGGTGTTCTCCCACCCGCGCATCGCCCGTTCACCGTCTGCCGACAGGTGAACGTGTGCCGTCGGGGTTCTCGTCGTCGGCGGCCAGCCGTTCGTCGTCCGCTCAGGACACATGCGGCTGGAGGCCCGCCGTTCGCCGTTCGTGGGGGCGCACACGGCGCTGCCTCCCGGATTGTGGCCGGGAGGCAGGTGGTGGTGGGCGGGTGAGGGTGGGTCAGCCGTTTCGGGGGCCCGGGAAGGCTGTCGGCCTGGCCTCGTCGCGGAGGGTGGGGCTGCCCGCCGTGGGCTGGGTCGGCATGGAGCGGGCGGCGGGGACCGTGGGGAGGGTCGGCATGGTCGGCAGCGCGGGCATGGTGGGGAGGCCCGTGTTGACGGCCACCGGGCGGGTCGTCGCCGCCTCCGTCGTGCGCTCGGCGTCGGCCGCGGCCTGGGTCGCTGCGCGGCGGGCGCCGTAGCGGCGGTGTACGGCCTGCTTGGTGACCCCGAGGGCGGAGCCCACCGCGTCCCACGAGAAGCCGAGTGAGCGGTCGAAGTCCACGGCGGCCGTGACCAGGGTCTCGACACTGTCCCGCAGCTCCTGCGCGAGACGGACCGTCGGAGCGGGAGCGCGTCCGTAGACGACGAAGCCCGTGGAGGGTCCCGAGCGGCGCGGGCGGTAGACGTTGCCCAGCTGGGCGGTGAGTGTGCGCAGTGCGTCCACCTGCCGGCGGACCCGCTCGATGTCCCGCACCAGCAAGTGCAGGCTGGCCCGAGCCTGGGCGTCGTGGGTTGCGTGGTCGGCCATGAACAAGCCTCTCGAACCGGCGTTGAAAAGGATCGGGCCACGCGAATGCGGCCCAATAGAGGTCAACTCTTTCTTGACCAACGTCTGTACGCTCCGCTGGTCACGCACCGGGGGCGTAGGGGCATATGCGTACGCCCCCCCCGCCGGACCGGTGCGCGCCGCGGGTGCCGGCGGGTTGACGGATATGAGCCGCCGGGCGCCGGTGCCGGGGTGCGCCATAGACTGGTGCGCTGCCCGCCCACCTCCGCCCGAGAGGCCCGAACCCTCCCATGAAGCTCGTCTTCGCCGGTACCCCCGAGGTCGCCGTTCCCGCCCTGGACGCCCTGATCGCCTCCGGGCGGCACGAGGTCGCCGCCGTCGTCACGCGGCCCGACGCGCCGGCCGGGCGTGGGCGCAGGCTGGTGGCGAGTCCCGTCGCCGAGCGGGCCGAGGAGGCGGGCATCGAGGTGCTGAAGCCCGGCAGGCCGCGCGATCCGGAGTTCCTGGAGCGGCTGCGGGAGATCGCCCCCGACTGCTGTCCCGTCGTCGCCTACGGCGCGCTGCTGCCCCGGGTCGCCCTCGACGTCCCCGCCCACGGCTGGGTCAACCTGCACTTCTCGCTGCTGCCCGCCTGGCGGGGCGCCGCGCCCGTGCAGCACTCCATCATGTCCGGCGACGAGATCACCGGCGCGTCCACCTTCCTCATCGAGGAGGGCCTCGACTCCGGGCCCGTCTACGGCACCGTCACCGAGGAGATCCGCCCCACCGACACCAGCGGCGATCTGCTCACCCGGCTCGCGTTCGCCGGCTCGGGCCTGCTCGCCGCGACCATGGACGGCATCGAGGACGGCACCCTGAAGGCCGTGCCGCAGCCGAACGACGGCATCACCCTCGCCCCGAAGATCACCGTCGAGGACGCGCAGGTGGACTGGACGGCCCCCGCCCTCCGGGTGGACCGGGTGGTGCGCGGGTGCACCCCGGCGCCGGGTGCCTGGACCGTGTTCCGCGGCGAGCGCCTCAAGCTCATCCAGGCCGCACCCGCACCGGACCGCACCGACCTCGCGCCCGGCGCGCTGGCCGTCGGCAAGAACAACGTGCACGTCGGCACCGGTTCCTACGCCGTCGAGCTGCTCTGGGTCCAGGCCCAGGGCAAGAAGCCGATGCGCGCGGCGGACTGGGCGCGGGGGGCGCGGATCGGGGCGGGGGAGAGCGTGGGGGCGCTCGGGACGGCCTAGTCGTCCGCCCGGGACACCCGGGAACCCCGGAGTCCCGGTCCGCGATCCGCACCGGAAGGCTGCGGGGAACTCCGCGACCAGCCACGACGCACCCGAACCAGCCCCCTCCACCTCGGCACCTCCGGGCCTCCGCGTCCCGAGGCCCCGCACCCCACGCCCCGCGCACACCCACGGCAGTGCGACGTACCCTGTGCACACAACTCAGGCAGAAATCCGGAGCACCTTTTTCGTGAGTGAGCAGGCCCCGCGTCCCCGTAAGCCCGGCAGGCCCTACCGTCGGCCGCAGAAGGATCCCGTGCGTTTTCTCGCCTTCGAGGCGTTGCGGGCCGTGGACGAGCGGGACGCGTACGCCAACCTCGTGCTGCCGCCGCTGCTGCGGAAGGCGCGGGAGAAGGGTGACTTCGACGCCCGGGACGCGGCGCTGGCCACCGAGCTGGTCTACGGGACCCTGCGCCGGCAGGGGACGTACGACGCGATCATCGCCGCGTGCGTCGACCGGCCGCTGCGCGAGGTCGACCCGCCCGTGCTGGACGTACTCAGCCTCGGTGTGCACCAGTTGCTCGGGACGCGGATCCCGACGCACGCCGCCGTGTCGGCCTCCGTCGAGCTCGCCCGGGTCGTGCTCGGCGACGGGCGGGCCAAGTTCGTCAACGCCGTACTGCGCAAGGTCGCCCACGACGACCTCGACACCTGGATCGAGAAGGTCGCGCCGCCCTACGAGGACGACCCCGAGGACCACCTCGCCCTCGTGCACTCGCACCCGCGCTGGGTCGTCTCCGCACTCTGGGACTCCCTCGGCGGCGGGCGCGCCGGCATCGAGGACCTGCTGGAGGCCGACAACGAACGGCCCGAGGTGACCCTGGTCGCCCGGCCCGGCCGGTCCACCACCGAGGAACTGCTCCGCGAGGAGGCCGCGGTGCCGGGACGCTGGTCTCCGTACGCCGTGCGGCTCAGCGAGGGCGGTGAGCCCGGGGCCGTCGCCGCCGTCAAGGAAGGACGGGCGGGGGTGCAGGACGAGGGCAGTCAGCTGGTCGCCCTCGCGCTGGCCAACGCGCCGTTGGACGGCAGCGACGGGTACTGGCTCGACGGGTGCGCCGGGCCCGGTGGCAAGGCCGCGCTGCTCGCCGCCGTGGCCGCCGAGCGGGGGGCCGTGCTGCTCGCCTCCGAGAAGCAGCCGCACCGGGCGGGCCTGGTGGCGAAGGCGCTTGCCGGGAACCCGGGGCCGTACCAGGTCATCGCCGCCGACGGGACCCGGCCGCCGTGGCGGCCCGGCACCTTCGACCGGGTCCTGATGGACGTGCCCTGCACCGGACTCGGCGCGCTGCGCCGCCGCCCCGAGGCGCGGTGGCGCCGTCGGCCGGAGGACCTCGAAGGGTTCGCGCCGCTCCAGCGCGACCTGCTGCGCACCGCGCTCGAGTCCGTGCGCGTCGGCGGGGTCGTCGGCTACGCGACCTGTTCGCCGCATCTCGCCGAGACCCGCGCCGTCGTGGACGACGTGCTCAAGCAGTTTCCGCGGACCGAACTGATCGACGCCCGCCCGCTGCTGCCCGACGTCCCGGCGCTGGGCGAGGGTCCCGACGTACAGCTGTGGCCGCACCTGCACGGGACCGACGCGATGTACCTCGCGCTCATCCGCCGGACCGGGTGAGCCGCGGCTCAGGCGACGTGCCCGAGTGCCTCTCGCGTGAGGTCCGCCAGGGTCGGGTAGCCGTCCACGGCCATGATCAGGTCGGTCTCCGCGAGCAGTGAGCGAAGGACGTGGACGATGCCGTCCGTGCCGCCGAGGGCGAGGCCGTAGGCGTACGGGCGGCCGATTCCCACGGCGGTGGCGCCCAGGGCGACCGCCTTGACGATGTCGGCGCCGCTGCGGACGCCCGAGTCGAACAGGACCGGGAGACCGTCCGCCGCGTCGACCACGGCCGGGAGCGCGTCGAGGGCGGGAAGGCCGCCGTTGGCCTGGCGGCCACCGTGGTTGGAGCAGTAGACGCCGTCCACGCCTCCGTCCTTCGCGCGCCGGACGTCCTCGGGATGGCAGATGCCCTTCACGATCAGCGGGAGATCGGTGAGGGAGCGCAGCCAGGGAAGGTCGTCCCAGGTGAGGGGGTTGCCGAAGAGCTGGGTCCAGAGCAGGACGGCCGACTGCGGGTCCTCCTCCGGGGTGCGGGCGAGGCGGGCGCGGAAGACCGGGTCGCTGGTGTAGTTGGCGAGGCAATGACCGCGCAGCTGGGGGAAGTTGGCGGTGGAGAGATCACGCGGGCGCCAGCCGGTGACCCAGGTGTCCAGCGTGACCACGATGCCCTTGTAGCCCGCCTGTTCGGCGCGGTGCACCAGGCTTGCGGCGAGGTCGCGGTCGGTCGGGGTGTAGAGCTGGAAGAGGCCCGGGGTGTCCCCGAACTCCGCGGCGACCTCCTCCAGCGGGTCGACGGTCAGCGTGGACGCCACCATCGGGACGCCGGTGCGCGCGGCGGCCCGCGCGGTCGCCAGGTCGCCGTGGCCGTCCTGGGCGCACAGGCCGATGACGCCGATCGGAGCCATGAACACCGGGGAGGGCAGCCGCATCCCGAACAGGTCGACGGACAGGTCGCGTTCGGCCGCGCCGACGAACATGCGGGGGACCAGACCCCAGTGGTCGAAGGCGGTGACGTTGGCCCGCTGGGTGCGTTCGTCACCGGCCCCGCCCGCGACGTACGACCACACGGAGGGCGGCAGCGCGGAACTCGCCCGGTCCTCCAGCTCCGCGAAGGCCATGGGGTAGGACGGCACGATGCCGCCGAGCCCGTTCAGGTAGATCTCGTTCTGGTAGGAGCCGAACGGCTGTCCCGTGCCCATTGCCATCTCCCTCTCCGCTGAGGTGCCCTGCCCGCGGCCGAAAGCCGGTGAAGTGCAGGATTCTCGCACCCCGGATCAGCCGGACGATGCTGCGGGGTCAGCCGGACGAGCAACTCGCACCGCCCCGGTACGACGAACGACGGGCCCTGCTCCACCCCGCCCCCGACCGGCGCCCCGAAAGGAACCCGAGGATCTCCACCCCACCCACAACCGTCGCCCCGAAAGGGACCCGAGGATCTCCACCCCGCCCACAACCCGCGCCCCGAAAGGAACCCGCGAATCTCCACCCCGCCCCCGACCGGCGCCCCGAAAGGGGCGCGGGGAACTGCGCGCCCAGCCACGACGGACCGACACTCGAAAACCCACCGATCCACAGCGGACCGGCACCTGAAAACCCACCGATCCACGACGGACCGGCACTCGAAAACCCACCGATCCATCACGGACCGGCACCTGAAGGCCCACCGATCCACGACGGACCGGCACCGGACAGCCCACCGATCCACAGCGGACCCGCACCGGAAAACCCACCCACCCGCAGCGGACCGGCACCCGAAAACCCACCGCCCCGCAATGGACCCGCCCCCCAAAGACCCCCCATCCCCAACGGACCCGCACCAGACATCGCACCCCACCCACGACGGACCGATGCGGCCAACCCCCGGAGGGCATGGCAGGCTTGGGGGCATGGCCGTCCAGATCAACCCCAGCATCCTGTCCGCGGACTTCGCCCGCCTCGCCGACGAAGCCGACGCCGTGTCCGGCGCGGACTGGCTCCACGTCGACGTCATGGACAATCATTTCGTCCCGAACCTGACCCTCGGCGTACCGGTCGTAGAGTCACTGGCGCGGGCGACGGACACCCCGCTGGACTGCCATCTGATGATCCAGGACGCCGATCGCTGGGCACCGCAGTACGTCGAGGCAGGTGCCTCCTCCGTCACCTTCCACGTCGAGGCGGCGGCCGCGCCCGTGCGGCTGGCCCGTGAGATTCGGGCCAAGGGAGCGCGCGCGTCCATGGCGCTCAAGCCCGCGACGCCGATCGAGCCGTACGAGGATCTGCTGCCCGAACTCGACATGCTGCTGATCATGACCGTGGAGCCGGGCTTCGGTGGCCAGTCGTTCCTCGACATCATGCTGCCGAAGATCCGCCGCACCCGTGAACTGATCAAGAAGCACGGACTGGAGCTGTGGCTGCAGGTCGACGGGGGAGTTTCGGCCGCGACGATCGAGCGCTGCGCGGACGCGGGCGCGGATGTGTTCGTCGCCGGTTCGGCGGTGTACGGCGCATCCGACCCGGCCGCGGCGGTACGTGCATTGCGCACGCAGGCGGAGGCGGCCACCGGCAAGGCATCCTGGGCGTGCGACCACTGAGCGGCAGGTATGTGAACGGCGGCCATCAAGGCTGATCAAGTGCGCCGGATCTGCAAGGATGAACGGCGAATCCAGAGTGTGAACAGCAGTGAGGAGATCGCCGTGTCGGGTATGTCGGCGGGCCGGTCAGCCATGCGGATGGGACCCGCTGAGCTGGTGCAGGCGGCGGCCATGGCCCGCCGCTTCTACCTCGAGGGCAAGTCCAAGATCCAGATCGCCGAGGAGTTCGGCGTCAGCCGCTTCAAGGTGGCCCGGGTCCTGGAGACCGCTCTCGAACGGGATCTCGTACGCATCGAGATCCGAGTACCGGCCGAACTGGACGCGGAGCGCTCGGACGCGCTGCGCGCCCGGTACGGCCTGAGGCACGCCGTCGTGGTCGAGTCCCCGGCCGAGGTCAGCGAGGAGTCGCCCGACCCCGAGAACCTCGGGGAGGTCGCGGCCGACCTGCTCGGCGAGCTGGTCACCGAGGGCGATGTGCTCGGCCTCGCCTGGGGCCGGTCCACCATCCACATGGCGGCGGCCCTCGACCGGCTGCCGCCCTGCACGGTGGTCCAGCTGACGGGCGTGTACGACGCCGGGACCGCCGAGCGCGGCTCGGTCGAGGCGGTACGGCGGGCCGCGCAGGTGTCGGGCGGCGACGCGCACCCCATCTACGCCCCGATGCTGCTGCCGGACGCGGCCACCGCCGAGGCGCTGCGCCACCAGACGGGGATCGCCCGGGCCTTCGAGTACTTCGACAAGGTCACGGTCGCCTGTGTCTCCATCGGCTCCTGGGAGCCGGGCATCTCGACGGTCTACGACATGCTCAGCGACGAGGAGCGGGCGCACTACTCGTCCCTCGGTGTCGCCGCCGAGACCTCCGCGCACCTCTTCGACGCGGAGGGCCGCCGGGTCGGCCGGGACCTGGGCGAGCGGTGCATCACCGTCAAGGCGGACCAGCTGCGCCGTATCCCCGAGGTCGTCGCGATCGCGGGCGGGCAGCGGAAGGCGGCGGCGATCGACGCCGTGCTGCGGTCCGGGCTCGTCACCAGCCTGGTGACGGACACGGCGGCGGCGGACTACCTGATGACGGCCGGGTCGTCGCCGAAGTCGGCGCTCAGCCGGACGGACCCCGACGGGATCTGACGGGCCGCGACACCACGTCGTGCGGGGACGGCCGTGGCAGCATCGGGCGCATGCTGCTGCGGTTCGTCTCCCGGGTGCTTCTCGTCTTTCTGGCCGTGCTGCTGCCGGTCGGCTGTTCTTCCACGGCTACGACCGGTGCCACCGCCTCCTCCACGGGCACTCCCACCTCCGCTTCCACCTCCACCGTCAGGCTCTCCCAGCTCCCCGCCGAGGCGCGGCGGACCGTCGCCCTCATCGACCGGGGCGGGCCGTTCCCGTACGCCAGGGACGGGGTCGTCTTCGGGAACCACGAGAAGCTGCTGCCCCGGCAGAAGCGCGGTTTCTACCACGAGTACACCGTCAGGACGCCGGGCTCGCGGGATCGCGGGGCCCGGCGCATTGTCACCGGGCAGGACGGCGGGATCTACTACACCGATGATCACTACAAGTCGTTCAGGACGGTACTGAGATGACGGAGTTCGCGGTCACCCTCGACCTCGACGGGGTCACGGACAAGGCCGGCCTGATGGACCGCTGCGCCCGGGCGCTCCAGCTTCCCGACTGGTTCGGCCGGAACTGGGACGCCCTCGCGGACAGCCTCGGCGACCACACCGTGTGGCCCGACGCGGCGGTCGAGCGGGGACTCCTGGTCGTCGTACGGAACTGGCGGCCGTACGCCGCGGCACGGCCCGACGAGTGGGCGACCGCCGTCGACGTCTTCGGGGACGCGGTCGACGCGACACCGGCCCTGTCCGTCGTGCTCGCGCTGGGCGGAGGCGGGCGCTAGCCCGATTGTCCGAGGCGGCTGGCAGAGTGTTCGGTATGGAGCAACAGGAGCAGCGCACGGCGGTCCGGCTGGTGGTCGTGGACCCGGACCTCGAAGCGCAGTGCGACCGGGTGGAAGAGCACTTGCTGGCGCCCCTGGCCGAGTCCGTGGGCGCGGCGGGCGGTGACCACGCGCTCTTCGCGGACGGGCTCGCGGCCTTCCTGCGGGTGCGGGAGACGCTCGCCGAGGCGGTGGCGCGAGGACCCAAGGTGTGGACGCCGAACGGCCGTTGGGAGCACGAGGGCCTGCGCATCGCCGAACTGCCCACCGGGGACACGGACTTGCTGTACGCCCTGCTGCGCGAGCTGTCCGGACTCCTCGTGGCCCCGCCGGACCTGCCCGACCCCTCGGGCGTCGTCGCCACCGTCCGCACCACCGTCCTGACGCCCGAGAAGACCGCCGTCGGCCTGGTCGGCGCGCTGGCGCGGGTGCTGTCCCTGGTGGACCTCACGCCCGACGCCGACACGGCCACGCTCTTCGCGGCGATCGAGGCGGGCGACGGCGAGGACGTGAGGCTCAGCTACGGACAGGACGAGGCGTGGCAGCGCCTCGCCCACCGGCTCACCATGCTGCTGACCGAGTCGGCTCCCCTGCACCGTTTCCTGTACTGAACGGCCTTCGCGTCAGCGGGAGTCGCGCCGGCGGCGGACGACGAGCAGGGCCGTCGAGCCGAGCGCCACGGCGCCGGCCGCCAGGGTGGCGACGAGTGCCATGGGGCCGGAGCCCGTGTGGGGCAGCGTCCCGCCGGGGACGTCCGTCGCGGCCGGCCCGGCCGACGTACCGTCCGACGCTTCCGGGCCGGGGGACGTGCCCGTCGTGGGCGAGGACGCGGACGGGCCCGGCGTCGGTGACGCGGTCGACGTGGTGAAGGCGAACGTGGCGCGGTCGTTGGCGGAGTCCGGGTCGTGCAGCGGGATGCCGGCCGGGCCGGGGAGCACGGTCGCCGTGCCCTCGGCGCCGGTGTAGTCCTTGGCCGCCTTCACCCACAGCACGAACAGCTGACTCCTCCCGGCGGCGACACCACGCGGTACCGGGCACACGTAGTGCCGGTGTCCCGCCGCGAAGGGTGCCGTCCCGCCGTCGCCCACCGGGAGGAAGCACTCGCCGTAGGGCGTGTCCTCCCCCTCCTCGAAGGCGTTGCCGGTCGCCACCGTGCCCTTGGGCAGGACGACGTCGACGAGGGCGACGGACCTGTCGCCGACGCCGTACGCGGAGGCCGGGCCGTGGTTCACGGCGTTGAGGGTCAGCGTCCACTCGCCGCCCGTACGGCGGGGTGTCACGGCGGCGGTGGCCGCGAGGTCGGCCGAGCTGTCCGCCGAGACCCGCACCTGGCCGGTGGCGCCGCTCTCGAAGCCGCTGCCCGGACCGGACGCGGGCACCAGCGTCAGTTCCGGCCCGGTCCCGTGGTCGCTGCCGCCGCCGGGCTCCACGCCGGGCTTCAGAAGCTCGGCCGAGTAGTCGGTCACGGCGGTGAGGACGCGGGCGCCGACCGTGGCGGTCAGCGGGCTGCTCAGTTCGACCGTGGCGCCCGCGGCCACCGGGGCGGTGAAGACGCAGGTCACGGACGCCTGGCTGCCGGGTTCGACCGGGTCGTCGCCGTCGCCGTAGGCGCAGTTGGAGAACTTCCGGTCGAAGACCAGTCCGCCCACCTCCTCCCAGCGCAGCATGATGCGGCGGTCGGTGGCGAGGTCGCCGGTGTTGCGCAGCCGGAGCGGAAGCTCGATCCGGGAGCCGATCCTGGCGTGCGTCACGTCGGGCACCTTGCCGACGGTCAGCTCGGGGACGCCGACGACCACCTTCGCCCGCGCGGTGGCGCCGGTGCCGTGCTCGGCGGAGACGGTGTACGTCAGGGTGCCGGTGGCACCGACGGCGGCGCCCGGGTCCGCCCGCACGGTGAAGTCGACGTACGGCGGCTGGGACTCCTCGGTGTCGACGCAGGTGACGACCCGCCCGGCGGCCGTGCACCTCGGGTCGTCCGCGGTGACGGCCGCGACACCCGCCAGGTCGCGGGCGTCGATGACCAGCGTCTGGCGCGTGGGCACGGGAACGTTCGCGCCGCCGTCGTAGAACTGCCAGCCCACGTGGACCGGCTGTGCGGCGGCCCCCACGTTGAGCTGGGCGTCCGCCTCGATCGTGGCGTACGCCTGGGTCGGCGAGGGGGAGGGGCCGGCGGCGAGGGCGGCGGATCCGGGCGCGAGGGCGAGCACCGCGGCGGTGAGCGCCGCCCCGAGCACCGTGCGGAGGGAAGTCATGACCGTTCGATACGCGAGGTGTCCCGAAGGTTGCCCGCACATGAAGCACGGGTTCGCTTGGACCTTCCTCCAGCGGCGCCCCGCACCCGCCTGGACGATGATCCGAGGCATGGCATTCCACCCGACATGGGACAATGAAGTACGTGCTCTTCCCCCTGGCTGACCTGTCCGGGGACCACCTCTGATCGACTGGGATGTGCAGCACGTGCGTTTCCTCAACGACATCCAGCCCCCGTACGACCTGACGTACGACGACGTCTTCATGGTGCCGCGCCGCAGCGCGGTCGGATCGCGTCAGGGCGTGGACCTCAGCTCCCCGGACGGCACGGGCACCACCATCCCGCTGGTCGTGGCCAACATGACCGCCATCGCCGGGCGCCGCATGGCCGAGACCGTGGCCCGGCGCGGCGGGATCGTGGTCATCCCGCAGGACATCCCGATCGAGGTCGTCACCGACGTCGTGTCCTGGGTGAAGAGCCGCCACCTCGTCCTGGACACCCCGATCCGGCTGGCCCCGCACCAGACCGTCGCCGACGCGCTGGCCCTGCTGCCCAAGCGCGCGCACAACGCCGGGGTCGTGGTGGACGAGGCCCAGCGCCCGGTCGGTGTCGTCACCGACGCCGACCTCACCGGTGTGGACCGCTTCACGCAGCTCGGCGAGGTCATGTCCCGCGACCTGCTGCTGCTCGACGCGGACATCGACCCGCGCGAGGCGTTCAACAAGCTCGACGGCGCCAACCGCCGCTACGCGCCCGCCGTCGACAAGGACGGCAAGCTCGCCGGCATCCTCACCCGCAGGGGCGCGCTGCGCGCCACGCTGTACGACCCGGCCGTCGACGCGGACGGCAGGCTGCGCATCGCGGCCGCCGTCGGCATCAACGGCGACTTCGTGCAGAAGGCCAAGCAGCTGCTCGACGCGGGCGTGGACACGCTCGTCATCGACACCGCGCACGGTCACCAGGAGTCGATGATCAGCGCGATCCGGCAGGTCCGGGCGCTCGACCCGCGGGTGCCGATCGTGGCGGGCAACATCGTCGCGGCCGAGGGCGTCAAGGACCTCATCGAGGCGGGCGCCGACATCATCAAGGTCGGTGTGGGCCCCGGCGCGATGTGCACCACCCGCATGATGACCGGCGTCGGCCGGCCGCAGTTCTCGGCCGTCATGGAGTGCGCAGCCGAGGCGAAGAAGTACGGCAAGCACGTGTGGGCCGACGGCGGGGTCCGCCACCCGCGCGATGTCGCGATGGCGCTCGCGGCCGGCGCGTCGAACGTGATGATCGGTTCGTGGTTCGCGGGCACGTACGAGTCGCCGGGCGACCTCCAGCAGGACGCGGGGGGCCGCCTCTACAAGGAGTCGTTCGGCATGGCGTCCGCCCGCGCGGTCCGCAACCGCACGTCGGACGAGTCGGCCTACGACCGGGCCCGCAAGGCGCTGTTCGAGGAGGGCATCTCCACCTCCCGCATGTACCTCGACCCGGCCCGCCCGGGCGTCGAGGACCTGATCGACTCGATCATCGCGGGCGTCCGCTCCTCCTGCACCTACGCCGGAGCGGGCTCCCTGGAGGAGTTCGCCGACCGCGCGATCGTCGGCATCCAGAGCGCGGCGGGCTACGCGGAGGGCAAGCCCCTCCACGCGAGCTGGAACTGACCCGACTCCCTCGCGCACGGCCCCTGTCGTCCCGTCGTACGGGATGCGCGGGGGCCGTGGGGATGCGGCGCGCGGCTGCCGACGCTTGGCCAAGTCGGTTCAGGCAGGCGGGAGTTGACGGCACCTCCTGGACCCGGACCGGTGCCGCCCTCGGCGTGACCGGGCAGGCCGCGTGGGAGGCCCACACCCGCCACGCAACGAATCCGCACCCCCGCCCCACGAACGCAACGATCCTGCGGCGGCGCGCAAGGATGCCGCATTACGGTCAGGACGCGTGGCCTCGTAAGGTCGAGCGCTGTACCCAGCGCGCGGCAGGACCTCCGCTCGGCGGCCCTCCTCGTGCCGTCGGTCCCTGCCGCCCCGACCGGCAGCGACAAGGAGCCATCCGCGTGCTCGACCAAGGCGCACCCCCGCACGACCGCAGTCGGACCGCCGAACCGTCCCCGGGGCTCGGCGCGCGCCTGATGCGCCGCAAACCCGTGGAACGCCTGGTCGCCGAGGGCGGCCAGGGTGAGGGCGGCTCCCTGCGCCGCTCCCTCGGGCTCTGGCAGCTGACGATGATCAGCATCGGCGCCACCCTCGGCACCGGCATCTTCGTCGTCCTCGGCGAAGCCGTCCCCAAGGCCGGTCCCGCCGTCACCCTCTCCTTCGTGATCGCCGGCCTCACCGCCCTGTTCTCGGCCCTCTCGTACGCCGAACTCGCCGGCACCATCCCGGTCGCCGGTTCCTCGTACTCGTACGCCTACGCCACCCTCGGCGAGCTGATCGCCTGGATCTGCGGCTGGTGTCTGATCCTGGAGTACGGCGTCTCGGTCGCCGCTGTCGCCGTCGGCTGGGGCGAGTACCTGAACGAACTCCTCGACGGGACGATCGGGGTCACCATCCCGAACGCGCTGTCCGCCCCGCCCGGCGACGGCGGCGTCTTCAACCTCCCGGCGCTGATCGTCGTCCTCCTCGCCATGGCCTTCCTGCTCGGCGGCGCCAGGGAGTCCGCGCGCGCCAACACGGTCATGGTGTGCGTGAAGATCGCCGCGCTGGTGCTGTTCTGCGCGGTCGGCGTCCAGGGCTTCAGGTCCGGCAACTACGACCACTTCATGCCGCTCGGCATGGCCGGTGTCAGCGCGGCCGGGGCGACGCTCTTCTTCTCGTACATCGGCTTCGACGCCGCCTCCACGGCCGGTGAGGAGGCGAAGAACGCGCAGCGCGACCTGCCCCGCGCGATCATGCTCTCCCTCGTCATCGTGACCGCGCTGTACGTCGTCGTCGCGGCCGTCGCCGTCGGCGCGAAGCCCTGGCGCCGGTTCAACGACTCCGAGGCCGCCCTCGCCCAGATCATGCGGGACGTCACCGGCCAGTCCTTCTGGGGCACCCTCCTCGCCGCCTGCGCGGTGATCGCCATCGCGAGCGTCGTCCTGACCGTGCTCTACGGCCAGACCCGCATCCTCTTCGCGATGTCCCGGGACGGCCTCGTGCCCAAGGTGTTCGGCAGGGTCCACCCGAAGACCGGGGCGCCCCGGGCCAACACGGTCATCGTGTCCCTGTTCTGCGGAGTCCTCGCCGCCGCCATCCCGCTCGGCCAGCTCGCGGACGCGACCAGCATCGGCACGCTCTTCGCCTTCGCCCTGGTCAACGTCGCCGTCGTGGTGCTGCGCCGGACCCGCCCCGACATGTCCCGCACCTTCCGCGTCCCGCTGTCCCCGGTCGTGCCCGCCGTGGGCTTCGGGCTGTGCGTGTGGATGATGGGCAGCCTCTCGGCCGTCACCTGGGTGGTCTTCGGGGTCTGGATGGCCGCCGGGCTCGTGTTCTACTTCGTGTACGGCCACCGCCGTTCCCGACTGGCAACACCCGTACCGCCCGAGAAGTGATCGATCCACCGTGCTGAACGAACTCGACGAACGCATCGTGCACGCCCTCGCCGAGGACGCCCGCCGCTCCTTCGCGGACATCGGGCAGCTCGTCGGCCTGTCCGCGCCCGCCGTGAAGCGGCGCGTGGACCGGCTGCGGGCCACCGGCGCCATCACCGGCTTCACCGTACGGGTGGACCCGTCGGCGCTCGGCTGGGAGACCGAGGGGTTCGTCGAGATCTACTGCCGCCACAACACCTCCCCGGACACCATCAGGCGCGGGCTGGAGCGCTACCAGGAGGTCGTCGCCGCCTCCACGGTCACCGGCGACGCGGACGCGGTCGTCCAGGTCTTCGCCGCCGACATGCGCCACTTCGAGCGGGTCCTGGAGCGCATCGCGGGGGAGCCGTTCGTGGAGCGCACCAAGTCCGTGCTCGTCCTCTCCCCGCTGCTCCGCCGCTTCTCGTCCGGCTCCCCGGCCTAGTAGTGCTTCGTTAGGTCTGTGCGTTTGTGCTGATCAAGAGCATCTTGAGGGTGTGGACAGGCATGAAGTGAACCGATTACGGGCGTCGTT